>NZ_CP071658.1:3095000-4065000 GCF_051132095.1 Pseudomonas sp. R1-18
AAGTTTCAAAGTTTCCTTATTCACTTCAACCACTTGCGCCTCGATCAACTCTGCGTTGCTCGTCAGCGGGAGGCGAATTCTACAGCGTTACAACCGCGTGTCAAACTCTTTTTTCTCACCGCTGTCGATCAACCTGATCGACGCCACTTCTTCGCTGACCTCACCCTCAAAACCTTGCAACTCGTTGATTCGCAAGGCTTTTTCGTTTCCGTCTGCGCCGGAAGTGGGGCGAATTATAGAGAGATTGAATCAGGCGTCAACCCCTAATTTGACCTTCGATGAAATTAACCCGTTAACCACCACCTAAGGGCCCCAAGGATCGTTGAATGCGCATTATATTGCCCAACTCACGCACATAGACCATGATGTAGTGCACTGAAATCAACGACCCGGACACCAGCCACAATGAAAGGCCTTCCAGGCAAGTCTGCCTCCCTGCTGTTTCCTCTGTTTCTTCTATTGATCGCGATGGCGTCTATCCAGACCGGCGCGTCTCTGGCGAAAAGCCTGTTCCCCGTCGTCGGCGCTCAGGGCACCACTACGTTGCGGCTGGTTTTCGCCAGCCTGATCATGCTGATCATCCTGCGCCCCTGGCGCGCACGGCTGACCGCCAGGTCGCTGCGCACGGTGATCATCTACGGCATAGCGTTGGGCGGGATGAATTTTCTCTTCTATATGTCACTGCGCACTGTCCCACTGGGTATTGCCGTCGCGCTTGAGTTCACCGGTCCGCTGGCAGTCGCTCTGCTTTCGTCGCGCAAGGCTGTCGACTTCGTCTGGGTTGTATTGGCATGCATCGGTCTGCTGCTGCTTATTCCCACCGGAGCCTCAAGCGCGCAACTCGACCTGCCGGGGGTGTGCTACGCGCTCGGCGCGGGGGTGTGCTGGGCAGCCTATATACTGTTCGGCCAGAAAGCCGGTGCCGACAACGGCGTCCAGACCGCTGCGCTGGGCGTGATGATCGCCGCTCTTTTCATAGCACCCATCGGCATCGTTCACGCAGGGCCCGCATTGTTCGATCTTGCGCTGATACCTGCCGCGGTCGGCGTAGCCGTTTTGTCCACCGCCCTCCCCTACAGTCTGGAGATGGTCGCCCTTACGCGCATGCCGGCGCGCACGTTCGGGACCCTCGCCAGCCTTGAGCCGGTATTCGCTGCACTCTCAGGCCTGATCTTCCTGCATGAAATGCTGACGGTTACCCAGTGGCTGGCCATCGGCGCAATCATTGTGGCCTCGATCGGCGCGACGCTCAGCTCCTCGTCCAAATCCCGGCTGGTGCCAGCTGACTGACCAGTCAGCCGGACGCGCACGATAAGGCACTAGCATTTGTTTCGCGGTTGAGCCATGTTAAGCGCTGTCCGGTCCCGGATCCGAGATACGACGGAACGGCTGAAGTGCGACTGACAGACGAATTGCGAGCTGCGCCTGACAAAGGCTCAGATCGGTGCTGGCTAAGGAATTGAATGAAATACATCTTTATTGCGTTGGCTGTACTGGGGCTGGTCGGTTGCGCCGCCACTTCCAAGCCGATCAAGCAAGGCAAACGAGGCATTCACATCAATTGCTCCGGCCTGTCGTCGTCGTGGGACAAGTGCTACACGCTGGCCTCCAGTGCCTGTACGTCGAAACGCTACAAGGTCATCGCCAAATCCGGCGACGCGGTGGAAGAACCCGGTGATTACCCTTTCGGATTGAATCCGGCCGGTTATACCAGCCGCAGCATGATCATCGTCTGCCGCAAAGGTGCGCCAGGGATAGTCAGCGAGCCGCAACCCTGAGGTTGCGGCACACCAACAACAATTGCGAACCTGCAATCAGATCGCGACGGTTCGGGCATTCAGCCATTGCAGCGCTGCCCCTTCCACGAGCGGACTCACACGCTCCCTGACCTGCGCGTGATAGTCGTTCAGCCAGCGCCGTTCTTCCTCACTCAACAGTGAAACCTCCAGGCACCGCGTGTCGATCGGGCACAAGGTCAGCGTTTCGAATCTCAGGAAGTCACCGAATTCGGTTTTCCCCGCCTCCCGATTGAGCACGAGGTTCTCGATTCGCACGCCCCAACGTCCCGGCCGGTAAGTGCCCGGTTCGATCGAAGTGATCATGCCCGCTTGCATTGCGGTTTGCGGCGTGGGCGCCGCCTGATAGGCGATGACTTGCGGCCCCTCGTGCACATTGAGGAAGTAGCCCACTCCGTGCCCGGTGCCGTGCCCATAGCTGACGCCGTCGGCCCAGATCGGCGCGCGTGCAATGGCGTCCAGCAACGGTGACAGGATCCCTGCGGGGAACTGCGCGCGAGACAAGGCGATCACCCCCTTGAGTACCCGGGTGCAGTCCAGCTTCTGTTCTGCGCTGGGCGTGCCAACCGCAACCATGCGGGTGATGTCTGTCGTCCCGCCCAGGTACTGTCCGCCGGAGTCGATGAGCAACAGGCCGTCACCTTCGATCTGCGCATGCTCTGCTTCGGTGGCTCGGTAATGCGGCATTGCACCGTTGGCATTGAAGCCTGCGATCGTGGCGAAGCTGGGCGAGACGTACCCCGGACGGCGCTCACGTGCCTGTGTCAGCTTCTCATCAATGGTGAGCTCGCTGACAGGCTCGTTCCCGAGCGCGCTGTCCAGCCAGGCAAAAAATTCGCAGAGCGCGGAGCCGTCCTGCTCCATCGCCTGACGGATATGCTGCGCGTCGTTTTCGGTCTTGCAGGATTTGAACAGCGTCGTCGGATTCAGACCCTCGACCAGCGCGACCTCGCTGTTCAGGTAATCGAGCAGGCCGCAGGTCACTCGCGCTGGATCGATCAGCAACCGCGCGTCTTTCGGGACTTCGCGCAGAGCGGCACCGATCTGGGTGTATTCCAGCAGCGTCACACCGTCCTGCTCCAGGCTGCGGCGCACGGCGCTGTCCACTTTCCGCGAGTCAACGAAAAGCGTCACGCTTTGCGGCCCGATCAACGCAAAGGAGATAAAGACCGGGTTGTACGAAACGTCCGCGCCACGCAAATTGAACAGCCAGGCGATGTCATCAAGCGTCGCAATGAAATGCCAGTCCGCCCCGCGTTCGCTGATGACCTGACGCAGCCGCGCCAGCTTTTCTCGCCTGGCGACAGAGGCCTGCGGCGCCAGGTGCTCGTAGATTGGATTGGCCGGCAAGGCGGGACGGTCGCCCCACAGCTCGATAAGCGGATCCATGTCGGTGCGCAGCCTGGCCCCACGCGCATACAGCTCGCTGGCCAGTGTTCGGGAGGACGCCACGGCAAGGACTGCACCGTCGACCGCCACTACCGTATCGGCGGTCGCCTGCGCAGCCAGCCATTCGAGCGGGCCTTTCTGGCCTGGCATTAGCTTGACCAGCTCGATGCCGCTGCCGGCCAGCTCCTTGGTCGCCTGCTCCCAGTAGCGGCTGTCGGCCCACACGCCAGCAAAATCCTGGGTAATGATCAGAGTCCCGACCGATCCGTGGAAACCGGACAACCACTGGCGCCCCTGCCAATACCCTGGCAAGTATTCGGAAAGATGGGGGTCCGCCGAAGGCACCAGCCAGGCGTCGATCCGTTCCCGGCTCATAAGGGCGCGAGCTTGCACCAGACGTTCGGCCGCCACTGCACCGGTTTTGGATTGCGTAATCATCGATTCTCCTGCTGACCCGGAATTAACCCCTACATCGGGTCAGATAATGGAGCACGCGTCACGACTGAGCAACCGCCCAGAAGGGTCGCGCCTTGATCGCTGACCGGATCAGCGTCGCTGCGCGGTCGATGTCGGCTTCTGTCGTGTAGCGCCCCATGCTCAGGCGGATGGTTTGAGCTGCGGCAGCGGCGCTGTGCCCGAGCGCAAGCAATACATGCGATGGCGCATTCTTCGCTGAATTGCAGGCTGACGTAGAAGAGAACGCCAGCCCTTTGCCCAGCAAGCCAAGGTCGAGGTCGCCCGCACTGAACGTCAGATTCAGCGTGTGAGGAATCCGCGAGCCCGGACAACCGTTGACGTTCACTCCGGGAATTTGCGCAAGGTGTTCGCGTAACCGTGCATTGAGCCGTGCAAGATGAGCCGTTTCAAGCGGCAGCGACTGTGCGGCAAGCTCGAAGGCCGCACCCATTCCAGCGATCTGGTGGGTGGCCAGCGTGCCCGAACGCAGACCTGACTCATGTCCACCTCCATGGATCTGCGCCTGTACCCGCTGTTCGGCGCGCGGCCCGACATATAACGCGCCAATGCCCTTGGGCCCGTAGATCTTGTGCGCCGAAAGCGACATCAGGTCCACCGCCAATCCGGCCAGGTCAATGGGCATCTTGCCGGCCCCTTGGGCCGCATCCACGTGAAACAGTGCCCCGTGCTCGCGCACCAGTCGACCGACCGCAGCGATATCGGTCACTGTACCAAGTTCGTTGTTGACCACCATCAGCGAGACCAGAAACGTATCCGCCCGCAACGCGGTGCGCACCGCGTCAACAGTGATCAGCCCGTCGGTATCAGGCTCAAGCCAGGTCACCTCAAATCCAGCCTCTTCAAGCTGCTGCACCGTATCGAGCACCGCCTTGTGTTCGATACGGCTGGTGATGATGTGGCCGCGCGCCCGACGGCCTCGTGCCTGAGCGACGCCCTTTATCGCCAGGTTATTGGATTCGGTCGCGCCGGAGGTCCAAACGATCTGCGAGGCCTGTGTGCCAACCAGCCCCGCGACCTGCGCGCGAGCCTGCTCCACAGCCAGTCGAGCCTGCTGACCGAACGCGTGGCCGCTCGACGCGGGATTGCCAAAATTACCCGACATGCCAAGGCAATCGACCATGACAGAAATGACGCGCTCGTCTACCGGTGTGGTGGCGGCATAGTCAAAATACAGTGCAGTAGTGTTCATGGCTTCCTCTCGAACTCGCGAGCCGGTAAGACGAAAAGCTGGGACGCGGGAACGTCGACAGGCCAACCCGGCGGTCTTGCCATCATGCACTACCCGGATTAGAACCAAATATTATTAATAATTATGTGCATATACTGCGGGCGTCTATACACCGTCTGCTGCCGCTGCCGACTCCGCCGCATCGCAGCTAAAGTGCAGGCGTTTAATTTGAAAAACGTTGTCCGCCGGGCCAGGTATTGACCTCAACTTTAACCGGATGGCGACCGGACTGCGTATATTGGAATCCGGAAAAGGGCCCGCGCCCATAACGCCCATGGCGTTCGCCTGCTGATACACCCACGCGGCGATACCATGCACGAGACGGGCTCAATGGGTCGGAAGTGCGAAACGCGGGGCTAACAACGAGCTTTGTAAAACCGCCTGAAAAATGCCAGGAAATTCGCTACATGCACGTGCTGGTTTTTTGACTCCCTTTGAAATCAAAGGTTTAGTTTTACTAAGAAACCATTTATCAAAAATTTAACAGAAAGCTGACGAAATAATTTGACAGAATCGCTGACGCCACCAATATATATGCGTGTCAGACACCTCCTGATCTGTTCGCCACTGCCATAGAGCAATGCGCAGGAAGTTGTCAGCAGTGACCCTTTCCGTTTCGCCCACGAAGTTAGTTGTATCCACGGTGCTTATCATTTGTGCCGGTGGATGTCTGTTGGCTCCCACAAACTTTGAAAAAGACTGAACGCGTTCGGTGTGGCGGTAGCTTTGCCCAAAACAAAGCAAACGTCTGCAATGCGGTTCATCGCAACCTCGTGGGTGAGGAAAAGAATTCGATGTAAATGCCTGGATCGAGCGATTCGGGCGGTAGCGTGCCCGAACCCGACATACCAGGCAGCCGTATCGCTTTTGGTTTTTCGCCTCCCAACCTTCAGAGGTGTAACTGAATGCCAATTCCGTCCGATTTCAGTCCCCAGCAGATTCAAGCGCTGGCACAGGACATCGACACCCAAGGCTTCGTCAGGCTCGAAAATGCCCTGAGCGCTGCCGACCTTGAACAACTGCGTGCTTTCACTGACAGCCGGGCGGCCACTCATCCCGGCGAGTACTTTGCTTACCACGGCGAAGCGGCACTGGCCGAGAGCCGGCTGGCAAGCTTCTGGACCGATCCGTCGTTCAAGCAGTTGATGGCCGGCCTGTTCAACCAGGCTGCAGGACGCGAAAGCCAGAGCAATCAGATATTTCCGGTATTGCGTTGCGTACAGGGCGACGTCGGGCGCCGCGAATCCAACTGCTTTCATTACGACGCCAGTCTGGTCACTGCGCTGATCCCGATCTACATCCCGGTGGAAGGCGAAGAGACCGGGGACCTGATGCTGTTCCCCAACATCCGCAAAGTCCGCAATAACGTCGTGCTCAACGTCATCGAAAAATCGCTGATGCAGAACCGGTTCGGCCGCTGGCTGACCCGCCAGGCCATCGAACGCGGCTGGGCCAAGCCACGCGTGCTCAAGCTTCAACCCGGCGATATCTACCTGTTCTGGGGCTACCGCACGCTGCACGCCAATCAGCCTTGCAGCCCTAACCTCAAGCGCGCGACGGCCATCATGCATTTCGGCGACCCGCACAGCGGCAGCGCCGCTACCCGCTTCATCCTCGGGCTTAACCAGAGACGCGCCGCGCGGCGCAGCGCTCAGACCACTATCGCGCCTCCCGAAACCACACCGCGCCCGCAGCCGTAATCGCTGTCGGGCAAACCCCGATTCAACGTAGACATGGAGGCTTCGATGATTAACGTGACCAAAACCTACCTGGGTGATATCGACAAGTTTCAACGCTATGTCGAAGGCATCTACGCCCGTGGCTGGTTGACCAACCATGGCCCGCTGGTGGGTGAACTGCAAGAACGGCTCAAGGATTACCTGGGCGTCAAGCACATCATCCTGACCAATAACGGCACCCTCGCCTTACAGGTCGCCTATCGTGCTCTGGGCCTGGCCGGCAGCGCCGTGACCACGCCTTTCAGTTTCGTCGCCACCACCAGTTCGCTGCAGTGGGAAGGCATCCGGCCGATCTTCGCCGACATCGACCCGCTGACCTGGAATATCTCGCCACAGAACATCGAAAGCTGTATCGAGGCGGACACCACCGCGATCGTCGGCACCCATGTGTTCGGCAATCCGTGCGCCGTAGACGCTATCGACCAGATCGCCCGCAAGCACAATCTGAAGGTGGTGTATGACGGCGCGCATGCATTCGCGGTTCGCCATGGCGGCCAGTCGGTGCTCAACCGCGGCGACATCAGCACGCTCAGCTTCCACGCCACCAAGCTGTTTCACACCATCGAAGGTGGCGCGATCATCACCAATGATGATGACCTCGCCCGGCGCGCGTATCTGCTGTGCAACTTCGGCATCGCCGATGTCGACAGGATCGACGGCATCGGCATCAACGCCAAGCTCAACGAGTTCTCCGCAGCAATGGGCCTGTGCATTCTCGACAACATCGAGAACATCCTGGAAGAACGCGCCGAGATCGCTCACCGCTACACCTCGCGACTGGAAAACTACCTCGACCTGCAGCAGCCTGAAACCGACAGCCAGCTCAACCACAGCTATTACCCGGTGGCGCTGCGCGACGAACAGCAGCTGATGAGCGCTCGCACGTCGCTCAATGCACGCGGTATCAATCCGCGCCGTTACTTCTATCCGTCGCTGGACACACTGGAATATCTGCAACCGCAACTCGGGCAGCCGGTCTCGCGGGCCTTGAGCGAGCGTGTGCTGTGCCTGCCGATCTATCCCGGCCTGCAACCCGAGGACCAGGACCGGGTGATTCACACCCTGATCGAGGAATGCAGTCTGGGCAGTCTCACCTATCAGGTTCCGGCCGTGGCGCAGGTTGTATAACGCCATGCAGAGCAAGGTATCCGTCGTCCGCAGCACCGCCCTGAACTACCTTGGGCAGGCATACGTCCTGCTGATCGGCATTCTGATCATGCCGTTTTATCTGGTGCATCTGGGTGCGGAAGCCTATGGCCTGATCGGATTTTTCGCAGTCTTGCAGGCCTGGCTGCAACTGTTGGATGCGGGTCTTTCGCCCAGCCTGGTGCGCGCTGTCGCCCATCAGCAAGGCACGCCTGCCGGCGACCGAACGCTGGGCCGGTTGCTGCGTTCGTTCGAGATCATTTTCCTGCCGCTGGCGGGTCTGAGCTGCCTGGTGATCTACATCGCCAGCCCATGGATTGCCGTGCATTGGCTCAACGCTCAAGCGCTGGACCAGCAGACGCTGATCAACTGCATCGGCCTGATGGGCGTTGTGACCGCCTTGCGTCTGTATTCGACGCTCTACAAAAGCGGCATTCAGGGGCTCGAACAGCACGCCTGGCTCAACGGCGTCAATGTGTTCATCGCCACGTTGCGCTACCTCGGGGGCCTGCTGCTGGTCAGCTATTACTCACAGGATGCGCAGGACTTCTTCGAATTCCAGGTGCTGATCGGCCTGATTGAAACCCTGATATTTGCGCTGCGTGCCTGGCGGCAAATGCCGGTCGGACGCTGGCTGGCCGGCTTTGACTGGCAACTGGTCAGGCCGATTCTGCCGTTTGCCGCCAGCATGTCCGGGACAGCCGTGCTGTGGATCGTGCTGACGCAGATGGACAAGGTGCTGCTTTCCGAGCTGCTGCCACTTGACCAGTACGGTTACTTTTCGTTGGTGGCACTGGTCACCAACGGGATTCTGATGTTGACCAATCCATTGGTGCAGGCCTTGCTGCCGCGCCTGACGGTGTTGATCGCCGAAGGTCGTCATCAGGACATGCAGGCGCTGTTTCTGCTCGCCAATCGTTTCACCTGCACTTTTCTGTTTCCGCTCGCGGCGGTCATCGCCATGCACGCCGAGCCGCTGATTTTCGCCTGGACCGGCGATCAGGCGGCCGCGCAATGGAGCCGCTCGGTGCTGCCCTGGTACGCGCTGGGCAGCGCCATCATGGCCGCCAGCGCCTTTCAGTTCTACCTGCAATACGCCTACGGGCAAATGCGACTGCACATCTGGTACAGCGTGATTTCCGCCTTCGTTACCGTGCCGGTGATGCTTCTGGCTATCGACTATCAGGGTGCCTATGGCGCGGCGCTGGCCTGGTTCTTCCTGCGCGCGGTGTCGTTCGCGGTATGGCCGATGATCGTTCATCAACGCCTGGCGCCAGGTATTCACGGCCAATGGCTGCGTGACGTATTGCGTATCAGCGCGATGACCGGGGTCGGCGTGCTGGTCAGCGAGCCGGTGTTTCGCATGATCGCCGATCAGAGCCGCATCGGCGTGCTGCTGGCGCTTGCCGCCAGTGGCCTGATTACGCTGCTGGTGGTCGCGGCAAGCTACAAGCCGCTGGCTGTGAGGATCTTCATCTTGTTCAGCAAACCGAGTACATGAGCCATGGATGCCACCGCAAACATCGCGGGTCAACGCCCGCCCCAACCGCCTTTGCTGAGCATCGTGTGCCCGGCCTACAACCAGGAAGGCTTCGTCGCCCAGACGCTGGACGGGTTTCTGTCTCAACAGACCAGTTTCAGCTTCGAGATCCTGATTCATGATGACGCGTCCACCGACGGCACCGCGCGCATCATCGCGCAGTACGCCGAACGGTACCCGGACATCATCCGGCCGTTCTACCAGCAGGTGAACCAGTTCCGCCAGGGCAAGCCGTGCGTGCCCAACCTGTTCGCCAAGGCACGCGGGCGCTACATCGCCTACTGCGAAGCGGATGACTACTGGACCGATCCGCGCAAACTGCAATTGCAGGTCGACTTTCTGGAGAGCCATCCGGACTACGTGCTGACTTACCACGACGCGATTTCCTTCGACGTCAACGGCCAGTACGACGTGCAGCTGCAGGGCAAATTGCGCGCTGATGCCACGGCGCTGGAGCTGCAGAAAGCGAGACCGATCTCGACGCTGACCGCCTGCTTTCGCAACGTGTTCTGCAGCATGCCCCCGGAGCTGCAAATGGAAGTCGCCCCGCTCAATGACCTGTGCTGGTGGTCACTGCTCGGCGCCTACGGCAAAGGCAAGTTCATGGCCGAGATCAAACCCGCCGCGTATCGCCTGCACCCCGGCGGCATCTTTTCCATGCGCAGCAACAAGCGCAAGTTGCACATGAGCCTGCAGACCTGCTCCAGCCTGGCCAACTATTACAACCGCCTGGGCAATCAGGACCTGTACGAATACTTTCTGATGCAGGCCGTGGGCTTGTCGCTGTCGGCGCTGGCCCCGCGAAACAAGATCCAGACGTTGCTGATGGTGGCGCGAAACTTCAGCGTCAATATCGGCAGACGGTTCATCTCGGCATTCGGCAAACCTCATGTTCAGTGACGTGCTGGTGGTCTGCGTCGGCAACATCTGCCGCAGCCCGATGGCCGAAGCGCTGTTGCGTCAGCGACTGCTGGCGCCCGGCGTGAAGGTGCACTCGGCCGGCATCGGCGCAGTCTCCGGCACGCCGATGGACCCTTTCGCCATAACAGTGCTGCAGGCCAATCGCGTACCGGTAAGGCCCCATGCAGCACGCCGGGTGGACCGAGAAATGCTGCACGAGGCCGAGCTGATTCTGCTCATGGAGCGAGCGCACTTGCTGAACGTCCTGCAACTGGCTCCGGAAGTACGCGGCAAGACGTTTCTGATCGGCAAGTGGCAACGCAAGCCGGAAATAGCCGACCCCTATCGGCGCCCCCAGTCAGCCTTTGAACAGACCTTTGAACATCTGTCGCGCTGCGTCGATGACTGGCTTCCATATCTTCAGTCTGGAGAAACAAGATAAATGACCGTCATGAACCGCTCCTCCCTGGATTACTACCAGGACACCCGGGTCGATTTGGCAACTATCTTGCGTGTGTTGTTCGACCATAAAGGTCTGATCATCGCGATCGTCAGCCTGTTTTTCGCGGTGGGCCTGGCCTACGCGATTCTCGCCACGCCGATCTATCAGGCTGATGCCATGATTCAGATCGAACCCAAGAAAGTCGGTATCGAGGGCACCCCCGAGGTCAACAACAAGCCGATGTCGGTGTCCCAGGCGACCACCGAAATCGAACTGATCAAATCCCGCGCGCTGCTGGGCAAGGTCGTCGACGATCTGAAGCTCAATATTGTGCAGAAGCCGGACCTGTTTCCAGTGATCGGCCCCTACCTGTACCGCACCTTCCAGCCCGAGCACGACGGCGCGCTCGCCGAGCCATGGTTTGGCATGGATCAGTACGCCTGGGGCGGAGAGCGGATTGATGTGTTCCAGCTGGAAGTGCCTGAGCAACTTTTGGGGGAAAACCTGACCCTGGTAGCGGGCAAGGCCGGCGCCTTCACCCTGTACGACAAGGACCGCACCCTGCTGCTGAACGGCACAACCAACCGGGTTGTGGAAGGCAACGGTGTGAAGGTGCAGATCGCACGTCTGATCGCCCGTCCTGGTACCGAATTCACCCTGTCGCGTCTGCGCACCCTGAATGCGGCGCTGGATTACCAGAATCGCTTGAAGATCACCGAGGCCGGCAAGGACTCCGGGATCATCTATCTGTCTCTGGAAGATCCGGACCCGGATCGCGCCAACCACATCCTCAACGAAGTCAGCCGCCTCTACGTGCGCCAGAACGTCGAACGCAGTTCCGCTGAAGCCGCTCAGCGCCTGGAATTCCTGCGCTCGCAACTGCCGATGGTGCGCAAGCAGCTGGAAGCGTCCGAAGTGGCGCTGAACAACTTCCAGACCAGCGCCAAGTCGGTGGACCTGAGCATCGAGACCAAGGGCGTGCTTGACCAGGTCGTCAAGCTCGACTCGCTGCTGTCCGAACTCAAGCTCAAACGTGTCGAAACCGAACGGTTGTACACCCCGGAGCACCCGACCTATCGCGCTCTGCTCAGCCAGATGGGCCAGCTCGAACAGCAGAAACTGGGCCTGCTGAAAAAAATCGAAGCCTTGCCGCAGACCCAGCAGGAACTGCTGCGTCTGACCCGCGATATGCAGGTCACCAGCCAGACCTACACCCTCATGCTTAACAAAAGCCAAGAGCAGGACATCCTGCGTGCCGGCAGCATCGGTAACGTGCGGGTGATCGACAACGCCGACACCAACATCGAAAAACCGGTCAAGCCGATGAAAACGCTGACCGTGCTGTTCGCCACGCTGCTGGGCATGCTGGTCGCCGTGATCGTGATCTTTGTTCGTCAGGCCTTCTCGCGGGGCGTGGAAAGCGCCGAACTGATCGAGAACATCGGCATGCCGGTTTACGCGGCTCTCCCGTATTCCCGCCAGCAGGAGCGTCTGGAAAAAAGCGCCAAGGGCGGCACCGCGAACAACGAGACCGCGCTGCTCAGCGTTACGGCACCCAACGAGCTGGCGGTCGAGTCACTGCGCAGCCTGCGCACCAGCCTGCACTTCGCCATGCTTGAGGCGCGCAACAACGTGCTGATGATCTCCAGCCCGACTCCCGGCGCGGGCAAGTCGTTCGTCTCCAGTAACCTGGCGGCAATCATCGCCCAGACCGGCAAGCGCGTGCTGCTGATCGACGCTGACATGCGCAGAGGCTACTTGCACCGCATGTTCGGCCTGCAACCCAAACATGGACTGTCGGACACACTGGCGGCGCGTCTCAAACCCAGCGAAGTCATCAATCACACCCAGATCCGGCATCTGGATTTCATCTCCTGCGGGTTCGCGGCACCCAACCCGTCGGAGCTGCTGATGCATGACAACTTCAACAAGCTGCTGACCGAGCTGTCGCCGCAATACGACCTGATTCTGGTCGACACGCCACCGATCCTCGCGGTGACCGACGCAACGCTGGTCGGCCGCCAGGCCGGCACCTGTCTGCTGGTCGCCCGTTTCGGCCTGACCACCATCAAGGAGATCGAAGCGAGCAAACGGCGTCTGGGTCAGAACGGCATCCTGATCAAGGGCGCGATTTTCAACTCGGTCGTACGCAAGGCATCCACGTCCGATTACGACTGTGCCGCCTACGGCTACAGCTACCACCCCGTCCGCAAATGAACGTGCACGGCTGATCACTTCAATCCACACCCGCCATTCAAATGGAGCTCAACATGGCCCGGACCATAGCAATGATGCAGCCGTACCTTTTTCCCTACCTGGGGTACTTTCAACTCATCGCGGCAGCGGACGTGTTTGTGCTGGGGGATGACCTGCAATTCATCCGCGCCGGCTGGGTGAACCGCAACCGCATCCTGTGCAATGGCGATGCCCGACTGATCACCTTTCCGCTGAAGAAGGATCATTTCGAGCTGCCGATCATGCGCCGCCAGTTGGTGGACAACTTCCCGGAGGAAGCCAACCGCATCGTCAACCTGATCCGCCAGACCTATCGCAAGGCGCCGTTTTTCGCTCAGGTCATGCCGCTGCTGGAACGCCTGATTCGCTTTCCCCAGTTGAACCTGGCTCTTTATGCAGAAAATGCCATTCGTGAGCTGTGCGCCTACCTGCAGATCGACACGCCGATCCTGCGCGGTTCAGACATTGCGCTGGAATCCTGCACAGACAAGCAGGACCGGGTGATCGGCATTGCGCGCACCCTGTCGGCCACCACCGTACTCAATTCCATCGGCGGCCTGGAGCTGTATGACCGCGATCATTTCGCCCGCAACGGCCTGCTGCTGCGGTTTTTCAAGATGGACCCCGTCGTTTACGAGCAATTCTCGCAACCGTTCGTGCCCAACCTGTCGATCATCGATGTGCTGATGTTCAACAGCGTTGAGCGCATCCAGCAGCTGCTGAACTGCTGCAACGTCGACCAGAACGCGGCCGCCAACGACGCTTATATGCGTCTGGGCTCTGAGCCGCTTGCAGCCCTTTCCCCGCAACTGGCCGTGGAGTGACGACATGTCCCTGTATGACAACCCGGTACGCTGGTATCTGATTCAAACCAAGCCTCGTCAGGAAGCACGCGCGCAGGAGCACCTGCAGCGCCAGCACTTCGAGTGTTACAGACCGCTGAAGTCCGATCCGCTCAAACGCCGTACCGCAAGGCCGCAGAGCGAGGAGGAATTGTTCCCTGGTTATCTGTTCATCCGCATGGATCAGGTACATGACAACTGGTACCCGATCCGTTCGACCCGGGGCGTGGCGCGCATCGTGACCTTCGGCGGGCAACCGGTGCCGGTCGGCGATGACCTGATCGAACAGATCCGCCAGCGCCTGAGCGCGCCTGCCCCCAGGGCTGTGTTCACCCATGGGGAAATGGTGCGCATCACAGCCGGCGGCTTCAGCGACGTGGAAGCGATTTTCCTCGCTGCCGACGGTACCGAACGCGCTGTAATCCTGCTCAACCTTCTGCAGCGCCAACAGAAAGTGGTCCTGCCGATCAGCAGCCTGGTGCGCATGGAAGCCCGGGCCTGAACGATCGATGTCGAGCGCCTCATCCATCGCGCCACGGATGAGGCGGCAGTATCCGGGCCAATGTCACATTCCAGACGGACCTACCTCATGACCCAACGAACATCTCTGGTCACGCTCACTTACGGTGATCGTTTCAATTATCTGCACACGCTGGTCAGCCGTTCGCTGGAAAGCCCGCAGATCGATCGCGTGATTATCGTCAGCAATGCCTCGGTCGCCCCCCTACAGAACCTGTGCGACAAATGGCCCGGACAGGTTCAGGTCATTTATCTGGAGCACAACACCGGATCGGCCAACGGCTATTCCGTGGGCATTCAGACCGCGCTCGACGCCGGCGCCGAGTACATCTGGCTGATGGACGACGACAACGCGCCGACCATCAACGCTATAGAAGTGCTGCACAGTCGCTTGCGTCAACGCGAGCAGATCGACGGCCAGGAAAACGCCGCGGTGCTGGGCTTTCGGCCGACGCACCAGGCCGACATCGCCGCCGGTGTGCCAGAACGTTTCGCCATTCAACGCCGGTCGAGCTTCTTCGGTTTTCACGTCGCCCAATTGCCGTACAAGATCTGGCGCCGCTTGCCATGGGGCCGTCCACAGTCCACGGGTGGCACGCCGTCGATGGTGCAGTTGCCGTTCGCAACCTACGGCGGCCTGCTGGCGCACCGCACGTTGTACAAGAAAATCGGCCTGCCGCTTGATGCGCTGAAGCTCTATGCCGACGACAGCGAATACACCTGGCGCATCACCGCCAACGGCGGCCGGATATTCCTGGTGCCCGAAGCGCTGCTCGACGACCTGGAAGATTCCTGGAACATCAAGGCGCGCACCAGCAACATCTATGAAAGCTACCTGCTGGGTGGTTCGGACCTGCGCGCCTATTACGGCGCACGCAACCAGGCCTGGTTCGACAAGAATGTCTGGGCTTCCTCGCCGCTGGTCTACCGCCTCAACCGCTGGATGTTCTTCCGTTTGCTGCGCCTGATCGCCAGGCGCTGCGATGCCGGCCAACGCCTGAGCCTGATCGAGAACGCCATCCGCGATGGCGAAGCCGGCGTGCTCGGCCTCAACAGGTCCTATCCGCTATGAAAATTCTCTTCATCAGCAGCCTCTACGCACCCGATATCGGCGGCGGCGCGGAAATCATCCTGCAGCGCACCGTCGAAGGCCTGCAGGTTCGCGGCTATAAAGTTTCAGTGCTGGCCACTTCCGCACAGCCGGGCCTGCACATGGACGCAGTCAACCAGGTCAAGGTCTATCGCGCTGGCCTGCAGAATCTGTACTGGCATTTCACGGCTCAGCGCCCCGGACGCCTTGCCCGCCTCGGCTGGCACCTGCGCGACCGCTATAACGACGGCATGCGCCAGCACGTCAAACGTGTTCTGGAGCTGGAGCAGCCCGACCTGGTGGTGTGTCATAACCTGACCGGTTGGTCAGTGTCGGCCTGGGATGAAATCGCAGCCGCCGACCTGCCCATCGTGCAGGTGCTACATGACATGTACCTGCTGTGCCCCGGCAGCACCATGTTCAAGAAGGGTCACAGCTGCCAGCAGCAGTGCGGGCTCTGCGCGCGTTTTCGCAAGGGGCATGACGAGCGTTCGACTCAGGTCGACACGGTGGTCGGCGTCAGCCGCTACATGCTCGAAACCCTGCAGGCATACGGTTATTTTCAGGGCAGTCGCGGCTACGTCGTGCACAACGCCAGTCCGTATTCGGCACCTGCCTCAGCGGCGCCGGTTGCGGTACCCGCCGATAACGCCCGCGCCCAGGCACCGCTGCGCTTCGGATACCTGGGAACCCTGTCCGACCCCAAAGGCGTGGGCTGGCTGATTGAACAATTCCAGCACCTGCCCTGTGACGCTACGCTCCAGATCGCCGGGCGCGGACAAGCAGACGACGAACGCCGGTTCAAGGCGATGGCAAAGTCATCAAGGATCAGCTTTGTCGGCTATCAGAAGCCTGAGGAATTCTACAGCCAGATCGACGTGGCAATCGTGCCGTCGATGTGGAACGAGCCGTTCGGCATGGTCGCGGTGGAAGCCTGCGCCCATTCGCGCCCGGTAATCGCCAGCCGCATGGGCGGCCTGACCGAGATTATCCAGGACCAGTACAACGGCCTGCTGTGCAGCCCCGATGATCCCGACTCTCTGGGCATGGCAATGCTGCGGCTGCACCAGCAGCCACAGTTGCTCGCCCGCCTCAGCGCCCAGGCCCGCAGCAGCGTGGCCTCATTGCTGAACCTGGACCTGATGCTGGATCAATACGAAAGCATCTTCAATCAGACCCTGCTCGACCGCATTGTCCTGCCCGGAACGCATCACTTGTCCAACCCGGTCTGACGGACCGGCTGGTGCCGAGGACGAAGTAAACGAAGGAACGTAGTCACTCCCATCGGCCCGTGCCCCTACTGAGCGAGCGCTCCGGACCGTGCCTCTTCATTGAGACAAGACATGCGAAAAAAACCCGCGCGCCGATGGCGTCGAACTTTCATGGCTCTGCTGCTGAGCCTGACATGGGGCCAGTGGGCATCGGGCGAAGAGGATTTCATTATCGGTGTCGACACTCACCTGATGAACAATGACGGTGCGTCGGCCAAAGCGTTGCAGATGCTGGAGCAAGCCGGGGTCAACTCGGTGCGGGACGATGCCTACTGGACCACTGTGGAGCCCCGACGCGGCCAATTGCGCATTGCCCCGGCCTGGCAATCCTACCTGAGCAAGGCCGGGGAACACCGTTTGCGACCATTGCTGGTACTGGGCTATGGCAGCCCGTTCTATGAAAACTACGCCAAGCCCCGCCAGCCGGCCGTGCGCCAGGCCTTTGGCAACTACGTCAGCTACGTTGCCCGGGAGCTGGCTGACAGCGTCGATTTTTACGAGATCTGGAACGAATGGGACCGGGAGAACCCGATCGACGCCTGGGCCAGCAAGGATTACAGCAATCTGGTCGAGGAAACCGCCGCACGTCTGCGTCAGCACAAGCAACCGGTCACCGTGCTGGCCGGCGCGGTCACCAGTCTGGGCATGGACCTGGGCTTCGCCGACCGCCTGGTGCAGAACGGCACGCTCAACCACGTCGACGGCCTGTCGCTGCACCCTTACGTGCACTGCCGGCACGACCAGCGCCATACGCCGGAACGTTGGATTGCCTGGCTGCGCTGGATCGATGCGGATTTGCGGGCGCTGGCCACTCGACCGGTGCCCCTGTATCTGACCGAGATGGGCTGGCCGACCAGCACCGGCAAGTGCGGCATCAGCGAAAGCACCCAGGCAGCGTTTCTCGCGCGCAGTTTCTTCCTGGCGCGAACAGTGCCGGACATCAAGGGCTTGTGGTGGAACAGCCTGGCGGACAGCGGCAGCGATCCGCTGGACCCGCAACAGAACTTCGGTCTGCTCAGGCAGGACATGAGCGTCAAGCCCGCTTACCAGACGCTCAAGGCAATCAGCCAGACGCTGCGTGAATTCAACTATGACGCCGCCAAGAGCCGCGAAACGGAGTCGACCTATCTACTGCGTTTCACACGTGGCTCGGAACAGATTCTGGTCGCCTGGACCACCGGCCAGCGCCTGACCGCCCATGTCGAGGCGGCCAGCGTGCAGCGCGGCAACGTACAGATGATCGACACCGGGCAGCCGGACAAAGGCCTGTTTGAAACCGATATCGCGTGGAGCTGCAACGATGCGCGCTGCTCCGCCCAGGTGCCGATCAATGAGTTTCCGAAAATCATCGCGCTGGGCATCCGGCCCGCGCTGTTCGCACAAGAACAAGGGTACCGGCGCTAACGACCGAGTTCCCACTCACACACACCTTCAACCGTAGCTTGCAGGATGCGCCCGATGATCTTCATCAATTCACGTTTTCTCACTCAGAACATCAGCGGAGTCCAGCGATACGCCGAGCAAATGTGTCTGTCGCTCAAGAAGTATCGCGACGACATCGTCTGCCTCGCCCCCGACGGCATCAAGATGCACGAGGCCGCCAAGGCCCTGAATGTACAAATCATCGGTCGCAACAGCGGTCATCTGTGGGAACAGCTCGACCTGCCGCTTTATCTGCGCCGTCGCGGTAACCCGCTGCTGCTGTCGATCAGCAGCACCGGGCCGATGTTCTACCGCAACCAGATCGCGACCCACCACGACATCAACTATGTGCGCTACCCGCAGAGCTACACCCGCGTGTTCCGCCTTGCGTATCGCACCATCACTCCGATCCTGGCGTCCCGCGCCAAGACCGTAGTCACCTGCAGCAACTTTTCCCGGGGGGAAATCTCCAGGTTCTACGGAATTGAAGAGAGCAAGTTCCTGGTGTTGCATGCGGCGGTCAGTGAAGGCTTTCAGACGCGCACGCCCCAACCGGAAGGGCCGCAGTATCTGTTGGCGGTGTCCTCCCCCGCCGCGCACAAGAACTTCAACCGCATGATCCAGGCGTTCCTCAGCCTGCGTGGCTTTCCTGACCTGCAGCTGCGAATCGTCGGCGCGGTCACGCACATTTTCGCCAACCCGGATCTGCAGCGTCTGGCATCCCGCGACCCGCGCATCCGCTTTCTGGGTCGTCTGACCGATGCCGAGCTGATCGAACAGTACCAGGGTGCGTCGGCCTTCGTTTTCCCGTCGTTGTACGAAGGCTTTGGCATCCCTCCACTGGAGGCTCAGGCCTGCGGCTGCCCGGTGGTGGCGGCCAATGCGGCATCGATCCCGGAAGTGCTGCAAGCCAGCGCGCTGTACTTCGACCCGCTGGACGTCAGCCACATGGCGGCGGCCATGCAGCGGGTCCTGACCGATCAACCGCTGCGCGAAGCGCTGCGGCTGCACGGCCTGAACAACGTGGAGCGGTTTTCCTGGGACCTGTCGGCCCAACGCCTCTCGCAGCGCATCGACTCGTTGCTGGGCACCAAGGCCGTACGCGGCGCCAACGTCGGCACTGCCGCCGAGTCACCTTCGAGCAAATCCTGAACCACCAACGCAACGCCTGGTCGCGACCTGCGCGCCTGAAGTAGAGCGAGCCTTTACCGCAAGGAATTTCAATGAGAATTGCTATCGTCCACGACTGGCTTGTGACTTACGCCGGTGCCGAACGCGTGCTGGCTTCACTGATCAACATCTGGCCCGAGGCGGACTTGTTCGCCGTGATCGATTTTCTCAGCGACCAGGACCGTACGCATCTGGGTGGCAAGGTTGCCAGGACGACCTTCATTCAGAACCTGCCTGGCGCCAAAAAGCGTTATCAGCGTTACCTGCCCTTCATGCCACTGGCGATCGAGCAACTGGACCTGTCCGGTTACGACCTGGTCATCAGCAGCAGCCACGCGGTGGCCAAAGGCGTACTGACCGGCCCTGACCAGGTGCATGTGAGCTATGTGCATTCGCCGATTCGCTACGCCTGGGACCTGCAACACCAGTACCTGCTCGAATCAGGGCTCAATACCGGCCTGAAAGGCAAGCTGGCGCGGCTGGTGCTGCATTACATCCGCATGTGGGACCAGCGCACGTCGGCCGGCGTCGATGCCTTCGTCGCCAATTCGCGCTTCATCGGTGCGCGCATCAACAAGGCCTATCGTCGCGAGTCGACGGTGATCTATCCGCCGGTCGACACCCTCGCCTTCACCGGCCAGGGCAAGCGTCAGGACTACTACTTCACCGCATCACGGCTGGTGCCCTACAAGCGCATGCCGATGATCATCGAAGCCTTTGCCGCCATGCCGGACAAACGTCTGGTGATGATCGGCGACGGTCCGGACATGGCCAAGGCCAAGGCACTGGCCAGCCGCGCACCGAACGTAACACTGATGGGATTCCAGCCGGCGCCGGTGCTGCTTGAACACATGCGGTCGGCCAAGGCGTTCGTGTTCGCGGCCGAGGAAGACTTTGGCATCAGCCCTGTCGAGGCCCAGGCCTGTGGCACGCCGGTGATCGCGTTCGGCAAGGGCGGTGTGCTGGAGACGGTCCACGGTCTGGATCATCCGCACCCCACCGGTGTGCTTTACCCGCAACAGACCGTGGCCTCGTTGATCGCCGCCGTGAACGAGTTCGAGGCCGCGCAACCCCGCATTACCGCCCAGGCCTGTCGAGCCAACGCCGAGCGTTTCTCGGTGCAGCGCTTCGAGCAGGAAATGAAAGCCTTCGTAGACCGCGAGCTGGCCGCCGCGCACCTGGCGCGCATGCCCTCGCAATACTGGGTTCCACATGCCGCACCCAACCTGATCGACAACGAATTACCGTCTCGGGTGGTTCCTATCAAATCCGTTTGAGCGAGATCCTTCATGCGCACTTCCGTTCGCGGCATTCTTCACGCCCACCAATCGGCACTGTCGGTCGCCCATCGCTTGCTGGATCTGGCGGTCATCGTGCTGATCGGCTACTGGCAGAGCTGGCAATCGCCTCTGACCAGCGCCGAAACCTGGTTTCAGATCATTCTTGCGGTGCTGGTATTCCACTGGGTAGGCGAGTACCACCAGCTGTATGGCTCCTGGCGCGGCGAGCGCATTACGCGCGAGTTGACCAAGGTATTCAATTACTGGGCGCTGACATTCGTGCTGCTGCTATCAGTCAATTACCTGGTGCTGAACCAGGAGCAATTGCCCGACAACGGCCAGATGACCTGGTTCGCCCTGGTGCTGGCAGTGCTGTGTGGTTACCGGATGCTGATCCGCCAGTTGCTGCACAGCCTGCGCCGGCATGGATTCAACACGCGCCGGGTGGCGATCGTCGGCACCGGACAGGTCGGCGCACGGCTGGCACAGTCGATTTCCAGCGCACCGTGGATGGGCCTCGATCTTCTGGGCTTCTATGACACCGACCCACAGCAGATGGATCTGGACGCCGCCGGCCAGCGCATCCCAGTGCTCGGTGATCTGCAGCAGCTGGTGATCGACGCCCGTGAAGGTCGCATCGACAAGGTCTACATCACCCTGGCATTCAGCGCCGAACCGCACCTGCGCGAGTTGATCACCGGTCTGTCCGACACCACCGCTTCGGTCTATCTGATCCCGGACGTGTTCATGTTCGAGTTGCTGCATGCCCGCAGCGAGAGCATCAACGGGCTGGCGAGCATCAGCATTTTCGACTCGCCCATGGACGGCGCCTGGAGCCTGGTCAAGCGCGCTGAAGACATTGTCCTGTCGAGCATCATCCTGCTGCTGATCGCCGTGCCGCTGGTGCTGATCGCCATTGCCATCAAACTGACGTCGCCGGGTCCGGTGCTGTTCCGGCAGCGGCGTTACGGGCTCGACGGGCGTCCGATCGAGGTATGGAAATTTCGCAGCATGACGGTTCAGGAAAACGGTGCCGAGGTCCGCCAGGCGACCCGCAACGACGCGCGCGTAACGCCTCTGGGCAGCTTTCTGCGACGCACTTCGCTGGATGAACTGCCGCAGTTTTTCAACGTGCTGCGCGGTGAAATGTCGATCGTCGGCCCTCGTCCGCATGCCGTGGCGCACAACGAGCAGTATCGCAAACAGGTGAGCGGCTACATGTTGCGCCACAAGGTCAAACCGGGCATCACCGGCTGGGCGCAGATCAATGGCTGGCGCGGCGAAACCGATACTCTGGACAAGATGCGCAAGCGCGTCGAGTTCGACCTGGAATACATCGAGCACTGGTCGATCTGGCTGGACCTCAAGATCATCCTGCTGACCCTGTTCAAAGGCTTCCTCAACAAGAACGCCTTCTGAATCTCCATTTCCCTGCAAACGATTTCCGGGATTCCGTGCCCGGAGGGAGGTATGTGCGCACGACACAAAATTCCAGGAACGCGTAGATCGGTGTTGGAAAAGGGATGCTTTGAAATCATTGCGGTGCCAGGTGCACCTTCAGGAAGGAACACTCACTATGAATCGAACCCTAGTTGTCACTCTGCTCTCCAGTCTGATACTGCAGGGATGCGCATTTGCCCCCGGTCAGCACATGACCTCCGGCGACGTTACCACGACCGATCCGGACGAACCCAAGGCGCTCCTGGTCGACATCACGCCCAAGACGCTGCAGCAACAGCAGCATAAGGCAACCGGCGATGCCAACGGCCTGCCTGCGGAACTGCTCGCCTACAAGACCCCGGAATACGTGGTCGGCCCTGGCGACACGCTGCTGGTCACGGTCTTCGAGCACCCGGAGCTGACCGCTCCCGGCTCGCAGGACCAGCTGGACGCCAACACCCGTGAAGTATTGAGCGACGGCACGCTGTTCTTCCCGTACGTGGGGCGCATCCGCGCGGGCGGCAAGACCGTCAGCCAGATTCGCGAGCAGTTGCGCATGGGGCTGGCACCGCAATACACCGAGGTCAAGGTCGATGTGAAGGTCCTGCGCTATAACAGTCAGCGGGTTCTGCTGTCCGGTTCATTCAAGACTCCGGGCCCGCAATCGATCACCAATATCCCACTGAGCCTGGTGCAGGCGGTCAGTACCGCGGGTATCGACCTCACCGACGCCAATCTCGCCGGGCTGACCCTGCGCCGCGACGGCCGCGACTACCTGATCGACATCGACTCGTTGAACCGCAAGGGTTCGCAGCTGAGCAAGATCTACCTCAAGGACGGCGACTACCTGCACCTCAACAGCAACTCGAAGAACAAGATCTACGTGTTGGGTGAAGTACGTAACCCGCAGGTCATCTCCTTCGGAACCACCAGCGTGACGCTGCTCGAAGCACTGGGCAACTCCGGCGGCCTGAGCCCGGACAGCGCCGACGGCGACCGAGTCTATGTGATACGCGGCGCCGAGAACTACGCGAACGCAAGCTCTACCGTCTACCACCTCAACGCCGAGAAGCCGACGGCGTATCTGCTGGCAGGCCAGTTCGAGCTCAAGGCCCAGGACGTGGTATTCGTCGGCCCGGCCAACATCACCCGCTGGAGCCGCTTCATCAGCCAGCTGCTGGGCTCGGCCAGCGTCGTGCAGACCGGCGCGGCGTTCCGCAACTGATCCAACTGCGCAAGCTGAACACCGTCCCTGCAACCTGTCGTCTGCGGGGATTTTTTTGCCTGCGATTCGGTGCCAGGTGTTGCCCAGCCAACAGCGGCAAAGTGTTGGTCCTGCAACAGTTACAAGTGTTGCCCCAGCAACAGCGATTCAACAAATACAAGGCCAGCCAACACCCGAGTGGCGCGCACCGGCAGGCGATGTTCCCGGTTTGCGGGCGCGCGCGAGGCTGGCACACATGCTGCTTTGCATGATGACGCTCATCGCAAGGAATCCAGCATGCTCGTCGTATCAGTTTCAGGCAGCCCCTCGACCCGATCCCGTTCCGGTGTAGTGCTGGCGCATGCCAGCCGCTGGCTGGAAAACCACGGGGTCACGGTCACCTCACTGCGCATTCGTGACTTCAACGCCGAGGACCTGCTGTTTGCACGCTTCGACAGTCCGCAGGTACAAGACTTCATCGAGGCCGTGCGGCAGGCCGACGGCCTGCTGATCGCCACGCCGGTCTACAAGGCGTCATTTTCAGGCGCCCTGAAAACCCTGCTCGACCTGCTGCCCGAGCGGGCTTTGCACGGCAAAGTCGTCCTGCCGCTGGCAACCGGCGGCAGCATGGCGCATATGCTGGCGGTTGATTACGCTCTCAAGCCGGTCCTGTCGGCGCTCAAGTCTCAGGAAGTGCTGCACGGCGTGTTTGCCATCGACAGTCAGATTACCTACGGCGACAGCGCAGAAGGCGGAGAGCTGGAAGCGATTCTCACCGAGCGGCTGCATGAGGGTCTGGAGCATTTCTATCTGGGCCTGCAACACCGTCTTCGGGCGCGTAACCGACCGGCGGGTGGGCATTTGCAGTTGGCGTTGTAGGGCATATAACTCGCCATCCATGGCTCGTTTCCCCCTGCGCAACGCCTACGCTCGGCCTGCACAAGTCGCGTTCCGCGTCGCCCGTGAGATCGTGGTGGGAGCCAACGTCTTTCATGACCCTCTGATGAGCGGGCGCAGCCTGGTCCGCCCCCACAGCTTGCCCAGACCCAGTGGGAGCCAGCTTGCTGGCGAAGAGGCCGGTACAGTCGCAGCTGTTGTGTCGTCTGTCGCTATGTCCTCGCCAGCAAGCTAGCTCCCACATGAATATCCTGCGCCTCAACTCGTGGGACCGGACCAGGCGGCGATCCGTCGGGCGGCGCTCCCACACGCTTCAGTGACTCATAAACAACGGATACAACGAAGCCACCAACAATATCGCCATGACCCCATTGAACAAACGCAACCGTAAAGGATCCTGAAGCACGTTGCGCAGCAGGCTGCCGAAGCCTGCCCAGATGCCAACGCTCGGCAGGTTGATGAGCGCGAACACCGCCGAGATCACTACCACGTTGGTGAAGTATCCCTGCATCGGCGTGTAAGTGCTTATTGCACCGATGGCCATGATCCACGCCTTTGGATTGACCCACTGAAACAGCGCGGCGCCGAAAAAGCCCAGCGGTTCGCCACGCGCCTGATCCGATTCGGAGGCCGGGCCGGAGGTGGCTATCTTCCAGGCCAGATACAGCAGATAGGCCGCGCCGACGTAACGCAGAATGGTGTACAGCACCGGCCAGGCTTTGAATGCGCTGCCCAGGCCGAAACCGACGCCCAGCACCAGCAGGAAGAAACCCACGCTGATGCCCACCATATGAGGGATGGTGCGGCTGAAACCGAAATTGACGCCCGATGCCAACAGCATCATGTTGTTCGGGCCGGGTGTAACGGAAGTGACGAACGCGAACAGCGCGAACGCCAGCAGAAGATCGAAGGTAAGCGGCATGTTGCAGTCCAGGCGGCAAAGAAGGCAGACCTTCACCCTAACGGAGCGTCGCCCCGAAACACATGGACAGTTGCGCGAAACTTTGTACGGTACAGTCTGGCGGATTCAAAGAAACTGCGGATCTGTTTCGGCACTCATCAGCTCTGCGGAGAGCGCAGCAGCTCGCCGTTGTCGGCACTGATTTCGCCCTGGTCATCGAATTCGCGAGCCTGTTGAATCTGTGGGTTCGCCAGCAGCTGTGCCTTGCGAGCGTGATATTCCTCGAACGAAAGCCCGCGGCGGTTCAGGTCTTCAAGGGCCAGCTGGCGGGTTTCTTCGGCGGTATAGGGGCGCAGTTCAACGGCATGGTGGGTGGCACAGCCGGACAGGACAGCGGCGGAAAGTAACAGGGCAAGAGCAGCAAGACGGTTCATCGGGGGCCTCCATTCGGGCTTGATTCGGGAATGAAGCAAGGTTAATCCCGGCCCTCGTGCAGCAAAAATCACCCGACGTGATAGTAGCTATCGACTTTCCCGAGCGCACTCGATAAGCACTTCGCGCAGCGCTTGTGCGGCCGCTGACAACTTGTGATCGGCCAGCATGGTCAGGCCGATCCGACGCTCGATCCGCGGCTCGACCAGAGCCACACAAACCGCGCCCAGTTCCTGCATCTGCCCGATGCACAACGAGGGCACGGCGCTGACGCCCAGACCGTTGGCGACCATGCGCCCGATGGTCGATAACTGATGGCTTTCGAAGGCGACGGACAGCTTGCCGTGCCCGGCCAGAATCGCTTGTTCCAGCAGCAGACGCACGGCAGATGGCCGCTGCAGGGCTATGAAATCCTGGCCGAGCAATTCGCTCCAGGTCACTTCGTCACGACCGGCCAGAGGCGAATCCGCGGCGACCACTGCGACGAAGCGGTCCATGTAAAACGGCGTGAACACCAGCGAATTGCTCGACTCAGGCTCGAAGCCGATTCCAAGCTCTACCCGGCGATGACGAACCATTTCCAGCACTTGTTCATTGATCACATCGTGGACAGCGACATTGACGCGCGGATAGCGACCGCGAAAAACCTTGAGGGCAACCGGTAGCAGATTGCCGGCAAACGACGGCATGGCGGCGACCGAGACCTTGCCCATCTGCAGCGTGAAACGCTGCCGCAAAAGCTCCTCGGTATTATCCCAGTCTGCCAACAGTTGCCGGGCAAGCGGCAGCAACGTTTCACCTTCGGGGGTCAGGCTTACGTTGCGGGTAGTGCGGGCGAGCAGTTGCCCGCCCAGGTCATCTTCGAGACTTTTGATCGCAAGGCTCAGGGCCGGTTGCGACAGATGCAGTCGCTCACCGGCCTGGGCGAAGCTCAGACATTCGGCAACCGCCAGAAACGCACGAAGCTGCTTGACGTTCATATATTTGCGCTTCTTATCAATTCATCAGAAAAACAAAATTAACAAATCACTGAGCGCGGGAGAAGATGCGGCAACGCTATCCTCCGACAGTCCCGCTGTCGGTTCACAACTATAAAGGCGGATCATCATGGCTGGACTCGACAAACGAGTGGCAACTTACCAAGAGGCCCTCGCCGGGCTGACCGATGACATGACGGTGCTGTGCGGTGGTTTCGGCTTGTGCGGCATCCCGGAAAACCTGATCGCCGAGATCAAACGCATGGGCATTCGGGGGCTCACGGTGGTCTCCAACAACTGCGGAGTCGACGGCTTCGGCCTCGGCATCCTGCTCGAAGACCGGCAGATTCGGAAGATGGTCTCTTCCTACGTAGGCGAAAACGCCCTCTTCGAACGCCAGCTGCTCAGCGGCGAACTTCAGGTCGAACTCACTCCTCAAGGTACGCTGGCGGAAAAACTGCGCGCTGGCGGTGCCGGGATTCCTGCGTTCTACACCGCTACCGGTTACGGCACGCCGGTCGCCGAAGGCAAGGAATCCCGTCAGTTCAACGGTCGCAATTACATCCTCGAAGAAGCCATCACCGGCGACTTTGCATTGATCAAAGGCTGGAAGGCCGACCACTTCGGCAATGTGATCTATCGTCACACCGCGCAGAACTTCAACCCGGTGGTCGCTACCGCGGGACGCATTACCGTGGTCGAGGTCGAGGAAATCGTCGAACCCGGCGTGCTGCTGCCCACTGAAATCCACACCCCCGGCATCTACGTCGACCGGGTGATCCAGGGCACCTTCGAAAAACGCATCGAACAGCGCACCGTCAGAAAATCCTGAACCGGGTGCTCAGTAACGCCGGATAACAACAAAGAGATTTCAGACCATGGCACTTACCCGCGAACAAATGGCTCAACGCGTCGCACGCGAACTCAAAGACGGCTACTACGTAAACCTTGGTATCGGCATTCCGACGCTGGTCGCCAACTATGTACCGGACGGCATCGACGTGATGCTGCAATCGGAAAACGGCCTGCTGGGCATGGGCGCGTTTCCGACCGAAGAAACCATCGATGCCGACATGATTAATGCAGGCAAGCAGACCGTGACCGCGCGCATCGGCGCTTCGATTTTCTCCTCGGCCGAATCCTTTGCGATGATCCGCGGCGGCCATGTGGACCTGACGGTACTGGGCGCATTCGAAGTGGACGTCGAAGGCAACATCGCCTCGTGGATGATCCCCGGCAAGCTGGTCAAAGGCATGGGCGGCGCGATGGACCTGGTGGCCGGTGCCGACAACATCATCGTCACCATGACCCACGCTTCCAAAGACGGCGAGTCGAAACTGCTGCCGCGCTGCAGCCTGCCCCTGACCGGCGCGGGTTGTATCCGCAAAGTGCTGACCGACCTTGCTTATCTGGAAATCGAGAACGGTGCTTTCGTGTTGCGCGAGCGTGCGCCGGGCGTAAGCGTCGAAGAGATCGTGGCCAAGACCGCCGGCAAGCTGATCGTGCCTGACGATGTGGTCGAGATGAGCTTCTGAAATATCCCCTTGCAGGAGCGCCGCCCGGGCGCTTCTGCGTCTGAACGCCTGTCAACCCAAAAAATAACTACAAAAGGTAAGCCCCTTGGCCACCCACATCGAAGAAAGCCGCTCCGCTCGTTTTGCCCTGCGCTGTGCCGCATGGGCCGAGCGCTGGTTCCCTGACTCCTGGGTATTCGCCGCTCTGGCGGTGGTAATCGTCACCCTCGCCACACTGGCGATCGGCGCCCGTCCGGCCGAGGCCGCAAAGGCATTCGGTGACGGTTTCTGGAGCCTGATTCCATTCACCATGCAAATGGCCTTCGTCGTGATCGGCGGCTATGTGGTCGCCAGCTCGCCGCCAGCGGTGCGCCTGATCGACCGACTCGCGCGTATTCCGAAGAATGGGCGCTCTGCGGTGGCCTGGGTGGCGCTGATTTCGATGCTGGCCTCGCTGCTCAACTGGGGGCTGTCGCTGGTATTTGGCGGCCTGCTGGTCCGTGCCCTCGCCCGGCGCACCGACCTGCGCATGGACTATCGCGCTGCCGGCGCCGCGGCTTATCTGGGGCTGGGCGCTGTCTGGGCGCTGGGCCTTTCTTCGTCGGCGGCGCAACTGCAGGCCAACCCCGGTAGCCTGCCGCCGTCGATCCTCGCCATCACCGGTGTGATTCCGTTTACCGAGACGATCTTCCTCTGGCAATCGGGCGTGATGCTGTTGGCGTTGATCGTGATCTCGCTGATCGTTGCGTATGCCACGGCCCCTGGCCCGAACAGTGCCCGCGACGCGAAAGCGTGCGGCGTAGACCCGGCTTTCAATCTGCCGCCGCTGCCGCCTCGGGCGCGCCCCGGCGAGTGGCTGGAATACAGCCCGCTGCTGATCATTCTGATGGTATTGCTCGGTGCGGGCTGGCTGTTCAACGAGTTTTCGACCAAGCCGGCGATCACCGCGATCTCGGGCCTCAACACCTATAACTTCCTGTTCATCATGCTCGGTGCATTGCTGCACTGGCGGCCACGCAGCTTCCTCGACGCAGTCGCGCGCGCCGTGCCGACCACCACCGGCGTGTTGATCCAGTTCCCGCTCTACGGCTCCATCGCCGCGCTGCTGACCACGGTAAAAGGTGGCGACGCGCAGACCCTGGCGCACCACATATCGACCTTTTTCACCAGCATCGCGTCGCATGATACTTATGCGTTGCTAATGGGCGTCTATTCCGCAGTGCTGGGCTTCTTCATCCCGTCAGGCGGCGGAAAGTGGATCATCGAAGCGCCTTACGTCATGCAGGTAGCCAACGAGTTGCAGTACCACCTCGGCTGGGCGGTACAGATCTACAACGCCGCGGAAGCGCTACCGAACCTGATCAACCCGTTCTATATGCTGCCGCTGCTGGGCGTGCTGGGGCTCAAGGCCAGGGACCTGATCGGCTTTTCGTTCGTGCAGTTGCTGGTACATACGCCGTTGGTGCTGTTCCTGCTCTGGGCGTTGGGTACTACGCTGTCCTATATACCGCCGATGATGCCTTGATGATTGCCTGACTGGTCGGGGTTCTCGCCCCGGTCCGCTTGTCCGCGAAGACGTAAGCGAGGTTTGCAGTAATCCCATGCCTACGTCGTCGGTGGGAGCGCCGCCCATCCATGGCTCGTTTCCCCCTGCGCAACGCCTCCACTCGGCCTGCACAAGTCGCGTTCTGCACCGCCTGCTCCATTCGCGGTGGGAGCGGACTTGTCCGCGAAGGGCCGCCCGGCCCACGCTCTACCGTCCGTTCAGCGCCTTACGCATGGTTCACCTCAGACAGAACATGCACCCACGCACTGAATACTTGCCGAACCGCCCATTCCTGCTTGCGCCAGCGCCTGCTTATAGTCGCGGGCAATTTCATCAAGGAGCTGGGCATGAGCGGATCGGAAAGGACACATCGGACACTGCATATCGGGCTGGTCGGGGATTTCAACCCACAGGTGCCAGCACACCGCGCGATTCCACTGGCATTGGCGATGGCAGCCGAAAAGGTCGGCATACAGGTCACTCCGCACTGGTTACCGACCACGACCATCGGAACCGGCGACTCATTGGCAGTGTTTGACGGGCTGTGGTGCGTTCCCGCCAGTCCCTATCTGGATATGCAAGGCGCGCTCACTGCCATACGCTTTGCTCGCGAGCGACAGGTGCCGTTCCTCGGAACTTGCGGCGGGTTCCAGCACGCATTGATCGAGCACGCGCGGCATTGCCTGGGCTGGCAGGACGCAGAGCATGGTGAAACGTCACCGGACGCGCCGAACCTGATCATCGCGCCCTTGAGCTGTGCTCTGCTGGATACCACCGCAACCATTTACCTGACCGCCGATTCACGGATTGCCACGGCGTACGGCAGGCAGGAAATCACCGAGCGGTACCAATGCCGCTACGGACTGCGCCCGGAGCTGGAAGCGGCGATGTTCGCCGACGACCTTAAAGTCAGTGGTCGCGGATCGGACGGCGATATTCGCAGTGTGGAGCGCGACGATCACCCGTTCTTCATTGCGACGCTGTTTCAGCCTGAGCGCGCGGTGCTTGCCGGAACGCTGCCGCCATTGGTGGCGGCGTTCCTGCAAGCCTGCAACGCTCGACAAGCTGATCGGGCGGCGTGGCTGTAACTGGCCCGCACTCGGTCAGCCGGTGACCGGGCTCAACACCGGTTGGCCGGCGAAGAATGCCAGCAGGTTATCTCTGACCATGGTCACTGAATCCTCGGAAGCTTCAGGCGACAGCCCCGCCACGTGAGGTGTCAGCACCACGTTGTCCAGAGATTTGAGCACCCCGGGCACGTCGGGTTCGTCGTCGAAAACATCCAGCGCCGCGCCTGCGATGCGCCGTTCGATCAGAGCATGGATCATCGCCTCGGTATCCACGACGGATGCCCGGGCGATGTTCACCAGAAAACCGTCCGGTCCGAGAGCCTGCAGCACCTCGGCGTTGACCATCTGCAACGTCGCTGCGCCGCCGGGTGCCGCGACCACCAGCACATCCGAAGCCGCCGCCAGTTCCTGGGCCGTGGCGTGCCAGGCGTAGACCACGTCGTCGCGGGGTTTGCGGTTGTGATAGGCGACGACCATGTCAAAGCCTGCCACGCGCCGGGCGATGGCCATGCCGACCGCGCCCAGGCCAATTATTCCGACACGTTTGCCGGCCATTGACGGGCGCATTGCCTTGCGCCATTCGCCGCGCCGTACCGACGCGTCAGCCTGAGGAATGTCGCGCATCAACGCCAGCAGCAAAGCCATCGTGTGATCGGCAACCGTCGCCGCGTTAACACCGGCGCCGTTGGTGACGGTGATGCCTCGCGCCAGGGCGGCGGGCAGATCGACCTTCTCGTAACCGGCACCGCTGACGCAGATGATGCGCAGGTTGGGCAGTGCGTCCATCTCCTTGGCGAAAAGACCCAGCGGCCCACGGGTCACCACCGCAGTAACGGACGGGCCATGGGCGGCGATGGCTTGTTCACGCAGCTCGGCCGTGGGCGCGCGGACCAGTTCGAAGCCGCTGTCTTCAAGAATCCACAGGTACGCATCGAGGTTTTCGACCAGTACCAGCACCTTGTGGGTCATGCATCACTCCTGACGGAAACTGAAACGCCGACAGTAACGCGACTGGCGCCGAATGTGCAGCCGTTCATGCCACTGAAAAGCATCATTGCTATAGTCGTGAACTCACGCAAACGAGGGATACCCAGACCATGCAAGGATTTTCGTTGAGCAAGTCTCCATTGGCCGGACTCATCACGGCAAGCGCGCTTGCCGCGATGCTGTTGTCGCCAGGCCTGACATTGGCGGCCGATGCGCCGGGCAAGGTCTTGAGTGAAAAGCATGGCCTGCCGTGGCCTGCGGTGGTGGCCCATCGGGGCGCGTCCTTCGATGCGCCGGAGGAAACCATACCTGCCTACATTCTGGCTCGTGACCTGGGCGCCGATTATCTGGAGATGGATGTGCAGCGCACCAGGGACGGCGTGTTGATCGCCCTCCACGACGATGTGCTAGAACGCACCACCAACATTGCACAGGTCTTTCCCAAACGGTCGAAGGACCCGGTAAGCACCTTTACCCTGGCCGAGCTCAAGCAGCTGGACGCTGGTTCCTGGTTCAACAAGGCCTATCCGGACCGCGCCCGTGACAGTTTTGCCGGGCTGCAGATTCTTACTCTCGACGAGGTCATCGACATTGCGGAAGGCGGCGCCAACAAGCCCGGTCTGTACATCGAGACCAAAGTGCCCAACCAGTTCCCCGGCATCGAGGCGGACCTCAAGAAAGTACTGGCCAAGCGCGGCTGGCTCGGTCAGCGTCCGGCGGCGGCCGCGGGCCATGTGAACGTGGCACACATGCCCGGCCGGGTGGTGTTGCAGACGTTCGAGAAACAGAGCCTGGAGTTGCTGCAAAAAGAGATGCCTTCGGTGCCCAAGGTTTTGCTGCTCTGGATCGGCGAAGGGTCTATCGAGCCAAAATCCGCTGTGCCATTCAAGGACTCGGGCTTCAAGGACAAGGCCAGCTATTACGCAGCACAGGAAGTGAAGTCCCCTGAAGCCTTCCAGGCATGGGTGGACTGGGCCAAGGCCCATGGCGCCATCGGCACCGGGCCAGCTTCGCAACTCACCAACGGCGGCGACCAGAGCTATATGGACCTGGTGAAACCCTGGATGAACACCCTGACCCACGAAAAGGGTCTGATCATTCACCCCTACACCGTGGACGACGCGGTGGATTTCAAACGGATCAGCACTGACGGCGTGGACGGTTTCTTCACCAACCGCACCGCCGAACTGCTCAAGTTCTATGGCCGTCCGGCTGGCGAGAGCACCGACACCATCCTCAAGCGCAACGGCTACTGATCGCCTGCCCGCCTCGGCCTGCCGGTCGCTGAACCGGTCAGGCCGAGGATGCGCGACACGACTTTCGGGGCACGACCTGCCGCGCACTCTGGTGTAAGCTCGTCCGCTATTGGTTTATCCATCGAGAGGCCTATGCAGTCCCATTTCCGACGCTCGACCCTTGCAGCGCTTCGCGGTTTCACCCTGCCCGCCGACGCCATCTCCATCGTGCCCAGCGCCGCCGACTACCGTCGCACGCTGCTGGAGAAAATCGCTTCCGCCACCCGCCGCATCTACATCATTGCCCTGTACCTGCAGCAGGATGAAGCGGGACAGGAAATCCTCGATGCGCTGTATGCCGCCAAGGCGGCTCGGCCGGAACTGGACGTCGTGGTGCTGGTGGACTGGTTCCGCGCCCAGCGCGGGCTGATCGGCGCGGGCCGCCAGCCGGGCAATTCGAGCTGGTATCAGGCGCAGAATCTGGAGCATGACCACGAAGTGCCGATCTACGGCGTACCGGTGCAGACCCGCGAGCTGTTCGGCGTGTTGCATCTCAAGGGCAGCGTGATTGACGACTGCGTGCTCTACACCGGGGCGAGCATCAACAACGTCTATCTGCACAAGCTCGACAAGTATCGTCTGGACCGCTACCACCTGATCGAAAGCCCTCGGCTGGCCGATGCATTCGAGCACTTGGTACAACAGGACATCCTGCCATCGGCGGCGGTTCATCGCCTGGACCTGCAATCCCCTCCCACCTCGCGCAGCCTGCGCAGCGAGATCCGCGCTTTTCGGGGCCATCTCAAGCGAGCCGCCTATGACACTCAGGCCGGCGAGACCGAGAACGGCGAGCTGCGGATCATCCCGCTGCTGGGCGTAGGGCCGCGCAATTCTCTGAACCGGGCGATCTGCGATCTAATCGCGTCCAGCAAGACCCAGCTGACGCTTTGTACCCCTTATTTCAATCTTCCGGTGGCGGTCACCCGGGAAATCAATCGTGCGCTCAAGCGTGGCGTGAAGGTCGACCTTATCATTGGCGACAAGACCGCCAATGACTTCTTCATCGATCCGGATGAGCCGTTCAAAGTGATTTCGGCGCTTCCGTATCTGTACGAAATCAGTCTGCGACGTTTCGCCCAGAAACATAAAAAGGCGATCGCCAAGCATCGGCTGAACGTTCATCTGTGGAAGCACGGCGACAACACCTTTCACCTCAAGGGTGTCTGGGTGGACGATCGATACACCCTGCTGACGGGCAACAACCTCAATCCCCGCGCTTTCAACCTGGACCTGGAAAACGCGCTGCTTATCGACGATCCGCAGGGTCAGTGGCGCGAGCCGCGTCAGGCGGAAATCGAGCTGCTGATGCAGCATGTCCGGCGAGTTGGTCAGTACGATGAGCTGGACACGCTGGCCCACTACCCGGAAGGCGTGCGCAAGTTTCTGCGTCGCGTCAGCCGGGTGCGGGTCGAGCGGCTGTTGTACCGCATCCTTTAGGTCTGACTGCTCATCCCAGCAGCGCGATCAGCTGATGGCGCTGCGCGTCGGTCAGCATCGGCCCGGACCCGGCGCCAGCGTTTTCGCTCATGTAGCGCGGGTTGCCGGTGCCGGGGATCACGCAAGTCACTGCCGGGTGGGCGAGCAGGAACTTGAGCGCCAGTTGCGGCCAACTGCTGACGCCAACCTGCGCGGCCCATCCCGGTAACGGCTTGTCCTTGAGCCGCGACAGCAGACCGCCACCGCCGAACGGCCGGTTGCAGATCACCGCCACTCCGCGCTCGCGGCACAGCGGCAGCAGCCGCGCCTCTGCTTCGCGGTCGTCCAGCGCATAGTTGATCTGCAGAAAGTCCAGCTGCTCATTCTTCAGCACAGCTTCGACGTCGCCGTAGGCCGACGAGGTGTAATGGCTGACGCCGATGTAGCGAATCCGTCCCTGCTCTTTCCATTCCCTGAGCGTCGGCAGATGGGTTTTCCAGTCCACCAGGTTATGTATCTGCATCAGGTCGATACGCTCGGTGCGCAACAGCCTGAACGATTCCTCCATCTGCGCGATGCCTTCCTTGCGGCCCCGGGTCCAGACCTTGGTGGCCAGAAATGCCGGTGAGCGCGGTTCATGAATCGACAGCAGCTCGCCGGTCGTCTCCTCCGCGCGGCCATACATGGGCGAACTGTCGATGACGCTTCCGCCCGCCGCGAACAGCGCGTCGAGCACGGCGCGCAACTGTTTATACGCCGGGCTGGCCGTCGCGACGTCGAAGCCGCGATAAGTACCCAGGCCGATCACGGGTAGCGGTTCGTTACTCGATGGTATGTTTCGGGTCAGCATGGTCGTGCCTCCAGGTGTCAGCTTCGGGGAGAGCGATTCGGGCGAGGTCGGCGAAGGCAAGGTCGCCGGTCGCTCGCTCGCGGCGGCGCTGTCAAATGCCAGCGCTGCGCTGATGCCGGCCGCCAGGGTCAGCAGCTGTCTGCGCGTGAGACCATGAGGTGGGTGCATGGGTTTCTCCTTATCTGTCTGTTCCGGACGCAGGGACATCCGGATCGGATTCCGCCCGGGCCATACGCTTCTGGCTGCGACCCAACCAGAGCGACAGCCACGTCCAGGCACCGGCAAACGGCACCACGATAAAGGCCAGCAGCCCGAATCCGGCGCCCATTGCAGTCAAGGCGACCGACAACCAGCCGCTGGCCGCGTCGCCGCCGCGGTAGACGAGCGTCTCGATCACGTTCTTGGCCTTGTACTTTTCCTCGCGGCTCACAACGGTCCAGATGACCTCGCGGGCCGGTCGGACCACCGCGAATTCGACGGCCCGGCGCAAGCCCTGAGCGAGGGCCACCGTGGCCGGCAACGGCGCCGCAGCCATGGCGGCGAAAGCCAGCAGCGTTGCCAGCGGCAAGGCCGCCAGCGCTCCGCCAATGCCGACCAGCCGGATCAGCGGCGCAGTCAGCAACAGCTGAAACACCAGCGTCAGGCTCGACACTGTGAGATCGACCAGCGCAAAGAACCGGGTGCGCGAGGCAACGTCGTCGTAGCTGGTTTCCACAATGCGCCCTTGCTCGAAATACAACAGCGTAGCCGCGCTGGTGTGCAGCAACATGAACGCGACCATGGCCATCAGATAACGCGAACGCAGAATCAGCGTCACGCCAGCCAGCATCGAGCCACCCAGACGCCGCTCTTCAGCGACCAGGCCGCGCCCCTGCGAACGGGTGCGAACCAGCAGCGCGCGGTAGCACGCGACGGCGCCTTCCAGCAGCAGTGCCGCGCCTATGCCCAGCGCCAGCGGCCCCAGGCGGGTTGCCATGAGCGCCGCCAGCAGCGGCCCGACAAAAGTCCCCAGCGTACCGCCCGCGGCAATGAAGCCGAACAGGCGTCTCCCCTGCTCGCTGGAAAAACGGTCGACCAGCACACTCCAGAAAATCGAAACGATGAACAGGTTGTAGACGCTGATCCAGACGAAGAACACCCGCCCCACCGCGACCGGTGCCACCTGCTGGGCGATCAGCAGCCCGAAGCCGAGCATCGACAGGGCGATGAGCCGATAGACCAGCGGTACGAAACGCGCCGCCGGCAGACGCGACACCAGGGCGCCGAACAACGGGACCATGACCAGCATTACCAGAAATGTCGCGGTGAACAGCCACTGCAACTGACCGGAGCCGCCTTCGAGCCCGAGCGCATCGCGCAGCGGACGCACCAGGTAGTAGCTGGCCAGTACGCAGAAATGGAACGTGAAGCCCAATAGCAAAGCCGCCCTCTCGGACGGCTCGACGTTTACCCATCTCAGCAGCATGAGCAGGCCCGGGGGCAACCCGCCCACGGCAGACGGCTGACGTTCAAGGCCGCGGCGCGCCGAGTTGCTTCCACATCTTCTGGGTGATCCGCTGCGTGTTGCGATAACCCTCCCACGGATCGGATTTGAGCTTGCGCAGGCGCTGTTGAAGGTTGCCGATGTGCCATTGCCCAGCGGATTTGAGGTCGGCAAGCTCGCTGCGGGCGATCGGCACCGACACCGGCAGGCCGGGCCGCGCGCGTACCGAATAGGCGGCCACCGTGCTGCCACCTCGACTGTTGCGCAGGTAATCGATAAAGATTTTGCCGACCCGGTTCTTTGGTCCCATGGTGGCGGTGAAACGCTCGGGTAGTTTGTGGCTGACGAACTCGGCGATAGCCTTGGCGAATGCCTTCACCGTCTCCCAGTCGGCTTTTCGCGCCAGCGGCACGATGATGTGCATTCCCTTGCCGCCGCTGGTCTTGAGGAAAGCCTCCAGCCCCAATTCCTCCAGAACGGCCAGAACCATCTGCGTGGCTTCGATCATGCTGCGCCACGGCAATGCCGGGTCCGGATCGAGATCGAGGACGAAGTGGTCTGGCGTCTCGATCCGGTCGCTGGTCGCGCCCCAGGTGTGGAATTCGATTGCGCCCATCTGCGCGGCGCCGACCAGCGCCTGCACGCTGTCGATTTCCATCAGTGCCGCATGCCCGGGGTCCAGTTTGCGGTCGAGCTGTTTGATATGCGGAATGGCCAGTCGCTCTGAATGTTTCTGGAAGAACTGCTCGCCGGCAATACCGTCGGGACAGCGCAGCAGCGCAACGGGCCGATTATCCAGGTAAGGCACGATCCAGTCGGCGATGGCTTCGTAGAACTGCGCCAGTTCAACCTTATGGGTGCCGCTCTGCTCGTCGATCACCCGGTCGGGATGGCTGACGCTGACCCCGGCGACATTGATCCGGTCTTTGCCTGCCCTGGTCGCTTTCGCAGCGGGCGCTGCCTTGGCCGTTGGGCTTGCGACCTTGGTCGCCGGGGCTTTTGATGTGGCAACTTTTGATGTAGCGGCTTTGGAAGTGCGGCCGCGCCTTGCCACCGCGCTCGCCGGTTGGGGGTGTTCGCGGATGATTTCCCCGGTTGACTTGTCGTTGCGCAGACCGACGAATGCGGCTTGGCGCAAGATGCCCTCGCGAGTCCACTCGGCGAATTCCACTTCGCCGATCAACTGCGGCTCTATCCATTGCACTCCACGGCCTTGCGCGCTGGTCAGCTTGCCGGCCAGCGGGGAGTCATCGCGATGCAACGGCGTCAGCTGCGCATGGAGTTGCTTGAGGGTCTCGGCGCTGAATCCGGTACCGACGCGTCCGGCATAGACCAGCCCTTTATCTTCATCGTTGACGGCCAGCAGCAATGCGCCGAACCCCGACCGACTGCCCTGCGGAGCGGTATAGCCCGCGATCACGAATTCCTGGCGTAACCGGCATTTGAGCTTGATCCAGTCTGCGTTGCGAGTACTGACGTAAGCGCTGCCGGCACGTTTGCCGATCACGCCTTCAAGCCCCATCGCGCTGGCGCTTTCGACGATATCCTTGTGCCCTGAACGGAACGCGTCGGAGTATCGCAGCACCCGGCTGCGCTGGCTCTGCAACATCTGCCTGAGCGCCTCGCGGCGCTGCTCCACCGGTGTGTCCCGCAGGTCCTGCCCATTGTGAAAGGGTATATCGAACAGGTAGTAAATGATGTCCTTGCTGCCGCCGGCCTCGAAGGCGTTCTGCAGTGCCTGAAAATCCGGCAGGCCGTTTTCGTTGAGCACCACCATCTCGCCGTCCAGCCAGCTGTCGGTCAGCTTCAGCGCTTTGAGCGCCTTGACCTGCAAGGGCATGCGCTCGCTCCAGTCGTGCCCGTTGCGGGTCATCAGTCGCACGTCATCATTCTGGATTCGCGCCATGATCCGATAGCCATCGAATTTGATCTCATACAGCCAGTCGCCCTCCGGCGGTGACGCGACCAGAGATGCCAGCTGCGGCGTCAGTTGCTCAGGGAACGCGGATCGGCCTTTGCCGCTTTTCTTCGCACGCGCCTTGTTCGGGACTTGGTTCGGGGCTGGCTTGACAGCCACCAGTTCCGCGGCGTCGGCGGTCGACTTTGCTCTGGCCTTGCTCGCGGCGGCTGCGGTTTTCTTGCGCCCCGCGCCAACCTGGGCACCACTGATAACGCTATTGGGCAGTTCTTCGGTGATGTCGTACTCGTCGGCGGGCCGGGCAACGGCGTCTTTTTCCTTGATCAACAGCCATTGCTGTTTACTGCTGCTGCCGCGCAAGCGGGTGCGAACCAGTGTCCAGTCGCCCGTGAGCTTTTCCCCCACCAGCGTGAACTTGAGCTTGCCTTCTTCGTAGGCCTTTTGCGGGTCGCCGTGGGGCTGCCAGACGCCACGGTCCCAGACAATCACGTCGCCACCGCCATACTCGCCCTCTGGAATACTGCCCTCGAAGCTGGCGTAACCCAGCGGGTGATCCTCGACATGCACCGCCAGACGCTTCTGGGCGGGGTCGAGGCTCGGCCCTTTGGGGATCGCCCAGCTTTTCAGGGTACCGGCCAGCTCCAGCCGGAAGTCGTAATGCAGATGGCTGGCGTCATGCTTCTGGATGACAAAACTCAGCGCCGCCGAAGCGGCGTTGCCTGTGACGACCTCCGCTTCCGGAGGCTCTGACGTGACGTCAAAATTGCGTTTGCGGCTGTATTCGCTGACGGGCTTGGCCATGATCGATGATCCCCGCGAGACTCAAGAGGCCTTGCTGGTTTTCTTGCGTGCCGGGGCGCGACGCTTGGTCGGCGCTTTGGGCTTCTCGTCCTGGTTCTCATCCTGATCAGCGGCCTTCGCCGCTGGCTTGCGTTTGGCCGGTGCCGTCTTGCCTCCCGCCAGGCTGCGGCGCAGCAGTTCGGTAAGGTCGATAACGTCGGCGCTCTTGCGTTCTTCTTCGCCGGCATCGGCCTCGACATTCTGGATCTTGCCTTCCCTGGCCTTGGTTTCGACCAGTTGCATGATCTTTTCCTGGAAGGTGTCGCGGTAATCGCCCGGCTGCCACTCGGCGCTCATGTCCTCGACCAGACGCTTGGCCATGTCGCGCTCACTTTTATTGAGCTTTGCATCGGTCACCGCCTCGGGCAATTCCAGAGCGTCGAGATCGCGGACGTCTTCCGGCCAGCGCAAAATCACCAGCACCATGGCCGACGCCAGCGGCATCACCGCCGCCAGATGCTCACGGGTGTGAAGCACGACGTTGGCAAGGGCGACTTTTTTTGTGTCGTTCAGCGTCTCGCGCAACAGGGCGTAGACTTTTTCGCCACGCTTGTCGGGGGTCAGGTAGTAAGGCGTGTCGATGTTCTGCAGCGGGATCTGCTGGCTGTCGACGAAACCGAAGATGTCGATGGTTTGCGTGGACTTGGGGTGCGCGGAGCGAATTTCCTCTTCGCTGAGCACGACGTAGCGCCCTTTTTCGTGCTCCACGCCCTTGACGATGTTCTCTTTGGTGACCTCTTTGCCGGTCACCTTATTGATGCGTTTGTAGCCCACCGGGTCCATGCTGCGTTTGTCGAGCCAGTCAAAATCAACGCCCTTGGACGATGTCGCTGAAACCAGCGCCACCGGAATATGCACCAGCCCGAAACTGATCGCGCCCTTCCAGATTGCCCTTGCCATCGTTTGACTCCCATAAGTCCTATGAAAGTGACCGGCCCGTTCTGGCAAAGTTTCGAGCAGCGCGACCAGCCGGCTGTTAGCGCAGCCGGAAACCGGACAACGCTGCGCAAAATGCATCTGGGGCCATATTCATTTGAGGTCTAAAAATATGGATTTAGGTTCTTTTACGGAATAACCCTGAGTCTTTATAAAGGTCGGTACCTCAAGGCTGCCGGCGAGCGGCTGTTCACTTCCAAGGACCTGTCATGAACGTTTTCTGGTTTCTACCGACCCACGGCGATGGCCACTTTCTGGGCACCACCAAGGGCGCCCGCCCCGTAACCCTCAATTACCTGAAGCAGGTCGCTCAGGCGGCCGACGATCTGGGTTATTACGGGGTGCTGATTCCGACCGGTCGTTCCTGCGAGGACTCCTGGGTGATTGCCTCGGCGCTAGTCCCGCTGACCGAGCGCCTCAAGTATCTGGTGGCGATACGGCCAGGGATCATTTCTCCCACGGTATCGGCACGCATGGCCGCGACACTGGATCGCCTGTCCGGCGGACGTCTGTTGATCAATGTCGTGACCGGCGGTGATCCGGATGAAAACCGAGGCGACGGAAGCTTCCTCGACCATAGCGAGCGTTACGAAGTCACCGACGAATTCCTCAGGATCTGGCGTCGGGTGCTGCAGGGCGAATCCGTTGACTTCGAAGGCAAGCACTTGCGCGTGCAGAACGCCAAGGCCCTGTACCCGCCAATCCAGAAGCCTTATCCGCCCCTGTATTTTGGAGGCTCTTCAAATGCCGCCCATGAGCTGGCCGCCGATCAGGTGGACGTTTACCTGACCTGGGGCGAGCCGCCAGCGGCGGTTGCCGAGAAGCTGGCCGATATTCGTGAACGGGCCACCCGCAAAGGCCGTACCGTGAAGTTCGGCATTCGCCTGCATGTGATCGTGCGCGAAACCAGTGAAGAGGCGTGGAAAGCCGCCAACACCTTGATCGAGCACATCAGCGACGAAACGATTGCCGCGGCCCAGAAGTCCTTTGCCCGTTTCGACTCCGAAGGCCAACGGCGCATGGCCGCGCTGCACGATGGACGTCGCGATAATCTCGAAATCGCGCCGAACCTCTGGGCGGGCGTCGGTCTGGTGCGCGGTGGTGCGGGCACGGCTCTGGTGGGCAATCCGCAGGAAGTGGCGGCGCGTATCCAGGAGTACGCCGATCTGGGTATCGAGAGCTTCATCTTCTCGGGCTATCCGCATCTGGAAGAAGCCTATCGGTTTGCCGAGCTGGTCTTCCCGCTGCTGCCGGAACCTTACGCCAGCCTGGCGGGACGCGGCATCACCAACCTGACCGGCCCGTTCGGCGAAATGATCGCCAACGACCTGCCGCCGCAGAGCAGGTAACGTCTTTTCGCGGGCTCATGGGAGAGAACTCTCTTTAACCCACTGCTGACAAACGGCCAGACCATGGTCCCACCGGTCTCCCGCTAGCTGCCTGGCCCTACGGTTATCAGGCCTGATCCGATTGCAACGCCGCCAGCCGTTGGGCCAGAGCCTTGGCCTGGCTGGCGACGTCTGTCACTGCGGTGCTCTCCCACCATAGTCCGCGCAGCGGTGGGCCGAGGCTGAAGAGTCGGGCGCTGGGCTGGCCCTGGGCGTCGAGCACTGCGCCTCCGGTATCCGCGGCAATTCCCAACGCCAGCGGGCCAGGCTGGATCAAGCCACGCGCCAGCAGTTGCCGTGGCAATGGCCGGTCAACGCGACGCCAGTCGTACTCGATGCCTGTGGAGTTGATCAACGCGTCGCCGGTCACCGATGACAAACCCGCTTCGCCACGACGTCGAATGAATATCTGCAAACGGCCTGCGCCCGCCGGCTCGACGCCTTGCAGCGACGCCGCGTGAATCGTCAGCCGCCCTTCCTTCACGCATTGCGCCAGCAAGGCGGCGCTGGGCGGTGGCGAACGATGATGATGGCTTTCCCACCAGGGCCGCACGTGACGAACGAACTGGCGACGCTGGCGGTCGCTGGCCTGGTGCCAGAGCCTGCCAATGTTGATCCGCACTGTGTCGAGCGGAGCCTGCCAGTCGATGCCGCTCTCGATGGCCAGCTCGCATTGTTCGCGCACCTTGCGCAGCAATTGTCGGGGGCTGCGGATGTCGTGGTTCTGGCCGAGGAAGTCCGGCCACTCAGGTGGCTGACGGCGCACATGCGGCAGCAGGCCGTGGCGTGAATACACTTCGATAGGTCCGCGATGACCGGACTGCTGCAAAGACACCACCGCATCGACCATCGTCAGCCCGGACCCCACGATCAGCACCTTGGCGTGCGGATCGAGGCGGCGCATTGCTGCGACGTCCCACGGGTCAAGGGCCGAGGCATTGAGCCCGCTGGACTGTCGCTGTGGCGTGCGTGAGGCAGCGTACATACCGGTCGCCAGCACTGCGAACCGTCCATTCAACTGTCTGCCATCGGCCAGGGTTACCCGCGCGAGTCGGCCGTTAATTTGAAGGTCGGTCGCCTCGCTGCAGACATGCTCGACGCATGCCCCGTGTACAGCGCCAATCGCCTCGGCTTCCCTGAGACGTTGCTGGACATACAGCCCGAACACACCACGGGGCGGAAACAGTTCGGACACCGGCAACCGCTGCTCATGGGCTTGCGGCCAGCCGCCGTCGGCCAGAAACCCCGACAGCCAGCGGGTCAGGTCGTCGGCGTCATCGGGATCAACGCTCATGCGCGCGGCGTTACCGTTCAACGTATGCCCGGGTTCGGTGGCGCTGTAGGCCTCGCCCCTGCCCAGTTCGGCCCGACGCTCGATGATCAGAATGCGTCGCTTGCCCGGCTGGCGCAGCAGCTGGGCAGCTAGCAGAGTGCCGCTCAGGCCGCCGCCGACAATCAGGATATCGGCTGGGTTGTCGTCATCGATCATGATGGATTGGGTCTCGGCTGTCTGGCGCAATGGAAGGTTCTCAGAGCACTACCGTGCGCACGAAACGCAGCGGCAGTTCGCCAAGGTTGCGATAACTGTGGGGCTGATTGCTGGGGAACATGAAAAACTCGCCCGGACCGATCTCCTGCTGCGTCGCGCCTTCAGCGAAACCGATGGTCAGCCGGCCTTCGACGACGTAGACCTGCTCGCTCCAGCCATCCGGGTCGGCTTCGGAAGCGTAGACGTCGCCGGGCGCCAGGCAGAATTCCCAGAGCTCGACTTCGCGCCGGGCGTTGGCCTTGGCCAGCAATACCGCTTTGCTGCCTTCGCCCGCCCCGGCCCAGGCCAGCTCGTTGATGCGGCTGTGGTCGCGCAGCTCCGGGGCCTGAATCAGGTCGCTGAATGCTACATCCAGCGCCTCGGCGACCCGGTCGAGGGTTGCCAGGCTGACGTTTTTTTCTCCAGCCTCGATCGCTACCAGCATCCGGCGGCTGACACCGGATCGTTCCGCCAGCGCACTCTGGCTGAGATCGGCGGCATGCCGCAGACGGCGCACGTTCTGACTGACGTGCTGCAACACCGGAGCCCGGTGAACGTTTTCTTTATCCATTTGATTTCATCCGAAGCGGCTGCGCACTATACTGCCCACTTTTGCGCCGCAATGTGTGTCGTCCCATCAAAACTTCTCCAAGGCCCACTCATTCATGAAGACCTTTCGCTGGACGCCGCGCGTCAGTAAAGCAGAACTTGTACTGATTCTGATCACAATGGTGTGGGGCGGCACTTTTCTGCTGGTGCAGTACGCCCTGGCAGCCAGCGGGCCGATGTTCTTCGTCGGACTGCGGTTCGCCGCGGCGGCGGCTATCGTAGCGTTATTTTCGCTGAACGTGCTGCGCGGCCTGACGTTACTCGAATTCCGCGCCGGCGTGGCCATCGGAACTGCAATCATGCTCGGCTACGGCCTGCAGACCATCGGCCTGCAAACCATACCCAGCAGCCAGTCGGCTTTCATCACCGCGCTCTACGTGCCGTTCGTGCCGCTGCTGCAGTGGCTGGTATTGGGCCGTCGTCCGGGTCTGATGCCGAGCCTGGGCATCGCCCTCGCTTTCGCCGGTCTGTTGCTGGTTTCGGGGCCGCAGGGCGCGAGCCTGCAGTTCAGCCCCGGCGAGCTGGCGACACTGGTCAGCGCGGTGGCGATTGCCGCCGAGATCATTCTGATCAGTGCTTTTGCCGGAAAGGTCGACGTGCGCCGGGTCACCGTGGTGCAGCTGGCAACGGCTTCGGCACTGGCGTTCCTGATGACGGTGCCGACCGGCGAGGCGCTGCCGGATTTCTCCTGGTTGCTGGTGATCAGTGCTGTGGGGCTGGGAAGCATGAGCGCGGTGATTCAGGTTGCCATGAACTGGGCGCAGCGCAGTGTTTCGCCTACCCGTGCCACCGTGATCTATGCTGGCGAGCCGGTGTGGGCAGGAATTGTCGGGCGTCTGGCGGGTGAACGTCTGCCGGGAATCGCGCTCCTGGGTGCGGCATTGATTGTGGCCGGTGTGATCGTCAGCGAACTGAAGAAGCGAACCGCACCGCTTGCCGTTGACTCCACGGAGCATTCGCCGGAAAAAGCGGATTGATGGCGGTAAAGCTGAGCTGTCACATCGGATATAACAGTTAGAACGTAGGAACAGACCTGCTTGGCTGTAGGACAAAGAATAAAGCTGCGCATAAAACTTACCTGCATCAGACATTTCTTGTAGGAAATTCGACGATCTCAGGTTTGGTGATGTGCCGACTGGCACGTATGATGCTTATTTTTTTCCGGTAGAATAGAAGCCTATGTCCTTGATAGTTCTACTGCTCCTGCCATTCATCGGCAGCTGTCTGGCGGCCTTCCTGCCGCACAACGCGCGTAACGCCGAATCCATTCTCGCCGGTCTGATCGCGGTCACCGGCGCATTGCAGTGCGCGCTCTGGTTTCCGCAGATCGCCGATGGCGGCGTCATTCGGGAAGAACTGGTCTGGCTTCCGAGCCTGGGAATCAACTTCGTGCTGCGCATGGACGGCTTCGCCTGGCTGTTCTCCATGCTGGTGCTGTGCATCGGCGCGCTGGTCTCGCTGTATGCGCGTTACTACATGTCGCCGGACGACCCGGTGCCGCGCTTCTTCTCGTTTTTTCTGGCGTTCATGGGCGCCATGCTCGGGCTGGTGATGTCCGGCAACCTGATTCAGATCGTGTTCTTCTGGGAACTCACCAGCGTTTTTTCCTTCCTGTTGATTGGTTACTGGCACCATCGCGCCGATGCCAGGCGCGGGGCCTATATGGCACTGATGGTCACCGGGGCCGGGGGCTTGGCGTTACTGGCCGGCATGCTTCTGCTGGGGCACGTGGTCGGCAGTTATGACCTGGACCGGGTTCTCGCGTCTGGCGATGCCATTCGTGAACATGCCCTGTACCCCGTGCTGCTGAGCCTGATCCTGATCGGCGCCTTGAGCAAGAGCGCGCAATTCCCCTTCCATTTCTGGCTGCCCCATGCTATGGCGGCGCCTACGCCTGTATCGGCGTATCTGCACTCGGCCACCATGGTCAAGGCCGGGGTGTTTCTGCTGGCGCGACTGTGGCCGGCATTGTCGGGCACCGAGCAGTGGTTCTGGATCGTCAGCGGTGCCGGGGCCTGTACGCTGATCCTCGGCGCCTACGCCGCGATCTTCCAGTACGACCTGAAGGGGCTACTGGCATATTCGACCATCAGCCACCTGGGCCTGATTACCCTGCTGCTGGGCCTGAACAGCCCGCTGGCAGCGGTCGCTGCGGTGTTCCACATCCTCAACCACGCAACGTTCAAGGCCTCGCTGTTCATGGCGGCGGGCATCATCGACCACGAGAGCGGCACCCGCGACATTCGGCGGCTGAGCGGGCTGGTCAGGCTCATGCCGTACACGGCGACCCTGGCGATGGTGGCCAGCGCCTCGATGGCAGGAGTTCCGCTGCTCAACGGTTTCCTGTCCAAGGAAATGTTCTTCGCCGAAACCGTGTTCATCTCGTCCACCGCCTGGGTGGAGATGGCGCTTCCGGTCATCGCGACGATCGCCGGTACGTTCAGCGTGGCTTACTCGTTGCGCTTCACGGTGGATGTATTTTTTGGCCCGGCGGCCAAGGATCTGCCGCACCTGCCCCATGAGCCTCCGCGCTGGATGCGCGCACCGGTCGAGCTGTTGGTGCTGACTTGTCTGGTGGTCGGGATTTTTCCGGCCCAGTCTGTGGCACCGCTGCTGGCCGCCGCTGCACAACCGGTGGTGGGTGGCACCCTTCCTGAATACAGTCTGGCGATCTGGCACGGCTGGAATGCGCCGATGATCATGAGTCTGGTGGCGATGGCAGGCGGCATTACGCTGTATCTGCTGCTGCGCAAGCCGTTCAAGCGCGAGCGCTTCGCGTTGCCGCCGGTGATCGGTCGCCTCAACGGCAAGCGTTTCTTTGAACGCAGCCTGGTTGTCCTGATGCAGCGCGCCCGTGGCTTCGAGCGTCTGGTCAGCACGTACCGCTTGCAACCGCAGCTGTTTCTGCTGGTGGCCGCCGCGACCCTGGCGGGCTTCATCCCGATGTATTACGGTGGACTGACCTGGGGCGACCGCCCCAAGATTCCGGGTTCAGGCGTATTCGTAACACTGTGGCTGATTGCGATAGCCTGCGCCCTCGGTGCCGCCTGGCAGGGCAAGTATCACCGCCTTGCGGCGCTGATCATGGTCAGCGTCTGCGGCCTGATGACGTGTATTACGTTTGTCTGGTTCTCCGCGCCTGACCTGGCACTGACCCAATTGGTCGTCGAGGTGGTCACCACGGTGCTGATTCTGCTGGGCCTGCGCTGGCTGCCACGCCGCAACGAGAACGTCGCACCGGTAAGCGCACGCCTGAGGGCGCGCAGCCGCCGGGTCCGCGACCTGGTTCTTGCGACTCTGGTGGGCGTCGGCATGGCACTGCTGTCGTACGCCATGCTGACCCGTCAGACGCCGAACGCCATTTCTTCTTTCTACCTGAGTCGGGCGCTGCCGGAAGGCGGCGGGACCAACGTGGTGAACGTGATGCTGGTCGATTTCCGCGGGTTTGATACCTTCGGAGAGATCACCGTGCTGGCGGCCGTGGCGTTGACCGTCTTCGCGCTGCTGCGGCGCTTCCGACCGCCCAAGGAAAGCATCGCCCTGCCCGCCCAGCAACGGCGCCTGGCCCGCGACGTGGTCACCGACCTGATCAACCCGCGCAGCGCCAGCGACACGGCTCTGGGTTTCATGATGGTGCCGGCGGCACTGGTGCGCCTGCTGCTGCCGGTTGCGTTCATCATTTCCATGTACCTGTTCATGCGCGGCCATAACCAGCCGGGCGGCGGTTTTGTCGCAGGGCTGGTGATGTCGGTAGCGTTTATCCTGCAGTACATGGTCGCCGGTACCCAGTGGGTCGAAGCACAGATGAACCTGCGGCCCTTGCGCTGGATGGGCACCGGGCTTTTGACCGCAGTGGTTACCGGGCTGGGTTCGATGGCGCTGGGCTATCCGTTCATGACCACCCACACCGCCCACCTGCACCTGCCGGTGCTCGGCGACTTCCACTTTGCCAGTGCGCTGTTCTTCGACGTGGGCGTTTATAGCGTGGTGGTCGGTTCCACCCTGCTGATCCTTACCGCCCTGGCGCACCAATCGGTGCGCAGCCATCGTCCGACGGGGCTGCCCAAGCCAGTCCCCAACCCGGTCGCCGAAATCGCTGCATCACAAGGAGCCGTCTGATGGAAGAAGTCATTGCCGTAGCCATCGGTGTTCTCGCCGCCTCGGGCGTGTGGTTGATCCTGCGTCCGCGTACCTTCCAGGTGGTTATGGGGCTTTGCCTGCTGTCGTATGGGGTCAACCTGTTCATTTTCAGCATGGGCAGTCTGTTCATCGGCAAGGAGCCAATCATCAAGGACGGCGTGCCGCAAGACCTGCTCAACTACACCGACCCGCTGCCTCAAGCGCTGGTCCTGACGGCCATCGTGATCAGCTTTGCCATGACCGCACTGTTTCTGGTGGTGCTCCTGGCGTCCCGCGGCCTGACCGGTACCGACCATGTTGACGGTCGGGAGCCCAAGGCATGAGCTGGATGAATCAACTGATCATCGCGCCTATCCTGCTGCCGCTACTGACCGCCGGGTTGATGCTCTGGCTGGGCGAAAAGCACCGCACGCTCAAAGGGCGTATCAACCTGCTGTCGAGCCTGCTCGGGCTGGGTATTTCCGTTGTTTTGTTCATGTGGGTGCAGAAGTCCGGCACGACCGGCTCTATCGGCGTCTATCTGCCCGGTAACTGGGATGTACCCTTCGGCATTGTGCTGGTGGTCGATCACCTCTCGGCCATGATGCTGGTGCTGACCGGCATCATCGGCGTCTGCGCGCTGACCTTCGCGCTGGCACGCTGGGACCGCGCCGGGGCCAGTTTTCACGCGTTGTTCCAGATTCAGTTGATGGGGCTTTACGGTGCGTTCCTCACCGCCGATCTGTTCAACCTGTTCGTGTTCTTCGAGGTGCTGCTGGCCGCCTCCTACGGCCTGATGCTGCACGGCTCCGGTCGGGCACGGGTTTCAGCGGGCCTGCATTACATCTCCATCAACCTGCTGGCGTCCTCGCTGTTTCTGATCGGTGCGGCTCTGATCTATGGTGTGACCGGCACGCTGAATCTGGCTGACCTGGCGATCAAGATCCCGCAGGTACCGGAAGCCGACCTTGGGCTGCTGCACGCCGGTGCGGCGATCCTCGCCACGGCCTTCCTCACCAAGGCCGGCATGTGGCCGCTGAATTTCTGGCTGGCACCGGCTTATTCGGCGGCCAGTGCGCCGGTGGCGGCAATGTTCGCGATCATGACCAAGGTGGGCATCTACACCCTGCTGCGTCTGTGGACCCTGCTGTTCTCCGGCAGCGCTGGCGCGTCCGCATTTTTCGGCGGCGACTGGCTGATCTACGGCGGCATGGCAACCATCGTCACGGCCGCCGTGGCGATCATTGCGGCGCAGCGCCTTGAGCGCCTGGCGAGCCTGAGCATTCTGGTGTCGGCAGGCATTCTGCTGTCCGCCATCGGTTTCGCTCAACCGAGCCTGACGGCAGGTGCGCTGTTCTATCTGGTCAGCTCCACCCTGGCGCTGAGCGCGCTGTTTCTGCTCGGCGAACTGATCGAGCGTTCCCGCTCCGCCAACGAGATCCCGCTGGAGGAGGACGCTGACCAGTTGCCGCGCACCATGGAGTCCCTGCACCCGCCAACGGGCGTCAATCTTGATGAGCAGCAGAAAATCGTCGTCGGCCAAGTGATCCCGATCACCATGGCATTTCTGGGCCTGAGCCTGGTGGCCTGCGCTCTGCTGATCATCGGTATGCCGCCGCTGTCCGGCTTCATCGGCAAACTGGCTTTGCTGAGTGCGCTGATCAATCCGCTGGGGCTGGATGTCGCGCAGGACGAACCGATTTCGCTGCAGGCCGGGCTGCTCGTTGCGCTGCTGATGCTGTCCGGCCTGGCGTCGCTCATCGCGTTCGCGCGCCTGGGCGTGCAGCGCTTCTGGACGCCACATGAACGTCCATCGCCGGTGCTGCGCCGCTATGAATATGTGCCGATCGTGATCCTGCTTGGCCTGTGCATCACGCTTACGGTGATGGCCGAGCCGCTGCTGCGCTATACCCGCGACACTGCCGCGGCGCTTCATGAGCCCAAGCAGTATGTGCAGTCGGTGCTGGCGACCCGGCCGCTTCCCGGCTCGACGCGTGCCGGAACTTCGGAGGCGCAGCCATGAAGTATCTGTTTCCGGCTCCCTGGTTCTCCCTGGCGCTCTGGGTGTTGTGGCTGGTACTGAACCTTTCTCTGAGCCCGGGCAATCTGCTTCTGGGTGCGTTCTTCGGATTCCTCGCGCCGCTCCTGATGAAGCGGTTGCGGCCGCAGCGAGCGAACTTCAAGAATCCGCGCGCGATCCTCAGGCTGTTTCTGCTGGTTGGACGTGACGTGGTGGTGTCGAACCTGCAAGTGGGTCGCGCGGTATGGGCTGCCAAGCGGCGCCCGCCCCGCTCGGCTTTCGTGCGCATACCGCTGGATTTGCGCGACGCCAATGGCCTGGCGGCGCTGGCCATGATCACCACCGTGGTGCCGGGCACTGTCTGGTCGGAGCTGGCGCTGGACCGAAGCATATTGTTGATGCACGTTTTCGACCTGACGGATGAGGCGCAATTCATCGAACACTTCAAGGCCACCTATGAGCGCCCATTGATGGAGATTTTCCAATGAGTGCCCTGCTCGACAATGCGATCCTTATCAGCCTGCTGATTTTCGCTCTGGCGATGGTCGTGACGCTGGCCCGCCTGTTCATCGGCCCCTCCGCTCAGGACCGGGTACTGGCGCTGGATTATCTGTACATCACCGCCATGCTGATGATGCTGGTGCTGGGCATCCGTTATGCCAGCGACACCTATTTCGAGGCGGCGCTACTCATCGCGCTGTTCGGCTTCGTGGGTTCCTTCGCACTGGCCAAATTCCTTTTGCGCGGCGAGGTGATCGAATGAATTCGTTGCAAGGCATGCCGGTGTGGGTGGAAGCGTTGACCGGGCTGCTGCTGATCATTGGAAGCCTGTTCACGCTGACCGGCGCAATGGGGCTTTTGCGCATGAAGGATTTCTTCCAGCGCATGCATCCGCCTGCGCTGGCCTCGACGCTGGGCGCCTGGTGCGTGGCACTGGCGTCGATCGTGTACTTCTCGGAGCTGAAATCCGGTCCGGTCCTTCACGCCTGGCTGATTCCGATTCTGCTGGCGATTACCGTGCCGGTCACCACGCTGTTGCTGGCGCGCACGGCGCTGTTTCGCAAGCGCATGGCAGGAGACGATGTACCGCCGGAAGTCAGCAGCGCCCGCCGTGACGGGGAGTCCGGCGGCATCTGAACCAACGGCTCGCCACGTGCGAGCCATTCAGATCATTCGCTTGCCTTGAACGCCAGCTCGCCCTTGCGCCACTTGGCGGCCTTGCCAACGGCGGCCTTGAGGACCTTGCTCATCCCGGACTGGAGCTGTTCGTTCGCGGCGAAGACCATGAACACCACGTGACCTTCCCGGAAAACGATGCCCTGCCCCTCGGGCGTCGCGACATAGGCGTAATCGCCCAGCCCATAGACGGTCGACTTGATGTCACGAAACCTGATTTCGAACTTGCCGCCTTCACGACTGGGCAGAACCGCGGCACGAAAATGGTCGCCGACCTTGAGTTCCAGACGCGGCTTGTCGTCCACGACCATCGCGGACTCGGTGTCGATCTCGGCGATGTAGATGCCTTCGGCCGACTGCTCGATGACGTAGACGAAACGGGATTGGAAATGTTTGACCAGTTGTGCACGGAGATCTCCGAGCACGAACAACGCATGGGTATCCAGGTTACTTACAGCCAAGGTACAAACTCCCAAACATGAATTGAAACCTGCCCGGTCACTGCCAGGCAGTCACGAAGATTGCTGCATCCAATGCTGCCGCGCATGCGGCTGAAAAACGGTCGGGCACTGCATCGGTCGATTGACGCGTCTGGCGAAATCCGCAGCGGTCAGCGCAGGCCCGGTGTACGCCAAGCCTGGCGCGCTGCGGGGCATGCATCTAAGGAGGAGGCCGAGCGACTGGCTCCGGGACACGATTGTAGTGTCTCGCCCAGAGCTCACGCACATTAACATCTACCACCACGACAAAAAAGATTGTGTGGGGCACACAACCATAACCATCGAACTCTTGCCGGCCCGCAAGACTCCCATGCAGTACACCCGATGACCCGACGGCATTCGCCAAGGAGATGATATGGAACTGCAAGCACGTAGCCTCGGCGCCCTTTTCGAACAACTGGGGCTGGACTCCGATGAGGCGAGCATCGACGCATTCGTCGCCAGCCATTCGTTGCCTGAAGACGTAAAGCTGAGCGACGCGGACTTCTGGACCCCTCAACAGGCACGCTTCCTCAAGGAAGAGCTGCTGGACGACGCCGACTGGGCGCCCTACGTCGATGAGCTCAACGTCCTTCTGCATAGATAACGCCCTTCAATGCGGGTAGCCGGGCTGTCCCACGTTGGGATGCAGGACACGTCCACCCGGCTGCGGCGCATGCACGAACACAGCATCGCTCAGGCTGCTCACGCTGCCCAGCGTTCCACCCCAGTGAGCGGAACGATGAATGTAGCGCCAGCGCAGGATGCGTTCTTCCTGCTCGGTCAGGTCATACGGTCCACCACGCGCGTAGCGCATGAGCTTCTCCGCAATGCCGTGCAGTTCGGGCGGCAGGCCAAAGGACGCCCGCTCCGGGAACGGCAGCAAGGGCACGCCTTGATCCCGGGCCAGCGCATGCATGATGCGCAGGTTCACCAGCGACAGATGACCGAATACCTGGCGCCGCAGGCAGACCGATGCAGCGACCGTCTTCGCCCCAAGCGTCGAGGCATGACCCCGGCCGATGGACTCGCAGCATTCCACTCGCAGCGAAGCCTGCGGGTCACCGGGGTCGAGCATCCAGCGCTCGGCGCTCATGTGTTGCAGGTCAGCCAGTGAGCGCAGCCAGGCCTGACTGGCTTCGCACGGGCTGTCGCGAAAAACCAGGCTTACCCGCGGCCGGGTCAGCAGAACTTTCTCCAGCATCTGCACCGGATATCCACCGCCGATGTCCGAATGCGCGCCCGGCAGCACGATCTCCCTTGGCCAGTCCGGGGCCACGCTGTTGAGCGCAAAATTGCGCCTGGATTCATCGCGGGCTACCAGATGCACCACGTGCTCGGCGCAATGCGCCGGCAAATAGAGATTGAGCCGGTTATTGGACGAGTCGCGTATGTTGCCCAGGTCCTTGAGACTGCCGACCGCGGCGACCGTATCGAACAGCCCGATGAACCTGATCCTGACGCTACCGCGCTCCCAGCCAAAGCAGGGGCTGAGCGGCACTTTACGACTGCGTAGAATCGGTTCGAGCGATCCTCTGGACTGCTTCAGGATCTCATTGACGAAATGTCTTGCCGACGCCGCACCCCGGCTGAATCCGAAAACGTCGAGCTCCAGCGCGTCGATGACGCAGCCCGGGTTGTCCTGAGCAAAAGTTTTCAGCCTCGATTCAAGCTTGGTGAAAGCGCGCTCCACCTTGGCGATGACACCTGTGGCTCCGCGCCCGAAACTCTGGCCCGGCCATAACGAGTCGCGACCGCCGGAAGTTGTGCCAGCGCCGCTGATATATATCGGCCAATAAACCCGGAGACCCTGCCCGTCATTCCGGGCCACATATTGATGACGATAAAGATCCACCAGCCTGGCGATATTACTCTGTTCGATACCGTAACTACTGCCGTGTTCCAGATGCCGCCCGCCGCATTCTCGTGTATGCCTGTTATCGTTCGCCTCCATCATGGCCTGACACTCGGCGCCGATGCGACTATTGACCCTATTATTGGCCGTCCCGTCGAAGAACAGCCCGGCCCTCAAGGTCACCCGCAGGTTGGCGACCGCGCTGACTGTTGCCTGCTGAACATTCCCTGTATCTTGCATCGCACTTCCATCCGTAGAAGAGTTAACCAAAATCGCTACTGAATCATTTCTTGATACAGTTGATTAACAGCTTGCGCAGCGGGAGAGAACAGTCAAGTAACAACGCGATATTCAGACTTATCCTACATCTCTGAGTAACGGAGAAGCGGGCCCTGACAATACCTGGGCAAACAACTATCGTCCTTGCCCGGAACCGAAAAGGTTGAATGGATTATTCAAGCGGGGACCATGACATTGCATCACGGTCCGTTCTGACGGGTTGCTACAGCGCGGATCAGGTGCCGGGCTGTTCCGGCCTGTAGCCCAGACGCAGTCCGCCCCAGTGGCGGCCCTTGATCATGATCGGCACGGACAGGTCATGCATCAATTCGCCGGTGTCACGGGTGTAGGTCTGCAGCAGCACCGGTAGCTGGTGGCTGCCGCAACGGATGCCGGTGCGATCATCGAACTTGCGCTTGCTGCGGTTGCGCAGGTTGTCCACGGCCGGGTCGCCGGTCAGCGGCTGATTGAACGCCGAGTTGTGGGTGGGCACGTAACCCTGGGGCGTGCAGGCGATGGCGAACACCAGGCCTTCATGGAGCGCCAGCAAAGGCTCCTGAATGGCGGGCAACACCTGATCAGTGTAGCGATCAAAGCGGGTCTGAAAGCGTGGCGGCGAAGTATTGGGGATGGCCTGGTAACTGCGGTCGAACAGATCATCCAGGCCGATCTTGCCCTGCTCGATATCGGCTTCGAATTTCGCCACGATCTTGTTCGCGCCGTCACGCGCCAGGTCGTAAATACGCTGGTGGTAGCCATCCAGGCCGACCTGGGCCAGACGCTGGCTGATGGTTTCGGCCTGCCCTTCCATCTGCACTGCGGTAAGCGCCAGATTGCGGGTCTGCTCATCACTGACTACCAGATCGCCGCGCATCTGCTCCACTGCGCCAAACAGACTGGCCAGCTGCTCCTGATTGTTCTGCGCACCTGCCGCAATATCACTGACCTGGGTTTCTACCTCCACCGCCAGCCGGGCGATGTGATCGAGCTGCTGGCCGGTATGCTCGACCTGGCCGACACCGCTGTCCAGGTCGGCGGACAGCTGCCGGATCTGCTCGACGACCCTGGCGGTGCGCTGCTGAATGTCGGCCACCATTTGCCCGACTTCCTCTGTGGCACTGGCGGTGCGCCCGGCCAGTCCGCGCACCTCGTCCGCCACCACGGCGAACCCGCGGCCGTATTCCCCGGCGCGGGCGGCTTCGATAGCGGCATTGAGCGCCAGCAGGTTGGTCTGGCTGGCAATCGACTGGATGACGCTGGTCACCCGCTGGATTTCTTCACTGCGCTGACTGAGCGCCTCGATCATTTCCCGGCTGTCGCTGGCGCGCCGACTCAACAGGTGCATGCGCTCGATGGACTCGCTGAGCACCGCGCGCCCGGCGTCGCTGTTGCTTCGGGCATCGCTGGCGGCGGTAAGCGCCTGACGGCTGAGCTGCGCGGTTTGTTGCTCGGTGGCGATCATCACTTCGGCGCTGGCGACGATTCGTTCGGCCGCGCCCAGCTGAGACTGCACCCTGGCGGCCAGCTGGCGTACCGAAAATGCGACGCCGGCTGCCGACAGCGCGTTATGGCTAGTGGTGTGGGAAAGATCGCGGGTAAGGCGCTCGATGTCGGCCTGACCTTGCGTGGCCGGAGCGTCGCCAGGTTTATCCCGTCGCAGGCCGGGCAGCCAGATCATGATCAGGGCCGCCGGGAATGCGGCATACAGCGGGAGATCCGCCCATGCGGTGGCCGCGAGAACTGTGCAGAGTCCCAGGCTTTGCAGCACCGGCGCGACCCAGTGCCTGGCAGCCTGCGTGGTGGCTGCCTGCCGGGCAACCGGCAGTCCCGCGGCAATCGATCCGTCTTCGGCCATGCTGAACTTCCCCTGTATTTATCGTTGTCTGGCCTCATTAAACGCCAGCCACAGGCAATATGCCATGAGGCTTTGGTTGAACCGACCAGCGTTCACTTCGATAAAATCCGGGCACAACAAAACCGGGAGGCAATTGCTTGCCTCCCGGTCCGGTCACCCTGCGTGCTGCCGAGAATCAGGCTTGACGCTGGTGCTTGTCGATCTGCTCGTGGCGCTCTTGCGCTTCGATGCAGTATTTGGTGGTCGGGCTGATCAGCAGACGCTTGAGGCCGATAGGCTCTCCACTGTCGTCGCACCAGCCGAAAGTGTCGTCGGCAATCCGCGACAAGGCCATTTCCAGCTGCGGCAACATACGCTGGTCACGGTCGATCACATTGACCAACCAGTGACGCTCTTCTTCCACCGAAGCTGCATCGGCGGGGTCAGCAGGCGTATCCAGGCTCTCGATGGCAATGCGGCTCTGCTCGATACGCTCGTGGATCTCGACCTTCATGGCCTGTAACAGCTCGACGAAGAAAGCATGCTGTTCAGCATTCATGTAGTCATCGGCCGGCATGGCCAGCAACTTTTCCTTTGTCATTGATTTCTCTATAAAAAAACGTGCATTGAGGAGCGGCTCAACGTTGCCGTAAAAGCGCCATCATTTCCAAGCGCCACCCGGCACTCAATTTACGAGGGGCGGCAGTCTAAGGCCGGCTTGGTCACTCGGCAACCTAATTGAAGGTTTTTCCACAACAATTGCGGCCTCTCCCCTGCGAAGCGACGTTCGGAGACGAATAAGCAACCCGCTTGAAGAGCTTCTGACCCGGCCCGCGCCGGTCGGTTCCTGAACTGGCGCGGGCCTCGCTGCCCGGCTGGCGGGTTTACAGGGTGACGACCTGGCCGAGCGCAGCACTGGTCCGCGCGGCATCCAGCACAGCGGTTGTGGCCAGCGCTTCATACGGATCGACCGGGTTGCGGCCCTGGCCGTCCACCGCAGTCTGCAACTGCCGGTAGAACATCTGCCAGCAACCGCGCTCCGACGGCACCCGCTCCCGGTGGCCGCCCTGTTCGAACCAGCCCCAGCGCTGATCGTCCTCGACGCCCCAGCGCTCGCCTTCGCTACGCGGCGTACGCCCGGCGAAAGCGGCGGCTTCCTGGCCATCCAGCCCTTCGACACTGTAACAACCCGATGAACCACTGACCCTGAACCGGGGTCTGGGCGTGTTTTGCAGACAACTGCCGGACAGATGCGAAACGACGCCATTAGCGTGGGTCAACGCCACGAAGAACGTGTGATCCAGTACTTCGCCGGGTGCGGGATATTGCAGCTCGGCGTAGACCCGCTTCACCGGGCCGAACAGCACCAGCGCCTGGTCTACCAGATGGCTGCCCAGATCGCGCAGCACGCCACCGCCGCTCGCCTTGCCCACTGATGCGGGCGAGAAGCGCTCGATACTCGACTCGAATCGGCTGATCGTGCCCAGTGCCTGGCTGTCGATCAGCTTGCGCACGGTCAGAAAGTCCGAATCCCACCGGCGGTTCTGATAGACACTGAGCATGACACCCTGTCGTTCGGCGCTGTTCACCAGCTCGCGGGCCTCGTCGACGTCATGGGCGAACGGCTTGTCACTGACCACGCCTACGCCCAGGTCGATGGCCTCCATAATCAACGCTTTGCGAGAGGCCAGAGGCGTGGAGACGACCACCACGTCGACGCCCGCGGCGACAAGCTGCGCCAGGCTATCGAAGGTGGCCACGCCCGGATGGTCCTTGGCGACCTCCAGCCTGCGCTCGGGCGAGCGTGTGACCACACCGACGAAGCTCGCGCCTTGCAGGCCGGATATCAGGGTCGCATGAAAATACCGCCCGCCTTTGCCATATCCCACCAGTCCGATTCTCATGAAAGCTCCCTGTCAGGTTCCGGCGGCAAGCCAGCCTGGTGTATGTGACGTATCACTCGTGGATCAAAGGTCCAGCAGCCAGCCGGGCTGCCGCTCGTTCGGGATCGGCCAGTTGCGCGTCGGCCCTGCCATCACGTTCAGATACCAGGACTCATAACCGCAAGGTACACAGATGGGATGATAACCGCCGGGGACGACGACCAGATCGTGGTTTTCCACGGCCATGGCCTGATCCACACTGCGGTCCTCAGTGTACACGCGCTGGAACACGAAGCCTGCGGGAGGATTGACCATGTGGTAGTAGGTCTTTTCCAGAACCGCCTCGCCGGGCAAGTCTTCAGGATCGAGCAGGCTGGGCGGCAACCCCGACGAGTGTCCCGACGGCGTGCGGACTTCCACGACCAGCAATGAATGGGCAGGCTCGGTGTCCGGCAGGATGTCACACACATAGCGCGTACTGGCCCCCTTGCCCCGCACCCCGCGGCGCATGCTGTCCGGTGTGATCAGCCGGGCCGGCACCCGCTTGCTGCTGTCACCGGGAGCCGAACAGACGGCAAGGTGCGCGGGCCCGAGCGCCGTGAAGCTGGCCTGGCTGTGGGGAGGCAGATACACCGCGAATGGCGCGGCGTCCTCGAACACCGAATGGCGATCGCCGACGTTCTCCCAGTTGAATGCGCCCTGTCCGAGCGCTTCTCCATTGATGCGCGCGTGCCCGGTAAGCAGCACTACGCATAGCTCCTTGTCATCGGCGTTGAGCGCGAGCCGCTCGCCGGTTTCCAGACGGTACGCGGCAAACCCGACGTAGGTCAGCAGGTCATCGTGCAGAGCCACGATATCGCGGCCCTTGGGGTTGCTCCTGGTGAGCAGGTTCATGATCAAATCCTCGCCCATCGGGCGGCGGCCGACTGTCGGTGCGAGCCGTGACCGTCTTGCCGCTGCGGATCTGCAAAGCCGGCGTGGGCATGGCTGCGCCTTCCTGTCAGTGAGTGATGTAGGTTCTGACTGCGGCCGCGCGACGATTTCATACCCGGCTGTCGGGTGCGGGCCAACCGAGCCACGGTGATGGCCCGATCCAACCTTTCCTTTTGCAGAATAGATGGTTGCAACACGCCGACGTTGGCTTGACCTGTACAGCACGTCGGAACATTCAAGACAGGCGTTCGAATTCACGGTGCCCGACATGCGGCACAGGCTACCGCCCCACGCGCGCAAGTTTTTTATACAAAACTTGTACAAATTACATGCGAATGTACATATAGTGCCATCATTGCTCAGGACGGGCACGACCTCGAGTGGAGTTCAAGACCAGGGATCCGGACGTTCTATTCGCATTCCCTTCAGCCAGGCCATCATCGTGCTATTCAATTCCGGTAAAAAAGAAATTTCCAGATTGCAGCAAGTCATCGAAGACCAGACCCGGCTGCTGGCTGCCATTGACCGTTCGATGGCCGTCATCGAATTCGACTTGAACGGCATTGTCCTCGACGCCAATGACAATTTTCTGAAAACCATGCGCTACCGCCGGGAGGCCATCATCGGCAAGGAGCACAAGATGTTCTGCCCGGCGAACTATGTGCGCAGCAGCGAATATGACCGGCTCTGGTCGCGCCTCAAGGCTGGGGAATACGTCGCCGAGACCTTTTGCAGAATTGCCGCGGACGGTCGGACGGTATGGTTGGAAGCCAGTTATAACCCGGTGAAGGATGACTCGGGTCGCCCCGTGAAGATCATCAAGTATGCGCTGGACGTGACGGACAGAGTCGAGGCCGACAACGAGGCGCAGAACAAGCTGCAGGCCATCGACCGCGCAATGGGCGTCATCGAATTCGATCTGAACGGCAATGTTCTGTGTGCCAATGACAACCTCACGCGGCTGGTGGGTTACAAGGAAGCGGAACTGGTCGGCAAACATCACCGCATGCTCTGTCCGCCAGACGTGGCCGGCAGCCAGGAGTACGCCGAATTCTGGCGTCGCCTCAACAAGGGCGAGTTCTTCAGCGGCCAGTTCAAACGCATTGACCGAAACGGCCGCGTCATCTGGCTCGAAGCAAGCTACAACCCGGTATATGACGCCAACGGCACGCTGTGGAAAATCATCAAGTTTGCCTCGGACATCACCGCCAGAATCGTCAAGCACGAGCAGGATGCGAGCAGCGCGGCCCAGGCGTATCACATCTCGGTACAGACCCAGAACATCACCGCGCGCGGCACTGAGGTGATTCAACAGGCAGCGTCGGAAATGCGCCAGATCTCGGTGGACATCGAAGACTCTTCACGGATCGTCGCACAGCTGGGCGAGCGCTCCGAGCAGATAACCGCCATCGTCAACACCATCCGCAGCATCGCCGAACAGACCAATCTGCTGGCACTGAACGCCGCCATCGAAGCCGCCCGTGCCGGTGATCAGGGTCGCGGCTTCGCCGTGGTCGCGGATGAAGTGCGCCAACTGGCCGGTCGCACCAGTCGTTCCACTGCGGAGATTTCGGAGATGATCGGCGTGATCCAGAACGAAACGCGTCAGGCCATCGAAAGCATGGACAACACTCGCTCGACAGCTACCCGAGGCGTAGAACTGGCCGATCAGGCCGGCTCGGTGATCGTGCAGATCAGCGAAGGCACCCGCGATGCGGTAGACGCGGTGAAGACCTTCGCTCATCAAGGCCACACAGGCTAGTCACGCATCTGGCTTCCCGCCCGCGCGGAGCGCCCGATCAGGACGCTCCGTGGTGGTGGGAGCCAGCTCCTTCGTTTGCTCGCTGCTGGTTTTTCTGCCCCATCTTCTTGGCGCGTTTTTCCAGCACCAGGTAGACCACCACGGCAATCAGCAGCGGCAGCAGGAAGTAGATCGCCCGGTAGCCGATCAGCGCAGCGAGCATGCTGCCCTTGGAAAACTGATGAGCCATCAGGGTGATGAAAACTGTCTCCAGAACCCCCAGACCTGCCGGAATGTGAGTCACGACCCCGGCGATGCTACTGATCAGCAGCACGCCAAGAACGGCCGGGTAGAAAGCTTCCTTGGGTAGCAGCGTAAAAATCACCAGCGCCATCAGTGACCAGTTCAGCGCGCCCAGGCAGGCCTGTATCAGCGCTTGTTTGAGCGATGGCAGAGCGATTTCCTGATCGCGAATGGTCCACGACCGACGCTTGGAAAACCGACACGCCAGCAGGTAGGCAAAACATGCCGCCAAGAGCGCAAAGCCTATGAGTTGCAGCGTCGTGGTGCCAATCGACCACTCCTTCGGCAATTCGACAAAACGCATGGAAAACACCGAACCCGCCAGCAGCATATAGCCCAGCCAGTTGGTGATCAGGCTCAGGCTGAGGATGCGGGTAATGGTCGATACGTCGAGCCCGAGGCGCGAGTAGAGCCGGTATCGCAACGCGATGCCGCCGACCCAGGAACTCAAGTTGAGGTTGAACGCGTAACACACGAACGTCACAGGAACGATCTGCTTGATCGACAGTTTGTGGCGCGTGTAATAGCGCGCCAGGATGTCGAATCCGCAATAAGTCAGGTAGCTGGCACAGGCAACAGCGCCCGCGATCAGCAGGGTACTGAGCTTGTAGGATTGCAGCGCGTGCTTGACCTCCTGCCAGTCAAGATTCTTGACCAGCATGAACAACAGCACTGGCACGGCGATGAAGAAGAACGCGTTGAATACGCGCTTGGCCCATTTCCACTTGGTACCGTGACCGCGTTGCGCGGATGCATCTGCGACCTGGGTCATGACAGTTTCTCCTGATCCGGCAGCTCGCGCCGGGCTTGTTGCGCCTCGATGACACTGGCTTCGGGTACGACATCGCCAGCGCGGATCGGCTTCAGCCGCATGCCATGCACCGGGAACAACCCGGCGATGGCCGGGAAGTGACGCAGGAAGTGGAAGCACAGAAAGATCATGGGCGCGCGCCACCATTGCCCTCGGGCCGCACCCTTGAGGCTGATCTGAGTGCTGTGCGCTGCGGCCAGATCGCGTAGATGCTCATGCAGGTGCTGGTTCAGCGCGGGGTCGCGGATGAACAGGTTGGCTTCAAGATTGAGCGCCAGACTGAGCGGGTCCAGGTTGCTGGAACCGACGGTGGACCATTCGTTGTCCATCAGCGCGACCTTGCCATGCAACGCCCGCTGTTTGTATTCATGGATGATCACGCCGTCGCGCAGCAGGTAGGTGTAGGTCAGCCGCGAACAGACCCGAACGAACGGCATGTCCGGTTGGCCCTGAAGAATCAGCGTGACCTTGACCCCGCGACGCGACGCATTGCGCAATTCGCGCAGAAAACGATAACTGGGGAAGAAATAGGCATTGGCAATGGTGATCCGGTGATTCGCCTTGCGAATCGCTTCCAGATAGCACTCCTCGATATCGGTGGTGTGCTCGGCGTTGTCCCGTTCGGCCAGCATCATGCGCGCACTGCCCGCGCGGTCGAGCTTGAGTGGAATCGGCTCCAGCTTGGCGCGCACGCCGGCACTGAGCATGCGTAGCGCGCTGCGGTGAATGTCGGCGATGATCGGACCGCGTACCAACACCGCGTAATCCTGCTTGGCGGTCAGACCGGTGTCGGTCATGTGATCAACGCTGTAGTTGATCCCGCCAATGAATCCCAGCTCGCCATCGATCACTACCACCTTGCGGTGCAAGCGACGGAACAGGTTGGTACGCATGCCCATCAGCCGAGGACGCGGGTCGAACAACTGGATCTGCACGCCGGCATCGATCATGGCCCGCACGAATGCCGAACTCAGGTCGGAGGTGCCATAGTCGTCGACGGTCACCACCACCCGCGCGCCATTGTTGGCGGCCTGGATCAGCGCTTTCTGCAGGCCCTCGCCGATACGGTCCTCGAAAATGATGAAGGTCTCGACCAGCACTTCCTTGCGTGCCGCTCGAATGCATTCGAAGACACGGGTGTAGAAATCCTCGCCATTGATCAATAGCTCGACGGAATTACCGTCGACCCACTGTCCCTGTCGGTCGGCATTGTTTGTCATAAGGTCACCTCCACCGCCAGCGGTGCATGATCGGAAAGATGGGACCACGGACGATTGCACAGCACTCTGGGCCGATGAGTCGTCGCGTTGCGTACGTAAATCCGGTCGAGCCGTAATAAAGGCCAGCGCGCCGGAAAGCTTTTGGCTGGTGCGCCAAAGCGCTGGACGAAGACCTCGTGCAGGCCAGTGCCCTGCAGGTACTTGTCAGCACGCTGCCGCCAGTCGTTGAAATCACCAGCAACGATCACCGGCGCGTCGGCAGGCAGACGTGCCATCAGGTCCGCCAGTAACTTGAGCTGTTCGCGACGGTGATTTTCCATCAATCCCAGATGCACACATATCGCATGGACCTCACCAGAATCCGGGACGTCCAGCACGCAATGCAGCAGGCCGCGCTCTTCCGTACCGTGAATGGAAATATCAAGATTTTCGTGACGCAGGATCGTGTACTTGGACAGCACGGCGTTGCCGTGATCGCCTTCCGGATAGACCGCATTGCGGCCGTAGGCGAAGTCGCTCCACATGCTGTCGGCAAGAAACTCGTACTGGGAAATGGTCGGCCAACCCTGGACTCGTGCCGCGTGACTCTGGTGCTCGCCATGTACTTCCTGCAGGAACACCACATCGGCCGAAACGCTTCGCACCGCTTCGCGCAGCTCGGGCAAGATGAAACGGCGATTGAAGATGCCAAAGCCCATGTGCATGTTCATGGTCAGGATATTCATCGAAACACCGGCCGATACCGGCTTGATCTCGCCGACAGGCGTATTGGCACTGGTCAAGACTCGCTCCTTCATCACTGTTCACGTCATATGAAGCCTGCGGCGCGTACAGGTTCCATTACAGCGCGTCGCCCGGGCGCTGGCAGTGCCGCGCCACGCCGAACCTGGCAGCACATCTCGGTCCGTTCGTCATCTGCGCCGGAACTTCGACCCGGCGCGCCATTCCGACTTACCAACAGCGGTTCTATAACAACCGGGGACCAACCCGATGAACCTCAAAACCTGCATTGCCTTGACCAGTTGCCTAAGTTGCACATTTGCCTACGGTGAAGCCTGTGACGTGACGACCCGGCCTGCCAGCCAGCAACTGCCAGTGATCCAGCCCCACACCTGTTACGAATACAAAGGCATCGCGCCAGGCGCCATTGACTGGTCGTGCAGTAACGAGGACAAGGGCGCCACCCCCACCGAGAAACGCAAAGTCGACTCCTGCCCGTCGGGCGCGGTTGCATCATGCACGGCCACTTTGACTCAGGAGACGCTTGCCAACGAGCGCTCGGCGAGCAAGGACTCGGGCCAGAACACCGTGCAAGTGCCGGACGGCGCGCAGTTGATCACCTGGTATTACGAGCTGCAGGAACAGGCGCAGGCGCGAATCGACTGCGAACAGGCAGGCGGCAGGTTCAACTACCCGCTCAAGTGACTCAGCCAGCAGATCACGTTCGAAAGACCATCCGATAACCGTTGTTCCCTTCCGGAGAGCAGTACCATGAAGCAGCTCACTCCACTGTTGCGCTCTACAGCCCTCGCACTGGTCATCGGCATCACCGCCGCCAATGCCTATGCGGTCTCGCCACGAGCTTTCGTTGAAAACGCATCCGAAAAAGGCATGGCCGAGATCGAGAACGGCAAGCTTGCGGTGCAGAAAAGCCAGTCCGCCGATATCAGGAAATTTGCCCAGATGATGATCGATGATCATCAGGCTACCAACGACGAACTCATGCAGCTGGCAAGTCAGCTCAGACTGCCGCCCTCGGACGAAGCGGCCATGATGGACCGGGTCAAGAAAATGGTTCTGGAGTATCGCGAGAGTTCATTCGACAAGGCTTACGCCAATAATCAGGTCAGCGCCCACGAGCAGACAGTCGAGTTGTTCAAGGAGCAGGCCGAAGACCCGGACGTCCCTCCTCTGCAGGAGTTCGCGAAGAAACATCTCCCCAGGCTCGAAGCCCATCTTGAGGAGGCAAAGAAGCTGCAGGCGGCTCATCCTTGAGGATGGCGCTGATACGGGGTCAGCGGTCACATATCGCAATGCGCTCTGCTTGACGCCTGACAGGCAAGCGCTGCGTCACTAGACTAGGTGCGCAGCGCCGGCCCGACGTCGTCTGGAGCCAGGCAAGACCAGAGACAAGGATATCGACCGTGGATTCGCCTCATCTTCAACGCTATAGCCCTAAAGCACGCAGGCTTCACTGGATCATGGCGGTGCTCATCGTGCTCGCCTATGCCCTGATACTCAGCCGCACCCAATTCAGCCGTGGCTCGGATTACCGGATACTGGTCGTGCAGAGTCACTTCTGGGTGGGAATACTCATACTGCTGATGACATTCATGCGGGTGTCCGAGCGCCGCAAACATACGCCCCCAGGCATCACGCCGCCACTGCAAGGCATTCTGCAGAAAGTGGCAACGCTGTCCCATTACGCGCTCTATGCATTCCTTTTCGTTCAGCCCGTGCTCGGGCTGCTCACGGTACTGGTCGAAAAAGGAGCGTTGCCGATTCCGCTGACATCATGGCAAATACCTTCGCCCTTCCAGACTTCGGACCGTGTGGCGGAGTCATTCGAGGATCTGCATAAACTGCTGGCCACGATCTTCTATTACGTGATCGGCCTGCATGTGGTGGCCGCGCTGTGGCATCACTGGATACGCAAGGACAATGCGCTCCAGCGGATGCTCTGACAGCGCCGGCTCAGCCGATCAGTTCGGCGCCGCGTAACGCCTGAAGCGCGGCGAGCCAGCGCGGGTACTGACGATATTCGGTCGAGGCATCTGCCTGTCCGCGCATGCGGGCGATACGCGCCGACGGTTTGACCTTCAATCGTTGCGCGGCGCTGAGCGCCAGCTCGGCCGCGGCGCGGTCATTGCACACCAGCCCCATGTCACAACCGGCAGACAGCGCGGCTTCGATTCGGCTTGCGGCGTCGCCGACCACATGTGCGCCGGCCATGGACAGATCGTCGCTGAAGATCACGCCTTCGAATTTCAGTTCATTGCGCAGAATGTCCTGCAGCCAGCGGCGAGAAAAGCCGGCCGGTTGCGCATCAACCTGCGGGTAGATGACATGTGCGGGCATGACGGCCGCCAACTGCTTGCTCAACCGGGCAAAAGGCACCAGGTCGTGTGCGCGGATCTGCTCCAGACTGCGTTCGTCGGTGGGGATGGCTACGTGGGAGTCAGCTTCCGCCCAGCCGTGTCCGGGGAAGTGCTTGCCGGTTGCGGCCATGCCAGCGGCGTTCATACCCTTGATGAACGCCCCGGCCAACTGCGCGGCGCGCTCCGGATCGCCCTCGAATGCTCGCGTGCCGACCACAGCGCTGCGCTCGTGATCCAGGTCCAGAACGGGAGCAAAGCTCAAATCAAGGCCCACTGCGAGGACTTCAGTCGCCATCAGCCAGCCGCAATGCTCAGCCAGCACAAGCGCGTCCTTTCGATCAGCGATGGCGCGCATCGCCGGCAAACGGACGAACCCCTGACGCAGGCGCTGAACCCGCCCGCCTTCCTGATCCACCGCCAGCAGAAGGTCCGGCCGAATGGCGCGAATTGATGCGCTCAGCTCCCTCACCTGACGGGGATGCTCGATGTTACGGGCAAAAATGATCAGGCCGCCCACCTCGGGCTGGCGCAGTAGCTGACGATCTTCCGCAGTCAACCACGTGCCGGCCACGTCGACCATCAGCGAACCTTGAAGGCCATAACTCATAGATAAACCCTTACACCAGAGGCGAACCAAATGCGCGCATGGTGCTTGATCATGACGCCGGGTGCAATGCGGCTCGGCGAGGCCAGGTCAGGCCTTTGCCACCTGTGGCGCAGCCGGGCTGGTTTTGCTGCGCGGCTTAAGCTGAGCCGTGATCATTGCGCTATCGGTCACGCCGGTCTCGGCGCGCATGCCCGCGGCGAGAAACGGCACCATCAGCCGCATGACCTGCTCGATGGAAGTGTTGACGCCAAAATCGTTCTCGGCGATGGCGCGCAGGGCCTTGATGCCGGACATGCTGAACGCCGCCGCGCCAAGCATGAAATGCACGCGCCAGAACAGTTCTATGGGAGGAATGCGCGGTGCTGCTTCGTTGACCAGAACCATGTAGCGACGGAAAACCTTGCCGTACATGTCTTCCAGATAACGGCGCAAATGGCCCTGGCTCTGGCTGAATGCCAAGCCAAGCAGACGCATGAAAATGGACAGGTCATTGCCACTGCGAGGCTGCACCACCAGAGCCTGCTCGACGAGAATCTCCAGCAGTTCTTCAAGCGAAGGCTTGTGCTCGGGGCGGGCCTGACGGCGTTCCAGCTCACGGTCGAGACTGATACAGAAAGGGCCAAGGAACCGGGAAAACACGGCTTGAATCAGCGCCTTCTTGGAGCCGAAATGGTAATTCACGGCCGCCAGATTGACCGATGCCTTGCTGGTGATCAAACGCAAGGATGTTTCAGCAAAACCTTTCTCCGCGAACAACTGCTCGGCGGCATCAAGGATGCGTTCAACCGTTTCTGACTGTGCCATGGCTCTCTGCCTAACAAACGAACGTTTGAAACATACGTATCAGCCGGGTTGATTGTCAAGCAAACCCGTTCATTTCGTGGCCGTACAGTCACTGTATCAACCGGTGACTGCCGGACTGCAATCACAAGACCGTTATTCCAGACGTCTGCGGCGATTCGGGGTGTGACCGCCCGGCGGCAAAAATGAAAACGTCGATTGCCAATGCGCCTTCACTGTATATAATCCCAGTCACTGTATAAAAAGACAGAGCGCTCGACATGATCAAACTGACGCCACGCCAGGCCGAAATCCTCGGCTTCATCAAACGCTGTCTTGAAGACAACGGCTATCCGCCGACTCGTGCGGAAATTGCCCAGGAACTGGGCTTCAAATCGCCCAATGCCGCGGAAGAACATCTCAAGGCTCTCGCTCGCAAGGGCGCCATCGAAATGACTCCCGGTGCGTCACGCGGCATCCGAATCCCCGGCTTCGAGCCCAAGCCCGACGACAGCAGCCTGCCCGTCATTGGCCGGGTCGCTGCCGGTGCGCCGATTCTGGCTCAGCAGCATATCGAAGAATCCTGCAACATCAATCCGGCGTTTTTTCATCCCAACGCCGACTACCTGCTGCGCGTGCACGGCATGAGCATGAAGGATATCGGCATCCTGGACGGTGATCTACTGGCGGTCCACACCACTCGCGAGGCGCGCAACGGCCAGATCGTGGTAGCTCGCATCGGCGACGAGGTGACGGTCAAGCGCTTCAAGCGTGAGGGAAGCAAGGTGTGGCTGCTGGCTGAGAACAAGGATTTCGCACCTATAGAGGTGGACCTCAAGGACCAGGAATTTGTCATCGAAGGGTTGAGCGTTGGCGTCATTCGTCGCTAAGGAGACGTTTATGCAGTTTCACCAGACACCGCAAGCGCAGTTACCGCTGTTCGAAGCGTTCATGGCTCAGCCAATCGCTCCGATCATCAATGAAATCGCTGAAAATCCCTGGGGTTACGAACCGGATGCGTTCAGCGAGCTGTCGTTTCGCGGTGCGCCGGGGAACTGCCTGAACCTGCTGGCACCCATCCTGCGAGAGTTGAGCGAAGAAGCCGACGCCCGTTGGCTGACGCTTATCGCCCCACCTGCGAGTCTCACCCAGGCGCGGCTGAGAGCAGCCGGAGTGAATCGTGAGCGAATTCTTGTGTTGCAGCCTCGCGGCACGCAAAGCGCGCTGGAGCTGACACGAGAAGCGCTTCGATTGGGCCGTAGCCATACGGTGGTGAGCTGGATCAATCCGCTGACATCCGCTGCGCGCCAGCAGCTGATCAGCGCCGCACGGATCGGGGATGCGCAAAGCCTGAACATCCGGCTGGGCTGAAAGCCCGCCGGGCGTCAGTGCAGAATGCGCGGCCCGGTTTCGTCCTTGTCGATTTCGCCGTCCGCCAGGCGGCCGGCCATTTGCACACCCACGCTCAACATGGCCTTCGCCACTTCAACGTGCTGGCCCTGCATGAATGCTTTGGCATCGTCGGAAAAATCCAGAGTCACGAGTGACCCCTCATCGTCCGCGCGGCGCAGCTCGATACGGCCATCGGGTAATTCGACAATTTCAAGAAAAGAGGTAGGCATCAGGACAGGTACTCCACGAAAGACGAGCATTGTACCAGCCTGTACACGAATTGATCAGAGCTTTTGGGCCAATGAAACCGGGTTTCAGACGAACCTTAACATTCGCTCAGACCTTCGCGGAATCGAACCGCCAGGCTTTTGAGTTGCTGGCGCCAGCTTTCCAATTCGTCACGCGTGAGGCCTGCCTGCGGCGGCTCGTCATCCAGATTGACCGCGACGATCATTGGCTGGGTAACATCGCCTTTGGGCGGCTTGGGCGCACGAGGCGGCTGGAAAAGGGCGTTGTAAGCCGTAAGCAGCTGCGCCAGCCAGGTTTCGCGGTTCTGCGCCAGCTCTACAAGCTCAGCAAGCTCTGGAATCGCGACAGTATCGAGCACGTCCCGATTCAGCAGCATTTCCGCACGAGGCGCGCCCGCCTGCGGCAGGCGATAGAAACCCGCGATCTCGTGGCATAGCCCCAGCAGTGCGCCATACAGATGAAAGAGCGCTGACTCGCGCTCGGCCTGCAATAGCGCCTGAGCATTCATCGCCAGACCTTTTTCAGCCCTGCCCAGCGCGTCAAGGGCAAGCCCGGCGAAATAGATCTTCTGATTGGTACGGGTGTAGAGCTCATGAGCCATGACGAGTCCCTCCAAAGCAAACAGATACAACAACCAGCGTGGAATTTCCGGCCCGCCTGACGAGGCGTCCGACATGAGTGCCGGACGCCTGGCGATCAGCGCTTGTCTTCGACCTTCCAGGTGCCGCCGTCATAGAACGCGCGCCAGCCGGTCGGCTTGCCTTCGACCTCGGTCTGCACATATTGCTCTTTGGTCTTGCGGCTGTAACGGATAACCGCCGGCCGACCGTCCGGATCCTTCTGTGGCGCTTCGCACAGGAAGTGATACTTCGGATCGATCTCAGCTTTGTGCGGCAGAATTTCGATGACCAGCGGCGCACGGGTTTCGCGGTTCTTCGGGAACTGGCTTGCGGCCAGAAACAGCCCTGAAGCGCCATCGCGCAGCACGTAGGTGTCGTCGACCTTGTCGCACTTGAGCTCCGGCATTTTTACCGGATCCATCTTCGGCGGCGCGGCATCACCGCTCTTGAGCAGCTTGCGGGTGTTCTTGCAATCCGGATTGGTGCAACCGAAGAACTTGCCGAAACGGCCGGTCTTGAGCTGCATTTCACTGCCGCACTTGTCGCATTCAAGGCTAGGACCTTCGTAGCCCTTGATGCGGTAAGTGCCCTCTTCGATCTCGTAGCCGGTGCAGTCCGGATTGTTGCCGCAGATATGCAGCTTGTGCTTCTCGTCCAGCAGGTACGCGTCCATCGCGGTGCTGCAGATCGGGCAACGGTGCTTGCCACGCAGCACGCGCGACTCGGACTCGCCTTCATCGTCCTCGGCGATCTCGTCGCCGGGGGTGAGATTGATAGTCGCCTTGCAGCGCTCTTTAGGCGGCAGGCTGTAGCCTGAGCAGCCCAGGAACACGCCGGTCGAAGCCGTACGGATCTGCATCGGACGACCACAGACCTTGCATGGAATGTCGGTCATGACCGGCTGGTTGGCGCGCATGCCACCGTCCGCCGCTTCGGCTACTTCCAGCTTCTTGCGGAAATCACCGTAGAACTCGTCCAGCACGCTTTTCCAGTCACGCTCGCCCTGGGCCACGTCGTCGAGATTTTCTTCCATCCCGGCGGTGAAGCCGTAGTCCATCAGATTGGGGAAGCTTTCGCCCAGACGACCGGTGACGATATCGCCCATCTTTTCCGAATAGAAGCGACGGTTGTGCAGCGCCACATAGCCGCGATCCTGGATGGTCGAAATGATCGCCGCATAGGTCGATGGGCGACCGATGCCACGCTTTTCCATCTCCTTGACCAGGCTGGCTTCGGAATAACGCGCAGGCGGCTTGGTGAAATGCTGGCTAGGATCGAGCTTGACCAGGCTGAGTTTTTCGCCCTGCGCCATGTCCGGCAGTACACCGTCGTCGCCCGGCTTGGTCATCTGCGGCAGTACACGGGTGTAGCCGTCAAATTTGAGGATCCGGCCCTTGGCGCGCAGCTCGAAGTCGCCTGCGGCAACGCTCACGGTGGTCGACAAATACTGGGCAGGCGGCATCTGGCAGGCTACGAACTGACGCCAGATCAGTTCGTAGAGACGCTCGGCATCGCGCTCCATACCCGACAGCTTGGCCGGATCGGTGTTGACGTCGGACGGGCGAATGGCTTCGTGAGCCTCTTGTGCGCCTTCCTTGCTGCTGTAGACGATCGGCGCTTCGGGCAGGTACTTCTTGCCGAACTGCGATTCGATGTAGTCGCGCGCCATGCTGACCGCGTCGGCAGACAGGTTCGTCGAGTCGGTACGCATGTAGGTGATGTAACCCGCTTCATACAAGCGCTGGGCCATCATCATGGTCTTTTTCACGCCGAAGCCCAGGCGGTTGCTCGCGGCCTGCTGCAGGGTTGACGTGATGAACGGCGCGGATGGTTTGCTGCTGGTCGGCTTGTCTTCGCGCTTGACGATGCTGTAGCTGGAGGCTTTCAGCTTGTCGAGGGCAGCCATGGCCTGCGCTTCGTTGAGCGGCTTGAAGGCTTCGCCATTCTCGCGGGCAACCTCGAAACGCACATTGGCGCCCTTGGCAGTGCCCAGGTCGGCGTGAATTTCCCAGTACTCTTCAGGATTGAAGGCGCGGATTTCCCGCTCGCGCTCCACGACCAGCTTCACTGCCACCGACTGTACGCGACCGGCGGACAGACCACGCGCGACCTTCTGCCAGAGCAGCGGCGAAACCATGTAACCTACGACGCGATCCAGGAAACGACGTGCCTGCTGGGCGTTGACCCGCGCAATGTCGAGTTCGCCCGGAGTGGAAAACGCTTCCTGGATGGCTTTTTTGGTGATCTCGTTGAACACCACTCGCTTGTAACGGTTGTCGTCGCCGCCAATGGCCTCGCGCAGGTGCCAGGCGATGGCTTCCCCTTCGCGGTCCAAGTCCGTTGCCAGATAAATGGTGTCGGCATCCTTGGCGAGCTTGCGAAGCTCTTCGATCACCTTCTCCTTGCCGGGAAGGATTTCGTACTTGGCCTTCCAGCCGTGCTCGGGGTCGACACCCATACGCGACACCAGCTGACGCTGCGCCTTTTCCTTGGGGGTCAGTACCGGGCCCTCGCCCGCAGCGGCCTTGCCGCGCTTGGCAGGTTCTTTGGCAGCACTGGCCGAACCGCTGGTGGGCAGGTCTCGGATATGGCCGATACTCGACTTCACCACGTATTGGTTGCCCAAATACTTGTTGATGGTCTTGGCCTTAGCCGGGGATTCCACGATGACCAGCGATTTGCCCATGGATCAGAAAATTCCTGAATACTAGATGAAAGACAGAGTGGAGCTTGTAGAGGCCACGCTATATATAGTGGCTACAAGGTGAGGTCAAGCACGAGCTGTTGTGCGGTGCAGCCTCAAGGCCGGGAAAACAGACTGGCTTCGGCCGTGACCAAAGCAAAGCGCGGGACCTGTTCGCCGTCAACCTCGACGGACTCCAGGAACATGCTCAAAGGCCGGACCCACATGCCGTAATCGCCGTAAAGTGCCTGATAGAACACCACTTCCTCTTCAGTCTCCGAATGCCGGGCGATACTGAATACCCGATACTCGGGGCCTTTATAGTGGCGGTAGACTCCAGGTTGAAGTTGCATGCGGTAGACCTCGGACACAGGTTCAAAAACAAATGGTAAAAAATACCGTTTTCCCAAAATACAAAAGCCGGGGCATCGAGCCCCGGCTTGTGTCACCAGAACCTGTCAGACCCGTTCGAAAACGGTGGCGATGCCCTGACCTAGCCCGATGCACATGGTCGAAACCCCGAGGGTCCCGCCGTTCTGTTTCATTACATTGAGCAAGGTACCGGAAATTCTCGCTCCGGAACACCCGAACGGGTGTCCCAGGGCAATCGCGCCGCCATGCAGGTTAACCTTCTCATTCATCTTGTCGAGCACTTTCAGATCCTTGAGCACTGGCAGGGCCTGTGCGGCGAAGGCTTCGTTGAGCTCGAAGAAGTCGATGTCGGAGATGGACAGGCCTGCGCGCTTGAGCGCCTTCTGGGTGGCCGGAACCGGACCGTAACCCATGATTGCAGGGTCGACGCCGGCCACCGCCATCGAGCGAATCACCGCCATCGGCTGGATGCCGAGGTCCTGAGCACGCTGCGCAGACATCACGATCATGCAGGATGCGCCGTCGGTGATCTGCGAAGACGTACCGGCCGTCACGGTCCCGCCTTTGGGGTTGAAGGCGGGCTTGAGCGCGGCGAGGCTTTCCAGCGTGGTGTCCGGACGAATGGTTTCGTCGTAATCGAAGACTTTCAGGAAGCCGTCTTCGTCGTAACCCTGCATCGGGATGATCTCATCCTTGAACTTGCCTTCCAGCGTTGCCTTGTGAGCAAGCTGGTGGGAGCGCAGGCCGAAAGCGTCCTGCTGTTCGCGGGTGATACCGTGCATCTTGCCGAGCATTTCGGCCGTCAGGCCCATCATGCCCGATGCCTTGGCCGCGTACAGGGACAGGTGCGGATTGGGATCCACGCCATGCATCATGCTGACGTGGCCCATGTGCTCGACGCCGCCGATGACGAACACGTCGCCGTTGCCGGTCATGATTGCCTGGGCTGCGGTGTGCAGCGCGCTCATCGACGAACCGCACAGACGGCTAACGGTCTGCGCAGCCGATGTGTGCGGGATCTGGGTCAGCAACGACGCCATGCGCGCGATGTTCCAGCCCTGCTCCAGGGTCTGGTTCACGCAGCCCCAGATCACGTCTTCGACTTCGGCCGGGTCGACCTTGCTGTTGCGCTCCAGCAGTTTGCTGATCAGGTGCGCCGACATGTCTTCGGCGCGGGTGTTGCGGTGCATGCCGCCTTTGGAGCGGCCCATCGGGGTGCGACCGAAGTCGACAATCACGACGTCTCTTGGATTCAAGCTCATACGTTCATTCCTCAGAAAGGCGCTTAACCGAAGAAGCTCCGGCCTTTTTCAGCCATTTCGCGCAGCTTCGCGGTCGGTTGGTACAAGGCGCCCAGCTCGGCATATTGGTCAGCGAGGGCAACGAATTCGGCGACGCCGATCGAATCGATGTAACGCAGCGCGCCACCACGGAACGGAGGGAAACCGATGCCGTAGATCAGGCCCATGTCGGCTTCGGCGGCGGTTTCGACGATGCCGTCTTCAAGGCAGCGCACAGTCTCCATGCACAGCGGGATCATCATCCAGTTGATGATGTCTTCGTCGGTCACTTCGCGCTGCTCGTAGACGATCGGCTTGAGCACATCGAGCACCGCCGGGTCGTTAACCTTTTTAGGTTTGCCCTTCTTGTCCGTCTCGTAGGAATAGAAGCCTTTGCCGTTCTTCTGACCCAGGCGCTTGGCTTCGTACAGCACATCGATGGCGGAGCGGCGGTCATCCTTCATGCGGTCCGGGAAACCTTCCGCCATGACGTCACGGCCGTGGTGGCCGGTGTCGATACCGACAACGTCCATGAGGTACGCCGGGCCCATCGGCCAGCCGAATTTCTCCATCACTTTGTCGATGCGGACAAAGTCCACACCAGCGCTGACCAGTTTGGCGAAACCGCCGAAATACGGGAACAGCACGCGGTTGACCAGAAAGCCCGGGCAGTCGTTGACCACGATCGGGTTCTTGCCCATCTTCTTGGCGTAGGCCACGGTGGTCGCCACCGCCTCTTCGCTGGATTTCTCGCCGCGAATGACTTCGACCAGCGGCATCATGTGCACCGGGTTGAAGAAGTGCATACCAACGAAGTTTTCCGGGCGCTTGAGCGCCTGCGCCAACAGGCTGATGGAAATGGTCGAGGTGTTGGACGCCAGGATCGTGCCTTCGGCAACCTGGGCTTCGACTTCAGCCAGTACCGCCTGCTTGACCTTGGGGTTCTCAACCACGGCTTCGACCACCAGGTCGACGTTGCCGAAATCGCCGTAGGACAGCGTCGGGCGAATCGCGTTGAGCGCTTCAGCCATCTTCGCCGGGGTCAGACGGCCTTTCTCGACACGGTTACCCAGCAATTTGGACGCTTCGTTGAGGCCCAACTGAATGGCTTCCTCGCGAATGTCCTTCATCAGGATCGGCGTGCCCTTGACCGCTGACTGGTAGGCAATGCCGCCGCCCATGATGCCGGCGCCGAGTACTGCGGCCTGCTTCACATCTCGGGCGACTTCGTCGTAAGCCTTGGCCTTGCGCTTGAGCTCCTGGTCGTTGAGAAACAGACCGATCAGGCTCTGGGCGGCCGAAGTCTTGGCCATCTTCACAAAGCCCGCGGCCTCGATTTCGAGCGCCTTGTCACGGCCGAAATTGGCGGCTTTCTGGATGGTCTTGATGGCTTCAACCGGCGCCGGGTAGTTCGGGCCGGCCTGGCCTGCCACGAAACCCTTGGCCGTCTCGAACGTCATCATCTGCTCGATAGGGTTGAGCTTGAGCTTGTCGAGCTTGGGCTGGCGCTTGGCCTTGAAGTCGAATTCGCCGGAGATGGCACGCTTGATCAGGTCCAGCGCCGCGGCGCGAAGCTTCTCGGGGGCGACCACGGCATCCACCGCGCTGACTTTCAGCGCATCTTCAGCGCTGTTTTCCTTGCCCGAAGCAATCCACTCGATGGCGTTATCGGCGCCGATCAGGCGGGGCAGGCGTACGGTGCCGCCAAAGCCGGGGTACAGGCCAAGCTTGACTTCCGGAAGACCGATTTTGGCGGTGCTGGACATGACCCGGTAATCGGCTGCGAGACACATCTCCAGCCCGCCACCCAGCGCGAGGCCGTTGATGGCGACAACGGTAGGCACGCCCAAGTCTTCGAAATCGCTGAAAATGCGATTGGCTTCCAGGTTGCCCGCCGTCAGTTCGGCTTCCGGCAGCTTGAAATTGTCGACGAACTCGGTGATGTCGGCACCGACGATGAACACGTCCTTGCCGCTGCTGACAATCACACCCTTGACGGACGAATCAGCCTTGAGAGTATCCACGACCTGGCGCAATTCGTTGAGGGTGAGACGGTTGAACTTGTTGACGGACTCACCCTTGAGGTCGAAATTCAATTCGACGATGCCACTTTCAAGAGCCTTAACCGTGATGGCTTTACCTTCGTAAATCATCAACTGATCTCCAGTATGGAAGCTGAACAATACTCACCCGACGTGACCGTCGAATGAGACTACGACGTCGCCGTCGATGAACACGCCAAATCACAAGCACACCCGCCGACGTGGTAGCCAGGATTCTGTCAGAGCCGTCTGACGCCCAAACACTCGATTCATACGGCCGTTTGATTTGGTACGCACACCATCCGGCAAAACCGGATGATTGTCAATTCACCGAAATATCAATAAACACGGTCGACTGCCGTTTGCGCCAGACAAATTGCGAGCGTACGGCCAAGTCTGATTCAGCTTCATTCATGGGAGTGATAATGCCAAGCTGGACCCAAAGCCTGCGCTGGCAGCGCACCGTTAAGGGTCAGCAGGAGAAAAAATCGAGGCGCCGCGCGACAAGACGGAGCAGAGCGTCTAGAGTCAGCGCACTGTGCCCGGCGGCATATCCACGCGCCGCGCGTCTGCGCTGGCTCGGCATTGCACCGTCCAGCGACATTGGTTAACGGCCTGCCTGGCCAACCCCGGCCCGATGTTGCTATCGGGCTTTTTAATGCCCGGGTTTCAGTGGCGAGGCTGCGGAGAAACCATCACGCCAGCGCCTTCAGAACGGCGCTGATCCGGTGCAGCACTTCGGGCTCGCCCTTCTCGGCCCAGTACAGAGCGATCATCTGCGCGTCGGCCTCAACCTTGTAAACGTCGCCCGGCAGACTGTCGAAATGCGCCATAAGAAGCGGATCTTCACACGGCTCGCGCCAGCGATTAAGCCACTTGCCCGGCTCGCTCTGCCAGTACGCCCAACTGGCAGGCTGAGCACTCCGGCGCGGCCGGTGGTACTGCGCGCAAGGGTTCGGCGGCTGTCTGGATAGCCAGTGCGGCCACTCCTGAGGAGCCAGCTGCATAGCCAACCCCATGCGCCGCGCCTCCATACGCAAAGCCATTTTTCCGCTCGCATGACGCGAAGGTCGCAGCCAGACCAATGGGCTCAACATCACACAAATGATTGACAGAACTATCCAGACCGTCATATTTCTTGCCCCCGCCCGCAGGCTGCAAACAACATTACAGAAAACAAAGGCTTGCACGAGGCTCTGCCCAGATGCGCGGGAAAGAGCCATACTCATCACCATCGCAATCCTCCCGGAGGACATCCCCATGTCGTATCAACATATTCTGGTTGCCATTGACCTCACCGAAGAGTGTGACCCGGTCATCCGCCGCGCTCGTGAGTTGGCGCAAGCCAGCGACGCGACACTGTCGATGGTGCATATCGTTGAGCCTATGGCCATGGCCTTCGGCGGCGATGTCCCCATGGATCTTTCGCAACTGCAACAGCAGCAGTTCGATCAGGCCAAGGAAAAGCTGGAGAAGCTCAAGCTCAAATACCCTGACATGAAAGCCGGCGAAAGCCACCTGGTGTATGGCCAGCCGCGTCAGGAAATCCACCAGCTGGCCAAAAACCAGCAATGCGACCTGATCGTGGTGGGCAGCCACGGTCGCCACGGCCTGGCCCTGCTGCTCGGTTCGACCGCCAACGACGTGCTGCATGGCGCACCTTGTGACGTGCTGGCCGTACGCCTGAAAAAACCCGAATAAGCCAGCGTCAACAGCGAAAAGCCCGGGCAGGACCCGGGCTTTTGCTGCAGCGCGAAGACGATTACTCGTCCAGTTCTGCCCAACGCTCCATCAGCGCATCCAGCTCGCCCTGAAGGTTTTCGACCTGGGCCAGCACCGCTGTGGTTTGCTCGGCCGGGCGCTGATAGAAGCCCGGCTCGGCCATTTCAGCGGTCAGCGCGGCCATCTTCGCCTCAACAGCGTCGATCTGACCGGGCAGCGCTTCAAGCTCACGTTGCTGCTTGTAGCTGAGTTTCTTTTTCGCCACGGGCATTTCCTGCGCGGCGACCGGAGCGGCCTGAACCACAGCGCTCGCCAGCTCGGCCTTGCCCGACTTGGTGTCGGTCACGCCCAGCAGACGTGGCGAACCGCCCTGACGCAGCCAGTCCTGATAACCGCCGACGTACTCACGTACCTTGCCTTCCCCTTCGAACACCAGGGTGCTGGTGACGACGTTGTCCAGGAATGCCCGGTCGTGGCTGACCATCAGCACAGTGCCTTTGAAGGTCAGCAGCACTTCTTCCAGCAACTCCAGGGTTTCCACGTCCAGGTCGTTGGTGGGTTCGTCGAGCACCAGCAGGTTCGCCGGCTTGCTGAACAGCTTGGCCAGCAGCAGACGCGCGCGCTCACCACCCGACAGCGCCTTGACCGGCGTGCGCGCACGTTGCGGGCTGAACAGGAAATCGCCCAGGTAGCTCAGAACATGGCGGCTCTGACCGTCGATATCGATGAAATCGCGCCCTTCGGCCACGTTGTCGATCACGGTCTTTTCCAGATCGAGCTGGTGACGCAGCTGGTCGAAGTAGGCAACGTCTAGACGTGTCCCGACCTCGACCTTGCCCGAGGTCGGCTGCAGATTGTCGAGCATCAGTTTGAGCAGCGTCGTCTTGCCGGTGCCGTTCGCGCCCAGCAGACCGATGCGGTCCTCGCGTTGCAGGACCATGGAGAAGTCCTTGATCAGCGTCGGCCCGCCCGGATGCGCGAAGCTGACGTTGTCCAGAACCATCACCTGCTTGCCGGATTTTTCCGCCGTGTCAAGCTGAATGTTGGCCTTGCCGGTGCGCTCGCGCCGTTCGCTACGCTCGACGCGCAGCGCCTTCAGGGCGCGGACGCGGCCTTCGTTACGGGTCCGGCGGGCCTTGATGCCCTGACGAATCCAGACTTCTTCCTGGGCCAGACGCTTGTCGAACAGGGCGTTGGCGGTTTCTTCGGCCGCCAGTGCGGCTTCCTTGTGGACGAGGAAGCTGGCGTAGTCACCGTTCCAGTCAATCAGGCCGCCACGGTCCAGTTCCAGAATGCGTGTTGCCAGGTTCTGCAGGAATGCCCGGTCGTGCGTGATGAACAGCACGGCGCCCTGGAAATCCTTGAGCGCTTCTTCGAGCCAGGCAATAGCGCCGATGTCCAGATGGTTGGTCGGTTCGTCGAGCAGCAGCAGATCGGGCTCGGACACCAGTGCCTGGGCCAGCAGTACGCGACGGCGCCAGCCGCCGGACAATTCGGCCAGAGTCTTGTCGGCCGGCAGCTGCAGGCGGCTCAGAGTGCTTTCGACCAACTGCTGCAGGCGCCAGCCGTCGCGGGCTTCGAGATCCTGCTGCACATGCATCAACTTGTTGAGGTCTTCCTCGGTCACGCAGTTCTGGGCGAGATGGTGATACTCGGCAAGCAGCGCGCCGACGCCGTCCAGGCCCTCGGCGACCACGTCGAACACGCTCCGCCCGTCGGCTACCGGCAATTCCTGCGGCAATTCACCGATCTTCAGACCAGGCGCACGCCACACCGCGCCGTCGTCGGGCTTCTGCACACCTTTGACCAGCTTCAACATGCTGGATTTGCCAGTGCCATTGCGGCCGATGATACACACCCGCTCACCACGGGCGATCTGCCAGGACACCTTGTCCAACAACGGCATGGCGCCGAACGCAAGGGACACATCGCTGAATTTGAGCAGGGTCATGAGCTTCTCCAAAAACCGGGCGCGCATTCTACCCGAGATAGCCATCGAATGTCGGGATTCGTCCATGAGTTGGACGCATGGTGTGCTCCCTTATAACGTTCAATTATTTCGACATGAGTCATGCCGACCGCGAGTGCTTTCACCCCGAGCTGGCAAAAGGCTAAGCTAGCGGCACTTTTCACGACCCCTCTGCCCGGAAGTCTCATGCGCAGTCGTTTGTTCAGCTTCATCTCGTGCCTGCTCCTCTCTGCTTCCGCCGTCCAGTACGCTCACGCGGTCGACATCACCCAACAGCGCAGATATTACGACGAAGCCAAACGCGCTTTGGCCAAAGGCGATTCGGGGCCCTACCGGATGTACAGCGCGGCGCTTGCCGATTACCCGCTGGAGCCCTATCTCAAATACGACGAACTGACCGCGCGTCTGAAAACTGCCAGCAATGCGGAGATCGAGCGCTTTCTCGCCGCACACGGCGACCTGCCACAGGCCAACTGGATGAAATTGCGCTGGCTGCGCTGGCTGGCGGAACGCGGCGACTGGCAGACCTTCAATCGTTATTACGATCCGAAGATGAATTTCCTCGAGCTCGATTGCCTGCACGGTCAGTACCTGCTCAGCAACAACAAGCGCGCCGAAGGCTATGCCAGCGCCGAAAAACTCTGGATGACAGGCAAGACGCTGCCTGCCGCGTGCGACGGCTTCTTCGCGCAGTGGGCAGCGGCCGGCCAGTTGACCGAAGAAAAACGCTGGCAGCGCGCCAAGCTGGCGGCCCAGACGCGCAACTTCGGCCTGGCCAACACGCTGGTCAACAGCCTCAATTCCCTTGCGCCGCAAGGCAAACTGCTGCTGGCCGTCGCGCAAAAGCCCGAAATGGTCGAAAACCCGGGGCAATTCACGCCGGTGGACGAAGCGATGTCCGACGTTGTCGGCCTCGGCCTGCGCCGACTGGCCCGACAGGATCCGCAAAAAGCCCTGTCGATGCTCGACAGTTATGCCGCGACCATGCACTTCTCCCGCGAAGAGCAAGTGGAAATTGCCCGTGAGATCGGCCTGACACTGGCGCGCCGTTATGACGGCCGTGCGCTGGAAGTCATGACCCGGTACGACCCGGATCTGCGTGACAACACGGTGACCGAATGGCGCCTGCGTCTGCTGTTGCGCCTGGGTCGCTGGCAGGACGCCTATGAACTTGCCCGCCGCCTGCCGACCGATCTGGCCGGCACCAATCGCTGGAAGTACTGGGAAGCGCGTGCGCTGGAGCTGGCGCAGCCGGGCAATCCGCTGATTCCGGCACTGTACAAGGACGTCGCCAAAGAGCGCGACTTCTACGGATTTCTGGCGGCGGATCGAACCAAGACCTCCTATTCGCTCAACAACAAGCCGCTGGCGCTCAGTCCTGCGCTGATCAATAAGGTGCGCAATACGCCTGGCGTGCGCCGGGCGCTGGAATTTCACAATCGGGGCGAAATCGTCGACGGTCGTCGCGAATGGTATTACGTCAGCCGCCAGTTCAACCGCGATGAGATGGTCGCCCAGGCCAAGATCGCCTATGACCTGAAGTGGTACTTCCCGGCGATCCGCACCATCAGCCAGGCGCAGTACTGGGACGACCTGGATATCCGCTTCCCGATGGCCCACCGCGACACTCTGGTACGCGAGGCCAAGGTGCGCGGTCTGCATTCGAGCTGGGTGTTTGCCATCACCCGCCAGGAAAGCGCATTCATGGACGATGCTCGTTCGGGCGTGGGCGCCAGCGGTCTGATGCAACTAATGCCGGCCACCGCCAAGGAAACCGCGCGCAAGTTCAGCATTCCGCTGGCCTCCCCGCAGCAAGTACTGGACCCGGACACCAATATCCAGCTGGGTGCCGCGTACCTGAGCACGGTTCACGGTCAGTTCAACGGCAACCGGGTGCTCGCTTCGGCGGCATATAACGCCGGGCCCGGCCGGGTTCGCCAGTGGCTCAAGGGCGCCAATCACCTGGCCTTCGATGTATGGGTGGAAAGCATTCCGTTCGATGAGACGCGCCAGTACGTGCAGAACGTCCTGTCGTATTCAGTCATCTACGGCCAGAAGCTCAACTCGCCGCAGCCGCTGGTGGACTGGCACGAGCGCTTCTTCGACGATCTTTGACGAGCCGGCCTCATCGCCAGCAAGCTGGCTCCCACACAAACCAAGCTGCGCGCGAGACGGCAATGCGGCGCGAACTTGTGGGAGGCAGCTTGCTGGCGATGAGGCAGGTACATCCACCCAGGATTAGCTGGCTGCGGTGCCGCCGTCGCGAGCAAGCTCCCTCCCACGGTTATGCGCCGCGCTGACATCTACTCCAGAACCTCCACCGGCATACCCACTTCCAGCTCCCCTGTCCCGTTGCTCACCACGTTCTGCCCGAACATCACGCCGCCTTCGGCTTCGCGATAAGTCCTGAGGGTGGCGAAAGGTTCGCGGTCTTCGCTGCGCTCGCCGGTAGCGGGATCGATGGTAGTGAGGATGCAACGGGCGCACGGCTTGACCAGACGGAATTCGATTGCACCGATGCGGATACGCTTCCAGCCATCCTCGGCGAAGGCGCCAGCGCCTTCCACCACCAGGTTGGGCCTGAAGCGCAGCATCTCCACTGGTCGTCCGATTCGTGCCGACAGGTCGTCGAGCGAGCCCTGACCGATCAACAGCAAGGGAAACCCGTCGGCGAACGCGACTTTGTCATGCACCGTTCCGTATTGATCAGCCAGCGGGCGGGCACGTGGCAAGGGCGCATGTACGACGCGGACAGGCTTGCCGATGAAGTCAGTGGCCCACTGCGCCGCCTCTTCACCTGCATCCGGCACTTGCCAGGTGTCGCGCCACAACGTCACGCCACGCAAAGTGGATTCTTCGTTGGCCGGCACCGCGACATCCAGCGGCTGCATGCCGGGCGCGGAAAATGTCACGCCGCCCGCGGTGTTCCACAGCACGGATAACCGGGACATCTGCGGCAGGACGCGCTGGGTGAGGAATCGACCGTTGCTGGCATCGACCAGCATCCAGCGGCGATCACCCGCCAGCCCCAGTTCGTCGAACGTCGCGCGCTGAAGTACTTCGGGTTTGCAGGATTTGAGGGGAAAGCGATAGAGGGCGCTGAGACGTAGCATGACCGGTTCCTTGGCGACGCGGACAAACGTGGCATGAGTGCCAGAGCTTATACGAGCCGCCGTCGGTCGGCACCCTTGTTCCGGGAGAGAGTCCGGCAGACGCCAGCTTTCGTCAGCTTGTGACCATCAACAGACGCTCACGCACCACTTCGACCAGTTTGTCCGGCTGGAACTTGGAAAGGAAATTGTCGCAGCCAACCTTCTTGACCATCGATTCGTTGAAGCTGCCGGACAGCGACGTATGCAGCACGATGTACAGCGCACGCAACCGAGGATCGTTACGGATCTCGGTGGTCAGACGGTAGCCATCCATCTCGGGCATTTCGGCGTCGGTAAAGACCATCAGCAGTTTCTGATGCACGTCTTCGCCAGCGTCTGCCCACGACTTGAGCAGATTCAGCGCTTTGAGGCCGTCGCTGGCGACATGCAGCTTGAGACCCAGCTGGGACAGGGTATCGCGCAATTGAGCCAGCGCGACCTTGGAATCATCGACCAGCAACACTTCGCGCCCGCGTGCACGCTCCAGCACCGGGTCTTCGAGTTTTTCGCGGGAAACCTTGGCGTTGTAAGGCACGATTTCCGCAAGTACCTTTTCAACGTCGATGATTTCCACCAACTGGTCATCGACCTTACTGATGGCAGTCAGATAATGCTGACGACCGGCGCTTGCCGGCGGTGGCATGATGGCGTCCCAGTTCATGTTGACGATGCGATCGACGCCGCCTACCAGAAATGCCTGCACCGACCGGTTGTATTCGGTGACGATGATGGTGCTGCCAGGGCCGGGCACCAATGGTCGCATGCCAATGGCCTGGGAAAGATCGATTACCGGCAGTGTCTGGCCGCGCAGATTGACCACGCCGCAAACGAAGGAATGTCGCTGAGGCATCAGGGTCAGCTTGGGCAGCTGCAGCACTTCCTGTACCTTGAACACGTTGATCGCAAAAAGCTGCCGACCCGCAAGGCGAAACATGAGGATTTCCAGGCGATTCTCGCCCACCAGCTGTGTGCGTTGGTCTACTGTGTCGAGAATGCCAGCCATTTTAGCTCCAGAAGCGTTTGATCGGTGAGTCAGCCTTTCCTGTATCGGCTGAAACAGGCCGGACCTTAATGACGAAAATGCCGCCGGCGGTCATTGATATCACATTAACATCATGATCTACTGCTGTCGCATCTCATCGGCGTTTCACCAGCGCCGGCAGTCGCTCTTCTGCGCCGGCAAAGCGTTATGCCTCTAAGGGCAACCCTGAGCGCCCATCAGGGCAGTCCTGATATTCTCCCCAAGTATTTGCCACTATTGTGACGCCATTCTCATTTGCATGAATGGAGTCAGGCTTTTGTCCGCTTTACAGAATCCGCCATCGACCTGCCTTTCAGCACGCCCCGCTTTCCGCGGAGGGCCGGATATTGCCCGGCGAAAGTGCGTGGCAGAGTGTTGCGGACCTGACCAAGAATCGGTTGTCCGCACTGCGCAATATCAGTGTGCCATCAGATTTGTAAATTCAGAAACAACCTACAGACAATCGTTTCAAATCAACGTTAACTGTCAGCCGTTCACCGCTAACGAAACTAACTCGCTGCCCTCGATGCGTGGAGAGAAAGGATGTTGAACAGTAACGATTGGCAGAAGACATACGGCCAGTTCTTGATCGAATCCCAGGCGTTGCTGCACAAATCCGAAGAATGCCTCTCGCACCTGGAACTGATCGGCGACGACGAAGACGCCGTCCGCTGCCTGCTCGCCACCCTTGACCGACTTGCCAGCGAGGCGGACCGGGCCTCCATCGAGTGCATCGCCGATTTCTGCCGCAAGCTGGTCCGGGTGCTGGACGCCAGCGCTTCAGCGGGCAGCCTGTGTCAGGACTCACTGCAGACGCTGCGCAGCTGCCTGACGCTGGTGTCGTGGCAGCTGGAGTTTATCGATCCCAATACCGGCGAGCTGTCCATGGACAGTGAAGAGCAGCAGGAACTGCTGGAAAGGCTGGCCGCCATTTCGGAGCTGAACGACGCTTCTCCGGATTGCGCCCTCAAATAAACCCGTGCGCTTTTTTGTCGCATGGCTAAACGACATCCAGGATGGCGAGGCGTCTACCCGGGGAACCGTGATGGGCAATTCCCTCAAAAGCGCAGTTCCAAAAATCTTTTCAACTCAAACAGCAAGTTATTACATCGAAAGTTAGCCGCGGACTGACCTCAACATTAAGGTAAGATTACGGGCCGGGCTGTAGAGCCCCGGTTTTTCTTGACTTCCTTACATGCAGTCCTTAATTGTCTGGCTGTTTTCACTCAACGACGCAGGCATCTAAGTCGATATCTGCTACAGGACCGACGTGAATATCGTCTGGTCGTTGACAAGACTTTCGGTGGCTTCATCCATTTATGCACGCCAGTACATCGTCTCCAAGGCCCAGGCCATTCAACAGCCGGTGCGCCCAATGGCTCACCGCTGCGCTATGCATTGCGACGTGTCTGGGCAACGTCTCGCTGTTTCTGACCGCCGCGCCCATGTCGATGCCGCTGCTGGCGCTCAATCTGATCACCTGCGCGAGCATCTGGCTCGGACAATGGCGGGCACGGCGCCTGATCGAACTCGAACCGCGGGAGCTGGCCGAGCGGATGCTTGAGGTTCAGGAGACCGAGCGCCATCGGCTGAGCCGCGAGCTGCACGATGACATCGGCCAGATGCTGACCGCCGCCAGAATGCAGAACGACTGGTTACAGCGCCGGCTGCCGGTCGAACTGCATTCCCAGGGCGAACAACTGGGCAGCACTCTTGAAGAAACCCTGAACAAGGTCCGCGACCTGTCGGCCATCCTCAACCCGCGCCAGTTGTCCAGCCTGGGCCTGGAAGCCAGCCTGCGGGCGCATCTGCTGACCACGCTGGCCGACAGCGAAATTCGCTGGAGCCTTGAATGCCAACAACGGTTGACGGGCATCCCCGATGAGATGGCCATTGCGGCCTTTCGTATCACTCAGGAAGCCGTGACCAACATGTTGCGTCATGCCCACGCTCGCAACCTGCTGGTCCGCCTGCAGCGCCTTCCGTCCGGCCTGACCTTGTTCATCAGCGATGACGGAGTCGGCTTCGAGCCGGCCAGCGATCCGGGCAAGGAAGGCCACCGCGGAATCGCCGGCATGACCGAGCGCGTTGCCTTGCTGGGCGGTTCCTGGACTTTGCACAGCAGCCCTGGCAACGGCACCCGCATTGACGTCACGCTTCCCTGGCCCGCTCGCGAGCACGAGCGCGCCACCGCCATTAAGAAGTTCCAATGACCTGCAATCTGTTGCTGATCGATGACCACTCGCTGATCAGGGCCGGTGTGCGCGCCATGGTTTCGGACATCCCGGGCTACGCCGTCGTAGGGGAAGCGGCCGATGCCACCGACCTGCCGAGCCTGGTCGCGCAACTGAGCCCGGATATCATTCTGCTGGACATCAGCATGAAGGAGACCAACGGCCTGGACGCCATGGAAAGCCTGCTCAAGGTCTTTCCCCTGAGCAAGGTTCTGATCCTGTCCATGCACACCGATCCGGACATCATCATGCGTGCCCTGGAAATGGGCGCGCATGGTTACCTGCTCAAGGACGCTACCTCGACGGAGCTGGAACAGGCGCTCAACGCCCTGCGAAACGATGAGCGTTATCTGAGCCCGGCCATCGCGCATACCGTGATCAGCCGGGCATTACGCGGCAACCAGCCAACCCGGCCAGTGTCGGTCGAGCGTTATAACCTGACCGCCCGACAGCTGGAAATCCTGCGGCTTATTGTCCGGGGCAAGTCGACCCGGGAAATCGCCAGCGGCCTGAACCTGAGCATCAAGACTGTCGAGACGCATCGCGCGCAGATCATGAAGCGCCTGCAGATTTTCGACGTCGCGGGACTTGTGCTTTTCTGCGTTCGCGAACGCATCATCAGTCTGGATGACTGAGCTGGCGGGCGCTCCCCAGCACCGGTGAATCCGTTGGCAGATGCAGCAGGAGTGCGGCCGGTCGCGCGGTAAAACGCAGGTCTTCGCCAGTGAGCGGTTCGCCATCCAGGTTGATGTCCAGCCCTTGCGCGGACTTGAGCTCGACCCACGGCAACCGCGCGCGAACGAACATGTTGTCGATGCCGAGCCCGCCTTCGAGCAGGCTCTTGAGCGTGCCGACCACTTCCTGAGGTGCCGGCAGAATACTGACGTCCAGCAGGCCGTCGTCCGCCACGGCGGTAGGACAAAGCACATGACCGCCGCCCGCCTGACGTCCGTTACCGATACCCAATGCCAGCAGATCCCCGCGCCAGTGGAAGTCCGGGCCGTGCAGTTCACCATGCGCGGAATGCAGCTCGCTGAACCGTGTCAAGCCGGTAAACAGATACGCCGCGCCGCCCAGCACTTTTTTCAGGTCCTCGGAAGTGTTGGCCGTGACCTGACTGCCGAATCCGCCGGTCGCCATGTTCAGAAACAGCTTGCCGCCAACCTCGCCAAGGTCGACGGCGGTGGGCTCCAGATCCAGCAGATCCAGGGCCTGCGCCACATCCAGCGGCACCCCGGCCGCGCGGGCGAAGTCATTGGCGGTGCCCAGCGGCAGGATAGTCAGGCTGGCCGATTGATCTCCCCGCGCCACCGCTTCGGCGATATCGCGCAATGTTCCGTCGCCGCCGCCTGCGATGATCTTCCGGTGCCCGGCGGCCAATGCCTCAGTGACCAGGCGTTGCGCGTCGCCGCCTTCCCAGGTGAGCCGCACATCAAGCTCCCAGCCCTGTTCGCGCTTTTCGGCCACGGCCGCCCTGACGTCCTCATTGAGCGACTGCTTGCCGTGCAGAATCAAAATTGCCCTGCGTTGTGTCATGACCCCTCCAGAAGTGGACCCGTATGAAAAGCCGGATGAGCAGCGCTCGTATACCTTTGCGTTGACCGACGATCCTGTCGTGACGCAACAGACTTTCCGTACAGCGCTTGAATCTGACCCCCGGCAAACGAAAAAGGCGTTGGGCCCGGCGAGAATTTTTTTCGACAAGGCGATCGGTACAGGCCCCGTAGAACGGGCCAAAGGCCAGCTTTCCGATCAGACGCCGTCCTGTAAGTCCAGACTAATACGATCCTGGCTCTGCTTGATTCGTTTCATGAGCCTTACTGGTGTCAGCACCCTCGTTTGAGGGCACTTACGCGTAAACCGATGAAATATATTCATTAAGTAGCGGCGCTTGTTAGCTAATACTAGCGAGCGCGAAGCAAAAATACCGCACAAAAAAACTTCAAAGTGACAAATTGCTGACTACGCTTGGCCCAGAAATGAAAAAAGCTGTTTTTTTGACAACTTTGCATTTTTAACGAATGAGTCATAAGTCGATGATGGTGGGCCTGCGTCCTCACGCGACGGCAACCAAAGCGGCCGGCATTCTCTTCGAGCATGCGGTGAAGGAGTACACGTCAAGGCATCGCGTCAAACCGGGCATTACGGGCTGGCGCGGATCCATGGCTTTCGTGGTGAAACAGACACCGTGCAAAAAATCGAAAAGCGCGTCGATTTCGATCTTGTGTACATGGAAAACCGGTCCGTCTGGTTTGACCTCTACATCCTTCTGCGCACTGTTGCGGCAGTGCTCTTAACTCGCGAGGCTTACTGATGAGCAATCTCATCCCCTGCATCATCGCCGGCGGTTCCGGCACCCGGCTCTGGCCGGTCTCTCGTGAAGCCATGCCCAAGCCTTTCATGCGCCTTCCCGATGGCGAAAGCCTGCTGCAGAAAACCTTCAAGCGCGCGGCCGGCCTGCCTGCCGTGGAGCGTCTGCTGACTGTCACCAACCGGGAGGTGTACTTCCGGACCGTGGACGATTACCGGCAGTTGAACAAAGGACGGGTCAAGCTCGACTTCCTGCTTGAGCCCTTCGGCCGCAATACCGCCGCCGCCGTGGCGGCTGCCGCGCTGCATGTCGTCCGGCTGTACGGGGAAGACACCCAGTTGCTGATCCTGCCAGCCGATCACCTGATCGAAAACGTACAGGCTTTTTCCCGCGCCGTTGCAGAAGCGCGGGAGCTGGCGGCTCAAGGCTGGCTGGTCACGTTCGGCATCGTGCCGAACAAGCCGGAAACCGGCTTTGGCTACATCGAAAAAGGCCAGGCCCTCAACGGCCAGACCTATCAGGTCGCCCGTTTCGTCGAGAAGCCGGACCTTGCCAGCGCCCAGGCTTACGTGGACGGCGGCCTGCACCTGTGGAACGCCGGCATGTTTTGCATGCGCGCCGATGCCGTGCTGCGCGAGTTCGAGCTCTGGGCACCGGAGGTGCTGATTGCCGTTCGCACCTGCCTGCAACAGAGCCAGAGCAAGGAAGGCAATCACGAGTTGCAGATCGAGCTCGACAGCGAAGCGTTCGAAGCCGTACCGGATATATCCATCGACTACGCGCTGATGGAGCGCTCCGACAAGGTTGCCGTTGTGCCCTGCGAATTGGGCTGGAGCGACATTGGTTCATGGCAGGCGGTGCGCGAGCTGTCCGGCGCCGACGGCCAGGGCAATCAGTGCAACGGCCAGACCGTGCTGCATGACGTCACCAACTGCTACATCGATTCACCCAAGCGCCTGGTCGGCGGTGTCGGCCTCGACAACCTGATCATCATCGATACGCCCGACGCTCTGCTGATCGCCAATGGCAGCCGGAGCCAGGACGTGAAGCTCATTGCCCAGGAACTCAAACGTCAGGACCACGATGCCTATCGGCTGCACCGCACCGTGACCCGTCCCTGGGGCACCTACACCGTGCTGGAGGAAGGCAAGCGCTTCAAGATCAAGCGCATCGTGGTCCGTCCCAAAGCGTCGCTGTCCCTGCAGATGCACCACCATCGCAGCGAACACTGGATCGTCGTAAGCGGCATGGCGCAAGTCACCAATGGCGATAGCGAATTCACGCTCGACACCAATGAATCGACCTTTATCAAACCTGGCTACACCCACCGCCTGGTCAATCCGGGGGTGATTGACCTGGTGATGATAGAGGTGCAGAGCGGCGAGTACCTGGGCGAAGACGACATCGTGCGCTTCACTGACATCTACGGAAGAGTCCCCGTAGAGGCTGTTAAGAGCTGAGCTGAGCTGGGCGTGGCGCGAGCGCTGGACGAACCCGCGAATCGAGTGGGTCGGGTTCGTGCCGGATCTGCTCGCCCTGCCGCTCTGTCAACGGCGCTCTGCCGGCTTGAAACGCGGTGGTTGGGTGGTAAGCCTGCCGCATGCCGATAATTGGGGTGGTATTAAGCGCGGTATCGGTACCGGGTACGGTGCGGGTGATGACTCGATGCCTACAGCACCAGTTTCTGGCGTTGCGAGCAGATTCGCTTGAGCGTCTGGCGCAGCCAGCGATGCGCCGGGTCCTTGTCGAATCGAGGGTGCCAGGCCTGGCTTACCACCACCTCCTCCAGCGTGAGTGGAATCTCGAACGCGCGCATGCGCAGGCCGAGGCTGGCGACGCCCCAGAGCACGGGTTCCGGCAACGGCAGCAACAGGTCGGAACCTGCAACGCTGAAGATGGCCGAATGGAAGTTCGGCGTGATGAGTGCAATGCGTCGTTCCAGCCCCAACTCGGCCAGTGCTGGGTCGATGGGCCCGCGCGCTCGGCCACGACGCGAAACGCTGACCTGATCGTAGGCCGCAAAACGCTCCGGCGTAATCGGTGCATCGAAGATCGGATGCCCTTCCCGGGCAAGTCCGCAGAAACGCGTGGTGAACAGGTTCTGCAACTTGATCTCCGGCCCGAAGTTGCGCCGCGACGCGACATACAAGTCGATCTGGCCGTCCCGCAGCGCATCGTCGTCGCCGGGGCCTTCAGGTACGAACCGCAGCGTGCAGCCTGGCGCCTCGACGCGAATGGCCTCCAGCACCCGCGCACCGAACGAACCGAAAAAAACGTCATTGGAACGCACATTGAAACAGCGCTCCAGTGTGCCCATGTCCACCTCGTCACGGGCCTGAAACACCTGCGCGGCCTGTTCGACGAGCTCGCGAACCTGTGCCTGCATGGCAAGAGCGCGCGGCGTCGGCACCAGCCCACGCCCGGCGCGTACCAGCACCGGGTCGTCCATCGCTTCGCGGATTCTTGTCAAGGTGCGGCTCATGGCGGCCGGGCTCAGGTGCAGGCGTCGCGCAGCGCCCACCACGCTGCCTTCGTCGAGCAGCGCGTCCAGTGCAATCAGGAGATTCAGATCGGGAAGTTGCATGCGATTACGTGTTCAACCACGCCCTGTATTCGAAGCGCAGAATGATATCGCGACTCGCCTGCTGCGAATCAGTTTGCTGCAATACGCCCGGACTGGCCGTTGCTAAGCGCTTCGAGTGAGCGATCAAACTGTTTCAAGGCATCGAGTTGCAGCGCTCGCTGGTAGTCGATCCGGGCGGCGATCTGCTCGGCGGATTTGCCCTGCATCCAGGCAGCGGTCAGGTCTTCGTTGCCGTAACCTTCGGCCTTGCCGATGAACTGCAGGTCCGCATCATAGAACGTCGCCGAGAAGCGCGCTTCAACCTGCGAGTTACGTTGTGTCAGCAGCCGGTTGTAGGTGTCGAGCATTACCACCACGTCCGGCCTGGCTTGCAGCGCGGCGTCGAGGTTTTCATAAACGGTCACCTTGGCGAAACGCTGGTGCAACGCACCTTCCAGGCGGTTGATGGCCAGCCTGGGGTCCGAGCTGTCGATGAACGCCTGGCGAATACGGTCATCGAGCTGACTGTCCCGCGCGTCCCGCGATGCAACCGCGTGGTACTGCTGCAGATACTGCAGGTTGCTGACAGTGTTTTCGCTGTAAAGCACGGCCACCGACTGCGAAGATCGAAGGGCCGTCGTGCTGTCGGCTACCGGCTTGAGGTGGCAATCCTGTGACTGCGCGGCATAGCCGGGCGCGGCGATAGCGATGCCGCCGATCAACACGGCGACCAGAGCCAACAGATTAGAGATTTTCATCACAGGTCTTCCTTCAGCAGCATCGGGCAATGTGGCTATCCTCCTCTTTCCCGAGGAAAACAGAACTTGCATTCCTTGATGGTGACTATCGACTCAAGCAATGGGTTCAGAAGAATCGACCGGGCGGTCAGTCACCAGGCGCTCACACAGCGCTTCACTTTGTCCAGCGCCCGGCGAAGCGCGTCCGGTTCCGGCGAGCCCAGCGCAAGCCTCAGCGCATGGGGAATGTGCGGCGAAACCGCGAACGGCTCGGCTGTGGAAACCGACACCCGGTCGTCTGCAAGCTGCGCGGCAATGCGGTCGGCCCGGGCATCTTCGGCCAGCGGCAGCCAGAGGAAATAGGACGACGGGTGACGAACCAGCGGCAAGCCCGTCAGCGCCTCACTGGCGATGCGTTGGCGCAGCTGCGCATCCACGCGCTTTTCGGCTTCCAGGCGGGTGACCGTGCCATCGTCGAGCCAGGCGGTGGCGATGGCGGTGAGCACACCCGGCGCATTCCAGGTAGTGGCGCGGATCGCACGCTGCAATGCGGCCATGAAAGCGACAGGCGCGGCGATGAAGCCGACCCGAAGTCCCGTGGCGACGCTCTTGGACAGCCCGGACACGTAGACCGTGCGCTCCGGCGCCAGCACCGCCAACGGCGCCGCTGGCGCGTCGGCGAGGAATGCGTAGGCCGCGTCTTCGATGATCAGCAGGTCGTGTTTCCGGGCTATCGCGACCGTCGCCTCGCGCTGCGCCATGTCCAACACCCAGCCCAGCGGATTATGCAGCGTCGGCATGCTGTAGACCGCCCGCACCCGGCGCTGCCGACAAAGCTGTTCAAGTGCGTCCAGGTTCGGCCCTTCAGGAGTTACGGGAACAGGCAACAGCTCAAGGTGCAGCGACTCGGCCAGTACCTTGAAGCCCGAATAGGTCAAGGCGTCGACCGCCACCACGTCACCCGGTTGCAACAGCGCCATCAAGGTGACAGCCAGTCCGTGCTGGGCACCGCTGACGATCGCCACCTGCTCGGCGTCGACTCGCAGGCCGCGCGCCAACAGATGCCGCGCGACACTGGCCCGCTCGTGCAAGCGCCCGGGATGCGGCTGATAGCGCAGCAAGGCTTCAATGTCGCCCGACGCCGCCAACTGGCGCAGCGCGCCGCGCAGCAGTTCTGCCTGACCGGGCAACGCGGGATAGTTGAAGTTGAGGTCGATCATGTCGGCGGCGGGCGCGATCTGATCGACCCCGTGCCCCGGCGGCAAAGATCTTTCGCGAACAAAGGTGCCCCGCCCGGCTTCGCCGCTCACCAGCCCCATGGCTTCAAGCTCGGCATAAACGCGGGTTGCCGTGACCAGTGCGAAGCCGTGGGTGGCAGCAAGCTGGCGATGCGGCGGCAAACGAGTGCCAGGGCTCAACCGCCCGGCACGAATATCCGCGGCCAGGGAGTCGACCAGCAATTTGTAGCGAGCACGAGGCATAAACACCGTATCCATGACGATTTTTTGATTGTATTGGGCAGCCGCCATACGATGCGCTCTACGCGGGCGCACTGGCAAGCCAGCCGGCTCCCTTTGACGAGTGATGCACATGGAACGAACGGCTCACCTGCAACAACGCGCCGCCACCGGTTGGCTCAACGGACTGATCGGCGTGGTGATTTTCAGCGCCTCGTTGCCGGCAACGCGCGTAGCGGTGATGGAATTCGACCCGCTGTTTCTGACCTTCGCCCGCGCCGCCATAGCGGGATTCGTCGCTCTGCTTGCCTTGGTGCTGCTTGAGCAGAAACGCCCTGCCCGGCAGCACCTGCTGTCGCTAGTGATTGTCGCGGCGGGCGTGGTGCTGGGTTTTCCGCTGCTTACGGCACTGGCGTTGCAACATGTCACCGCCGCGCATTCGATCGTGTTTGTCGGCCTGTTGCCACTGGCGACAGCCGCATTCGGGGTACTGCGCGGCGCGGAACGTCCGCGGCCGGTCTTCTGGCTGTTTTCGGGGCTGGGCAGCCTGCTGGTGGTTGGTTTCGCGGCGTCTCGCGGTCTGACCGCTTCCGTCATCGGAGACAGCCTGATGCTCTTGGCGATAGTCGCCTGTGGACTGGGCTACGCGGAAGGCGCCCGACTGTCGCGAACCCTCGGCGGCTGGCAGGTGATCTGTTGGGCGCTTGTGCTTTCGTTGCCAGTGATGATCACCCTCGCCTGGATCGTTGCCCCGCCTTCGCTGTCGGGCATCAGCACGCCGGCCTGGGTCAGCCTTGGCTACGTGTCGCTGTTCAGCATGCTGATCGGTTTCGTCTTCTGGTATCGCGGCCTTGCCCAAGGCGGCATCGCGGCGGTCGGCCAACTGCAATTGCTGCAACCATTCTTTGGCCTGGCGCTGGCGGCGGCCGTGCTGCACGAGCCAGTCAGCCTCGGCATGCTCGGCGTGACGGCCGGTGTCATCCTTTGCGTCGCTGGCGCGCGAAAATTTGCCTGACTGCATGGCAGATTTCAGGTGACTGGCTTTGCGGATCGTGGCTAGACTTCTGGCAAGCTGAATCGATTAACCCGATCAAGCTTGCCCACAATTCCAAGAAGACTCCACAAGGACAGCCCTGCTCATGAAAACCCTGCCTCTGTTTTTCGGCCTCAGTGCATTGGCCGCTTCCACCCACGCCCTGGCCTGGGACTACGTACTGCTCGACGTCGACAAGGCCGCGCAGAATCAGCAGATCACCAGCCAGCAGCTTGGCGTCAAGACCGGCAAGCCCTTCTCGGTGACCGTTCGCACTTTGCACGGCGGTCGACAGGAAGGCGTCAGTGTCATCGAGATCGACAACGGCACGATGAAACTTTCGGTGGTGGCTACCCGCGGTATGAACGTGCTGCAAGCTTCCGTCGGCGACGTGCGCATGGGCTGGGACTCTCCGGTCAAGGAACTGGTCAACCCGGCGTTCATCGAGCTGAACGGTCGCGGCGGGCTCGGCTGGCTGGAAGGTTTCAATGAGCTGGTGACCCGTTGCGGCTATGAGTGGGTCGGCCATCCCGGCGTCGATAACGGCGAGCTGCTGACCTTGCACGGTCGCGCGGCCAACATTCCGGCCAGCAAGGTGGTCCTGCAGATCGACGAGCAGCCGCCGTACGCGATCCGGCTCAAGGGCGAACTGAAGGAGCAGGCGTTCAAGAAGGTCGATTTTTCGGTGCAGACCGAGTTGGTCACCGAGCCTGGCAGCGCAAGCTTTGTGCTTAACGACACGCTGACCAATAACGGGGATTACCCCAAGGAATATCAGGCGCTGTACCACAGTAACTTCAGCACACCGTTTCTGGAGCAAGGCGCGCGGTTCGAAGCGCCGGTCAAGCAAGTATCGCCGTTCAACGAGAAAGCCCGAGGCGACCTGAGCGACTGGCAGACGTACCGCGCGCCGACTGCCGATTACGACGAAACCGTCTATAACGTCGTGCCCTACGCCGACGCTCAGGGCAAGACGGTCACGGTGCTGCACAACAAGGCAGGCAGCCTCGGCGTGGCGGTCGGCTTCGATACCCGGCAACTGCCGGTATTTTCGTTATGGAAGAACACCGATACCAAGGGCCAGGGTTACGTGACCGGGCTGGAACCGGGCACCAGCTTCTCGTATAACCGTCGCTTCCAGCGGCCGCTGAACCTGGTGCCGACCATCGCGCCCAAGGAGCAGCGTCAGTTCCAGATCAGCTACAGCCTGTTGGCCGACAAGCCCGCGGTGGATCAGGCGCTGGGCCAGATCAGGGACATTCAGGCTGGCCGCCCCACTGAGGTCCGTGAGCAGCCACTGGTCGATCTGACCAAGGAGCCTTGAAATTCCTCGCGGGCAAAATACGATCGAATCTTGCGCGCGCTGCGTTGACCAATACCAAGAGAGCCTGACGAACCTGGAGACTGGTAATGGCCCAAGAATCCAAACGCGAGGACCTTGATCACAAGCCGGAAAATGCTGGCAAGGTGGGCGAGGAGCAGAAGAAACTCAACGAGAAGGGCGAACAGCCGCGTCCGCGCACCTCGCCCGACCCCAAGCAGCCTGAGTAACCCGTGCGCCTGACACTCATGAGTTGTCAGGCGTTCTGCTGGCTGCGCGTGCAACGCACGGGTTGCTTGTGCCGCTGCTCGACGGGCTCCGACACTGCGTCTACTTCCAGCCACCAGGCGTGCCCGCGACTGGGATATTGCAGATAGAACGGCTGGCCCATCAGAGGCGTAGTGATCGACACGTTACGTTCCCACGCCAGCGCCACGATACGGTCGAACGGTTCATGCCAGGCATGCATCGCCAGATCGAACGTGCCGTTGTGGATCGGCAGCAACCAGCGGCCACGCAAGTCAATGTGGGCCTGCAGGGTTTCCTCGGGCTGCATGTGCACGTGCGGCCATTCGACGTTATAGGCTCCGGTTTCCATCAGTGTCAGATCGAACGGCCCGTACTGCTCGCCGATGAGCTTGAAGCCGTCGAAATAGCCGCTGTCGCCACTGAAGAAAATCCGCTGTTCGTCGTCAAGAATCACCCACGACGCCCAGAGCGTCTGGTTACTGTCACGCAATGAGCGACCGGAAAAATGCTGCGACGGCGTGGCGACAAACCGTACGCCCGCCACTTCGGTGGATTGCCACCAGTCCAGCTGCTGTACTTTTTCAGCGGGCACGCCCCAGCCGATCAGCGTATCGCCGACGCCCAGCGGCGCGAGGAAGTGTTCGGTCTTGTCGACCAGCGCGGCGATGGCCGTTCGATCAAGATGGTCGTAATGGTTGTGGGACAGGATCACCGCGGTGATCGGCGGCAGCTGGTCGAGGCTGATCGGCGGCTGGTGAAAGCGTTGTGGGCCGGCCCACTGTACCGGCGAGGCACGCTCGGCGAAAACCGGATCAGTGATCCAGAAGCGGTTGCGCAATTTGAGCAGCACGGTCGAATGACCCAGGCGGTACACAGTATTGTTCGGTGCCGCGAGCAATTGCTGACGCGACAGCGGCTGCACCGGAATCTCACCGGCCGGGCGTGTGTGGCTGGGCTTGTTGAACATCTGGTCCCAGAACACGCCGAGGGTGCGCATCAGGCTCAGCGGCTTCATCGGCGCACGGTTACGGTAGCGGCCCTCGTGACGAGACAAGGTGGGCAAGGAAGATACGTCCGTTCGGGTTTGAGTCGTGGCCATGAGATGCTGCCTCCTGAGATCAGGTAGAAGTTACTTACACTACACGGTGTAGTTTTAAGCTTGCATCATCAGCGCCGACAAGTAAACTACCGAGTGTAATTTTCTCTAAACGCACGTTTGAAGCGAGTCCAATGACCACAGCCATGCGCCTTACCGATCAGAAACGCGAAGCCATCGTGATGGCGGCCATCGCCGAGTTTCGCGACCGGGGTTTCGAGATCACCAGCATGGATCGCATTGCGGCGCGGGCCGAGGTCTCCAAACGTACGGTCTATAACCATTTCCCCAGCAAGGAAGAGCTGTTCGCGGAGATCCTGCAGCGGCTTTGGAGCTGCGCGCCGCCATCGGCAGACGCGCCTTATCGCCCCGACTGTACGCTGCGCGAACAACTGCGCGAATTGCTGTGGCAGAAGATGCGCACGCTTAACGACAGCAGTTTTCTGGACCTGGCTCGCGTGGTCGTGGGCGCGACCGTGCACTCCCCGGAGCGCGCGCAGGCGTGGATGGCGCGCATCAATGAGCGCGAAGAGACATTCACGGTATGGATCCGCGCTGCACAGAAAGACCAGCGCCTGAAGCCCATCGACCCCGGCTTTGCGGCCACCCAGATGCACGCTTTGCTCAAGGCGTTCGCCTTCTGGCCGCAGGTGACGTTCAACGCCGAGCTGCTGAGCGCCGAGGAACAGGAAAAAGTGGTGGAATCGACACTCGACATGTTCCTTGGCTGGTACGAAATCCCGGTGGCGTCCTAAGCCGAAGGCGGTGCCGCGCTGACCCGGCCACGGCACTCGCCAAAGCCGATGGACACCTGCCCTTCCCTGTGGCAGCGCGCACGCAGGATCACTTCATCACCGTCTTCGAGAAAACGGCGTTGTTCGCCACTGGGCAGCGCTACCGTCTGTTTGCCACCCTCGGTCATTTCCAGCAGGCTGCCCAGCTGACCGGCCTGTGGCCCCGACAGTGTGCCGGTGCCGAACAGATCGCCGGGTTGCAGTGCGCAACCGTTGACGCTGTGGTGCGCCACCATCTGCGCCACGGTCCAGTACATGTGCAGGCTGTTGCTCAGCGCCAGCCGGTGCGGCGCCATGTTCGCGCTGCGCATCTGTTCGGTCAGGAGCAGCACTTCAAGCTCGATATCCAGCGCGCCGATACGCTGATCGGCGTCATCGAGCAAATACGCCAACGGCTGCGGATCGCCTTCGGGACGCCCGGGTTGAGCGCTGCGAAACGGTTGCAAGGCTTCGGCGGTTATCACCCAGGGTGAAAGGGTGGTGGCGAAGCTCTTGGACAGAAATGGCCCCAGCGGTTGATATTCCCAGGCCTGGATGTCGCGCGCGGACCAGTCGTTGAGCAGGCAGAAACCTGCAACGTGCTGCTGCGCCTGCCCGATGGCAATGGCTTCGCCGCGGGCGTTGCCCGGTCCGATCCAGACGCCAAGCTCCAGTTCATAATCCAGCCGCTTGCACGGACCGAACACTGGCTCCTGCTCGCCAGCCGGCAACGTCTGGCCATTGGGCCGCGTGACGGCCGAGCCCGATACGCAAAGCGTCGAAGCCCGGCCGTGGTAGCCGATCGGCACATATTTGTAATTGGGCAGTAGCGGGTTGTCCGGACGAAACAGTTTGCCGACGTTCATCGCGTGGTGAATGCCTACATAGAAGTCGGTGTAATCCCCGACCCTTGCCGGGAGGTGCATGCGGCACTCACTCATCGGGTGCAGCAACCCTGCCTGCACGCGCCCGGCGTGCGGGCTGTCCTCATCGAGCAATTGCAGCAGCGCATCGCGCAACGTCTGACGTGCGCCTGCGCCGAGAGCGAAGAAGTCATTGAGCTGCTCGCGGGCGGCAACCGAGGCGATATCCCGGGCATTCCCATTCAGCAGATCCGCTTCGATCACCGCTTGCAGGTCGAGAATCATGTCGCCGATAGCCACCCCGCCACGCGGAGTCGAATCGCCGTGACTGAACACGCCCAGCGGCAGGTTCTGCAACGGAAAGTCCGGGTGGCCATTGGCAGACGCCACCCAACTGCGGCGTTGATGAATCGGCTTCATTGTTGCGCTTCCTTGTTGAACGTTCGGGCCATGCCGTTCCAGCAGCCGTCGTAGTCGGCTTGCAGCTCGGGGCACTCAAGGGCATGACGGCTGGCACGCAGCACTTTGCCGGTCTCGAACATGAATGCCATGGTGTTTTCGATCTTGTGTGGTTTGAGGTCGGCAGCCATCGCCTTGACCGCCGTAGCGTTATCCGGCCCGTGAGCGCTCATGCAGTTGTGCAACGAAACGCCGCCTGGTATGAATCCCTCGGCCTTGGCGTCGTATTCGCCCTCGATCAGGCCCATGAACTCGTTCATCAGGTTGCGGTGGAACCACGGCGGTCGAAAGGTGTTTTCCGCCACCATCCAGCGCGGCGGGAAGATCACGAAGTCGACGTTGGCCTGGCCGTGCACTACACCAGGCGAAGTGAGCACGGTGAAGATCGATGGGTCCGGGTGGTCGTAACTGACCGTGCCCAGGGTGTTGAAACGTCGCAGATCATATTTGTACGGCACGTTGTTGCCGTGCCAGGCGACCACATCGAACGGCGAATGAGGCAGTTGCGTCGCCCACAGCTCACCCAGGAATTTTTGGACCAGTTCAACCGGCTCGGTGCTGTCCTCGTACCAGGCCACCGGAGCCAGAAAATCCCGTGGGTTGGCCAATCCGTTGCTGCCGATCGGTCCCAGATCAGGCAAGCGCAACGCACAACCATGGTTTTCGCAGATGTAGCCACGGGCCGTGGCGTCGAGCAGCTCAATGCGGCATTTCATGCCACGCGGCAACACCGCGATCTCCTGCGGGGCCACATCCAGCCGACCCAGCTCGGTAACGATGCGCAGGCGGCCTTGCTGCGGCACGATCAGCCATTCGCCGTCCGCATTGAAAAATGCCCGCCGCATGGACGTGTTGGCGGCATAGACATAAACGCTGACTCCATCCACCTGCTCCGCCGCGGAGGTCGCGGCGAGCGCCACCAGACCATCGAGCAGATCGGCGGGCTCGGCAGGAACGCTGAAGGCATTCCAGCGCAGGCGGTTGGGTGTGACCGGCCCCTGCTCCATGCCGACAATCTGTCGGCTCATGCGCTGATAGCGAGGATGCGCCGCCGACGGTTGAATCCGGTAGAGCCAGCTGCGCCGCGCTTCGTGGCGTGCCACGGTGAAGGCGGTGCCGGACAACTGTTCGGCATACAGACCCAACGGGTGATTCTGGGGAGAGTTGCGGCCCTGTGGCAGCGCATCGGGCAAGGCTTCACTGCTGAACTGGTTGCCGAACCCGGACTGATAGGCCAAGGGCTCGTGGATTGACTGGCTGGGCATCTCGACCTCTTGTTGTCGTTTGAGGGGCATACCGACAATATTCGTAAACAAATTACGGATAACGTAATTTGAGTTTGGAACCCGGTCAAGCTATAAAGCTCGCCTTTCCTGACACGCGCAATCTGCCATGACCGACGAAATCCACAGCCCTGCCGGTGCCCGCCAGCAGAAGGTCCAGGCCGCCGAAGTAGGCCTGGGCGTCCTCAAGGCTCTCGCCGAACTTGCGCCCTCGACGTCGTTGTCGAGGCTGGCCGAGCATCTGGGCATGCCTGCCAGCAAAGCCCACCGCTATCTGCAGGCGCTGATCGCCAGTGGATTCGCCGAGCAAGACACGGTGACCAATCATTACGGGCTGGGACGTGAAGCCCTGCAGGTCGGCCTTGCCGCACTCGGCAAGCTGGACGTGCTCAAGGTGGCGGCGCCACACCTCGCAGAACTGCGCGACGAGCTCAACCAGACGTGCTTTCTGGCGGTCTGGGGCAACAAAGGTCCCACCGTGGTGTACGTCGAGCCTTCACTGGGAGCAGTGACGCTGGTGACCCAGATCGGCTCGGTTCTGCCGCTGCTTGGCTCTTCTACCGGTCTTGTTTTCGAGAGTTTTTTGGGTGCTGCGCAAACGTCGACGTTGCGCGCCGAAGAAGCCGCTCGCTTCGACGATGCGCAGCGCGATAACGTCGCGCAGCATGTCCGGCAGATCCGCGACGAAGGCGTGCACCAGATCCAGGGATTGCTGATGCCCGGCATCAATGCCGCCTCGGCGCCGTTGTTTGCGATGGGCAGCCAGTTGGTGGGAGTTATAACCGTGGTCGGCTCGGGCGCGGTGCTGACCGATCAGGCTCAGGCGCACGCGGCAAAGCGTTTGCACGCGACCGCGTCGGCAATCACCGAGCGCATGGGCGGCGTGATGCCCGGGCGCTAGCTGCCCGGCTCCACCCCGTTCATATGGACTAAGGCTGCATGCGCTCAGGACTGCGCGGCGGGTGCCACCAGCAGCGTTCGCTCATCGACATCCAGCGTCGCGTGCGTCCCCAGCGGCAACGCCTGATTGAGATCACCATGCCCGACCGGGAGACCGCCCAGCACCGGAATGCCCAGGCCGCTCAGGCGTTCGTTCAGCACATCGGCCGGGCGGATCGAGCCGACCGCGTTGGCAGGCTCGCTGAAATCACCCAGGGCGATGCCCGCCAGCTGCTGAAGAATGCCGCAGTTGAGCAAGTGCGTCAGCAATCGATCAACCCGATAGGCCGCCTCGCCGACGTCCTCGATCAGCAGAATCGCGCCCTTGAGATCCGGCATGAACGGGGTGCCGACGCTGGTGCTCAGAATGCTCAGGTTGCCACCCAGCAGAACCCCTTCCGCCCGCCCGCCGGTTCTGACGCTGACTGTCGACACATCGGCATGAGCGGTGAGCACCACCGGCTCCGCACTCATCAGCACCTGACGCAAGCTGCTGGCGAACAGGCCGCCCCGGCCTAGTTGCGTGGCGACAGGGCCGTGAATGGTCGGCAGCCGGGCGCCGCACCACAGCGCGCCGTGCAGCGCCGTGACGTCGGAAAAACCGGACACCAGTTTGGGATCGCGCCTGACCGCGGCCAGGTCCAGACCCTGAACGATGCGTTGCAAGCCGTATCCGCCGCGGTTGCACAGCACGGCACGAATCTCAGGATCCGCCAGCGCGTGGTTCAGATCGGCCAGACGATCCTCATCGGTGCCGGCGTAGAACGAGTGTCTGCCCAGCGCGTGGGGATAGACCCGTGGTTTGAGCCCCCAGCTCGTGAGTACTTCCACGGCCGCATCAACCCTGGCTGCATCGACCGGACCGGCCGGAGAAACGAGCGCGACGGCGTCACCGGCACGCAGCACCGACGGACGACGTCCGGGTGCATGAGGCTGCGGTGCATGAAGGTTTGGCGGACGGATGGCAGACATAGCGGGACCTGGATTTCGTGATGGGTCAATGTAGAGCACTGACGAAAGCGACTCAAGCCGCAATGTGGCGCCAACATCGGGCGAACCGGCCGTTCATCATTGACCGGTATGCAAACACATTCGCCGCGCCTGTCCGACTTGCCGAGCTGGTCAGTCACGTCTTCAATCAATCCGTCTCCCCTTCGCATCATTCCTTGATTCTTCTCTATTCAGAGGCCTGCCATGACCCGTGTTACCAACCGACGTTTCCTGCTCGCCCGGCGCCCCGTAGGCCACGTTACCCGCGAAGACTTCACCTTTGAGCAAGCATCGGTCGAGGACCTGAGCGACGGGCAAGTCCTGATACGCAACAGCTACCTGTCCCTGGATCCGGCGATGCGGGGCTGGATGAACGAAGGCAAGTCGTACATCGCCCCGGTCGGTCTGGGTGAGGTCATGCGCGCTCTGGGCGTGGGCGAAGTGGTCGAATCGAAACATCCGAACTATGCCGAGGGCGATCATGTGCAGGGCGCCGTCGGCGTGCAGAACTATTTCGCCGGGGAGCCCAAAGGCTTCTACAAAGTGGACCCACAGCTTGCCCCGTTGCCGCTCTACCTTTCCGCACTGGGCATGACCGGCATGACCGCCTACTTTGCGCTGCTGGACGTGGGTGCGCCGAAAAGCGGCGAGACCGTCGTGATCTCAGGCGCGGCCGGTGCGGTCGGCAGCGTCGCCGGGCAGATCGCCAGGCTCAAGGGTTGTCGAGTGGTGGGCATCGCCGGTGGCGAGCAGAAATGCCGGACGCTGACCGACGAACTGGGCTTTGACGCCGTCATCGATTACAAGAACGAAGACGTGCTGGAAGGTTTGAAACGCACGTGCCCCAACGGCGTGAACGTGTATTTCGACAACGTGGGGGGCGACATCCTCGACGCAGTGCTAAGCCGACTGGCGCTGCATGCGCGAGTGGTCATCTGCGGCGCCATTAGCCAGTACAACAACACCACGCCTGTGAAGGGGCCGGCCAACTACCTGTCGTTGCTGGTCAACCGCGCGCGCATGGAAGGCTTCGTCGTGCTCGACCACGCCGCGCGCTTCGCCGCCGCAGGCCAGGAAATCGCCGGCTGGATCGCCGAGGGCAAGCTCAAGAGCCGCGAAGATATCGTCGAAGGCCTGGAAACCTTCCCCGAAACCCTGCACCGGCTGTTCACCGGAGAGAATTTCGGGAAACTGATTCTGAAGGTCTAGCGATGCGATCGCAGGAGCGGACCGCTGCTACAAGCGTTTTACGCCAGGTCGGCGACGACTGCTGCCAGGGCCTTGGCCGGATCGGCGGCCTGGCTGATCGGACGGCCGATCACCAGATAATCGGAACCGGCATCCAGCGCCTGACGCGGGGTCAGAATGCGGCGTTGGTCGTCCTGGGCGCTGCCCGCCGGACGGATGCCCGGGGTGACCAGTTGCAGGGATGGATGGGCGGCCTTCAATGCACGGGCTTCAAGCGCCGAGCACACCAGGCCGTCCATACCGGCCTTTTCAGCCAGTGCGGCCAGACGCAGTACCTGCTCCTGCGGGTCGATATCCAGACCGATGCCGGCCAGATCTTCGCGTTCCATGCTGGTCAGCACGGTGACGCCGATCAACAGGGGCTGTGGACCGCTGCGCTGGTCCAGTACTTCACGACAGGCCGCCATCATGCGCAGGCCACCGGAGCAATGCACGTTGACCATCCACACGCCCATCTCCGCAGCCGCCTTGACCGCCATCGCCGTAGTGTTGGGAATGTCGTGGAATTTGAGGTCCAGGAAAACTTCGAAGCCCTTGTCGCGCAGGGTCTCGACGATGTCCGACGCACAGCTGGTGAACAGCTCCTTGCCGACCTTGACGCGGCACAACTTGGGGTCGAGCTGGTCGGCCAGCCTAAGGGCGGCGTCACGGGTCGGGAAATCCAGGGCGACGATGACAGGAGTCTGGCAGGCGGACATGAGCATGTTCTCAGGTAAGTCGAAATCGGCGCGCATTGTAGCCGAACCTTTCAGCCGACGGGACCCGGTGATCGCTAATTGCGCAAACCGGACTTCGCGCTGCACGCCACAGGCCCACCTCGGCACTTCGCTGCACCAAAGCCGCACAGGCTGGCGCCCGGCCTGGCGCCATCGTTCTCTGTGCGACCTCATCGGCACCATTACGACCCGCCCCGCGGCAATGGCATGCCGTCTGCAAGCCATCCGCAGGATGCTGTTTCGACGACCTCAGGAAGAACATGATGAGCACTCAACTCAAGCCGACACTGGGAACGCTTCATTTGTGGGGAATTGCGGTAGGGCTGGTCATATCCGGCGAATACTTCGGCTGGAGCTACGGCTGGGGTGTTGCCGGAACGCTGGGGTTCATGGTGACCGCTCTGATGGTCGCCACGATGTACACCTGCTTCATTTTCAGCTTTACCGAACTGACGACCGCCATCCCGCACGCCGGCGGCCCATTTGCCTACAGCCGACGCGCTTTCGGTGAAAAAGGCGGTCTGATTGCCGGGATGGCGACGCTGATCGAATTCGTCTTCGCGCCGCCCGCCATCGCTCTGGCCATCGGCGCTTACCTGAACGTGCAGTTTCCGACGCTCGACCCCAAGCACGCCGCCGTCGGCGCGTACATCGTGTTCATGACGCTCAATATTCTGGGAGTCAAACTGGCAGCCACCTTCGAGCTTGTCGTCTGCGTCCTGGCCGTGGCCGAATTGCTGGTATTCATGGGCGTTGTGGCACCGGCGTTCAGCTTCAGCACGTTCGCCCTCAACGGCTGGGCGGGCGCGGACACCTTCGGGCCCGGCGCGATTGCCGGAATGTTCGCGGCAATTCCCTTCGCGATCTGGTTCTTTCTGGCCATCGAAGGTGCGGCGATGGCTGCCGAAGAAGCCAAAGACCCGAAGCGCACGATTCCCAAAGCCTACATCAGCGGCATTCTCACGCTGGTGGTGCTGGCGCTTGGCGTGATGTTGTTCGCCGGTGGCGTGGGCGACTGGCGGACCCTATCCAACATCAATGACCCACTGCCGCAGGCGATGAAAGCGGTTGTAGGAGACAGCTCTGGCTGGCTGCATATGCTGGTCTGGATCGGCCTGTTCGGACTGGTCGCCAGCTTTCACGGGATCATCCTCGGCTACTCGCGGCAGTTCTTCGCGCTGGCCCGCGCCGGTTACCTGCCCGCTTCGCTGGCGCGGCTCTCGCGCTTCCAGACCCCGCACCGGGCCATCATCGCCGGGGGACTGATCGGCATCGCCGCGATCTACAGCGATGGTCTGGTCAACCTCGGCGGCATGACGCTGACAGCAGCGATGATCACCATGGCCGTATTCGGCGCCATCGTGATGTACATCATGAGCATGCTCAGCCTGTTTCGGTTGCGTAAAACCGAACCGGGCCTTGAACGCTCATTCCGCGCTCCGGGCTATCCGGCGGTGCCCGGTATCGCGCTGTTGCTGGCGGTGGTATGCCTGGTGGCGATGGTCTGGTTCAACCCGCTGATCAGCCTGATCTTCCTGATCTTCATGGCCGTCGGATTCGTGTATTTCACACTGACGGCAAGGTCGCGCGCCGCCGCGCCGGCAGACGCGATGCTCACCGGTGTGTGATGTCCGGTGCTTGCTGAAACAGGCGTGGGCACGGGCTTGAAGCGGCGCGTACACTTGAACCATTGGGTGGCGCCGCTGCTCAAACCGGTATCACAACAAGGAGCGCACTATGCCCTGGTATGCCTGGTTAATTCTGCTGGTTGCAATCGGCTCGATCGTCGGCGGTTTGATGATGTTGCGCGATACTGCGAAAAAACTGCCGCTGACCGAAGAACAACTCAAGCGCGTCCATGAGCGCAATGCCGAGATGGACGCCAAGGAAGCCAAGGACCGCTGATTCAGGACAGGCGGCGGCCACGCCGCCTGCTCCCCTTCAACTGCCGGCAGGCGCTAGCGGCTGCGGCAATACTTCGATGTGCAACGGCTGAAAAATTCTGCTCAGCGCACCCTCTTCGCGCAATGTCTGCAAGATCCGGCTGAAATGCCTGGCGTCGATAGGCGCGCCCGGGCGCAGCAATGCGTATTGCCGGTAGGTCTGATCCACCCGATCAGACACCAGAAACTGGCGGGCGTCGTTACGATGGCGGGCGGCGAAGTCGATCAGATAGGAACGTGTAACCGGCGCAACATCAGCACGTCCGCGAACGACCATCATCAGGTTGCTGTCGTGGGAATAGGTCAGCGTCACCTTGAATTTTTCCGCCAGGTACCTGGGGTCGGTATTGAAATCGGCGAAGGCATAGTGATAGCCGCTGAACAGCGCCAGGCGTTTGTCCGACAGATCATCGAAATAATCCTGCTCGCGGCCTTCGGCGCGCCGGGCGACGAACACTTCGGCATCTTCCAGCCCCATGTCGACCTTGTTGTAGGCAATGTCCGCCCAACCCCATTCCGGATTCTCGAAGATCGCCATGTCGATGCGGCCCTGAACGAAGTCCCGATACCGGCGCGGTACTGACGTGGGCACCATAACGAACTGAAAATCCTCCTGCGCGGCATTCAGAGCCTCCACCAGCTTGACCAGCAGCCCACTGTCGTCGCCCTTTTCCGGCCGCACCACGTAGGGAGGGAAATGCACGGCTCCGATTTTCACCACCTGCGCCGCCAGCGCCTGGGAACCGGACCACGCGGAAACGACCAGCAGAGTGCCCAGACAAGCGACGCGTTTCAGACCATTGGCTATCAACAGGTACTTCTTCATACAACACGGCATCGCTTAAAACGCTACACGCTATGCAATTTCCGCAGGATAGACAACTGGCAAAAAGGCTTAGGGCCAGTATTTCGCCATCGCAGCGAGCCCGCAGCCTCTCCAGCGTTCAAGGCACCAATGGCCGGAACCGGGGTCGATGTAGCTGCTGCCTGTCGCTGTCGCACGGGCGCAAGCAGCGGGCGTATCCGGGCGAAAGTGGCTACGCTCCATTCATTCAACGCTCAAAGGAAGCCCAAGAATGCCCCATTGGCTGGTGATTGACCTGGAGGCCACTACCGAGGAAGGCGGGTGGCCGGTCGCGGAAATGGAAGTCATCGAAATCGGCGCGACGCTGGTCAACCAGGACGGCCGCGAGCTGGATCACTTCGAGCGCTTCGTACGGCCGTTACGCAGGCCGCTGCTGACCCAGTTCTGCAAGGAACTGACCCATATCAGCCAGAGCAACATCGATAGCGCGGCGCCCATGACTACCGTCTGGCCACAATTCGAGCGCTGGTTGAGTCATCATCGGACGCGGGTGGTGGGATGGGCCAGCTGGGGTGACTACGACCGTCGACAGCTGCTCGAAGAATGGCGTCAGCACCAATTGGACAGCGCCCTGTCCAGCATGCCGTACGTGAACCTCAAACAGCGTTTCGCCCAGGCGCGGCAATTGCAGCGTCCATTGGGTCTCAATGGCGCGCTGCAACTGGCCGGCATGCAATTCAGCGGGCAGCAGCACCGGGCGCTGGTCGACGCACGCAACACCGCGCGCCTGCTGCCACTGACCCTTCCCGGCTGAACGCCTGCGGTTGAGCGCTTGCGGCAAAAACGGGCAGTGCCGGTCAGTGGCGTAATGCGGGTGACGGAAATGGATGCCTTGGGCATACTGGGCGGCCCCTTTTCAGCCCCTTTATCAAGGAATCATCCATGTTCAAGGTAAACGAGTATTTCGACGGCACCGTCAAATCCATCGCTTTCAGCCAGACCGAAGGTCAAGCCACCATTGGCGTGATGGCCGCTGGCGAATATGAGTTCGGCACTGCGCAGCGCGAAATCATGCACGTGATCTCCGGTGAGCTGGCAGTCCGACTGCCAGGCAGCGAAACCTGGGAAACCTACGCCACCGGCAGCCGCTTCGACGTGCCGGCCAACAGCAAATTCCAGCTCAAGGTCAGCGTCGACACCGCTTATCTGTGTGAATACCGATAAGCCTCTGTTGTCCGCGCTACTCGCCCTGAGCATGTCGCAATCAGGGCGAGTCATCCCGATCTGGCGCGCTACCCGATGTCTGCCGTGCTACCCGCCTTGTCCATCCGCGCATTGAATTGCAGCGCCGCCAGCCTGGCATAGAGCGGGTTGTTGGCGATCAGCTGTGCATGGGTGCCGACCGCTACCAGACGGCCCTGATCGATCACCGCAATGCGATCCGCGTTCTGCACCGTGGCCAGCCGATGGGCGATGACCAGCGTGGTGCGGCCTTTCATCAGATCCGGCAGCGCCTGCTGAATCAGGTGCTCGCTCTGTGCATCCAGCGCGCTGGTCGCCTCATCCAGCAGCAGAATCGGCGCGTCGACCAGCAAAGCCCTGGCAATTGCGAGACGTTGACGCTGGCCACCGGATAGCCCCGCGCCGCCCTCGCCCAGTCTTGTCTGATACCCGTCAGCCATTTGCAGGATGAATTCGTGAGCGTGGGCAATCCGCGCTGCCGCCTCGACCTGCTCGAAGGTCGCGTCCGGGTTGCCATAGCGGATGTTGTCCTCGACGCTGCCAATGAACAGTGCGGGGTTTTGTGCAACCTGCGCAAAACAGCGGCGCAGGTCCTGCGGGTCCAGCTGATCAATCGGCGTGTCGTCCACAAGAATGCGGCCCTGTTGCGGATCGTAAAAACGCAGCAGCAGATCGAACAGTGTCGATTTGCCGGCTCCGGACGGCCCCACCAGCGCGAGTGTTTCGCCGGCTGCAACGGTCAGGGTCAGCTCATCCACGGCGTTATGGTCAGGACGCGAAGCATAGGCAAAGCTGACATCCTCGAAGGTCAGGCGCCCGCTGACACGCGGCGGCAGAGTCACGCGATTATCGCGAGGCGCGGTGATCTCGCTGCGCGCCGCGAGCAGCTCGCTGATCCTCTCGGCCGCCCCCGCCGCCCGCTGCAACTCGCCGATGACCTCGCTCAGGGTGCCGAACGCCATGCCGACAATCAGCGCGTAGAACACAAAGGCTGCCAGCTCGCCGCTGGTGATTGTGCCGTTGATCACATCCATGCCGCCAACCCACAGCATTGCTGCCACCGCGCCCAGAACCAGCACGATCACCAGCGTGATCAGCCACGAGCGCTGCAGAATCCGCTTGCGCGCAGTGTCGAAAGCCTGCTCGGCGGTAGCGGCGAAATGTGCCTTGTCCTGCTGTTGATGGTTATAGGCCTGCACGGTCTTGATCTGCCCGAGCGCCTGCGCCACATAACTGCCCACATCGGCGATGCGGTCCTGGCTCTCCCTGGACAGACTGCGCACCCGGCGACCGAACATCAGGATCGGGGCAATGATCAGCGGCAGAGCGACCACCACTATGCTGGTCAGCTTGGGGTTGGTAATGAACAGCAGCACGATGCCGCCTATCACCATCAGGGCATTGCGCAGAAACATTGACAGCGATGAACCAATCACCGACTGCAGCAGCGTGGTGTCGGCGGTCAGCCGCGACTGGATTTCCGAACTGCGGTTGCTCTCATAAAAACCGGGGTGCAAGTCGATCAGGTGATCGAAGACTTTCTTGCGCAGGTCGGCCACCACCCGCTCGCCAATCCAGGACACCAGATAAAAGCGTGCGAAGGTGCCCAGCGCCAGGCCGACGATCAGCAGCATGAACACTCCGATCGAGCGTTCGAGCAGCTCCGCCGACCGGGTCATGAAACCCTGGTCCACCATCATCCTCACGCCCTGCCCGATGGACAGCGTGATCCCGGCGGTCACGACAAGGGCCAGCAAGGCGCCAAGGGCTTGCCAGCGATAAGGCGAAATGAAGCTCCACGCCAGACGAACCGCCTGGCGCTGCCGACGGGAAAAGACCGAAATCATCAAAAAAGCTACCTGCCTGTCGGTAAATGCTTGAGTCGCCAAGCCTACACCTGTACTCATCTGGAATCTGCGCGCAGATGTTCCGTCTGGACAATGAACTTTCCCAAGCGCAGTCGGGTCAGGTGTTATCGCCCAATGACAGCAGTAAGGTGGAGCGACGTCCTTGGGACGCCCGCTGGTTCCACCGCTTGTCTGTCGGGCTGACTTGCGTACGAGCGGTTGAGAAATGTCACGGCACAGTCATCGAGCGCGGGTAATTTCAAAGTGCACCTGAGGAAAGGAGAAGAACCATGAGCCTGCAAGAGCATAGCAATGCCGTCGAGATCGTTCGGGCCACGCCCAACCTGCCGGTTGGCGGTGCGGTGCTGGATCAGGAAGGACGTGAAATCCTGATCACCGAAGAGATGGTGCAGACCGCTTGCCAAGAGTGCGACAAGCAATGGGTCACCCCTGAAAAACAAAACTGAGTAACTCCGGCTTTTGAAACCCGACCCTGGCGTCGGGTTTTTTCTGCCTGCCGATTCGCTCAGACCAGCTCTGCGCCCAGCGCCAGCACCAGTTGGCGCAGCTGTGGAGCCTCGCCTTCCAGCCCGACTTTCAAGCCCTGAATTTCCCGACGCGGCGGGTAATGCTTGCGCAGCGCATCGAAGGCCAGGCGTTGAGCCTGGGTATCACCCACCAGGCTGCGGCGGAAATCCGCGTCATCGCGCCGCGGATCGTAGACGCCACGGCACAGCATGTTCAGCGCCCAGGTCGGGTCTGTCTCGGCATCCAGTATGACTTGCGCGAGCCATGGCCGGGGCAGCAGGTCCTCAAGAAGGATCGAGGCTGGCTGGCCGAGAAACGCGCACAGCGCCTGATAGATCTGCGCGGTCCCCCGCTGGCGTCCGTCCAGACTGTAGCCGGCAATGTGCGGCGTGCCGATCACACACAGATCGGCCAGGGCCATGTTGACTTGCGGCTCGCCTTCCCAGACGTCGAGCACCGCTTGAAGGTCTTCGCGTTCGAGCAGCACGTCGTGCAGCGCCGCGTTGTCGACCACCGCGCCGCGGCTGGCGTTGATCAGCCACGTGCCCTGGCGCAACTGACCCAGGCGCGTTGCATCAAACAGATGATGTGTCCGCTGCGCGCCCGAACGGGTCAGCGGGGTATGAAGACTGATCACGTCGCAGCGCTGCACGATTTCGTCGAGGCTGACGAAGTCGCCGCCCTCGGCTGCCTGTCGCGGCGGGTCGCAGACCAGCACGCTCCAGCCCAGCGCCTTGAGCACCTCGACCAGCCGCCCGCCAACCTGGCCGGCGCCCACGATGCCATAAGTGCGCTGGCGCAGATCGACACCTTCGATTTCCGCCAGCGTCAGCAGGCTGCCGAGCACATAGTCGACCACGCCCCGCGCGTTGCAACCGGGCGCGCTGGACCACCGGATACCCGCCTCGTGCAGATATTCCAGATCCAGATGATCAGTGCCGATGGTGCAGGTGCCGACAAAACGCACCGGGCTGCCTTCAAGCATGGCGGCGGTGACCGGCGTCACAGAACGCACCAGCAGAATATCGGCGTCCGCTACCGCCGCACGGTCGATGGACCGCCCCGGCAGGCGGCGAATCTCGCCGAAGTGGGAGAAAAAGGCATCGAGCAGCGGGATGTTTTCGTCGGCGACGATTCGCATGGGATGTACTCGGTAGTGCTGCGTGAGGGTGTCTGTACGTGGTCTTGGAAGTGGCCCGAAAGACTTTAGTCGGCCTTTTTGCGGATCCAGTACAAAAACGTCGAACCGTCGGCTTGCTGCTCGATCAGTTCATGGCCAAGAAACACACAGAACTTGGGAATGTCTCGCTGAGTCGACGGGTCGGTGGCGATGACCTTGAGCAGACCGCCGCCGTGCAGGTCACGCACCTTCTGGTGAAGCATCATCACCGGTTCCGGGCAGTTGAGCCCGCTGGCGTCCAGAACGGCGTCGACGGGCAGATTTTCGATGGATTCAGACATGTGGCACCTCAGAAAGCTGGCAGGCATTGTTACCCATATTGGAGAACACGCCAAATGCCGCGGGGTGCCGATGTTGAGGTTGCGGGAGCAGCCCTAGCCTTTTTTCTGGCTCCTGGCCGCATCCAGTCGACGCAAGTGGCAGGTGACTTCCTCGCGGTCGTGGTACAGCTGTTTACAACCGATCGAGACACGAACACCGCGCTCCTTGAAGCCTTCTTCTATCCGGTCGAGCAAACGACGCACTTCGGCGTAGCGCTGTTTCATCGGCAGCTTGAGGTTGACCACCGCCTCGCGGCACAGGCCCTCGCCCAGCCAGCTCTCCAGCAGCGCGGCACTTCGGGCTGGTTTCTCGACGATGTCGCAGACCATCCAGTCCACCGGCTGGCGGGGTTTATAGGTAAAGCCGTCGGCCATCAGGTGCTGCACCAGGCCGGTGTCCATCAGGCTTTCGGCCATCGGGCCGTTGTCGATGGCGGTGACCAGCATGCCGCGGCGCACCAGCTGATACGTCCAGCCGCCGGGCGCCGCACCGAGGTCGACGCCGGTCATGTCGCCGGACAGCCGCTCGTCCCACTGATCGCGAGGGATGAAGTGGTGCCAGGCCTCTTCCAGCTTGAGGGTCGAGCGGCTAGGCGCTTCGCGAGGAAATTTCAAACGTGGAATGCCCATAGGCCACATCGCAGAATTGCCGGCATCGGCGAGCCCGAGAAACACTTCGCGTCCGCTTTTGAACGTCAGCAGCAGGCGCGGCCTGAGCGGGTCATCCACCAGCTTGCCGGCCTGGGTCAGCGCCTTGCGCAGCGGTGCCTCGAACTTCTTGCAGAAATTGGACAGTTCCTTGCCTTCATTGGTGTCGACCACTTCCAGCCAGAGGCTGCCGCACACGGGAAAGCCCGTCAGCCGCTCCAGAATCACGCTGATACGGTCGGTTTCCGGCAGCTCGACAAAGGTCCCACGTGCCCACTGTCGCGGGAAAATCAGGCCGGCAAAACGCTGCCCGCTCATCAGCCGCTCGGCGCCATCCGGCTCACTGCAGACAAATTCCGCACAGGCCGTGTCCGGCCGGGCCTTGGCATAACCGGCTACGTCGAGGCGCGCAGCCACATCGGCGATTTCCGAGCACACCTCACCCTCGAAACCGGGTCGGCAGTGCATAAACAGCGTATTCATGGGGACTCCTGGGCAACGGCGACGCAGGCTTGACCCCGCAGATTCAAAAGCCGCGCATGATACCGAAATCAGGAACCACTGGCTCGGCCTGACAGTCCACTAGGCTGAAACCTCCAACGGCGCCCTCGACCTGATGTTTGCCGGCGCCTGATGCATGAAGCCTGCACACATTCCAAAAGGAGCCGTTCATGCCTTCCCTCGATAGCCTGAAAAGTCTCAAGACTCTCCAGATCGACAACCACACTTACCACTATTTCAGCCTGCCCGAAGCGGCGAAGACCCTTGGCGATCTTGACCGCCTGCCAATGTCGCTCAAGGTGTTGCTGGAAAATCTGCTGCGCTGGGAAGACGACAAGACCGTCACCGGCGCAGACCTCAAAGCCCTCGCCGGCTGGCTCGACGAACGCCGTTCCGACCGCGAGATCCAGTACCGCCCCGCGCGCGTACTGATGCAGGATTTCACCGGCGTACCGGCCGTGGTGGATCTGGCGGCGATGCGCGCCGCCGTGGCCAAGGCCGGCGGCGACCCGCAGCGGATCAACCCGCTTTCGCCCGTTGATCTGGTGATCGACCATTCGGTAATGGTAGACCGGTCCGGCGATCAGAAAGCATTCGGCGAAAACGTCGATATCGAGATGCAGCGCAATGGCGAGCGCTACGCGTTTCTGCGCTGGGGCCAGAGCGCTTTCGACAATTTCAGCGTGGTGCCGCCCGGCACGGGCATCTGCCACCAGGTAAATCTTGAGTACCTGGGCCGTACGGTCTGGACCCGGGAGGAAGACGGGCGCACTTACGCTTTCCCCGACACGCTGGTCGGCACCGATTCGCACACCACGATGATCAATGGCCTGGGCGTGCTCGGCTGGGGCGTCGGCGGCATCGAGGCCGAGGCGGCGATGCTCGGCCAGCCGGTGTCGATGCTGGTGCCCGAAGTCATCGGCTTCAAACTCACCGGCAAACTGCGCGAAGGCATCACCGCCACCGACCTCGTACTCACCGTGACCCAGATGCTGCGCAAGAAAGGCGTGGTCGGAAAATTCGTCGAGTTCTATGGCGACGGCCTGGCCGAACTGCCGTTGGCCGACCGCGCTACCATCGCCAACATGGCGCCCGAATATGGCGCTACCTGCGGGTTTTTCCCGGTCGACGACGTGACGCTGGACTACCTGCGCCTGTCCGGTCGCCCTGCGGAAACCGTGAAGCTGGTCGAAGCTTACTGCAAAGCCCAGGGCCTGTGGCGACTGCCCGGCCAGGAACCGGTGTTTACTGACAGCCTGGATCTGGACATGGGTTCGGTTGAGTCCAGCCTCGCCGGCCCCAAGCGGCCGCAGGACCGCGTGCCGTTGCCGGCGGTGGCTCAGGCTTTCGAAGACTTTCTCGGCCTGCAGGTCAAACCGGCCAAGGTCGAAGAAGGTCGGCTGGAAAGCGAAGGCGGTGGCGGCGTGGCCGTCGGCAATGAAGCGCAGGTCGACGGCGAAACGACCTACGAGTACAACGGCCAGAAATATCCCCTGCGCGACGGCGACGTGGTGATTGCCGCGATCACTTCCTGCACCAACACCTCCAACCCCAACGTGATGATGGCGGCGGGTCTGGTGGCCAAGAAAGCCGTGGAGAAAGGCCTGACCCGCAAGCCATGGGTGAAGAGTTCGCTCGCGCCGGGCTCAAAGGTGGTCACCGACTACTATCAGGCCGCCGGCCTGACCCAATACCTCGACGCGCTGGGGTTCGATCTGGTGGGTTACGGCTGCACGACCTGCATCGGCAACTCCGGCCCGTTGCTCGAACCGATCGAGACGGCCATTCAGCAGTCGGATCTGACGGTGGCATCGGTGCTGTCGGGCAACCGCAACTTCGAGGGGCGCGTGCATCCATTGGTCAAGACCAACTGGCTGGCTTCGCCGCCGCTGGTGGTGGCCTATGCGCTGGCCGGCACCGTTCGCCTGGATATCAGCAGCGAACCGCTGGGCCAGGGCTCGGATGGTCAGCCGGTATACCTGCGCGACATCTGGCCGAGTCAGAAGGAAATCGCCGAGGCCGTCGAGAAGGTCAATACCGGCATGTTCCACAAGGAGTACGCCGAGGTCTTCGCCGGTGACGAACAATGGCAAGCCATCGAGGTGCCGCAGGCCGCTACTTACGTGTGGCAGGAGGACTCCACCTATATTCAGCATCCGCCGTTCTTCGAAGACATTGCCGGACCGCTGCCAGTGATCGAGGACATTCGTGGCGCGCGCGTGCTGGCGATGTTGGGAGATTCGGTCACCACCGACCATATTTCCCCTGCGGGCAACATCAAATCCGACAGCCCGGCCGGCCGCTACCTGCGGGGCAAAGGTGTGGAGGCGAAGGACTTCAACTCCTACGGCTCACGCCGGGGAAACCATGAAGTGATGATGCGCGGCACTTTCGCCAACATCCGTATTCGCAACGAGATGCTGGGCGGCGAAGAAGGCGGCTACACCTTGCACGTGCCCACCAACAAGAAACTGTCGATCTACGACGCGGCCATGCAATACCAGACCGAAGGCACGCCGCTGGTGATTATCGCAGGTCAGGAATACGGCACCGGTTCCAGTCGCGACTGGGCGGCCAAGGGCACCAACCTGCTGGGCGTGAAAGCGGTGATCGCCGAAAGCTTCGAGCGTATCCATCGCTCCAATCTGGTCGGCATGGGCGTGTTGCCGCTGCAGTTTACCGGCGGGCAAAGCCGCAAAACTCTGGGCCTTACCGGTCGCGAAACACTGGCCATCAGCGGCCTGACCGACAGTGACATACGGCCGGGCATGCCGCTGCAGCTGGAGATCACACGGGAGGATGGCAGCCAGCAACAGGTCGAACTGCTGTGCCGCATCGACACCCTCAACGAGGTCGAATACTTCAAGTCAGGCGGCATCCTGCACTACGTGCTGCGCCAGCTGATTGCCTGAAATCAGCGAGGCGTCCACCGCGCCATGCAGCCCGTCCGGCCAGCGCCGCACGGGCTGCCCTTCCTGATCGAGAGGCTCAAGCACGAGCCTTTCAGAGCGTTTGCCTACTCCACGCCCGGGCTCTGCGCATTGATATCCGTCAAGGACATTGCCGCCGATTTGCCCCGGGGCGCTTAATAAATGACTGCACCGGCCGATACTCAGCGAAAGCCTCCTGCACCGAAGGACCCATTACCCATGCGTAACAACCAGCCCATCACTCAACGTGAGCGGACATTTCCTGCAGCACAGCGCCTGATTTCAACTACCGATACCAAAGGCGTGATCAGCTACTGCAACGACGCCTTTCAGGAAATCAGTGGTTATACCCATGAAGAACTGGTGGGTGCCGCGCACAACCTGGTGCGTCACCCGGACGTGCCTTCGGCGGTCTTCGCGCACATGTGGACAACGCTCAAGAGCGGTCTGCCGTGGATGGGCATCGTCAAGAACCGTTGCAAGAATGGCGACCATTACTGGGTCAACGCTTACGTCACGCCGATGCTGGACAACGGCAAGGTCGTGGGTTTCGAGTCCGTGCGGGTCAAGCCGACCGCCGAACAGATTCGGCGCGCAGAGGCACTGTATGCCCGCTTGAACAAAGGCCAGGCTGCCGTGCCGAACCGCGACAAATGGTTGCCGGTGTTGCAGGACTGGCTCCCGTTCATCATGGTGAGCCAGCTGAGTTTTCTGATCGGTGTGTGGCTCAACAGCGAGTGGGGCTTCGCATTGGCTGCGGCGCTGTCGGTGCCGCTGGGTCTGCTGGGCCTGACCTGGCAGCAACGTGGCACCAAGCGCCTGCTGCGCCTGGCCGAACAGACCACCTCCGACCCGCTGATCGCACAGATGTACACCGACAGCCGCGGACCGCAGGCACGTCTTGAAATGTCGATCCTCAGCCAGGAAGCACGCCTGAAAACCTGCCTGACCCGTCTGCAGGACACCGCCGAACATTTGAACAGCCAGGCTCGCCAGTCCAACTCGCTGGCCAACGCCAGTTCGAACGGTCTGGAGCGCCAGCGGGTAGAAACCGAACAGGTCGCCGCGGCGATCAACGAAATGGCAGCCACCACACAGGAAGTCGCCAGCCACGTGCAGCGCGCCGCCGACGCTACCCAACAGGCCAACGAACTGACCCGTCGTGGTCGCGACATCGCCGGCGAAACGCGCGCCGCGATTCAGCTGCTGTCGACCGCGGTGGGTGAAACCGGCCTGACGGTTACGCAACTGGCCAAGGACAGCGATGAAATCGGCGGCGTGGTCGACGTGATCAAAGGCATTGCCGATCAGACCAACCTGCTGGCGCTCAACGCCGCCATCGAAGCGGCCCGTGCCGGCGAGATGGGTCGCGGCTTCGCGGTCGTGGCCGATGAAGTTCGCCAGCTGGCGCAACGCACCACCGAGTCCACCGGCCAGATCCACGGGCTGATCGCCAAACTGCAACAGACCGCCAACAACGCCGTGCAGACCATGAACAACGGTCATCGCCAGGCCGAAGAAGGCGTCGCCCGGGTTCTGGAAGCCGACCAGGCGCTGGTAGGCATCAGCGAAGCCGTTGCCAACATCACCGACATGACCACCCAGATCGCCACCGCCACCGAAGAACAGAGCGCAGTGGCCGAAGAGATCAACCGCAACATCGCCAACATCGCCGACCTGGCCGACAAGACCTCGGATCAGGCCAATCGCTCGGCGATATTGAGTGCTGAACTGACGGATACTGCCAATTCGCAGTATTCACTGGTGGAGCGGTTTAATCGGTAGGTTTTGATTGGCTGGGAAAGAACCCTGACAGGCTTTGGTTTGTTGGGGTTTTTTGTTGCTCGAAATTAATAGACCTGGCTCAGCGCACCCTAAGTTCCCACATCGGCATCTCTATCCCATGAAGGAAATTTCCCAAGCAGCTAAATACGCCTTCTAACAGGATCGTTTGGCGTTGACTAAAGCTTTGTTGTGCGGTTACGTGAAGTTGGGCGTGAAAGACAAATAACTGGAAACGTTCCAGCTGAACGCCCCACTCTAACGATCAACAGAACAACTAAAGAAGACTATGATTCCGGAGAACATCATGAACAAAACTAACAACCAAAGAGATCCTCTTGTACCTCAGGTTCCGGCGGCAAACCCCGAAGATGGCCTGCTACCTGTTTCAGCGTTGGCAACCCCACTTCAAGTCAACATAGTGGCAGATCAAAGCATGCGACCCGGCGATTACTTACAACTAAAGCTGAATGACAGGACATACAGCCGCAGAACTATTAAAGAAGGTGAAAATCCAGGGGACATAATCACGATGTGGCTGGATCAAAAACTGCTCCTGATCGAAGGAAACTATGACTTGGGATTCGCCTTTATTAACGCCGAAAATGGCGTCGAGACGTGGTCCCAAGCTGTAACTATCGTTGTAGACCGCACTGCCCCCGGCGCAACGCTCCTGGCACCAGCCATCTTCCCCCATATCACTTTCGGCGACGTGCTCCATGGCACCATCCCCGGCTACGCAGGCATGGAGCCCGGCGACGTGATCCAGATGCTCTGCAACGGCGTCGAGGGGCCTGCGCTGGTCATCAGCCCCGATCACCTGACGAAGCACCCGATCCAGATCACCTTCGAGCGTCCTTTTCTGGACAGCCTGAACAGTGAATCCGTCCGCGTCAGCTACCACGTAACCGACCGCGCGGGTAACCGATCCATCGACGCTCAAGCGGTGGACCTGACCTACCAACGCTCCATGCCCGCCAACTAGCATTCTTTCGAATAGCACAGTGAGTGTCCGCCACGCATTCGCGTGACGGACATTCATTAGAATTGTGAGTGAATCTTCCTATACCTGAGTAGGCAAAATCCGAGACCTCTAAAAAAGGACAGTTATTGTACTGCCGCGTAGTCCGGCTCCTACATACTATTTCAAGAAGTTCGATTGCCATTTATTGACCCTGCATATGTTCACCCCTGTATTTACAGGGCTTTTCGTCCCGAAAAAGCCATTAACGGACTACAGACCGAAATACTTGGAAATATCCTTGCCAGCACTTTCTTCCGATTCGCGCCCGACTTGACTCCGCGCAGTTTCCTCTTTGTAATATTTCTCGTGAACTAACCCGGCGGCTACACCGCGCAGCTCAGTTCAAAATTTATCTAATAATCAAGAGCGAAAGATGGAACGAGAATTCCCAAACAACAAATCCGCAAGCGCTTGCAATTCTGGCAATCCATCTGAAACGACGTCTGGAGAACAAGAACCATTGTTTAAGAAATGCATCACCAATACAGGCGCGGTCGTAGCGCCAGGAGGCGCACCACTGGATATCTCGTCAGATCTGAAAGCCCCGGTGCTGCCCAACTCGAATCCGGCCGCCATCAGTTATGAACAAGCCCATGCGGGCGTCACGATTCACATCCCTGGATCACCGCATATGCGCTGTGGCGACGTCATCGTGTTCTACTGGGGCTTGCATAAATCGGTGTCGCATCTGTATCAGGACGCGAACAATGCCAGCGTGGTACGTGTTCTGTGCATCACCTATAACTTTCTGCCCCATGCGCAATACGGGCTCGTCGATCTGTACTACGAGGTCCACCGCTGCGACAGGGTCATTGGCAGGTCGCCGACCTTGCGGGTGACCGTCAACTATTTCAACCCGACCACGCCAAAGCAGAGACAGCGTAAACGCTCGGTCAGCCGCCGTTATCCAGGCAGCTAAGCGAAAGGCCCCCGATGAGTCATCATCGGGGGCCCGGTTTAGTGCCGCCTTTTCTTATTCTGGCCAAGTGTCAGAAAGCGAACCGCAACCCGACATTCGCGCCCCACGGCTGCTCAACGCGCTTGCCTTTCATGTAATCGAAATCAGCATGCACCTGCACCCGCTCCGAGAGCGACACCGATACCCCGGCCCCCAACTCGGCGCGCGTACCGAACAGGCTGTTGTCGAACCTGTTGTCATTCACTTGCACGTCATTATTGCGGGAAAACTCCTGGGCCATGGCGACCCGCACATAAGGCTGCAACACCCCGCCATCCTTGAGCGGAATGTTTCGACCGGCCGAGGTACCGACCTTGCCCAATACGGACCGGGTATGCTGATTCTTCGCCTCCAGGCCATTGTTCAGCCGATAGTCCTCCCCCTGAATCACGACCGTGGACAACTGCGCAAAGGGCTCCAGGAAGTAGTCGTCGGCCAGCTTGATATGGCGGCCGAACTCCAGCGAACCACCGATGCCCGTGTTGGTGTAATCGCCTTTGGCTTTGCTTGCGTCGCTCATGGCCACGTCCGCCTTGTTACGGAAGCGGTTGAGTTTCAGCACAGCGTCCAGGTAATAACCGTCCTCCAGCAACCAGGTGCCGTAGGCGCCGACATAGTAGCTGTTGACCTCGCCTTTCGTGCCATGGCTCAGGTCCAGATCGGACTTGCTGTAACCACCCAGCACACCGAACAGCAACTGCCCGCTGCTGACATCGACAGGCGCGTCGGCCCCCAGCGACAAGCCGCTGGTCTGTTGCCGATAATCGATTCCGTCGCCGGTGGTGGCATTGAGCCGATTGCCATAGGCACGCATCCAGCCACCGCTGGTCCCGCCATTTCGGATCTCGCCCATCCGCGTACGCAGCGTCGACAGTTCGCTCTTCCAGATCGAAGGCGCGGCGTTATACAGCGCCAACGCAGTGTTGGTGGACGGACTGGTGGTCCTGCCATCGCCGACGATAAACCAGTCATTGCCCTGCTGTTCCAGCAGATAAGAGTACGCTCCAAGGTCTACACGGCCACCGATCAGGCTGAACTGCGCATCGCCGCCTTCCGTGTGCACGATCTTGAGCGGCTGCATGTCCGGTGAAACCACTTCCACACCGGTATTACGCACCCGCAGTCCGAAGTCGCCGTTGGCCTCACCGTCGACCTTCAACAGATCTCCAACGCCCTGGTCCAGGTCGACTCGCATGCCGAAGGTGCCACTGCCGGACAGCTCGCCCAGCAACAAGGTATGGAAGCCTGCTTCACTGAAACGGACACCGCCACCGTCCATAGAGAGCGACTTGACGGCATGGTCACCTATCATCTGCCATTGCGCGCCAGAATTGATGGCTAGCGTATTGCTATTGATGATGTCGCCGGTGAGTTGAGCGTTATTCTGCAGGATGACATTGAGGATGCTGACATCATCGGCGACGAGGTTGCCACTCAACACACTGTTGTCGACGGTAAAGCGAGTCTTCGTTGTCTCGACGCTTTCCAGCAGATTGCCGTTACCCGTTCGGAGAGTCGAATGATTGGCGATCTCTATATCCGCCTCATAAGGTTTGCCACCAGGAGCCTCGACTTTTATAGCTGCACCTTCTGTGCCTTCGATGACCGACCCATTGACATACAAGCGGCCGTGGGAAGTGTCTGCCTCTCCCGAGGTGGGGGCGGTAAACTGCATGGAAACTCCATTTACCGAGCCGTTGACATAGCTGCCAGCGAGCACATTGCCCACGCCACCAAAGATACCCATGCCCCAGTCGTATTTACCGAATGTACCTCCTGATACCGTCGTATTGCTCAAGGTGGCCGAACCTCCCGTGACATGCAACCCGCTACGTGGCGCTGTCAACTGGCTGTCGACGATCGTAGCCGTGGAGCCCGCGTCGACGAGAACCGCGATTCCGTTGCCATCGTTGCTTATCGTCGAATCAGCAATCTGCAAATCACTATGTCCCTGAGCATAGATGCCGGTTCTGACCACAGTGTTGCTGGTCAACACGGCTGTAGACGAATCTAGAAAAAGGTGTCCGATTGAGGCCCCTTCCGATTTGAGGGTGGAATGATCGATCACTCTGTAGGACCGCTCGGGCGTCGAGCCATTGATTGGCAAGGTTTGCCCGTGACCGACCTCGATCGTAGGCACATCTCCCCAATCTTCCACCCCCATGTCTGTCGCCGCTAATTGTTCAGCTGCTGCGGACATACTGCTGATGCACAGCAACGCCCCCATCCGGACTGCAGCTTTCTTTCCAAATAATTCGATCAACACTATAAAAACCCCTCCGAGTATGAGGGGCCCTATTTTGCTCAACCCAGCAACTTAGACGTGTTGGTGCCATCCCTCGCCCCGTAGTTAACTTCTGAAATTTAACCAGATATTTCCTACAAATAAATCCGCGCCTTTCACCCGCACCCAGACAGCCCACCTGGAACCTAAAACGGTGTTGACAAGCGGTAAATAAATCTATTACGTCCGCAGCAGGTAGAAAAAATTCCTGCCATACAAGCGAAATATTTTATACGGGGTCAGACGCCTTCCGGAAAGTCAGGCCCTGCCTGAAAACGTTATCTTTTGATAGCATTGGAGAACCATCATGACAAAACGCTACGCACACTTCAGCGCCTATAGCCCACAGGAAGAAGCAGCTCTTGAACTCGAAAAGCCTTACGTCCCATTGGCGGATGAAACTGACGGGCTTATCAAAACCATCGACCTGACTTCCGATGTAAGGGTGGAGTTCCCGGTCTGGGACTCGGCGCAAGAGAACGATACCTATCAGCTTTTACTCAATCAAATTCCGATTGGCGTCGAAAAAAAACTGATCACCGTTCCCCCCGTCGGCACCATTCTGACTCTCGACATACCGGTCGATACGGAACTTAAAGTGGATGGTCAATATGTTCTCGGCTATAAGGTATTTACCAGTCCTGGAAACAACACCCTTCTATCATTCGAAACAATTATTCAGGTTGATCGAACTCCTCCCGGAGCGCACCAACTTGGGTATATGGATTTTCCGGACGAGGCCAAGGACGGACTCACCGCAGAAGAACTGCGGAACATGGGCGATGTACTCCATGGGAGGATTTTCGGTTACTCCGGTTTGCGGAAGGGCGACGTCATCAAGACTTACTGGGGAGCGGTGCCTGGACCCGAGATCGAAATCGACGGCGATGAAGACGAGAGTTCACCCATTGAGGTGCCGTTCACCAAGGCATTCCTCACCAGCCTCGACAGCCCGGCAGGTGCGACGTTCTACACCGTGACCGACCGTGCGGGAAATGTATCGGCAGAGTCAAGCAAGGTTACCATCCCGCTGTTCCTTACCGAAGTAACCCCTGGTCTCCCGGCCCCCGTTGTAGACGACAATGACGGCGTGATCGACTACGTAGAGGCTAACGCCGGTGTTCAGGTCAAGATACCCACCTCCACTTTTGTGGAGGAAGGCGACGAGATCTTGCTGTACTGGGGCGCTGAGAAGCTTGGGCCTGTTCCTGTGGATCCCGCAGACATCGGTCAGCCGTTCATTCTTGTCTTCGATGTTCCATTCCCGATCATAGAGTCGGCTGGGAACGGCCTGCGTCAGCTCAAATACGAGGTTATCCGGGACGGCCAGCTGGCCGGAGTTTCCGACGACCTTGATCTGACGGTCAATATCGAGCTGCCTGTACCGGGAACGCTGGACAAGCCTACCGTCCGCGGCGGTAGTGGTACACCGAGCAACGAAGACAACTTCATTGATGAAAATGACTTCGAGCTTAACGCCACAGTGATTATCAACTGGAACCCGAACTTTAAGGCCTCTCAGACTGTTACCGTATTCTGGGGCGGACAGGAAGTTCTGGCTCAGCCCTATATCATTACCAACTCCGACGTGGTCGCAGGGCGCCCGCTTTTACTGACCGCGTTGAGTAGCAAGTTCAAGCCCGTCGGAACGGGTAACGACATTCGTGTTTATTACACCGTAACCGTACTGGGCAATCCAAACACATCGACATCACTGGAGCAATCCATTGTTGTGCGCTCGAAAGACGAACTGCCAGGTGGTCCGGATGGACCGGATGCTCCGGAATTTGCGGCGCTGAATGAAAACGGCTCTATCAATGTTGAGAACGGCGCTAATGGCGCACCGGTTTTTATCAAACCCTATATCAATATCGCGGCCGACCAGGTCATTGTTTTCACTTATGAAGCGTACGACCGTCTTGTGGGCGGCGTGAAGAAATTTGAATGGACACATACATCCCCCGCGTTGACTGAGGACAATGTCATCAACGGCTATGAGTTGACTGTCCCGAGGCCAATTCTCGACAGCCATTACTTTGGCCATGCCGAAGCGACCTTCCAGGTTCGTAGTGTAAACGGCCAGGGGAACTCCAAGCGCGCAAGCGTTTATGTCGACATGCGAACCACACAAATCCGCAAATTCTGAATCTGTGGCGGGGTTCGCCCCGCCACTCAATTAAATTGAGGACTGAAAAATGAGCTCAGCAAAATCAGTTAACGGACTGCCGGAACCTTTTGTGCTTAGTTATAACAGCCAAGGTGTCGGCGATATTGATGTCGCCGACCCGTCTAAGCTTCTGGAAGTTCTGGTTGGGCCTATTGATGTAAGCCAGCGTGATCGTATTGACCTTTTTTGGGGCGCAAAGGATGACCCTGTCGACAGCTATATTCACTCTCCGGATGCACCCGATACCAATGGCATATTCTCGCTCTATGTGAATACCCGCTGGATCAAGCCCGGTATGCCTGCGGTCAGATACACCTACACACGTTATCCGGCAGGAGTACCGGAGCACTCACCGGTCAAAAACGTAATAGTCAAACTCTCCATCCCCGGCGGCCGGGATCCAGACCCCGCAAGCCCGTATGAAAACGAGAAGCTGCGCTTACCTGTCATCACTCCGCCCGGAGTGATTACATCGCCCGACGGCGTATCAGTCACTATCCATCCATGGGAAAACATGAGGGAAGGGGATCTTCTGTCCGTGTACTGGCACGGCATCGCGATTAATTGTCCTGCGTTGACTTCGGCGCAGATCGGTCGGCCGGTCGTGGTGACTGTCTCCAGGGACATCATTATCGAGGCGGGTGACTCCGATAACATTGTGGTGCGCTATGACATCAGGGATGTGGTCAACAACTGGTCCAGGTTCTCGTTACCCGCTTACGTCGAGGTCGAGGCCGGCAACTCCAGTCTGCCGGCACCCGTCGCCCCTCAGGCACCTGAGATGCAATTGGACCTGGACAAGCTGGCGGGTGCAGATGTGCAGGGCCTCGTGCTGGCCCATCCAGATATCACGCCCGGTGACATGATCAACTTCGTCGTTGAACGCACGACGGCTGAGGGCATCACGCTGCCGCCGTATACCGCTTCGAAGGTCGTTCAAGTGCCTGGAAGCTTCGTTGAGTTCCTGCTACCCAACGCGCAGTTCCAGGCAGTTGCCCAAGGCCGGGTACGCTTGAAATACACAGTCAGTAAAAGCTCTGGACCGAGCCTGCGCTCAAAGAGCCTGCCGCTGGCCGTCAGGGGTCAGGCTCAGCAACTGGCTTTACCTGTCATCCCGCAGGCCATGAATGGATTGCTTGATCCAACGCTTCACAATGTAGTGACGCAGGTCCCGCCCTACTATTTCATGGCCGCTGGCAACGATGTCACGCTGGTGTGGATGGGCAAGACGGCATCGGGCGCGACCGTCATGCACGAAGAGCGCAAGACTCTCAATCAGGATGACGTTGGTAAAACCGTCAATTATCTGATTCCGGATGAAAAGCTCCGAGTGCTGGCGGGCGGTTCGCTTGAGGTCTATTACACCATCACTACATACGCCAAAGCCTTCTTCAAATCACCGGTATTGAAGCTGTTGGTAGACAACGACCACAATGCCCCGCTCCCCCGCCCCCGCATCAAAGAAGCCAACGGCGACACCCTTGACCCGATCAACGCCCCGAACGGTGCGACGGTGATCATTGACGCCAGCGCCAACCTGCGTGCCGGAGAACGGGTGTTCACCATCTGGCAGGGACCCAAGGGTTATGGCGACAAGGACCAGATCGTTACCGATGCCCAGGCAGGCAAGACCCTGGAGGTGGTCTTCGCGCCGTCGCTGGTCACCGATAACGCTGGCGAGGTCGTGCATGTGGTTTACGCGGTGTACCGTCTCAACGGTCCGATGCAGCGGTCGGAGGCCATCGACGTCACTGTCGTCGACAAGCCCCTGGACCTGCCAGCACCACGTATGGATACGGTCGGGGCCGACGGCGTGCTGACCCCGTCGCTCATTCCGGATTCCGGCGCGACGGTGCGGGTGAGTTATCCGGGCATGGGTCCCCAGGACAGCGTGGTGGTGCAGTGGCGCGGAGCTTCCGTGCATGACACGCCTGCGCAAACGCCCGGCGGTAGCGAACTGCTGTTTACGCTGCCCAAGGCGTTGATCGTCGCGACGGCGGGCGCTGCGGCGAGTGTCCTCTATACCGTGACGCGCGGCGGTGCAGTGACCGCTTCGCCAGCACTACCCCTTACGGTCAAGGCGGGCATGAGCTTCGACACCTCGCCGGTCGCGCTGGGAGGCAAGGTGTATCTGCTGCCGGGAACGCCGGATATCCTGCCACAGTTCCCCGACGGCACCACGATTCGGCGTGTCGCCAGTGGCGGCCAGACGCCCTACACCTACGCATCGAGCAACACGCTGGTCGCGCAGGTGGATCACACCGGTTTGACCTCAGTGCGCGGTAATGGCAAGGCGATCATTTCGGCAACCGATGCGCTGGGCGAAAGCAAAAGCTATGAGGTGACCGTGACCGGCGTCATTCATTGCCTGGGTATGGGCAAAGGCAGCTACGCGCAGGTGGCGGCGGCCGCGGCGAGCAAAGGTGCGCGAATGCCGTCGATCTACGAGCTCAAGGAGATCTACGACGCGTATGGCAGTCGCTGGCCGATGGGCAACGGCAATTACTGGTCCTCGACTGTCGCGGCCGTAAGCCTGATCGGTCTGACCTGGTACTACGTGAAAAATCTGGTCACAGGCAAGGACTTCAAATTGATGCATCACAATGTCAGCCTTGGCGTCGCTCTCCGCTAGCCGGCGGATGGCGGTTCAAGGATCCATGCATGCATCTGTGCCTGCATCTACCAAAGGGAGCGTCGCCCGGAAGGCGTGACGCTTCCCTTTTCTCATGCGTGTCTCCATGCGTGCCTTGCGCAAGGGTGCACAGCCAACCTGTTTCGAAGCCCCAAGAGCCAGACCATGCGCCACCCCGTCATCCCCACCAAACGCTATGTCCGTCTGCCGCCATGCGAAGGTACGTTCCAGGCGCAGGTCAATGGCCGGCCCCTGATCATCTCCTCGCTGATAGGCAAACTGACACTGCGCCCGGAGCTTGCGCATACGCCAAACCACTGGATATGGAAAGTCATTGCCGACGGCAAGGTCGGCCACAAGCGCACCAGCATCGGTCTGTTTTTCGATCACGACCTCAGACCCGGTTCGCACAACCTGATCGGTCATGACCGAATCAAAGTGGTCTACAACGAAACGCCGCACTGGCAGAGTGTGATCTACCATTCGGCGCATTTTCAGAGCGGCGTTTTCACGTTGCACGAGGCGGACCCCAAGACCCAGCGGCTGCGGGGAGAATTCAGCTTCAGTATTTCGGCCGTCGACTTCGAGGTCACCGACGGCGTGTTCGAGGTGCAATGTCAGTGACTCACGCGCCAAGGAATTCGGCGATGCTGCGGGCACAGGCCTGCAGACATTGGGCATGACTGACACCTGCGCTTTTGAGTGGCTTGAGGTCGTGATTGGCGGTGGGAATCCAGTGCAGCCTGATCGCGGCCGATAGCTCGTAACCTTCGACTTCTTCCCGGGCTCCCAATGCATCGCGCTCACCCTGAGCAATCAGGGCGGGCGTTTTCAGGTCCTTCAGGTGCGCAACCCGGGTTTTCTCCGGTTTGCCTGCCGGATGAAAGGGATACCCCAGACACACCAGTGCATCAGCATGCAGCTCTTCGGCGATCAGGCTCGCCATCCGCCCGCCCATCGACTTGCCGCCAATGGCCAGACGGCCAGCGACATGAGGTCGCAGCCGAGCATAGGTTTCGCGCCAGCAATCGAGCAGTTGTGCCTGCTGATTGGGAGGCCGTTTGTTGCCTCCGGTGCGGCGCTGGGCCATATAGGGAAACTCGAAGCGCATCACGCTCACTCCTTCTGCCGCGAGGTGTTGCGCCATGTCGTTCATGAACTCGCTGTCCATCGGCGCGCCTGCGCCGTGCGCCAGAATCAGTGTCACTGGCTCGCGCCCTTCAATCACCCGCCCAGCCGACCACAGCCAGCCGTTGTCCTGAGCCAGTTGTACGCATTGACCCCCGTCAATACCGGGCTGTTGACCATTGCTCATGCTTGCCTCGCTTCTGATGAATCTGCCACGAACCCGGAACCATAACCGCGTGCCAGTGGCCCCCGACCAAGCTGGATGGGAAACACACTTCAATGAACACAACTCATAGCCCCGCCTATAACTATCAGGTGGTCCGCCAGTTCGCCATTATGACGGTGTTCTGGGGGATTGTCGGGATGGGACTTGGCGTTTTCCTGGCCGCGCAGCTGGTCTGGCCGGAACTCAATTTCGATCTGCCATGGACAAGCTTCGGCCGCCTGCGCCCGCTGCATACCAATGCGGTGATTTTCGCCTTCGGCGGCTGCGCGCTGTTTGCCAGCTCGTACTATTCGGTGCAGCGCACCTGCCAGACCCGCCTGTTCCTGCCGAAGCTGGCCGCGTTCACGTTCTGGGGCTGGCAACTGGTGATCGTGCTGGCCGCCATTACTCTGCCGCTGGGCTACACCACATCCAAGGAATACGCCGAACTGGAATGGCCCATCGACATCCTGATCGCCGTGGTCTGGGTCGCCTATGCCGTCGTGTTCTTCGGCACCCTCGCCCGCCGCACCACCCGACACATCTACGTCGGCAACTGGTTCTTCGGCGCATTCATCCTGACCGTGGCGCTGCTGCATATCGTCAACAACCTGGAACTGCCGGTCAGCCTGACAAAGTCGTACTCGCTGTACGCGGGCGCGACCGACGCGATGGTGCAATGGTGGTATGGCCATAACGCGGTAGGTTTTTTTCTGACCGCAGGCTTTCTGGGGATGATGTATTACTTCGTGCCCAAGCAGGCCGAACGTCCGGTGTACTCCTATCGGCTATCCATCGTTCACTTCTGGGCGCTGATCACCCTCTATATCTGGGCCGGCCCGCACCACCTGCACTACACCGCGCTGCCCGACTGGGCGCAGTCGCTGGGCATGGTCATGTCGCTGATTCTGCTGGCGCCCAGCTGGGGCGGGATGATCAACGGGATGATGACGCTGTCGGGCGCGTGGCATAAATTGCGCAGCGACCCGATCCTGCGCTTTCTCGTCGTATCGCTGGCGTTCTACGGCATGTCGACGTTCGAGGGGCCGATGATGGCCATCAAGACCGTCAACGCCCTTTCCCACTACACCGACTGGACCATCGGCCATGTGCATGCCGGCGCTCTGGGCTGGGTGGCGATGATCTCCATCGGCGCGTTGTACCACATGATCCCGAAAGTCTTCGGTCGCCCGCAGATGCACAGCATCGGCCTGATCAACGCGCACTTCTGGCTCGCCACCATCGGCACCGTCTTGTACATCGCTTCGATGTGGGTCAACGGCATAACCCAAGGCCTGATGTGGCGAGCGATCAACGACGACGGCACCCTGACCTACTCCTTCGTCGAAGCCCTGCAGGCCAGCCATCCCGGCTTTATCGTGCGGCTGGCCGGCGGCGCCGTTTTCCTGCTGGGCATGCTGCTGATGGCCTGGAATACCTGGCGTACCGTGCGGGCGTCCAGCGCCGCCAAACTGAACGCTGCCGCGCAGATGGCCTGAGGAGCTGACCATGAATCACGAAGTCATCGAAAAAAACGTGACGTTGCTGATGATCCTGATGGTGCTCGCCGTCAGCGTCGGCGGCCTGACCCAGATCGTGCCGCTGTTCTTTCAGGACGTCACTAATACGCCGGTCGAAGGCATGCAGCCATACACCGCGCTGCAACTCGAAGGCCGCGACATTTATATCCGTGAAGGCTGCGTGGGCTGCCACTCGCAGATGGTGCGACCGTTTCGCGCCGAAACCGAACGCTACGGGCACTACTCGGTAGCCGGCGAAAGTGTCTGGGACCATCCCTTCCTGTGGGGTTCCAAGCGCACCGGCCCGGACCTGGCCCGGGTTGGCGCGCGCTACTCGGACGACTGGCACCGCGCCCATTTGTACAACCCGCGCAACGTGGTGCCTGAATCGAAAATGCCCGCGTACCCATGGCTGGTCAGCGCCCAGGTAGACAGCAGCAACACGCAGACCAAGCTGCGCGCAATGCGCACGCTTGGCGTGCCGTACACCCAGGCCGACATCGACGGCGCCGTCGCCAGCCTCAAGGGCAAGACCGAAATGGACGCGCTGGTCGCCTACCTGCAAGTGCTTGGCACTTCCATCAAGAGCAAGAGGTAACGCCATGGACATTGGAGACCTGCGCGGCCTGGGCACGCTGATCGTGGCAATCGCTTTCCTGGGGATGTCCCTCTGGGTATCGAGCAGCAAGCGCAACGCGGATTTCGCCGAAGCACGCATGGCGCCGTTTGCCGACGAGCCGCAGGCAACTGCCAGCGAGCCGCAAAAACAACCGCAACAACCTGCCATGCGGAGCAGCCGGTCATGACCACTTTCTGGAGTATCTACATCAGTGCGCTGACACTTGGCAGCCTCGTCGGGCTGACCTGGCTGCTGATCGGCACGCGCAAGGGCGAGACCAAGGGCAGCACCGATCAGACCATGGGCCACAGCTTCGACGGCATCGAGGAGTACGATAATCCGCTGCCGCAGTGGTGGTTCATATTGTTCGCCGCCACGTTGGTATTTGCCGTCGGCTACCTGCTGCTCTACCCGGGGCTGGGTAACTGGAAGGGCCTCCTGCCCGGTTACCAGAACGGCTGGACCGGCGCTCATGAATGGGAAAAGGAAATGGCCCGTGCCGACGCGAAGTTCGGGCCGATCTTCGCACGCTATGCGGCCATGCCGGTGGAACAGGTCGCCACGGACCCGCAGGCACTGAAGATGGGCGCCCGTCTGTTCGCTTCGAATTGCTCGGTGTGTCATGGCTCGGACGCCAAGGGCGGTTACGGCTTCCCCAATCTCACCGATGCCAACTGGCGCTGGGGCGGTCAGGCCGACACGATCAAGGCCACGATCATGGCCGGGCGCGTCGCCGCCATGCCGGCCTGGGGGCCGGTGATCGGGGAAGAAGGTGTCAAGAACGTTGCCGCTTACGTGCGCGGCAGCCTGGCACGTCTGCCGTTGCCGACGCAGCACGACGCGGACCTTGCCGCCGGACAGCAAGTGTTCAGTTCCACTTGCGTAGCCTGTCATGGTTCCACAGGTACCGGTGTCGCGGCGATGGGTGCACCTGACCTCACACAGCCGGGTGGTTACATCTACGGCACCAGCCTTGCGCAACTGCAACAGACCATTCGTCTTGGTCGCCAGGGTCATATGCCTGCTCAGGCCAATTTGTTGGGCAATGACAAGGTGCAAGTGCTGGCCGCCTATGTGTACAGCCTTTCTAGGAGTCCTGATCAACTCCTCGAAGCGGAAATGCCGTCACAGTAATATGCAGCTTCGGTGGTACCTGCCAGATTCCGCACCCCGCAACGGGGTGCGAAATCTTTTCAGCGCCCGCGACGAAGTGTCGCACCCTCCATGCTTCTGTCTTCCCACACCGGTCTTTCGCGACTAAGCTTCCGGACAGTGGACTGGCTATCGCTGGTCACAGGCCGAATAACCGAAAGACGTGTCCCACGCCCGCGCCGGCGCTATCGAGCAGGCCTCAATTGCCTGCCGGATTCGCGCCTGCACGTTGCCGATGGTCGACACCCCGGTGCCTCGTTTGCCAGGCCTGCCCCCGCTTTTCGGTCCGCTGTGACACAAGCCTGACGAAGACGCAGGCGCAGCACGTGTCACAAGGGCCGCAGCAACACGACCGGTGACAGCATCGCCCTGCTTGCGCAGGGCTGTGGATCTTGTGTCCTGCCGGTGCCTGCGTCCGGGTTTACCAACAAAAATAACCTGACTGTGGAACCCGACATGAGCACTGCAACCAGCCCTATCGCGTACAACTACAGGGTCGTCCGCCAGTTCGCCATCATGACGGTGGTCTGGGGAATCGTGGGCATGATGCTGGGCGTTTTCATCGCCTGCCAACTGGTCTGGCCCGAGCTGAATTTCGATCTGGAATGGACCACCTTCGGACGCCTGCGACCCCTGCACACCAACCTGGTGATCTTCGCCTTCGGCGGCTGCGCGCTGTTCGGCACCTCCTATTATGTGGTGCAGCGAACCTGCCAGGCCCGCCTGATCTCCGACCGCATGGCGGCCTTCACATTCTGGGGATGGCAGGCAGTGATTCTCAGCGCGATCATTACCCTGCCGATGGGCTACACCACCACCAAGGAGTACGCCGAACTCGAATGGCCCATCGCGATCCTGCTGGCCATCGTATGGATCACCTACGGCGCTGTGTTTTTCGGCACCATCGTCAAGCGCAAGACCAGACACATCTACGTCGGCAACTGGTTCTACGGCGCATTCATCGTCGTCACCGCCATGCTGCACATCGTCAACCACATGTCACTGCCGGTCAGCCTGTTCAAATCCTACTCGGCCTATTCCGGTGCGACGGACGCCATGATCCAGTGGTGGTACGGCCATAACGCCGTAGGCTTTTTCCTGACCACCGGGTTTCTCGGGATGATGTACTACTTCGTGCCCAAGCAGGCCGAGCGGCCGATCTATTCGTATCGGTTGTCCATCGTTCACTTCTGGGCGCTGATTACCCTGTACATCTGGGCAGGTCCGCACCATCTGCATTACACCGCGCTGCCGGACTGGGCGCAGTCGCTGGGCATGGTCATGTCGATCATCCTGCTGGCGCCGAGCTGGGGCGGGATGATCAACGGCATGATGACGCTCTCGGGTGCCTGGCATAAGTTGCGCACCGACCCGATCCTGAGGTTCCTGGTGGTCTCGCTCGCCTTCTACGGAATGTCGACCTTCGAGGGGCCGATGATGGCGATCAAGACGGTGAACTCGCTGTCGCACTACACCGACTGGACCATCGGCCACGTGCATGCCGGCGCGCTGGGCTGGGTGGCGATGATTTCCATCGGCGCGGTGTATCACATGATCCCGAAGGTATTCGGTCGCCCGCAGATGCACAGCATCGGCCTGATCAACGCGCACTTCTGGCTCGCCACCATCGGCACCGTACTGTACATCGCCTCGATGTGGGTCAACGGCATCACTCAAGGCCTGATGTGGCGGGCAATCAACGACGACGGCACGCTGACGTATTCATTTGTCGAAGCGTTGCAGGCCAGCCACGCGGGCTTCGTCGTCCGGGCTATCGGCGGCGCGTTTTTCACCAGTGGCATGCTGTTGATGGCGTGGAATGTGGGGCGCACCGTGCTGGCCTCCGATCCGGTGGCCGCTGAGGAAGCGGCGCAGATCGCCACTGTGGGAGCGCATGGATGAAACATGAAGCGCTCGAACGCAATATCGGCCTGCTGGCGTTCTTCATGGTCATCGCGGTCAGCGTCGGCGGTCTGACCCAGATCGTGCCGCTGTTCTTCCAGGACGTGACCACGCGGCCGATCGAAGGCATGAAGCCGCGCACCGCGCTGGAAGTCGAAGGCCGTGACGTGTACATCGCCAACGGTTGCGTGAGCTGCCATTCGCAGATGATCCGCCCGTTCCGCGCCGAGACCGAGCGCTACGGGCATTATTCGGTGGCCGGCGAAAGCGTCTGGGATCACCCGTTTCTGTGGGGCTCCAAGCGCACTGGTCCGGACCTGGCGCGAGTTGGCGGTCGATACTCGGATGACTGGCATCGCGCCCACCTCTACAACCCGCGCAATGTGGTGCCCGAATCCAAGATGCCGGCTTACCCCTTCCTGGTCGAAAAGGTTCTGGACGGCAAGCAGACCGCGAAGAAGCTCGAAGTGCTGCGCTCGCTCGGCACGCCTTATACCGACGAAGACATCGCCGGCGCTGCCGCTGCCGTCAGCGGCAAGACTGAAATGGATGCTCTGGTCGCCTATCTGCAGGGCCTGGGCACGCTGATCAAAAGCAAACGGTGACCGGCATGGACATTGGAACGATTCGGGGCCTGGGCACGCTGATAGTGATGGTGGCCTTCATTGGTCTGGCGCTCTGGGTATTCAGCCCCAGACGCAAGGCCGAGTTCGACGACGCGACCATGCTGCCGTTCGCCGACGACCCTGAAGCAGCGCGCAAGATCCAGAAACATAAAGCGCAGCAACAGACCAAGGATTCCGGGAGCGACCAGCCATGAGCACCTTCTGGAGCCTGTATGTCACGGTTCTGACCCTGGGCACTATCATCGCCCTGACCTGGCTGCTGCTCGCCACCCAGAAAGGCCAGCGCAAAGAGTCGACCGAAGAAACGGTCGGGCACTCCTTCGACGGGATCGAGGAGTACGACAACCCGCTGCCCCGATGGTGGTTCATGCTGTTCATCGGCACCATCATATTCGCCCTGGGCTATCTGGCGTTGTATCCAGGGCTGGGCGACTGGCGCGGATTGCTGCCGGGCTACGCCTACGTCGATCGCGAAAAGCAGACGCCGTTCGCCGACGGGCAGACCGGCTGGACCGGTGTTCATGAGTGGGAAAAGGAAATGGCCCGCGCGGAGGCCCGGTTCGGGCCGATTTTCGCCCGCTACGCGGCAATGCCCATCGAGGACGTCGCGCAGGACCCGCAGGCCCTGAAAATGGGCGGCCGGCTGTTCGCCTCCAACTGCTCGGTCTGCCATGGCTCGGACGCCAAGGGCGCCTACGGCTTCCCTAACCTGACCGACGATTACTGGCGCTGGGGCGGCGAAGCGCAGGCGATCAAGACCACCATCCTGGGCGGACGCCACGCGGTCATGCCGGCATGGGGCGAAGTGCTGGGCGAGCAAGGTGTTCGTGACGTATCGGCATTTGTGCTGACGCGCATGGACGGTCGCAAACTGCCAGCGGATGCCAAGGCCGACCCGGCCGCCGGACAGAAGATCTTCGCCGCCAACTGCGTGGCCTGTCACGGCGCCGACAGCAAGGGCACCGTCGCCATGGGCGCTCCGGACCTGACGCTGCCGGCGGCGTACATCTACGGCTCAAGCTTCGCGCAACTGCAGCAGACGATTCGCTACGGTCGCCAGGGCCAGATGCCTGCTCAGGAGGCTATGCAAGGCAATGACAAGGTGCATCTGCTGGCCGCGTACGTTTATAGCCTTTCGCATAAGGAAGAGCCTGCCGAGACGGAGTGACTGGCGGGACGCGCTGAAACACCATTCGAACTCCGGCGGACGCCGCTGTCATGTGCTGATGAATTTTCCGACTTGTAGCCACGTTGCTACACGCCTAGACTTTGCGAATTGCTGACTTCGCCACGCTCCGCCCTGAAGCAGGTGCCAAGCCAACGTCGAAGTCGAAGTCGAAGTCAGCGTCGTCAGCCAAGGAGGATTGCCACATGACCGTTACCTACACCAGCCGCGAATTCAATCAGGACACCAGCGGTGCCAAAAAGGCCGCGGCCGAAGGTCCTGTGTTCATCACAGATCGGGGCCGTCCGGCTTATGTGTTGCTCAGCATCGAGGATTATCGTCAGCTGACCGACCAGAATGTGAGTCTGGCCGACCTGCTGGCCATGCCCTCCGGCCCCGACATTGAGTTCGAACCGACACGCGCGAATATCGTCGCTCGTCCGGTGGATCTCTACTGATGTTCCTGCTGGACACCAACGTCATCTCCGAACTCAGAAAGCGTAACGCCGACAGCCACGTGGTGAGGTGGGCCAAAGCCCACTCACCTTCCTGCATGTTCATATCGGCCATTACCCTCATGGAGCTGGAAACCGGTGTGCTGCGAATCGAGCGCCGCGACCGGGCTCAGGGCGCGTTACTCAGGACATGGCTGGACCACCATGTGTCAAAGGCTTTCGCCGGACGCATCCTGGCCGTGGACGCCGTTGTCGCGCGACGTTGCGCTCAGTTGCACATCCCCGATCCGCGCAGCGACACCGACGCGTTGATTGCGGCCACCGCGCTTGTTCACGGCATGACGGTCGTGACCCGCAATGTGGCTGACTTTCAACACTGCAAGGTTCCGCTGCTGAACCCATGGGTCAGCCGGCTCAACGAAGAACCGGCAAGCTACGCGGCCACGCTTGACTGAGAACCGGCCATAATTAGCGTGTCCATTGACCCAGATCACCTGAACGACATGTCGTCAGGACTCAAAGCGGCCAAAGGTCGCACCGTGAGGTATAACGCCGGGCGTATCATGAACTGCACAAGACAAAGATTCTGACCCCGGCCGGCAGGTACTGGCCGGGGCATATTTCCACTGCCGTGGGACGCACCGATGAGCAATCAGATTCCGGTACACAACATCACCCCGCCTGCCAAAAAAGATGGTGAGATCGTCGACCTTTACGCCCCTCGCGAAAAGATCTACACCCGCGCGTTCACGGGGCTGTTCCGCAATCTGCGCATGGTCGGCGGGGCGCTGCTGTTCGTGATCTATTTCGGCACGGTCTGGCTGAACTGGGGCGGGCATCAGGCGGTGTGGTGGAACCTGCCGGAACGCAAGTTCTACATCTTCGGCGCGACATTCTGGCCGCAGGATTTCATTCTGCTGTCGGGCATCCTCATCGTTGCCGCGTTCGGCCTGTTTTTCATTACCGTTTACGCGGGCCGCGTATGGTGCGGCTACACCTGCCCGCAAAGCGTATGGACATGGATATTCATGTGGTGCGAGAAGGTCACCGAAGGTGATCGCAACCAGCGCATCAAGCTCGACAATGCGCCGCCCAGCGCCGACAAGATCCTTCGCAAGACCGCCAAGCACAGCCTGTGGCTGTTGATCGGCTTTGCCACCGGGCTGACATTCGTTGGTTACTTTTCCCCTATCCGCCAACTGTGCATCGAGCTGTTCACAGGGCAGGCGGATGGCTGGGCGTATTTCTGGGTCGCGTTCTTCACCCTTGCCACTTATGGCAATGCGGGCTGGCTGCGCGAACAGGTCTGCGTCTACATGTGCCCGTACGCGCGGTTTCAGAGCGTGATGTTCGACAAGGACACCCTGATCGTTTCCTACGACCCGCGCCGTGGCGAGCGGCGTGGTCCGCGCAAGAAGGATGCCGATTACAAGGCTCAGGGGCTGGGCGACTGCATCGATTGCACCATGTGTGTCCAGGTCTGTCCGACCGGCATCGACATTCGCGACGGCCTGCAAGTGGAATGCATCGGTTGCGCGGCGTGCGTCGACGCCTGCGACAACATCATGGACAAGATGAACTACCCGCGCGGCCTGATCAGCTACACCACCGAACACAACCTGTCAGGCCAGGTCACCCGCAAGTTGCGCCCGCGCCTGATTGGCTATGCGCTGGTGCTGCTGCTGATGATCGGGCTGCTGGCCGCTGCCTTTGTAAGTCGCTCACTGGTCGGTTTCGATGTCACCAAGGACCGCGTGCTTTACCGGGAAAATGCCGAAGGCCGGATCGAGAACGTCTACAGCCTCAAAGTGATGAACAAGGATCAGGCCGACCACACCTACATTCTGGAGGCTCGCGGGCTGCCCGATCTGAAACTGCAGGGACGGCGAGAATTCAGGGTGGCGGCCGGCGATATTTTCAGCATGCCGGTGGAGCTGTCCAGCGCCCCGGAAAAACTGCCATCGAGCACCAACGAAGTCACCTTTATCCTGCGGGATGTCGATGACGCCGACACTCACATCGAAGCCCGCAGCCGATTCATCGGCCCGCAGCTGCGCTAGAAACAGGCCGGAAAACGCTCATGAACGCTGCGACCGCTTCAAGCCCCTGGTACAGACACCTCTGGCCATGGATCCTGATCGGGATCCTGACCTGCTCGGTGACCCTGAGCCTGACGATGGTGGCTATCGCCATCAACAACCCGGACAATCTGGTCAATGACAACTATTACGAAGCCGGCAAGGGCATCAATCGCTCGCTGAATCGCGAGCTGCTGGCCGAGACCCTGCAACTGCGCGCGCGGGTGCATCTGGACGAGCTGACCGGTGAAGCCGAGCTGCGTCTGAGCGGCAGCAGCCGGCCCGAACGACTGGAAATGAACCTGATCTCACCGACCCAGCCGGACAAGGATCGCCGGGTATTTCTGACCCGGAGCAGCTCCGACACCGCGCGCTACATCGGCCAGCTTCAGGACAGGGTTGAAGGCCGACGCTTCATCGAAATCCTCGGCGTAGAGGGTGCTCAGACCTGGCGACTGTTCGAGGAAGAGCAGATCCGCCACGGCGTTGACCTGAGCCTGGGCGACGAGCCGTTGCAAGGCGCGCAAGGTCCCGGTCGATGACCGCCGATGCCGGACCGGCATTCCTACTTCTGGAAGTTTCCTATTCGCAATGACCACTCCCGTCCCCTGCTATCACTGCGCCCTGCCCGTTCCGCCCGGCAGCCGGTTCACAGCCCTCGTACTCGGGGAAACCCGCGAGCTGTGCTGCCCAGGGTGCCAGGCCGTCGCCCAGGCCATTGTCGCCGGAGGTCTGGAAAGCTATTACAGCCATCGGGGCGAACGCTCGACCAATCCGCAGCAGTTGCCGTCGCAACTGCTTGATGAGCAGCAGCTGTACGACCGCCCGGATGTGCAGTCGACATTCGTGCGGCGAGAAGGCACGCAGTCGGAAACCACACTGTTGATCGAGGGCATCAGTTGCGCCGCCTGCGGCTGGCTGATCGAGCGCCATTTGCAGCGCCTGCCGGCCATGAGCGAGGCGCAACTGAACCTGTCCAACCAGCGCCTGCACGTCCGCTGGGACCAGAGCCGGCTGCCGTTGAGCCAGCTGCTCAAGGAGCTGCGCAGAATCGGCTACGCCGCGCATCCCTGGCAGGCCGACCGCGCCAGCGAGCAACTGGCCGCGGACAATCGCCTGGCGCTACGCCAGCTGGGCGTGGCCGGTCTGCTGTGGTTCCAGGCCATGATGGCGACCATGGCGACCTGGCCGGAATTCAACATCGACCTCAGCGCCGAAATGCACATCATCCTGCGCTGGGTTGCGCTGTTTCTGACCACGCCCATCGTCTTCTACAGTTGCGCGCCGTTCTTCCGAGGGGCGATGCGGGACTTGCGCAGCCGCCATCTGACCATGGATGTTTCGGTCTCGCTGGCGATCGGCCTCGCGTACCTCGCGGGGATCTGGACCGCAGTTACTGGCAGGGGTGAGTTGTATTTCGATGCCGTCGGCATGTTCGCACTGTTTCTGCTCGCCGGTCGTTATCTGGAACGTCGCGCACGGGCGCGCACCGCAGCTGCCACGGCACAGCTGGTCAACCTGCTGCCAGCCTCCTGCCTGCGTCTGAATGAACAAGGCCAGAGCGAGCGCATCCTGTTGCGCGAACTGCGGCTGGATGACCTGATCCTGGTCCAGCCCGGCGCTGTGATTCCCGCCGATGGCCGGATTGTCCAGGGGCGGTCGAGCATCGACGAGTCCCTGTTGACTGGCGAATACCTGCCACAAGTCCGCAATACAGGCGACACGGTCACCGCTGGCACCTTGAATATCGAAAGTGCGCTGACAATCCGCGTCCGCGCGCTGGGCCATGACACGCGTCTGTCAGCCATTGTGCGACTCCTGGACCGGGCCCAGACCCAGAAGCCGAGGCTGGCGCAAATCGCCGACCGCGCCGCGCAATGGTTCCTTTTGTTCTCGCTGCTGGCGGCGGCGCTGATCGGCGCGCTGTGGTGGTATCTGGATGCAGGCCGCGCGTTCTGGGTCGTGCTTGCAATGTTGGTCGCCACCTGCCCGTGCGCCCTTTCGCTCGCCACGCCGACCGCACTCACCGCCGCGACCGGTACCTTGCACCGGCTCGGCCTGTTGCTGACCCGAGGGCATGTGCTCGAAGGCTTGAACCGGATCGACACGGTGATCTTCGACAAGACCGGCACCCTGACCGAGGGCCGCCTGACATTGCGCAGCATCCAGGTGCTTGGGGATCTGAACGCCGACCGCTGCCTGGCGCTGGCAGCCGCGCTGGAAAACCGCTCCGAACATCCCATTGCCCAGGCGTTCGGCCGCGCGCCGATAGCAGCCGAAGAAGTGACCAGCACGCCGGGGTCGGGGCTGACCGGTTGGGTCGATGGCCAACAGGTGCGCATCGGCGAACCTGGTTTTGTCTGCGACCTGAGCGCCAGTGATATTCCACCAATGCCTGCCGACAGGCTCGGTCAATGGCTACTGCTCGGCGACCAACGAGGCCCGCTGGCATGGCTGGTACTGGATGACCGACTGCGCGTTGACGCCGCGCCCCTGGTGCGGGCCTGCCAGGAACGCGGCTGGAAAACCCTGCTGCTGTCCGGCGACAGCTCTCCGATGGTGGTCCATGTCGCCGAGCACTTAGGCATCGACGAAGCCCGCGGCGGTCTGCGCCCGGCCGACAAGCTGGCCTGCCTGCAGCGGCTGCACCAACAAGGACGAAAAGTGTTGATGCTCGGTGATGGGGTCAACGACGTGCCGGTGCTGGCGGCGGCGGACATCAGCGTGGCGATGGGTTCGGCCACTGATCTGGCCAAGACCAACGCGGACGCCGTGCTGCTTTCCAACCGTCTCGACGCCTTGGTCGCGGCCTTCAGTCTGGCGAGGCGCACGCGGCGCGTGATCATTGAAAATCTGCTGTGGGCCGGGCTGTACAACGGCCTCATGTTGCCGTTCGCGGCGCTGGGCTGGGTGACGCCAGTCTGGGCCGCCGTCGGCATGTCCGTCAGTTCGCTGATCGTCGTGCTCAACGCCTTGCGCCTGACACGCCAGCCAGAGCCGGCGGCTTCGCCCGGCACCCGACTGATGCTCCCGGAGGTCCAATGCCCGCGCTCTACATTATGATTCCCGCGGCGCTGCTGCTGGTGGCAATCGCGATCTATGTCTTCTTCTGGGCGGTGGACAGCGGTCAGTACGACGACCTCGAAGGGCCCGCGCACAGCATTCTGTTCGACGATCAGGACCCCCGACACCAGGCCGCCGTGGACGAAACCGCGGGCAAGTCAAAAGACGACGAGGCCAGGCCCAATGCTTGAGCCTGGCGCCCTGCCCGACCTGCCGTGTTCTGCAACCGGCATTCAGACGTCGTGTTGCCATGCTTGAGCTTGCCCCGCAGTTGTTATCGGCGTTCATCCTCGGCCTGCTCGGCGGTGGCCACTGCCTGGGCATGTGTGGCGGGTTGATGGGGGCGCTGACCCTGGCGATTCCGCTGGAACAGCGCGGTCGCCGCCTGCGGTTATTGCTGGCCTACAACCTGGGCCGGGTGCTCAGTTACGCCGCGACCGGCCTGCTGATCGGCGTGCTGGGCTGGGCGGTTGCCAGCAGCCCCGGGGCAACGGGTCTGCGCGTGGCTGCTGCGTTGTTGTTGATTGCCATGGGTTTCTACCTCGCCGGATGGTGGAGCGGCCTGACCCGCATCGAGCAGTTGGGCCGCGGCCTCTGGCGTCTGATCCAGCCGGTCGCCGGGCGTCTGCTGCCGGTGTCGACGGTGCCGCGGGCCCTGCTGCTTGGCGGACTCTGGGGCTGGCTGCCTTGCGGTCTGGTGTACAGCACGCTGCTCTGGGCCGCCAGCCAGGGCAACGCTGTGCACAGCGGGTTGCTGATGCTGGCGTTCGGGCTCGGCACCTGGCCGATCTTGCTGGCAACCGGCCTTGCAGCCGAACGCAGCACTGCCCTGCTGCGTAAACGCGGCGTCCGCATGGCAGGCGGTTTGCTGGTGATCCTGTTTGGTTTGTGGACGCTGCCGGGGCCGCATCAGCACATGCTGACAGGTCACTGATCTCTTTTGCCGACTGCGCAACTTCTTGCACAGCAGTTGGGCCGATTTCTCCCCCCTCTAACCCTCACACGCCTCGGTTTCCCTAGCCTCCACAGCCCGTGCGCAACAATTTGCGCGGGTTGCGCAAGCTCTTGCGCGGTTTTTGCGGGTTTCACGCGAAAAAAACGCTGTTTTCAGAACACCAAAATTCTATCCGTCTGATTTAAAAGCTTTTTTATTTTCTGGCTCGCTTATTGAAATGCACAGATAACCGAAGGGCGGCCTCGCCTCGTGTTTCAGCAGCCAGCAAAGAGCTTATGTCCAGACAGTTTTCCTCACCCGATCAGTCACCGTTTCGCCTGTTCATCACAGGCGCCGAAAGCGAATTGCAGGTTCTGGCATTCACCGGTCACGAAGCGCTCAATCAGCCCTATTCGTTTGAACTGGATCTGGTCAGCAAAAACCACAAGCTGGATCTCGAAGCCTTGCTGCATCAGCTGGCGTTTCTGCAGACCTGCGAGCAAGCGACTGGGTTTCACGGGCAGATCTACAGCATTGCCCGTAGGGAGAGCGGGCCACGGCTCACCCGCTATCGGTTGACACTGCGTCCACGCCTCGCTTATCTGGCGCACCGCATCAACCAGCGAATTTTCCAGCACAAGACCGTTGCCCAGATCATCGCGCTGGTGCTCAAAGACCACGGCATCCTCGCCGATGCTTACGTGTTTCATCTGCCCAAACCCTATCCTGTACGCGATTACTGCGTTCAGTACGACGAGTCGGACCTGCAATTCATCCAGCGCTTGTGCGAAGAAGAAGGCATTCATTACCACTTCCAGCACAGCAGCGACCGCCATTTGCTGGTGTTCGGCGACAACCAGACAGTCTTTCGCAAGCTTGCGCCGACCCCCTTCCATCCCAGGGTTGGCATGGTTGCCCAAGAGCCCACCGTCAGCCATTTCGGCGTGCGCCTGACGACTCGCACGGGTCGTGTGACCCGGCGTGACCATGACTTTGCCCATCCCCACTTCGCGCTGCAGAGCGAGGCGCGCAGCAGTGCCAAACCTGACCTTGAGGATTATGACTACCCCGGCCATTTCACGAGCCGCACGCGCGGCGAGCATCTCGCCACTCGGGCGCTCGAACGCCATCGCAGCGACTTTCTGCTTGCTGACGGCCAGAGCGACCAGCCCGCGCTGGTCACCGGCCACTTTCTTGAGCTGACCGGGCACGCTGTCGATGTGTGGAACGATCTTTGGTTGCTCACCGAAATCCATCACGAAGGCAGGCAACCACAGGTTGCGGAGGAACAGACCGACTTCGAGCCCGATGTTGCCAACACCTTGGAGCAGGGTTACCGCAACCGGTTTTCGGCGACGCCCTGGGATGTGGCGCACCGCCCGCCGCTCAAGCATCCAAAGCCCAAGGTCCTGGGCGCACAAAATGCAGTGGTCACCGGGCCAAAAGACGAAGAAATCCACTGCGACGCGCATGGCCGGGTCAAGGTGCAATTCTTCTGGGATCGGGACGGCCAGCGCGACGAGCACAGCAGCTGCTGGGTACGCGTGGCATCCAATTGGGCCGGGCAACAGCTGGGAAGCATCGCCCTGCCCAGGGTCGGCATGGAAGTGCTGGTCAGCTTTCTGGAAAGCGATCCCGACCAGCCGCTGATCACCGGCTGCCTCTATAACGGCGTCAACCGCCCCCCTTACAAATTGCCGGACCTGAAGGCTCTGACCACCCTCCACAGCAAGGAGTACCGGGGCAGCCGCAGCAGCGAGCTGCTTATCGATGACTCTACCAATCAGATCAGCATCGCACTTCGCAGCGACCATGGCGCGAGCGCCATCAGCCTTGGTTACCTCACCCACCCACGATCCTCGGGCGGCGAGCCGAGGGGCCAGGGTATTGAATTGCGCACGGATCTTCACGGTGCGATTCGAGCCGGCGCGGGTCTGCTGATCACCACCGAGCCGCGCTTCAATGCGGCGAAGCATCACCTCGATCTACCCGAGACCACCGAGCGCCTGGCAACGGCGTGCGACCAGCAGGACGGTATCGCCATGGAGGCTCGCCACTGCCTGGCACAGGACAGCGGCGATCAGGATGAAGTCGCTAAGGCGCTGCATTCCCAGCATCAAGACATCGCAGGCATCGGCGCGAACCACTCGGGCGGCGGTCATTTCCCGGAGTTCCGCGCGCCGCATCTGGTCGTAGCCAGCCCCGCCGGCATTGCACTCACTGCATCCGGTTCAAGCCATATCGCAACCGGCGAACATCTGGCGCTGAGCAGCACCGGCCACACCAGCCTGTCTGTGGGCAAACGCTTGTTGGCCAGTGCCAGCCGCGGCATGCGCCTGTTCGTGCAGAGCATGGGCTGGCGTCTGGTGGCGGCGTCAGGCGATATCGACATCCGGGCGTTGAAAGACAGCATCAACCTGCTCGCCAGGCTCAACGTCACCGTCAGTGCGGATCGAATCACCCTGTCAGCCAAGACTGAACTGGTCATCCAGGGCGGCGGCAGTTCCACCACCTGGAACGCTGGCGGCATCACTCAGGCGACGGCTGGCCCGCACACCGTTCATGCGGCGAACCACGTCTGGACGGGCGTCAAAAGCACCACGGCTTCGTTCCCGGAACCGCCCGAACCCGGCCAAGGCGCGCTGGAGCTGTTCAACCGTTACGCGAGTCAGCGCGGCATCAACGCTGGCGCTTTCGAGGTGACCGACGCACTGGGTATGCGCCACACAGGCACGCTCGACGCCAAGGGTTTCGCAAGGGTAGCGGGCGCAGCTCCAGGGCCGGCGCAGGTGATTTTCGGCGGTGACCCGTCGGACACGTGGTCGCCGAGCAGCCAGGTTGCGTCCAGCGCCTGGCCGCCAGCGCTGCCGGACGCCGGCGATATCCCAACGGTCGTGCGGCCATTGATCGACAGAGCGCTCAACAGCGCCCGGCCTACCAAAGACTTCGCTCAGCTTGCAACGCCCTCCTTCCCCGACGCCTTGAACACCCCTGCCCTGCCGACCGGCGAGAAAAATCGATGACTGCAGATGTAACCGCTGTTCCGCCCTCCGAACCTCAAATCGCCATCGTCCCGCTGAACCTGATCAGCATGGACGACGTGGGCGCGGGCGCCGCCCGATTCGAGGCTTGGCTCGATGAGGTCAGCGGCGGCTGGGTCAACCTCGAACGGATCCAGCTGGTCGCCGGTGCCTTGCCGGTGGTGGGCAACATCATGGCGCTGGTCGATGCGCTGGGCGATCTTGCCAGCCTGGCTGAGGCCGGGCCTGAAGACCTGCTGCTGTGGGCGAGCCTGGGCATTAACCTGATCGGCGTGCTGCCGCTGCCGCCCGCCACCGCCGCGGCCCGCATGAGCCTGCGGCCGATGCTGGCGCTGGTGCGTCAGGAACTGGCACGCAATCCCAAGGGGCTGCTCAGTGATGTGCTGATCCAGATCCTGATCGGCCATCTGAATGCCACCCAGGTCGGCGAGCTGGACGATTTTGTCCAGCAGGCGCAGAAACGGATCGGCCCGCTGCTGGACGAAGCGGCCGATCTGGGCGGCCAGATGCTCAACGAGATCGCCGACGGGCTGGTCAAAGCGGTGGACGGCCAGCTCGATGCGCAGGGCAATCGCAATCAGGCCTTCCGGCTCGCCAGCGAGGCCACCGACCAGCTGCTGCACAACCCCAGCACCTCCATCAGCAACATCTTCTCGGCGGTCGGTCAGGCCTATGTGGCGGCCGGTAAAGGTCTCGCCAATCAGGCCAGCCAGCTGCTGCCCGACCAGGCCAGACCGGCCATCGCCCGTCAGGCCCAGGCACTGCGCGACCTAGTGCCGGAGCTCAAAGCCCGAATGGCGGTGCTCAAGGATGTGAGCGGCAAGCACTCGATTGCCGGGCTGGTGCAGGCCATCGCCACGGCGGTTGCCGCGCGCAAGGGGCGTTTGAAAAATGGTCAGGCCACCCAGGTCAAACCGGACACGACCAGCCAGGCCCGACGCGAAGCCCCGGAAGGCCAGCTGGGCGTGGTTGGCCAGCAGAAGCCCGCGACTGGCCGCGCCAGGGACGACAAGAACTGCGCCTGCGCCAGCACCGCGAACCGCATCAACTTCGCCCTGGGCTCGGAATCCTTCAGCCATCGCGACTTCAGCCTGCCCGGCCCGTTTGCGCTGGACTGGACGCGCACCTACGACTCGCGCCTGAGCGCCTACGACACGGGCTGGCTGGGCGCGCGCTGGATCACGCCGTTCACCGCGCGCATCGAGCGGGTCAAGGACCGGCTGACCTTTCACGATGCCGACGGACGCAGCCATGCCTGGCCCCTGCCCAGGGCGGGCGGGTTCCACTTCGACGCCATCGAGTACCTGACGCTGATCCACGTCGATGACGACCAGTTGGTGCTGTGCCGGGGCCAGGACCGCCGCGAAACCTACCTGCGCCACGGCGAGCATTACCTGCTGAGCCAGGTGGTGCTGAGCAACGGCGCCGGCCTGCTGCTGCGCCACGAACATCGCCACGGCGACCAGGCGCTACTGTCGGACCTGATCACTTTTCAGGACGACCTGACCCAGCTGCATCGCCACCTGCAGACCACGGTCGACGAGCAGGGTCGGCTGACCGGCGTCTGGGAGCTTCACGACGGCGCGCCGCGGCGCTCGCTGTGCGCCTACCGCTACGACGACGCGGGTGACCTGACCCATGCCGAAGACGAACACGGCGCGAGCCGGGAATACCGCTACCACCGGCACCTGATCACCCGCTACACCGACCGCACCGGACGCGGCCTGAACCTGCAATGGCAGGGCGACGACGCCGACGCCAGAGCGGTGCGCGAATGGGCCGACGACGGCAGCTTCGACACCCGCCTGCGCTGGGACGCCCACATCCGCCTGACCGTGGTTACCGATGCGCTGGGCCAGGAAACCTGGCACTACTACGACCAGTCGGGCTACACCTACCGCGTGCGTCACCCGGACGGCCGTTCCGAGTGGCTGTTCCGTGACAGCGCCAAAAACGTGGTGCGCCATGTGCATCCGGACGGCAGTACCGATCGCTATCGATTCGATGAACGCAGCAACCTGCTGCAGCACATTCGCGCCGACCACAGCCAGGTGCATTACGCCTACGACGATCAGGACCGGCTGATCAAGACCCTGGATGCCGAAGGCGGCCTGTGGCTGCGCAGCTACGACGCGCGCGGCCATCTGCAGGAAACTGTCGACCCGCTGGGCCATACCACGCGTTACCGCAACAATCCGGCCGGACTGCCGGTCAGCGTCGAGGACGCCAAGGGCAACAGCAAAAGCCTGGAATACAACCCCGCCGGGCAGCTGCTGGCCTACACCGACTGCTCGGGCAAACGCAGCCGGTGGGACTACGACGAGCGCGGCCAGGCGGTGGCCTTTACCGACGCGCTGGGGCAGACAACCCGTTACGAGTACCAGGCCGGACAGCTGTGCAAGGTCACTCACCCGGACCGGAGCGAGGAATCGCTGCAGCACGACGCCGAAGGCCGGCTGCTGACGCACGTCGACCCGCTGGGGCGGCGCACGCGCTGGTTCTACAACGACGCGGGCCTGCTGGCCGAGCGGATCGACGCGGCGCATCAGCTACTGCGCTACCACTGGGACCGGCTGGGGCGGCTGGTCGCGCTGGACAACGAAAACCAGCGGCGCAGCGCCTTTCGCTACGACCCGGTGGGCCGCCTGCTGCAGGAAACCGGTTTTGACGGGCGGGTCACCGCTTACCGCTACGAGGAGCAGACCGGCACGCTGGCGGCGGTGGTCGACGGCCAGCGCACGGTCGAGGTGCGTTTCGATCCGGCGGGCCGTCTGATCGAGCGCCACGCGCAGTCAGGCAGCCAATCGCAACGGGAAACCTTCGCCTACGACGGCAACGGGCGGCTGGTGAAGGCCGACAACAGCCAGAGCACCCTGCAGTGGTTTTACGATTCGGCCGGCAACCTGCAGCGCGAGCATCAGTATTACCTGGATGTCGGCAAACCAATGGTCGCGGTGTGGGAGCACGAGTACGACCCGCTCAACCAGCGCATCGCCACGTTGCGCCCCGACGGGCACCGGGTCAGCTGGCTGACCTACGGCAGCGGGCACCTGCAGGCGCTGCGCCTGGACGCGCACGATCTGGTCGGCTACGAGCGCGACGACCTGCACCGCGAAGTCGCCCGCCATCAAGGCAACCACCTGCGCCAGACCCAGAGCTGGGACCCGGCCGGACGTCTGCAGGAGCAGTGGCTGGGCGGCGACGCCGGGCGTTTCAGCCTCAAGCGCGTCTACCGCTATGACGACGCCAGCCAGCTGACCGACCTGGACGACAGCCGGCGCGGTGGCCTGAGCTACCAGTACGACCCGGTCGGTCGGCTGCTGGCCGCGCAGAGCCGGCTGGGCAAGGAGACGTTCAGCTTCGACCCGGCCGGCAACCTGCTCGACCCGCTGGCCTACACCCGACGCACGCTGGAGCAGACCCATGTGCAGGAGCGCCTGCTGGACAACGTCGTGCGCGACTACGCCGGCCAGCACTACGAGTACGACCAGCGCGGCAACCAGATCAGCCGCTGGCACAACGGTCGGCGCAGCCGCCTGACCTGGGACCTGTTCGACCGGCTGGTGGGGTACGTCGATGACCGGCTGAGCATCGAATACGTCTACGACCCGCTGGGCCGGCGCCTGTACAAACAGTCCAGACCGCACCACCGGCCGGACCCGGCCGCGGGGTCCGGCTGGAACCTCAGGGAGCTGCGCCGCAAGGAACGCGAGCTGGGCTGCAACTTCTTTTTCTACGGCTGGGACGGCGACCAGCTGGCGTTCGAAAGCACCCCGCAGCGCCGCGAAGGCGACGCCGGTCGCACCGTGCACTACGTGTACGAACCGGGCACCTTCGTGCCCGTGGCCCAGGCCATCCGGCATCAGCCGATCAAACTGCGCACCCGGCCGGACTACACCCGCGGCACCCGCTACGCCTTCGACCGCGACCCGCTGTGGCGCCCCATCGCCGAGCCCCCGCCATTCGACGCCCTCGCCTGGTACCACTGCGACGCCCTGGGCACGCCACTGGAACTCACCGACCCCGACGGCCAGCTCGCCTGGAGCGCGGACTACCAGGCCTGGGGCCAGGTCCGCGAGCAGCGCAGCGCATGGGCCGACCGGCACCTGCTGACCAACCCGCTGCGTTTTCAGGGCCAGTACCACGACGCAGAAACCGGCCTGCACTACAACCGCCATCGGTACTATGATCCGCAGGTGGGCCGGTTCATCTCCCAGGACCCGATCGGATTGCTAGGCGGGATGAACCTGTATGCCTATGCGCCGAATCCGGTGGGGTGGGTTGATCCGTTTGGGTTGAGTGCTGATTGTAAGTGTGGGGTCGGCGGGCATTTCATAGGTAAAAATCAACCGCGCGATTTCGACGCCTCACCTAACTCCATCTATACAAAAACAGATCAAAAAGGGGAATTTGCTGTTCAGAACACTATATATGATCAAAATGGCAGTGCCATAGGGCAGGTTGACTTTAAGAGACACGGCAAAGGAGCTCCATCCGGTCATGGTCATGTCATAGACCCACCTGGTGATTTGGCGAGCGCACACGGCAAAGGCGCAGTCCATATACCTCCAAACCAAGTCCCCTCGGAATGGAGCGTAATCCCCCCAGGTCTGAAGCCTTCACAACCCATAGGAAAATGAGATGAACGACTCAATCGAATACGTTAAAAAAATTTTTGACGACTACCATAGATTCGATGACGGATTGATACTTTCGTTTGGACACGTACGTAAACCAAGCGAAAGACTATCCGCAGAGATGGTCTTCCATGCCAGAAACCAAAGTCTGGACGGAGATATCTGGCGGAATATCAAGATTATTGTCAGGGACGTCAAAGAGTTTCATTCCCATGTAATGGGCAATGAAAGCTATTCTATATGCGCAGGGGTAAAGCTTTTAAAATTCGGGGACGTCTGGTGCATCGATATTGATGGAGTTTATGATAACAATATGGACCCCCAAACGATGGAGGATATCAGGAGGTTTGGGCGGTGCTACGTAACTGGACGTACGGTTGAGGTATATGAGCTCGATGACTGAAGAGCACACGCTGCGCCATTGAGGACGAAATTTGTTTTTTTGCAGACCGCTCTTTACTTCCTTATGGCGGAGAAAGTTAGCACTGTCAACGTAGCTGTACTTGCATCAATGACGCGCTAACTGAGCCCCAACGCGCTGGGCATTCATACCGTCACATGTACAACTACGCGCCCTGAATTTTACGCGGCCATGTCACATCAAATGTAGGTCGCAACATTCCGAGAATTAACCATGCCTCAACCCACCGAATCGATACAAAAGATTTTTGAAGACTACCACCGATTTGATGATGGTTTGATTGTTTCGTTCGAGTACTTCTACCCAGAGGGAGGTGCGCTTGCGGTTAAGATTATGTTCTACGCTCGGAACCACAGTCTCAATGACAACGTGTGGCGGAACGTGCGGATCATCATGCATGACGTGAAAGAGCTAAACGTAAAGGTCAGAGGCAATCAGTTTCAGTCGATTAGCTCCGGAGTGAAACTACTGAGATTTGAGGACGTATGGTGCATCGACGTTGATGGCGTTTTCACGGATGACGAGGATCCCGCGACACTTGAAGAGGTTCGCGAGCTTGGTCTTTGCTATGTGGTTGGTAATGACATTGAAGCATATGAACTAGACCATTAATCCAGGAAACAAAATCTGGCAAACTTATTCCTAAAAGCTGAGGACATAAGCTATAGAATGATTACTAACAAAGAGATGGACGACATCGACACCCTTGAAGCCATGTTGCTTAAAAACAACATTTCATTGGAAAGCATTAGGGATCACTTTGCGGCCCTAGTGTCAAACACGATTGACCGAATAGTGAAGACCGACAAGGATACCAATGAAGCACTACGCCGTCTAAAAGAAAGCCTGACTAATATAAATAATTTAAGAGCGGCAGGAAACACCGGGAAAATCCCCGCGCAGGAATTTGAGGAAGTGTGGAATATCGAGAGGCATTACCGAACATCAAATCCTCCGGTGGCGGGATTAGCCCGCTGCGTGATCCAGTGCTTAGCAGGCTATGAAACATGGAACGAAAACAACCAAGGCGATCTCACCCCACTGTTCTATCTATATTTCGACATAAAAAAGATAAATTCAGAAATTAAAGGCGAATTTATCAACCACTTCTGCAAATTAATTATCTGAGCGCAATTGCGCCCTCCCCGGAACGTATAGTTTCACGAGCATCCCAAAATAGGGGCAACCAGTAAAAGCTCACGTGTAGCGCGAGCGTAAATTGGGAATCCAACAATCCCTGACAAGAAAAATACGAAAGAGCGCGCGAATGAGATTTAAAATATTTTGCTATAGAGATCGCTTTGAAAACTTTAAGAATATCGCATCTGAGAGGACTGGAAAATTCCCTGCTAAACCGACAGACGATTCCGCGCGGCTGATATGACGTATTTTTTAGTGAGCTGAAGGAGTTGATAGGAAAATCGGGTGAGCTGATCTTCTTCAATCACTCTCAGATTCCATATCTGAGAAAACGCTTTGGAAAAAATAATGTTTTAGCATCCAATGGCATGCGCACTGCGAATGTGGATCAGTTTTAAATTCGGACCGTTCGATTCACAACAAAGGTAGATGGTAAATTCACATTCTCCGAGAACACCATTGGTTGGCTCATTGAACACGGCTGGAGTAAACCCAGGAAATGAAATTCTCAGACATACAGAAAAAAATAATCTCTAAAGAGCCTTACAACGATGCAAATATTTTCGTAGAGGAATACGAGAGCTTTGAAGAGATACCGCTGGCATCTCGTTATAGTCGACTTAAAAAATTCAGAAAAGAGCTGGGAGATGAGGGCGTCCACGACCTTTTAATCAGTCTCTCTATTTTTCTTCTCAATACGGCATTAATTGTGTCAGGACAGAAGGCAAAAAAGGATATTCTGTACGCCATTACATTTACAGACTTTGACTATTGTGCTGGAGATGGATTTATTATCCCCAGCATATTTATATATCCAGACGGGCGCGCAAAAGGCTTTCTTGAAAAAATCCGCTTGCGCAGCGCAGAGTCGTCCAACGAGATAAATACAATAAAGCGCATGTTTGAGAGAAATGGAGCTGCAGATGGATTTGATTTTCTTGAAAGCAGATTTCACGATTCGGCGTGTAATGAAGAAATTATCAGAGTCTTTGTCATACCCAAAAAACGCATGATGGAATAAACAGCCCAACGAGTCTGCTCATAGGCTGCAATAAGACAGAAAATTCGTAAAGCGCGTTCTTCGCCCCTCGCGGTATGCGTAAGCTTTACCACCGGATGATTTAACAGTACTGAGTTCGGCTACTACCAGCCCCCTACATTGAAAGCGAAATCGGCAGCATGAAAAACTTCTCAATCCATGGCACCGAAACCGGAAGCCAGATCTCCAGGCGGCTGGACGAAATCGTAGTTTGCGGCAGTCCGGATACTATCCGAGACCTGGGACTATTCCTGATCACCGCCGCTTACGAGATATCAAAAAATGAACCAGACCACATTCACCTGCAAGATACGATCACGCGTTTTTCCTATAGAAGGCATACCGATGTAATTGTCATGCGAGCAACGGCTCGCCCGAAAAATATCTGACTAATTGCAAGCCCTGTTATCAGTCAGGCGAGTCGGCTTCGTAGCCATCCAATCAAAGTCGCCCCACCCCACAAGAAAACCAACCATGAAAAACATCATCCGCCTCCACGACTCCACCACCCACGGGGGCGTCGTCACGGAAGCCTTCTCGGATACAGACCTCAACGGCCAGCCCATGGCGGGCGTGGGTCATATGGTGTTTTGTCCGTTGTGTAAGGGCAGTTTTGCGATTGTGCAAGGCAGTGCGACGTTCACTGTCGACGGGCGCGCTGTCGCGCTGGAGGGTATGAGCACGTTGTGCGGTGCCACGCTGATTGCCAGCGGCGCGAATGCCGTAGCGGCGGGCTGATAGCGGCGGACGAGCGGACGCTGCTCGTTTGACGCGCATCAAGGTAGGCGCCGCCCGCGCGCCCTAGACTCCGCGCATTGCCAGCCTATCCGGGAATGCCCGCATGCTTGACGCCATCCGTTGGGATTCAGATCTGATCCGCCGTTATGACCTGGCAGGGCCTCGTTATACGTCCTACCCCACTGCGGTCCAGTTTCATACGCAGGTCGGAGGATTCGACCTGCTTCAAGCCCTGCGTGAAAGTCGCAAAGCGCTGCGGCCGTTGTCGTTGTACGTACACGTCCCGTTTTGCGCGAACATTTGTTACTACTGCGCTTGTAACAAAGTGATCACCAAGGACCGAGGACGTGCGCAGGCTTACCTGCGACGGCTGGAGCAGGAAATTCAGATGCTGCCCTGTCACCTGGCGCCCGGCCAGACTGTTGAGCAGCTGCATTTCGGTGGCGGGACGCCTACGTTTCTGAGCCATGACGAGCTGCGCTATTTGATGGCACAGCTGCGCAGTCATTTTAGTCTGCTGGACGATGACTCGGGCGACTACGGCATCGAGATCGACCCGCGCGAGGCAGACTGGTCGACCATGGGGCTGCTGCGCGAGTTGGGTTTCAACCGCGTGAGCCTTGGCGTGCAGGATCTGGACCCCGCCGTGCAACGGGCGGTCAATCGGCTGCAGAGCCTCGAAGAGACCCGCGCCATTGTCGAGGCCGCCCGCACGTTGCAGTTTCGCTCGGTGAACGTTGACCTGATCTACGGCTTGCCCAGGCAGACTCGCGAAGGCTTTGCGCGGACGGTAGCGGAGATCATCAATCTGCAGCCTGGCCGGCTTTCCGTCTTCAATTATGCGCACCTGCCCGAGCGCTTCATGCCGCAACGTCGTATCGAAAGCGCGGATCTGCCGGCACCGCACGTGAAGCTGGAGATGCTTCAGGACACGATCGAGCAACTGACCAAAGCGGGCTACCGCTACATCGGCATGGACCATTTCGCCCTGCCCGACGACGAGTTGGCTGTCGCCCAGGAAGAGCTGACCTTGCAGCGCAATTTTCAGGGCTACACCACGCATGGCCACTGCGACCTGATCGGATTGGGCGTTTCGGCGATCAGCCAGATCGGTGATCTCTACAGCCAGAACAGCAGCGACCTTGCCGAGTACCAGGCGTTGCTGTCGAGCGAGCAACCGGCCACGCGACGAGGCTTGGTGTGCTCGGCAGATGACCGGATTCGCCGGGCGGTCATCCAGCAACTGATCTGCCACTTCGAGCTGGCTTTCGAGGAAATCCAGCAGACGTTCTCGATCGACTTCAAGACTTATTTCGCAGAGGCGTGGCCCGAACTGGAGCGGATGGCGACAGATCGACTCATCGAGCTGAGCGATACGCATATCAGGGTGCTGCCCGCCGGCCGCTTGCTGGTGCGTTCAGTGTGCATGGTGTTCGACGCCTATCTGGCTCAGCAGAATCGGCAGCGGTTTTCGCGAGTGATCTGACCCGTTACATTTTGGCCATGACCAGAATGCCCGCCTTGATCTTGTCGCTATCGCTGGCCTGCAATTGATTCATCAGCACCGAAAGATCAGCGGTCGAGTTACTCACCTGCCGCTGCAACATGCCCAATACCGTCTGCAAAGCCGTGGCCTGCGTCTGACGTTCGTCATAGGTCAGGCTCTTGTCGCTCAGCACTTTCCGGATTTTCTCCATGGTTTCCTCGATTCGGCGTTGCAGCTCACGCACCGCCTTGAGGATCTTCTGCACGGATTGGGGAAGCCCGCTTTGCTCGATGTCGGCGTTGCGCGACGAGGCTGAAGCGGCGGCCTTGCCGGCACTCGATAAGTTGACCTGCACAGCCGGCGTGCTGGCCGATACACCAGGTTCTAAAACGGGGTCGGTAGAGCTGGCAGAAGACGCGGAAACCGCCGTCCGCACTGTAATGCCGCTGAAAATAGGTCCTGATAGTGACATGAGCGAAGCATCCTGCGACGTTTAATCAATAAACAGGCTATCGACCGCCCCCCGTGTTCCTTGATGTCGCACGCGCCCTTCGCTGCTGGCCGAAGCCACTGCGTGTGAGTTACCCTTACGACCTATGTGTGATTTCCCACAAGGAATTAAGTGATGTCCGAGCCAGTCAAGCTGCGTGCTCATTCACAGGCTCATTGCAAGGACTGCAGCCTTGCACCGCTCTGCCTGCCTCTGTCCTTGAATCTTGAGGACATGGAGGCCCTTGATCAGATCGTCAAACGCGGTCGCCCGCTGAAAAAGGGCGAGTTCCTGTTTCGTCAGGGCGATACGTTCGAGTCGGTATACGCGGTCCGCTCCGGTGCGTTGAAGACTTTCAGCATCAGCGACAGTGGCGAAGAACAGCTCACCGGCTTTCATCTGCCGAGCGAACTGGTGGGCATGTCCGGAATGGACGCCGAGGCATATCCGGTTTCAGCGCAGGCGCTGGAAACCACTTCAGTCTGCGAAATCCCGTTCGAGCGTCTGGACGAGTTGTCCGTGCAGTTACCCCAACTGCGTCGCCAGCTCATGCGCGTCATGAGCCGGGAAATCCGCGACGATCAACAAATGATGCTGCTGTTGTCCAAGAAGACCGCCGATGAGCGCATTGCCACGTTTCTGGTCAACCTCTCGGCTCGTTTCCGGGCGCGCGGGTTCTCGGCCAATCAGTTCCGCTTGAGCATGTCGCGCAACGAAATCGGCAATTATCTGGGCCTGGCGGTCGAAACCGTTTCGCGCGTGTTCACTCGCTTCCAGCAGAACGACCTGATCGCCGCCGAAGGCAAAGAAATCCATATCCTGGACCCGATTCAGCTGTGCGCGCTGGCCGGTGGCGCCATGGAAAGCTGAAAACGTGCGATCCAGGGCCGGTCGGCTTAAACTGTCGGCCAAACTTGCCCCGGATCACTCCCGATGATTTCTGATGAAATGAGCTTCAAATCCCTGATTCGCCCGGTCGTGGACTTTCCCAAGGCCGGCGTGATCTTCCGCGACATTACCCCCCTCTTCCAGTCGCCCAAGGCGACGCGTCAGGTAATCGACAGTTTTGTACAGCGTTATATCGAAGCTGACTTCAGCCACATCGGTGTCATGGATGCCCGCGGTTTTCTGATCGGTTCGGTCGTGGCCTATGAGCTGAACAAGCCACTGGTCCTGTTCCGCAAGCAGGGCAAGCTGCCGGCGGACGTATTGTGCGAAGCCTACAAGACCGAATACGGCGAAGCGTTTCTGGAAGTCCATGCGGACAGCCTGTGCGACGGCGACTCGGTGGTGATGTTCGATGACCTGATCGCCACGGGCGGCACGTTGATCGCAGCTGCCAGCCTGATCCGCCGTATGGGCGCTCATATCCATGAAGCGGCGGCCATCATCGACCTGCCGGAACTGGGCGGCTCGCAGCGCCTGAATGAACTGAGCATTCCGACGTTCTGCCTGACCCGTTTTGCGCTGGACGAGCAATAAGTCGAGGGCGCCGCTTGCCTCAGGCGTGGCGGCGCAGATTACATCCAGCCACCTGACCGATTACAACGCGATAGGTTTACGACCGGCGAACGAGTGCGCCAGCGTGCCGCCGTCGACCAGATCCAGCTCGCCACCCAGCGGTACGCCGTGGGCGATGCGCGAAGCGACCAGACCTTTATCGTTGAGCAACTGAGCGATGTAATGCGCGGTGGCCTCGCCTTCAACCGTTGGGTTGGTCGCCAGAATCACCTCGGTGAAGGTGCCCTGCTCGGCGATGCGTTCCATCAGCTGCGGAATGCCGATGGCTTCAGGGCCAAGCCCGTCTAGCGGCGACAGGTGGCCCTTGAGCACGAAGTAGCGACCGCGATAGCCGGTCTGTTCAATGGCGTACACGTCGGTCGGGCCTTCGACCACGCACAGCAGCGTGTCGTCGCGACGCGGGTCGGCACACTGCGGACAAAGGTCTTCTTCGGTGAGGGTGCGGCAGGATCGGCAGTGTCCTACGCCTTCCATCGCTTGGCCCAACGCCAATGCCAGACGCGAGCCGCCGCTGCGGTCACGCTCCAACAGCTGCAAGGCCATGCGCTGCGCGGTTTTCTGACCAACGCCTGGCAGCACGCGAAAGGCATCGATCAATTGGCGAATCAGAGGGCTGAAGCTCATTGGAGAAAAATCCGACGTAAACACAAGACGCGGTTTATACCCGCGCCTTGCTGCAAGCGTCAATTCAGGCTTTTGAATATCGAAGCTTTGCAGATCATGCTTTGAAAGCTATCGCTTCGAAAACTGTAGCTTCGAAAACCGTAGCCTCGAAAACTATAGCTTCGAAAACTATAGCTTCGAAACTTCAACCACCAGCTTGCCGAAGTTATGGCCTTCCAGCAGGCCGATAAAGGCTTCAGGCGCGGCTTCAAGCCCTTGCACCACGTCTTCGCGGAACTTGATCCGCCCCTCTTTGACCAGCGGTGTCATGGCCTCCATGAACTCGCCGCGGCGCGAGCCGTAGGCCTCGAACACGATAAAACCCTTCATCAACGCGCGTTTGGTCAGTAGCGTGCGCAGCAGCAGCGGCAACTTGTCGGGCCCTTCGGCGTCGCCCTGGGCATTGTACTGTGCAATCACACCGCAAACCGGAATTCGCGCTCCGGCGTTGAGCAACGGCAGCACTGCGTCAAATACCTTGCCGCCCACCAGTTCGAAATAAACGTCGATGCCCTGACCGCACGCTTGTGCCAGTTCTTCGGCAAAGCCCTCGCGCTTGTGGTCGATGCAGGCATCGAAGCCCAGTTCATCCACCACGTATCGGCACTTTTCCGCGCCGCCGGCAATGCCCACTACCCGCAGGCCGTTGAGTTTGGCCACCTGTCCGACCACCGAACCCACTGCGCCCGATGCCGCTGCAACCACCAGCGTCTCCCCGGCCTTGGGCTGGCCGATATCCATCAGGCCCATGTACGCAGTCATCCCGGGCATGCCGAGCACGCCTACTGCCATCGACGGGCTGGGCAGGTCAGCCGGGACTTTCAGCAATCCGGAGCCGTCATTGATGCTATGGGTCTGCCAGCCGGTCTGGCCAACCACCAGCTCGCCGGTCTTGAAATCGGGGTGACGTGATTGCTCGACCACGCTGACCGCGCCGCCTTCCATGACTGCGTCGATTTCGACCGGGTCGGCGTAGGATGGCGCGTCACTCATGCGTCCACGCATGTAAGGGTCAAGTGACAGGTAGAGCGTACGCAGTTGGACCTCACCATCCTGCAGATCCGGCAGCGCCTCTCGTTCCAGCCGGAAGTTTTCCGGCGTCGGCCTGCCTTGCGGGCGAGAGGCCAGGACGATTCGCTGGTTTAGGATCAATTCTGCATTCATCGTTCAGACTCCTGAAGCCTTGGGGTATGAAAAGCAGACAGTCAGGCCCTTTGAGCGTTCGGTTGGATGTGGGTCGTAGCGCCTCACGCCGGCCAGAAGAAAACGTTCGACACAAATGGCAGGCAAAAAAATGCCAGGCACCGGGCCTGGCATCGGGACACTGCAAACGCGATCAGAACGGCAGTTTCATGCCCGGCGGCAACTGCATGCCAGCGGTCATGCTGGCGGTCTTTTCCTGGCTGGCCTGTTCGATCTTGCGGACAGCGTCATTGACGGCCGCGGCGATCAGATCTTCCAGCACTTCCTTGTCTTCCTGCATCAGGCTGTCATCAAGGTTGATGCGCTTGACGTCGTGACGACCGGTCATCACTACGCTGACCAGGCCTGCGCCTGATTGGCCGGTGACTTCCGCGTTGGCCAGCTCTTCCTGCATCTTGGCCATTTTTTCCTGCATTTGCTGGGCCTGCTTCATCAGGCCAGCCATGCCACCTTTCATCATGGGATATCTCCTCGAAAATGGATGGTTCGTTTGCGCGGCGCCATCAGCGCCGAGCCATCAGTTAATGGGTCTGCGCTACCGGTGCGTTCACAGGGGCAGCGTCCACGGGCTTAATCGTATCCTCGCGGATCACCGCACCAAACTGCTGCAACATCTGCTGGATGAACGGGTCCGCATGAATCGACGCTTCGGCCTCTCGCTGTCGCTCTGCCCTGAAGCGAGCCGCGGCCTGAGCAGGGGTTTCCTGTTCAGGTTTGATCAGCTCGATACGCAAATTGATCGTACGACCGTGCAGCTGGTTCAATGCATCGTTGAGCCGGCGCTGCTGGGTCGAGTTGAACAGCGCACTGTGCGCCGGGTCCAGGTGCAACAGCCAGCTATCGCCGTCGGCTTCGATCAACGTGCAGTTGGCGGCAATACTGCCGGTCATCCCCGAGATAGGCAATTTCGGAAACATTTCCAGCCACTCGGCCGCCAGGCCGGTGGCAGGCATGGCAGCCGGCATCGGCTCCGGCTCCATGGGTTCTTCATCACTGACGCTGTCATGGGCCAGTTCATCCAGGTAGCTGTAGGACGCCGGATCGATATCCACGTCCGGCTCTACGTAATCGTCGTCCGGCGGCGGCTCGTCATCGCCATGCATCGGCCCCGAAAGCCGGCTGGCGTCCGGCACGGATTCAAGCATGGCCGGGGTCACCTGTTGCTCGACGGCAGGCGCAGGCGTTCCCGTTTCGGGTGCGTCGGGCACCGGGCTGGCCGGGGCTGGCGCGGGCATAGGCGTCAGCTCGGGTTGTTCGGCGACGGTATCGAGCACCGGTTCAGGCACTTGCGGCACCACCGGCGCGGCAGCCTGCGCCAGCTCGGGCTCGGGCTCGGTCTGTGGTTCGGTCAGGGCCTGCGCTGGAGCCTGAACAGCGGGCGTTCTTGGCTCGTTCCAGGGCAGATCGATTTCTTCGACAGGTTCAGCCTGCGCAACCGTTGCCGGAGCCGGTTCGGCAACAGGCGCAGCGGTTACGGATGCAATGGGCGCCACCGATGCAACCGGTGCCGCACCGGCCACCGCAGCCAGGGAATCAGCCGTGGCCTGGCTGATCCCCGCTGGCTTTAGTGGCTGTTTCGGTGCGTCGACCGTGTCGGCTGGCCGGAAGGCCAGCATGCGCAGCAGCACCATCTCGAAACCGCCGCGCGGTTCGGGCGCCAGTGGCAAATCGCGGCGACCGATCAATCCCATCTGGTAATAGAACTGCACGTCTTCCGCGGGTAGCGCCTGAGCGAGCGCAAGCACACGGTCGCGGTTGCCATGCCCGTTGTCGACGCCTTCAGGCATTGCCTGGGCAATTGCCACGCGGTGCAGCACGTTGAGGATTTCCGACAGCACGCCGTTCCAGTCCGGGCCCTGCTCGGCGAGATGCCGTACGGCCTCAAGCACTCCGCGCGCGTCGCCTTCGAGCAGCGCGGTCAGTACGTCGAACACCTGACCGTGGTCCAGCGTGCCGAGCATGGCGCGCACATCCGCGGCCATGACCTTGCCCTCGCCAAAGGCGATGGCCTGATCGGTCAGGCTCATCGCGTCACGCATCGAACCGTCGGCAGCGCGGCCCAGCAACCAGAGCGCGTCGTCTTCGAACGGCACGTTCTCGACCCCGAGGACATGGGTCAAGTGCTCGACGACGCGCTCCGGCGTCATGTTTTTCAGCGAGAACTGCAGGCAGCGCGAAAGGATGGTCGCCGGCAGTTTCTGCGGATCGGTGGTGGCGAGGATGAATTTGACGTAGGGCGGCGGCTCTTCAAGCGTCTTGAGCAATGCGTTGAACGAGTGGCTGGAGAGCATGTGCACTTCGTCGATCAGGTAGACCTTGAAGCGTCCGCGACTGGGCGCGTACTGCACGTTGTCCAGCAGTTCGCGAGTGTCCTCGACCTTGGTACGACTCGCGGCGTCGATCTCGATCAGGTCGACGAAACGGCCCTCATCGATCTCCTGGCAGACCGAGCAGGTGCCGCACGGCGTGGACGTGATGCCTGTTTCGCAGTTCAGGCACTTGGCGATGATTCGCGCGATGGTGGTCTTGCCGACACCCCGGGTGCCGGTGAACAGGTAGGCGTGATGCAGGCGCTGGCTGTCCAGCGCATTGATCAAGGCTTTCAGCACATGCGTCTGGCCGACCATTTCGCGGAACGAGCGCGGACGCCATTTACGTGCAAGAACCTGATAACTCATTGAAAACCGTCGCGACTGGAAACCGGAAGACCGCTAATGCTAGCGGAGCAGGGGCAAAAAAGCATCTGGTGTCCTTCTGTTATCGGGTCAGAGGCCGCAAAAGCCCGCTTTGATCGCCAAGTCAAAGCGTCCGGCGCGGAAAAAAGGCGATACAGCCAAAAAAGTTACAACCAGTCGACTTTTCCTACAGTATCTGTAACGAAGCTGAATTGACCCGCTTATCGTTTTTGTATTCCTTACAAGACTCCAATCAACTTGCAAGGAAGCAAGAACATGAACACAGCAACATCAACCGCTGCCCCGCGACTCAAAGACCGTGAAACCACCGACCTGATCGTCGTGCACTGTTCCGCCACCGGCCCTGCAGCCGACATCGGCGTCGCGCAGATCACCCAGTGGCACAAGCAGCGCGGCTTCGATACCGTCGGCTATCACTATGTGATCCGCCGCAACGGCACTCTGGAAACAGGGCGCCGCGAAAGCGAGATCGGTGCACATGTGCGCGGCCACAATGCGAATTCCATCGGTGTCTGCCTCGCCGGTGGCGTGGACGCCAAGGGAAAGCCCGAGAACAACTTCACCCCTGCCCAGTTCTCGACGCTCGAAACCCTCTTGGGTGAACTCAAAGGCCGCTACCCCCACGCCCGCATCCTCGGCCACCGCGACCTGTCCCCGGACAAGAACAGTGACGGCAGGATCACCCCGGATGAATTCATCAAGGCATGTCCGTCATTTGATGTAACGCAATGGCTGGCCCAGCGGGAGGCGCTGTTGTCATAACAGGCATGCGTCAAACAGACGCGGCGGCGGATTGCAGATGCAGTCTGTTGTCGCGTTTGGGTGACTTACGGAAAAAGCGAATAAACGAGGCGAGGCCGGTTCTGCTCGATGCAAGATCGAACGGCTGAAGCATGAAAGGAGATGTGTATTGGCTGCATCACCGGGGCGGTGATGGATGACGTGGACGTCACCGGCAAAAGAAGGATGTCTGGGAGAGTTCGTCAGGTGGCAACCCCACCAGCCACACCCCGGCACACAATGTCACCGCTACGGCTGCTCCCTTCCAGGCCTGACCGGGTTCACGGCTGATCGTTGCGGGGGGACCGATGGGGTCACCATAACGATGCCCGCCAGTTGGCGAGCCGCGCCATTGTACCGGTCTGACGCGAAGTTACAACCGTTGATGTCGATAAAAAATCTGAAGAAGCTCAAGCACTTGTGCGCAAGGGCCGGGGCGCGCTGCGGATGCAGCAATACAGATTGTTCAGACGCGCTTGCGCTCGCCCTGTAATCTCTTGCGCTTATGACACAGCCAGGAGGTTGCCATGCAGACTCGATTGGTCGGCTATCAGGAGCTCAACGAAACCCAACGTCGCCAGCTTGAACAGCTGGAAGTGCCAAGCGAGCAGCAGGCGTTCTGCGGCGATATTCATTCGGCACTCAACACTTTGCTGGTGCGACCAAGCCCGAACATACAGGGCTTCGTGCTGCTCGCGGACGAAGTACCGGCCGGGTTCTTCATGCTCAAGCGCGAAGATTGCCTGCCGCACTGGGCGCAAGCCGGCGCAGCGACTTTGCACGCGTTACAGATTGATCATCGCTTGCAGGGCAAAGGCTTGGGCAAAGCCTGCCTGAAGGCCCTGCCTGCGGCGGTTCGCGAAACCTGGCCGGAGATTGATCAGCTGATGCTGTCAGTAGACACCGATAACCTGCCCGCCATGAATCTCTATGCAAGCCACGGCTGGGACGACACGGGCGAGGCTTATTTCGGCCGCATCGGCTTCGAACGACGGATGGCGTTGCGGGTGTAGATCCTCACTGTGGGACCGGATCGGGCGGCGCTCGGCTTGTCCGCGAAGAGGCCGGCACAGGCGCAACAGGTGTGTCGTCTGACATGACGCATCGCGGACAAGTCCGCTCCTACACGTACCCGGCTGTGGGCGCGGACAGGGCGGCGCTCCGCTCGTCAGAGAGTGATGACAAACAGGTGGCTCCCACAGGCCGAGAGAAACTCATGAGGCCTGTAATACCTCATCCGCCTTGCCGCCCGCACTCTGGATAACCAAGTGGATGAAGTGCAGCTTGGTAATCACCGTCGGGGGCAGCGCGAACGGGTAGAAATCCGGCTGGCCCATGCTGCGGGACAATTCATTGAGCATGCCTGCCAGTTCGATCCAGGCGTTGACGAACGAGAGGAAGGCCGGGCCGCCCGGGTGGTGCGGGTCGTACAGCGTCTCCAGCGGGAACGGCTGGTAATCCAGCTCCATTTCGCGGGCACTCATGCCAAAACCCAGCGCGGTGTCGACCGCATCCATCATGTGCAGGTAATGAGCCCAGGTTTCGGCCCAGTCTTCCCAAGGGTGCATGGTGGCGTAAGCGCTGACGAAGTTCTCTTGCCAGTCCTGCGGCGCACCGTGCTGGTAATGGTGGTCCAGAGCGTCCGCGTAGCTGGCTCGCTCATCGCCGAACAAGGTGCGAAACCGCTCCTGCCAGGACGTATCGGCAATCAGCCGGTCCCAGTAGTAATGCCCCACTTCATGCCGGAAATGACCGAGCAGCGTTCGGTAAGGCTCATGCATCTGGATGCGCACCGCCTCACGATGAGCGTCGTCGGCTTCTTCGATATTCAGGGTAATCAGGCCGTTGGCATGGCCGGTTGTGGGCGGCTTGCCCTCAAGGTCGACCCCGATGAAATCGAAGGCCAGGCCCGTCTGCTCGTCGACGGTTTTGGGGATGACTTCAAGGCCCAGTGAGATCAGTTGCGCAACCAGACGCCGCTTGGCCGTCTCCACCTTGCGCCAGCGTTCGGGGTTCTCCGGTACGGACAGATCGGGAATGGTCCGGTTCAGGCTGCACGCGACGCAGAACTCGCCGTTGTTGTGCGCAGGGAACAGCCAGTTGCAGGCCGCCGCAGTACTGAGGTTGGCACAGCGCCGATAAAGCGCACCGTCGGCCTCTTCACTGACACGCCAGGTGCCCGGCTCGCCGGCGGGCTCCAGCGCAACGACCCGCGCCTGCTCCGGCAGGTAGCCCAACGGCGCTGCGCAGGCCAGACACTGAGTATTCTGGAAGAACACGGATTGCCCGCAGCGGCAGGCCCAGACCTTGCTGTTGCGCTTCGTTTCAGCGATAAAAGGTGCGGCGATGCGCGAACTCAGTTGCTCGAAAAAGCGATACATGGCGGTCTCCCGGTGGGCCGTGCAGTGACTAGATCACACCCGGTGCCGGGAGGTTCCGCGAGTCGGTGCCGGAAACCGGCACTGACCCTTATCGCAGATGAGCGGTTCAGTCCACGCTGATGCCGTGTTCGCCCAAACGCTTGAGAAAGGCCTCTTCGTCCAGCACCGGCAAGCCCAATTCATTGGCCTTGGCCAGCTTGGACCCCGCGCCCGGCCCGGCGACCACCGTGTGCGTCTTGGCCGATACCGAGCCTGAGACCTTGGCCCCGAGACTTTCGAGTTTTTCCTTGGCGACATCCCGACTCATGATTTCCAGCGAGCCCGTCAGCACCCAGGTCTGCCCGGCCAGCGGCAAGCCTTCGACCTGCTTGCGCTCGCTGCGCCAGTGCATGCCGAACTCCATCAACTGGGCTTCGATGGCCCGCGCGCGGTCCGCATTGCCAGGCACATCAAAAAATGCCCGTACCGCGCCGGCCTGCCTTTCGGACAACGCCTGTCGCATGTCGAGCCAGTCGGCGCCGATGATCCGCTCCAGCGTGCCGAATTTATCCGCGAGTTTCTGCGCCGACCCTGGCCCCACCGAAGAAATATTCAGCTTGTCGATCAGGCTGCCCAGCGTGGCGCTGGCCGCGAATTCCGCACTCAGCTCGCCCTCGTCCTGCAAACGCAGACCGCATTCACCCAGCAGCGCATTGATCACGTTCTGGTTGTGTTCGTCCTCGAAGAACGCGTGAATCTCGTGCGCCACCTCAAGGCCGATATCCGGCAGGTAGGTCAGCACCTCGGGCAGTGCCTGCTGCACACGGGCAAGCGATGCCAGAGAACGGGCCAGCACCTTGGCCGTCTCCTCACCCACATCGGGGATTCCGAGTGCGTAAATGAACCTAGCCAGGCTTGGCGTGCGGCTGTCGGCGATGGCCTCCAGCAGCTTATTGGTGGAGATCTTTGCAAAGCCCTCCAGCTCGATGATTTGCTCATATTCGAGCTTGTACAGGTCGGCCGGGGAGCCGATGAGCTTTTCGTCCACCAGCTGCTCGATGGTCTTGTCGCCAAGGCCTTCGATGTCCATTGCCCGGCGCGACACGTAATGGATGATCGCCTGCTTGAGCTGCGCGCCACAGGCCAGCCGCCCGATGCAGCGATACACCGCGCCTTCGCTGACCGTTTCCTTGCCCTTGCTGCGCCTGATCAGCTGGGTGCGCTCGACGTGCGAGCCACACACCGGGCAGGTCTGCGGAATCTCCACGGCACGCGCGTTGTCCGGACGACGCTCGGTGACCACCTGCACCACCTGCGGAATCACGTCCCCCGCGCGGCGGATGATCACGGTGTCGCCGACCATCAGCCCCAGCCGCGCTACCTCGTCCATATTGTGCAAGGTGGCGTTGGCAACCGTGACGCCAGCCACCTTGACCGGCTTGAGCCTCGCCACCGGCGTAACCGCGCCGGTGCGGCCGACCTGGAATTCGACATCCAGCAGTTCGGTCAGCTCTTCGAGCGCCGGGAATTTGTGCGCGATGGCCCAGCGAGGTTCACGGGCACGGAACCCCAGCTCACGCTGAGCCGCCAGACTGTTGACCTTGAACACCACGCCGTCGATCTCGTAGCTCAGGGACAGACGACGCTCACCGATATCGCGATAGTAATCCAGGCATTCTTCGATGCCGTCGGCGAGCTTGAGCTCGCGACTGACCGGCACTCCCCACTTCTTGAGCTGTTCCAGAACGCCCACATGGGTGTCGGCGATTTCCTCGGAAACCTGGCCAAGCCCGTAGCAGCAGAATTCCAGCGGGCGGTTGGCGGTGATCTTCGAGTCCAGTTGACGCAGGCTGCCGGCGGCGGCGTTGCGCGGGTTGGCGAAGGTCTTGCCGCCGACTTCGAGCTGGCTGGCGTTGAGCCGCTCGAAACCTGCCTTGGACATGAACACTTCGCCGCGCACTTCCAGCACCTGCGGCCAGCCCGTGCCATGCAGTTTGAGCGGGATGTTGCGCACCGTGCGCACGTTGACGCTGATGTCTTCGCCAGTCGTGCCGTCCCCGCGCGTGGCGCCTCGCACCAGCGCCCCGTCGCGATACAGAAGACTGACTGCCAGACCGTCAAGCTTGGGCTCGCAGCTGTACTGCACCCGCTGACCGTCACCGAGCAGATCACCCGCCGGCAAGTCGAGCCCTTCTGTCACGCGTCGGCCGAATTCACGAAGGTCGGTTTCTTCGAATGCATTGCCGAGGCTGAGCATCGGCAGTTCATGACGCACCTGGGTGAAGGCCGACAGCGCCGCGCTGCCAACACGCTGGGTAGGCGAGTCGGGGGTAACCAGATGAGGATTGTCCGCTTCGAGCGCCTTGAGCTCCTTGAACAGGCGGTCGTATTCGGCGTCCGGGATGCTGGGTTCGTCCAGCACGTGGTAGCGGTAGTTGTGCTGATCCAGCTCGGCACGCAATTCCAGAATTCGAGTTTCGACGGCCTTCATACGGGGTATCTCTCAGAAGCAAAAAAGCAGCCGTCAGATTGTGCAAAAACTGCTGCGCTCGCAACGTTCTCGCACAGCCTGAGCGGCTGCTCAATGTGTTTGTTTGGCTCGGGAGCCGCCGCCAGGAGCGCCAGCTCCCGAGCGGACGGCTTCACCATCCAGTGGCGATCAGCGGCGTTGGGTCAGAGCGCGACGCTCAAATTCGACGATACGCTGGCGGTAATGTTCAATGGTCTGCGCGGTCATCACACTGCGCTGATCATCCTTGAGCTCGCCGTTGAGCTCATGAGCCAGCTTGCGCGCTGCCGCAACCATCACGTCGAACGCCTGCTTCGGATGGCGCGGGCCTGGCAGCCCCAGGAAGAAGCTTACGGCACGGGTGCTGAAATGGTCGATGTCGTCCAGATCGAACACGCCCGGCTTGACGGCGTTGGCCATCGAGAACAGGACTTCGCCGTTGCCGGCCATGCTCTCGTGGCGGTGGAAAATGTCCATTTCGCCAAAACGCAGACCGCTTTCCAGAATGTTCTGCAACAGGGCCGGGCCCTTGAAACCGCTTTCGTCGCGGGAGATCACGCTGATGACCAGCACTTCCTCGACCGGGGCCAGGTCCTTGTCTTCGGTGATGCGCTGGTTCGGCCTGTCGGCCGTGACGTCGTCGTCGCGACCGGCGAACAGGCTCGGGCCGTCGGCGTCCAGATTCATGTCACCCTGCTGCGGCTCGTCCTTGCGCTTCTTGTCGCTGGCATTGCGTTTGCCCTCACGAGGCGTGGCACTCATCGACGGCAGATCCTGCTCGTCGAGTTGCGGTTCCTTGTGCGTGTCCAGGACACGGGGCGGACCGAGCAATTCTGCCGAGGATGTCTCTTCCTCGTCCGGCAGATTGGAGAAGCTTCGGTCGAGCCTGAATTTCAATTTCCCCTTGCCGCCGCGCATACGGCGCCAGCCGTCGAAGAGAATACCGGCAATGACAATGATGCCGATGACGATCAGCCACTCGCGCAGACCGATTTCCATGTAATCCAGTGCCTCTAATGAAGAATTCTGAAAATAAGGGCCTAAACCCCTTTAATACGTGGTGCCAAGTCTATGTTCTGACTGGCATTTTGCCCACGGGAAAATAAAAAGTGGTCACTAAACTAGCACGACCAAAGGTAACTTTACACCGTCTGTTACACCTGTTTGGTGTTGAAGTTGATATGTACCGCACGGTTGTCACCTCTTCGCTCGATCGCGGCCATGATTTGCCCGACCGACGACTGCTCTGGCCTAGGCATCGACCAGCGCCATGGCCTCCTCAACGTCGACCGCAACCAGACGTGAACAGCCCGGCTCATGCATGGTGACACCCATCAGCTGGTCGGCCATTTCCATGGCGATCTTGTTGTGGGTGATATAGATGAACTGCACTGTCTGGGACATTTCCTTGACCAGTCGGGCATATCGTCCGACGTTGGCGTCGTCCAGTGGTGCGTCGACTTCATCGAGCATGCAGAACGGCGCCGGGTTGAGTTTGAAGATGGCGAACACCAGGGCCAATGCCGTCAGTGCTTTTTCTCCGCCGGACAGCAAATGAATGGTGCTGTTCTTTTTGCCGGGCGGGCGAGCCATGATTGTCACCCCAGTATCGAGTAGATCTTCGCCCGTCAGTTCCAAATAAGCCGAACCGCCACCGAAAACTTTTGGGAAAAGTGCCTGGATTCCGCTGTTTATCTGATCGAAGGTCTCCTTGAAGCGATTACGGGTTTCCTTGTCGATCTTGCGGATCACGTTCTCCAGAGTATCGAGCGCCTCGACCAGATCGGCATCCTGAGCATCCAGATAACGTTTACGTTCGGACTGCTGCTGATACTCATCGATCGCCGCCAGGTTTATCGCACCCAGGCGCTGGATGCGCGCGGCAATGTTTTCCAATTGTTGCTCGGCGTCCTTTTCGTTCGCGTCGGCGGTCAACGTCGCCAGCACGCCATGCAGGTCGTAGCCGTCTTCGTGCAACTGGTCGTGCAAGGTCTTGCGCCTTACAGTCAGCGCCTGCCATTCGAGACGCTGCTGCTCCAGCTGGCCGCGCAACAGCTGCGATTGCTGCTCGGCCTGGGTACGGCGCTTCTCGGCATCGCGCAGTTCGCGGTCGGCGTCTTCCAGAGCCATCTTGGCGATGCGCATTTCGTCATCGACTGCCATGCGCTTTTCCAGCAGCTCTTCGAGCTTGAGGCGCAGCTCTTCCAGAGGCGCCTCGCCCTCTTCCAGGTTCAGGCTCAGCTGTTCACGCTTTTCAGTCAGACGCTCCGACTGCATTTGCAGACGCTCAAGCGCCTGACGCGTCGAGTCGTACTGAGCCTTGATCGAACCCAGACGCACGGCCAACTGATGGCTGCGATCCTTGTGCAGACGCGCATCCTGACGCACCCGGTCCAGGCGCTCGCGCAGGCTGTCGCGCTGTGCCTGCAGCACCTCGCGCTGTTCGGTGTCCTGGGCCATGGCGTCCAGCGCATCCTGCAATTGCAGGCGCGACTCCCCCAGTTCTTCATGCTCGATGGCGCGCTGCTCGGCCAGTTCGGCGAGTTCTTCATCCAGCCGGCTGCGGCGCAGGGTGAGCTGTTCGACCTTGGCGCGGGCGGCGGACAGCTGAGCATTGAGTTCGCTCTGTTGACGAGCCTGATCCTGCAGCTGCCGACGCAGCTGCTCACGTGCTTCTTCCTGCCGCGTCTGTTGCTCGCGCAGTGTCAGCAGTTGTTCGTCGAGGCCTGCCAGTGTCGCCTCGCGCTCGTCACGCTCAAGGCTCAGCGCATTGAGTTCCTGCGCCCGAGCCAGCACGCCGCTCTGCGCTTCGCTGGCCCGACGCACCCGCAGAAAATGCTGCCCGACCCAGTAACCGTCACGACTGATCAGGCTTTGCCCGGCACCCAGTCGAGCGCGCTGTGCCAGGGCATCGTCGAGGGTTTCGACCGGCAGCACCTGGCCGAGCCAGGCTGACAGGTCGACGTGGCTCTGCACCTTGTCAAGCAGGCTGCCCGGCAGACGCGCGGTATCAGGCGCGCTGGTAAACAGGCGCAGGTCGCCCTGCTGAAAACCGGCCAGATCCAGCCTGGCGAAGTCATCCACCAGCACGGCCTGCAGGTCTGCACCGAGCACGGTTTCCACCGCCAGCTCCCAACCGGGCTCGACACTCAGGCCTTCGGCCAGACGCGGGCGTTCGGTCAACTGCTGATCGCGCAGCCATTCGGCGGTTCCGGTGTCCGGGTCCAGCGCAGCCTGTTGCAAAGCTTCAAGCGATGCCAGTCGACCATTAAGGCGTTGCAGGTCGCCCTGGGCCTGCTGCTGTAACTGGCCAGCGCGCTGCAGATCCTGGCGCAGCTGTTCAAGACGTTCGACGGTCTGCTCTTCGGCGATCTGTAGTTCTTCAAGCGCAAGCTCGCGTGTCGCGAGATCTTCACTAAGCGCCAGAATCGCTTCTTCTTCGGGTGCCTGGGCCAGCAACTGACGCTCTTCACCCAGACGACGCTGGCGCTCGGCGAGCCGTTCCATGCTCTGTTCGAGTTGCTGGATGCGCGACTGCTGCACTTGCGCCTGACGCTGCGGCTCGGCCGACTGCTGGTTGAACAGGTCCCACTTTTCCTGCCAGCCTTGCATCTGTGTTTCGGCTTCTTCCAGCGCAATGGCCGATTCCTCCGCTGCGGCGCTGGTCATTTCCTGCTCCGGCTCAAGCATTTCCAGCTCTTCGCCAAGTGTCGCCAGCAGCGTGGTGTCATGGCCCAGATGCGATTCGGTTTCCTGCCGCGCGCGCTCGGCTTCGCGCAGGTCGTCCTGCAGCTGGCGCAGGCGCTGCTGGCCGTGCTGGATGCTCTGCTCCACACGAGCGATATCACCGCCCACCGAATAGAAGCGGCCTTGCACCAGATTGAAGCGTTCGGACAGATCGTGGTGCCCGTCGCGCAGCCGTTCGATGCTGGCGTCGGCATTGCGCTGGTCTGCCACCAACGCCTCGAACCCGACTTCCTGGTTGCTGATCACCGCTTCGCGTTGCGCTACCTGCTCGTTGAGCGCCTGCCAGCGCAACGCGGAAAGCTGGGCCTTGAGCTGGCGCTCTTCGGCTTTGTATTCCTGGTACTTCTCGGCGGCCTGGGCTTGTCGATGCAAGCGTTCGAGCTGGCGCTCCAGCTCTTCGCGCAGGTCGGTCAGGCGCGCCAGATTCTCATGAGTGCGGCGGATGCGATTTTCGGTTTCCCGACGGCGCTCCTTGTACTTGGAGATGCCCGCCGCTTCTTCGATGAAGTTGCGCAGATCCTCGGGCTTGGCTTCGATCAGCTTGGAGATCATGCCCTGCTCGATGATCGAGTAGCTGCGCGGCCCCAGGCCCGTTCCAAGGAAGATGTCAGTGATGTCACGACGTCGGCACTTGGTGCCATTGAGGTAATAACTGTTCTGACTGTCGCGGGTGACCTTGCGGCGAATGGATATCTCCGCGTAGGCAGCATATTCGCCCACCAGGGTGCCGTCGGAATTGTCGAACACCAGCTCGATGCTCGCCTGACTGACCGGTTTACGGCTGGTCGAGCCATTGAAGATAACGTCGGTCATCGACTCGCCGCGCAGGTTCTTGGCCGAGCTTTCGCCCATGACCCAGCGCACCGCGTCGATGATGTTGGACTTTCCGCAACCGTTGGGGCCGACGACCGCCGCCATGTTGCTGGGGAAGTTCACCGTGGTGGGGTCGACGAAGGACTTGAACCCCGCCAGCTTGATGCACTTCAGACGCATCGTTTCAGCCCGCAGTCATTGCGGCCAGCACCAGCTGACAGCTGCGCTGGCCGTAATTGACAAGCACCGTACGGATCCTGGCCGGGTCACGTGCCAGCACCGCTTCGAGCAACTGGTCGAACAACGCCAGGTAGTCGCTCATTTCCGCCTTGCGTTCGTCGAGCGCCAGAAAGTAACTGCGGCTCATGGACGGCTGAAGGTTCTCGACGGTCTCCTGGAGATAGGGATTGTCGGCAAACGGATAGGCGGCGCGCATGACGTTGAAGCTTTCTTCGACGAACGCCTTGACGTCCTGATTCTCGTAGCTCGCCTGGAGGCGACGCTGGATATCGAGGAACGGCACCAGGTCCTCCTGGGTCTGCCAGCGGTTGGCCACGGCGATGGCGAGCAGAATGTACAGTTCGCTCATCAGCGCGCACAGGCTGGTGACGTTGTGGGCGTTGAGCACCGTAACCTGGGCGCCACGGCGCGGCAGAATCGCTACCAGATGGCGACGTTCCAGAATCAGCAGCGCCTCGCGGACCGAACCGCGACTTACGTTCAGGGCCTGTGTGACCTTCTGTTCCTGGATGCGCTCTCCAGGCTTGAGTTCGCCGCGGATGATGCGGTCGGCAAGGTGTTGAGCGATTTGCTCGGCGAGGCTATCCGGGGCCTTGAACGTCATGACTTTCCTTCGCGAACAGGTTCGACATACAAGCGGCGGAGTGTATCGCAACCGATACCTGTGGCGCAGGGCCATAACAGCGAAACTGGCACGAAATAAGCAGAATTTTATCCACTGATGTTACGAACGGTCAGACCGAATAACAGCGGTAGCGGACTCGTCTGCGAACACGTCCATGCAGATTTCCGCCATTCCTGACCCACGAGTCAGAAACCCGTTGACCCATCGACCAGAGCTGCTAGATTCAGCAGAGGTCCCAGACCCACCACGAGGACATAGCGCCGTGATCCAGTTTCTTTTGAACCAGGAGCTCAAGACCGAGCACGCGCTGGATCCGAACATGACGGTCCTCAACTATTTGCGCGAGCGCGTCGGCAGGCCGGGCACCAAGGAGGGCTGCGCCAGTGGCGATTGCGGTGCTTGCACGGTCGTGGTCGGCGAGCTCGTTGACGACGAAAGCGGCCCGCAGCTGCGCTATCGCAGCCTCAATGCCTGCCTGACCTTCGTCGCGTCGCTGCACGGCAAACAACTGATCAGCGTCGAAGACCTCAAGCATCAGGGCCAGTTGCACAGCGTGCAACAGGCGATGGTCGACTGCCACGGCTCGCAGTGCGGTTTCTGCACACCCGGCTTCGTGATGTCGTTGTTCGCCCTGCAAAAGAACAGTGACGCCGCGGATCTTCAGCGCAGCCAGGAAGCTCTGGCCGGCAATCTGTGCCGCTGCACGGGCTATCGACCGATCCTTGCGGCCGCCGAACAGGCCTGCAATCAGCACCCGCCCGATCAGTTCGACGAGCGCCAGACCCTGACCATCGGCCGCTTGCGCGCCATCACGCCTTCTTCCACCGGCGAACTCGACGATGGCACCAGACGCTGCCTGGTGCCGCTGACCGTCAGCGATCTGGCCGAGCTGTTCATCGCCCAGCCGGACGCGCGCCTGCTGGCAGGCGGCACCGATCTGGCGCTTGAGGTGACTCAATCGCACCGGCCGATTCCCGCGATGATTTACGTCGGCCACGTTGCCGACATGAAGCGCATCGAGCATTTCGAGGATCGCCTGGAGATCGGCGCTGCCGTGGCGCTGACAGACTGCTATGCCGCACTGGCGGCGCATTACCCGGACTTCGGCGAGCTGCTGCACCGATTCGCGTCTTTGCAGATACGCAACCAGGGCACGCTGGGCGGCAACATCGGCAATGCCTCGCCCATCGGCGACTCGCCGCCGTTGCTCATTGCGCTGGGCGCGCGACTGGTGCTGCGGCGCGGCGACGAGCACCGCGAGCTGGCGCTGGAAGACTACTTCATCGACTACCGGATCACTGCGCGCCAGCAAGGCGAGTTCATCGAGAAAATCCTCGTGCCGATCCCTGCGGCGGGCAGCGTGTTTCGCGCCTACAAACTCTCCAAGCGACTGGACGATGACATCTCCGCCGTCTGTGCCGCCTTCAACCTGAAAATCGAAGCGGGCGTCATTGCTGACCCACGAGTGGCCTTCGGCGGCATGGCTGCGATTCCACGTCGCGCCGCCGCGTGTGAGCGGGCATTGCTCGGCGCGCCGCTGACCAGCGTCACGGTCGAGCGGGCCTGCGCGGCGCTGACCGATGATTTCACGCCGCTGTCGGACTTTCGCGCCAGCAAGGAGTACCGTCTACTGAGCGCACAGAACCTGCTGCGCAAATGCTTCATCGAACTGCAGACGCCCCATATTCCAACGCGGGTGACTCATCATGTCTGACCACCAACCGCCTCTCACCCACGCCGAGCGAGTCGCCCTGTTCCAGCAAGGCCTGGCCACCGGCGTGGGCCGCAGCGTCAAGCATGACAGCGCCGACAAACACGTCAGCGGCGAGGCCGTGTACATCGATGACCGGCTGGAATTCCCCAATCAACTGCACGTCTACGCGCGGCTTTCGGACCGCGCGCACGCACGGATCGTCAGTGTCGATACGGCGCCGTGCATGGCCTTCGACGGCGTGCGGATCGCCATTACCCACCAAGACATCCCAGGTTTGAAGGACATCGGCCCGTTGTTGCCCGGCGATCCATTGCTGGCCATCGACAAGGTCGAGTACGTGGGCCAGCCGGTGCTCGCGGTTGCCGCTCGCGATCTGGAAACCGCGCGTAAGGCGGCGATGGCCGCGGTCATCGTCTATGAAGACCTGGAACCGGTGCTGGACGTGGTGCAGGCGCTGCGCCAGAAACACTTTGTGCTCGACAGCCACACGCATCGGCGCGGCGATTCGGCCGCTGCGCTGCAAACCGCGCCGCATCGCTTGCAAGGCCAGTTACATATCGGCGGGCAGGAACACTTTTATCTGGAGACCCAGATCGCCTCGGTGATGCCGACCGAAGATGGCGGCATGATTGTCTACAGCTCGACCCAGAACCCGACTGAAGTGCAAAAGCTGGTAGCGGAAGTGCTGGACGTGCCGATGAACCGGATCGTCGTCGACATGCGCCGCATGGGTGGCGGTTTCGGCGGCAAGGAAACCCAGGCCGCGGGCCCCGCCTGCCTGTGCGCAGTGGTGGCCCGCCTGACCGGCCAGCCGACCAAGATGCGCCTGCAACGCGCCGAAGACATGCTGATGACCGGCAAGCGTCACCCCTTCTACATTGAATACGACGTGGGTTTCGACGACAGCGGCAGGCTGCATGGCATCGAGCTGGATCTGGCCGGCAATTGCGGCTATTCGCCCGACCTGTCGGCGTCCATCGTCGACCGGGCGATGTTCCACGCCGACAACGCGTATTACCTGGGCGAGGCCACCATCAACGGCCATCGCTGCAAGACCAACACCGCGTCCAATACCGCTTATCGCGGTTTCGGCGGGCCGCAGGGCATGGTCGCTATCGAAGAAGTCATGGACCGCATCGCCCGTTATCTGGGCCAGGACCCACTGGCGGTGCGCAAGCGCAATTACTACGGCAAAACCGAGCGCAATGTCACCCACTATTACCAGACCGTGGAGCACAACCTGCTCGACGAGATGACCGCCGAGCTGGGACAGAGTTGTGATTACGCCGAACGGCGCGAAGCGATACGGGCGTTCAATGCCGCCAGCCCGATCCTTAAGAAAGGCCTGGCGCTGACCCCGGTCAAGTTCGGCATCTCGTTCACCGCCAGCTTCCTCAATCAGGCCGGCGCGCTGATTCACATCTATACCGACGGCAGCATCCACCTCAATCATGGCGGCACGGAAATGGGTCAGGGTCTGAACGTCAAGGTCGCGCAGGTGGTCGCCGAGGTGTTTCAGGTCGACATCGAGCGTATCCAGATCACCGCGACCAACACTGACAAGGTGCCCAATACCTCGCCGACGGCGGCTTCCAGCGGCACTGACTTGAACGGCAAGGCCGCGCAGAATGCCGCGGAAACCATCAAGCAGAGGCTGGTGGAATTTGCCGCCCGGCATTTTCAGGTAACCGAGAGCGAAATCGAATTTCGCAACGGCCACATCCGCGCGGGCGAGCACATGCTGACGTTCGCCGAGCTGGCGCAGCTGGCGTGGGTGGGTCAGGTGTCGCTGTCCAGCACGGGCTATTACAAGACGCCGAAGATTTTCTACGACCGCAGCCAGGCCCGTGGTCGCCCGTTCTATTACTACGCATTTGGCGCGGCGTGCGCCGAGGTGCTGGTCGACACCCTGACCGGCGAATACAAGATGCTGCGCACCGATATCCTGCACGACGTTGGCGCATCGCTGAACCCGGCCATCGACATGGGCCAGGTGGAAGGCGGCTATCTGCAAGGCATGGGCTGGCTGACCACTGAAGAACTGGTGTGGGACGCCAAGGGCAAACTGCTGACCAGCGGGCCGGCGTCCTACAAGATCCCGACCGTGGCCGACATGCCCGGCGACCTGCGTGTGAAACTTGTAGAGAACCGCAAGAACCCGGAAGACACAGTGTTCCACTCCAAGGCCGTGGGCGAACCGCCGTTCATGCTTGGCATTGCCGCCTGGTGCGCGATCAAGGATGCCGTGGCGAGTCTGGGGGATTATCGTCATCAGCCGGAGATCAATGCGCCGGCAACCCCGGAAAAGGTGTTGTGGGGATGTGAACGGATTCGGCAATCAGCCCGCAGGAGCGCGCTTGCCCGCGACGATGGCATTACTGACGGCATCCAAGCTGCGGATGTACCGGCTCCTTCGCGCGCAAGCGCGCTCGTGCAGGCGGGTGAGTCGTGAATAACTGGATCAACGCCCTGGCCGATTTGCAGGCCCGCGGCGAGCCTTGCGTGCTGGTGACGATCATCGAGGAGCTGGGCTCGACGCCGCGCAATGCCGGTTCGAAGATGGTGGTGGCTGTCGACCGGATCTACGACACCATCGGTGGCGGCCACCTTGAATTCAAGGCCATGGAAATCGCTCGGGAAATGCTCGCCAGCGGCCAGCCGGATACCCGGCTGAAACGCTTCAGCCTTGGCGCAAGCCTGGGCCAGTGCTGCGGTGGCGTGAACGTTCTGCTGTTCGAGCCGATGGGCCGACCGCAGGCGCGGATTGCCGTGTTCGGGGCCGGCCATGTCGGCCGCGCGCTGGTGCCGCTGCTGGCCGGCCTGCCCTGTCAGGTGCGCTGGATCGACTCACGGGCAGAAGAATTTCCCGATCAGCTTCCCGACGGCGTACTGAAAATCGTCAGCGAGGAACCCGTCGACGAAGTCGCAGAACTGCCCGCCGGCACTTACTGCATCGTCATGACCCACAACCACGCGCTGGACCTCGAACTGTCCAGTGCCATTCTAAAACGCAATGACTTCGGTTACTTCGGCCTGATCGGCTCCAGGACCAAACGCATGAAATTCGAGCACCGACTGCGTGAGCGCGGCCTGGAGCCTGCGTTGATTCAGCGCATGCGGTGCCCGATGGGTCTGGCCGAGGTCAAGGGCAAGCTGCCAGCCGAGATTGCGGTGTCTATCGCCGCCGAAATCATCGCTACCTATAATTCCAGTTTCGGCCAGGGTCGATCCCGGGCCGAACCGATCGCCAGATTGCTGCCTGCTTCCCGACGCAGCCAGCCGCAATGAGAGTCTTATGAGTTCAGTCCCACGCCGTACCGCCTACCGCGCCTCCATCGTTTACAGCATCGCCGACCCGGCCGAAGTCGCCATCGAAGAGTCCTACCGCTATTTTGCCGACGGCCTGCTGGTGGTCGAGGACGGGATCATTCAGGCCGTTGGCGATGCGGCTCAATTGCTCGGCACGCTGGACGCTGACGTGGCAGTGGTCGAATACCCGGACGCGCTGATTACCCCCGGCTTCATCGACACCCACATCCACCTGCCGCAGACCGGCATGATCGGCGCCTACGGCGAGCAGTTGCTCGACTGGCTCAACACCTACACCTTCCCCTGCGAACGCCAGTTCGAGGATCCGGCGCACTGCGCCGAGGTCGCCGATATCTTTCTCGCCGAGCTGCTGCGCAACGGCACTACCACCGCGCTGGTGTTCGGCAGCGTTCACCAGCAGTCCGTGGAAGCGCTGTTCAGCGCGGCCGAGCGTCTGAACCTGCGGCTGATCGCCGGCAAGGTGATGATGGATCGCAACGCACCGGATTATCTGGTCGATACACCGGAATCGGGCTACGCCGACAGCAAGGCGCTGATCGAGCGCTGGCATGGCAAGGGTCGCTTGAGCTACGCAGTGACGCCGCGCTTTGCGCCGACCAGTTCGCCTGAGCAGCTTGCGCTGGCCGGTCAGCTGTTGAGCGAATTCCCCGGCCTGTACATGCAGACGCACATCAGCGAAAACCTGCAGGAGATCGAGTGGGTCAAGGCACTGTTCCCGGAGCGCAAGCATTATCTGGATGTGTACGACCATTTCCAGCTACTCGGCGAGCGTTCGGTGTTCGCCCATGGTGTGCACCTGTGCGACGACCAGTGCGCGCGCCTTGCGCAAGCCGGTTCGGCGATTGCGTTCTGTCCGACGTCGAATCTGTTTCTGGGCAGCGGGTTGTTTGACCTGCCGAAAGCCGAGCGACACAAGGTCAACGTTGGCCTGGGCACCGATGTCGGCGGCGGCACCAGTTTCTCGATCCTGCAGACGCTGAACGAAGCCTACAAGGTGATGCAGTTGCAAGGCGCTCGGCTGACGCCGTTCAAGTCCCTGTACCTGGCGACCCTGGGCGGCGCCCGGGCGCTGCGTCTGGAAGACAAGGTCGGCAGTTTCAAACCGGGTAACGAGGCCGACTTCGTGGTGCTTGATTACAACGCCACTCCGTTGCTGTCGTACCGGCTCAAGCAGGCCAAAGGCATCGAGGAAATTCTTTTCGTGCTGATGACCCTGGGCGACGACCGCACCGTGGCGCAAACCTATTCAGCGGGAAGGCTGGTGCACCAGCGGACATAACACCGCTGTCGCGGCTGGCGATGTTCTGTGTCTCGCAGGCCGCTTCGCCAGCAAGCTGGCTCCTACATTAATCGTGTGCGTTGTTCTCTTTGTGAGAGCCAGCTTGCTGGTGTGCGCTGCTGTTGCTGTGGGAGCCAGCTTGCTGGCGATGAGGCCGGTTGCTTCACTGCAGTTTCAGCGATCGCAACACCGCTGTGGCCAGCAAGGCTGGTAGCTCAACTGCCCCGATAGGTCGAATAACTGTAAGGCGAGATCAGCAAGGGGACGTGGTAATGGGATTGAGCAGCGTCGATGCCGAAGCGCAAGACCACCACGTCGAGAAAAGCCGGCTCGGGGCTGACGGTGCCCTGCCCCCGAAAATAATCCCCGGCCAGAAAGTGCAACTGATACACGCCGGAACGGAATTGTTCGCCGTCGAGCAGCGGTGCGTCGCAGCGACCGTCGCTGTTGGTCACGGCCTGGGTCACCCTTTCCAGCCGCTCGCCATCGACCCGGTAGAGTTCGACCTGCAGGCCTGCGCCCGGGCAGCCGTTTGCGGTATCCAGTACATGTGTGGTCAAGCGTCCCATTTTCAGCGCCCATTCGAGAAAATTGTGTCGAAACGCACCATAAAAGTGCCCAGCGATGCACGTGCCGGATCGATTAAGACACTTTTCAAAAACGCTGTACACCCGCAGCACCGAAGCAGCGGATATCGCAAAGATTCTCAGCGATAACCTGACTGGTCAGGCAAGTTTCTTGCAGATACGCCTCTGGGCCAAATGAGGACACCCATCGTGACCGCTGACTACCCACGTGACCTGATTGGTTATGGCAGCAACCCGCCGCACCCGCGCTGGCCGGGGGAGGCGCGCATCGCGTTGTCGTTCGTGCTCAATTATGAGGAAGGCGGCGAGCGCAATATCCTGCACGGCGACAGCGAGTCGGAGGCGTTTCTGTCGGAAATGGTCGCGGCGCAACCCTTGCAGGGCCAGCGCAACCTGAGCATGGAATCGCTTTACGAGTACGGCAGCCGCGCCGGTGTCTGGCGCATTCTGCGGCTGTTCCGGCAATTCGATATTCCGCTGACCGTCTTCGCCGTTGCCATGGCCGCACAGCGGCATCCGGATGTGATCCGCGCCATGGTCGCCGACGGCCATGAAATCTGCAGCCACGGCTATCGCTGGATCGATTACCAGAACATCCCCGAGGAACAGGAGCGCGAGCACCTGTGCGAAGCCGTCCGCATCCTTACGGAAATCACTGGCACGCGTCCGCTGGGCTGGTACACCGGTCGCACCGGGCCGAACACCCGCCGTCTGGTCATGGAAGACGGCGGCTTTCTCTATGACAGCGACACTTATGACGATGACCTGCCCTACTGGGAACCGGCCACTCCCACTGGCACGCCGCATCTGGTGATTCCTTACACGCTGGATACCAACGACATGCGTTTCACCCAGGTGCAAGGATTCAACAACGGCGAGCAGTTCTTTCACTATTTGAAGGACGCGTTCGATGTGCTTTATGCAGAAGGCGTCGAGGCGCCGAAGATGCTGTCCATCGGCCTGCATTGCCGACTGATCGGGCGCCCGGCCAGGCTCGCGGCGCTCAAGCGTTTCGTCGAATACGCCAAGGGCCATGAACGGGTCTGGTTTACCCGCCGGGTCGATATCGCCCGTCACTGGCACACGCATCATCCGCACGCCGCAGGAGCCGCTCGATGAACCGCGTTGCACCGTCTTCCCTCAGCCGTGCAGCATTCGTCGAAACCTTCGCCGATATCTACGAGCATTCGCCGTGGGTTGCCGAGCAGGCCTATGACCTGGGGCCGGTCTGCGATCTGGACGATATCGAAAAGCTGCATGAGCGCATGAGCCGGGTGCTGCTGAACGCTACGCCCGAGCAGCAACTGGCACTGATCAAGGCCCACCCGGACCTGGCCGGCAAGGCTGCCGTGCGTGGCGAGCTGACCCAGGCCAGCACCGGCGAGCAGGCCGGCGCCGGTATTCATCTATGCACTGCCGATGAGTTCCAGCGTTTCAACGAGCTGAACCACGCCTACAAGGCCAGGTTCGGCTTTCCGTTCATCATGGCCGTCAAGGGCAGCGACCGGCACCGGATTCTGGCGGCGTTCGAAACGCGCATCCACAACACGCCGCAGGCCGAATTTGCCTGCGCCCTGGCCGAAATCACTAAGATCGCGCTGTTCCGCTTACAGGCACTGCAAGCGGACGCACTCATTTCCCGTCAACAAGGCAGCCAAGAAGAATGAAAGAGTACGCCGCACCTTTCGAGAAGTTCGTCAATCTGGCCGATGCGCGCCTGGGTACCAGGATACTTTCCGTCACTGACGACTGGTTTGCCGACGCCAACCGTCTGTTTCAGCCGACACCCGCGGTCTGGAAAGAAGGCGTGTTCGATGACAACGGCAAATGGATGGATGGCTGGGAGTCCCGCCGCAAACGCTTCGAAGGTTTCGACACGGCGGTGATCCGCCTGGGCGTGGCTGGGGTGATTAAAGGCGTGGATATCGACACGTCATTTTTCACCGGCAACTATCCGCCGTCCGCTTCTCTGGAAGCCTGCTTCCTGGCTGAAGGCGACCCGGATCAGGACACGGTCTGGACCGAGATACTGCCGTCGGTGGAATTGCAGGGCAACAGCCATCACTACCACCAGATCAGTAGCGAGCAGCCGTTCAGCCACCTGCGTTTCAACATCTACCCGGACGGCGGTGTGGCGCGCCTGCGGGTGCATGGCATGCCTTATCGCGACTGGTCGAAGGTCGACCCCCAGGAACAGATTGACCTGGCGTCCGCCCTCAACGGCGGGCGTTCGATTGCCTGCTCCGACGAGCACTACGGCAGCATGAGCAACATTCTCAACCCCGGTCGTGGCGTGAACATGGGCGACGGTTGGGAAACCGCGCGTCGCCGCACACCGGGCAACGACTGGGTGATCGTCGCGCTGGGCCAGCCGGGCGAGGTCGAGAAAGTGATCGTCGATACGCTGCACTTCAAGGGCAACTATCCCGACAGCTGCTCGATCCAGGGCGCGTTCGTCAAGGGCGGCACTGACAGCCAGATCGAAACCCAGAGCCTGTTCTGGCGCGAACTGCTGCCCAGCCAGAAACTGAGCATGCACGCCGAACACGAGTTCGCCGAGCAGATCAAGGCCATCGGCCCGATCACCCACATCCGCCTGAACGTGTTTCCCGATGGCGGCGTGAGCCGGTTGCGGGTGTTGGGCAAGATCGAACGCTGAATGCCCTGAAATATGACGCCTGTGGGAGGGAGCTTGCTCGCGACGGCATCAGTCCGGCCACCTCCAGCGGCGACTGACATACCGCAGTCGCGAGCAAGCTCCCTCCCACGCAATGCCAGCCAACCGTTGTTTGACACAGGAAACAGAAGCCCGATGCACAGGCTAGCCATCCAACCGCTGACCAAAGATGCCTTCGCGCCGTTCGGTGACGTGATCGAAACCGACGGCAGCGCGCATTTCATGATCAACAACGGGTCGACCCAGCGTTTTCATCGGCTGGCCGAGGTCGAGACCGTGCTGCCGGACGACAAGGCGATCATCAGCATCTTCCGCGCCCAGGCGCTGCCGATGCCATTGACCATCACCATGCTGGAGCGGCATCCGCTTGGCAGTCAGGCGTTCATGCCATTGCTGGGCAACCCGTTTCTGGTGGTCGTCGCGCTGCCTGCGGATACACCGGACGCCGGGGCGACCCGCGCGTTTCTGGCCGATGGCCGCCAGGGCGTCAACTATCACGCGGGCGTGTGGCATCACCCCGTGCTGGCGCTCGCCCCGCAGGACGATTTCCTGGTGATCGACCGCAGCGGCACGGGCAATAACTGCGACGAATACTTTTTCGACGAGCGCCAGTGGATGGTGCTCGACCCAACGCGCCCCGGAATAGCCGGTATCGCAAGATGTAACAGGTAGAAGGAATTCAGCGTGCAGGCACAATGGATGGAATGGCTGAATCTGGTGACCCGCTGGATTCACATGATTGTCGGCGTCGCCTGGATCGGCGCCTCGTTCTACTTCGTCTGGCTGGAAAACAACCTCAACCGCAGCAACCCGCGTGACGGTCTGTCCGGGGATCTGTGGGCAATTCACGGCGGCGGCATTTATCACCTGGAAAAGTACAAGCTCGCGCCGCCGGCCATGCCCGAGAATCTGCACTGGTTCAAATGGGAAGCCTACTCCACCTGGTTGTCCGGCGTGGCGCTGCTGTGCGTGGTGTTCTATGCCAACCCGACGCTGTATCTGCTGGCGCCAGGCAGCACCCTGAGCGGCGCCGAAGGGGTTGCCATCGGCCTGGGCTCCTTGTTTGTCGGCTGGTTTGTCTACAGCCTGCTTTGCGACTCGGCGCTGGGCAAGCGGCCGGCGCTGCTCGGGCTGATCCTGTTTGTGCTGCTGGTCGCCGCGGCGTACGGCTTCAGCACGGTGTTCAGCGGCCGTGGCGCCTATCTGCATGTCGGGGCAATCATGGGCACCATCATGGTTGGCAACGTGTTCCGCATCATCATGCCCGCCCAGCGTGCGCTGGTGGCGGCCATCGCCGAAAACCGCACGCCGGACCCGAGCCTGCCCGCCAAGGGCCTGCTGCGTTCGCGCCACAACAATTACTTCACGCTGCCGGTGCTGTTCATCATGATCAGCAACCATTTCCCCAGCACTTACGGCAGCCGTTACAACTGGCTGATCCTCGCGGGCATTGCCTTGCTCGCGGTGCTGGTGCGGCATTACTTCAACACCCGTCACGACAGCCACCGCTTCGCCTGGACCCTGCCGGTGGCGGCGCTCGGCATGCTGTGCCTGGCCTACGTCAGCGGTCCGGCGCAGCCGCCCGCCCCTGCGTCGGCACAGATTCAGTATCAACCGCTGCCGGGCACGGCCGTAGGCGGCTATCGCGCGGACGAGAAACGACCCGAACCGGTCAAGGCGGATTCGCAACCTGCCGATCCGGCAGTTTCCAGCGTCGACTTCGACCAGGTGCGCCAGGTGGTCCAGCAGCGCTGCACGGTCTGCCATTCCGCCACGCCCACCAGCCCGCTGTTCAGCGTCGCGCCCGCCGGCGTGATGTTCGACACGCCCGAGCAGATCCGCCAACAAGCAGCGCGCATTCAGGCGCAAGCGGTTGCCTCGCAGATCATGCCGTTGGGCAATATCACTCAGATGACGTCTCAGGAGCGCGAATTGCTCGGCGCCTGGATCGATCAACACGGCAACGGTCAGCCGTAACTCTTTCCGCGCCCTCTAGTGCGCCAGCCCTCGGCCTTGACGCCCTGTGCTGGAGCACTTGAGCCGAACGCGACGAGCCAGTATCCTCCGTCGCCGCTGTCGATCCGGGAACGTACCTCGCGTTCATGAACTGGATCGACCGGTTGATTCAACTATTGACCGGTAATGCACACGCCTTGATCAAAACCTTTCCGGAATGCGCCGTTTCGCGGACGGCCGAGGAAAGATTTTGTCCGGAAAACAGCAATTGGCGCAGCTCTTGCTATCAGCAGGATAGTTGACCGAACAGACAATTTATTACAAAGGGACAAGCGCCAGACAAAGAGCGCCCTCCCCGACCTTATCGCTACCAAGGGAGCACCGCATGAAACGTACTTATTCCAGCTTGTTGTTGGCGGGGAGTCTGCTGGCAGCCGGGCCGGCGCTGGCCGAAGGCCTTTTTCAATGGCAGAGCAACAGCCTGACTTACCTCAACGGCCGGGACTTTACGGTCAACCCGCACATTCAACAGACGTTCACCTTCGAGCATGCGGATGCCTGGAAGTACGGTGACAACTTTGTCTTCGTCGACAAAATCTTCTACAACGGCAAACCCGATGCGACTTCGGGCAACAACACCTATTACGGTGAAGTGTCTCCGCGCCTGTCGCTTGGCAAGATCTTCGGACAGAAGTTCGAGTTTGGCCCGATCTCCGACGTGCTGATTGCCGCAACTTACGAGTTTGGCGAAGGCGACAACGAGTCGTATCTGATCGGCCCGGGCTTTGACTTGAATATTCCCGGTTTCGATTACTTCCAGCTCAACTTCTATCAGCGGCATACCGAAGGCAGTCGTGCGGGCGATAACGTCTGGCAGATCACTCCGGTCTGGTCTTACACCATTCCGGTGGGCAAGTCGGACATCCTGATCGACGGCTTCATCGACTGGGTCGTGGACAACGACAGCAACTCACGCGGCGACTACCACGCCAACTTCCACTTCAACCCTCAGATCAAGTACGACCTGGGCAAGGCACTGAGCCTTCAGGACCGTCAGCTGTATGTCGGTATCGAATACGACTACTGGAGCGACAAGTACGGTATCAAGGACACAGCAGCCTTCGACACCAACCAGAACACCGCCAGCCTGCTGGTAAAAGTGTTTTTCTGAGTCGGCCCGTAGAACTAAACCGCGTGTCTAGTCCTGAAATAGGTTTACACCTGTTTCACCCCAACGCCCGATGCATCGCATCGGGCGTTTTGTATTTCAAAGACAGGTGCGGACGCTCGTGGTTGTAGATCGATACCGACTCGCTCACCATCTTCTTCGCCTGAGTTAAATCCTGTGGTCGCTGGAGCAAAAGCTCCGTCTTCAATATCCCGTTGACCCGCTCTGCCAGGGCGTTTTGATAGCAGTCATAGCCGTCCGTCATCGAACACCTGATGCCGTGTTTCGCGTGGAGTTGCTGGTATATTCCCGAGCAATACTGGCTGCCTCTGTCCGAGTGGTGAACCAGTGGCTGCACGGTTTGACGCTGGCTCACCGCCCGGCGCAGCGCCTGCGCGACCGACTCGGTGTGCAGGCTTTCATGAACGTGGTAGCCCACGATCTTCCGCGAAAATGCATCCGTCACAAGACTCAAATAGGCCACACCTTCCTGAGTGGGCAGATAGGTGATGTCAGCCACCCAGACCTGTTCCGGGCCGCTGGGAACAACCTGATCAGGCCCCGGCTTGAGCAGGTTCGGATGGCGTCGAAAGCGATGATGACTGTCGGTTGTTTTGTGATACGCCCGCTTGCGAGTTACCAATAAACGCCGTGCACGCAGAATCGCAAACAGCCGGTCTCGGCCCACTTGCAGTTCAAGTTGAGGCTGGCAATGCAGCAAGTGATGCAACTTTCGGGTGCCCAAACGCGGCTGCCGCTGACGTTTTTGCTGAACAAAATCGGCAACCTTCTGATCCAGCTCCAGACGAGCAGCGTAGGCGCGATTGCGTTTGTAGTAAGCCTGTCGGCTTATTCCCATGAACTGGCAAGCCCTGCTGATGCTCAGGTTTTTGATTCGTTTTTGCGCGAGGACTTGCCGGGACGCTTTTTTACGACAGAGAGACCGTAGTCATTCTTCAAGACGTCCACGACCGCCTCGAAAAACTGCGCTTTCTGGTTGGACAGCGCCAACTGCTCTTCAAGCTCTTTGATGCGTTGCTCCGGCGTCAATGGTCGGTTTTTGTCGGGCATAGACCCCATCCTCGGCGAGCCAATGTATGTGCCAGGGCTCCAATCCTGCCGACCGTGCTTGCGTAACCACGTCAGAACGGTCGTTTTGCCTTGAATCCCGTAGCGCTCCTGAGCCTCTTTATAACTCAGCTCGCCTTTTTCGACTTGGTCGACGACCGACAATTTAAAGGTCAGTGTGTAGTCGCGCTGACTACGCCTTTTTGCTGATTTCATTACGCCCTCCTGAAAAACGGATCAGAAGGTGTAAACCTTATTCAGGACGGGACAGCGGAAGAAAAAAGGGGCGCCCATTCGGCGCCCCTTTTTCGTATCGGGTTGCTCGTGAATCAAGCCCTGGCGGTTTTCCACATCTTGCTTGCCAACGTGAACACCAGCACCAGCAGGCCACCGGCGATGATCCCCGCAACCGCATCGAGCAGCGTCGGAATGACCACGGCCAGCGCGCCGACCGCGCCGGCAGCCGCCTCGGTCACGCCGTCAACCAAGTGGTGCAGGAACGGCATACCGTGAACCAGAATGCCGCCGCCGACCATGAACATCGCCGCAGTCCCCAGGATGGACAGGACTTTCATCAGAACCGGCGCCAGCCAAAGCAGGCCGTTGCCCATGGCCTGGGAAAACGAGCTGGACTTTTTCTTCAGGTACAGGCCCAGGTCATCGAGCTTGACGATACCCGCCACCAGCCCGTAAACGCCCACCGTAATCAGCAAGGCGACGATTACCAGCACGCCGACCTGATCCATGAAGGGGCGCGCCGATACCACGCCCAGCGCCAGGACAATGATTTCCGCCGAAAGAATGAAATCGGTCCGGATCGCGCCTTTGACGCGTTCCTTCTCGAACGCCACCATATCAACCGTCGTATCGGCCGCGGCCTTCTTGCGTTCGGCATGCTCGGCTTCGGTTTCCGGATGCAGCCACTTATGGGCAATCTTTTCGAAACCTTCGAAGCACAGGAACGCACCGCCGATCATCAACAGCGGAGTGATCAGCCAGGGAACAAAGGCGCTGATCAACAGCGCCGCCGGTACCAGGATGGCCTTGTTAAGCAACGAGCCCTTGGCTACCGCCCAGACGACCGGGAGTTCGCGATCGGCTGTAACGCCCGTGACTTGCTGGGCATTGAGCGCCAGATCGTCGCCCAGTACACCGGCGGTCTTCTTGGTCGCAAGCGCCACGTCGTCGAGCAGCGTTGCAATGTCATCCAGCAGAGTCAGCAAACTTCCAGCGGCCAAAATAGATTTCCTTGAGCAAGAGATGAAACACAACAGCGCGTATTGAATCACAGCCTGCGGTCATTGGCGTGACAAGGGGTTTGACCGGCCCGATGCTGAAATGTTTGGTGTTCTCTGCGGGAATTGGCCTGCCAGAAATGGAACTGCCTGCAGGAGCGGACTTGTCCGCGAAGAAGCCGATACATTCGCACCAGATAGGTCATCCGGGCATGAGACTTGGCGGACAAGCGGAACGCCGCCGGTCCGCTCTCACAGGGCGATTGCCCGCGATTGAGCCTGCCGTCGGCCCGGTGCTACCATGTGCCACCGCCGTGCAGGCAAGGGAACAACCGGGTCATGAGCAGTATTCGCGAGCGCAATAAAGAACTCATTCTGCGCGCCGCCAGCGAAGAATTCGCCGATAAAGGGTTTGCCGCCACCAAGACTGGTGATATTGCCGCCAAGGCCGGGCTGCCCAAACCCAACGTCTATTACTACTTCAAGTCCAAGGAAAACCTGTACCGCGAGGTACTGGAGAGCATCATCGAGCCTATTCTGCGAGCCTCGGCACCCTTCGACGCCCAGGGCGTGCCGGCCGAGGTGCTGAGCGGCTACATCCGGGCCAAGATACGGATTTCCCGCGATCTGCCGTTCGCCTCCAAGGTGTTCGCCAGCGAGATCATGCACGGCGCTCCGCACCTCACGCCCCAGCAGGTCGAACAGCTCAACGCTCAGGCCCTGCACAACATCAAATGCATTCAGGCCTGGATCGACAGCGGGCAGATCGCCCCGCTAGACCCTCATCACCTGATGTTCACCATCTGGGCGGCAACCCAGACCTACGCCGACTTTGACTGGCAGATCTCCACGGTCACCGGCAAGGAGCGGCTGGACGACGCCGACTACGAGGCCGCGACCCGGACGATCCTGCGTCTGGTGCTCAAAGGCTGCGAGCCCGACTGAAAAAACCCGAACCGCAGAAAGCAAAAAACCCGCCGAAGCGGGTCGTTTTGCGAACATGACCATTCCAACATCCTGTCGGCTGCCTCCTGGCAATGGTCGATCCTCCCTGATCACCGCAACGATCCTTCGCTGCAGCTGTTGAATTGGATCCTACGCCCGCCCCAACGCTCACACCATAGGCAAAAGCCTGCGTTGCTGTAAGCCATCACCTACAGAATGAGACGCGTGTAAAAAAACGTGACTCGGGGCTCAGGTTTGGTCATGGTGCGCCGAGACGCTGTAGAGAAGAACAAGAAACGGCGCACAGCCGCTCTGCCATTGGCAAAAACAAAAATAACGACATTGGGGTGAAGAACATGAAAATGCGCAGTTTGTCCATCAGCCGGCGGCTATGGCTGATTCTTATCGTTTCTGTGCTGATGCTCTTCGTCCTGGCTGCGGCCATGCTCAAGCAGATCCATGACGACCTGTATCTGGCCAAGGCGGAAAAGACCATGCATGTGGTGCAGACCGTCAGCGGCGTGCTGTCCTACTATCAGGGTCTGGAAGCGGCCGGAACCATGACCCGCGAGGCTGCCCAGCAGCAGGCGCTCAAGGAAATCCGCGTACTGCGTTACGACCAGGGCGACTATCTGTGGATCAATGACCTGCGACCGGTCATGGTCATGCACCCCACCAATCCCAAACTGGAAGGCCAGGACCTGTCGGGCATCCGGGATCCGGACGGGTTTGCAGTCTTCAATGAAATGGTCACCGTCGCCAAAAGTCAGGGCGCCGGGCTGGTCGATTATCGCTGGCCCAAGCCCGGCGCCAGCGAACCGGTAAAGAAAACTTCGTACGTTCAGCTATTCCAGCCCTGGGGCTGGATTCTCGGCTCGGGTGTCTACGTCGATGACGTGGCCGCAGAGTTCCGCCAGCAAATGATCAATGCGCTGATGTACAGCGCCGGCATCGTGCTGATCCTGTTCGTCCTGCTGACGCTGATCGTGCGCAGCATCGTGTTGCCGCTACGTATGACGGTCCAGGCCATGGCTGACATTTCCAGTGGCGAAAGTGACCTGACCCGCACACTGGAAACCGAAGGCAACGATGAAGTGGCCGAACTGGCCCGGCATTTCAACGCTTTCGTCGCCAAGTTGCGCAGCGTGGTCGGCCAGTTGCAGACCTCCGCGGTGGGGCTGGCGCAAGCCTCCAGCGAACTGGGCCACAATGCCGAACAGGCTCAGGCGCGCAGTCAGCAGCAGTCGCAGCAGATGGATCTGGTGGCCACCGCAGTCAACGAGGTGACTTACGGCGTGCAGGACGTGGCGAAGAACGCCGAGCATGCGGCCAGCGAAATGCGCGACGCCGAGTCCCAGGCGCAGCAGGGCCAGGTCAACATCGACAACAGCCTGCGTCAGATCGAACACCTTTCCGGGACCATCGGTCAGGCGGTCGAGGTCATGCACACGCTGGCCAGCGAAAGCACGCAGATCGGCAGTGTGCTCGAAGTGATCAGCTCGATCGCCGAGCAGACCAACCTGCTGGCGCTCAACGCGGCGATTGAAGCCGCGCGCGCCGGTGAACAGGGTCGGGGCTTTGCGGTGGTGGCCGATGAAGTGCGCCTGCTGGCCCAGCGCACCCAGAAATCCACGGCGGAAATCCAGGGCATGATCGAGCGCCTGCAACGCCACTCGGACGCCGCCGTCAAAGTGATCGGTGACAGCAGTCGCTCGTCGCAGCTGACCATCGAACAGGCCAATCAGGCCGGGCAGAGCCTGACGTCGATCAGCCAGGCCTTGCGCAACCTCAACAGTCTGAATGCGTCAATCGCCAGCGCTACCCTGCAGCAATCGCACGTGGTGGACGACATCAACCAGAACGTGACCCAGGCCGCGCAGCTGTCGCAAAGCACCGCGCTCGCGGCGGAACAGTCGACCGGCGCCAGCCAGCACCTGCGCGGCCTGAGCGAACAGCTCAATGGCCTGCTCAAGCAATTTCGCGTCTAGCGAGCCCACACCGACAGCCTGCACGGAACCTCGTGCAGGCCTTGTTGCCAGAGCCCTGTCTACATAACTGCATCCACTTAATTGCGGGGGGGTCACATGCGCACACTGGAACTGGCCGGCAAGACCGTGCCGGTGCTGGGACAGGGCACCTGGCATATGGGCGAAAAAGCCCAGCAGCGTTCAGCCGAAATCGCCGGATTGTGCCGGGGCATCGAACAGGGCCTGACCCTGATCGACACCGCCGAAATGTATGCCGACGGCGGCGCCGAAGAAATCGTCGGCCAGGCGATAGCCGGGCAACGCGACAAGGTCTTCATCGTCAGCAAGGTTTATCCGCATAACGCGAGCCTCAAAGGGATGCAGGCGTCCTGCGAAGCCAGCCTGCGGCGGATGAACACCGATTATATCGACCTCTACTTGCTGCACTGGCCGGGGCAACATCCGCTGTCGGAAACCGTTGAAGCGTTCGAGCGTTTGCGCGAAGCCGGTAAGATCGGGAGCTGGGGCGTGTCCAACTTCGATGTCTCGGACATGATGGAGCTCGACAACCCGGCATGCGCGACCAATCAGGTCTTGTACAACCCCGAGCAGCGCGGCATCGAGTTCGACCTGTTGCCGTGGGCGGCGAACCGCCACCTGCCGCTCATGGCCTACTGCCCGATTGGCCAGGCCGGTGATCTGTTGTATCACCCGGCGCTTCAGGAAGTTGCCCAGCGCCACAATGCAACGCCGGCGCAGATCTGCCTGGCGTGGGTTCTGCGCCAGGACAATATGATTGCGATTCCCAAGGCGACGGATCCGGAGCACATCCGGCTCAATGTGGCGGCGATGCAGATTGCGTTGAGTGCGCAGGACCTCGCCGACCTCGACCGCGCCTGGCCCGCGCCCACGCGCAAGATGCCGTTGGCGATGGTTTAGTCCACATTTTTCAGCGATATCTGGTAGGAGGCAGCAACTGTCTGCAATCTCGCAAACGTCCTGCGGCGATACATCGTGCTCGCGGCGAGGACATGTGGGAGGCAGCTCGCTGGCGATGAAAGCGATGCGGTCTCCTGAACCTGTCCGGTCGCCAGTTTCTACTGCCGCTGCGCGCCAGATCGCGACCAAGGTCGCTCCCACAGACAATGCAGCGACCATGACCTGTGGGAGTGGACTTGTCCTGGGCGGCAATCCGACGATCTGGCGCGCAGCAGCAGCAAAAACTGCCGCTCGATTACGTCCTCATTTCCCCGCCGGATCCGGCGGCACAGCGCCCTCCCCGCTGGTGTCAATACTGACCACCACCGACATGCCGGGCCGCAGGCGGTCCAGATTTGGCTGGTCGGGATCGACAATGATGCGCACCGGAATACGTTGGGAGATTTTCACGAAGTTACCGGTCGCGTTGTCCGCCGGCATTACGCTGAACTCCGAACCAGTGGCTGGCGATATGCGCTGCACGCGGCCGTGCATCTTGTAATGGTTCAGCGCATCAACGGTGAAGCTCACCGGCTGGCCCAGGCGTACATCGGCCATCTGGGTTTCCTTCATGTTGGCGACAATCCACAACCGGTCAGGCACCAGCGCCATGAGCTGCGCGCCGGAGTTGACGTACGCACCCAAGCGCACGCCGATCTGCCCCAGTTGTCCGTCGCGCGGGGCGACGATGCGGGTGTTGTCCAGGTCGATGCGCGCCAGTTCGATGGCCGCCTCGGCATTGGCCACTGAGGCTTCGAGTGAGCCGCGGTTGACGATCACCGTCCGCAGGTCTTCCTTGGCAATCAGTACCGCCGCCCTCGCCTGGGCAACGGCGGCGCTTGCCTGGGCGTCCGCGGCGAGCGCCACGTCCAGTTCGCTTTTGGATATCGACCCGTCGGGGACCAGCGCCTGGCTGCGGCGCAAGTCGGCGGCGCTCTTGCGGCTCTGGGCGATGCTGTTATGCAGCTCGGCCTCACGTTGCCCGATGGTTGCCTCGGCACTGCGGCGCTGTTGCAGGTTGTTGGCCAGTGAAGCCTTCTGCATCGCCAACTGCGCGACAGCCTGCTCCAGCCGCTGCCGATAGATGCGGTCATCGAGGCGCACCAGCAAGTCACCCGCCTTGACGAACTGGAAGTCCTGCACTGGCACTTCGTGCACGTAACCGCTCAGTTGCGGCCCGATGACCGTAGTCTGACCGTGCACCTGAGCGTTCTCGGTACTTTCGATCGGGCTGCCGAACGGCGGCAGTTGCCAGGCATAGAGCACGACCAGAACGCCGATCAGCGCGACGCCGCCAAAAATCATCGACGAGATGACTCGCTTGCGAGTCGAGCGTGGCTGGCTGGTAACCGGCGCCTTGAGCGGCGCTGGCGGCGGGCCGTCCGCGCGATGTGGTTGTTCGCCGCTGGCGGCATCTCGGGTTGGCTGGTTGTCAGGGGTTTTGGGATCAGTCATGAAGGTTGGGCGCCGCTTTGAGGTACGGAGGGCGGAGCCGCGGGCGCCACAGGCGCAAGCGGCAAAGGCTGGGTGGTCATTTTGAGCCAGAGCACCCGCACTGAAATCCAGATCATGGTCAGCACGGCAATCAAGGCAATCAGCATGAATACGTCGTTATAGGCCAGTACGTTGGCTTCGCGCGTAGCCGAGGTCGCCAGCGCGCGCACGCCTTGCGTGTTGCGCAGCGCCGGATCGGCGATCGTCGCGTTGTAGCTGGCGCTGTAGCTCTGCACCCGCGCCTGGACCAGGGGATTGGTCAAGGTCAGATGTTCAACGATGTGGCTGGAGTGAAATTTCTCGCGCACGATCTGAAAGGTGCCTAATACCGCCGACCCGATCAGCCCGCCCAGGTTCTGGGTAATCCCGAACAGCACGGAGAAGCTGATCATGTTGCGCGGGTTGGCCAGTACGCCGCTGATGCCGAGCACCAGGGTCGGGCCAAGGAAAAAAGTGCCGCCGAAGGCCAGCAGGAACTGGCTGAAGTACAGGTTTGACTGACGCGTCAGGTTAGTCGAACCGCTGTCCATCCACGCTCCGACTGCCATCATCGCGAGGGAAATCAGCAGCGGCTTGATCAGGTGCGCCGGGTTGATGGTGAGCGCGCTGGTCGCCAGCCCGGCAATGCTGCCCAGCAGCATCACCAGATAGAGCGTATGCAACTGCTGGCTGCCCATGTTCAGCATTTGCAAGAAACCTACTGCGCCTGTCGATTGTTCCGACATCACGATACGAAACAGCATCACCGCCAGCCCAAGGCGCAGAATCGAGCCGCTGCCCAGCCAGCGCGTGATCAACAATGGGTTGGTGCGATTGTGCTCGATGGCCAGTCCGGCGCAGATCAGCACGATAGAGCCCGCCGAGGCCAGCCCGATCCATGGCGCTTCCAGCCACCACTCGATGCGCCCAAGCGACAGCACGGCACACAGCAGCGCGACGCCGGTGGCCAGCAATGTGAAGGTCAGAAAGTCGAGTTTTTCGAAAGCCTTGAAACGGTCGCCGGGCGGAAGCTTGAGGATCAGTACGCAACCGAGCGAAAGCAGCGCCATGCCCAGCTCGAACAGGTACAGGCCGCGCCATTCGGCAATCTGCAGCAGATCCTCGGAGACCAGCCGCGCCAATGGTGTCGCCAGTTGCGACATGCCCAGCCCCAGCACCATTGCCTTGACCCGCCATTTCTGCGGAAACGCCTGGATCATGTAATACAGGCCGAGCGTGGTGAGCGCAGCGCCCACCATCCCGTGGGCGGCGCGCACGGCAATGGCGGACCCGATGTCATTGACGAACAGGTGCGCCAGCGTCACCAGCACATACAGCACCAGGAACAGCTCGGTGAAAGTGCGCAGCCCGAACTGCTGGCGAAATTTCACCAGCAGCAGGTTCATAGACACGTTGGTCATGATGTACGCGGCGGGCAGCCAGGCAATGTCCTGTGACGTGGCGCCAAGCGCGCCTTGCAGGTAAGGCAGGTTGGCGACAACCAGCGCGTTGCCGAGCCCGCCTGTCAGCGCGACGATCACTCCGATAATTGCGAACGCCCATCTGCGCCTCGTGGAATGCAGAGGCGTGGAAGGCGAGCCCGGCATTACCGGGCGCTCGTGGGGCGCCCATTGGCGTGGCGCGTATTTGTCAGTCATGCATGGAACCCAAGGAAGTCCCTTGTGTGACATCAGTGTCCATCAGAATACTCGTCAAGTTCTTGCTGAATCGGCACAAGCCCGTCGGCACCGGCTGCGTGGGCCGCTCCGTTGCACTACCTGTCCAGCTTAAACGCAGTTTTGCATTGCACATTTGCACTGCTAGGATCAGCTCGGTATTGCGAAAAGAAAAACAAGAACCAGCGAACATGAACAAGGAGTTCAGCATGAGTTCACAGGTTTCATCCGCCCTCTCGCTCCGCCCGCAGCCCAACACCGCTACTCTGCTGATCGAAGTCCGCAACCATATTGGTCATCTCACGCTCAACCGCCCGACCGGCCTGAATGCGCTGGATCTGACGATGGTTCGCGCCATGGCACGCCAGCTCGACCTCTGGTCTGAAGATGACGGGGTGTACGCCGTGGTGTTGCGCGGCGCGGGTGACAAGGCGTTCTGTGCCGGAGGTGACATCCGGGCGCTGTATCAGGCCTGGCATGCCGGGCAAAGCGAAGCGGACGGTGAACCCCTGCACGAACAGTTCTTCCGCGAAGAGTATGCGCTGGACCTGTCGATCCACCGTTATCGCAAACCTGTCGTGGCGCTGATGGACGGTCTGGTGCTGGGCGGCGGCATGGGTCTGGCGCAAGGCGCAGAGCTACGAGTGGTCACCGAACGCACTCGGCTGGGGATGCCGGAAGTCGCCATCGGTTACTTCCCGGATGTCGGCGGCAGTCACTTCCTGTCGCGGGTGCCGGGCGAACTGGGTACTTACCTGGCGCTGAGCGGCGTGCAGATCGGTGGTGCCGACGCCTTGTACTGCGGACTGGCGGACTGGGCCGTGGACAGCTCCCTGCTCGGCCGTCTGGATCACATGCTCGACCACCTGAAATGGAAATCTTCCCCGCTCAAGGACCTGCAAGGCGCGCTCGCGAAGCTGGGGCGCCAGCACCTGCCTTCGCCGCCGCTGGAGCGCCTGCGTCCGGCCATCGATCATTTCTTTGCACAGCCCGACATCACGAGCATCATTGAACAGCTCGAACAGGTGACGGTCGCAGACTCGCGCCAGTGGGCGCTGGAGACCGCCAGACGCATGCGCGGCCACTCGCCGCTGTCGCTGGCGGTGACGCTGGAGATGCTCAAACGTGGCCGACACCTGCCGCTGCAGGCCTGTTTTGCAATGGAACTGCATCTGGACCGGCAGTGGTTCAAACGCGGCGACTTTCTCGAAGGCGTGCGCGCGATGATCATCGACAAAGACAAGAAGCCGTGTTGGAAACATGCCGGTTCGCAGGACGTCAGCCCTGCCGAAGTGGAAAGTTTCTTCAGCGGCCTGGAGGCATGACCATGCAAGACATCGAACTCAACGAAGAACAGGTAATGATCCGCGACATGGCTCGCGATTTCGCCCGCAACGAGCTCGCGCCGCATGCCCAGGCCTGGGAAAAAGCCGGCTGGATCGACGATGCACTGGTCGCCAAGATGGGTGAACTGGGCCTGCTGGGCATGATTGTCCCGGAACAATGGGGCGGAACCTACGTCGATTACGTCGCTTACGCCCTGGCCGTGGAAGAAGTGTCGGCCGCCGATGCGGCGACCGGCACGCTCATGAGCGTTCACAGCTCCGTTGGCTGCGGGCCGATCCTCAACTACGGCAGCGAAGAACAGAAACACGCGTGGCTGGAAAAACTGGCCAGCGGCCGGGCCATCGGCTGTTTCTGCCTGACCGAACCCCACGCCGGCTCCGAGGCGCACAATCTGCGCACCCGCGCCGAATTGCAGGGGGACGAATGGGTCATCAACGGCGCCAAGCAGTTCGTCAGTAATGGCAGCCGTGCGCAACTGGCCATCGTATTCGCGGTCACCGATCCTCATCTGGGCAAGAAAGGCCTGTCGGCGTTTCTGGTGCCGACGGATAACCCCGGTTTCATCGTGGACAGGCGCGAGCACAAGATGGGCATTCGCGCGTCGGACACCTGTGCCGTTACGCTGAACAACTGCCGCGTGCCGGCGGCCAGCCTGCTCGGCGAGCGCGGCAAAGGACTGGCCATTGCTCTGTCAAACCTCGAAGGCGGCCGCATCGGTATTGCCGCCCAGGCGTTGGGCATCGCTCGCGCAGCCTTCGAAGCCGCACTGGCATACGCCCGCGAGCGAGTGCAGTTCGACAAGCCGATCATCGAACATCAGAGCATCGCCAACCTGCTGGCCGACATGCACACCCGCATCAACGCGACCCGCCTGCTGGTCCTGCACGCGGCACGTCTGCGCAGCGCCGGCCTTCCCTGTCTGTCGGAAGCCTCGCAGGCCAAGCTGTTCGCCTCGGAAATGGCCGAGCGGGTCTGCTCCAAGGCGATACAGATTCACGGCGGCTACGGTTATCTGGAAGACTACCCGGTCGAACGCTACTACCGGGACGCGCGCATCACCCAGATCTACGAAGGCTCCAGCGAAATTCAGCGGCTGCTGATCGCGCGCGAACTGCGCAACTACTCCTTGTAAAGGCCTGTGTAACGGGGCTTGTGAACAAAGCGCCCGGCAAACCCTGCCGGGGCGCTGTCGTTCAGCGCCTCGGCCTTGGTCTGAAACGCTCGCGCCCCAGCAACGTCACCAGCAGCGCGACGGTGTCGGCGTTGCTCATCATCACCGCCGCCCGCTTGTGCGGATCGGTGTAGAACACGTCGCGCGCGTGCTCCAGCGTGCTGGTGCCGGTGAGGCGCAGGATCGTCTTTTTGCCATCTCCGTCATGGTGCCTCAGGTCGCGCCAGATCCCCTCCTCCACCTGTTTGAACAACCTGGTTCGGTCGGTGTTGTACGACAGCACTTGTTGCTGCTGCTCGATCAGCTCGTTCTTCACCTGCATTCGGTAGGCAGTCGTGTCCTCAAGCAGATCGAAATAGGGAGCGAAGGACCCCACGTACGCGATGTCTTCGGTATTGAGAACCTGATGAGTCAACTCGTGGAGCAGAACGGCCGCCTGATAGTGCGTGGCAAACCTGAACGATCGCAGGCTGTTGACTCGCGTCTTGAGCCGGTACACAGGTATGCGGAAGAATTTCTCGGTCAGAAAAATCCGGTTTTGCGGGTCCTGCATGAAGGTGAACGCGGTGGACGGCTCATGCCAGCGCCGATTGGTACCGACTACGTAGCGCTGCGAATCCTCCGGTGACAGGGACGGGTCCATCAGGCTCTCGTAGAGCTTTGTGATTGCGTCCCTGAGCGAGTCATACAGCACCGCGCTGGGGGCATGCATCGAGAAAAAATTGGCGATCAGAAGCTGAGCCCGCGGGTCGATTGTATTGACCGGCGCGCGCGGGGCCAGGTTATCCAGACAGTTTTCCAGGTAGAGACGCGCCTGCGTATGGGCGGCCAGTATGGATTCGGCCCAGGCTCGGGACACCCGACGTATTTCCTCCATGCCCTTGGCCTCTACTACAAGTACATCGTCGACTTCGCGCTCTATCAGGGTCCCTTTCAAACGGCTGACGTAGCCCCCGCCGCCCTTGAGTCCGCCCTGCAAGTCCAGGGTCCATTTCTGATTCTCGTCCAGTTTGACGGCAGGCCCTCGCCGGTCCTCGCTGATGATGAACCAGCTACCCTGGCCCGGCTCGCGCTCGACCTCATAGACCGCGCCGCTGATCGCCACGTAAATCCGCTGGTTTTCATCATTGTGGTAAGTGTTCGATAGCTGGTTTCTGCGCAGGGCATTGAGCGCGACGTCACGGACTTCGAACGCACGCAGCCGGTTGCGCAGTTCCGGAGTCAGCGCGTCGTTGCTCCAGGAGAACTCCAGACTGGAAATGATCTCCAGAACAGGCGTTTCAAGAGTTGTCTCGCCAGCGTGCTCCTCAGCGCTCGCATGCCGCGTGGTAATCAGCATGCTCACCGCCGCGGTGAACTCCGAAAGCGCCTTCCCCCAATGGCGTTTACCGGCGGCTGTCGCGGAGGCGCTGAACAGGTCCCGGCTTTGCCAGATGCCGACCAGCGCCCCGAGCCGGCCCGGCAGAAAGGCAAGCATCTGCTCCGCTCCCAGACCGAACAGGTAACGCCAGGAGGTGCGCCATTCCTGATCATTGGTGGTCATCGCCTGGCGGATGCGCCACGGAAAGCTGGCCAGCATGCCCTTGAACAGCAGCTCCAGCGCGTTGCCTTCGTAGGGTTCGATTTTGATGGTCACAGGCTTGGGCCGATACAGCGGAACGTCGAACGAGGATTCGGTACTGAAAGTCAGATGCGGCTCCTGGAAGCCGCCATGGTCATAAATCCTGCGCTCACGTTCGTCGATGCGTTCGAGCAGGTAAGTCTGAAGCGTGCTGGAGGTGCGAATGTCCTGTAAAAGCGCTTCCTTGTTCGGGTATTCCCGGAAAACCGACGTTTCGAGCAACGAGTAAAGCACCCAGGGGCCGGTGCTCTGGTCGCTGGGGGCGATGACATAGGTGCCGAGCACGGTGGCCGGTGCCCAGCCGGACTCTTGTGGAGACAAGCGCAGCGGACTGATCGTCGCGTACTGCCCGCCAACCGGCAGCCGCGCCAGCCCGTCGGGCATCTCCAGTATCGAACCGATCAGGCGATAGGCATCGATGCCGAGCTGATTCTGGAGACGCATCATGAGCGCCCGGAGCATGTCGAACGCAGGCATTTGCTCGGCAAAGCGCTTCTGCCGCTCGCTCATATTGGGGTCGCTCTGCTGCAAAGCTGCGTCCAGCACCCGTAGATAGTTGTCGGCAACCTCGAGTTCGCGCACCAGCCTGCGCAGGTACTGCGGCGTCAATAGTGGGCTGGGCGTGGAACCGTCAGCCATCTGGACAGACAGCACACCGTCCTGCACGGCGAAGAAACGGTTAAGGGCAAAGTCGGTGAGTGCTTCAGTCGCGGACGCGGACGCCGCGGGTATGCCTTGCGGTACCTGCCCCGGCGCCACGGGAGCCGGTATGTAGCGGGTCAAGGTCACTCTGACGCTGTCGGGATCCAGTCCGAGATCGGGAAAATCCACCCTTAGCCGTTCGATGACTTGCTGGCGGGAATACTCACGTCCGGTCGGAATGCTGAACAGAAAGTCTTCCTGAAGACCGCATGCGGCGTAAAACCTTTGCAGCGCGGCCAGTAGCCTGGATTGATCCAGCGCAGGGGCCTGGCTGACCCAGTCGGGCAGCAGGGTAGTATCGACGATGGACCGGATGGCCACTCGCAGTTCACTGAGAATCTGCCGATTGGCATCCTCGCGCTCAGAGGACTCCAGCAAGTTGACCAGCACGTCGGATCTGAGACGCCAGGCGGCTGCATCCCGATAGGCACAGATCGTGTTCACGGCCTGACGCTGTGCCTCAAGGGACTGCAAGCCCTGGATGAAATGACCTTCGATAAGGCCGAGCACGACACGGACCACGGGCGCACTGTTGCGCTCCAGATAGTCCTGCAGCCGCGTAGTGTCCTCGTCCGATATCAGGTTGAGTACTTGCTCGCTCTGATCCACCCGGACCAGGCGGGCCGCCAGCTGGGTCTCGATAACCCGCAAGGAGCTGAAGTCACCGATCCCGACACCGGGTGCCCACATCAGGTAACGGGTCGGCTTGCCGGGATGGAACAGTACAAAGGCATTATTCAACACGACAGGGGCTTGCCCGGGATCGAAGCTCAACCCGACGGCATATGTCTGCACCTGATCGTGGCCTGGCCATTCGCGCAGGGCGGCTACCGGCCGGTCGAGCACCTGCTGAAGCATGTCCAGCGCCGGGCCTGTGATTTTACCCACGCGCTGCTGGATCGCGACGTCCAGACGCAAGGCATCCTCACGGACCCGACAGGCAATGGCTTTTGGCGAAACCTGTCGGTCCGCACGGCGTAGCGGTGTCGCGTAAAACCGACGAAGCTGCTGTTCGTAACGCGCCGGGAAGTCGCTCACGATCCGTTGCAGTATCTGCCTGAGCAGACTGGCCGGAAGTTTTTCCACGACCTGGTATTGCCCCCCGGCCATGCCTCGCTGGACCACCCAGTCATCGGGAACGTCGAACCGCACGGCCCCGCTGAGGGTTCCCAGCGCGAATGACAGCAGGCGCGTAGCGGGCAACACGCCATCTGGTCCGATCCACAGCGACCGTGCGTCAAGCCGCGACTCGACGGCTACCGCCAGGTAGCGGTTCAGTTCGCGATACAGGTAATCGTCACCACTTGGGTGGAGGCCGGACACCTGGTTGACCAGCGCCTCCAGACTGTTGACCCGGTCGGCCCAGGTATCGGCGGGTCCGGGCAAGTCGGTCCTGGGCGGGCGCGTCGTGGACCCGGCTCGACTCCAGGTCTGCTCGAAGTCGCCCGCTTCAGCTTTCCAGCGCCATGAGTCGTCGAGACTGAGCAGCCGATAGTCCAGCAGCGCGCGGATGTCCAGCGCGTCGTCGACCCGCACCGCCGCCTGATCGTAGCGTATCGATGGCAAGCCAAGCACATGGCGCAGATTACGTTGCTGCAGATCGATAATGTCGTCCATATGCGTGTCGAAAACGGGATAAGCGACCTCCTGGAAGCGAAATTCCGGAACGCCTTGCACCGCGTTGAGGACCGCCCGGTCAACCACGCTGGCATGAATGAGCAGCGCCTCGCGCGCGCGTACCTCCGTAAAATACGTGCTCAGCTCGCTGCGATTGTTGAGCCGGGCGAAACCTTGAGCCGAAGAGAACAGGTACAGCCCCGCACGCTCGCCGTCCGCGCACTCAAGAAGCAGCAACCCCGCCAGCTTTACCTCCGGATGGCTCTCGACGATCACTGCGATGCGCTCGGCCTTGATCCGGTACGAATCACCAGGCACGGCCGATGCAAGCAGCAACTGACGCAAACGACGGTATTCCAGTTCGCTGAGCAGGCCGTTGGCGAGGTTTCTCAACAGGCCCTGACGGAACGTCTCGGCCAGGGCCTCTGCGGCCACCCGGCGCATCGTCCATCCCTCATCCCGATCCGCCGTCCAGTAATCGGACAGCAGCCGTTCGTAGGTACCGGCGAGCTGGGCGCTGGTGCCGCTCAATGCCTGAAGGTACCTGTGGCTGCCGGGCTGATCGAGAACGGCGCCCTGGCTGTCGAGAAACTGCCGGACCAGACCGCTCTGCAGGCGCTCCTCGACATGCAGCTCATACGCGGCCTCTGCCAGAGTCTGAGTCGCCAGCACCAGTGACGTCGGCACTATGCTCAGCGATGCTCTTGGGTTGACGATCTGCACCAGGTGGGTAAATACGTCGACGGTCGGGTGCGGCAGGGTTGCATCGAGTCTGTCCTGCAGCGCCTGGCCGACTGCCGTCTGCAGCGTGGGCATGCCGTGCAGCTTTTCGGCCAGCGTCTCCAGATGCGCCGCCTGCTGTTCCACAATCATTCGCATGCGCCGAGTGAACAGCGGGGCTTCGACCAGCTCGACGTCAATTTCGCGCCGGGTCGCGGTGATCTCGGGATACCTCTGCCTCAGCGCGATCAACAGAGACAGGCGGTTATCGAATGTTTCGACGCCGAGCAGGACGGTGCTCAGATAAACCGGGGCGGCAAGGTCGGTGGGGTCGCTGATGATGAACGCACCTGCCAGCTCGGCGGTGGCCGGCGGCTGATCACCGATCAGCAGGCGGTCTACCCTGGGAAGAGCCGCGGTACTCTGACGGCCGTCGGCCAGCGCGCGCAGCCATTGACCGGCGGCATGAGTGATGCGCGAGGCGCCTGCTGCTTCGATAACGTCCTGGACAAACCGCTGGCGCAGCGACTCGTCGAAAAAATAGGGAGCTGATGTTGCGGGCATTTACCGTTTCCTTTCCTGATGGATCACGACGCAGCCACGGAACTGCGTCGTGCAAGTCTGGAAACAGCTTATTTAATGCGTGTACGAGGTTGCGTTACATATTGCAAGGGTCGTCGATCAGCTATCCGCGAACTTGCGATTCTTCTCCACCCACGCCGCGAAAGCATTGATGAAGCCTTGCAGGAAGGGTCGGGTTTTTTCGGAAAGCCGGCCCTGCTCGTCGAAGAACGAGCCGGCATTGCCCATATAGGATTCAGGCTGCTGGAGACACGGCACGTCAAGAAACACCAGCGACTGGCGCAGATGATGGTTGGCGCCAAAGCCGCCGATGGCACCTGGTGAAGCGCTGATGACCGCGCCCGGCTTGCCGCTGAAAGCGCTCTTGCCATAAGGCCGCGACCCGACGTCGATGGCGTTTTTCAACGCCCCCGGAACTGAACGGTTGTACTCGGGAGTGACGAACAGCAGGCCGTCGGCAGAGCCGAGCCTTTCCCGAAAAGTGGCGTAGGCTGATGGTGGCGAGGCGCCGTCGATGTCTTCGTTATAAAGCGGCAGGTCGCCGATTTCGACGATTTGCAAATCGAGACTGGCCGGGGCGAGGTCTTTGAGGGCAAGGGCGATTTTGCGATTGATGGAGTCTTTGCGCAGACTGCCGACCAGCACTGCAATGGAATAAACCTGGGTCATGGGGCTCACCGTAAGCGGGATCGAGAACAGACAGTTATAGATCAGTTACGGGTTATAGACGCAGGGCCCTGCAGTTTATTGCACGGCTGTGCTGCGTTTTGTGCCGCAACGGCCAGGAGTATTTTTGCACTACGGCAAACTCTGCGGGCAAACGGCGGTCTACAAGCCCGAATGCACGCCGTCGGCACGGGCGGCATCGGGGCAAAACAAGCGGTTATTTTCAGAGGTTACAAAGCAAATGGCTTCAGTACGCGTCGGACAGTTTCATGCAAGAGATGCGGAAGGCCGTGTCTACCCGGTGCATGTTTTTCAGGAATCACCCTCCAGGGACGCTGACGACCAGGAGCCGGTGACCACGTATCGCCTGGCGATTGGCGATCGGGTAACTCACCTGGGCGGAGACGACTTCGAGCTGGCGCAAACCGGTGTGCGGATGACGCGTATTCCGTGATGCCTTGAGCGATGCTCGCCAGACGAGCGTCGGTTCAGACCTTGGGGAAGATCAGGTACCAGAAAATCGCCGTCTCGCGGGTCTGCGGGTCCAGACCGCGGTAACGCAAGTGATCGACGCCGCCGACCACGAATCCGCAGCGCTCGTACAGCCTGCACGCGGCCAGATTGTTGTTCTGGGTTTCCAGCATTACGCCCGGCAGGTCGCGCTTGCGCGCCCAGAACAATGCCACTTCCACCAGTACGCGAGCCACTCCGTTGCGACGCGCCGACTCGTCGACAGCCAGCTCGTCGACATGCGCAAAGCCATTCCAGTGAGTGCTCAGCACCACATGCCCGACCGGCCGATCATCCAGCCAGGCAACCAGTACGGTGCTGTCCGCGGCATCGCGGTAATCGCAGAACTCCTGAGAATCGATGCCGTAGTTCTTGCGGTAAGGCTCGACCGGTTCCACCGGCCATGACGCCACGCTCTCACCTATCAGAACCTGCGCGTAGCCGGTGACCGGAAACGTGAACTCGCTGTTGAGGATGTAATCCTCGAAACACTCGTCCGCTACCCGAATGCTCAGGGCTGGATTGGGCACGCTCATTGGCGGGCTCATGCGCGGATCCTGAGCAGTTGGCACCAGCCGTCAGGACGCCGCTGCTTCACGAGCTTCCTGCAACTGCACCCACAGCGCCGGTGCGCCTGCGGCCTTGGCGATGGCGGCCATGCGGGCTTCGTGTTCGGCCAGCTCGCTTTCCGAAGCGCGGATCACCCGGCAAGGTTGGCGATTGGCAGGCAAGCGACGGATTTCGCTGCCGCGCTGGCCCGCTCCCTCGCCCGAACCGTTTCCGTCGGTAGCGTTGCCCGCCAGCGACAGGCTGGTCTGGCCACCGGTCATCGCCAGATAGACGTCGGCCAGAATCTCGGAGTCGAGCAACGCGCCGTGCAGTTCGCGGCCCGAGTTGTCGACGCCATAGCGCTTGCAGAGCGCATCAAGGCTGTTGCGCTGCCCCGGATGCCGCTCACGCGCCATCATCAGGGTGTCGAGCACCGAGCAATGCTGGGTGATGTCAGCCTTGTCGTGGGCGCCGATCAACGCGAATTCATTATTGATGAATCCAACGTCGAACGCCGCGTTATGAATGATCAGCTGAGCGCCTTTGATGAACTCGAAGAATTCATCGGCGACTTCGGCAAAACGCGGCTTGCCGACGAGAAACTCGTTGGTGATGCCGTGAACGCCGATTGCACCCTCATCGCTTTCACGATCCGGTTGCAGGTAAACGTGAAAATGCCGCCCGGTCAGGCGGCGTCCGATCAGCTCGACACAACCGATCTCGATGATGCGGTGTCCGTCGGTCACCGGCATACCGGTGGTTTCGGTATCGAGAACGATCGATCTGTTATCTGTGTTTTGCAATGCCATTGACTGTTGCCTCGTGTGCAGGCGGCAATATTAGCACGGCGGGCAGCGTGCCTCAGCCGAGCCTGATGCCGCGCACTTCATCCACACCGCGGTTGGCAAGCTGGTCCGCGCGCTCGTTGCCGGCATGCCCGATGTGTCCGCGGACCCACTGCCATGTCACGTTATGACGGTTGACCTGTTCGTCCAGCAGCTTCCAGAGGTCCGCGTTCTTGACCGGCTCTCTGGCGGCGGTCTTCCAGCCGCGTTTCTTCCAGTTGGCCATCCACTCGGTAACGCCTTTCATCACGTACTGGGAGTCGGTAACCAGCGTCACGTCGCATGGACGCTTGAGTTCTTCCAGGCCGCGAATGGCGCCGGTCAGCTCCATGCGGTTATTGGTGGTGTTGGCTTCACCGCCCCACAGTTCCTTTTCGACGCCCTTGCACACCAGCAAGGCGCCCCAGCCGCCGGGGCCGGGGTTGCCTTTGCAGGCGCCGTCGGTAAAGAGTTCAACGCTATCGCTCATTGCAGACTATCCAGATTCGAGAGGCTTCATCGCGCGGCATGCGCAGGCTCAGGGCTTCTGGCTTTGTCGACTGACCTTGGCCATTGGCAGCGGGATCAGCTTGCCCATCGGCTCGCGACGCACCTGACGCAGCGGCCGCAACCCGACCACCAGTTTGCGCGCGACCAAAAGATAAAATCCGCCGCCGGGGCTCTGCCGACCGTCGCCCAGGCTTTCGAGCCCGGCCAGCCGTGCCTGCCATGCTGCTGAAGCGAGGGGCGGACGATAGCATCCGAAGCGGCGTTTCTCCAGCGCGAAACCCAGCAGGTTGAGCCAGTCCGCAACGCGTGAAGGTGAGATACAGCGCGCCTTGCGCAGCGCATCGCGCGCGAACACATGGCGCAATCCCCAGGCGCTCCAGGGATTGATCCCAATGATCAGAAGATGCCCGCCAGGCCGTACGCTGCTCGCCGCTTCGCGCAACAGACCATGGGGCGACAGGCAGAAGTCCAGGCCATGTTGCAGCACCACCACGTCAGCGGCGTGCTCGCTCAACGGCCATGCCTGCTCGTCACAGACGATTTCCACGCCAGGCAAAGGCGCCCCGAGGCGGACGTTGCGCTGGACCTGGGGGGCAACCGGCGGACTGTCCGCCGAAGGGCCGTAATGCACCAGATAACCGCCGAAATAACGCCCCAGTTCATCTTCCAGAACCTTGCGTTCCTCGGCCAGCAGCAACTGGCCCAGCGGACCGGACAGCCACTCGCGGGCCTCGCGGACCAGGGCAAGCCATTCAGGATCGGCCTGTGCGAACGCTTCGTCGGTCATGTGTGTCTCCTCCAGGGGTGCTCGCATACATCCGGCTCAGCGCCTAAGATGCACCATTGTCTTCCGCTATGCGAACTGCGCCATGATACAGATCCACGCTCTTCACGCTTTCAGCGACAACTACATCTGGTTGTTACAGGACCTTTCGGCCCTGACCTGCGCTGTGGTCGACCCCGGTGACGCGGCACCGGTGCTGGCCTGGCTGGAAGAACATCCGGGCTGGCGCATGACGGATATTCTGATCACCCATCACCATCACGACCACGTCGGCGGTGTAGCGCAGATCAAGCAGGTCACTGGCGCGCGCGTCTGCGGGCCGGCACATGAAACCATCCCGGCGCGCGATGTGGCGCTGGTCGACAACGACCGGGTCAGCGTGCTCGGACTGGATTTCACTGTGCATGCCGTGCCAGGTCATACGCTCGGCCATATCGCTTTCTATCACGACGACGCCGCCCGGCCTGTGCTTTTCTGCGGAGACACGCTGTTCGCCGCCGGTTGCGGCCGCCTGTTCGAGGGCACGCCGCAACAAATGCACACGTCTCTGGAACGGCTGGCCGCCCTGCCCGACGCGACGCTGGTCTACTGCGCGCATGAATACACCCTGAGCAACCTGCGTTTTGCCCACGCGGTCGAGCCGGAAAACACAGACATCGCCGAGCGGCTGGCGCAGGTGACCCAATGGCGCGCCGAAAACCGTATCAGCCTTCCCTCCAATCTAGCTCTGGAGAGACGCACCAACCCATTCCTGCGCACCCATGAAACATCCGTTAAAGAAAAAATGGACGAACGGACTGGCAGCACTCACGCCTCGCAGACAGAGGTGTTTGCCACCTTGCGAGCCTGGAAAGATAAATTCTGAGACGACAATCAAACAGCAACAAAATTCTGAAAGGTTGACCATCGGCAGGCTGCTTTCTAGAATCGCCCGACATTTTCGCCTGGATACACCCCCCAGACAATGTCGTCATCTATTGATAAGCCCTACAGTCCGGACGCATTGACTCGGTTGGCCCAGGCCGTTGCAGTCGCTGCCACCGCGCTGCTGGCAGGCTGCCAGACCACCGCCCAAGTCGAACCGAGCGCCACGCACCGCGCGCCCAATCTGGCAGCCGCAGTCAAGCAGAAACCGATATTTCTGACCCACAAGCCAAGCCCCGAAGCGCCGCCCCAGGACGTCTGGGAGCGCATGCGCCAGGGCTTTCAGCTGCAGCAGGGCAACGATCAGAACCCGCGCATCGACCAGCAGCGCCTGTGGTTCGCCAACAACCCTTCGTTTCTGGAAAACGCAGGCGAGCGTGGCAGCCTCTACATGCACTACATCGTCGAGCGCCTGGAAGAACGCAACATGCCACTGGAGCTGGCCCTGCTCCCGGTGATCGAAAGCGCCTACAACCCGATGGCGATTTCCCGCAGCAAGGCGGTCGGCCTCTGGCAGTTCATTCCTTCCACCGGGCGCTACTTCAACCTGCGCCAGACCAATTTCTATGACGGCCGTCGCGATATCCAGGCGTCCACCGTGGCGGCACTGGATTACCTGACCCGCCTGCACGACATGTTCAACGGCGACTGGCTGCTGGCACTGGCGGCCTACAACGCCGGTGAAGGCACGGTCAGCCGCGCCATCGAACGCAACGACAAGCTCAACCTGCCCACCGACTACTGGAACCTGCCTCTGCCGCAGGAAACCCGTGACTACGTGCCCAAGCTGCTGGCGCTGTCCCAGGTGGTGCTGTCGCCCGAGGCTTATGGCGTCAACCTCAACCCGATCGCCAACGAACCCTATTTCGAGGTGGTCGAGCTCAACAAGCGCGTTGACCTGGCCAAGGTTGCAAGCGCGGCCAACATTGACGAAGACGAGCTGATTCAGCTCAACCCCGCCTTCAAGAAACGTCTGACCATCGACGGCCCGCAGCATCTGCTGGTACCAACGTCCAAGGCGCAGATGCTGACCGCCAGCCTGTCGACCATGAAACAGGAAGAGCTGGTGGCTTGGCAGCCTTATCGCGTGCGTCGAGGCGACACGCTGGAAAGTCTGGCCAGCCGTTATCAGGTGTCGGTCAGCTCGCTCAAGGGCAATAACAAGCTGGCCGGTAATCGTCTGAAGGTCGGTCAGGCGCTGAGTATTCCGGTCAGGCCGGGTGTCACTCCGTCGCAGCCGGTGTTCGAAACCCTGGCCAGCACTGACAAGCCGGCCCGCAGCCGTAATTACAAGGTGCGCAGCGGCGACAACCTGACCAGCATCGCCAAGAGCAACAAGGTGGCGGTCGAGGACCTGCAGCGCTGGAACAAGCTGTCCGGCCACAGCCTCAAGGTCGGCCAGACCCTGGTGATGGAAGACAACACCAAGGCTGCGACATCTACCGCCAGCGCCAAGGGCGAAGGCAAATCGATGCAGTACAAGATTCAGAAAGGTGACTCGATGTATCTGGTCGCCAAGCGCTTCAACGTCGAGATGCAACATCTCAAGCGCTGGAATCCACGCACCGGCAAGGCCTTGAAACCCGGCCAGACCCTGACGGTTTATCTGCCGCACTGATCGAATCGGCCACCCGCTCTCCGGTGGCCTGACTGCCTTGGCCCTGACCGTCTTGCCGACGGTCTTTTTCCAATCGGGACAAGCTGTTACTGTTAGTGACCCTGAGCCCAAGCCGCCTGGATCGTGATACGACCCTTCCTTTTCATCGTCAGTCTGGGCTTGAGCTTCTGCGCCGACGCAGCCATTACCGAAAGTCATGGTTATGCGCAATTCGGCGTCCTCAAGTACCCGGCCAGCTTCACTCACTTCGACTGGGTCAATCCCGAGGCGCCGAAGGGTGGCACCCTGCGAATGATGGCGTTCGGCACCTTCGACACGCTCAACCCCTACACCTTCAAAGGCAGCAGCCCGGCGTCGACCGGCAATTTCCTGCAATACGGCGTCAGTGAGCTCAACGAGCCGCTGATGGTCGGGACGGGCCAATACGACCCTTCCGGCGACGAGCCCACTTCCAGTTATGGCCTGGTGGCCCAGAGCGTCGAGTACGCCGAGGATCGCAGCTGGGTGGTGTTCAATATCCGTCCCCAGGCACGCTTCCACGATGGCAAGCCGATGACCGCCTACGATGTGGCGTTTTCCTATCGGACCCTGCTCAAGGACGGCCATCCCCAGTACCGAACCGCCCTGCAGGAAGTGCAGCGCGTCGACATCCTCGACCGTCACCGGATTCGCTTCGTCTTCAAGCGCTCCGGCAACCCTTTGCTGATTCTCCGTCTGGGCGAACTGCCGGTACTGCCGCAGCATTACTGGAAGGACCGCGATTTCAAGGCCACCACCTTCGAGCCGCCGCTGGGCAGCGGGCCCTATCGCATCACGCGGGTACGACCGGGCCGCCAGCTGCTGTTCGAGCGGGTCAAGGATTACTGGGGCAAGGATTTGCCGGTCAACCGTGGCAAGTACAACTTCGACCGGGTCGAGGTGGATTTCTATCGCGACAGCAACGTCGCCTTCGAAGCCTTCAAGGCCGGCGAGTTCGACATCTACATCGAGCATCAGGCCAAGAACTGGGCAAACGGTTACGGTTTCCCGGCGGTGGCCAACGGGCAGGTCATCAAGGCGCAGATTCCGCACCGGATTCCGACCCAGACCCAGGGTCTGTTCATGAACACCCGACGCGCCGCGTTTGCCGATATCAGGGTTCGCGAGGCGCTGGGCCTGCTGTTCAATTTCGAGTGGACCAATCGCACGCTGTTCAGCGATGCCTACGCTCGCTCGCTCAGTTACTACCCCAATAGTGAATTCTCCTCGACCGGCGTGCCGACCGGGCGAGAGTGGCTGTTGCTGGCACCCTATCGTGAGCAGTTGCCGCCAGACCTGTTCACTCAGCCGTATACGCCGCCGAAAACCGACGGTGGTGGTATCCCGCGTGAGACGCTGCGCAAGGCGCTTGGCCTGCTCGGCGCAGCCGGCTGGACACTGTCCAGTCAGGGTCTGCTGGATGCCAACCGGCAGCCGTTGCGATTCGAGATCCTGCTGGTCAATCCCAATCTTGAACGCATCTTCCAGCCGTACATCGAAGACCTGCGCCGCGTCGGTATCCAGGCCGGGCTGCGCACCGTCGACCGGGCCCAATACAAGCAGCGCCTGGACCGTTTCGACTTCGACATGATCCTCACGACCCTGCCGCAGACGCTGAGCCCCGGCCTGGAGCAATGGCAGTACTTCCATTCCAGCCAGGCGTCGATCAACGGCAGCAAGAACTACGCAGGTATCGCCAACCCGGTGGTTGACGGCCTGCTCAACACATTGCTGACCGCGCAGACCCGCGATGAGCAGGTTGCAGCGACTCGCGCGCTGGACCGTGTCCTGCTTGCGCAGCACTACAGCATCCCGAACTGGTACCTGAACAATCATCGCCTGGCTTATCGCAACCGATTCGCCATGGTCACTACCCCGCCCTACACCCTGGGCTTGCGTGCGTGGTGGCTCAAGACTCCGGAGAAAAACCGATGACCCCTTTGCACTCTCTGCTAGGCGGCCTGTTGCTGGCCGGCATGGCCTTCAGCGTTCAGGCGGCTCCGCAACACGCCATCACGCTGTATGACGAAGCACCCAAATACCCGGCCGACTTCAAGCACTTCGATTATGTGAACCCCGACGCCCCCAAGGGCGGAACCCTGCGCCAGGCAGGCTCCGGTGGTTTCGACAGTTTCAACCCGTTCATAAACAAAGGCGTGCCGGCCGAGGACATCGGCCTGATTTACGACACTCTGGCGCGTTCAAGCCTGGACGAGCCGTTCACCGAATATGGTCTGATCGCCGGCAAGATCGAGAAAGCCCCCGACAACAGCTGGGTGCGTTTTTACCTGCGCCCCGAAGCACGCTTCCACGATGGCCATCCGATCCGCGCTGAAGATGTCGAATTCAGCTTCAAGACGCTGATGGAACACGGCGCCCCCATGTATCGCGGCTATTACGCCGATGTCGACCAGGTGGTCGTCGAAGATCCGCTACGGGTGCTGTTCAGATTCAAGCGCACCGACAACCGCGAGATGCCGCTGATTCTGGGTCAGTTGCCTGTGCTGCCCAAGCACTTCTGGGCGACCCGCGAGTTCGACAAGGGCAACCTGGACTTCCCGCTGGGCAGCGGGCCTTACAAGATTGCCAGCGCCGAAGCGGGCCGCTCGGTGCGTTACGAGCGGGTCAAGGATTACTGGGGTAAAGACCTGGCGATCAACAAGGGCTCCTATAACTTCGACGAACTGGTCTACGACTATTACCGGGATAACACCGTCGCGCTGGAAGCTGGCAAGGCCGGACAATTCGACTACTGGCTGGAGACCAGCGCCAAGAACTGGGCGACGGCCTACAACACGCCTGCCGTCAGAGACGGTCGCCTGATCAAGGAAGAGCTGCCCAACGGCAACCCGACCGGCATGCAAGGCTTTATCTTCAACATGCGCAAGCTGGTTTTCCAGGACGTGCGAGTACGCGAAGCGCTGACGTTGCTGCTGGATTTCGAATGGACCAACAAGCAGCTGTTCAACGGTTCCTACACCCGTACCCGCAGCTACTTTGAAAACTCCGAAATGGCGTCGAGCGGACTGCCCTCGGCCGAAGAACTGAAGATCCTCGAACCGCTGCGCGGCAAGATTCCGGATCGGGTGTTTACCGAGCCATTCGAGCTGCCGGTCACCGACGGCAGCGGCATGATCCGCCCCCAGCAACGTCGCGCCTTTCAGTTGCTGCAAGAGGCGGGCTGGAAAGTCGTCGACGACAAGATGCTCGACGCTCAGGGCAAGCCGGTGAAGATCGAATTCCTGCTGGCCCAGACCGAGTTCGAACGGGTGCTGCTGCCGTTCAAGCGCAACCTGAGCGATCTGGGCATCGAGCTGGTGATCCGTCGCTCTGACGTCTCGCAGTACATCAACCGGCTGCGCTCGCGTGATTACGACATGATTGTCAGCGGTTTTCCGCAGTCGGCTTCGCCGGGCAACGAACAGCGTGTGTACTTCGACTCTTCCAGCGCCGACAACCCCGGCAGCCGCAATTTCATGGGCCTCAAGGATCCGGCTGTGGACGCGTTGGTCAGCGGCCTGATCAACGCGGACTCGCGCCAGAGCCTGATCAACCATACCAGGGCGCTGGACCGCGTTTTGCTGTGGGGTTTTTACGTCGTGCCCAACTGGCACATCAAGACCTGGCGCATCGCCTACTGGAATCACATCGCCCATCCCAAAGCCCAGGACAAAGCGCTGTCCGACATCGGTCTCATGACCTGGTGGGCGAGACCCGACGTCAGGCCGGTCACGCCGGTGGCGGTTCCCGATCAAGCTGAACCCGCGAGCAACGCGAGCACGGAGCAATAACAATGCTGGCTTATATCCTCCGGCGCCTGCTGCTGATCATCCCGACACTGCTGGGCATCCTCATCATCAACTTCATCATTGTCCAGGCCGCTCCCGGGGGGCCGGTCGAGCAGATGATCGCCAAGATCGAAGGCTTCGACGGTGCCACCAGCCGCATCGCTGGCGGCGGCGCCGAGGTGGCGGTCGCCGGCTCCAACTATCGGGGCGCGCAGGGCCTGGACCCGGCGTTGATCAAGGAAATCGAGCGGATGTACGGCTTCGACAAGTCGCCGCCCGAGCGCCTGTGGCTGATGGTCAAGAACTACGCACAGCTGGATTTCGGCGACAGCTTCTTTCGCGACGCGAAGGTGATCGACCTGATCATCGAGAAGATGCCGGTGTCCATCTCGCTGGGGTTGTGGAGCACGCTGATCATGTATCTGGTGTCGATCCCGCTGGGCATCGCCAAGGCTACCCGCCACGGCAGCGCGTTCGACGTCTGGACCAGCTCGGCGATCATCGTCGGCTATGCCATTCCGGCGTTCCTGTTCGCGATTCTGCTCATCGTGCTGTTTGCGGGTGGCAGTTACCTGAACTGGTTCCCCCTGCGCGGTCTGACCTCCAACAACTTCGACGAGCTGAGCACGCTGGGCAAAGTGCTCGATTACTTCTGGCACCTGGTGCTGCCGGTGACCGCGCTGGTAATCGGCAACTTCGCCACCATGACCCTGTTGACCAAGAACAGCTTTCTCGACGAGATCGGCAAGCAGTACGTGGTGACCGCCAAGGCCAAGGGCCTTTCCAACAACCGGGTGCTGTACGGCCATGTCTTCCGCAATGCCATGCTGCTGGTCATCGCAGGCTTTCCGTCGGCCTTCATCAGTATCTTTTTCACAGGCTCCCTGCTGGTCGAAGTGATCTTCTCGCTGGACGGGCTGGGGCTGATGAGCTTCGAGGCGGCAATCAACCGCGATTACCCGGTGGTGTTCGGCACCCTGTTCATCTTTACCCTGCTGGGTCTGGTCGTGAAGCTGATCGGCGACATCACTTACACGCTGGTAGACCCGCGCATCGACTTTGAAAGCAGGAAGCATTGATATGAAGCTGTCCCCTCTCAATCGCCGTCGGTTCGAGCGTTTCAAGGCCAACAAGCGCGGCTGGTGGTCGCTGTGGCTGTTTCTGATCCTGTTCGTCCTCAGCCTGGGCGCCGAACTGATCGCCAATGACAAGCCGCTGGCGGTGCGCTATGACGGCAGCTGGTACTTCCCGGTCTTCGAGCGCTACCCGGAAACCACCTTTGGCGGTGAATTCCCGCTGGAGGCGAACTACAAGAGCCCGTACATAAAGGAGCTGCTGGCGGCCAAAGGCGGCTGGACGCTGTGGGCGCCGATCCCGTTCAGCTATGAAAGCATCAACTACGACCTCAAGGTGCCGGCACCCGCGCCGCCCTCGCGGGAAAATCTGCTGGGCACCGACGATCAGGGCCGCGACGTGCTGGCGCGAGTGATCTACGGTTTCAGGATTTCAGTGCTGTTCGCTCTGACGCTGACCGTACTGAGCTCGATCATCGGCGTCATCGCCGGTGCGCTGCAGGGCTTTTACGGCGGCTGGGTCGACCTGCTGGGTCAGCGCTTCCTGGAGATCTGGTCCGGACTGCCGGTGCTTTATCTGCTGATCATCCTCGCCAGTTTCGTGCAGCCCAATTTCTGGTGGCTGCTGGGCATCATGCTGCTGTTTTCGTGGATGAGCCTGGTGGATGTGGTGCGTGCCGAGTTCCTGCGCGGCCGAAATCTGGAGTACGTGCGCGCGGCGCGGGCGCTGGGCATGCAGAATGGCGCGATCATGTTCCGCCATATTCTGCCCAACGCCATGGTGTCGACCATGACCTTCATGCCGTTCATCCTGACCGGCGCCATCGGTACCCTTACCGCGCTGGATTTCCTGGGCTTCGGCCTGCCCGCCGGCTCGCCTTCGCTTGGCGAACTGGTCGCCCAGGGCAAGGCCAACCTCCAGGCGCCGTGGCTCGGGATCAGCGCTTTCGCCGTATTGGCGTTGATGCTGACCCTGCTGGTGTTCATCGGCGAGTCCGCCCGCGATGCTTTCGACCCAAGGAAATGAGATGAACGATGACAATCTGATCGAAATCCGCGATCTGGCGGTCGAGTTCGTGGCCGGCGACTCGCGCCAGCGCGTGGTCGAGAACATCAGTTTCGACATCAGGCGCGGCGAGACCCTGGCACTGGTCGGCGAAAGCGGCTCCGGCAAATCAGTCACTGCGCACTCGATCCTGCGCCTGTTGCCCTACCCGGCCGCCAGCCATCCGCAAGGCACCATCCATTACGCAGGTCAGGACCTGCTGAAGATGGACGAGAAGAAACTGCGTTCGATCCGTGGCAACCGGATCGCCATGATCTTCCAGGAGCCGATGACTTCGCTCAACCCGCTGCACTCGGTGGAGAAACAGATCAACGAGGTGCTCGGCCTGCACAAAGGCCTCACCGGGCAGGCCGCCACCGAACGCACGCTGGAGCTGCTTGAGCTGGTCGGCATCCCCGAGCCGCGCAAACGTCTCAAAGCCCTGCCCCACGAGCTGTCGGGCGGCCAGCGTCAGCGCGTCATGATCGCCATGGCCCTGGCCAACGAGCCTGAACTGCTGATCGCCGACGAGCCGACCACCGCGCTGGACGTCACGGTGCAGCTTAAAATCCTCGAATTACTCAAGCATCTGCAGGCCCGACTGGGCATGGCACTGCTGTTGATCAGCCACGATTTGAACGTTGTGAGGCAAATAGCCCATCGCGTATGTGTCATGCAGCGAGGTTGCATCGTCGAACAAGCATCGTGCGAGCAGCTGTTCCGATCACCACAGCATCCGTACACCCGGATTCTGCTCGGTGCCGAGCCCAGCGGCGGTCCTTCGACCAACCCCGCTGGCGCTCCGCTGCTGGAAGTCGAGGACCTGAAAGTCTGGTTCCCGATCAAGAAGGGCCTGCTCAAGCGCACCGTCGATCACGTGAAAGCGGTCGATGGCATCCGCTTCAGCCTGCCCAAGGGGCAGACGCTCGGCATCGTCGGTGAGAGTGGATCGGGCAAATCGACGTTGGGTCTGGCTATCCTCAGGCTCATCGGCAGCCAGGGAACCATACGGTTTCAGGGTGAGCCGCTAGACTGCCTGTCGCAACAGCAGATCCGGCCGTTGCGCCGGCAGATGCAAGTGGTGTTTCAGGACCCTTTCGGTAGCCTGAGCCCACGTATGTCGGTAGGGGAAATCGTCGGCGAAGGCCTGCGAATCCATCGCATGGGAACCGCTGCGGAGCAGGAAGCAGCGATTATCGAAGCACTCAGGGAGGTAGGCCTGGATCCGGACACCCGGCATCGCTACCCCCACGAGTTTTCGGGTGGGCAACGGCAGCGTATCGCCATTGCCCGGGCACTGGTGCTGAAGCCGGCGCTGATACTTCTGGATGAGCCCACTTCGGCGCTCGACCGGACCGTACAGCGCCAGGTGGTCGAGCTGCTACGCTCGCTGCAAACCAAGTACAACCTGACGTATTTGTTCATCAGCCATGACCTGGCTGTGGTCAAAGCGCTGAGCCACCAGCTGATGGTGGTCAAGCAAGGCCAAGTGGTCGAACAGGGTGCGGCGCAGGCTGTCTTTGCCGCACCGCAACATCCTTATACACAGCAGCTGCTGGAGGCCGCCTTTTTGGCGCCGGTAGCTGTCGATTAACCTGAAGAGGAACAACACATGGGTTTTCTCGCCGGTAAGCGCGTCCTGATCGTCGGTGTCGCCAGTAAACTGTCCATCGCATCCGGCATCGCTGCCGCCATGCATCGTGAAGGTGCGGAGCTTGCTTTCACCTACCAGAACGACAAGCTCAAGGGCCGTGTCGAAGAATTCGCCGCTGGCTGGGGCTCGGGCCCCGAGCTGTGCTTCCCTTGCGACGTTGCCAGCGATGAAGAGATCAACAAGGTCTTCGAAGAACTGAGCAAGAAGTGGGACGGCCTGGACGTGATCGTCCACTCGGTCGGCTTTGCACCGGGCGACCAGCTCGACGGCGACTTCACCGAAGCCACCACCCGTGAAGGTTTCCGCATCGCTCACGACATCAGCGCCTACAGCTTCGTAGCTCTGGCCAAAGCCGGTCGCGAGATGATGAAAGGCCGCAATGGCAGCCTGCTGACCCTGTCGTACCTGGGCGCCGAGCGCACCATGCCCAACTACAACGTCATGGGCATGGCCAAGGCCAGTCTGGAAGCCGGTGTGCGTTACCTGGCTGGCAGCCTGGGTCCGGAAGGCACTCGCGTCAACGCCGTTTCGGCAGGCCCGATCCGCACTCTGGCCGCTTCCGGCATCAAGAACTTCCGCAAGATGCTGGCAGCCAACGAAGCGCAAACCCCGCTGCGTCGCAACGTCACCATCGAAGAAGTCGGCAACGCCGGCGCCTTCCTGTGCTCCGACCTGGCGTCGGGCATCAGCGGTGAAATCATGTACGTCGACGGCGGTTTCAACACCACCGCGATGGGCAACATCGAAGAGTAATAGCTACAGTGCTACACGAAAGGCCGCTCACTGAGCGGCCTTTTTACTGCGTGATAACTGGTGGGAGCGGACTTGTCCGCGAAAACGCCGGCACTTCCACAACGTATGCGTCGAACGTTCGGCCGTCTTCGCGGCTGAAGCCGCTCCCACAGTTCGGCTCCTCGCGAGCAAAAAAAGGCCGCTCAATGAGCGGCCTTTTTTCGAAGCGGGATCGAGATTCAGTACTTCTCGATCTTCGCCTTGGTTTCCAGCTCGGCGCGGTAGGCAGCGAAATCCTGCTGACCGGCACGTGAAGCGAGGAAGCGACGGTACTGGGTCTTCTCGGCGTCGGTCGGCGCGGCCGCCTGGTTGACACCGTTCAGGCGCACAATCACGAAGCTGCCATCTGCCGCGGTGACGCTGGCGTACTCCGGCTTGTCCTTGCCTTCCGGCTTGGGCATGCGGAACAACGCCTGCAGCACGGTAGGCTCTACGCCTTCCTGATTGCGAGTAACCGCTTCCAGCACTTTCCAGTCGCGACCTTCCTGTTTGGCCGCCAATGGGATCTTGCCTTCGCGCAGACCGGCAAGCAACGCCTCGCCTTTGGCTTTCGCCGCAGCACTGGCGTGGTCCTTGACCAGCTGCGCGCGGATGGCAGCGGCAACGGTCTCAAGCGGCAATTGCTGCGGTTGCAGATGTTCCTTGGAGCGCACAACCACGACCGTTTCCGGGTCCAGCTCCAGCGTGTTGCTGTTGGAGCCTTCCTCAAGCACTTCCGGGCTGAACGCCGCCTGGATCACCGCACGATTGGCCGTCAGACCCTCGCCGCCTTCCCGACCGAACGGCGCGGTGGTCTGAACCTTGAGGCCCAGCTCCTGAGCCGGTTGGGCCAGATCCGAAGATTCGAACGCCGAATCTTCAAGCTGCTTGGTAGCCTCAACGAACTTCTGCTCGACCTGCTGGGATTTCAGGTCATTGGTGAGCTTGTCCTTGAGACTGGCGAGCGTCGGCACCGATGGAGCCTCCACGCCCAGCAGTTTGATCAGGTGCCAACCGTAATCGCTACGCACCGGCTGCGAAACCTGGTCCGTGTTCAACGCATACAGCGCCTCTTCAAAGGCCGGGTCGTAAACGCCCTTGCCGGCGTAGCCCAGATCACCGCCCTTGTTGGCCGAGCCTGGATCCTGTGAGAACTCCTTGGCAAGCGCGGCGAAATCCTCGCCCTTGGCCAGACGCTGCTGCACTTCTTCCAGTTTGGCCTTGGCCTGGTTCTCGTCCAGCTTGTCGTTCACTTCGATCAGGATGTGCGCGGCACGACGCTGTTCGGACAGGTTGGCGATTTCCTTCTGATACGCCGCCTGCAAGTCCTCGTCCTTGACCTGCACCTTGTCGAAGAAGGCGGACTTCTTCAATTCGACGTATTCAAGAACGACCTGCTCAGGGCTCATGAACTCCTTGGCGTGCTGGTCGTAGTGAGCCTTGACCTCATCGTCGGTCACCTTGACTGCCGCCGGGTCGGCCGGCAGCGTCAGGGTGGCGAAGTCGCGGGTCTGTTTTTCGAGACGGGCAAAGGCTTCCACCTGCGCATCGGTCACGAAAGCACTGCCTGCGACACCGGCGCGAACCTGGCCGATCAGCATTTCCTGGCCAAGCATCTGGCGGAACTGCATGCGGGTATAGCCCAGTTGGCGAATAACCTGGTCAAAGCGGTCAGCGCTGAACTTGCCATCAACCTGGAACTCAGGCGTCTGCAGCAGTTGCTGGTCCAGCGAGGCGTCGGAAAAAGCGAAGCCGGCATCATGTGCGCCTTGCAACAACAGCTTGCGGTCGATCAGCCCCTTGAGGGCCGATTCACGCAGCAGCTTCTCGTCGAGCATGGCAGGATCGAAATCCTTGCCCAACTGCTGCGACAGCTGCTGAGCGAGCTGACGGCGCTGCATGTCCACGGCCTGGCTCAACTCGTTCTGAGTGACCTCTTCGCCGTTGACCTCAGCCGCGTTCTGCTTGTTGCTCGTCGCGGTGAACATCGCCTCGATGCCGGTGAAGGCCATCAGCGCGATGATGATCCCGATGATTGTCTTGGCAATCCAGCCTTGTGAATTGTCCCTGATGTTCTGCAGCATTGCGTCCCCCAAAACGGTTGAACTGACTAACCAACCGCGGAGCGTGGGTAGAAAGCGGATAGAAGAAAGGCGCATCCGAGGATGCGCCTTCTCGTAACTGACGGAGCGGAAGGGCTCGTTCCCTTCGGCATTGCAACCAAGCGCCGCATTGCTGCTCCGCTACCGGCACGGACCTGATCCGAACCGGCGGGCAAGGCTTGAAGAAGCTTAGTTTACGGCTTCTTTCAGGGCTTTACCGGCTTTGAAGCCTGGTTTCTTCGCAGCAGCGATTTCCAGCGTCTTGCCAGTCTGAGGATTGCGACCAATGCGAGCAGGACGGTCAGTAACGGAGAACGTACCAAAGCCAACCAATACAACAGAGTCGCCAGCCTTCAGAGCGCCAGTGACGGATTCGATCACTGCGTCCAGCGCGCGGCCAGCAGCAGCTTTCGGGATATCAGCAGATGCAGCGATAGCATCAATCAGTTCCGACTTGTTCACTCTAAGTCCCCTTATCTCTATATTGAGTATGTTTCTAAGTTTTAGGTGTTAAGCAAAACGAGCGCTGGGAGGCTTGCCGGTACTTGCTTGAAAGAGCCGCTTTATAACAAGGGCTCTAAAAAGCTGTCAAGGAAGCCTCACTCAGTCTTAATGCGTGCTAATTCTTTCCTTAGAGTCAGACTCGCGTTTTTCATCCTTCGCAACCATCTCCGGAGCCACATCGGGCAAGGGCTCCGGCGCGTATTGCAGCGCAATTTGCAGGACTTCGTCAATCCATTTAACAGGCTTGATCTCAAGATCCTGCTTGATATTGTCGGGAATTTCCTTCAAATCACGTACGTTTTCTTCAGGAATGATCACCGTCTTGATACCACCACGGTGTGCGGCAAGAAGTTTTTCCTTCAAGCCACCAATCGCCAATACCTGTCCGCGAAGGGTAATTTCACCTGTCATTGCCACGTCGGCGCGCACCGGAATCTGAGTCAGCGCCGATACCAGTGCGGTACACATGCCGACGCCCGCGCTCGGACCATCCTTGGGTGTCGCGCCTTCCGGCATGTGGATGTGCGTGTCGCGCTTCTCGTGGAAATCCGGGGCGATGCCCAGGCTTTTCGCGCGGCTGCGCACTACCGTCAGCGCGGCCGTGATCGACTCGACCATCACATCGCCCAGCGAACCGGTCTTGATCAGCGTGCCTTTGCCCGGTACTACCGCCGCCTCGATGGTCAGCAATTCGCCACCCACCTGAGTCCAGGCCAGACCGGTCACCTGGCCGATCTGATCCTGCTGCTCGGCCAGGCCGTAGCGGAATTTGCGCACGCCGAGGAAGTGCTCAAGCATGTCTGCCGTGACACGAATTGCAAAACGTTTTTCCAGCGCATGCTCTTTGACCGCCTTGCGGCAGACCTTGGCGATCTGGCGTTCAAGCCCGCGCACACCCGCTTCGCGTGTGTAATAGCGGATGATGTCGCGGATCGCGTCGTCGTCAAATTCGATTTCGCCCTTCTTCAGGCCGTTGGCCTGGATCTGCTTGGGCGACAGGTATTTGATGGCGATGTTGATCTTTTCGTCTTCGGTGTAACCAGGCAGCCGGATGACTTCCATGCGGTCGAGCAGCGCCGGTGGAATATTCATCGAGTTCGACGTACACAGGAACATCACGTCCGACAGGTCGTAATCGACTTCAAGGTAATGGTCGTTGAAGTTGTGGTTCTGCTCCGGATCCAGCACTTCAAGCAGTGCCGACGCCGGATCGCCACGCATGTCGCTGCCCATCTTGTCGATTTCATCGAGCAGGAAGAGCGGGTTGCGCACGCCAACCTTGGTCATCTTTTGAATCAATCTTCCCGGCATCGAACCGATGTAAGTCCGGCGGTGACCGCGAATTTCCGCTTCATCACGCACGCCACCCAAGGCCATGCGCACGAACTTGCGGTTGGTCGCGTTGGCGATCGATTCTGCCAGCGAGGTCTTGCCCACACCCGGAGGACCCACCAGGCACAGCACGGGACCGCGAATCTTTTTCACGCGCTTCTGCACGGCGAGGTACTCAAGGATGCGTTCCTTGACCTCTTCCAGACCATAGTGATCGGCGTCCAGAATCGCCTCGGCACGCGCCAGATCCAGGCGAACCTTGCTCTGCGCTTTCCATGGCACCTGAACCAGCCAGTCGATGTACGAACGCACCACCGTGGCTTCAGCCGACATGGGCGACATCTGCTTGAGCTTGTTCAGCTCGGCGGTGGCCTTGGCCAGGGCGTCTTTCGGCAGCCCGGCGGCATCGATGCGCTTTTTCAGCTCTTCGACTTCGTTGTGGCCTTCGTCGCCGTCGCCGAGTTCTTTCTGAATGGCCTTCATCTGCTCATTCAGATAGTACTCGCGCTGGCTGCGCTCCATTTGCTTCTTGACCCGCCCACGGATGCGCTTCTCGACCTGCAGCAGGTCGATCTCGGCGTCCAGCAGTGCCAGCACGTGCTCGACACGCGCAGGCAGGTCGATAATTTCGAGGATGTCCTGCTTCTGCTCGATTTTCAGCGCCATGTGCGCCGCCATGGTATCGACCAGACGACCCGGCTCGTCGATGCTGTTGAGCGAGGACAGGACTTCGGCAGGGACCTTCTTGCCCAGCTGGACATACTGCTCGAACTGCGCCAGCAGGCTGCGTACGAAGACTTCGGACTCACGGTCCGGGGCGTCGGTTTCCTCTATCAGCGCAACTTCGGCGCGATAGTGACCGTCCACCTCGATGAAACGTTCGACCGAGCCACGCTGCTCGCCTTCGACCAGCACCTTGACGGTGCCATCGGGCAACTTGAGCAGCTGCAGTACGGTTGCAATGGTGCCGACGCTATACAGGGCCTTTTCGCCCGGATCATCGTCGGCCGGGTTTCTCTGCGCGAGCAACAGAATCTGTTTATCACCCGTCATCGCCGCCTCAAGGGCTTCGATAGACTTCTCGCGCCCCACGAACAGCGGGATAACCATGTGCGGATAAACCACGACATCACGCAATGGCAAGAGAGGCAATTCAATGGTGGTCTTCATGATTTCGCCTCGACGGCGGCCAATCGGCCGTGAACAGATGGAATAAGCGTGAAGCCAAGATGGGGGCAGCGGTCAAAAAAAACAAGCCTTGGCGCGCCGGCGCCCGAATAACTGTAGTAAGGAAGCGATACAGGTCTCGGCCCTGAAATGCAAAAGGGGACCCTGAGGGCCCCCTTCTGTGTCTCTCGGCACATAGGAACGGCGAAGCCGGTTATGCGTCGGGAGCGACCTTGGCAGGCGGCTCGCTGTTTTCGTAGATCAACAGCGGCTTGGACGTGCCTTCGATCACGCTCTCGTCGATCACCACCTTGCTCACGTCACTTTGCGACGGGATCTCGTACATGGTGTCGAGCAGCACGCCTTCCAGAATGGAGCGCAGGCCGCGGGCACCGGTCTTGCGCTCCAGCGCACGACGGGCAACCGATTTCAGCGCATCGGTGCGGAATTCGAGGTCCACACCTTCCATCTCGAACAGCTTGGCGTATTGCTTGGTCAGCGCGTTCTTCGGCTCGGTGAGAATCTGCATCAACGCAGCCTCATCCAGCTCGTCCAGCGTTGCCAGAACCGGCAGCCGTCCCACGAACTCCGGGATCAGACCGAACTTGACCAGATCGTCAGGCTCGACCTCACGCAGGGATTCGCCAACCTTCTTGCCCTCTTCCTTGCTGCGGACTTCGGCGTTGAAGCCGATGCCACCGCGAGTGGAACGGTTCTGGATGACTTTCTCCAGGCCCGAAAATGCACCACCGCAGATGAACAGGATATTGCGCGTGTCCACTTGCAGGAATTCCTGCTGTGGATGCTTGCGTCCGCCTTGCGGAGGAACGGAAGCCACGGTTCCTTCGATCAGCTTCAGCAGTGCCTGCTGTACGCCTTCGCCGGACACGTCACGGGTAATGGAAGGGTTGTCGGATTTGCGCGAGATCTTGTCGATCTCGTCGATGTAGACGATACCCATCTGGGCCTTCTCTACGTCGTAATCACATTTCTGCAACAGCTTCTGAATGATGTTTTCCACGTCTTCGCCAACATAACCGGCTTCGGTCAGGGTCGTGGCGTCGGCGATGGTGAACGGCACATTGAGCAGGCGCGCCAGTGTTTCGGCGAGCAGCGTCTTGCCGGAGCCCGTAGGGCCGATCAGCAGGATGTTGCTCTTGCCCAGTTCAACTTCGTCGTTTTTCTTGTCACGCTGGTTCAAACGCTTGTAGTGGTTGTACACCGCTACTGCGAGAACCTTCTTGGCACGTTCCTGACCAATGACGTACTGATCAAGGATGCCGCTGATTTCTTTAGGCGAAGGCAATTTATGCGCACTGCTTTCGGCCTGGGCTTCCTGCACCTCCTCGCGGATGATGTCGTTGCACAGGTCGACGCACTCGTCGCAGATAAAGACCGAGGGGCCGGCAATCAATTTGCGTACTTCATGCTGGCTTTTGCCACAGAAGGAGCAATAGAGCAGTTTGCCGTTGTCCTCGCCGTTGCGGGTGTCAGTCATTCGATCGATCCAATCCGGTAGGCTTGCAACACAAGATGAAGGCTAACGCGGGCTTTTTCAAGTCCGCAGGCGGCAGGTTATGCCAACCGCCCACATTTGCGCCGCTTAAGCAGGCATTTGACGCTTGTTGATTACCGAGTCGATCAGGCCGTATTCCGCCGCACGCTCAGCGCTCATGAAATTGTCACGCTCGGTGTCGCGCTCGATGGTTTCAAGGCTCTGACCGGTGTGATGCGCCAGCAGGGAGTTGAGGCGGTGACGAATATGCAGGATTTCCTTGGCATGAATGTCGATATCCGACGCCTGCCCCTGGAAACCGCCCAGTGGCTGGTGAATCATCATGCGCGAGTTAGGCAGGCAGTGACGCTTGCCTTCGGCACCACCGGCCAACAGGAACGCGCCCATGCTGCAGGCCTGGCCGATGCAGATGGTGGATACGTCCGGCTTGATGAATTGCATGGTGTCGTAGATCGACATCCCCGCAGTCACCGAACCGCCTGGGGAGTTGATGTAGAGATGGATATCCTTGTCCGGGTTTTCCGCTTCCAGGAACAGCAATTGCGCCGCGATGAGGTTGGCCATGTAGTCTTCAACCGGCCCGACCATGAAAATCACGCGCTCCTTGAGGAGACGCGAGTAGATGTCATAGGCGCGCTCGCCGCGGGCGGACTGCTCGATAACCATCGGGACCAGGCCGCCAGCGGCCTGGATGTCAGAGTTCTGCTGAATATAAGAATTGCGGGACATGTCCTGCATTCACTCCCAAATAGTCGAGTCTTGAATACGCACAAGCCAGCGCGAAGGCTGGCTTGTGGGTGTTTTCGAACGAAAAGAGAAATCAGTCGGCTTTTGGAGCTTCCACCGGCTTGACCGCTTCTTCGTAGGAGACCGATTTGTCGGTCACGCTAGCTTTCTGCAAAACAGTATCTACAACTTGCTCTTCGAGCACAACAGAACGCACTTCGTTCATTTGCTGCTCGTTCTTGTAGTACCAGGCCACAACCTGCTCCGGCTCCTGGTAGGCGGAAGCCATTTCCTGGATCAGATCACGAACGCGAGCGTCGTCTGGCTTGAGGTCGAACTGCTTGACGACTTCAGCAACGATCAGGCCCAGCTCGACGCGGCGCTTGGCCTGCTCTTCGAACAGCTCTGCCGGCAGCTGGTCTGGCTTGATGTTGCCGCCGAACTGCTGAACAGCCTGAACGCGCAGACGGTTGACTTCGTTTTCCAGCAGCGCTTTCGGCACTTCGATCGGGTTGGCGGCCAGCAGACCGTCCATGACCTGGTTCTTGACCTTGGTCTTGATGGCCTGACGCAGCTCACGCTCCATGTTCTTGCGAACTTCGGCGCGGAAACCGTCGATACCGGTTTCCTTGATGCCGAACTGCTTGAAGAACTCTTCGTTCAGCTCAGGCAGCTTGGGCTCGGAAACGCTGTTGACGGTAACGGTGAACTCGGCGGCTTTGCCAGCCAGCTCCAGGTTCTGGTAGTCCTCTGGGAAGGTCACGTTCAGAACGCGCTCTTCACCGGCCTTGGCGCCAACCAGACCGTCTTCGAAACCAGGGATCATGCGGCCGGAGCCCAGAACCAGCTGGGTGCCGGTGGCGGAGCCGCCCGCGAAGACTTCGCCGTCGACCTTGCCCACGAAATCGATGTTCAGCTGGTCTTCGTTCTGGGCGGCACGCTCGGCCACTTCAAAACGAACGTTCTGCTTGCGCAGCACTTCCAGCATGTTGTCCAGGTCGCTTTCCGCCACTTCGGCAGACAGACGCTCTACGGAGATGGACTCGAAGCCCGCGACGGTGAACTCAGGGAATACTTCGAAAGTCGCGACGTATTCCAGGTCCTTGCCCTTTTCGAAGGACTTGGGCTCTACGGCAGGTGCGCCGGCCGGGTTCAGCTTCTGCTCGACCACGGCTTCGTAGAAGGTTGCCTGGATCAGGTCGCCCAGTGCTTCCTGACGTGCGCCATCTTCATAACGCTGGCGGATCACGCTCATAGGCACCTTGCCTGGGCGGAAGCCCGGGATCTTGGCTTTACGTGCGGTCTGCTGCAGACGCTTGTTGACTTCAGTCTCGATGCGTTCGGCAGGCACGCCAATGGTCATGCGGCGCTCAAGAGCGGAAGTGTTTTCAACAGAAACTTGCATGGATATTCCTCGTTGCACAGACGTTAGCCGGCGTTTCCGACCCCAGAATCAAGGGCATGCATTCTAGAGGGTCAAACTCAAGAAGTCACCCTACTGAAAAAGGGCAAGTTAAGAGGACGGAACCGGGTCGTCGACAGGAGCGGCGAAAACATACTTTGTCTTGCCGCCGAGGCGTCTGGCACAGGCTATATAAAGGAAGCGCCTGCGCCGGACCACTACCGGCTCCATCCACGTAGCGCGCCCCGCTCGACCGACGGCGCAAACCGTCGGATCAGCGAGACGATATTTTCAATGCGCTGAAACAAAAAAAGCCGCTCTAGGCGGCTTCTTCGCGTAACGAGAGTGATACCACTCAGGCTACTTACACATCTTGGTGCGGACGGAGAGACTCGAACTCTCACACCTTTCGGCGCTGGAACCTAAATCCAGTGTGTCTACCAATTCCACCACATCCGCGTTACAAGCTTTTAAAGCAAAGGCGCCAGATCATAAAATCTGGCGCCTTTCCGAATATGGGGTGGACGATGGGGATCGAACCCACGACAACAGGAGTCACAATCCTGTGCTCTACCAACTGAGCTACGCCCACCATATTGCATGTAACCGTACAACTTACTTGCTGTGCCAAAGCTGCCTTGAGTGGCGCACCCGGCAGGACTCGAACCTGCGACCATCCGCTTAGAAGGCGGATGCTCTATCCAGCTGAGCTACGGGCACTTATATAATCTGCATTCACAAACGATCACAAATTAAAAGGCTTTCAATCACACCGAGCCGATTTGCAACTCTGCCTGACCTAATCAACCAGTGCTAGCTTAACCAGTGCTGGGCTCTGCCCGGCAAGTGCGACGAATCTTATAGACGACCCTGAAGGTCGTCAACTCTTTTTTAAAAAAAATTCAGCTAGATAAAGGAGTTAGCTGATTATGCGAGCCAAGCGCCTTTGCCCTCGCGTCAGGTCATGCGAGAATGCGCGCTCATTTTATTTCCTCTCGATGGTTAATAACGCGTCATGACTGCACAACTTATCGACGGCAAAGCGATCGCCGCCAGCCTGCGCCAGCAGATCGCCAAACGTGTCGCCGAACGTCGCGAGCAAGGCCTGCGCACGCCGGGCCTCGCGGTGATTCTGGTGGGCAGCGATCCCGCGTCCCAGGTCTACGTTTCGCACAAACGCAAGGACTGCGAGGAAGTCGGCTTCATTTCCCAGGCCCATGACCTGCCCGCCGAGACAACCCAGGCTGCGCTCACTGAGTTGATCGACCGCCTGAACGACGATGCCAACATCGACGGCATCCTGCTGCAGCTGCCACTGCCCGCGCACCTCGACGCTTCCCTGTTGCTGGAGCGCATCCGCCCCGATAAGGACGTGGACGGTTTCCACCCTTATAACGTCGGCCGTCTGGCCCAGCGCATCCCGCTGCTGCGTCCGTGCACGCCGAAAGGGATCATGTCGCTGCTGGAAAGCACCGGAGTGGATCTCTACGGGCTTGATGCCGTGGTCGTCGGCGCTTCGAACATCGTCGGCCGCCCGATGGCGATGGAGCTGCTGCTGGCCGGTTGCACAGTGACCGTGACCCACCGCTTCACGAAGGATCTGGCCGGTCATGTCGGCCGCGCCGATCTGGTTGTGGTCGCGGCAGGCAAACCCGGTCTGGTCAAAGGCGAGTGGATCAAGCCTGGCGCGATTGTCATCGACGTCGGCATCAACCGCCAGGACGACGGCAAGCTGGTTGGTGATGTGGTGTACGAAACCGCCCTGCCCCGCGCCGGCTGGATCACGCCGGTTCCGGGCGGCGTAGGCCCGATGACCCGTGCCTGCCTGCTGGAAAACACCCTTTATGCGGCGGAAAGCCTGCACGGCTGATCGACTCGCGTATAAACAGAACGGCACCCTCGGGTGCCGTTTTGCATTGCGCGCTGCTGCTTGCCTGCTTGCTACTTGCGGGCCGCTTCCCAGCTTTTCAGCAGCTCGGTGTAGTTCACGGTTTCGCCTTTCGGTTTCTCGTTGGCCAGCTTGCGCTGCGGCGCCGCCCAGCCTGCAGGGCTCGCCTCGCCCTTCTTGTACCACTCCTCGGCGGTGGTTTCCGGGTTGAGTTTTGGCGCACAGCCGGTCTTCTCTTGCGCCTTGGATCGTTCCAGACGCATCAGAATCGCATCCTGATCCTTGGCCAGACCGTCGAGCGCCTGTTGAGCGGTCTTCTCGCCGGTAACAGCTTCAGCCACGTGGCTCCACCACAATTGCGCCAGTTTCGGGTAGTCCGGCACGTTGGTGCCGGTTGGCGACCATTGAACCCGTGCCGGGCTGCGATAAAACTCCACCAGCCCGCCCAGCTTGGGTGCCAGCGCGGTCATTTCCTTGGAGTTGATATCCGATTCGCGAATAGGAGTGAGGCCGACGATGGTCTTTTTCAGCGAAACGGTCTTCGAGGTTACGAACTGCGCATACAGCCAGGCTGCCAGGCGCTGCTTTTCCGGGGTCGAGTAGAGGAACGTCCACGAACCCACATCCTGATAGCCCAGCTTCATGCCGTCTTTCCAGTACGGCCCTTTTGGCGACGGCGCCATGCGCCACTTCGGCGTGCCATCGGCGTTCATGACCGGCAGCCCCGGCCTGGTCATGTCGGCGGTGAATGCTGTGTACCAGAAGATCTGTTGCGCGACGCTGCCCTGGGACGGCACCGGCCCCGACTCGGAGAATGTCATGCCCGCCGCTTCAGGTGGCGCGTAGGCTTTGAGCCAGTCGATGTATTTCTGGGTGGCGAAGACCGCGGCCGGGCCGTTGGTGTCGCCGCCGCGGGTAACGCTCGACCCGACCGGATGGCAATTCTCGGCCCTAATACCCCACTCGTCCACGGGCAGGCCGTTGGGCAGACCTTTGTCGCCGCCGCCAGCCATGGAGAACCAGGCGTCGGTGAACCGCCAGCCCAGCGACGGATCTTTCTTGCCGTAGTCCATATGGCCGTAGACGCGCTTGCCGTCGATCTGCTTGACGTCTTCGCTGAAGAATTTGGCGATGTCTTCATAAGCGGACCAGTTGACCGGCACGCCAAGCTCGTAACCGTACTTGGCCTTGAATTTCTCTTTCAGATCCGCTCGCTCGAACCAGTCGGCGCGGAACCAGTACAGGTTGGCGAACTGTTGGTCCGGCAGCTGATAGACCTTGCCATCCGGCGCGGTGGTGAACGACAGACCGATAAAGTCTTTAAGGTCCAGCGTAGGAGACGTCACCTTCTTGCCGCTCTCGCTTTCCATCAGCTCGGTCAGCGATTGCGCCTTGCCATAACGGAAGTGCGTGCCGATGAGATCCGAATCGTTGACCCAGCCATCGTAAATATTCTTGTCCGACTGCATCTGGGTCTGGATCTTCTCGATCACGTCACCTTCCTGCACCAGGTCGTGGGTCAGTTTGATGCCGGTGATTTCCGAGAAGGCCCGCGCCAGGGTCTTGGATTCATATTCGTGGGTGGTCAGGGTTTCCGATACAACCTTGATGTTCATGCCACGAAATGGCTCGGCGGCCTTGATGAACCACTCCAGCTCCGCCAGTTGCTGCTCCGGGGACAGGGTCGAAGGCTTGAATTCCGCGTCGATCCATTTTTTGGCGGCATCCTGATAGGCGTCCGCCCATGCCGTCACGCTCAATCCACTGCACGCCAGCATCGAAGCCAACGCCACGCTATGTCTCAGCTTGTTGTTTTTGTAGAACATAGACACCTCCAGATGATTATTACGTCGCCTTCTTCCCACTCTGCTTTGCACCATGGCCTGGCCGAAAACCAGACACTCGGGCTACCCCCAACGCATCACCACTAACAGCCACACCAACGACAACAGCGAGGCGACCCACAGATTCCAGTCGGTCACACCAATGACCAAAAGATGAACATAGGCACTGCTCAACAGGCCGATGAACAAGCGGTCGCCGCGCGTCGTCGCGATCGGCAGAAATCCGCGCCGCTCGACACATGCCGAGCTGAGTTCCCAGATCGTCATGCCCGCCAGCAACAGGGCCACGGCCCCGAAGAACGCCGCCGTTATCGGCGTCCACGCCATCCATTCCATTTTCCGCCTCCTCAGACGCGGCCAAGGGCGAAGCCCTTGACCACATGATTGCGCACGAACCAGATCACCAGCATGCCCGGCAGGATGGTCAGCACCCCCGCCGCCGCCAGCACGCCCCAGTCGATGCCGGATGCCGACACCGTGCGGGTCATTACCGCGGCAATGGGCTTGGCGTTGACCGACGTGAGCGTGCGCGCCAGCAGTAGCTCGACCCAGGAAAACATGAAGCAGAAGAACGCCGTGACGCCGATCCCCGAGCCAATCAGCGGCACGAAAATCTTCACGAAAAACCGTGGGAAGCTATAGCCATCGATATAAGCGGTTTCGTCGATCTCCTTGGGAACCCCCGACATGAAACCTTCGAGAATCCACACGGCCAGCGGTACGTTGAACAGGCAATGCGCCAGTGCCACGGCGATGTGCGTATCGAACAGACCGATCGACGAATACAGCTGAAAGAACGGCAGCAGGAACACGGCGGGTGGCGCCATCCGGTTGGTGAGCAGCCAGAAAAACAGATGCTTGTCGCCCAGAAAACGGTAACGGGAGAAAGCATAGGCCGCCGGCAGCGCCACCGTCAGGGAAATGACCGTGTTGAGGCACACGTAATACAGCGAGTTGATATAGCCGCTGTACCAGCTGGGATCGGTGAAAATCACCCGGTAGTTGGCCAGGGTGAAAGTCTCCGGCCAGAGCGTGAGCCCGCCGAGAATCTCGGTGTTGCTCTTGAAGGACATGTTCAGCAGCCAGTAGATGGGCACCAGCAGGAACAGGATGTAGATCAGCAACGGCACCGCCTTGCGCGCGTTCATGGTCGATCCTCACTTGTTCTCGTTATGGGTCATGGCGGTGTAGAACACCCATGACACCAACAGGATGATCAGGAAATACACCAGCGAAAACGCCGCCGCCGGGCCCAGATCGAATTGGCCCACCGCCATCTGCGTGAGCGTCTGACTCAGGAAGGTCGTGGCGTTGCCCGGTCCGCCGCCCGTCAGCACGAAGGGCTCGGTGTAGATCATGAAACTGTCCATGAAGCGCAGCATGACGGCGATCAACAGCACGCTTTTCATCTTCGGCAGCTGGATATGCCGGAACACCGCCCATGCCGAGGCCCGGTCGATGCGCGCGGCCTGGTAATAGACGTCAGGGATGGCCCGCAGCCCCGAGTAACACAACAGCGCGACCAGCGACGTCCAGTGCCAGACATCCATGACCAGCACCGTGACCCAGGCGTCCATGGTGTTGGCGGCGTAGTTGTAACTGATGCCCAGACTGTTCAGCCCCCAGCCCAGCAGGCCGATGTCGGCTCGGCCGAAGATCTGCCAGATGGTGCCGACAACGTTCCACGGGATCAGCAATGGCAGGGTCATGATGATCAGGCACAGCGACGACCAGCGGCCCTTGGTCGGCATGGTCAGCGCAATGGCGATCCCCAGCGGGATCTCGATCAACAGCACGCAGCCCGAATAGATGAACTGGCGCAGCAGCGAGTCGTGCAGGCGCGGGTCCTGCAGCACCTGGCGGTACCAGTCGGCGCCGACGAAATAGCGGTTGGTCTGGTCGAAGATGTCCTGCACCGAGTAGTTGACCACGGTCATCATCGGCACGATGGCGCTGAACGCCACCAGCAGAAACACTGGCAGTACCAGCCACCATGCCTTGTTGTTCTGGACCTTGTTCATGCCTCACCTCGTTCGTGACCCGGTTCGAGCAGGTAGTCGTCGGCGTACAGCATCAGCCACTGTGCCGGGAAACTGATCCAGGCCTGGCCCTGCGGCACCGGCTTGTCTTCGGGCAATCGCACCTTGAGGGGCTGGCCTTGCAGCGAGAGCGTGAGGATCTTGTAGGTGCCAAGGTCCTCGACATGCACGACGTCGGCACACATGGCTTCTTCATAGGGCCCGTCCCAGACGTGGACGAACTCGGGACGGATGCCGATCTTCAGCGTTTCAAAAGAGGTTCGGGCAATCAGCTGACGCATCAGGCTGGACATTGGAATCTGGACATTGCCAAAGCCGACACCCTCTCCCTGGGCCTTGACCTCCATGAGATTCATGCCAGGGCTGCCGATGAAGTAGCCGACGAAGGTGTGCAGCGGTTTTTCGAAGAGTTCGCGGGGCGTGCCGAACTGGACGATCTGGCCGCCATACATCACAGCGATCTTGTCGGCGAAGGTCGAGGCCTCCAGCTGATCGTGAGTGACGTAAACCATGGTGATATTGAATTGCTCGTGAATCTGCTTGAGCTTGCGACGCAATTTCCACTTTAGGTGCGGGTCGATCACCGTCAGCGGCTCGTCGAAGAGGATGGCCGACACATCATCGCGGACCAGCCCGCGCCCCATGGAAACCTTCTGCTTTTCGTCGGCGGTCAGGTTGCGCGCCTTTTTCTTGAGCAGCGGCTGCAAGTCCAGCACCTCGGCGATTTCCTGGACCTTGGTGCGAATCTTCGCCTCGTCCATGCCCTGATTGCGCAGCGGGAAGGCCAGGTTGTCGAACACCGTCATGGTGTCGTAGACCACTGGAAACTGGAAAACCTGGGCGATGTTGCGGCGCTCCGGGGTCAGTTCGTTGACCACCCGGGAGTCGAACAGCACTTGCCCCTGAGACGGGCTCAGCAAGCCGGAAATGATGTTGAGCAAGGTTGACTTGCCGCAGCCCGACGGCCCCAGCAGCGCATAGGCACCGCCCTGCTCCCAGATATGGCTCATCTCGCGGATGGCGTAGTCATCCGGCCCGGGGTTGGCGCTGTAGCTGTGCGCCAGGTTCTGCAAACGAATCTCGGCCATCAGGCAACCCTCGCGATGCGCAGACCGGGCGCCTGGATCAGGCCGCCCTGCTGGTTGAAGACAAACAGCTTGTGCGTCGGGATGTAGACCCGGATGGCCGCGTCGACGTCATAGCCGTGCACGCCCGGCAAGTGCAGCACCAGCGAGAACAGCTCATTGCGCACATGCAGGAAGGTTTCCGAACCACTGATTTCCGCCAGTTCGACGGTAACCGCCAGTTCCAGATCGTCATCGTTGGACGGCACCAGGCTCAGGTGGCTGGGGCGCACGCCGAAGCGGTAATCGCCGTCGCCGATAGTGCGCAGGTCGGCGTTGAGCGGGAAGTGCACGAAATTGGCAAAACTGACCTCGTTGCCATCAATGCGTCCGGGGATCAGATTGATCGGCGGCTCTGAGAACAGCTCGGCGGCCAGCACCGTACTGGGCTTGTGATAGACCTCGGAGGTCTTGCCGCTCTGCACCACCCGCCCTTCGTGCAGGATGGTGGTCGTGCCGCCCAGCGCCAGCGCCTCGTTCGGCTCGGTGGTGGCGTAGATGGCGATGGTGTGACGCGCGGCGAACAGCGTGCGCATTTCCTGACGCAGTTCCTCGCGAAGCTTGTAGTCAAGGTTGACCAGTGGCTCATCGAACAGAATCAGTTCCGCGTCCTTGACCAGCGCGCGGGCCATTGCCGTGCGCTGCTGCTGGCCGCCGGACAGTTCAAGCGGATAGCGCTGCAAGAACTTCTCGATGCGCAGCATCTTCGCGGTCTCGTGCACGCGGCTCTGTATCTGCTGCTTGTCCATGCCGGCCTGCCGCAGTGGCGAGGCAATGTTCTCGTACACCGTCATGCTCGGGTAATTGATGAACTGCTGGTAGACCATCGACACATTGCGCAGCCGCACCGGGCGTTGCGTCACGTCTACGCCGTTCATCAGCACCCTGCCGCTGTCGGGCTTGTCCAGCCCGGCCATCAGGCGCATCAGGCTGGTCTTGCCCGACAGGGTCCGCCCCAACAGGACATTGAATGATCCGGGTTCAAAGCTCAGGGATGCGTCGTCGATCCAGATTTGGCCGTCGACCGTGCGGCTGACGTGCTCCAGCGTTAGAGACATGGCGTGCCCTTTGTCATTGTTTTTCGGGTTGCTCGCCAGGTGTATTAGCGACAAGCGTGCCAAACCGCCAGTGCAGCCGCCAAAGCGCGGATTAGAGCGGTGCCTGTCTGCCGTCCGCCCGGGCGGCCTTCAGAGCTGAACAAAAATGAACAGAAAACGCTGAACACTTGAACAATCTGAACATTGACTTTGAACAATACTGAACGACACTGGATGAACGCTGCGGGCAGGGATGGCCACGTACGCAAGCCCCATGGCAATGAAAAAAAAATAATAACAACAGGTCCACAGGCACCCTCATGGCACATTCCAGCGCTCCGCTCTCTCACGATCTGATCATTCGGGATTCATGGACCCGTTGCCGCGACTTCGGCCTCGACCACCAGACCCGACCGTCATTCGGCCAACTGCCCGGCGCTCAGGTCTCGCAGCTGCTGGAGCGACATCAGTCGCTGGTGCAGACCACGCATCAGGAAGTGTTGCCTTACTACGAGAACATCCTGAGCAACTCCAATTGCCTGATCCTGCTGGCTGACCGCCACGGCCAGCTGCTCAAATCCTGGGGCACCCAGCGTTTCGTCGAACCGTCCCGGACGCAGGGTTTTCTCGCCGGCGCGAGCTGGAGCGAGCGCGGCACCGGCACCAACGCAATCGGCACAGCCCTGGCGTGCGAGCAGGCCATTCATATCGAGCCGGACGAGCACTTCCTCAAGGCCAACCGTTTCATGACCGGCTCGGCGTCACCGATCTTCGACGCAGAGCGGCGTCTGATTGCCGTGCTGGACGTCTCCAGCGACAGTTTCCTGCCGCCTTCGCATACCCTGGGCATGGTCAAGATGATGAGTCAGTCGGTGGAAAACCGCTTGATTCTCGACCAGTTCCACGACAGTCATTTTCAGCTGACTTTCAACACCGGCCTGAACAACCTGGACAGTCAGTGGGCAGGCCTGCTTATTTTCGACGAGAGCGGCCGGATCCTCTGCGCCAATCGCCGTGCCGATACGCTACTGGGCGTCGCGCCCGCCGGGGTCAATATCGAAGCCCTGTTTCGCTGCCCGGTCGCGCATCTGCTGAGTGAAACCGAAGGCCGGCCGTTTGCGCTGCACGCGCTGGGCAACAACCGTTTTCAATGCCTGCTAAAACGCCCCAGACGCAAACCTGTGCAACTGCATGCGATCACCTCGACTCAGCAGCATACGGCACCGGGGGCGGTGCATTTCGAGAGTATTGATCTGGGCGATGAAAGGGTCGGCAAGGCGGTGCGTCAGGCGCGGCGTCTGCTGGAAAAGGACATTCCGCTGCTGATCCACGGCGAAACCGGCGTCGGCAAGGAAGTCTTCGTCAAAGCACTGCACCGCTCCAGTTCGCGGGCTGAACAGCCGTTGATTGCTGTCAACTGCGCAGCCATTCCCGCCGAGCTGGTGGAATCCGAACTGTTCGGTTACGCCAAGGGCGCATTCACCGGCGCTCATCACAAAGGCAGCATCGGCCTAATCCGCAAGGCTGATCAGGGGACACTGTTTCTCGACGAGATCGGTGACATGCCGATGCCGGTTCAGGCCCGCTTGCTCAGGGTATTGCAGGAACGTTGCGTGCAGCCGCTGGGCAGCAGCGAACAATACCCGGTCGACATTCGTGTGGTATCGGCGACCAACCGCTGCCTGCGCGATGAGGTGCGCATCGGACAGTTTCGCCAGGACCTCTACTACCGCATAAGCGGGTTGAACATCGAACTGCCGCCGTTGCGCGAGCGCACCGACAAACGCGCCTTGATCCAGCAGCTATGGGAGCGGCATCGCGACGCCCACCAGCGCGCCGGGTTCAGCGCACAGGTGCTGGCGCTTTTCGAAAATCATCCGTGGCCGGGCAACCTGCGCCAGCTCAACAGTGTGATCCAGGTTGCGCTGGCTTTGGCGGACGATCAGCCGATAGACGTGGAGCATCTGCCAGAAGATTTTCTGCTGGACTTGCGAGAACCGCGCAAAGCGCCGGTAGCGGCGATCACGGAGCGGTTGTCGTCGAACGACGACCTGAGCGACCTGCTGCAGGCCGCTGGCGGGAATATTTCACAGTTGGCAAAGCGGCTCGGAGTGAGCCGCAATACCTTGTACAAAAGACTGCGAGAGCAGCAAAAGAGCTGAACGAGCAGTCGCGAGCAAGCTCCCTCCCACAGGATTTGTGTCGACCCTGTAGGAGCGAGCTTGCTCGCGAAGATATCTCTCGGACGATGCATCTACTGCGGATGTACCGGCCTCTTCGCCAGCAAGCTGGCTCCCACAAGTACAGCGCCGCTTTGGTGGGAGCCAGCTTGCTGGCGATCTGATCAATCCGCCAACCGCCAGGTCGTGTCGCCCTTGCCGTCTTCCAGTACCACGCCCATGGCCGTGATCCGGTCGCGGATGCGGTCGGATTCGGCCCAGTCTTTCGCGGCACGGGCGGCAAGACGCGCCTGGATCAGCGCTTCGACTTCAGCGGCGTCAACGCGCCCTTCCGCACCGGCGCGCAGGAAATCATCCGCTTCCAGCTGCAATACACCCAGCACGCTGGCCAGTTGCTTCAAGCGCGCCGCCAGACCAGCCGCGGCCGCAGGATCGGCTTCGCGCAGGCGATTGATCTCGCGAACCATCTCGAACAGCACGGCGCAGGCTTCCGGTGTACCGAAGTCGTCGTTCATGGCGGTGGAAAAACGCTCCACGAACGCTTCGCCCCCGGCAGGCTCGGCCTCGGGCAGGCCTTTGAGCGCGTGATAGAAACGCTCCAGTGCCGCCTTCGACTCCCGCAGACTGTCTTCCGAATAATTGATCGCGCTGCGGTAATGGCTTGACACCAACAGGTAGCGCACCACTTCCGGATGGTATTTCTCCAGCACGTCACGAATGGTGAAGAAGTTGTTCAACGACTTGGACATCTTCTCGCCATTGATACGGATCATGCCGCAGTGCATCCAGGCGTTGGCGTAGGTCTTGCCGGTGGCCGCTTCGCTCTGGGCGATCTCGTTCTCGTGGTGCGGGAACTCCAGATCGCTGCCGCCGCCATGAATGTCGAAAGTCTCGCCCAGGCAGCAGGTCGACATCACCGAGCACTCGATATGCCAGCCCGGACGCCCGGCGCCCCACGGCGAATCCCAGCTCGGCTCGCCCGGCTTGGCGCCCTTCCAGAGCACGAAGTCCAGCGGATCTTCCTTGGACTCGTCCACTTCGATCCGCGCGCCAATGCGCAGGTCTTCGATCTTCTTGCGCGACAGCTTGCCGTAGCCCATGAACTTGCCGACGCGGTAATACACGTCGCCGTTGCCCGGCGCGTAAGCAAAACCCTTGTCGATCAGGGTCTGGATCATCGAATGCATGCCGGGAATGTAGTCCGTGGCCCGCGGCTCGATGTCCGGCTTGAGGATGTTGAGGCGCGCCTCGTCCTCGTGCATCGCATCGATCATCCGCGCGGTCAGTGCGTCAAAGGACTCACCGTTATCCCGCGCACGGTTGATGATCTTGTCGTCGATGTCGGTGATGTTACGAACGTAGGTCAGGTCATACCCGCTGAAACGCAACCAGCGGGTCACCAGGTCGAACGCCACCATGCTGCGGCCATGCCCAAGGTGGCAGTAGTCATACACGGTCATCCCGCAGACGTACATGCGCACGTTGTTGCCGTCCAGCGGCTTGAAGACTTCTTTGCTCTTGGTGAGCGTGTTGTAGATGGAAAGCACGTGTGCCCCTTAAGTCCAGGAGTCCCGCAGTGTCACGGTGCGGTTGAAAACCGGTCGACCAGGCTTGGTGTCCTTGACGTCGGCGCAGAAGTAACCTTCACGCTCGAACTGGAACCTGTCTTCCGGCTGCGCTTGCGCCAGCGAAGGTTCGGCACGACAACCGGTCAGCACCTGCAGGGAATCAGGGTTGATGTTTTCCAGGAACGTCGCGCCATCTTCGGCCTTGTCAGGCGTCGGCGAGCAGAACAGGCGGTCGTACAGACGCACTTCGCATTCCACGCTGGCGGCGGCCGGAACCCAGTGGATCACGCCCTTGACCTTGCGGCCTTCAGGATTCTTGCCCAGGGTGTCGGGGTCATACGAGCAGCGCAGCTCGACGATATTGCCGTCGGCGTCCTTGATCGCTTCGTCGGCACGGATCACATAGCTGCCACGCAGGCGCACTTCGCCGTTGGGCTCAAGACGCTTGTAGCCTTTTGGCGGCTCTTCCATGTAATCGTCGCGGTCGATGTACAGCTCGCGCTCGAACGGCAGCGCGCGCATGCCCAGGTCTTCCTTCGGATGACGCGGCAGTTCGAGGTTCTCGACCTGGCCTTCCGGGTAGTTGGTGATCACGACTTTCAGCGGGCGAAGCACGCACATGGCGCGCGGTGCGTTGCGGTCCAGGTCGTCACGGATGCTGAATTCGAGCATCGCGAAGTCCACCACGCCGTCGGAGCGGTTGGTGCCGACCATCTCACAGAAGTTACGGATCGAGGCCGGCGTATAGCCGCGACGACGGAAGCCCGACAGCGTCGACATGCGCGGGTCGTCCCAACCGTTGACGTGCTTCTCGTCGACCAGCTGCTTGAGCTTGCGCTTGCTGGTCACGGTGTAGCTCAGATTCAGTCGCGAGAATTCATACTGGCGCGGCTTGCACGGCACCGGCAGGTTGTCCAGGAACCAGTCATAGAGCGGACGGTGGCCTTCGAACTCCAGCGTACAGATCGAGTGCGTGATGCCTTCGATGGCATCGGACTGACCGTGGGTGAAGTCATAGTTGGGATAGATGCACCACTTGTCGCCGGTCTGGTGGTGATGGGCATGGCGAATGCGATACAGGATCGGATCGCGCAGGTTCATGTTTGGCGATGCCATGTCGATCTTGGCGCGCAGCACGCGGGCGCCATCTTCGAACTCACCGGCTTTCATGCGGGCGAACAGGTCCAGGTTTTCCTCGACGCTGCGCTCGCGGAACGGGCTGTTCTTGCCAGGCTCGGTCAGGCTGCCACGGTATTCGCGAGCCTGCTCCGGGGTGAGATCGTCGACATAGGCCTTGCCCGACTTGATCAGCTCGACCGCCCAGTCATGCAACTGGTCGAAATACTGCGAGGCATAGCGCACTTCGCCGGCCCATTCGAAGCCCAGCCATTTGACATCGCTCATGATCGCGTCGATGTATTCCTGGTCTTCCTTGGCCGGGTTGGTGTCGTCGAAACGCAGATGCGTAGCGCCACCGAACTCATTGGCCAGCCCGAAGTTCACGCAGATCGACTTGGCATGCCCGATGTGCAGGTACCCGTTGGGCTCCGGCGGAAAGCGGGTCACGATCCGGGTGTGCTTGCCAGAGTCCAGGTCAGCCTGCACGATGGGTCGCAGAAAGTTGGTCGGGACGACAGGGCCTGCCTTTGAATTCGCAGCGGGTTCTGGAGTGGGCTTGCTCATAGGATCCTTGGACAATCAGGTGCGTGGCCAGGGTAGGCCGACTAAATCAAAGCGCTTATCATAGCCGAAGCTGTCAAGGCCCTGACAACAGAGTGCGCATCCAACGGTATAAAAGCTGCAAAAACCGCGAAATATGTAACCTGCCCTGTAAACTGCACGTCAGGGTGTTTATCACGCCCCCTTTCATGAAGCCATAAAGAGCGACTTCGATATGTCCAAAGTAAAATTGACCACCAATCACGGCGACATCGTTCTGCAGCTGAACGCAGAAAAGGCGCCGCTGACCGTAGCCAACTTCATCGAATACGTTAATGCCGGCCATTACGAAAACACCATTTTTCACCGGGTCATCGGTAACTTCATGATCCAGGGCGGCGGTTTCGAGCCGGGCATGAAAGAAAAGAAGGACAAGCGCCCGAGCATCCAGAACGAAGCCAACAACGGCCTGCCGAACAAGAAGTACAGCATCGCGATGGCACGCACCATGGAACCGCATTCGGCATCCGCCCAGTTCTTCATCAACGTGGCCGACAACACCTTCCTGAACCACACCGCGCCGACCACTCAGGGCTGGGGTTATGCCGTGTTTGGTGAAGTGATCGAAGGCACCGATGTGGTCGACAAGATCAAAGGCGTCTCGACAGGCAGCAACTCTGGCCACCAGGATGTTCCAAAGGAAGACGTGATCATCGAGAAAGCCGAGATCATTGAGTGATTCTACTGATCTCCGACCTGCACCTTGAGGAAGGACGTCCGGACATTACCCGGGCGTTTCTGGATTTACTCGACGGCCGCGCCCGCACGGCCGAAGCGCTGTATATCCTCGGAGACTTTTTCGAAGTCTGGATCGGCGACGATGCCATGTCGCCGTTCCAGGCCTCGATCTGCCAGGCCCTGCGCGCCCTGAGCGACAGCGGCACACGAATTTTTCTGATGCACGGCAACCGTGACTTCATGATCGGCAAGGCCTTTTGCAAGGCAGCCGGTTGTACGCTGCTGCCCGACCCCAGCGTCGTGCAACTCAACGGCGAGCCGGTATTGTTGATGCACGGCGACAGCCTGTGTACTCGAGACGAGGGTTACATCCGGATGCGCCGCTACCTGCGCAATCCGCTGACTCTCTGGATCCTGCGCCACCTGCCACTGCGCACCCGGCACAAGCTGGCGCGCAAGCTGCGCAACGAAAGTCGCGCACAAACGCGGATGAAATCCAACGACATCGTCGACGTCACGCCCGAAGAAGTGCCGCGCGTCATGCGCCAATTCGGCGTCCACACCTTGATCCACGGGCACACCCACCGTCCTGCAATCCACAAGCTGCAGATCGGCGACCAGGCCGGCCGCCGCATCGTGTTGGGTGACTGGGACCGTCAAGGCTGGGCGCTGCAAGTGGACGAGCACGGTTTTGCGCTGGGGTCGTTCGATTTCGTGCCGGAGCCGGTCAAGCTGCTGAGCTGAGCGGATCGAATAGAGATTCCTGTGGCAGGGAGCTTGCTCGCGACCCTGGTGGCTCAGGCTCTGAAAGGTGACTGCCCCCCCGCAGTCGCGAGCAAGCTCCCTCCCACACCATTACCCACTTTTTGAGCAAGTGATTCTGCCCGGCCGCTTCTTCCATCAATGCCCGCCACCACCCGGTGGACCCGCCTTGGCGGCGAACGGCGGTTTTGCCAGCCAGACCAACAAAATCAGCCCCATGAACACCCAGCCCAGCATGTGGAAGTAATCCACCGTGGACATCATGTAGGCCTGTCCATTCAGGGTCTGCTCCAGCTGCGCGTAAGCCTGCGGGCTGGCGCCGCCGAGGCTGTTCAACGCTTCGAGGGTCGTCGGGTCGAAAGTGCTGATGTTCTCGCTCAGGTACGCATGATGCTGATCGGCACGGCGGATCCAGATCCAGGTGGTCAGCGAGGCAGCAAAACTGCCGCCCAGCGTACGCAGGAAAGTGGCAAGACCGGAACCGTCGGCGATCTGGTCCGGTGGCAGATCGGACAGCAATATGCTTAGCGTCGGCATGAAGAACAGTGCGACGCCGATGCCCATGAACATCTGCACCATGGCTACGTGCTGGAAATCCACCTCATTGGTGAAACCGGCGCGCATGAAGCAGCTCAGACCCATCGCCAGAAACGCGAGCCCGGCGAGAATCCGCAGGTCGAAACGATGCGCGTATTTGCCCACGAACGGTGACATCAGCACCGGCAGAATGCCGATCGGCGCTACCGCGAGCCCGGCCCAGGTCGCCGTATAGCCCATCTGCGTCTGTAGCCATTGCGGCAGCAGCAGGTTGATGCCGAAGAACCCGGAATAGCCACCGATCAGTACAAAGGTGCCGATACGGAAGTTGCGATAGGCAAACAGCCGCAGGTTAACGATCGGATGTTTGTCGGTCAGCTCCCAGATCACGAACACCGCCAGCGCGACCAGCGAGATCAACGAGCCGATGACGATGAAGTTGGATTCGAACCAGTCCATGTCATTGCCCTTGTCGAGCACCACTTGCAGCGCGCCTACCCCGATGATGAGTGCTATCAGGCCGACATAGTCCATCGGCTGGCGACTGGTTTTCACCGGCCGCTTGGCCATCTGGGTGCGCACCACCAGTACGGCGAACAGACCGATCGGGATATTAATGAAGAAGATCCACGGCCAGCTGTAACTGTCGGTGATCCAGCCGCCGAGAATCGGCCCGGCAATGGGCGCGACGACCGTCACCATCGCCAGCAGCGCGAGGGCCATGCCCCTTTTGGCGGGCGGGTAGATCGCGATAAGCAGCGTCTGCGTCATCGGGTAGAGCGGCCCGGCAACCACGCCTTGCAGCACCCGAAAGCCCACCAGCTCGGGCATCGACTGCGAAATGCCGCACAGAAACGAGGCCAGTACGAAAAGCATTGTCGCCCAGAGAAACAGCTTCACCTCGCCGAAACGGCGACTGAGCCAGCCGGTCAGTGGCAACGCGATGGCATTACTGACGGCAAATGAGGTGATCACCCAGGTGCCCTGCTCGGAGCTGACGCCCAGATTGCCGGAAATGGTCGGCAAGGCAACGTTGGCGATGGTGGTGTCGAGCACCTGCATGAAAGTCGCCAGCGACAGGCCGATGGTGCAAAGCAGCATGCTGGGCGGAGTGAATGAAGCGGGAGCGTTGTTACTCATCGCGAATCCTTTGGCACTCTGAAAACGCCCCGACCCAAGGGCCGAGGCTTGCGGATTGGCGAATCAGCGCCTGGCGGTAGTGGTCTTGCCGCCGGCCGCGCTGTTGTCATGGATCAACCGCGCGATCAGCGCATCGGCTTGTGCCAGTTGTCCGGCATAGATATCGGTGCTGAACGTCGCCTGACGAGGCGGTTGCTGGGCAAGCACCGGGCCGCTCTGGTCGTGCAGATTGACGTCGACGGTCGTGGACAGGCCCACCCGCAGTGGATGCTGCGCCAGTTCGTCAGCATTGATATGCACGCGGACCGGTACGCGCTGGACGATCTTGATCCAGTTGCCGGTCGCGTTCTGTGCCGGCAGAAGTGCGAACGCGCTGCCAGTGCCCGCGCCCAGACTGTCGATGGTGCCGCTGTATTTCACATCGCCGCCGTACAGGTCAGTGGTGATCTCCACCGGCTGGCCGATGCGCATCTTGCCCAGCTGGGTTTCCTTGAAGTTGGCGTCGATCCACAGCTGATCGAGCGGAATCACTGCCATGGTCGCGGTGCCCGGCTGAACGCGCTGACCCAGCTGCACGCTGCGCTTGGCCACATAACCGGTGACCGGGGCCAGCAGCGTGGTGCGCGCATTGGCCAGATAAGCCTGGCGCAACTGTGCGGCAGCGGCCTTCACATCCGGATGCGACGACACTTCGGTGTCATCCACCAGCGCGACATTGCTGGCCAGCTGCTGCTGGATGTGGGTAAGAGCGCTCTGCGCGCTGGTCAGATCGTCCTTGGCGTGGGACAGCTCTTCCTGAGAGATCGCCCCGCTCGCCGCCAGGTTGCGACGCCGGCTGTAGTTGTCCTGCGCCTTCTGCACCTCGGCGCGCTGCGCGGCCAGTTGCGCCTTGATCCCATCAACGTTGCTGTAAAGCCCGCGCACCTGGCGCACGACCTTGCCCAGGTTCGCTTCGGCGCTTTGCAGCCCGACTTCGGCATCGCTGGGATCGAATTCAAGCAGCACCTGCCCTTCACGGACCAGGTCGCCATCATCGGCGGCGATGCTGATTACGGTGCCAGTGGTCAGCGGCGTGATTTCCACGACGTTGCCGTTCACGTACGCGTCGTCGGTGCTTTCGCTCCATTGACCGTAGAGTTCGTGCCAGGCCCAGACGGCCAGGCCGCCGACGATCACGAGCAGCGCCAGGCCAAGAAGCAGGAACTTGCGTTTACCCGACTGCGGGTTTTTCTGGTCGGGTGCGGATTGGGTTTCAGGAGCGGCAGTAGCCATGACAATTACCTTGTGGTCAATGACGCAGTTGAAGGGTGAGCCGACTCGGCCGCGGCCAGAGGCTGGTCGTCTTGCGAGTCAGAGCCTTGAAAGCCGCCGCCCAGGGCTTGCATCAACTGGATCGACAGATCGATTCGTTCAGCGTTGAGGTCAGCCAGTTGGCGTTGTGATTGCAACAGTTGCTGTTCGGTGGTCAGCACGTCCAGGTAGTTGCCGATGCCCGAGCCGTAACGCTGGGTCGCGGTCGCGAACGACTGCTCGATGACATCGGTAGCGTGCTGACGGGCCTGGATCTGGCCATCGATATCGCGCAACTGGCCGATGTTGTCGCTGACATCGCCCAACGCTCGCACCAGCGTCTTGTTGTACTGCGCCACCGCCAGGTCATAGTCGGCGTCGCGGGCGTCGAGATCGGCGCGTAAACGTCCGCCGTCGAACAGCGGCAGCGAAACCGTCGGCTTGATATTGAAGAAACGGCTGGCGGAACCGAACATCGCATCGCCCAGCAGCGACTCGGCACCGGCGGAGGCGCTGAGGTTCAGGTTGGGATAGAAACGGGTTTTGCTGGCATCGATGCTGCGACGTGCCGCCTCGACGCGCCAGCGTGCGGCGATCAGATCCGGCCGACGGCCCAGCAACTCGGCTGGCAACGAAGACGGCAGCGCCACGGCAGCAGGTTTCAATACATTGGGCCGAGCCAATGCCTCGCCTCGGTCCGGCCCTTTACCCACCAGAACCGCCAGGGCGATCTGCGCGCTGCGCAGGCGCTTTTGCGCGTCGAGCATCTGCTCTTGCGCCCCGGCCTCCAGGCTTTCGGTCTGCTGGAACTGATACTTGCTGTCGATGCCGGACTTGAGGCGGCTGCTGCCCAATTCAAGCATCTGTCGGGTGCGCTTGAGGTCTTCGGCCGCCAGATCGTGGACGATGTAAGCCTGGCCCAGATCGCTGTAGGCGCGGGCGACGTCGGCGGCCAGGGTCAATTGCGCGGCCTGCTGATCGATCTCGGCTGCGCGGGCCTGACCCAGCGCCGCTTCCCAGGTGGCGCGCTCGCCGCCCCAGAGATCAAAGCTGTAATCGAAGTTGACGCCCAGGCTGCGCAGTGTGCTGTAGCGACCGCCCACGCCGAGCGGGTCCTGATCCCGGGCCAGCCGCGAACGGCTGACACTGGCGCTGGCGTCGGCACGCGGCATGCGTGATGCGTCGGCCGCATAGGCGGCAGCCATGGCCTGATGGGTCCGGGCGCTGGCGACCTGCATGTCCGGGCTGTCGCGCAAGGCCTCAGCGACCAGACTGTCGAGCTGCGAATCGCCCAGGCTCTTCCACCAGTCGGCCGCAGGCCAGGCGGCGCTCGACAGGCTCACACCGCTCAGGCTCTTTTGCGCCTGAAGGCTCTGCGCATCGACGCTGTGACCCTGGGTTTCGAGCCCACTGTAATTGGCACAACCGGCCAGGCTGAGCGCCACGGCGAGCAGGCTTGTGCGAACGTGCAATGTCGTACCGTTCATTTCGTACTCTTGGTGGTGCTCTTGGGGATAAAGCTCAAACGCGTAAGGGTGATGTGATCGTCCGCCGCGACCAGCACCTTGGTCAGAATCCGTTGCAGGGTTTCCACTTCCTCGGCGTCCAGCGCAGCGAAGGTGTCGTTCATCGCATCGGCGCCTATCTGCGGCAGCAGATCGGTCAGCTTGCGACCCTGCGGCGTCAGCTCAAGGTGCACCTGACGCCGATCGGTTTCCGAACGGGTCCGCACGACCAGCCCTTTCTGCTCAAGACGGTCCAGCATGCGTGTCATCGAACCGCTGTCCAGCGACAAGTGCCGACACACTTCCACCGGCGTATCCGCCGCGAACTGGGCAACGATAATCAGCACCTTGAACTGCGCCGAAGTCACGTCATGCGGCTCCAGATACTTGTCCAGCATCCGGTCCTTCAGGCCGTTGGTGCGGCCGACCAACAGCCCCATGAGGCTGGAGTCGAAATTGTCGGGACTGAAATGTTTCAAAGTCTCACCCATAAAGCTGCCTAGGCAGTGATTACAAAATGTTACTGCCTAAGCAGCAAAAGTCAAAACGTTTTGTTAGCGTGCTTGCTAAATGCCCTGACAGACGCACAAAAAAACGACCGCCGAGGCGGTCGTTGTTATGCAGCGTGGGACGTCAGGCGGCGATGGGAACGCCACTATGGAAGCGACGGATCAATCCGTGCTCGCGGGACGGCCACGTATCTCGATCGGCCCCGCCAGCCAGCCGCCCCTCGATCGAGGGAGCGCTCCTGCGATGATTCTCGCTATCAATCTCTGGCAATGATGAAGTTCAGGACTTTCTCCGGCACAAAGACGATTTTACTGACAGGAGAAGATAACCACTTCACGAATTTTTCATCCGACCTGACTATTTCTTCGAGTGCAACCTTGTCCCTGGCGACCGCCTCGGGAACATCAATCAGAAATCTGGTTTTCCCATCAGTCGCAATCTGCATCGAAACGACTTTGCTGTCTGCTCGCCTGAAAATCACTTCAGGGTAAGAGCAAGATAATAAGGAAGTCTTCTGGCCTAACGCGCCTTCCCAAAGCTCGGACGTTACAAAGGGAGCATAGGGATGAAGCACCAATACAAGCTTCTTCAGAACCTCAGAATTATGAATACCTGTTCTGGTCAACTGGTTTACACAACTCATCATTGCGGCGATTGCCGCATTGAAGGCAAACGCCTCCGTCCGTTGACGGACGATCATTATGAGGTCATCAACCAATGCGGCCGCCGAAGCCGACGGTGGCTCCTGGGAGACAATCAATTTGCCAGAAGAATCGTAAAACAGCCTCCAGAGACGTGCCAGAAATCTATGAGGCCCTTCAATCGTCTCTGTGGACCATGTGATCATGTGATCTATCGGTCCTAAAAACATTTGGTGCAAGCGAAAGCAGTCTGTCCCGTACTGATCGATAATATCGTCCGGGTTAACAACGTTATGCTTCGATTTTGACATCTTCTCGGTGATACGGGCACAGAAGAACTTGGCATCACTGAGTTCAAACTCAGAGGTAGAAAAATGAGTACGCCACTGGCGAAGCTTTGTGATATCGACCGTATTGTCTTCAGAAACCATCTGAACATCGATGTGCACCGGTTGCACTCCGCGCTCTCCGACAAGATCAGCTGAAATAAAATTACCAGAGATGATATCGCGGTAGATCACAGCCGAAACCCCCAGAATCATTCCCTGGCAAATGAGGCGGGTAAACGGTTCCGAAAAATCTATCTCCCCCAGATCATAAAGAAAGTTGGTAAAGAAGCGCGCGTATATCAAATGGCCTGTTGCATGCTCGACGCCACCAACGTACAGATCCACCGAATTCCAATAGGAAGTCTGTTCAGCACCGGCAAAGCGTTGGCCGTTGTGAGGGTCGGTATACCTTAGGAAATACCAGCTGGACGCCGCCCAGCCTGGCATTGTCGTTGTCTCAAGCTGATAACCCTCGTATCGCCAGTCAGCCAGCCGAGCCAAGGGAGCGTCGGCTGCAGAGGTCGGGGTAAATGTACTGACGTCCGGCAGTAAAAGAGGCAGATCCTCCTCATTGACAGGTCTGGCGATTCCTTCTGAGTCGTAATAAACGGGGATAGGTTCACCCCAGTAACGTTGCCGTCCGAACGTCGCATCACGCAATTTGTATGTGGACGAGCGTGTCCTCCCAAGCGGAGCTTCTGTTGTCGGGGAGGCATACGCAGACTCAATAAAAAGCCCGTCAATTTTACCAATCCAGTTTTTCTGGATGGTTTTGACTGACTCTGGCCAATCGAGATCAGCCAGTCCGTCCAGCAGCCGGTCAGCGTAGGCCGTGACTCTCAAAAACCACTGATTCATTCTCTTCCTGACAACCGGATGACCGCCTCGCTCGGATAAACCGTTTATCGCCTCATCATTGGCCAGCACGGTTCCTAGCGCGGGGCACCAATTCACATCCGCCTCAGCCTTGAACGCCATTCTGAAGTTCATCAGAAAGGTCTCTTGCTCTGCACTTGAATACCGACGCCAAGTCACTGGATCGATCTTCGTGAAATCTTCTGAACAAGCAGCCTGCAAACCTGTGGCCCCGTGCTGCGTGAGAATTTCGACGAGCTCGCTGATTGGTCTTGCTCTCTTCAGCCGGGTATCAAACCAAGAGTTGAACAACCTCAGGAAAATCCACTGCGTCCAGCGGTAGTAATTCGGATCAGACGTGACTATCTCGCGATCCACGTCCACGCAGAGCCCTAACCTCGTCAACTGACCTTTGAATTTAGCTATATTCTGGGCCGTGGTGACCGAGGGGTGCTGACCAGTTTCAATCGCAAACTGCTCCGCAGGCAGCCCGAACGAATCAAAGCCCATAGGATGAAGCACATTGAACCCTGACATCGTTTTATAACGACTAAATATGTCGGTAGCGATGTAACCGCGCGGATGGCCGACGTGTAAGCCAGCACCTGACGGGTAGGGAAACATGTCGAGGCAGTAGTACTTAGGCCTGGAAGCATCAGCTTTGACTCTGAATGCACCCTCATGCAACCAGCGCTCAGACCATTTAGCCTCAAACTCTTTAAATTTATCATCAAACATTGGAAGCGCTCAAAAAACAGGGATAATAATCATACCGCGCCTTAACGCAACACGAATTAAACAATGAGTGGAATAATCAAAGGTCTTCTTAAACATTCATCATTTCTACGCTTAACGTTCCATCCCAGCTAGCCACCATTAACCACCTCAAGAAATACATCTAGATACGCTAGCTCAGCTTCGCATGCGCGCAAATCGACCAAACCCATACGCGACGTCTCTATTAATTCCTTCGCCACACTAGCGACCTTGTACTTGCCTGCCACATTTGCTGCAAGCCCGACTCTTGCTGCATCCATATATAATCTGTCCAAAGATAAATAATCTATAAAGTTCAAGAGATGCTGGGATCTCTCCAGCGCCTGGTCGGAATAGAAGAGCCCTCTCCAGAAAGCCGCCAAGGCCGCTGCATATGCGGGCGAGCAGGTGTCAGCAGACCTTAACTCAATGACATTTTTTAGCCGGGCCTCTGGGTAGAGCGTGCTTAGATGTAATACCCAATCATCGATATTAGCTTCATAACCGCCATATCCAAACCTCATAAAATCCGAGAACGTCATGCAGCCCGGTTTTATAACCGAGCCATTTCTAACTATGTAGAACAACCGCCTATTGCAAGCCCACCGGGTGTACGTGCTAAAGATACCCTCATCACTATTAATATTCAGCAAAAACTGCGGCACCCCGCAGCGAGCCTCGGGGAAATCTCGCCACATTCGCATTCTTGAGCTTTTCCAACCTGTAGTTACATTGCCTACCACAGCAGAGTTTCCGCAAATAGCAACAATAAATGGTTGCGCCAACGCGCCCAAAGAAAGACACTTCTCAGCATGCAATTCTGAGAAATAATCCAGCGAAACTTGCATCGACGCTGTAATCTTTTGAGATGAGCTACCTGCCGCCGCCTCGCATAAAATAGGCATGATGGCTTGGTATCTGGCACTCGGAATGACCTCTACTTGGCTGGCTTTATCGACAGGATTACACCCTATCGCAAGTACATCGACATCGAGTTTCGCACAAATCTGTTTCAAGGCCGCTAGAAACGCCAGAAGCTCTTTATGCACGTCAATAGCAGTAAGGCTAGCCGTTCCTGAAAACTCTATTTGGCCTCCAGGCTCAAGCGATACACGCACAGATTCTTTTGTTAACCCGATCAATAGCGCACCGTCGTAAACGGCCTGGTACCCGATTTTGGTAAAAGCTAAAAGTATCTCCGCAATGCCATTGCCCCCCCAGTAAGACAGTTGCATACTACGGGCGCGATCAATCAGGATAAGCTCGTACTCTAAGCCAACCTTCCCAGACAATAACGGCTTGACATGCCCTGCGAAATATTCTTTTAAATTTCCTATATCAAGGATACGCGATTCTGAAATGCCAATTGGTTCGTTGCGCATACGAAGCCTCTCCGTCACTTAGGAAAGCAACTCATTCAAAGCCGAGACAAAACAATCAATTTCTGACTTATTGTTGTACATGTGAAGAGACGCCCGCAGACCTCCTTTTAGCCCTAGACTTTGATACAAAGGTTGATTACACTGAAACCCAACATTTACGGCGATGCCATGAACATCAGAAAGCAACACGGACAATGTTTGCAAATCAATAGCACCGGCGACATTGAAAGTAACGATAGGCACCCGTATTTTACTGAAAAGAAAAGGGAGCTCAATAAACTTACACTTGCTTAGTTCATCGCGCAAATAAGCGTCCAACCCCTTATTCTGTAACTGGATGGTAGATAGACCTATTGAATCGACGAAGTCGATCGCAGCGCCAGTTCCGATGACGCCCTCTATGTTTGGTGTGCCCGCTTCAAATCTTGCCAACCCAGATTTATACCTCACGTGCTCGTTACCAACCTGATCGACCATACCCCCGCCAAATCTGAAGTTTCTTACTAATGGCTGAGCCTCATGCCGTATGTACAGCCCACCCACGCCCGAAGGAGCAAATACTTTGTGTGGAGAAAACACAAGAAAATCACATCCTATCGATCGCGTATCGACTGGGATATGCCCGACGGTTTGTGCACAATCGACCAGCGTAAGAGCGCCATACATCCTGGCCAACTTACAGATTTCCGCCACAGGCTGCACGTTCCCCGTTATATTGGACGCATGACAGACCGCGACAAGCCTCGCTGGGGTTCTAAGTAACTCCTCCAAATGATTCAAATCCAGTAGCCCTTCGGAGTCCAGCCGAACTATGTGGAGATCAGCCTTTTCCAGCCAAGGAAGTAAATTGGAATGGTGTTCAAGCTCAGAGACAATAACTCTATCGCCTTTCCCTAGCCCCAGCCCGCTACTGATTAGATTTACGCTATCCGTACAATTATGCGTAAACAGCAATTCTAGCGGAGAACAACCGATAAACTCCGAAATTCGGTCACGGCTATGCTCAAACTCAGCCGTCACATACTCTGCGTGCTTATGCCTAGACCGCCCGACGTTAGATATCTGACGATATATCTGTGCTACCGTTTGGATCACGGAGTTGGGTTTCAACGCCGTAGAAGCATTATCGAAATATACCAGTTCATCTGAGTTTAGCTGTGGGAAATCAGCCCTGCCTATGCCAGTTGTCAAAGCTTTGCAGTAACTCAAACCATCCATATCAAGCACTCCGAAAAGTAAAAAATTTTCCAGATTGCTCGGGCTGCAATATTTCTACTTTCTGCAAAATCACTTGCTTGTCACAGAACAGCTGATTGAGAAATTGAAAATTCTCGTCGGGACTACACCCACTTGAGTGTGGTTCCGTTTCCACGTATAGAAACACGATCCTGTCGCCACGCTTCTCTAACCTATAGAACTTTGGTTGCCAAGCGCACTCTGATATAAGCTTGTCAAAGGTATAAGGTGTTATGTACCTTTGATCGTCAGAAAAAATCTGTGCATCTGCCCATCTTCCATGGGGGCGAGCAATGGCCATTTGCTCACTGGCCCTTACTACACCTCCGGCCTGAGGAACTTCGAGCGTTTCTATCAGATCCCCTGTCCGGTAGCGGAGAAACGGCATTAGCGGGTTTTTCCAAGACGTGATCACTAGCTCGTATATACGCCCTTTTGGATAGACCGGTGAAAGCTCAACAATGCTTGCGTGGGGGCATCTATTGTAGGATCCTGCGGCATCCTGCATGAAAAGGACGCCTAACTCTGAAGAACCAAACATATCGAGCAGTTTTCTGCCGAAAAAAGTCTCGATCCTTGTTCTGCAGTAGCTGGTAAGAAACTCATACGCAGAAACAATTGTTTCTGGGATATACGGCAGTTCCACCTGAAATCTTACTAGCTTATCGATAAAAATTGTCAAATAGCTTGGATTCACCTGCAGCACCTTCGGTTTAAACTCGTTCAACTCGGCCGCGATTCGCTGGATATCTATCTCGGTCCAGTCGTGGGGATTCTGTTTAGCATTCAGATATAGCGTACGTCCAGATAGTCGCATCTCGACACTCGTATCAGCTATTCCGCAACTTCCGCCTGAGCAGAAAACGGTGGCCAGTATTGCTTTACGGTCGCTAGCAAAATCAAACCCCTTCAACTCAGAGTTAGATGAATACGCGTCCTCATATTCGCGATCCCACCATCCGCTTGCCCTTATCAAGGTAAGTCTTTCCCCAGAGGAACCGGAGGTGCTTGCATACTCAACACTTTTTCGCTCAAGGGCGTTACTCATTTTTTTTGTTCTGAAAGCTTCGGGAAACTGCCTGATTATCGACGTTTTCTCAAGGTAAGGAATTCCCGTTGGCTCTCCCCCTTTAAGGAATATTTCAATCAACTTTTCGTGGCCCTTGTAGATAGGCACATCAAACAATCTAAACATCGCGGCCTCCTAACATCACTGAATTCACATACGCTTTCCAAATATTATTCAAAACGCGTTGATTTCGAAGCCCTTTCTCGAAGTGGCCCTGCAACCCTAGAACAAATCTATCTCCGTCCTGGCTCTCAATTGCCTCCACTACCCCGTCCTCGGAGTGAGCACACGCGACCAGCTCCCGACCTAACCGTTCAACTCCCTGATGATGAATACTAGAAATCACGGTGGTAGATACTTTTAAAATCTCAGACAGCCGTGAGCCTTCCACGATTTCTATTGAGTGGTAATTTATCCAACCGTCTTTGTCGATGCTGTGGCTGACTTCTCCGTTTTCTGGCAAATGCTGCTGCAATGTTCCCCCCTCGGCAACATTGATGATCTGCATGCCACGACAAATACCCAGCACAGGTCGTCGGTTGGCCAAAGCGGCTCTGTAAAGCGCGATTTCTAAACGGTCCCTTTCACAATCAAAACTTGATAAAGTATCTGTCTCAAGGCCGGGCTGGACGCCTGCAATTGTCGCGCCATCATTCATTCCGGCTTTATAAATTTCAGGGGCAATATCCCTCCCTGGGCTTAAAACCAGTCCGTCGACGCGCTTTACAACTTCATCCACATGATCCAGCATCACTCCGTTTGGTAGCAAAACAGGAACGCAGCCCAAACCGACCAGAATATCCAAAATAGTGTTTGATGAGTAAGTTAGGTACTGAGACTTAGAATAGTTCAGCGCGACATGACTTCTACTGGTCGTAACCAATATATGTGGGACCCGGATCATAGGCTACGGCCTGCACTTGAAAGTATATGCTCGGCGATAGCGTTAATTTTGGCGTGATCATATGAGTAAGAAGGGTCTGCCTTTTCCGGTGCCATCCGCGTGCCAGCCATCATCGCGGACTCGACAAAAATACCTAAGCTCGGATTAACTTCCAGAATATAGGTCCTTGCGTCTTTTACGCTTTTGACCATATCTATAATCGTACCGGTGACGCGTGTTTTTTCTGCAACTGCTAATGCGAGGGCGATCTCCCCGCTGATATCTGCAGGTGTCATTACCCCACCTGCAGATATATTAGTTTTATACGAATGCCTTTTCCGCCGACTGTAACCGCCTAAAACCTTTCCGTTAAAAACCTCAACCCGGATATCGCTATCGCCAAATTCTATATATTGCTCGAGATACATATTGGATGCGTAATGACCCGCGGCACCTAGAAAATCCATAAACTGTTCGCAGTCGTCAAATTTTATGATTCCTTTTGCTCCATGTCCTCTTCGAGGCTTTACGAGCACTGATTTCCAATCGCTAAATACCTTCCGCACGATGCGCTCATCCGTATCGCTTCCAATTAACATCGATTCGGGCACAGAGAACCCTAATCGGCGCAGAAGGTTATTTGTCGCGAATTTATCCTGACAAGCCGCAAAATCCGCGTAGTTATTCAGCACTCGTACCCCGCTGTCCTCAAGGGCCTTCAGTACGTCCAACTGATGGTCCGACTGATCGTCGGCGTTCATATGAAATAAACAGTCGAATTTTGAAAGATTTATTCCTTCCTTTGTGAACACCAAGCCATTGAAGACGTAGCAGGATCGCAGATCGACTTCAGAAAACACCTCTGCACCGCAATTCTCCAACCTGGCTCTCAAAAGATTCTGAGGAATCAGTCCGTTATCGTTTCGATACATCCAAAGAGCTACTTTTAATTTTTGTTCTGCAGCTTTCATAACGATGTCACCTAGGTTATTATTTTTGGCCCAGCAACTGGGGCCATTTAAATGCAGCTTCTTTAGAGTTACACCCCTCACAGACTTTCATTTTTCCTAGTACTTTGGCCCGTTGTCGAGCCACGTCCTTTAATTTTAGATGCGAGATATTCCCCATTAATGATTTATGCCCAAAATCTTGAAAGCACCCTAAAATCTCCCCGCGATACCCTATGCTTATGCTGCCGTCCCCGACCAAGCAAAACTCGTGGTTTACGGTCCAGGATCGCAACAGGTGGACGAAATAGGTCAGTCGGCTATTATGGGATGAATACTCGCTTTCTGAGGCGTTCAAACCCCAATCCTTTATTAGATTGCGGCGCACTGCATGTTCTTGGCTCACAGTCAAAGCCCCACCCCGATTCCAGAGCGGAAAAAGATTCAGCGTTTTCAACCCCAACGATCTCAAGTGCCTCACTGTCTGAGGAAGAGAGTCATAGATGACCGGTCCTCCCGTTAAATGAACAATTACTTTTTTTGGTGCAGCCTCTGCCAACGCAGCTACGTTCTTCCAAATCTTGTGGTAATCCAGACCAACATGTACTTTCCGGAATATGCTTTCGTCGATAGAGCTGACCGACAGCCTGATCAGATCTACCTCGCTCTCAAGTGCGTCCAGATTTTTTTGGGTCAGTGTCACTCCTGTTGTTGTTACTGCGGTGGTAACTGACGATGACCTCATCACCTTCAACAGTTCGTTAAACTCCGGATGTATGGTTGGCTCCCCCCTTCCAGCAAGATCCAGCTCCCATACGAAGCTCGGATCTACCTGCTGCACTATTCGGGACATAGTTTCAACCGTCATGAAACCATGATCTTTGATTTCTGATCTTGGGCACATAGTGCACGAGGCTGGACAAGAAGGAGTGGCCTCGACGTTTATCAATACCTTTCGCATTTGCACATACTCTCTTCATTACAAGAACGGGCATCTGGCACAACGTAAAATATTGCAAGCAGAATGAGTCACTTCTCTGGAAAAGGCTCACAGTAGAATCCGAAAGCTGGCAAAGGCCGGCACAGAATTAATATAGTCTGTGATGCGAATTACGTTTTATCCAAGGCTTTATGAACTATTTCAAGGTGTTTGGAAGACGTGTTCATACCTTCTCGCCACGGGGAAATCTCCCACACCATTGTAGTATTAGTCCTACGTAGCTAGATTCATAACTAGCTCTCTCCTGGCCTCCGTCAATTACGCTGCGAAACGCGCTCCCAGACGCAAACCGGAAAACATGGACTTTAAAAAATTGAGCCGCTAAGCATTATTCTCTACCGAAAGACGACTACCTGAAATAGGCGGGGCGAGAATGGCGGGAGGTCTATATGCGCGTACGCAGAGCGCGCATGATTGGTACGCGCTCTGCATAGAGGGATTCAGATATCAAAGTCTGGGGCGGGCATCGTCCTATCGGGATTTTTTGTCTTCGGACGTGCTGGGCAAGAGCGGCCGATTGCGAACCAACGATGCAGAACGATGCAGATCAGGCGGGAACGCCACTGTGGAAGCGGAAGTCTTCATCGGGACTTTCGATCAGCTCGCGCTCGGCCAGACGCACTTCTTCGATCTTGGCGTCCACATCAGCCTTGTCGCCGTAGGTGTAGGCCAGTTTCAGATAATCCTGGAAATGGCGCGACTCGGACTTGAGCAGCCCGCCGTAGAACTTGGCCAGTTCTTCATCCAGATGCGGAACCAATGCCGCGAAGCGTTCGCAGGAGCGGGCCTCGACGATGGCGCCGACGATCAGCGCGTCGGTCAGGCGATACGGGTTGTGGTTACGCACCAGTTTGCGCAGCGACCCGGCATAGCGCGCCGAGCTGATGTTGGCCATGGGGATCTGGCGTTTTTTGATGATGCTGATGACTTGCTCAAAGTGGCGCAGCTCTTCGCGGGCCAGGCGCGACATCTTGCTCAACAGGTCGAACTTGTCGTTGTACTGAAACATGAACTGGAACGCCGCCCCGGCCGCCTTCTTTTCATTGTTCGCATGATCGATCAGCAATACGTCCAGATTGCGCAGCGCGGCCTGGACCCAGCTATCGGGAGTGCGGCACAGCAGAAAAGCTTCGATTTCAGGGATCGGGTACATAGGCTCACAGATGACCGAGGGCAAAGCGCTGCATTATACGAGCGCCCCGGTCGGCCCGCGACCTATAAACGCTAACGCGCTCGCCTGATCGCCGGCGCGACGCTGGCGCAATTGCATCTGCTGGTCTGCACGCGCGAGCCGATCCACGATCTGTTGCTCGAAGACTTGCGAGCGGACCTGCAGGAAGAGGGTTTCGTCGCCAGCATCGAGCAAGACTGGGATGAGTCGGCGCACAAAACCATCATCAAAGCGCAGCAGGCGCGACGTGCTGATCTGGTGATCAAGCAGCACCTGCCTGACAATCCGCTGAAGCGGTGCTCGACTCGCTGGAGAGTGATGTGCTGGTGCTCAAGACCGACGAGATTATTCAGGATGTGGAGCAAAGGCGCCGTTCGTGATTGCCTGATGGCGGCAGACAGGGTTTGAGTGCGATCCGATGTGCTGCCGCTGCGCGGCAGATCGTCGGGATGCCGCCCACAACAAGCTAGCTCCTACATTAGCTGCCCCATATCTGTGGGACATGATCGCGGGCAGACAGGGTTTAAGTGCGATCCGATATTGCTGCCGCTGCGCGACAGATCGCCAGCAAGCTGGCTCCTACATCGCCGGACCAGATCTGTGGGAGCTAGCTTGCTGTGGGCGGCACCCCGACGATCTGGCGCGCAGCGGCAGTAAAATCTGTTTATCCGGTACCTCAGGCTGTCGCGGTGCAGCATTTACGCCACGGACCATAGTCAGTCCAGCAACGCATCCCTTAAAAAGCTGGGCGCGATGTAGCGCTGATAATGGGCTTCGGAGAGCAGAAAGAACTCCCGGTCGATGGCGTCACGCAGTTCGGGCAGGGTCCAGTAGCGGAATTCCGGCAACAGCACGAAGCCATAGGCCTCGACCTGGCTGATGACCCGCGCGCCGCGCGCGATCAGTTGATACGCCCAGCAATATTCGGATTGTTGAGGCACGAAACGGATCTTGCGCTGGACCAGCTGCATGCGCAGCTTCTCGGCATCGAACACCTCCAGCTTGGCGGTCATCACCTGTACCAGCAGTTTTTCAAGACGCAGCCAGACCGCACGTTTCTCGTCTTCGTTGTAACCGTTCCAATGGATCACTTCGTGATGGAAACGCTTGCAGCCACGGCAGACCAGGTCTCCGTAAACAGTGGAGCAAAGGCCGACGCAGGGGGTTTTGATGAGTTGATCAGGCATGGCTGGACGGACAACGGCAGGCGAAACAAGCAGCCATGTTAGCCCTTTGTCTAACGAGGGTCACCCCCGAACATCATCGGTTCAACTTACCTTTGGCGCAGATTTGCCGTAGAATCAGCGAGCCTTTTAAGGCGCCAATGTCCGTTAGAAGCTGTTTTCAAAGCGTCACGAGCACAGTCAAGTTAATCCGGCAGTACGGCGCCGACAGGCCATTCCCTCATCAAGAATGGCCGTGTCGGCCGACCCTCCCCCCGTCCTGCAGGCGTAAAACTTTGAAAACAGCTTCTGTAAGGAATCACCGATGCCCTGCCGACAACGCTCAAAAGCCTTGCGTGGACACGAGTGATTTCTGGATGAGCGTCCCGGACACCCATTTGGGACCACTGATGAGGGTAATACTGTGCTTGAAGCCTACCGTAAACACATCGAAGAGCGTGCCGCCCAGGGCATCGTGCCCCAGCCGCTTAACGCCGAACAAACCGCAGGTCTGATCGAACTGCTGAAGAATCCCCCGGCTGGCGAAGAAGCTTTCCTTGTCGACCTGATCACCAATCGCGTTCCACCAGGCGTTGACGAAGCTGCCTACGTCAAGGCCGGTTTCCTGTCCGCCCTGGCCAAGGGCGAAGTCAATTCTCCTCTGATCGACAAGAAGCGCGCGACCGAGTTGCTGGGCACCATGCAAGGTGGCTACAACATCGTGACCCTCGTTGAGCTGCTCGACGACGCAGAGCTGGCGCCCGTCGCCGCCGAACAGCTCAAGCACACTCTGCTGATGTTCGATGCTTTCCATGACGTGGCCGAAAAAGCCAAGAACGGCAACGCCCATGCCCAGGCCGTGATGCAGTCCTGGGCCGACGGCGAGTGGTTCAAGAAGCGCCCGGTTCTGGCCGACAAGATCAGCCTGCGCGTATTCAAGGTCACCGGCGAAACCAATACCGACGACCTGTCCCCTGCTCCAGATGCCTGGTCGCGTCCCGATATCCCGCTGCACGCACTGGCCATGCTGAAAATGGCTCGCGAGGGCATCGTTCCGGACGTGCAGGGCTCCATCGGTCCGATGAAGCAGATCGAAGAAATGCGCGGCCAGGGTTTCCCGATCGCCTACGTCGGTGACGTGGTCGGTACCGGTTCGTCGCGTAAATCGGCGACCAATTCGGTGCTGTGGTTCTTCGGTGACGACGTTCCGTACGTGCCGAACAAGCGCGCCGGTGGCTTCTGCTTCGGCAGCAAGATCGCGCCGATTTTCTACAACACCATGGAAGACGCCGGCGCCCTGCCGATCGAATTCGATGTGTCGAACATCAACATGGGCGACGTGATCGACGTCTATCCGCATGCCGGCAAGGTCTGCAAGCACGACAGCGATGAAGTCATCACCACCTTCGAACTGAAGACCCCGGTGCTGCTCGACGAAGTCCGCGCTGGTGGCCGTATTCCGCTGATCATCGGTCGTGGCCTGACCGGCAAGGCTCGCGCCGAGCTGGGCCTGCCGCCGTCGGATCTGTTCAAGACCCCGGATCAGCCTGCCGAAAGCAACAAGGGCTACACCCTGGCTCAGAAGATGGTCGGCAAGGCATGCGGCGTCGAAGGTATCCGTCCGGGCACCTACTGCGAACCGAAGATGACCACCGTCGGTTCCCAGGACACCACCGGCCCGATGACCCGCGACGAGCTGAAAGACCTGGCTTGCCTGGGCTTCTCCACCGATCTGGTCATGCAGTCCTTCTGCCACACCGCGGCCTATCCGAAGCCGATCGACGTCAAGACTCACCACACGCTGCCTGATTTCATCATGACCCGTGGCGGTGTTTCCCTGCGTCCTGGCGACGGCATCATCCACAGCTGGCTGAACCGAATGCTGCTGCCTGACACCGTCGGCACCGGCGGCGACTCGCACACTCGCTTCCCGATCGGCATCTCCTTCCCGGCCGGTTCCGGTCTGGTTGCGTTCGCCGCGGCCACCGGCGTCATGCCGCTGGACATGCCCGAGTCGATCCTGGTTCGCTTCAAGGGCAAGCTGCAGCCTGGCATCACCCTGCGCGATCTGGTTCACGCGATTCCGTACTACGCGATTCAGAAAGGCCTGCTGACTGTCGAGAAGAAAGGCAAGAAGAACGCCTTCTCCGGCCGCATCCTGGAAATCGAAGGTCTGGAAACCCTGACCGTCGAGCAAGCCTTCGAACTGTCCGACGCATCGGCAGAACGTTCGGCTGCGGGTTGCACCATCAAGCTGTCCAAAGAGTCGATTGCCGAGTACCTGAAGTCCAACATCACCCTGCTGCGCTGGATGATCGAACAGGGTTACGGTGATCCACGTACGCTGGAGCGCCGTGCTCAGGCGATGGAAGCCTGGGTCGCCAATCCGGAACTGCTGGAAGCCGACAAGGACGCCGAATACGCCGAGATCATCGAGATCGACCTGGCGGACGTCAAAGAGCCTGTGCTCTGCGCGCCGAACGACCCGGACGACGCTCGCTTGCTGTCCTCGGTTCAGGGCGAGAAGATCGACGAAGTGTTCATCGGTTCCTGTATGACCAACATCGGCCACTTCCGCGCTGCGGGCAAGTTGCTGGATCAGGTCAAGGGCCAGCTGCCGACTCGTCTGTGGCTGTCGCCGCCAACCAAGATGGACGCTCATCAGCTGACCGAAGAAGGCTACTACGGCATCTACGGCAAAGCTGGCGCGCGCATGGAAATGCCGGGTTGCTCGCTGTGCATGGGTAACCAGGCACGCGTCGAACCGAACTCCACCGTGGTGTCGACTTCGACCCGTAACTTCCCGAACCGTCTGGGCGACGGCGCGAACGTCTACCTGGCCTCGGCCGAGCTGGCGTCCGTTGCTTCGATCCTGGGTCGCCTGCCGACCGTCGAGGAATACATGGGCTACGCCAACCAGATCGATACCATGGCGGCGGACGTTTACCGCTACCTGAGCTTCGATCAGATCGCCGAGTTCCGTGAAGCCGCTGCGAACGCCAACATCCCGGTCGTTCAAGCTTAATCGCGAAACCAAGCGTCATAAAAAACCCCGCCTTGTGCGGGGTTTTTTATTGCAGCGACTATTCCGCTCCTTGACACCAGCTTGCGCTACCTATCACTTGCGCCAGTAGACACGCCATGAACGGCGACGTCCAATCGCAACGCAGGCGGCTTGTCAGTCCGTGCGGATTACGGGCCCGCCAGGCTTGCATGAATCACTGAGCATTGAGGCTCATCCAAGTAACCGCAGGGAGCGGACCACCATGAAAACAAGACTTTCAACAGCTGCGTGCGGTGCGCTGTTGTTCGTGGCTTCCATGTCCAGCCATGCCTTCAATGGACCCGAACTGGCCGAACGCCTGAATGACCGATACAAGGACGTCGCAGCACAATGCGCCGATCAGACGCCTGCTTATAGATGCAGCGGTCTGCTGATTCGCGGGTTCGATCGGGAGCGGTCTATCGCATTCTGGCTACACGATGCGACGGCAATGAGACTGGGCGCCGAATCGTTCGTTTTCCTGCGTGCGGACCTCAGCACCCGCAAACTGCCTTTCACCAACGCAGTGGTGTTTGCAGAGCCAGACGATACCCCTGACCAACCGCCAGAACTTGACCCGCTCTGCGCCTACCCGTTCGATGTCGACCCAGGCATCGAATGGCTTCAACACGGCTGCAGCGCGCCCACCCACGAACAACCACTCCAAGGCGTCTCTGGCTCTTGCCCTTCAACCGTTACGGATGTGGCAGGCTGGATAGCCCACTTCAACAGCCAGCAAAATGAGAGGAATCGGCAGTGCTCGCTCGATGCGCAAAGCACTAACTTGTTCAACGTCAGCCTTCAGGCACACGAAGGCGTAGACGGCGAGCTGGCGAGCCTGTCCAATCGGATCATGATCAGGAACTGGGACTACGCCGCTCCCGATACCTTGCCCGTACAAGCGCTTGTCTATGAAAAGGCCGTCAAAGGAGCGCTGTCTGGGGCTCAACGGGATCAGCTGGACTATCAAAAAGCCACAGGCCAGTGGCTACCCATCCTGCAGATGGGTCTGACGGATCCGAGAAGCAGTCCGTTTTCATTCCATGAGGCGGACCAGCTCAACGCTGGATACGAGATGGCGGCGAAGCTCAACAGCCGCTACGTGAACACTCTCGCCATCTGCAAGGATGGAAAAGCGGCGTTCTACTGCAACGGAATACTTCTCAGAGGCGTCTGGGCCTCTGAGAAGTATGATTCGTGGGATCCGAGTCCTGGCTCCATCATCAATAACGGCGTGTCGTTTTCCTTTCTGCGCAAGGATCTGCACATTGGTGTGATGTTCGGATTCGTCGGATTGATTTTCAAGGAGTCGAGTGCGCCGACAGCGGCACCGATTACGGTACGCTGCGCCTATCCGTTCGAGGCAGGCACGAGCGGATCACCGGAACCGTGCACTTTCCAGGGCGTATGCGAGCTGTTAGGGATCGACAGCGCACAGGCCTGGTGGCGAAGTAATCGCCGGTGCGCGTTCACGAACAGTGCCCAACAGTTCAAAACCTCGACCGATATTCGCCATTCGTTTGTAAGCCCCGGATACAACGAAATCATGGTTGCTGCCTGGCAACCCGGCACACCAGACCGGATCCCGCTGGAAGCGCTGGTTCACAGAGCCAACCTGCCCGACGGGTCCAGCCTCCAGCAGGCGCAGTACATTCAGCGTCGGTTCCTTCTACACACCGGAAAGTTCCTGCCGCTCTTGAACATGGATCAGACAGATCCTGACCAACCAATATTTTCCTACGATCCGGCTTTGCAGAATCAACCGGGCAGCCCGGACAGCCGAGAAATGAAAGACGGGATTCCTGTTCACCTCAACGAGCAGGAAAAAGCCGACCGCAAGCCTGCGGCCGATTAGGCTCGCGGCCAACAGAAAAGGCCCCGCATCTCGCGATGCGGGGCCTGCGTTCAACACCGGATCAATCTTACACTCCGACAGCCTGCCCGCTCATGGCCAGATCCAGCAGTTCGCGGTTGGCTACGGCGTACATCGCGTAGTCGGTTCCGCTCGCCGCCCGCAGGTCGACCAGCATGGCGCGCCAGCGTTCGACCATCAGCGCGTGCTGTTCGAGCCACAGCGCCAGACGCTCTTCCACTTCCGACGGGCCGTCCGGCATCTGCAGGACCGACACGGTAATCGCCCGCTGCTGCCAGTCGATATCGTCGCGGAACGCTTCGCGGGCCAGTGCCTGCCAGTTGTTTTCAACCGGCAGGTTGCTGATCTGTTGCAGGTACCAGGTCAGGTCCAGCGCGCTGCCAACGGCGAAGTAGGCCTTGGCCACGTCGGCCGCGTTCTGGCCGGTAACGTCCGACGCCTCGATGATCGGCAACAGCGTGTACAAGTGGCTGGTGCCCGCAACCATGCGCGCCAGCAACTCCGGCACGCCGGCTTCGACGTAAGCCTGGTACCGCGCTTGCCAGACTTCGCGGGTCGGGCCTTCCAGCAGCTCGTCGAGCTTGAGCCCCAGCGCCGCAATGTGCGGGCCGAAGTGCGCGACATCACGGCCGGCGTCCAGCTCGTTGCGACGGCTGCGCAGGAACCAGCGGGTTGCGCGACGGCCCAGACGCATCAGTTCGTCCATCAGCGACAGCTGAATCTCGGCCGGGACCTTGTAGTCCAGCGCCTCGATCTGCCGGAACCAGTGCGGCAGGTGGAAAATGTCGCGCACGATCACATAGGCACCGGCGACGCTCGCCGCGCTCATGCCAGTCGACTCTTTGAGCCGCTGCACGAAGGTGATGCCCATGTGGTTGACCAGGTCGTTGGCGATCTGGGTGCTGACAATCTCGCGCTTGAGGCGATGGCCGCGCATGGCGGTAGCGTATTTGGCGCCCAGCGAAGGCGGGAACGCGGTTTCCATGTCACGCGCCAGATAGTCGTCATCCGGCACGCGGGATTCGAGCAGCGCTTCGTTCAGATCGATCTTGCTGTACGAAATCAGCACCGACAGTTCCGCGCGGCTCAGGCCCTGGCCCAGCGCGACCCGCTCGGCAATCTGGTCTTCACCCGGCAGGAACTCGATGGCGCGATCCAGCTTGCCGCGTGCCTCCAGATCGTTCATCAAGCGCTTGTATTCGGCGATCCGGTCATAGGCGCGACGGGCAGCCAGGGACAACGCCTGAGTCTGCTTGTAGTTGTTGCCCAACACCAGGTTGCCGACTTCGTCGGTCATGCTTTCCAACAGCTGGTTGCGCTGTTTCTCGGTCATGTCACCAGCCTGCACCACTTCGTTGAGCAGGATCTTGATGTTCACTTCATGGTCGGAGCAGTCCACGCCGGCCGCGTTGTCGATGAAGTCGGTGTTGGTCGCGCCGCCATTGAGGCCGAATTCAACACGACCCAGTTGGGTCATGCCCAGGTTGCCGCCCTCACCCACCACCTTGCAGCGCAGCTCGTTGCCGTTGACGCGATGCGCGTCGTTGGCCTTGTCGCCCACGTCTGCATGGCTTTCCTGGCTGGATTTGACGTAAGTGCCGATGCCGCCGTTCCACAACAGATCGACCGGCGCCTTGAGTAGTGCGTTGAGCAGCTCGGTCGGCGTCAGCTTGTCAGCCTTGATGTCGAAGCGCTCTTTCATCTGCGCAGTGATGGCGATGCTCTTCGCGCTGCGCGGGAAAATGCCGCCACCCTCGGACATGATGCTGGTGTCGTAATCGGTCCAGGCCGAACGCGGCAGGTTGAACAGCCGCTGGCGCTCGGCAAAACTGGTGGCCGGGTCCGGATTCGGGTCGATGAAGATATGCAGGTGGTTGAATGCCGCCACCAGCTGCAACTTGTCCGACATCAACAGGCCGTTACCGAACACGTCACCGGCCATGTCACCAATGCCGACCACGCTGATGCTGTCCTGCTGGACGTTGATCTCGCGCTCGCGGAAGTGACGCTGCACGCCAACCCATGCACCTTTGGCGGTGATGCCCATCTTCTTGTGGTCGTAACCGGCCGAACCACCAGAGGCGAATGCGTCGCCGAGCCAGAAGCCATAGTCGATGGCAATGCTGTTGGCGATGTCGGAAAAGGTCGCGGTGCCCTTGTCGGCTGCAACCACCAGGTACGGGTCGTCGTCATCATGACGAACCACGTTGGTCGGCGGCACGAGCACGCCTTCCTTGAGGTTGTCGGTGATGTCGAGCAGCCCGGAAATGAAGATGCGATAGCAGGCGACGCCTTCGGCATGGATATCGTCGCGGCTGCCGCCCAGCGGCAGGCGACGCGGCAGGAAGCCGCCCTTGGCACCGACCGGCACGATTACCGAGTTCTTCACGTGTTGAGCCTTCACCAGGCCCAGCACCTCGGTACGGTAATCTTCTTCGCGATCCGACCAGCGCAACCCGCCGCGCGCCACGTTGCCGAAGCGCAGATGCACACCTTCGACCCGCGGCGAGTACACGAAAATCTCGAACTTGGGTACCGGCTTGGGCAGCTCGGGGATCAGACGCGGGCTGAACTTGAAGCTGAAGTAGCTCTTGCTCTGGCCATTGGCATCAGGCTGATAGAAGTTGGTACGCAGAGTCGCCTTGATCAGGTCCAGATAGCGACGCAGGATGCGGTCTTCGTTGAGAACCTGAACGTCGTCGAGCGCGGTCAGGATCGCCTGTTCCAGACGCAGTTGCTTGTCGTCCAGGTCATCGGAGCCCAGCTTGCGGGCCAGATAGAAGCGGGTCTTGAACAGCCGCGTCAGCTCGCGGGCGATGTCGGTGTGGTTGTTCAGGGTGTTGGCTATATAACCCAGGTCAAAGCCCAGGCGGATCTGCTTCATGTAGCGGGCGTAAGCACGCAGCAGCGCCACGTCGCGCCATGGCAGGCCGGCGGTCAGAACCAGACGGTTGAACGCATCGTTTTCGGCGTCGCCGCTGACGATGTGGACGAACGCGTCCTGCAACGTGTCGTTGAGCTGCTGGATATCAAGCTTGAGGCCTTCACTGTAGGAGAAGGCGAAATCGTGAATCCAGAATTCGCGACCATTGGCGTGGTGCAGACGATAAGGGAACTCGCCGAGCACACGCAGGCCGAGGTTCTCCAGGATCGGCAGCACGTCGGACAGCGCCAGCGGCGTGTCGGCGTGATACAGCTTGCAGTGCAGCTGTTGACGGCCACCCGCCAGCGGCTGATAGAAGCTCATGACCAGCGGATTGCTGTCGCTCAGGCTCAGCAGATGTTGCAGGTCGACCACCGCCGAGTGCGCCGCGAAGCGCTCGCGGTAACCGGCCGGGAAACCTTTCGGGAAGTCGGCCAGCACGTTGGTGCCATGACCTTCGCCGAAGCTTTCCACCACCAGGCTTGCGTAGTCGTCCTTCCACGAGCGACAGGCCTGGATGACTTCGTTTTCCAGTTGCTGCGGGTCGATCTCCAGATTGACCTTGGGGTCGACGCGCAGGATGAGCTGCACCCGCGCCAGCACCGATTCGGAGAAGAAGGTCCAGAACTCACAGTCGCTGGCCTTTAGGCGCTCCATCAGCACTTGCTGGATCTTCTGGCGCACTTCGGTGGAATACACGTCGCGCGGTACATAAGCCAGGCAGTAGCAGAAGCGGCCATACGGGTCTTTGCGCAGGAAAACGCGGATTTTGTTGCGTTCCTGGATCTGCACGATCGACATCACGGTGCTGAACAGCTCGTCCACCGGAGTCTGGAACAGGTCGTCACGCGGCAGCACTTCGACTACCTGCGCCAGTTCCTTGCCCAGGTGAGCCTTGGCGTCGAAACCGGAGCGGCGCTCGATTTCCTCGACCTTGCGACGGATGTAAGGAATCTGCCGCACGCTCTCGCCGTACACCGACGAGGTGTAGAGGCCCATGAAACGGCATTCCTTGACGACATTGCCGGAGGCATCGATTTTGCGAATCGACACGAAATCCGGGTAGGCCGGGCGGTGAACGCGGCTCGGCTGGGCAGCCTTGGCGAACGACAGCAGAGTCGGCTCTTTGAGGTAATTCACCGCATAGTCTTCGATATGCAGTTCTTCGGAGGTGAGACCTGGGCGCAGCAGTTTGGCCAGACCCAGGAACGACGACTCGTCGTATACCATCTGGCCGCCGTCGGCGCTGGTTTGTACTTCGAATTCTTCGTAGCCCAGGAAGGTGAAGTGGTTGTCCACCAGCCATTGCAGGAAGGTCTTGATCTCAGCCTTTTCCTGCTCGGCTACCGGATATTCGCCGGTGTCGATGTCGGAAAGCAGCTGATGCAGACGCGCCTTCATCGGCTCGAAATCTTCGACCGCGGCCCGCACTTCGCCCAGCACCTGCTGCAGCTCGCGCGCCAGCACGTTCAACTCGCTGGCGTTGGCGCAGCGGTCGATCTCCAGATACATCAGCGATTCCTGCGAAATCCCCTCGCCGGCGGTGCCCTTGGGCAGCAGCTCCAGCAGCTCGCCGCCGCTTCCGCGACGCACGCTCAGTACGGTGGTCTGCAAGGTGTGGATGCTGTAGCCACGGCGATTGAGCTCGGTACGGACCGAGTCGACCAGAAACGGCAGGTCATGATGCAGCACTTCGACGGCGGTGTGAGTCGATTGCCATCCGTGACGCTCGTAATCGGGGTTGTAGACCCGAACCTGCGGGCTGGAGTGCTCGAAACGTTCGAGCAGCCGCCAGGCCGACAAGGTGCAGCCTGCCAGGTCGGAGAGGCGACGCTGGGTCAGCTCGTCCATGGAGATGATGCCGAAGAATTGCTCGGCGAACAGCGCCACTTGTGGCAGTGCCTGTTCGCTGATGTGCTGAGCCAGTGCCGCTTGCAGTTGGTGCTGGAAGTCGGACTTGCTGGCTGCGGTGAAGAACGCCATCTTTGGTACTCCGCTTTGGCTTTTATTGGAGAGGCTTGGAGCAGGTGCTTCGACCGGGCCGTGCCAATGCATCCATCTGCCATGGGCACGAGCTCATCGAGTGTAAAGCTAAAGAACTAACGCCGGGTGTGTCCGGGTAGTCACATTTGAAATTCCGGGATAACTGTAGGAAAAGGCAACGCGCTTCAACGGCGCTGCCGCGACCGTTCATCCGCTACGCAGCTTAACGAGAGCGGCACCCTCACTACTTACGAGGCTGCGACATATTCGGTCATCGGCTTGCAGGCAGGCGAGGCGCTGCAACCAACAACGCTCAGCAAAAAAGATCCGGCGGTGGCAGAATCCCTGCCTGCCCCCTGCTCTGGAATATCACCATGCAAATCAAGACTGCGCTGTTGCTCGCCAATCCTTGCGACGACGAGAACGACGACATGGCGCTGCTCTGCTGCCATGACGAAAACAACGAGCTGTTCTCCCTGGCGCGGTTTCCGGACGAAGACGAAGTCGAGGTCACCGTGTGCGATGACACGGTTTACGTCACCAGCCTGAAGGTGTCGCTGAGCGCCACGCAGCTGGTCGTGGAGATCTCGGCCGAGGATGCAAACGCTCTGGGTGGCGATACCCGGTACGAGATCCTGCACAGCACCTCGGGCGACGATCTGACGGAAGTGAACGCTACCCTGCGAGTCCTGCTGGCGGGTGTCGGAACCCTTGAAAGCGATTTCAGCGAATAAGCCGGGTCGCTTCATCCTCCTCCACGGCTCTGACCAGTGTCTCAACGTCTGCGTTGAACACTCCGCCGCCATCTACTGCCAAATACCTGACGTGCAGGATGATATCGGTCAACGAATCCAGAACGGCGTTCTGCCGTTCTGATTCATGGCGCGGAAAGCTCAGCAACCAGCGGGAAACCGCGCCGGTCCCTTCGAACGGAAAGTAGCGCTCGTCGCCGAAATCCAGCATGAACATGCCGTGGTCATCGACCCCGCCGGAAATGCCGATCTGTTGATTGGCTCGCGGGTTGAACACAATGTGGGTCGGATCGATGTCATCCGCCGGTTCCGGCAGCTCGCCAGCTTCCTTGTACAGGTAACGTACGCCGCGAATGTCGGGACTGAGCAGCACACTGCTCGATTGTTGCGCCAACAACACCCGGACATCTTCGTAGGGCCCCAGCACCGCGGGTATGGAAACGGACACGCGCACCAACTGGCGCAAGTAGTGGCCCGGATAATCCTTGTCGAACAGCGAAGCCGGCAGGTCGAAACCGATTGCGCCCGTCGTGCGCAGCTCCTTCATCACCGCCTCCCAGCCAGTCAAACGGGGCACCTGCTCCAGAGCGTCAGCGCCAGGGTCGTAATGCTTGAGCAGCGCTTTCAGGGAAATGGTCTTGTTCAATTCAAGACGCCGTTCGTGCCGTGAGAGAAACGCCGACTCCATTTGCAGCAATCCCAGCTTGAGCATTTCCCCTGCGGTCAGGCCGTGACGATTATCTGCCCAGGCATTGACGGGAATGAACCGGGTGTCACGGTCGCCGACCTCATACTGCCAACAGGCTTCGGTGCCCAGGCACATCGACAAAACCACGTCATAGGCCTGGAAGTATAGAGTGGACATTTGCCCAAGCAGCCACTGATACAACGCGGGCCCCGTCGTACGGCTTTTCAGGAAGGTGTAGTACGCCTGCGCCTGCTCCTGGGCTTTGGTCGCTTGATCAAGGCTGGTCTTCGCGGCCGTTATGGCAATGTCTTGCACTTCGATCTGCAGATCCATGGCTTCCAGATCCTGCTCGGCCTGGCGGGCCAGGAATTGCCATTCAACGCGACGACGGCGGTATTGCTCGCTCATCAGATTGCGTTCTGCATTTCTGGAGAGAATCAAAGAGGCGGTCTGGAGAGTCGCTGCGGCGGCAAAACCTGCAGACGACCAACGACTACCTCCGCTGGCGGTACCAAATATGGTTGGAGCCAAATCGGCCAGATACGCCGGAACCGTCACGGCCATTGCGGCGGCATCAATACACATGGACTGGTACTGCCTATGCAGCGCATTTTTTTCCTCCCAGCTCACATCCTCCTTTTCCAACTGTCGGTAATAAAACTTACGAGATTCGATCGCAGCCCGACTTCCCGCTAGTGCCTCGCAGGATTTCACCGCCTGCTCGATCATCTGCGACTGCAATGTTTCGGTAAAAGCGGACAACTCCAGGACGTGAGCCTGCTGCAGTTCCTCCTGATCCGCGCGATCCCGCAGTTCCATGTAACCGCGCAACTGCTCGCCATAGCGGATCAAGGTTTCGACAGCATTCTGTACCCGCGGCAACATGGCCCTGAAGCGATACGGCGGAATGATCGCCAAAGAGCCCAGCCGCCGCTGACCACTGCCGCCGCACGCTGCCTGGGCGCGGAGCAAATCGGTCGGATTGGCCGCTGGCGCATACAGCGGCAGAGAAAGCGGCTTGCCGTCCAGGCTCAGATTGTGACGCAGGTTGTACAGCCTCAGCGCCAGCTTTTCCCACAGGTCAAGCAGGCGGGCATTGACCGGCAGGCGAAACCAGGGCGCATCCAGCAAGTGCAGCCACAGTTGCCCCTCGGTACGGCTGGGGACGTCATGCTCCAGCACCTCAAGCCCGAAGGCTTCGAAATCGGCGAACACGCTTTCATCTTGAGCTGCGGCCTCTTGCAGCGTCATCGGCGTCCAGCGGCTGATGCTTCGCCCCATGGACAGCGGCCCCAACAACGACCCCGCCCGCGCATACAGCAGTTGCGCGTGATTGAGCGTGTCTCGGGTCAGTTGTCGGTAAAGCATGTCGCCGTGAGCGATCAGATTGTTCAGATAGGCAACGAAGATCGCCTTGCGGTAGTGAGACGGCGCACCGTAGGCGATGGCATCGGGATCGCCCAGCCCGCCCCACTCATAGGCCGGATCATCCGCAAAGGTCAAGGGCCGACTCGTCCAGTACGAATGATCGGCTACCGGCGGCGGATAGAGCGGCGCAATGCGCTCCAGAGGATTGAACAGATAGTGAAGCCAGTTTTCTGCCTGAAGGTAATTGAACTCGGTGTGCAGCCGGTGGGCAACCAGATGCGGCACATGAAAGAACAACTCCCAGAAATAGCGCCCATTGGCGCCTTTGAAGTCCAGCGGCACTGACACACCATCCGGCTCAGGCGGCTCCTGGGTATGCTGAACCTCCCAGCTCAGCACGCTGCTCAGTGAACGCTCGGCTTTCTTGACCAGCTCACTGGCGAACGTGGTGTTCATCCGGACGTAGCGCAAGGATGGTATTTCAAGCGCGGCAAGATCCAGGAACTGTCCGCCTTCCTGGCTGGAAACAATAAGGGGAACCGGTATGGATTTCATGGCCCTCCTGATGGTGAATTCGTTGTATCCAAATCCGGAGCCTTCGGGCAATGCACCGAAATACAGAGTCATGACTGGATCCATGCCGGTCCATGCCATCTGCTCTACGGGCGTCCTGGCGTCTCCATTGAGCACTAAAGTGCTCGACACTCGGGGTTGGGAAATCCAGATATCACATCCAACCTCTGCAGGCGCCCAGGTCTCGCTGTAAAAGTTGCTTGAATTCGCCAAGGGTAACGGGCCGCCCGGCATCTCCAGAACAAAACCGGCCCCTCCCAAAACTTCATCTTCTGTAAGCGTCGGAAATTCTTCAGGATCGATTGGCAGGACCCATGTAGCCTGCCACATATTATTGAAACCCGTAGACGAACTCTCTCCAAAATCTTCAGGCGCAAAACCCTGAACTTCATTTCCGTTCCAACTCAAAACGCCCTTCGCCTCGGGAGGAACAGAGTCGGTTCCGGCAAATAGGGTTATTTTCATTTGGAGTTTTTCATGCCCACCCTCCACTAAAACTCGATACTGACAATTATCCACTACCCTCCAGCTGAAAAGACTGACAGAGAACTGGCTGCGGCGATGACGCTTTTCTCTACAGCTGCCTTGGACTTCCAGTAAGCACTCCGCTTCAGAGCTGCGCAGTACAGCGTCAAGCTCAAGCGACTGATTGATGCCGCCTGGCGCTATATCATTAGCCCCGTCCCGATTCCAGACAACACTCTCCAGTTCCCACTCGCTACTCGCGGTACCGTATTTCCCGGTCAAAGGGTACTGGCCCCGGGCAGGATTACTGCCTAGCAGGCTGGTAGCGACGGCGTAGTACTGCTCCTCTTCAGCAGAATCCACCGTAATTCTATTAAAGAACCTGTCATACACTCGCACGAATCGCTCCGCGTCAAACGGCTCGAACGCTCCGGCCAGACTCGCTTTATATTGAAAGCAGACCACCAGGCGTGGCTCACCGACAAAACGCGCGTCCATTACCGCAACCAGCGTGAAGCGTCCTGCCTGCGGGCTGATGTCAGTCAAAGCATCAAGGCTCTGCTTGTCGGTCAAGCCCTCGTAGAGCAGCGTAGGCGGTGACCAGCTGTCTGATATTTGTTTATAAGACATTTTTGCGCGATAAAAATACTTTCCGGTCTTCTGCCCGGAATCATCGACTTCCGGCTGTCCTGATTCGACCCAGACGAAATGCAAGCGACCTTCTACCACGACCGGACGCACGTGCTGTACTTTAGTATCACAGGCCACGTCTATAGTCTTCCACTCACTCCAGGCTGAAGGTAATACCTGTGTGCTGTCCTCCCGCAGATCCATCTTCGCCACGCGCCAGTAATAGCCGAACGGTTCAACGTTCTGCCGACCCACGAAATAGTAATTGGCTTGTCTGAAATCCTGCCCATCGATATAACAGGCGACCACTTTGAGATTACTGACAATTTCAAAGTTATCCAGATAGGTTTTCAGCGCTGCCCTTACGCTATCTTCATTGATCCGGCTTTGCCCCAGCTCCGATTCGAATGTCTGGAACTGGCTGGTCTTGTTAAGGCGAAGCGTGGGGTCAATATAGTTTTCGGGATAATCTTCTATCATCTGGTAACCCGCCCAAACGCTGTATTCGCTCATCCCCTCACGCCAGAGTTTCAAGCGCTCATCGTCGAACCCGCCCGCGTATCCCGGCTCCATGCCGTTATAGATAGCGTTGATGTACTGCTGAATGCTGGCGATCCCCTGCGCAACGCGACTGGTTTCGACCTCGCCGCTCACCTGATTGTCGATCAGCATGTATTCATATAAATCCTCCGGCGTTGTCAAGCCAAGAGGTGCAGAGGTGTCATCCGAAGGAACCACTTGTCCAAGGTAATAGCTCACCAGGGCGTCACGGCGCTGTTCTTCTAACGCGGGTATTATCTTACCGGTCATTTGCACTGCCTCCATTCGTTGCAAACCATGGGTCCGGGCGGCTGGTATACCGGCCCAGAAGAGCGGACCATCAAGGCATCGTGCCAAAGACTACGAACCGCTAACCCCTTTAATCTGTAATACAGCAACCAGAACAACCTCTGCTCAGCACCCCCTCCATCCCAAGCAAACCACTGTTCTTGACCGCAAGGCAGGACTGGCAGAACAAATACTCCCAATATCGTCCTGCCTTACCGCGAGGTAACAAAACCACCAGCTTGCTTGAACTACTGATCAGTCCAAGGCATGCTGACCCTGCCAGGAGTTGGCTTTATCACAAGATATCCATTCAAAAGCGTTACACCGGAACACCATACTTGGTCGTCAACTACCAGACCCGCAGCATCCGGTTCATTAATGAAACCTTGCATAAGCCCCCACTCATGGATACTGACTGGAATTGAAAGGTTCCAATCCTTGTTTTCAGCATTAAAATCCAGCATCACGGAAAAATCTGCTGGAACATCCATCGGAGACGAATAACCGGGATCGCAATTCATTAAGAGTATCTGTCCTGAAGTCGACATTCTGCGGATATAAACACTGCTCATTCTGCAGATCCAGCCGACCTTGTAAACCCTCGTTAGTGTTTTCGGTAGACGCCCGCTTAATGTGATCTCGATATCACCATACGCACCGGTATTAAAATCCACGATGATTGGGAATCGCGTCCCCTCCAACGAAGATATTTTCGCCTGCCCAGCGCCGCTGATACGCGCCAACGCTGACGCCACATAGTCAAGTGAAAACTCGACTCCGTGGAGAGCATCTCCTCCAGGCCCTACGACTTTTACGAGCAGACTCTGATTTTTCTTACGTCCTAACAGGTTCGGGTAATCCGGATCAAAGTCACCCTCCAATGCCACTTCAAATTCGCACGGGGGCATTGCAAAAACCGGAAATTCAACGGAAGCGCCCATACCAGTAACAATAGATTTAACAACGTGATTTCCCATAGGGAACCTTGAACTGAACCTGGCCAATCCATCAGCATCCGTCTGGACAGTAGCTTCAAGTGAGTCATTAACTCGCCATTCGACCGGAAAACGGCGCACAGGTACATTTCCGGCCTTCAGCCACACCGAAAAGACCATGGCATCCGCACTACCGACGAGGAACTCCTCACCGCTTGCTTCAAACCGGTCAATGACAACCTCAGGGTGAATTGTCGTCTGCGCACTGTCCTTGTCAACGACCGGATCGCCGGCACTGGCTGTCACGACAACGCTGCCTTCGCTAGCCGCCTTGAACCGTGCAGAGGCAACTCCGCGGTCATCGGTGGTGCTCGTTGTTTCAAGTAAACCGCCAGCATCGTCGGCCCAAGTGATTTCCTGGCCAGCCACTGGGGTACCATCCAGTTCCACCAGGCTGCACACCACCTCCGTTTCCTGTCCCGTCACAACGGTGTTGTTGAACCGCACGTACTGGAAGTAAGGAATGCTTAGGAATTCAACCTCGATGAAATCCCAGTCACGACCATTTTTATAATATGCAGTGGCCTGTGATTTACCCGCAGGTCGGCTACGTAACTCGGCTTCAGTCGTGCCTTGCTCGTCTGTGTAGGTTTGAAACCGTCTGAACTCTCCAAGCGTTGCGGTCCACTCGACAATACGGTCGATACCCTTGTTGCCGTAAGCATCCTCCAAGGTTGCGCTGAAGCGGATTGCCTCTAGGTTATTGGCAAGCGCTGTCGAGGGCGAGTATTCGCCTTCAATGAAGCGCAGCGAAGTTTCATCACAGTCGATAGTCACCACCGGAGCAATCAGCCGCTCGCCAAGGCCGTACTCCGCAACCACATGAGCGATCCCCATCGCCTGACCGCTATGCAGTTTCACACTAGCCTGCCCTTGCGCGTCGGTGACGCTGATGCTGCTCTCCAAATCTCCCAAGTCCGTCGTCCAGCTGACTGTCACGTCGCTTAGTGGCTCGTCCATGAGATCCTGCAAAGTGATGGTAAAGATCGCTACGTCAGTCTCCCGTTGCGCCACCAGGTAATCCGGCGCCACGGTAATCACACTGGAGTGACTTTGACCTACTTCGCCAATACTCCTGTTGGAAGGCGATTCGGTCAGGCTGCTCAGCGCCAATGCCGCAGCCCTGCGATAAAGTCCGATGGGGGTTGTTGGCGTCAGTTCATGGAGCGCCAGCGAAGCATTCGCGTCGAGCCCGGTATGTTTTGCCAGCAACGATGCCTGGGCCAGCACGTTGAATTCGGGAAGCGTAAAAAGGACGCCTGTTTCAGGGTTCAACCGGTCGGAAACCGCAATCACGTCACGTACCCCCCACCGCAAAAAAGCTGCAAGCTTGCCGGCCGCACTGTCGCGGATCAGACGTTTGTCTCCTTCCGTAGCCCCGTCCCAAAGGGTGTTTATCAACCTGAAATAGTCGAGCAGCATGTCTTCGCTTTGCTCGCTGAGTCGTAGCGCACTGGCGTACTGGGTCAAGAAATAAACCGCTCGCAGGGAAAGTCCGGCGTCTGACAGCCCGAACCATTCAGGATGCTCGACATGGTGGGTAATCAGTGCGAGGCTTAACGTCAGGTGGTCACTGAGCGCTGCGCGTTTGGACAGAGCAACCAGTACCAGCAGCACCTCATCACCGATGGCTACGCTTGCCGATGCGTCCGCCCCGTAAACCCGTAACACTTCCAGAAGCAGCTGGTAACGGTTGCCGTCACTCCAGAACAGCAAGGCCTTGGCCTGGTCCGCCGAGGTATTCAGATAAGCTGCCAGACCTTCCATCAGCAGCGCTTCCTGGGCGCCTCTTGCGCGCATGATCATATTGGTTATCTTTTTATGCAGCTCTTCGACGGGAAGTCCTGATGACTCCAGTGCGAGCAAGACCTCACTGCTGACGGCTTTCTCGAATGAGTCCTCCGTTTCATCCTTCAGGTACTTCACCAAACCTCTGGCGGCAGGATTCGCGGTACCTGGATCGACAACGCGTGCCAGCGCTGTGTACCAGTCGATCGGCTCCTCAAAGTAAACCGGCACGCCTCGATCATCGGTCTTCGATTTCAGCAAAGATTCGGGCGCGCCAGCCTCGGCAAAACTGTTGTCATTGATAAGCGCAGAGTTCAGCCGCGAGTGAATCCGTTGCAAAAGCCCGTGTTCGGTATCAGTCGCCACGGGCCGGGTCAGGGCCGGCATTACCAGATCGCACAGGTGGGCCACGGTCCAGTTGCTGTCCTGCAACCACGCTGCGCAATCCACTAGAGCATGAATGACACTCAGCGTGTCAGTGCTGGCGGAAGCGTGATACGTCGCGATCTGCGGGATGCCGGCCAGCCTGGACGTCAGCTGACTGCCACCCCCGTCCAGCAGCTCCAGGAGCGCCAGCGCTTCGATGGTAGTGAGTCCCAGATAGCGAGGCAGCCTGACCAGACGATAGAACGCCGACACCGTCTCCCTGTCCCAGCACAGGGGCTGGCTTGCCCACGACTGCTCCACGACCTTGGCGACAAAGCGATACATTTCGTAGGTCATGCCCAGAGCGGCGCAGAGGTGATCGATTTTTTGCCGCTCGTCTTCGCTCCTGGGGGTTACCACGAAAGGAGAACCATCGAGTATCAAAGGGATGGAAAACATGGCCTGGCTGTTGAACACCCGATCAAACTGCGAAGGTGTCTTGCCGCGGGCGTAAACGGACAGTCCGTAGAGCATCGCCGCAAAGTCTTCGGCGGGTACGTCATAAAGGGTGCGAACCCGCTGGAATAGCCCGATTGCGCGCAGCGTGTCCTGGGTGATGAGGTGCGAAACGGGGGCGACCTGTCGACGTATTACGTTCGCCGCGCGCTGCTCCGCTTGATGAGAAGCGGCAAGCAACTGATCCACCTGGTCGAACGGCAACTGCAACCACCCGGCCAGTCGGATCATGCGATTCATTCGGTCGAAGCGGTCCATGCTGGTATCGATCAGGCGATGCACAGGAGCACCGTCCTCCTCTGATGACTCGATGCTCATTGCAGGACTGACGCCGGCATTGATATAGATCGAACCATACACAGCGCCATCGACCGCAACCTCGGCCTCGGGGTTTGTGACGTTGTTCGACAAGGACGGCGCGTATGGCCCTACCGAGAGCAGCGAATCGAGCTGGTCGGTGGTCAGTCCGGTTCTCAGGCAGAACGTCTGGGTATCTGTCAGTGCGAGGATGTCATCGGTGCCATAGTTGCCTTTGAAGAAGTTGATCGCCAACGGCGGGCTTTCAACCTTGCCGTTTCGCGGATTGATTCTTCGAGGACACTTTGTCTCGCCAGCATCTCCTGCTCCGGCAGCATACGGGGATTCGACCAACAAGCCTTGCTGCACAGGCCCCAGGCCACTGTCCTGAATCAGGGCAATGTCCGACAACAGCGAGTGCACACCCGGTTCCTTGAAATACGGATAGGCCGGGTCGATTGCCCGGATCGGGTCGCCGGGCAGCCGCTCACGGCGGTTGAGCACATAGTTGATCTGCTGTTGATACCGCTCGTATGGCAACGAAAAGGGGTAGCGCACCTCCAGCATGGCGTCATCGACCGACTTATGCGGCAGGCTGATGCCGTCAAGGTACGCGCGGATCGATTTTTCGAGAATCTCGTTGACCAGCACCAGCGTCGGCTCGACCCGATTGAGCGCTGTGTGATCCAACAGCAATGAGGCCAGGTCGGGACGACGGGTCGCCAAAGGGATGGTTCGATCCGTGTCGCCCATCCTTTCGACGACCTCCACTTCCCGGTACAGGTCGGCCAGATAAGCGACCGGCGATGTGTTCGCCTCGATGGCGTCCGGCGGGCAATGACTGGCCCAGTCGGGGTTGAACATGTCGCTGTAGGTAGGAGTGTCCAGCAAACCCAGCACGCCGTTGTCCCTGCGTACCGTCTTGCGAATCGCTGCTGTCAGCCGCTGTTCGCGAAAACGTCGCGCAACCGCCGCACTCATGGCAATCGACGCGGCTCGCAATTCGCGGGCGGTGGAGATGTGCAGCAGAGGGTCCGATTCCAGCAACTGCGACATCTTCCCGGTGGCGATACTGAATACCGAGGGAAAGGCCGCGGTGATAGCGGCTCGTGCGGATGGGGATTGAGTCTGAAACCTGCTCAACAGAATATCCATGGCGCGATTCGCCTGGACAAGCGTTCCGGCTTCCTTTTTCATGCTGGCAACGTACCTGTGCATTTCATCCGTGAAATGGCCACGACCAGAGACCGCTTTCAGAAGTGAAGCAGGTTACAGTGAGCTACCCGGATGAAAGTGACGAGCGGAAACCTCAGGTGTACCGGTCATTCAGGACGATGAAGATCGCCGGGGGTCCGTCCGGGAGTCCGGCTGACAACCTCGCACAAATCACCTGCCCGCAGAATGTTCACCGCCAGACTTCAAGAGCAGAGTTCAGGGGTCCATATGCTTCCCGTCTTCGACGCCCATTGCCACATCATCGACCCCGGATTTCCGCTCATACCCAACGATGGCTACCTGCCCGAGCCCTTCACGGTCCCGGACTATCTGGCGCAGGCCACGCCCTTGGGGGTGGCTGGCGGCGCCGTGGTGTCGGGTTCGTTTCAGGGGTTCGATCAGGGCTATCTGCTCGATGCGCTGCATCGATTGGGGCCTGCATTCGTCGGCGTGACCCAACTGCCGGCCAGCGTGACTGACGCCGAACTCCAGGCGCTGGACGCCGCCGGTGTCCGGGGCCTGCGCTTCAACCTGCGGCGCGGCGGCTCGGAACAGCTGGACCAACTGGAGTTTCTTGCCCGTCGCGTGCATGAGCAGGTCGGCTGGCATGCCGAGTTTTACATCGACTCTCGGGAATTGCCGCAGATCGAGAGCCGACTGCTGCAACTGCCCGCCATCAGCATCGATCATCTGGGGCTCAGCGGGGAGGGTCTGCCGGCAGTACTGCGGCTGGCGGAGCGCGGCGCGCGCATCAAGGCCTGCGGCTTCGGACGAGTCGACTTCCCCGTGGCACAAGCGCTGCGCAGTATCGACGCCGCCAATCCGGCGGCACTGATGTTCGGCACCGACCTGCCTTCGACCCGCGCGCCGCGCCCGTTCGACGCGCAGGATGTCGTGCTGCTGACCGATGCCCTGGGCGAAGCCGGCGCCCGGCGCGCATTATGGGATAACGCCGCGCGCTTCTATCGACTGTCTTGAGCGGGACGGTTGGGGAGCGCCGGATCATGCTTCCTACAAGAAATCTACAAAACTTGTCGGACAATTCCCAAAATTCCGCGATACAGGTCCTGAAATCCACAAAATCACCCGGTGTCATTAGTGGATCGTACTCGGATGGATTAAAGTATCGCCCCCAGCCGAGCAGTCGTCCGACTCGCCTGATTACCTGCCAGGAACCGTTATCGATGGAACATCGTGAAGCGTTGATCGCGCTGCGAACATTTCTCTCAACGCAAATCCTCGGCCAGGAAAAGCTGATCGAACGTCTTCTCATCGCGCTGCTTGCCGACGGCCATATGCTTGTCGAAGGCGCGCCGGGGCTGGCCAAGACCAAGGCCATCAAGGAGCTGGCCGAGGGCATCGAAGCGCAGTTCCATCGCATCCAGTTCACCCCCGACCTGCTGCCCGCCGACATCACCGGTACGGAAATCTATCGTCCGGAAACCGGCAGCTTCGTGTTCCAGCAGGGTCCGATCTTCCACAATCTGGTGCTGGCCGACGAGATCAACCGCGCTCCGGCCAAAGTCCAGTCAGCGCTGCTTGAAGCCATGGCCGAGCGCCAGGTGAGCATCGGGCGTAGTACCTATGACCTGTCGCCGCTGTTTCTGGTCATGGCGACCCAGAACCCTATCGAGCAGGAAGGCACATACCCGTTGCCGGAGGCGCAGCTCGACCGGTTTCTGATGCACGTCAAGATCGGGTTCCCGGACGCAGCCGTAGAACGCAAGATTCTCCAGCAGGCCCGCGGAGAAGCCCTCAACGGCGAAACCAAGCCGGAACGCCGCGTCAGCCAACAGGCCATCTTCGCAGCGCGCAAGGAAATCCTCGGCCTGTACATGGCCGACGCGGTGGAGGAATACCTGGTGCAACTGGTCATGGCCACCCGCACGCCCGCCAAGTTCGACCCGGAACTGGCCGAGTGGATCGGCTACGGCGCCAGCCCCCGGGGTTCGATTTCCCTGGACCGCTGCGCCCGCGCTCACGCGTGGCTGGCGGGACGCGATTTCGTGAGCCCGGAAGATATCCAGGCTGTGTTGTTCGACGTGCTGCGCCATCGCATCATCCTTTCCTTCGAGGCCGAAGCCGCGGGGATCGATCAAGACCGCGTCGTCCAGCGAATCCTTGATGTCGTCGCCGTCGCCTGACGCCATGCAGCCCTACCTGATTTCACAGCATGGCATTCGGGTCAGCCTTTCCGAGCTGATCGAAATGCGCCATCGCGTGCGCGAAGTGCAGCTGTTTTCCTCACCGGGCCGCCGCAGCCCGCTGATTGGTCTGCATCATTCGAAGTTGCGTGGCCGCGGTGTGGATTTCGATCAGGTACGGGTTTATCAGGCTGGCGACGACGTGCGCAGCATCGACTGGCGCGTCACGGCGCGGACTCAGGAGCCGCACACCAAGCTGTTCCATGAAGAACGGGAACGGCCGATCTTCATTCTGGTTGAGCAGAGCCGACGACTGTTCTTCGGTTCGGGCCAGATGTTCAAGTCGGTGCTCGCCGCCCAGGCGGCCGCGCTGATTGGCTGGGCGGCACTGGAGCATAACGACCGGGTCGGCGGGCTGGTGTTCGGTGACAACGAGCATTACGAGATCAAGCCGCGGCGCAGCAAACAGAGCCTGTTGCAGTTGCTCAACCGGCTGGTGCGGGTCAACCAGTCGCTGCACACCGAAATTGCCGCCGAGCGCGACGCGTTCGGCACGGCCCTGCGCCGCGCCCGCGAAGTATTGCGTCCCGGCAGTCTGGTAATCGTGCTGTGCGACGAGCGCGCGCTGACCGAAGGCGCGGAGCAACAATTGAGTCTGTTGTCACGGCACTGCGACCTGCTCTTGCTGCCGTTGTCCGACCCGCTGGACCGCGCCCTGCCCGCCGCTGGCCTGCTGCGTTTTGCCGAACGCGATGCGCAGCTGGAGCTCGACACCCTCGACCCTGAGCTGCGCAAACACTATCGAGCCATGGGCGAAGCGCGCAGTGCGCGATGGGAACTGCTGGCGCAGAAGCTGCGGGTGCTGTTGATGCCGCTCCACACCCAACTGGGGCTGGTAGAGCAACTGCGCGACTATCTCAATGCGCAGCGGCCGGGAAGCAGCAAATGAATCCACTGGATCAACTGCAGCCGCTGATCCTGCCGGCGCCGGTCGACTGGTGGCCGCTCGCGCCGGGCTGGTGGCTGTTTCTGCTGTTGATACCTGCGCTCGGCTGGGGCATCTGGCGGCTGCGCACCGTGCTGCCGGTCAAGGCTCGCGAGCGGAGCAGCGAACAGGCCCTCGATCCGGTACGTATCGCGGCCCTGGCAGAACTGGCCAGTTTGCCCAAACCCTACGACGGCGCGCCCGCCGGCGCGTGGCTGCAACAGATCAACGGGCTGCTCAAGCGTCTGTGCCGCAATCACTACCCGCACAGTCAGAGCCACACGCTCAACGGGCGCAAATGGCTGGCCTTCCTCGATAACCGCTGCCCGGCCGCCGGCCTGACGCGCTGGATGATTCTGGTGGAAGGCGCCTACAAACCGGAATGCAGGCTGGACGACAAGGCCATCGCCGGCCTGACTCAAGCGGTCGACACCTGGATTCGCAAGCATGTTTGAACTGGTCTGGCCGGGGGTCTTCGCCCTGCTCCCGCTGCCGTGGGTGCTGCGCTGGCTGCTGCCGGTGGCCGATAACGGCGAGGCCGCGCTCAAGGTCAGCTTTCTCACCGAACTCGAAGGGCTGAGCGGTCGCCGGGCCAAGGCTCATCTGCCGGCCTGGCGCCAACGCGCGCCGTTCCTGCTGATCTGGCTGTTGCTGCTGATCGCCGCAGCCCGCCCGCAATGGCTGGGCGAGCCGCTGCCCGTCGCCGCCAGCGGTCGGGACCTGCTGGTGGCGGTAGACGTGTCCGGTTCGATGGACTATCCGGACATGCAGTGGAAGAGCGACGAAGTCAGTCGACTGGTGCTGGTGCAACATTTGCTGGGTGACTTTCTGGAAGGCCGCGAGGGTGACCGCGTGGGCCTGATCCTGTTTGGCAGCCAGGCGTTCGTTCAGGCGCCGCTGACCTTTGACCGCCGAACCGTGCGGGTCTGGCTGGATGAAGCGAGGATCGGCATCGCCGGCAAGAACACCGCTATCGGCGACGCCATAGGGCTGGCAATCAAACGCCTGCGGTTGCGTCCGGCGCACAGCCGGGTGCTGGTGCTGGTCACCGACGGGGCCAACAACGGCGGGCAGATCGACCCGATCACCGCTGCCCGGCTGGCCGCTGAGGAAGGCGTGCGCGTTTACACCGTAGGCATCGGTTCAGACCCGGACAAGAGCGGCCTGCAAGGCTTGCTTGGTCTCAATCCCAGCCTGGATCTGGACGAGCCGACGCTCAGACAGATTGCCGAAGTGAGCGGCGGCCAGTATTTCCGGGCGCGCAACGGCGATCAGCTGGAGCAGATTCGTGTCGCCCTCGACGCTCTGGAACCTGTCGCCCAGCAACCGACTCAGGCACGGCCGGCCATCGTGCTCTACCACTGGCCGCTCGCCGGTGCGCTGCTGCTCAGCCTGATGCTGGTGGTACGCGAGCTCTGGCCCGGCCATGCCCTGGCGCGTGCGATCACCCGCCTGCGCACGCTGCCCTGGCGCGAAACGTTGTATCGCCTGAGGAAGCCAAGATGATCGCCCTCTGGCCGCATTGGTTCCGCCCCTGGTGGCTGTTGATCATGCCGCTGCTGGTCGTCCTGCTCTGGCGTCTCTGGCACCGGCAGAAACGTACCGGTCGCTGGCAGCTGATCCTGCCCACCGCTTTTCACTCGGTATTGCTGGATGGCGGCCGCGGTGGCAACAGCAAGTTGCCCTGGGTTGCGCTCGGTCTGGCGTGGGCTCTGGCCCTGCTCGCCCTGCTCGGGCCAAGCTGGCAGCGTGTCGAGCAGGTCAGCCAGAAACCGGTCGACCCGCTGGTGGTCCTGCTGGAGCTGACGCCACAGATGCTGGCCACCGACACACCGCCGACGCGACTTGAACAGGCCCGGCGCAAGCTGCTGGACCTGTTGCAACTGCGCAGCGACTCGCAGACGGCGATCATCGTCTATGCCGGCAGCGCGCACACGCTGGTGCCGCTCTCCGATGATCTGGTCACCAGCCACAATCTGCTGGAAGCCATCAAACCATCGATCATGCCCCTGGCCGGGCAACGCGCAGACCTGGCCGTCGGCAAAGCTCTGGATCTGCTCAAGCAGGGCGGGCTTGGCCAAGGCCGTATCCTGCTGATCGCCTCGGCACTCAACGACGCGGAACGTCAGGGGATTCGCCAGTTGCTGCGAGGAGATTCGCCGCCCCTGCTGATGCTCGGCATCGGCACTGCAGAAGGCGCGCCGGTGACCGAGGAAAACGGCAGCCTGCTCAAGGACGAACAGGGCGCGATTCTGGTGCCACGCCTGGACAGCAGCAGCCTCAATGATTTCGCCGAACAGATCGGCGGCAGCTATCGGCAAGCCAGATCCGACGATGATGACCTGCGTAGCCTCGGCCTGCTGGCCAGTCCGCAACAGGTGCGCAGCGAAGGCCGAATGGTGCAGCTCGATACCTGGGCCGATCAGGGTCACTGGTTCCTGCTGCCCTTGCTGCTCATTGCGGCGTGCGCCGGACGACGCGGCTGGCTATTCTGTCTGCCGTTGCTGCTGATGGTCCCGCAACAGAGTCAGGCATTTGAATTCCAGGACTTGTGGCTGCGTCCCGATCAGCAGGGTCAACGGTTGCTGGAGCAGCATCGACCGGCCGAAGCGGCGCAACGTTTCGAAGATCCGCGCTGGAAAGGCATCGCATTGTTTGAGGCCGGCGACTATGCGACCGCCGCTCAGCGCTTCGCCGAGGGCGATACCGCAGCCGATCACTACAATCGCGCCACCGCTCTTGCGCGCAGCGGTGAACTGCAAGCTGCCCTCGACGCTTATGATCAGGCACTGGAGCGTCAGCCCGACTTCCCCGCCGCGCAATACAATCGCGAGTTGGTCCAGGGCCTCGTCGATCAGGACGGCGGCCCGCAAGACGACGAGAACGACGCCGCGCCAGCCGAGGATAATGATGAAGAAGCGGACAGCACACCGCCGAGTCAGGCTCAGTCCTCGTCGGAGGGCGACGAGCAGGCATCCGAATCCGGCGAACAGACCAGCAGCGAAGGCCCTCCCACCGAGTCAGCCGGTCGTACCGCGGACGGCGAATCACTGGACGATGAACAGACAACCCGCCCGCCGATCCAGCCCGCCGACAGTCAGCTGACCGGGGAACGACGGCAGGAGCTGGAACAGTGGCTGAGAAAGATCCCGGACGATCCGGGTGAACTGCTGCGGCGCAAATTCCGCTATGAACAGCAACATCAGGAAAAGACCCGATGAGTCGCGCGTACACCTTCATGACCGGCCTGCTGTTGGGGCTGTTCGCTCTGTCGATTCAGGCGGCCGATCTGACTGCCAGCGTCGACCGCACGCGCCTGATCGCCGGCGAAACGGTCGAGCTGACCCTTGAAACCAGCGACTTCACCCAGTTCGGCAAACCCGATCTGAGCGTGCTGGATGCCGATTTCGAAGTCCGTGATTCCCGGCAGCTGAACCGTCTGACCACACTGGATGGCACCACGGAAGCCACGACCCGCTGGATCATCACACTGCTGCCGCGCAAAACCGGCAGCGTGGTCATTCCGCCCCTGCAACTGGGCGAACTCAAAAGCGAGCCGGTGACATTACAGGTGGTTCAGGGCGGGAGCCCGGATGCGGAAACGGCACTGGCGCCGATCTTCATCGAAGCCACACTGGACCACGACACCGCGTACGTTCAGGCGCAGGCCGTGCTGACGCTGCGCATCTACCACTCGGTTTCGCTGTTCGATGACAGCAGCCTTTCACCGTTGCAGATCCCCGACGCCCGGATCGAGAAACTGGGCGACTCGCGCACTTATGAAAAGCTGATCAATGGCGTGCGGCACGGCGTGATTGAAATGCGGTATGCCATCTATCCACAGCAAAGCGGCGTGCTGATGATCCCGGCCCAGGTATTCACCGCCACGCTGGTCCAGACACCCGGTGAAAATCCCCAGCAGAACGCCAACCCGTTCGGCCCGCAACCGGGCAAGCTGATGCGCGTCAGCTCTGCGCAGGTGCCGCTGACCGTCAAGCCGCGTCCGGCCGATTATCCGGCCAACGTGCCATGGCTGCCTGCGCGCAGCCTCACGCTTGAAGAAAGCTGGAGCCCGGAGCCTGGCAATACGCAGGTCGGGGACTCGCTCACCCGCACGTTGATCCTCAAGGCCGAAGGGCAAGCCGGATCGCAGCTGCCGCCGTTGCCACCCACAGAGGTAGCGGGACTGCGCCGCTACCCTGACCAGCCGCAGCTGAACAATCTGGCCAGCGAACGCGGTCTGATCGGCACCCGGGAAGAGCGCGAGGCACTGGTGCCGAACCGCGCCGGGGCCATTGAATTACCGGCTGTTGAAGTGACCTGGTGGAATACCCGCGAAGACCATCTGGAGCACACCAGCCTCCCCGCGCGAACCCTGCAGATCAACACCAACCCGGGGCTGGCCGTTGATGCGCCGGTCGACAGCGACCTGGGGCTGGCGGGGCCCGGCGCACCCGTGTGGCCGTGGCAGATGAGCACGCTGTTCTTTGCCTTTACCACGCTGGTGGTCTCGATTCTCTGGTGGCGAGCCCGCGGACAGCCGGCCGTGGCCCGCGCAGCCCAGGCCGGACCGAGCCCGCGCACCGTGCTGGACGACCTCAAGCGCGCCTGTCAGGCTAACGACCCGCACGCCACCCGGCAGGCGCTGGATGCCTGGGCGCGTCAGCAACCCGAAACCCTGGCCGACATGGCTGCCCGTTTCGTGCCGCTTTCGGATGCGCTGGACGGCCTGAACGGTGCGTTGTACAGCGAAACCGGCCAGCTGTGGCTGGGTGAAGACCTGTGGCGCGCCATTCGCACCCTCCCTGCCGCCGTGCACATTCATGATCAAACCGGTGACGCCGGACTGCCTCCGTTGTATCCAAAGTGATGTACTCGCAGGAGCAGCGTTACAGGTTTTTGCGCGAGGGATTGCAGGATGGCTGCGTTCACCGGCCCTCGGTTTCATAACAAGGTACTTCAATGCGTCTGTTCCACACCTCCGACTGGCACCTGGGTCAGAACCTCCACGGCCAGGAGCGGGATTTCGAGCACGCCTGCTTCCTGACCTGGCTGCTGGCACGACTGGCCGAGCGGCAACCTGATGTGTTGCTGATCGCCGGGGATATCTTCGATACGGTCAACCCGCCGGTCAAAGCCCAGGAGCGCCTTTACGATTTCATCGTTCAGGCCCATGAACGGCAACCGTTGCTGACCATCGTAATGATCGCCGGCAACCATGATTCCGGCTCGCGCATCGAGCTGCCCGCGCCGCTGATGCGGCGCCTGCGCACCCATGCGCTGGGCCGGGTGATGTGGCTGGACGACGGAACCCTGGATGCCGAACGCCTGTTACTGCCGTTGCCCGATGCCAACGGCGATATCCAGGCCTGGTGCCTGGCATTGCCGTTCCTGCGCCCGGCTGAAGTTACCGGCGCGGCACTGGGTGATGATTACCTGCGCGGCATCGGCCGGGTTCATGAGCTGTTGATCGAAGCGGCCAACCGCAAGCGTCAGCCGGGCCAGGCACTGATCGCCGTCAGCCATGCGCACATGGCTGGTGGCTCGGTGTCCGAAGACTCCGAACGCAGCCTGATCATCGGCAACGCCGAAGCGTTGCCCGCTAGCCTGTTCGGGCCAAGCATCACTTACGTCGCTCTGGGCCATCTGCACAAACCACAACGCGTCAACGGCGAAGAGCGTATCCGCTACAGCGGATCGCCGATTCCGCTGTCGTTTTCGGAAATCGGCTATCAGCACCAGATTCTCGAAATCAACTGCGACGGCGAACAGCTGACCAGTGTCGAGACGTGCCTGATTCCGCGCGCGGTCAACCTGCAACGGCTGGGCCCTGCCCCGCTGGCGGAACTGCTATTGCAACTCAGGGAACTGCCGGACATCGATCTGCTGGCCGACCCCGATCGCCAGCCATGGCTGGAGGTACGCGTGCGTCTGGACGAGCCGCAGCCGGACCTGCGCAACCAGATCGAGACCGCGTTGCAAGGCAAGGCGGTTCGACTGGTGCGTATCGGTGCCGAGTACGCCGGCAAGGGCAGCGACAGCGCAGACGATGAGCAGGCCCTGATCGAACTGGACCAGCTCAGCCCTCAGGAGCTTTTCAGCCGCGCGTGGCTGGACAACTACGGCACCGAGGTGGATGAGCAGACGCTGAGCGACTTCGCCACACTGCTGCGTGATGTTCAGCAGGAGAATGAGCAACCATGAAAATCCTCGCCATTCGCCTGAAAAACCTGGCTTCGCTGGCCGGACCGTTCGAGCTGGATTTCACTGCAGAGCCGCTGGCCAGCGCTGGCCTGTTCGCCATCACCGGGCCGACCGGCGCGGGCAAGAGCACCCTGCTCGACGCTCTGTGCCTGGCCTTGTTTGGCGCCATCCCGCGCTTGAGCAATATCGGTCAGTCCAGAGTGCCGGACGTCGATGGCGACATCACCACCAGCGATCCGCGCACCTTGCTGCGCCGGGGCACCGGCAGCGGCTACGCGGAAGTGGACTTCATCGGTATCGATCAGCGTCGTTACCGCGCCCGTTGGGAAACCAACCGCGCCCGCGATAACGCCGCAAAGAAACTCCAAGCCAGCCGTCAGACACTGACTGATCTGGACAGCGAGCAGATCCTGAGCAACCAGAGCAAACGCGAATTCGAGCAACTGATCGAGGCCCGGCTGGGTCTGAATTTCGAGCAGTTCACCCGCGCGGTAATGCTTGCCCAGAGCGAGTTCAGCGCGTTCCTCAAAGCCGATGACAAGGAACGCAGCGAGCTGCTGGAGAAGCTGACCAACACGGCGATCTACAGCCAGTTGGGGCGCCGCGCCTACAGCAAGAGCAAGGAAAGCGAAGAGGCATTGAAGACGCTGAGGGATCAGGCGGGCAATATCGTGCCACTGGAACCGCAACAGCGCGCCGAACTTGAGCAGGCCATGGAAGCCGCGCAACAACAGCTCAAACTGCATCAGGCGCAACAGCGCCAGCTGGAACTGCGCCAGCAGTGGTTCACCGAGCTGGACCGATTGCAGGATGAACAGCTCGCCGCAAGCGAAACCCTGAACCGCGCTCAGCAGAACCGGGACGAACAGAGCGGCGAGCGCCAGACCCTGGGCCAACTGGAACGGCTCGGGCCGCACCGCCATCGTTTCACCCGGCGTCTCGCCCTTCAGGCGCAGCTGACACCGCTGGCCGGGAGGATCCGCGAGCATCAGCAGCAACAACGTGCGTTGCTGGACCAGCAAGGCCAGCTTGAAGCACAGCGCGCCGCAGCCCAGGCCGGGCTGGTTGACGCGCAACGCAACCACGCCGACGCGCGGCCGCTGTTGCAACAGGCCTTTGACATGCAGAACACCCTGAGCCGGCTGGTTCAGGAACTCGCCAGGCAGACGGACCTGCATCGACAGGCCGGGCAGCAGAGCAGTGAAGGACAGGCGCGCCTGCAAACCCTGCTCGATCAGCAGCTTCAAGTCGAACAACGCCTTGAACGCATCGCGCAGCAGCTGGCGCGCAGTGAAGAACTGGCCCCACTGGCCCAGGGCTGGAGCGCGTGGCGCGACCGTTTGAAATCCCTGACGCTGACGGCCAATCGTCTCAAGCTTGGACAAAACGAGCTGCCCGCCTTGCAGCAACGTGCCGCCGACGCCGACCGCGAGCTGGTCGAACAGCGCGGCGCACTGGAGCTGCTGTACCGCGAAGCCGACTGCGAAGTCGATGCTGTGACCGAACAAGTGCAGATTCTCGGCAGCCTGCTGCAGGACAACCGCAAACAGCAACGCGCTTACGAAGACCTGGCCCGGCTCTGGGCCAGCCAACAGGACATCGATCGACAACTGCTCGCGCTGGGGCAGCAACAACACGATGCCCGGGTGGAGCGCGAACAGCTCACGGCTGAAGGCATCCGGGTTCGCGACGAACTCAAGATCGCCGAACAGACCCTGACGGTGACCCGCCAGTTGCTCGAACGCCAGCGTCTGGCCCGTAGCGCCAGTGTTGAAGAGCTGCGCGGTCAGCTGCAGGATGACCAGCCCTGCCCGGTCTGCGGTAGCATCGAGCATCCCTGGCACAAGCCCGAAGCCATGCTGGAAAGCCTGGCCCGCCACGACGAGGACGAACAGGCCGACGCTTCCAGAGCGGTGGATGTGCTCAAAGAGCAGTACACCCAGCTGCGCGAGCAGGTCGGCGGCGTCATCGCGCGCCAGAAAGAGCTGTTGCGCCAGCATGAACAACTGACCCTGCAACAGCAGGCGCTGGCACCCGACCTCCAGGCCCACCCCTTCGCCCAAAAACTGCTGGACCGCGACCCGGCGCAGCGCGATGCGTGGCTGAGTACGCAACTGAGCCAGCTGGGCGAAGTCATCAGTCATGACGAACAGCGTCAGCAGGCACTGCTCACCCTGCAAAAAGACGCGGCGCGCCTGCAGCAACAATTGCGGGCCGCCCAGGAAACCAGCCAGAGCGCAGCGGTCCAGGTTGCCGACCAGCTCAAACAGATGGCCGTCGACCGGGAGCGTCTGGACGAGGAACTGACCGGGCTGGCGTCGCTTGTATCGCCGAAAATGCTCGACGGGCTGCGTAACGATACGTCGGTCACGGCCATGCGGCTTGAGCAGCAGGTCACCGAACGCCTCGACCAGCTGGAGCAGCAAGCCGAAGAACAGAAAGAGCACCGCGAGCGCCAGCCCAGGATCGAGAAAGAACAGCTCGAACAGCGCGGTCGTCAAGAGCGCCAGGCCGAGCTTCAACAACAAGTCACCACTCTGGCCAATCAACAGCAAGCCAGCCAGCAAGTGCTCAGCGAACTGCTGCGCGGCCACGTCGACGCCGAGCACTGGCAAACGGCACTGGAGCAGGCGGTTGAGCAGGCCCGTGACGCGGAAGGCGCGGTCGGCAAGGCTTTGCAGGATGTACAGGCGCAATTGATCCAGCTGGCTGCGGAACTCAAGTCCGACACCCAGCAGCAACATACGCTGCAAGAGGAACTGAGCGAACTCGACGCCTTGATCAGCGAATGGCGCAACGATCACCGCGAGCTGGATGACAGTGCGCTCGAAGCGCTGCTGACCTACGACGACGCGCGCATCGAACAGCTGCGCCAACAATTGCAGGCCAGCGAGAAGGCGCTGGAGCAAGCTCGGGTGTTGTTGCAGGAACGTCAACAACGTTTGCAACAACACCAGGCGCAGCATGGCGATGGCCTGGATCACTCACAGTTGCAAGCCGCGCTCTCGGACGCCGCCCAGCAGTGCGCGGTCAGTGAGCAGCAGTGCGCGGATTTGCGTGCACGCTTGAGCGAAGACCAGCGCCGGCGCGATGCGAGCAGCGAATTGCAGGCACGCATCGAAGCAGCCAATGCGGAATTTCAGCGCTGGGCGCGTCTGGCCACGTTGATCGGTTCTGCCGAAGGCGACAAATTCCGCAAGATCGCCCAGGCCTACAACCTTGACCTGTTGGTTCACCACGCCAACGCGCAGCTCCGCCAGCTGGTGCGCCGCTATCGCCTCAAGCGTGGCGGCAGCATGCTCGGTCTGCTGGTACTGGATACGGAGATGGGCGACGAGCTGCGCTCAGTGCATTCGCTGTCCGGCGGAGAAACCTTTCTGGTGTCGCTGGCGCTGGCCCTGGGGCTGGCTTCGATGGCGTCGAGCACCTTGCGTATCGAGTCGCTGTTCATCGACGAAGGCTTTGGCAGCCTCGACCCCGAATCCCTGCAACTGGCGATGGATGCGCTGGACGGCCTTCAGGCCCAGGGCCGCAAGGTCGGGGTCATCTCCCACGTTCAGGAAATGCATGAACGGATTCCCGTGCAGATCAAGGTCCGGCGCCAGGGCAACGGGCTGAGCACGATCGAGGTGCAGAGCTAGTCTGCGGTACTGCGCTCAGAACGCTCAGGCATGGACGCCGGCGTTCTGAGGCGGTGTGGCCGCCATCAGCTTTTCCGCCCGCGAGCGTTCTATAGCGTGGGCAATCTCGTGACGGCACTCGATGCTTCGGGCGATCCCGCCTACCGAGTTCTGGCCGATACCCAGAAGTGAACTGCCATTGATCATCACGGCCAGACCGGCGGTTACCCAGATTCCCGCGCCGCTCATGAAGCACGCTCCTGCACCGGCTGATTTGCCGCCGATGCAGTGGCGGGCGCTTCATAGCGGCGATCCTTGAGTTGGGGATTCATGCTGGTGATGGCGACCACTGCGATGAATACGACGTAAAGGGAAATCGCGATATACGCGCCCTGTTTGATGGAATGAAGGATGGCAGTGGCCATGGTGTGCAGCTCCGTATACTGTTTTCCTGGCCGACAGAATGGCGGCGATACGAAGTTTTGAGAAACCACCAATACTCATAGCAACTATTAGTTCGCTTGATTATTCAGGAACTCAATGGCAGCCATAGAGAATCAAAACGTTACTTTTGCACGACATGAAAAAGACCCCGTCACGGCAAGTGACGAGGTTGCAGTCAGAACGATGGAATTCAAAGCTTTCGCGAGCAGGCTCACTGAGCAGAAGATGCCTGGCCTGCCACGTAATGAGCAGTGGGTCGCATCAACCTGTGTGGGCGAACGTGCTCGCAAAAGCCTTGAGCAGAGCCTTCGTGAATCCATTCCCCGGTAGCGAATTGTTCGTTAACGGGGAATGGATTCAATCAGCGTTCAGTGTGGCAACTTGTGGTCCAGCGCCGCGTAGAAGTTGGCGCTCTGTTGCAAGTACTTAGGGGTGTAACTTTGCGTGGCCTGTGTCTTGCGAGTTGAAACTTCCGCACTGGCACTGGCAGGCAGTGCGACGGATGCGGAAATGGCGGAAGCCGCGATAATGGAAAATACATTCAGGTTCATGTCGGTCACCTCTCGAAGTTATCAGCAGTCAAACTGTCTGCGGGTTGGCGGAAGTTCAGGCCGTCTTGGCCGTGACTCAAACTTACGCCCGAGGGCCGATTCATAGAAATCTTTTGTAGCACTAACTCATATCAGCTGGATTGATAGTGCCTGCAGCTCGCCGTTTGCGCGGGCTGCAAGCTGCGGACGTTACTCTTCGTTGAAGAAGTGCAGATCCGAAGGCGAGTCGAGGTCGAATTTCTGTACCGTCTCGCCGAGCAGGCCGCTTTGCGGATCACGGTGCAGGGTCACGATCTGGCTGCTCTTCTGATTGGCGATCAGCATGAACTTGCCGGAAGGATCGAAGCTGAATTCGCGGGGCTCCTTGCCCTCCACGTCGCGACGCTGAATCTCATCCAGAGTGCCGGTGGTGGGGTCGATCCGGAACACCAGTATCTGATTGGCATCACCTCGGTTGGCAACGTAAAGGAACCGGCCGTCAGGCGAGGTATGCAAGCCGCCGCCACCGTTCTTCTGATTGACGCCTTTATTCTTCAGGTCCACGCGCTGCTTCTGTTTGAACTCGCCGTTGTGGTACTCGAACGTAACCACCTCTGCCGACATTTCCAGTACCAGCCAGGCGTGCTTGCCCGAGCGGCTGAACAACAGGTGCCGGGGGCCAGTGCCGGCCGGCAACTGCACGGTAGGCACTTTGGCCGGTTGCAGAGGTTTGGCGCGATCCTGATCGTATTCATAAACAAACAGCTTGTCGGCACCCAGATCAGCGGCCACCAGATACTTGTCGTCCGGCGTCGGTACCGCCAGATGCACGTGGGACGCGAGCTGGCGCTCGGGATGCACTTTGCTGCCCGGACCCAGCGGCAGCGCCTGTACCGGGTCGGCCAGCTTGCCATCCTTGCCCACCGGCATCACCGCCAGCACGCCACCGGGATCAGGATTGACCGCGTAATTGGAGACGAACAGATACCGACCATCCGGGCTCAGGCTCGAATGCGTCGGCTCCTCCCCCTGAGTTACGACCTGATTGATGGGCGTGATGGAGCGGGTCTTCGGGTCGATGGCAAAGCTGCTGACCTTGCCAACCACGTCACGCTGGCCCGGTCCGTTCTCGTTGACGGCAAAAAGGTAGCGCTCATCCTTGGATACGGTTAGCCAGGACGGGTTTTCGGCCTTGATCACCTGACGAGGCTTGGGGTCGATCTGACCTGTCTCGCTGTTGAAGCCAAAGCGGTAGATACCCTCGCTCTTGCCCTGGGTATAGGTGCCTACCAGTAAATTGATATCGGTCATGGGTTCAGCCTGGAGTGGAGCCGCACTGATGGCACAGGCAAGCGCCAGCCATCGCAGCGATGTAGGGAACATAGGAGGCCTTCCTTTCTTGTTCAAATTGTGGGTGCCGACTACTCGACAGTCAGGTCTATGACAGTGCCGGGGCGCAGGTAGTTTTCTCATACCTCGCGCAAAGGTCTGTCAGCCTTCGGTCACAGGCGCCGGCGCCTGAATGGCGATGTGCTGGCTATCAACCGCAGGCTCGGCCGGCAGGTCCGTGGTCGGGATCAGCCGGGCAAGGAAACCCTGATAATGCGGCACGACCTGCTTGAGCTGACCGATAGGGTCGACCGAGATGCCGGCCAGCAGCACGGCGATCAGCAGACCGCCAATGGATACGTGACGCCGCACCGGCTTGAGGCCCCGCCGGGCCATGGGCAACAGCAGCACCAGGCCGATGAGAAACCAGACGAACAGCCGTGGCATCAGTTCCTGCCGGTCCAGGCCCACCTCCCACAGCGCCCACACCGTGCAGATCAGCAGCAGCAAGGTGAACAGCCAGACCGCAAAACGCAGACCCATGATCAGCAGAACGCCAATGGCAGCGAAGCCGAATCCGCACAGCATGTAGTAGAACGAGCCGCCCAGGCTCACCAGCCGCAAGCTCCCGGTCAGCATGACCACGCTCAGTACCAGCAGAATGACGCCTATGAAAGTCGGCAACAATCGTGCACGACTCAACGCACCTTGAGTAGACATTGGATCTCCCTATCTTCATCGTTTGCTCGAATCCGTGAGCAGAAAACTGGCTCGGCCAGTGAAAGTGATACACGTCGTTATGCCCGGACGCTCAGGCGTCCGGGCATAAGAAAAGGCAAGCACATCCGTGTGTAGCGGGCAAGCGCAGACTGCGCGCCCTACCACCTGATGCCGGTGCTTGCGCAGAAGCGACCGACAAGTGAAAGCGAATTTACCGGCAAGAGGCTTGCCGGAACCTGATCTGGATCAATCGGTTTCGGATTCGTCGTCATCTGTCGGGGTAAATGCGTCCAGGCAGATGATCCGATGATCGGCAGCGCCGTCGTTGACCACCCAGCTTTGCAGCGATTCGTCGAATACAGCGGCCTCGACCTGCGCCTTGCTGAACCGCCAGACCTTGCGCTCGCGGCCGTCCATGCATTCGATGTTCAGCTCCTCGCCAAGGGAAAAGTCCCACGCGTGCAAGCCGTCGATTTCCAGCATGGTGGTGGATTGAAGGGCCGAAAAAAGCGTGTCAGGGGTAGTAGTCATGAGTTTTGCCGGTTTGTGTGAAAGCGGGAATGATAAGGCAAAACCTGTGGCAGGAGGTCTAGCAGAAGCGGACCGTCTGGTCCGCTCCTACAGGTGATTAGGCGAAATTGCGGTGCAGCAACTACTTCAAAGCTTCCCGATCCCGCCCGGCTCGAACACGGTCTCGCTTTTCGCCAGCCCGTTTACCAGCGCCCGTCCGAACTCAGGCTGGCTGACTTCGAAGCGGTCTCCAGGCTGGGTTTTCACACCGTCGGCGAACGACAGCGTCGCGGTGCCGAAGAAGTGCACGTGTACATCACCGGGGCGCAGGAATTGGGCATATTTGAAATGGTGGAATTCGAGATTCTCCAGGCTGTGGCACATGTTGGCTTCGCCGCTGAGAAACTCCTTCTCCCACAACACCTCGCCATCGCGCCAGATCCGGCTGGTGCCTGACAGGTTCTGCGGCAGGTCGCCGACACGCAACTCCGGGCCGAACGAACAAGCGCGCAGTTTCGAATGGGCGAGGTACAGATAGTTACGCCGCTCCATCACATGGTCGGAATACTCATTGCCGACGGCAAAGCCCAGGCGATATGGCTTGCGATCCGGACCGATCACGTAAAGGCCGCTCATTTCGGGCTCTTCCCCGCCGTCCTCGGCGAACGGCGGCAGCGAGAACGCCGCGCCCGGACGGACGACGATGCTGCCGTCGCCCTTGTAGAACCACTCCGGCTGCACACCCGCCTGACCCGCCGCTGGCTTGCCGCCTTCCACGCCCCACTTGAAGATGCGCATGGTGTCGGTCATTGCCGCTTCATCGCCGGCCTGCTGGTGCATTTTGTCGCGCGCCGATGCGCTGCCCAGATGGGTCAGGCCGGTGCCGCTGACCAGCAGATGCGCCGGGTCCGGATGATCCAGTGGCGGCAGGACGCGCATTTCTTCAAGCAGCTGCGAATAATCATGGCTGGCACCCAGCCCCTGCCCTTCGACCTGCTGCGCCAGGCCGGTACCGGTTTCAATAGCGGCCAGCGCCAGCTCGCGGACGCTGTGGGCGCCCTGCACTTCGCGCACCTGATCACCGTCGACCACGCCAACCCGGCGATCGCCGTTGTTCAGTTCAAACTGTATGAGTCGCATGAAAGGCTCCTTTTAACGTGGCTCTCTTAACGAGCTTTGGCACTGGCGGAAAATTCGTCCTGCGGCAATACGTGCCTGCGCTCCAGCACGCGGTAGACAATGGCGGTCAGCACCAGGCCGAACACCATGACGCCGGACAGGAAGTACAGCCCGGACGCCAGGTTGCCGGTCGCTTGCTTGAGCGCACCGATCACGAACGGGCCGATGTAACCGCCCAGGTTGCCGACCGAGTTGATCAAGGCGATGCCAGCAGCGGCGCTGGCACCGGCGAAAAAGCGGCCCGGCAGGGTCCAGAACACCGCGGTGCAGGAGAACAGCGAGAACGCCACCAGACACAGCGCCGCCAGTTGTGCCACCGGCAACGTCAGCCAGGCACTGCAGAACAGGCCGATGGCACCCAGGATATAAAGCACTGCCAGATGTCCGTATCGGTCGTTGAGCCGATCGGAACTGCGCGGCACGATCAACAGACCGATGATGCCGAAGATGTAGGGCACGGATGACACGAAGCCGGTGGTCAGGTCGCTGCCGCCGAACTGCTTGATCAGCGTCGGCAGCCACAGGCCCAGGCCGTAAATACTCAGCGTCACCGGCAAGTAATAAAGCGCGAGCAGCAGAACGCGTTTGTCCTTGAGGGCGTGCAGCGGGTTGCCGTGGCGGGTCTGCCCGTACGCCTGCAGATCCTTTTTCAGCTCACCGGTCAGCCAGTCTTTCTCTTCCTGACTCATCCAGTTGACCTGCTGCGGACCATCCGGAAGCCAGCGCAGCACCGGCCAGGTCAGCAGGATCGCCGGAGTACCGATGACGATGAACAGCCACTGCCAGCCATGCAGGCCCAGTACGCCGTCCATGCCCAGCAGGCCGCCGGACACCGGGCCGGTGATCATCATGGCGATGGGTTGCGAGAGGATGAAGAAACCCAGGATCTTGCCGCGATGGCGAACCGGGAACCACTGAGTGATGTAGTACAGCACGCCCGGAAAGAAGCCAGCCTCGGCGGCACCCAGCAGAAAGCGCATCACGTAGAAGCTGTGCGGCCCCTGAACGAACGCCATGCCGATGGTGATCGCGCCCCAGGTGACCATGATCCGGGCGAACCAGCGACGTGCGCCGAACCGTTCGAGCATCAGGTTGCTTGGGATTTCCAGCAGAAAGTAGCCGATGAAGAACAGCCCGGCGCCCAGCCCGTAGGCCGCGTCCCCGATGCCGATGTCCGCGCCCATGTGCAGCTTGGCGAAACCGACGGCGGAGCGATCCACATAGGCGATGAGGTACAGCAGGATCAGGAAGGGAATCAGTTTCAGCGTGATGCGGCGTATAAGCCGCAATTCCTGGCTCATGAAGGCGGTCTCCAATTGTTTTTGTTATGGAACCTTGGGGAATCGCCACTCGCCGCCGCCCTGAAAAGGCCCGGCTGGGTCGTCCCCCGATTGCGAATAACTATATAGTAATACTATTTGAGCTGACAACTCTTCCAATGATCGATTTTTAGGCTTACCTTAACCGGCAGCAACGCTATTAAGTCTTACAATAAGAGAGCCGATCATGTCTGATTCCGATAAAAAACCTACCCTGCGTTCCGCCCAGTGGTTCGGCACCGCCGACAAGAACGGCTTCATGTACCGAAGCTGGATGAAGAACCAGGGTATCGCCGACCATCAGTTTCACGGCAAACCCATCATCGGCATCTGTAATACCTGGTCGGAACTGACCCCCTGCAACGCGCATTTCCGGCAGATCGCCGAGCACGTCAAGCGCGGTGTGATCGAAGCAGGCGGCTGGCCGGTCGAGTTCCCGGTGTTCTCCAATGGCGAATCCAACCTGCGCCCCACCGCCATGTTCACCCGCAACCTGGCGAGCATGGATGTGGAGGAAGCGATTCGCGGCAACCCTATCGACGGCGTGGTGCTGCTGACCGGTTGTGACAAGACCACGCCGGCCCTGCTGATGGGCGCGGCAAGCTGTGACGTGCCGGCCATCGTCGTCACCGGCGGGCCAATGCTCAACGGCAAGCACGCAGGCAAGGACATCGGTGCCGGGACTATCGTCTGGCAAATGCACGAATCCTATAAAGCCGGGACCATCAGCCTGGATGAATTCCTCTCGGCCGAAGCCGGCATGTCACGCTCGGCAGGCACCTGCAACACGATGGGCACTGCATCGACCATGGCCTGCATGGCCGAAGCCCTGGGCACCTCGCTGCCGCACAACGCCGCGATTCCGGCCGTCGACTCGCGCCGTTACGTACTGGCGCACATGTCCGGAATGCGCGCGGTCGACATGGTTCGCGAAGATCTGCGTCTGTCGAAGATCCTGACCAAGGCAGCGTTCGAAAACGCGATCCGCGTCAACGCCGCCATTGGCGGCTCGACCAACGCCGTCATTCACCTCAAAGCCATCGCCGGGCGCATCGGCGTCGATCTGGAACTGGACGACTGGACCCGCGTCGGCCGCGGCACGCCGACGATTGTCGACCTGCAGCCTTCCGGGCGTTTTCTGATGGAAGAGTTCTACTATGCAGGCGGCCTACCAGCAGTGTTGCGACGCATGAACGAGGGCGGCCTGCTGCCGAACCCGGACGCGCTGACTGTCAACGGCAAGAGCATCGGCGAGAACACCCAGGCCGCGCCGATCTATGGCGAAGATCAGGTGATTCGCACCCTGGACAACCCGATTCGCGCCGACGGCGGCATCTGTGTGCTGCGCGGCAACCTCGCGCCACTCGGCGCCGTTCTCAAGCCTTCCGCGGCCACGCCGGCACTGATGCAGCACCGTGGTCGCGCCGTGGTGTTCGAAAACTTCGAGATGTACAAGGAGCGAATCAACGATCCGGATCTGGATATCGACGCAAGCTCGGTGATGGTCCTCAAGAACTGCGGGCCCAAGGGTTATCCGGGCATGGCGGAAGTCGGCAACATGGGCCTGCCTGCCAAACTGCTGGCTCAGGGCGTTACCGACATGGTGCGGATTTCCGACGCGCGCATGAGCGGCACCGCCTACGGCACCGTGGTTCTGCACGTCGCGCCTGAAGCGGCAGCGGGCGGTCCGCTGGCCGTGGTGCGCGAAGGCGACTGGATCGAACTGGACTGCAACAACGGTCGTCTGCACCTCGATATTCCCGAAGCCGAACTGGCCGCGCGCCTTGCCGACTGGCAGGCACCGCAGCACCCGTTCATTGCCGGCGGCTACCGTCAGTTGTATATCGACCGCGTAATGCAGGCCGATCAGGGCTGCGATTTCGACTTCCTGGTCGGTTGCCGAGGCGCCGAGGTGCCACGCCACTCGCACTGACAGATCCGGTCGCGATTCATACAGCGGGTGTCGACGCCTCGGCACCCGCCGCACGCCCTGCGCGATGGTATGATGCGCAGCATTCATCGCCAGGATCGACTCGCGTCCCCATGGATTACCGAAAGCCTTCCGACCGTAAAAGCATGCACGCCCGCATCGTTCAGGAGCTGGGCATGCAGATCGTCTCCGGTCGTTTCAAACCCGACGAAAAATTGCCTGCCGAAGCTTTGCTGTGCGAGGAATACGCGGTCAGCCGCCCGGTATTGCGCGAAGCCACCCGCGTACTGGTTGCCAAAGGTCTGGTGTATTCGCGGCCGCGTGTAGGCACGGTGGTCAAGGCTCGTCGAGAATGGCATCTGCTGGACCCGGATGTGCTGCACTGGGTCATGCAGAGTTCGCCGCAAAACGAGTTCTTCAATCTGCTGACCAGTGTCCGCGCGGTCATCGAGCCCGCGGTGGCGGCCCTTGCCGCGCAGCACGCCACGGATGAAGAAATCGAATCGATCCATGAAGCGTATCAGCGCATGGAAGACGCCGAGACGCCCGAAGCATTGCTGCAGCCGGATCTGGACTTCCACAGCCGCATCGCCGATGCGACCCACAACGACCTGCTTTCGCACCTGTGCAACATGCTTTCACTGGCGCTGCGTGAAGCACTCAAGCATTCGAACAAGCGCCCCAACCTGCATGAGCTGGCGCTGCCGCGCCACAAGGCCATCCTGACCGCCATCCGGAACCGCGACGCCCTCGGCGCCCGCCATGCCACGCTGGTTCAGCTGGATGACGCGCGCAATGCCTTGAGTGTAGTGCTGGGTGCGAGCGAAGCGCTGTAGAAGCGTTTTTTCAGGCAATCAACAAAGCCGCCATCGCCAGCAAGCTGGCTCCTACACGTTAGAGATACGCCGCAATCCCTGTGGGAGCCAGCTTGCTGGCGATGGCGGTACGCCAAATTAGAGCAATCCTGGCTGTACCAATGCCGTCGCGGGCAAGCGCGCTCCTGCGTATTCAATGGGAAAACAACGAATTCCCGACCTTCCCCGCCATTTTCTCCGGCTTGATCAGGAAGCGCGCCAGCGCCGGCAGCAGCCATAGCGCGCCGAACATGTTCCAGAGCAGCATGAAGGTCAGCATCAGCCCCATGTCTGCCTGGAACTTGATCGCCGAGAAGATCCAGGTGCATACGCCGATTGCCAGGCACAGTCCGGTGAACAGCACCGCCTTGCCGGTGGACTTCAGGGTTTCGTAATAAGCCTCCTGTAACGGCAGCCCCGCGCGCAGAAAACTTTCCAGACGGCTGTAGATGTAGATGCCGTAATCCACGCCGATGCCAACGCCCAGCGCAACCACCGGCAAGGTCGCAACCTTGACGCCAATGCCCATGAACGCCATCAGCGCATTGCCCAGCACCGAGGTCAGCACCAGCGGCAGCACGATACACAAGGTCGCCGCCCAGGAACGGAAGGTGATCATGCACATGGCCGCGACGCAGATGTACACCAGCACCAGAATGATCAGTTCTGACTTTTTGATCACTTCGTTGGTCGCCGCCTCGATCCCGGCGTTGCCGGCTGCGAGCAGAAACTGCAGCTCAGGCGTGTTGTTCTCTTCGGCGAATCTCTGCACCGCGGATACCGCGCGGTCCAGGGTTTCCGCCTTGTGGTCGTTGAGGAACACCAGCAGCGGCGCCAGCGAGCAATCGTTGTTGTAGAGGCCGTCGGCGCGGGCGATGGAACTGTTCAGCACGTCCTTGTTACGCGACAGGGCTTCCCACTTGAGGTTGCCCTCGTTCATGCCCTTGATCACTTGCTTGGAAACCGTCACAAGGGAAATCGCCGACTGCACTCCCGGCGTATTTTCCATCTTCCAGGCCAGCTCGTTGATGGCCGACATCGTGGGGTACGCCGAGCAGCCTTCGCGCGCGGTCTTGACCATCACCACCAATACATCGGAGCTGGTGGAGTAGTGATTGATGATGAACGCGTTGTCCTGGTTGTAGCGCGAGTCAGGCCGCAATTCGGGTGCGCCCTGATCCAGATCGCCGATCTTGAGGTTCTGGCTGTACCAAAGCCCGCCACCGAAGGCCAGCAGCGCCAGCACGATGGATACCGGTGCGACCCTGGCGCTGGCAAAGTTGGACAGCAGGCGCCAGAAAGGGTGATCCGACACGGCGTCCTGTTTGCTGCGGGATATCGCCCTCTTACTGATACCCGCGTAGGAAATCGCCACCGGCAGCAGGATGAGATTGGTGAACACGATCACCGCCACGCCGATGGAGGCACCGATGGCCAGCTCGCGAATCACACCAATGTCGATGATCAGCAGGGTAATGAAACCGACCGCATCGGCGAGAATGGCGATCATCCCCGGCAGAAAGAGCTGGCGGAAAGTGCGGCGCGCCGCCGTCAGGGCGTTTTCGGCGTCGCTGGATTGCAGGGCGATACCATTGATCTTCTGCACACCATGGGAAATGCCGATGGCGAAGATCAGAAACGGCACCAGCATCGAGTAGGGGTCGATACCGAAACCCACCACATGCATCAGCCCCAACTGCCAGATCACCGCGATCAGCGTAGTGCTCAGGACTGCGATGGTGCTGCGGATGCAGCGGGTGAACCAGATCAGCAGCACCAGCGTGATGATAAAAGCGACGCCGAAAAACATCACGACCATCACCAGCCCGTCGATCAGGTCACCGACCTTCTTGGCAAAACCGACGATGTGGACCTTGATGTTGGGGTTCTGCGCCTGGTACTTGTCGCGGATCTTTTCTTCCAGCTGGTGGGAGAACTGCTGATAGTCCAGGGCGATCAACTTGCCCTGATCCGCCGGGTCCGGATAGGACTCCAGCAATGGCACGTCGACGATGCTCGACTTGAAGTCGTTGGCGACCAGCCGACCGATCTGGCCGGACTTGAGCACGTTGTTGCGCAACTGATCGAGGCTTTGCTCGGAGCCGTCGTAACTCTGCGGAATGACCTCACCGCCAGCGAAGCCCTCTTCGGTCACTTCGGTCCAGCGAACGCTCGGGCTCCACAGCGATTTGAGGCCGGAGCGATCCACGCCGGGTATGTAAAATACCTCGTCGTTGATCTCCCGCAGCGTTTCCATGTACGTCTTGGAGAAGATATCGCCATCCAGCGCTTCCACGGAAATCCGCACCGTGTTGCCCAGATTCGCCAGGTCGTTGCGGTGCGCCATCATGTTCTGGATGAACGGGTGATCCAGCGGGATCATTTTCTCGAAACTGGTGGATGGCCGAACCTGGGTGGCCTGCCAGAACAGAAAGATGCTGGCCAGCAGACACAGAAGGATCACCGCAGGGCGATTATTGAAAATCAGTCGTTCGAGAAAGGTCGCCTTGTCGCCGTGATGCTGCGTGTGTTGAAGATTGGTCATGACCAATGTCCCGCCCTGAGAGTTCTTATTGTTGGGTCGTGTCAGTGCCCGTCGGCGAAGTGAGGCGTACGCCGCCCTGGCCCACCAGGATCAGATTGCCGTGCTCGTTGGCGGTCACTCCGGCCAGTGAAACCCGGTCGGGACGGTTGGATACCTGAAAGCTCTGACCGTCGTCGGTGCTGCGCAGTACGCTACCGCCGTTCCCCACCAGCACCACTGAGCCGTCGCTCAGCAACGCGGCATTGGCCAGGCCGAACTCCAGCGGGCCGCGCGCCGCGTTCAGCTCCACCTGGGTCCAGCTGTCACCAAAATCCGTTGACCGGAACAGGTTGCCGCGCAGGCCATAGATCAGCAGCGTGGCCGGGCTTGCGGTGCCCGTCACGCCAAACAGCGATCCCTGGTAAGGGCCTTCGAGTTTTTCCCAGGTCTGTCCTTCATCAGCGGAGCGGAACATGCTGCCCGCCTCACCAACCACAAACAGTCCGGCGTCTCTGACCTCTGCGATTCCGTTGAGATGGTACTGGTCTTCGTTGTCGAGCCGGTCGCTGACGTCCTCCCAATGCAGGCCGCCGTCCAGTGTGGTCAGCAGCGTGCCGTAAGCGCCCACGGCAAAACCGGTGTTGGTGTCCTTGAACCAGACATCCAGCAACGGTGCTTCACGCTTGAGGTCTTCGAATTGCTTGGTCCAGGTCTGACCGCCGTCGGCGCTGGCGAGGATCTGCGCGTCGTGGCCGACCGCCCAGCCGTGCCGGTCGTCGGCGAAGTACACCGCCGTCAACAACTGGCGCGTCGGTACCTTTGCCTGAACCCAGCTTTTGCCCTGATCGTCGGAATAGAGAATGTGCCCTCGTTCCCCGACCGCCACCAGCCGCTTACCGGCATTAACGACTTCAAGCAGCAGCCCTCTGGATGCCTTGCTTGATTCGATGGCCTGGATAGCCGGGTCGGATACGGGACGATCAGCCGGTTGCGGCGCGGCGCTCACCGATGCGCAGGCCGCGAATGCCAGCAGCGCTGCAATCGACGACAGTCCGGCTCTCATTGGTGAACGCACGTCTGGCTGCTTGAATGAATAGGCGCGCCTCATGGACTTCTCCCCTTTTATTGTTATCGGGTCAGTTCGCGACGAAGGCGCCTGCAAGCGCTCTAGTCCTGCCCTTCCGGAAGCTCGCCCATCCTAGACAGCTTTGCGAATGCCTGACAATCAGCATGACGTTATCTTTTGTAAGCAGGTCCGGCGTGATTGACGAGGTATCAGTGGACCTGATGACCGGCGGCTCCGCTACGCGATGCGGCCTGCTACGGACAGGCCGCACGCGCAAGAGCTGCGACGCCGAGGGTTCTAGCGGGTGCCCCGGCGACGCAAGGCGGCCGGCGTAAACTCGCTCACGTCGGGCACCGGCTGGGCGAAGTCGAGAGTGCTGGGCTCTTCGTTGTCGAGGTTCTGCACGTGATAGCGCCGCGCCTGAAGGTCATGGAAGACATCCAGTGCCGACCAGATCGCCGGCAGCTCGTAGTAGTTCTTCAGATACGCCATGGACACCCGCCACAGTTCGCCGCGGCCGTCGTACTGATCGGCAACGGCCACCTGCCAGCTGTCTTCGTCCAGATAAAGCGTACGCCTGGAATAGACATGCCGGGCGGTGGACTTCAGTCTGCCCTCCACCACCCATACCCGATGCAGTTCATGACGCGTGTAGGCCGGGTTCAGATGACCGGGCTGCAGCAGCTGCCGATAAGTGACGTCAGGGCTCGACACCCGGTAGTTGTTGTAAGGGATGTAGATCTCGCGCTTGCCCACCAGCTTCCAGTCGTAACGATCAGGCGAGCCGTTGAACATGTCGGTATCGTCCGCCGTGCGCAGGCCATCGGAGTTGGGGATTGGCGTGTCATACGCAAGACTCGGCGCGCGACGCACCCGACGCTGGCCGGCGCTATAGGCCCAGGCCTGGCGCGGCTCCTGGATCTGGTCGAGGGTTTCATGAACCAGCACCGCTGAACCCGCAAGGCGCGCCGGGCTGCGGGTGAACGACAGGTAATAGAACAGAATGTTGTCCAGCCCGGCGTAGTTGCCCTTGGGGTCATAGAACCTGAACAGCGCTTCTTGCTGCGAGGTGATCGGGCTGTAACTGCCGTTGCGCTGCACGGCGACTTCCGAAGCACGGCGCACCACGTAGGTGCCGCGATATCGAGCGATGTGGTTCCAGACTGCCTGCACGCCATTTTCGGGGATCGGGAACGGTATACCACCATAGGCATCCACGAACCCATTGCCGTCACCGACCAGCCTGGCCCTGGCGGCATTCACCCGCGTGTTGTCGTAGACCCACTGTGGCGCGGAGGCAGAGCGCCGGGTCGGGTAGACCGGCATGGCATAACTGTTGGGCCAGGCGTTGAACAGGGCAATCTGACCCGGAGTCAGGTTCTCGCGGTATTGATCGAGGTTGGCCCGGGTGATGGTGAACAGGGGTTTGTCCGCTGCATAAGGGTCGACGTGACGTGTGCCTGGCCCACCGTAACCGGCGGGCGCCTGGGTGATGCCGCCGGTCCAGGCCGGTATCGTTCCGGCTGCGTTGCCGGCACGCTCGCCGCCCAGTGGCGTAAGGCGGGCGTCCAGCAGCGTGGCGTCCGCGGCGATTGCCGTATTGATCACAAGCGTCAAGGCTGTGATTCCCTTCAGGTACTTCATGAGCATGAGGCTCTCCTTGCTTGTGTCAGGGCTAGAACGAGTATTTGACGTTCAGGCCCACGTTGTCCCGGTCGCGAACCGCGTTGTTTTTGCCGGCGCCGTAGAACGAGGTGTATTGCAGTTCGGTCTCCAGGCGGTTCTGGTAGCTGGCCCGAACACCCAGCGTGTGTGCCTTGCGGCCCTCGATAAAGTTGCCGGTCTGGTGGGAATTGCCCTCGAAGTCCTCCTTGTAGATGGCGAATGGCGAGAGATTGACCCCGGCGTACACATCGTTCCAGGTGCCTTGCAGCATCAGGGTGTACCCGTAGGCATTGCGATTGACCTGGTCGCCGCGGTCGTAGCCGGCAAGATAGGAACCGTTGCCGCGACCCGCGTAGTAGCGGACGCTGCCGTCCCATGCGGTGTATTTCAGGCTACTGCCACGCAAGTGCTCGGAGGACAGTTCGGCGACCATGGTCAGACCATCGAACGACAGGCGCGGGCCGAAGTTGTACAGCGTGCCGAGCGACGCATTGAACATCTCGACCCGCTCGGCGTTGCGGATCTGCTCGCCGAGCGCCACCTGATGGCCGCCGATATTGACCCTGGAGCCGGTCGCCAGCTGCGGCGCCTGAAGCAGCAGGTCACCCAGCAGATCGCTGGTCGCGGCCTGACCAATGGGCATGTTGGGCCGGTATGCCAGCTCAGCGAATACCGACGCCTGGCCAATGTGGGTGTTGAAGCTTAGGCCCAGCATGCGGATGTCTTCGGCATACTGCCGGCGCCCCCGTACCTGGCTGGCGACATCCATGGTTGCGACGCCGCCGACCGCAGAGCTCAGGGCGCTGCGGTACGCCTGTGCCAACGGACCGTTGGGACTGGCTGCCATGATCTGCTGCAATTGCTGCACGCTGATCCCCGCCTGCCCCGCCACCAGCTGCTGAATCTGAGGGGCGGCCGCAGCGCTGATCTGTGCGAGGTTCAACCCGGAGTAACTACCCAGATCGGCATGGATGGTCGGCTCTTTGGCGTGGTAGTTGACGAAGTAGAACCCGAACTCGGTCGAATTGAGTTGTTCGGCCATATAACGCAGCGCGATGCCGTACTGCCCGTCATTTCGCGCATTGATGTCCGGGCCGATGCTCGCGGCCTTCACATTGCCCGCGCCATCGATGCGCCCGCCACCTTGCAGTCCGCCGACTCCTGCGGCGCTTAGCCCTTGATAAAGGCCAGTGAGCGGAACCAGCGCCGGGACCGGCGCATAGGCCGTATTGCCGCCAGCGGCAAACAGGTCGGTTTCGGAAAAGTAGGTGCCCACCGGATCAACCTCGGTTTCCCGCCAGTTGAACTGGTAAAACGACTCCAGCGACAGGCTTTCGCCCAGCCCGACATTGAAGCTCAGCGCCTCGACCGGTACCAGAACCTCCTTGAGTTCGGAGCCCGGCAGCCGGAAGCTGGCCGCATCGATCGGGTTCGTGGTATTGACGCCGCCACGATAGAACAGCCCTTCGCCCCAGTTGAACACTTGCCTGCCCAGGCGCGCGTCGAGCGGGGCTCCGGCAACCTCCCAATTGCCGCGGACATAAGCGTCGAGAATCTCCGCATTGCGTCCGGCGCTATGTCGCGTCTCGCGGGTGAACGATCGATCGTCCGGATAGTTCTGACTCGGCTGAGAAGCGCCGTTGCCATCGAGAAAGTTGGTTCGCTTATCCATGATCTGCGTGTCATAGAATGCAGAACCTCGCACGAACAGTCCGTAATTTTCGTAGGAAAGTTCTAACTCGCTTGTAAGTTTAAACACCTCCGATACCAGACCAGTATCAAAGTTTCGATTACCGTCGTTGGTATTAACGTCATCGTTGCGCTTGTCACGGCCTTGTACCCGCCACATCTGCCCGTAGGAAACAGTCGTATCGAGAGTGCCCGTCACCCGGTCATCGGCGAGACTCATTTCTACTGCCTGCACTCCGCCCGCCGCCAGCCATGGCAACAGCCCGGACAGCACGCAGCCTGCAGTCTTGAGCCTGCGGCACGATGCAGTATCACCCATTGATTTGCTCATAAGTGTCAGCTCCTTGCTGTATTTTTATTGGTGCTTCCTGCCCGAACGCTGCAACTACAGAGCAAACTGTAAGAAATGAAACTTCAACTTGTAGGAAGTTTCTCGATTCAACCCCTTATCAAATCTTGACCACAGATTGCCGTTGCACGCTACAGATATCATTCGAGGAATTGTAAGTATAACTGCAACCCGAGCGCTCGCTAATATCAAAATAAGATCGATTTCCGCAGCGCACTACATATCCGGTTAAATACTAGGGACGGTACGCAAAACAGCGCCTCGTATTACACGCGCGCCGACCGTGAATCCGGACATGATTTGCAAACTTGACGAGGCCGAGGATTGCCCTCGCTGACCTGGACCGGCAGTCGGTCACAAAAAAGGGGGTACCGCGTGACCGGTAACCCCCGTGGACGAGACAGGCAACTCAGTCGATCACAACGTGGGGCAGAAACCGGCTGGTGTCTTTTGTGATCAGGCTGTCGTCCTCGCGGATGCCGATGCCGGATGCGAGGTCGCCGATCACCCAGGACCCGATCAGCGTGTAACTGTCGCCGAAGCGCGGCAGCGGCGAGTACTGCTGCAGGATATAGGGCGCATCGGTGTAAGGGCCGTCGACCGCAATGATCTCGTCCCCCAAGGTATGCATTTCGATGTTGGCACCCTCGCGGGAAAAGTACGGCTTGCGTACCCAGCCACGCGGCAGCGGCTTGCCGGGATCGTTGTCTACATGCGCCGGCAGCAGGTTGGGATGGCCCTCGTTGAACTGCCATAGCAGTGGCAGAATCCCCTTGTTGCTGAGAATCGCCTTCCATGCCGGCTCGACGAATTGCGTGCCGCTGGCCGGCACATGGCTGCCGAAGGACTCATGAAAGATGTGCTCCCAGGCATGCAGCTTGAACAGCCGCTCGATCCAGCGCCCCTCAAGGTCGACGAATCTCCCCTGCTCGTTCAGCCCGATGTCTTCGATATCGATGTGCCGGGCGTCGATGCCGACATGGGCGGCCATTCGTCGCAGAAAGTCGGTGGTGCCGCGATCCTCGACCGAGCCCGACATCGCTGCGAAGTAGAACGGACTGGTGCCAGGCAGCGTGGCGAAAGCACGCACCAGGTCCTCGGCGATAGAGTTGAACTGCGTGGCCCGCTCCGGTAACACGCCACGTTCGATCTGCTCTTCCAGCCATAACAGCTGAAAGGCGCCGGCTTCCATCAGGCTGGTCGGCGTGTCGGCGTTGATTTCGTACATCTTCGCCGGCCCGCTGCCGTCGTAAGCGAAATCAAAGCGGCCATATAGATGCGGATGCCCTTCACGCCATGAAGAACCAACCAGATCGAAAAACGCTGGCGGGATCGCCAGGCGAGTCAGCAGTTCTTCGCTTTCCACCACCCGCGCCACGGCGTCCATGCACATCTGGTGCAGCTCTTGGGTCGGCTGTTCGAGATCGCGGGTGATCTGCTCTTCAGTGAACAGGTAATACCCGCGCTCGTCCCAGTAGCGTTCGCCGTCGATTGTGTGGAAGGCGAAGCCCTCTCGTTCGGCGGTGACGCGCCAGTCAGGACGCTCCTCGATGCTGATCTTTTTCATGGATCGGTTCCAAAAAGGGCCTAGCCGCCCGAGCTGAAGCCGCCGCTGCTCTTGCCGCCCCAGCCGCTGCGCGCGGCCGCCTGACTGCCAAAGCCGCCGCGCGAAATGGTCGAAGACACCGACGATCCGGCGCCGGAAGCGCCAAGACTGCGGCCCAGCGTGCCCTGACTGTAGCGAGCGTCCGGACTTGAACGCGCCTGCGTGGAACGACTGAACGTCTTGCCACGGTCGATCTGCCCAGGCAAGGAGGAACTGTAATAGCCGCCGCGGCTATCACGGGTCTGATAGATGGGCTGCGAGTAATAACGGTTGCCGCCGAAACCGTTGCTCATCAGATTGCCAATCAACAGACCGGTCAGCAGACCTTCGGTGCCGCTGAAGCCGCTGCCCTGCGCCTGCGCAACTTCCGCGCGGGCCCTGTCCAGCGCTTCCTTGGGCACGTTACCCTCGAAGCCCAGCTCGAAACCGCCCAGTTTCGGCATGTACTTGCCGTCCGACGTGACCTGGCAGTAATCGGGAACGAAGTCGGCTTCGCAAGCGGCCTTGTCATCGTAGGTCGGGGCAATGCGGCGATGGTCGGACATGGCCTGCATGTAGGCGTCCGAGCAGGTGTCCACCGGCACCTTGGCTTCGACACATTCCTGTACCGACTTGAAGTTGGCCTGAGCACTGAAGTTGGGTGTGTCTTGCGACGGACCACAGGCTGAAAGCGCCAGCGGCAGGGTGCCGGCGAGCACGAGTTTTGCGGGACTGCGTCTCATGGTGATCTCCTTGACCGTGCCGCGCTCAGACCGTCGGGGTCATGCAGGCCGCATTGAGCAGGCCGACGCTGACCGCCACGCTGGCCGAATAGATGGCCGCCGCCATTTCGCCCTTGGCAATGCGTGCCGACAACCCCTTGAGCACCACGCTCGCGACGCCGAAGGCCGCCAGCTGGACGACTGCGGCAATCAGCGCCCAGACGATGACATCGAGGATGCCGATGCTGTAGGTGATGATATTGCTGGCCGGCAGTGCAAAGCCGATCAGCGAGCCACCGAGCGCCAGTGCCGCCGCGCTGTTGTTTTCGCGGATCAGCGCGAATTCCCTGTGCGGCGTGATCCGGCTGTAGATGAACTGGAAGAGCGCAAAGAGCACTGCCGCCACCACGATATACATAATGAAGCCGAACACGGCAGTAGCGTTGAGCGACATACGCAGCGCGTCGATCATTTGGATTTCCTTGTCATATAACAGTGATGTCTGTGGATTGCAGAGTGACGCCAACGGCCGTTGTCAGGGTAATCGCGCCCTCTTCGTCCTCTTCGACCGAAAACAGCAGAAATTCCCGACGACCGATCAGGCCGGTTTCCCGCGCATATAGCATGCTCAGGTGTTTTACACGGTATCCGCTGTCGGGGCTCAGCACATCTTCGTCCAGAGGCGTCAGCTCGGTCTGGCCGTCTTCGGTGCCCCACTGCCGGAAGTACTCCTCACCTTCGTGCTCGTAGGTCGGCAGCCCGATCTGCGATTGCGGTCCGGTCAGGCGCAGCAATTCTTCCTTGCTGGTGATCGGCGCTGCACTGTAATACCCGAACAGAATAATGTCCTGAATATCTTCAGCGGCCGGCCCGTCGCTGACCACTTGCAGGAAGTAGTCGTCGTCATCCAGATAGAAGCGGTGAATCCCCATGGACTGACCAAGATCGATGCGGCCCACGGCCCAGACCTTTTCGTCGCCAGGAATGACGACGTGGGAGTGGCCGTCGAGCAACGTCTTCAATGAAGGGTCCAGGCACAGCATGCGCCCGGAAGCCAGGCCCAGCGGGCTGGCGGTAACAGCAGTTCCGGCGACGCGCCCCGAAGGCTTGGGCGCTTCGAGCCCCATCGCACGTTTGAACCAACTCATAACGCATCTCCTTGCAGACCACTGGCCGCGATGTAGAAAAGTCCGTGCCGTAGACAATCAGACCCTGGACGTTGTGGCATGCATCAGCCGCGCGACGCAGATCCCGGCCACAGCGCCGGCGATATGCGATTCGAACGACACACCCGCCGCCGGCAGAAAGCCGTAGATCAACCCGCTGTATCCGGCCAGCGCGAGAATCGCCAGCAGCAGACTGGCAATGCTGCGCTGATACCAGGCGCGGGCCAGCACGTAGGTCCACAGACCGAAAATCAATCCGCTGGCGCCTACATGCAGACTGGTCCGTCCGAACACCCAGACCAGCGAGCCGCCAAGCAGCACGATCAGCGCCACGACCCAGGCATAACGCCGGACGCCTTCAGTCGCAACCAGCCAGCTCAGCGCCATGAACGGCACCAGATTCCCCAGCAGGTGCCCGAACGAGCCGTGAATGAAGGGTGCCAGAACAATGCCTCGCAAACCTTCGAGACTACGCGGAACGATCCCGAACGACACCAGCCAGTAGCCGGTCAAGGCATTGGCCAGTTGCAACGCCACCAGCAGCAGCGACAGACCCAGAACAACCTTCAGCCGTATCGAAAAACTCATGTGCCATCCTTGATAACGGCTGCCTGGCTTACTGGGCCGGCGTCTGGCTCTTGGCTTTCAGGCGCGCCAGTACGTCCTCGGCACCGCCACTCTTGGCGCCGATACCGGCTTCCTGCAAGCGACGCTCAAGGTCGCTGCCGCTGGACTGGCCAGCCAATTCTTCGGCGGCTTCGAGCTTGGCGTCCTGTTCATCCTGACGCTGCTTGAGACGCGCCAGCGATCCAACGGCCGTTTCCACCGCGCCACTGGCACCGCCGGTGGCATTGGCGGTTGCGACGCGAGCGCGCTGGACGGTTTCGCGGGCGCGGGCCATCTCGACCTGCTGCTTGAGCCCGCGGATACGCGATTCGGCCTTGACGACCTGTTCCTGCAGCAAACCGACCTGTTTGGCGAACTGGTCCGCCAGTGCCTGCTCCTGGTCGCGCTGTGCTTCGAGCTCGGCAATCTTGGCAGCGCATTCCGCCGCCAGTGCTTCTTCGCCCTTGCTCAGGGCCTGCATCGCGCGGCCTTCCCAGTTGGCAATACTGGCCGCGTGCTCTTCAAGCCGTTGCGCTGACAGTTTGTGCTTGGCCTTGATGGTGATCAGGCCGTCCCGGGCCTTGACCAGCGCGCTGTCGGCGTCACGGATTTCCTGATCAAGGATTCGCAGGGCGTTGGCGTCAACGATTGACTCGCCCACTTCGGAAGCGCCACCCCGTACCGCGGTGACCAGTTTTTTCCAGATGCTCGTTGTCATGGATTTCTCCTCCTGACGGCAGTGTTCCTGAAGCAATGCTCAGCGAATGAAGTGGTCGTCGAAAGCCTCTGCCGCACGGATCACATTGTCCGCGAGGGTAAGGATTTCCTGAACGATGACGGTCAGCGACGATGCCGCGCTAAGCGCACCGAACAGGCAGTAGACTTCCTGCCCGTCGGCCAGCCGCTCGATGCCGACCGAAGACAACGGGAACAGGTCGCGGCTGCGCAGCACCACGTCGTTGAACGCTACCGGGTCCTTGACGCGATCAACTTCGATCAGGGTCGCATCGGCCAGTATCTGGTCGCCGGCCACTGCGATGTAGACAGGCAGGTCGCCGAACTCCTTGAGGGTCAGGCGGACGCTCGGTTCGGCTGTATGGGTGATGGACAGGTCGATTTCGCCCTTGGTTACGGCTTCAAGTCCGGCAAGGGACTTGTGCAGCGAGCTCGTCGTCCAGTTGGTGTTCTCGGTCATGAAATCCTCCAGTTTGATTCTCTGGCCCAGAAAGGGCTGGCGCAGGGCTTTTTCGATCCCCCGCAGGGCATCGACGTTTTCGGGCCGGATCCAGAATTCCCGCTTCACCAGCCCGGCTTCCTTGAGTCGCACGCGCATTTCACGCATGTAATCGGTAGAGCTTTTCAACGCCCTCGCCGGGGCGTCCGGGTTTGTCCGAGGCATGGGTACTTCCCTCTATCTCGTCCAGAATCTGAAGTGCAAGCTAGCAGATGTGGTGTGGGATAGATATCCCTCACATGTGAGATTTCTATTCCGGGAGCGTTTGTCTTCGCGGACAAGTCCGCTCCTACACGTTCAGCCCAATCCACAGGTCCAGCACAATCCTTGTAGGAGCGGACTTGTCCGCGAAAGTGCCAGTACATCCGCAGCATTTCTATTGCCTGAACGTCTGCTTTCGCGGACAAGTCCGCTCCTGCAGGCATGCACTACCCAAAAAAAAGGTGCTAACCGCCAGAGCGGGTAGCACCTCTTCCGAAGCCCTGCGCCGTTACTCGGCCAGACTCTTGCTCACCACTTCAAACACGTCGGCCGACAGGTTGCCCGAGGCGAGGATGCGTTCAAGCTCGGCTTTCATCAGCGCCTGACGAGCGCTGTCGTATTTGCGCCAGCGGGTCAACGGCGCCAGCTGCCGGGAGGCAATCTGCGGGTTGAAGCCGTTGAGCTCGATCACCAGATCCGCCAGGAAACGGTAGCCCGAGCCATCCGCCGCATGGAAGTTGATCAGGTTCTGCCCGGCAAACGCGCCGATCAGGGCCCGCACCTTGTTCGGGTTCTTGATATTGAACGCCGGGTGCTGCATCAGCGCCTTGACTCGCTCCAGACCACCGGGCAGCGGGCTGCCGGCCTGCACGCTGAACCACTGATCCATGACCAGCGCGTTGTCCTTGAAGTTCTCGGCGAACACCGCAAGCGCTTTGTCCCGCGCTTCGGTGAACGGCGAGTTGACCAGCACGGCCAGCGCCGTCAGACGCTCGGTCATGTTGTCGCTGGTGTCGAACTGTTCGATGGTCGCGTCCAGCACCTGCGGCTTGCCACTGAGCATCAGGTACGACAGCGCGATGTTCTGCAGGGCGCGACGCGCGAAGTGTTCAGCCTCGGCCACATAAGGTGTGGCTCGCGAAACACTGCGATTGGTCTGATAGCGCTCCCACAACGCGTCGAACAGGCTGTCGGCCAACTGCCGACGGGCGAATTCGCGAGCGGCATGGATCGCCTCGACATCGGCCACTTCGCTGATTTCGGCCAGATAAGCCTCGCTCGGCAGCGAAAGCATTTCCGCGACCATGGCCTGATCCAGCTGCTCGTCCGCCAGAACGGTACGCAACGCCGTGACCAGTCGCTGATCCATAACCAGCGCCTGACCTTGCTGGTGCTGGCCGACCAGTTCCTGAAGCACCTGGACCGCCAACTGCTGCCCGGCGTCCCAGCGATTGAAGCCATCGGAATCGTGCTGCATCAGGAACATCAGCTGATCGCGATCGTAAGGGAAGCTCAGCTTGACCGGCGCCGAGAAGCCACGCAGCAGAGACGGCAGCGGGCGTTCAGTAATGTCAACGAAAGTGAAGGTCTGTTCGGCCTCGGTCACCGACAGCACACGGCTGGTGCCGCCTGCCACTGCCTCGCCGGCCAGGCGCAAGGCGATTTCGCCACCCTGGCTGTCCAGCAGGCCAAGTTCGACGGGAATCACGAACGGCAGCTTTTCCTGCTTGTCCGGAGTCACCGGATAGCTTTGGCGGAAGGTCAGACTGTAAGTGCCGGCGGCGCTGTCCCAGGACTCGCTGACTGCCAGACGCGGCGTGCCAGCCTGGCTGTACCAGCGCTTGAACTGGGTGAGGTCCACACCGTTGGCGTCTTCCATGGCCTTGACGAAATCGTCGCAGGTCACGGCCTGACCGTCATGGCGCTCGAAATACAGGTCGCTGCCTTTGCGAAAGCCCTGCGGGCCCAGCAGCGTGTGCAGCATGCCGACAACTTCCGAGCCCTTTTCGTAAACGGTCAGGGTGTAGAAGTTGGAAATCTCGATGAAGCTGTCCGGGCGCACGGCATGCGCCATCGGGCCTGCGTCTTCGGCGAACTGGTGAGTACGAAGGTAAGCGACATCCTGGATGCGCTTGACCGTCGCCGAGTTCATGTCCGCCGAGAAGCCGGCGTCACGGAACACCGTGAAGCCTTCTTTCAGTGACAGCTGGAACCAGTCGCGGCAGGTTACGCGGTTGCCCGACCAGTTATGGAAATACTCATGAGCGACGATGGCCTCGACCCGCTGGTGTGCGGCATCGGTGGCGGTTTCGGCACGGGCCAGCACGGCGCTGGAGTTGAAGATGTTGAGGCCTTTGTTCTCCATCGCGCCCATGTTGAAATCGTTGACGGCGACGATCATGAAAATGTCGAGATCGTATTCGCGGCCGTAGACCTCCTCGTCCCAGCGCATCGACTTCTTCAGGCTGGTCATGGCGTGCTGGCACTTGTCGATGTTTTCCGGCTCGACGTAGATGCGCAGGGTCACGACCCGCTCGCTCATGGTGGTGAACGTGTCTTCGACGCACCACAGGTCACCCGCCACCAGCGCAAACAGGTAAGCCGGCTTCTTGAACGGGTCTTCCCAGGTCGCCCAGTGACGGCCGTCTTGTTCCTGACCGCTGGCAATCGGGTTGCCGTTGGACAGCAGGATCGGGAACTGCTGCTTGTCCGCGCTGACCGTGGTGGTGAAGATGCTCATCACGTCCGGGCGATCAAGGTAATAAGTGATTTTGCGAAAGCCTTCGGCCTCGCACTGGGTGCAGAACATGCCGCCGGACTTGTACAGGCCTTCCAGCGCCGTGTTGGTTTCCGGGTGAATGCGCACGGTGCTGTCGACCGTGAAGCGTTCGCCCTTGGGCTGCAGAGTCAGGTGGTCGGCGCTCAGTTGATACTCGGCGGCGCTGAGTTCGACGTCGTCCAGTTGCAGCGACACCAGCTCCAGTTGCTGACCATCCAGCACCAATGGCGGCAGGCCCGCGCCGCGCTCGGGATTGCGGCGCATCACCAGTTGCGCGTGTACCAGCGAATGGTCGTCGAACAGCTCGAAGGTCAGGTGCGTCTCGTCGATGAGGTACTCGGGCGCCTGGTAGTCCTTGAGGTAGATCATTTTCGGTTGTTCGGTGCGCATGCTCGAATCCTTACTGATGCACGGCCAGTTGATAGGCCGTGTACTTGCGAATATTGATCACGCCGGTGTCGAAAATCAGGTACTGACCCTTGATTCCCAGCAGCGTGCCCTCGGCAATGGGGTTCTTGTCCAGGTTGAAGCTCACGATCTTGGTGGGGTAAGCCTCGACCGGGTAACGGAACTCCAGAGGCTCGGCGTCATGCAGTAATTGGATGGCCTGCAGGCCGAAACGTTCTTGCAATCCGAGCAGACCGGCACCGCAGCTGTCGAACAACTCCTGGCGAATGGCCTTGAGGTCGACCGGTTGCGCGTCGCCCTTGAGCAAGGCCCGCCAGTTGGTGCGGTCGGCGACCTGACTGCGCAGCAGGTCTTCGACGAAGCCGGATTGCTGGCGGGTAGCGACACGCAGAATCGGCAGTGCCTGACTCGCGCCCTGATCCAGCCAGCGGGTGGGCAGCTGAGTGGCGCGGGTGATTCCGACCTTCACACCCGACGAATTGGCCAGATAGACAATGTGATCGGTCATGCAGAACTGCTCGCCCCAGGCCGGGTCCCGGCAGGTGCCATGCTCGTGATGGCACTTCTCCGGGCTCATGATGCACACGTCACATTGAGCGAGCTTGAGCATGCATGGGTAGCAATAACCCTGGCTGTAACTGGACTTGGTCTTGCGGCCGCAATGGGAGCAATGGATCGCCCCCAGAAACTCCAGGCGCACGGTCTTGCCGATCAGCGGGTTGACCGGGATTTCCATGTCGCCCAGGCGAAAGGCGTACTGCACGAACGGCGCGTCATCATGGCGCACCGACATTTTGTTGACTGATCCGCGACCGAGTTCGATCAATGAATTGCATCCGACTTGAACAGAATATTAGGCACCGGCGCCGACTTGGACGCGCATTCCTGCGGGCCCATGTAGCCGATACGCTGGTCTTCGGGCAGGTTCTGCGCTTCCCAGGCGATCAGCGCCTGCAAGGACAGCTCGCGCTGCTCCTGGGTCAGCTTGCGACCGTCGGACCACTTGCCGATTTCCACGGCCAGCTTGAGGCTCTCGTAGATATCGGGGGTGATGTTTTCGATCATTTCCACAAAAGACGACATGGCGAACTCCAGAAATTGGCGGGCAGTATTCTAACGTTTCCTGCGGGCCAGGGCTCCGCCCGCAAGACCCGTGACACAACCGATGATCAGACCGCCGACGTGGGCGCCGTTGGCGATATCGCCGAAGCCGAGCATGCTGACCACGCCGAACAGGCACAGCAACAGCCAGACCAGCATCATCACCAGTACGCCGCGTGGCAGGTGGTAGACCGGATTGGGTGCCAGCAGCTGGAATATCCAGCAATGGCCGAGCAGCCCGTAAAGAACGCCGGACAACCCGCCGAACAGGCTCGGGCCGCCGAAAACGTATTGAACATAGTTGGAAACCGCCGCGAACAGCAGGGTCAGCGCCAGCAATTGCCAGCTGCCCTGGCGCAGCTCGATGCGCCGCCCCAGTTCCCAATACCACATGCCGTTCATGGCCAGATGCAGTATGCCGAAATGGATCAGCATCGGCGATACGAGCCGCCACCACTGCCCCGCCGTCAGGCTGTCGGCCAGCGGCACGAAGGTCGCGTAGTCGCCGTGCACGCGAAAATCCAGAAACGTCAGCCAGCGCACCGTATCCAGGTTGTCGCCCAGCAAGGTGATGCCGGCAACGATCAGGCTGGCCAGCAACACCAGGGCCGTCACCGGGCTGGCGCGCAACTGCCCGACAAAGCCCGGAGGACTCACGCCCGATTCGCGGTCTGTCGGCAACTGATACGCGTCATCACCGTCGGGAAAACGCTGGTACAGCTCGCGGACTTCTTCGGCCAGTTGCCCGGCATCGGGCACCCATAACACTTGCTCGCCGACTTCCTCGCTCACCCGATGGGGCACTTGCAGACGGTGCAGAAGACTGACGAAGCCGCTCAGATCGGTGTTCAACGGCAGACGCAGGACGGCGACTGGGGTCATTGCGAAACCTCGGGGCGATGGACATCGACCCAGACAAATTTATTCGGGTCGATCTGTGTTTCCTGGTCCAGCCGATAGGCGACCAGCTTGCCGTACAGGACCGCGCTGTAATCCAGGCATGCCAGGTTGGGGCGGATCGGCGCGGGGATACCGCTGCGCCAGTAATGCCCGACGAACAGCAACGGCTCATCGATGCCATAGCGCAGCAGCGCGTTCTTTTCGCTGGTCGAGAGCGGCGTCTTGGCCACCCCTTCCGGCAGCGCATCCGGCTGGAAGACGATATCGCCATAAGTCTGCGGGTCGTCCTCCCAGAACTTGGTACGGAAAAACGCGCGGGTCAGGCCGTCGCCACCGGTCAACGTCAGGCCGTGCGGCAGGCGCATGTCAGTGCCACGCAGCAAGCGGTTGAACACGTTGCTGGCGAAACTGCCGGGCACCGCCGACGCCTGGACGAAATGCTTGTCGATGCAGCCATCGCCGTGCACCCCCCGCAAAGGTTCGATCAGGGTCGGATCCCAGCAGGCATGTACTACGCGAAACCGGCCGGCATCCAGGAACAACGGCAGCTCGTAGAACCATTCGACGAACTCGCTCCATTCCTCCGGATACCGCTCGAACTGCGCCAGCGTTTCACCGATCAGCCGTGCGTGGCGCGGACTGTGCTCGCGCACGTAGCGCTGGCCGCTCTCGGGCAGCGCTGGCGTCACCCAGCCCAGCGCGTTGAACTCGTGATTGCCCATGATGCAGTGGGCGTGCCCGGCCTGGACCATGTCGCGGACAATATGCAGCGCTTCGCGGATACGCGGCCCGCGGTCGATGATGTCACCGAGAAACACCGCCATTCGTTGCGGATGACGCCAGACACCGCCTTGCAGCCGGTAGCCGAGACGCTCCAGCAAGTGCTCAAGCGTATGAGCACACCCATGCACGTCACCGATCAGATCAAAGCTACGCGCCGGATCGAGCATCAGTCGCCTCCAGCACCAAGCCGGCTGCCCCAGCCGAGCTTGGTGCGGCACACTTCGTAGTAGTTGTGGTCCAGCGGATGAATCAGTCGCAGCTTCTGCGGCTTCTTGCTTACCGTGATGGTATCGCCTGGCGCGCAGGTGAAATGGTTCTGACCATCGCAGGACACTTGCGGATAAATCGTCATGTCTTTGGAGACCACAATTTTCAGCTCACTGTTCCCGTCGACCACAATCGGCCTGCCGGACAGCGTGTGCGGGTACATCGGCACGATGACAATGGCGTCTAGCTTGGGGTGCATGATCGGCCCGCCGGCCGACAGCGCATAAGCGGTCGAACCGGTCGGCGTCGCGACGATCAAGCCGTCGGCCTTCTGGCTGCAGACGAACTGGCCGTCGATGTAAATCTCGAATTCGATCATCCGCGTCGACTTGCCCGGATGCAGCACCACGTCGTTGAGCGCATCACCCTGACCGATGGCCTCGCCATGACGCCGGACCTCGGCCTGGAGCAGAAAGCGGTTTTCGACCAGGTAATGGCCGTCCAGCACTTCGGCGCACTTGACCTCCAGCTCGTCGGGACGGATGTCGGTCAGGAAGCCCAGGCTGCCGCGGTTGATCCCCAGCACCGGCACGTTATGCCGCGCCAACGCTCGCGCCGCGCCAAGCAGACTGCCGTCGCCGCCGACCACGATCACCATGTCACAGACTTCCCCGAGCATCTTGCGCGAAGACGTCTGGAGCCCGTGACCGGGCAAGACCTCGGCGATGGTTTCTTCGAGGATCACGTGCAGGTGGCGATCCAACAGGAATCGCTTGAGTCGGCGCACGGTATCGAGCACCTGGACACTGCCCAGGCGGCCAATGATGCCGATATTGCGAAATTGCTCCATGGGGCTCCTGCTGCGCTTCGATACGGCTTAAAGATACGGATTATGGGCGAAAGCGCCGGGTAGCGGCAAACACAGGTCGTCTCGCGAGTGATTTAGCGTGTCGGGCACTCTCGCTCCGGTGCTGGTCGGTCCGTGCAAGTCGCGTTTTGTGGTGCCCGCACTGTCCGATGCTATCTCGCAGGCGGCGCGGAACGCGACTTGTGCAGGCCGAGCGTAGGCGTTGCGCAGGGGGAAACGAGCCATGGATGGCGAATTAGCGCCATAGGGCCAGGGACGGCCCATCGGTGCGGCCCCCGGAGCGGCGCCGGAGCGAGGGGACCCCGAAGGGGCCGGAACCAGGAGCAAATGGTTTTCCCCCCTTTTGCCAAAACAAAAGGGGGTCGCCGTAAAGGCGAAACCGATGGTGGCCGTGATCAAGCATCCGGATCTGCATGTTGGTATGAGGCGCGTAGTTACTGATTCGTGCGCCTGGCTTTAGGTCGCTTTGCGCCTTTACGGCGCGTCACTTTGGTTTCGGCCAAAGTAACCAAAGCCATTGCTCCGGGTTGGGCCCCTTCGGGGTTCCCTCCTTCCGGCGTCGCTCCACCGGGCCGCGCCGATGGGCCGTCCCTGGCCCAGCGGCGCTGGCTCGGCGTCCTGCCTCGCTCCCCGGCTCCGCGACACCTCCACTCGGCCTGCACCAACGTCGCGGTTGGCGTTGTCCGGGCTCGCGCTGTTTGCAACTTGAGAAACAGAGCACATGTGCAGCGGCTGGGCGGCTATCCACTTGTCCACGATGTAGGTGCCAACTATTAATTTGCTGCGGCTGCACCGACCTCATCGCGGGCAAGCGCGCTCCTACGGGCCCTGTAGTGTTTCGGCCGTGGATATCGGCGGTGCCGACACCACCAACTCCAGCTATCCTCGGTGCATGACTCTATTCCCTACCCTCATCGACCTCCCCCGCCACCTTCGCCACCCCGAGGTGCGGGATCTGGCGTGGGTGATTCTCGCGCCGCCGATGCTGGCAGTCACGCCATGGCCGCAGCGGCATCCGTTGACCGGCAGCGACTGGGTGGCCGAACCGCAACTGCTGAAGGATTTTCTGTTGCGCCTCGATGCCGATAGTCGCGAGCTGGAGCACTGGCTTGCGCTAGCCGCGACCCGACGGCTGGGGCTGTACTACGAGCGGCTCTGGCAATTCGCCGTTCGCCACGCACCCGGTGTGGAAATCATCGTCGCCAACCTGCCGATCCGTCAGGGCGGTCATACCCTTGGCGAGCTGGACATGCTGCTGCGCGACCGTGACGGTGTGCACCATGTCGAACTGGCGATCAAACTCTACCTCGGCCCGCAGGACGGCGACGGCAACGACCCAGCGCAGTGGCTCGGGCCCGGCTGCCATGATCGACTGGACCGCAAGCTCACTCATTTGAGTCAGCATCAGCTACCAATGTCAGCGCGCCTGGAAAGCCGCGCAGCCCTGGCGGAACACGGCATCGAAGCGTTCAGCGCGGAGCTTTGGCTGGGTGGCTATCTGCTTTATCCGTGGCCTGGCGAAGCACAGCCGCCGACGGGTGCCCACAGCCAGCACCTCAAGGGTCGCTGGCTGCATCAGAAGGATTGGGAACGCTTCATCGCCCAGAGTGGGGATGGCTGCTGGCAGCCGCTGCCACGCCACGCCTGGCTGGCGCCGGCGCGTTACGCCGAACCATGGTCGGCCATGCAATTGCAGCAATGGCTGGCCCTGCTCGACCCGCTGGCTCCGGCGCAATTGCTGGTGCGGTTGACCCCCGACGTCGACGGCAACTGGCTGGAAGCCGAGCGGCTGTTCCTGGTGTCGGACCTGTGGCCGAATCTGGCCGACACCAGCAACCTGCTCAGCCAGGCCGCGCTGCCGGCATCACCGGTTTGATGGCCAGTGTTGGCCTGGCGGCGGCCAACAGAGTCATTTGGTGCGCGGCAACAGGATGGCGAAGATGCCAAGCAGCGGCAGATACGAGCACAGGTTGTAGACGAACAGAATGCCGTGGCTGTCAGCCAGGTAACCCAGCAGTGCCGCGCCGATGCCCCCGAAGCCGAACATAAGGCCGAAGAAGATGCCCGCGATCATGCCGACGTTACCCGGCACCAGTTCCTGAGCGTAAACCACGATTGCCGAGAACGCCGACGCCAGCACGAAGCCGATGATGACGCTCAGTACGCTGGTCCAGAACAGGTCGGCGTAAGGCAACGCGAGGGTAAAGGGGGCGGCACCCAGAATCGAAAACCAGATCACCGCCTTGCGGCCGATCCTGTCGCCAATCGGGCCGCCGAAGAACGTCCCCGCCGCTACCGCTCCGAGAAACAGAAACAGATGCAGCTGCGAGCTGGCCACCGACAGACCGAACTTCTCGATCAGGTAGAAGGTGAAATAGCTGGTCAGGCTGGTCATGTAAAAGAACTTGGAGAACACCAGAAACGCCAGCACCCCGAGAGACATTATCACTCGGCCGCGCGACAGACCATGGGTCGCCGCCTGCCCGGCCTTGAGCTTGAACAGGTTCAGATGCGCGCGATACCAGCGGCTGATTGCGTAAAGCAGGCCCAGCGCAAGCAGCGCGATCACGCCGATCCAGGCCACATTGCCCTGGCCGAACGGGATGATGATCGCCGCCGCCAGCAACGGGCCAATGGCCGAACCGGTGTTGCCGCCCACCTGAAACGTCGACTGCGCCAGGCCGAATCGTCCACCGGACGCCAGCCGCGCGATGCGCGAGGCTTCCGGGTGGAATGTCGACGAGCCGATGCCGATCAGGGCCGACGCCAGCAGGATCATCGGGAAGCTGCCCACCACCGAAAGCATCACGATGCCAATCAGAGTACAGATCGAACCGACCGGCAGGACCAGCGGGTTGGGATGGCGGTCGGTGTAGTAACCGACCCAGGGCTGCAGCAACGACGCAGTGATCTGGAACGTCAGGGTAATCAGACCGATCTGGGTGAAGCTCAGGTCATAGCTGGCCTTTAGCATTGGGTAGATCGAGGGCAGCACGGCCTGGATCAGGTCGTTGATCAAGTGCGCCAGCGCCACGGCACCGATGATGCGCATCACCAGCGGGCTGGATTGAGGGGTTGTCGAAGCCTTCGTAGCCGTCGCCATGTCGGGCTGAGCACTGGTTCCCATGGAATTCGTCCGTAAATAGGTTTTCAGGTGACCCCGGACGGATGGTTACAAGATGTGTCACGCGTACCAGGGCGCGCCAATGTGCCATTTTTCGGTGCGACCCTGCTACGTTTTGTTGCGTTTTTGCCAACTCAGGCCACTGCGCCCGCCGTGGGCCTTTTCTTCCCTGATGGCACGTCATGCAGGGAAATCTTCGAGGTTTCCGGCAGTGCAAGACCGCCGACCAGTGCCAGTACCGACACCGCGACCAGATAGAACGCAGGTGAGAGGTTGCTACCCGTGGTGCTGATCAGCCAGGTCGCGACCAGTGGTGCGGTACCGCCGAACAGCGTGTAGGCCATGTTGTAAGTGATGGCAGACGCGGTGTAGCGAGTGCGGGTCGGAAACGTTTCCGAAAGCAGCGCCGCAGTGACCACGCCACACAACACCGCGCCCACCGCCAGCAGCATCACGCCTATGATCGAGGCGGCGAATGACCCTGAACTCGCCATCTGGAAGGACGGAAAGACCACAACCATCAGCAGGACGCACGCGGTCACAACCGTGGCACGCCGACCGACACGGTCGGAAAATGCTCCAGCCAGCGGGCAGATCGCCGCAGCGAACAACAGCGCGAGCAGCGAGACCAGCAATGCCGTCGCGCGGCTCAATCCGCCCGCTACTTGCAGATACGTCGCAAAGTAGGTGGTGAACATATAGAACGACAGGGCCGTGAGCGACACGAATGCGCCCAGGCAGCAAATCGCGCGGCCGTGATTGCGCAGGGTTTCCTTGAGTGGCGAATGTGCGACCGCGTGTTCCTGGGTCACCGCCTGAAAGGCTGGCGTCTCGTCCAGTTTCCAGCGCAGGTAAAGCCCGACCAGCCCAAGTGGCGCCGCGATCAGGAACGGCAGACGCCAGCCCCAGCTGCCCATGGCCTGCGCCGACAACGAGGCTTCCAGCGCATAAGCCACCACCGCCGCCGCGGCGAAGGCGGAAAAGGTCGAGACCGGCACGAAGCTGCCGTACCAGGCGCGTTGGTCGTGCGGCGCGTGCTCCATGAGGTACGCACAGGCGCCGGCGTACTCGCCGCCCGCCGAAAAACCCTGGGCGCAGCGGATGATCGTCAACAGGATCGGAGCCGTGACGCCAATGGCAGCATAAGTAGGCAGCAAACCGATGAGAGTCGTGGCGGCAGCCATCAGCAGAATGGTCATCGCCAGCGTTCGCTTGCGGCCGATCCGGTCGCCGAGCATGCCGAAGAAGATCCCGCCCAGCGGTCTGAACGCAAACGCTACCGCGAACACCGCGAAGGTCTTCAACAACGCGGCGCTGGCGTCGCCGCTGGGGAAAAACTGCAGGGCAATGGTAGTGGCCAGAAAGCCATAGACGGCAAAGTCGAACCATTCGACGAAATTGCCGATGGCCGCCGCGACGATGACGCGTTTCAACGTGGCTGGATCGACTTGCGCAGCAGCGGTGCTTGTCATGCTGACCTCGGCGTAAAGGATCGGGAAAGGATCGATTATCGGGATAGCGACCGGCCGACCTTACTCCGAAACAGTCATCCACATAGTCAGGGCCGACACCCGCGGTTCCAAAAGCGCAGATTTTGTCTGAAAGCGTCTGGACCGGGCCTCAGAGGCCCATTGCCCGACGCCCCTGTAAACCGCCGGTATGAACGAGGATCAAGCGACTGCCTGGCCGGAACCGACCTGCGTGAACCTGTTCCTGCAAGGCCAGCAACGCTTTGCCTGTGTACAGGGGTTCCAGCGGCACACCGGACTCCGCTTCGGCTTCGGCGATGAAGGCGAGCAACTGCGGATCGGTTCGAGCGAAGCCGCCACGGCTGGCCTGATGTAAAGGCAAGTCAGCCTTGTCGTAGAAGTGGCCGGCCTGCTCCAGCACCGCCGCGACATTCTGCGCTACGCCGTGATCGTCCGGCACCGCCAGCGCGCCATGCACCGGGCGTACGCCCGCCTCGGCCAGAGCCAGTCCCGCCAGCGTCGTGCCGGTGCCTGCCGCCAGCCACCAGCCGTGGTAGTCGTCCCAGCCAAGCGCGCCCAGTTGGCCGTGCACCATCTCCCGTAAAACACCACAGCCCAACGCGCCAGCCAGCCCGCCGCCTCCTTCGGGAACCGGTTGCAAACCGGGATACCGGGCCTGCCAGGGCAGCCAGAAATCCGCCTCATGCCGAGCGCGATAACCGCCGTAACCCAGCCAGTGCAGCTGCATACCGAAGCTCTGCAAGTCCCGGCTCGTCGGCGTGTCCTGCGGATGGCCACGCAACAGCCCCACGGTGGGAAAGCCAAAACGCTTGCCCGCCGCTGCCAGAGCGTGAAGATGATTGGAATGCGCGCCACCGAGGCTGATCACGCCGTTGGCACCAGCGTCTTGCGCTTGGCGCAGATGCTCGGTCAGCTTGAACCACTTGTTGCCGCTGATCAGCGGATCAATCAGGTCCAGCCGCAACACGGCGGCCTCGATGCCAGCGTCTTTCAACCACGTCAGGTTCAAGGGTTGCAGAGGCGCGGATGGGCGCCAGGTCAGGGCGTCAGCGAGCATGCAAGACCATATTATTATTTGCGGCGAATCGTCTATCTTTGCGAGCGCTTCGCACTCGGTCGCGGGCAAGCGCGCTCCTACGGGTCGTGGTTTGTTTGTTCATGTCATCCGTGAGCTGGCATTTGGTCAGGGCGGCAGTTTAACACCGCCCTGAATCGGTCCGATTCGACGCCCGACAGCCAATCGCTCATCGGTCACTCGGGTTTAAAACCGGGCTTACCGTTTTCTGCTCGCCATTGCTTTACTGTTTTTACTACTCCTTCCGGCGAGCAGTCCGCCCCAGGCTGTGGATGAAATAAAATATCAGCTCCACTTGGATATTCTGTGACCTCTCTGAAATGCTTGACCCATGATCTTATTTCAGCCTCGCTAGCTGAGTTGACCAAGACGATATCCCTGAGAAAGTCGGTAAACTCCAACTCCGTGTAATCCTCGAATTTGCTTTTCAATATAGCCACTGATCACCTCGATTCTGACGAATCCGATTTGAAACCGGGCTTACCGTTTTCAGCTCGTCACCGCTTGACAGTGTCCAAGACGCCCAGAAGAGAACAATCGGCACCGGGCTGAGGATAGAAAAAAAGATCGCTCCCCACTGGATGCTCGGTAACCTTTTCAAAATGCCTGATCCATGATCGGTTCTCAGCCTCGCCTGACGAATTCACCGAATAGATATCATCAAGAAAACTGATAAGCTCCGACTCAGTATAGTCTTCGTACCTTTCCTTTAACTCAGCCACGCTTCACTCCCGAATGCAACTTGATATGATGTTTTGGAGACACCACCAACAGATTATCCCCCGGGCAGGAGCGCGCTTGCCCGCGACCCGTCACTTCCGGCGAGTCGTCCATCTTGCGAGCGCTTTGCACTCGGTCGCGGGCAAGCGCGCTAATACGGGTGGTGGTTTGTTTGCTCATGTTTTCCGGAAGCCGGCATTTGGTCAGGGCGGCAGTTTAGCACCGCCCTGCGCTGCCCCGGATCAGAGGCCGACAGCTAATCATTCCTCGATCACTCGGGTTTAAAACCGGGCTTACCATTTTCTGCTCGCCAGCGCTTGACCGTATTCAAGACTCCGTGGAGCGAGCAATCTGCACCGGGCAACGGGTGAAAAAAAAGATCACTTCCCATGGGATGCTCAGTAACTTTCTCAAAGTGATCAATCCACGAATCGTGCTCTGCCTCGCTCGCCGAACTCACCAAGTAAATCTCATTAAGAAAGCTGATGAATTCCGACTCAGTGTAATCCTCATACCTTTCTTTTAACTCAATCACGACTCACCCCCGAATGCAAATTAATATGATATTTTGGAGACACGATCAATAGGTTATTGACATCGTAAACAGCGCCCCCATTCGATATAAAATGTATATGATGAATTTCAAATTTTTTTCGTCCACCGACACGTTGGTCCATCGGAACGTACGGTGCATAACCTTTTTTCATACGCTCCAGGTCAAGATAAGTAAAACTGGTTGACAAGATCGGATCAGCGGCTACCAATTTCCAAAAAGTTCTTCTAAAGCTCGAAAAACTACTGAATTTCCTGCCCCGCATCTGATCCGCTATCTGCTTCGGTATAGGGGCGCCTTCCCCCTCAGTTAATCCTAACCAGCCAGCCGAAACATCCTGTCCGTCACCGCTTACCACGCCTGGCATATTGCGTGGGCTTTTGAAAACTACATAGAGCGGTGGCAGCCCGGAGTCGGCGGGGAATACGAAAATGTAATCATCAATCTCGACATCGGCAAGGTCAGGATACGTATCGATCCTGCCTTCGACCGGGACCAATGTGGCACCCTCATAGACCGGTGCCGGCGGATTCTCGACAGGTGTCGCGGTCGAGCTATCGCCCGGTTGAACGATGGGCGTCCAGATAAGCGTGCGCTCAGGTGTATCGGGCGTAGATGCGGTATAGACGTTCTGAACGGCGTCGTATGTAACCGGGATAACCTGCACGGAAGTCGAGACACGCACCCCGTCAGCCGGTATGGCGATGATCGCGGTCTCTTCATCATCCGACGGTTTGAAGCCAAGGCGTACAGGAACGTCAATTGTGCCGGTGCTCTGCTCAGTATCTGACGACACCCCAAGGTCAGTGAGTGGCAATGAAAGCGCGTAACGCTCGGGTAACTCACCGTTCCCCAGTTCGGATGGATAGATCAGGGCAGCCAACCCGACCAGCAATCCCGGAGCAGTTGCCGCGGCTGCCGCAGCCACCCCAGCCACACCGCCTGTTGCTATACGTATCGCCGCTTGCAAGGCAATCGTGCTGCCCTCGGCCGCCACGATTCTGCCCGCCGTGGTGAGCAGTTGAGCGCCACTCGTGCCCGCCATTCCAGAAAATTGAAAGAGGCTCTTCCCGATTTGCTCGAACGATTCACCGCTGCTCGGCCACTCTGCTTCCACCGCTGTGTGAACCCGCTGCCCAGCTGCTTGTGCGGCCTCTTCTCCTTGAGCCTGCTCCACCGCTGCTTGTGCTGCCGCTTCAGCCTGTGCCTGTTTCGCCGCTGCTTCTGCTTCTGCTGCCGCTTCGGCTTGAGCCTGTTCCGCCGCTGCTTGTGCTGCCGCTTCAGCCTGAGCCTGTTCCGCCGCTGCTTGTGCTGCCGCCTCGGCCTGAGCCTGTTCCGCCGCTGCTTGTGCTGCCGCCTCGGCCTGAGCCTGTTCCGCCGCTGCTTGTGCTGCCGCCTCGGCCTGAGCCTGTTCCGCCGCTGCTTGTGCTGCCGCTTCGGCTTGAGCCTGTTCCGCCGCTGCCTTTGCTGCTGCTTCGGCTTGAGCCTGTTCCGCCGCTGCCTTTGCTGCCGCCTCGGCCCGAGCTCGTTCTGCCGCTGCTTGTGCTGCTGCTTCGGCTTGAGCCTGTTCCGCCGCTGCCTTTGCTGCCGCGTCGGCCTGAGCTCGTTCTGCCGCGGCTCGGGCAGCCGCTTCGGCCTTAGTTCGTTCTGCGGCGGCTCGGGCTGCCGCTTCCGCCTGGGCCTGAAGATCCGCCAACCTCGAGCGCAAGAAAGCCTCCTGCTGACCCAACCTAGTGAGTGCTTCGGCTGCATACCGACGTTTATACGCGGCCTCATGCGAATGCTGGGCAAGCCTATGCACATCTTGAAGAAGGCGTGAACGCTTCATCCTTTCCAGAAGTTGATTCCATTGTTGTTCACTGGTCAACGCCAACGGATCCGAGCCGTAAAACTGGTCCGCAACTTGGGAAAACTGCTGTATGACAGTTCTTTTTCCATTGGAAATATTCACGCGCAGCGCAAGTTCTCTCTGCACTCCATGGATAGTATTAATGTCTTCGGCTTGTCCGCCGCGAGCGGCAGCAAGCTCTTGAACAAGATTTGAGTCTACCAACGCCAGCTCAGCGTTGAATTTTTTATCCCACTCCTTGAGGGTATCCCACATGAATGACCCAAATAGCATAGCTTGAGGTATCGCGGGCACCCCGCCACCTAAGGACCATCCCGCATAATTGAAATCATTGCCGAACGGCTGCGCTCCTATATAAGTAGGAGGCAATGTTACCTGCTTCTTAGACATCTTATCGTCCTTAAATTGATCATCGCCCAAAGAAATCAACCATATACAAACAGCGCATTCCATCGCTGCAATAAACCAAACAAAAGAATTGGTAGGTGTTCATATAGCTTCAACGGATCCCGTTTAAACACTACTCATAACAATTTGCAAGCCCATTGGAATCAGCTTTTTGCGCGCAAGTAAAAAATCAGAGAACTTTTTCAATGCAGGGCGAACTTCAATCACAAAAACAATAAGAAAAAGCGCTGGAACCTGTAGGAATATTCCTCAACTCAAAAATAAATTTGACGCAAAAAAGGCGCCTAAGCGCCTTTTTCAATTCATTTAGAAGTTCGCGAAGTTTACAACTCAGCCGCCAACCTCGACCCCTGATTGATCGCCCGCTTGGCATCCAGCTCCGCCGCCACATCGGCGCCGCCGATCAGGTGGACGCTTTGCCCGGCCTGGACCAGTTCGTCGTATAGCTCACGCAGCGGGTCCTGGCCTGCGCAGATGATGATGTTGTCCACGCGCAGCAGTTTTTCTTCGCCTTCGCCGATGCGGATGTGCAGGCCTTCGTCGTCGATTTTCAGGTACTGGACTCTGTTGAGCATCTGCACCTGCTTGTTCTTCAGCCCGGTGCGATGTATCCAGCCGGTGGTCTTGCCCAGGCCGTCACCGACCTTGGAATCCTTGCGCTGCAACAGGAACACCTGACGCGCCGGCGCGTGCACCTGCGGCCTGACACCTGCAACACCGCCGCGCGCTTGCAGGTCGGTGTCGATGCCCCACTCGCGCCAGAATGCGTCGCGATCCAGGCTGGTGGAGACGCCCTGATGAACCAGAAACTCCGACACGTCGAAGCCGATACCGCCCGCTCCGATGACCGCGACGCTGTGGCCGACCGGCTTGCGCCGCTGGATCACGTCGAGATAACTGAGCACCTTAGGGTGTTCGATGCCGGGGATGGCGGGTGTGCGCGGCGCGATGCCGGTGGCCAGGATCACCTCGTCGTAGCCGCCTTGCAGCAGATCGGTGGCGGTAGCCCGGGTCTGCAGTCGCAGGTCGACGCCGGTTCGCTGCAGCTTGTGATCGAAGTAGCGAAGGGTTTCGAAGAACTCTTCCTTGCCCGGTATCTGCTTGGCGATGTTGAACTGGCCGCCGATTTCGCTGGCTGAATCGAACAGCGTGACCTGGTGCCCGCGTTCGGCGGCGACGGTCGCCGCCGCGAGCCCGGCAGGCCCCGCGCCAACAACGGCAACTTTCTTGACCTGCCGGGTCGGCACATAGTTGAGCTCGGTCTCATGGCAGGCGCGCGGGTTGACCAGACAGGTCGTGAGCTTGCCGCCGAAGGTATGGTCCAGACAGGCCTGATTGCAGCCGATGCAGGTGTTGATCTCTTTGGCGCGGCCTTGAGCGGCCTTGTTGACGAATTCCGGGTCGGCGAGGAACGGCCGGGCCATCGACACCATGTCGGCATCGCCTTCGGCGAGAATCTGTTCGGCGACTTCCGGGGTATTGATCCGGTTGGTGGTGATCAGCGGGATCGTCACCGAGCCGCGCAGCTTGGCGGTCACCCGGCTGAAAGCGCCGCGCGGCACTTTGGTGGCGATGGTCGGAATGCGCGCTTCGTGCCAACCGATGCCGGTATTGATCAAGGTCGCGCCGGCCTTTTCGATGGCCTGCGCCAGCTCCACGATCTCTTCCCAACTGCTGCCGCCTTCGACCAGATCCAGCATCGACAGGCGGAAGATGATGATGAAGCGCGGACCGACCGCCTCGCGCACCCTGCGCACGATTTCCACCGCCAGGCGCATGCGGTTTTCGTAGCTGCCACCCCAGCGGTCGGTGCGGTGGTTGGTATGGGCCACCAGGAATTGGTTGATGAAGTAGCCTTCCGAACCCATGATTTCCACGCCGTCGTATTCGGCGATCTGCGCAAGGCTGGCGCAATTGACGAAGTCCTGGATCTGCTTCTCGATGCCGGCCTCGTCCAGTTCGCGCGGTTTGAACGGGTTGATCGGTGCCTGAATGGCGCTGGGCGCGACCTGGAATTTGCTGTAGGCGTAGCGACCGGCGTGCAGGATCTGCAAGCAGATCTTGCCCCCCGCTTCATGCACCGCACGCGTCACCAGACGATGCGGCTCCGCTTCTTCGAGGCTGGTCAGTTTGGCCGCGCCGTCATAAACCCCGCCTTCACTGTTCGGCGCAATGCCGCCGGTCACCATCAGCCCGACGCCGCCGCGCGCGCGCTCGGCGAAGTAAGCGGCCATGCGCTCGAAACCACCGGGACGCTCTTCCAGCCCGGTGTGCATCGAGCCCATTAGGGTGCGGTTGCGCAAGGTGGTAAAACCCAGGTCCAGCGGGGCGAGCATGTGTGGATAAGGCGCGGCGGTCATGGCGAAGCTCCATCGGTTGATCACGGAAACATCGAGGGCCTCTGCGTGCCCTGTCGACATGGCCCACATCCGGCGGCCTGTTCATGGCGCCTACAGTAAAGAGCGCTCAGGCCACACTCAATGACCGAAACTGACAAGTTAATGATCCAAGCGTGCAGGCGCACCGTGCCTTAGATACTCGCTGGCGCGCACAGCAGCGATAGCGTGAAAACAGTGCCGGTCTCATCACTGGTCACATCCACCTGACCGCCATGGGCCTGCATGATCGAACGAACTATGGCCAGCCCCAGCCCGCCGGAGTCGCCCGGCTGGTTCCGGGACGGATCGCAGCGATAGAAGCGGTCGAACAGAAACGGTAGATGCTCCGCGGCGATCGGCTCACCCAAGTTGTGCACCGACACCGCGCACCTGGCGGAATCGACCCGACTGCTGATCGTGACCACCGAATCCGGGCATGCGTAGCGCAGCGCATTGGCGATCAGATTGGCCAGCGCCCGGCGCAGCAGTTGCGGGTCTGCATAGACGATACCAACGCTCTGGTTGACCAGCTCGATACCGCGCTCCTCGCCCATGCCCTCGAAGTATTCGCACAACTGCGCAACCAGCGCCTGCAGGTCGACAGGCTCACGGCTGATCGACGCGTTGGGCTGTTCGGTTCGCGCCAGAAACAGCATGCTGTCGATCATTCGCGCCAGACGCTCGTACTCCTCCTGGCTGGACGCCAGCAGTTCCTGATACTCCTCGACCGAGCGACCGCGACCCAGCGCCTGTTGGGTCTGCCCCATCAGGTTGCTCAGCGGCGTGCGCATCTCATGCGCAAGGTCTTCACTGAAACGCGAGAGTTGGGCAAAACCGCTTTCCAGACGCGCAAGCATCTGGTTGAGTGCGCGACTGAGGGCGCTCAGCTCGCTCACTTGTTCGTGTTCGCGCAGCCGCAAATGCAGGTTGCGAGCGTCAATCGCAGCGGCCCGCGTCGCCAGCTCACGCACCGGGCGAAGACCGTGCAGGCTGACCAGCCAGCCGAGCAGAAACGCCAGCACCGCCCCCACCGACAACGCCACCCAGAGATTGAAGCGATAGGCACTGAGCATCTGCGCGCGCTCATCGGTCAGCTTGCCGGCAATGAGCGTCAGCCGCCGATCCGTGCCGGGTACGTCGATCCAGGCCAGCCGTAGCGACGGGTTGCCCGGGCTGTCGCCCAGCTTCGGCGCGGGGGCCGGGGACAACGCAGGTAACGGCGTGGCGAGCGGATTGACGTCGATCAGCAGGCGCCCGGCATCGTCGACGATCCACAGCACGTTATCGCGGTTGCCCAGCATGTTCTCGTAGAGTTGCGGCCTGGCCTGCAAGGCTTCGATGCTCTGGCTGTCGTTGATCAGTGCCTGCATGCGCTGCACGCGGCCCAGCAACGCCTGGTCATCGCGCCATGCGACTTCACGCTGCAAGGACTGATAGAGATAAAGACCTATGGCCCCGGACAACAGCACGCTGACCAGCGCAAACATCAGCGCCAGACGCAGACTCAGCGTTCGCGGAAACAGCTTCACTGCTGCACTTCCAGCATGTAGCCCATGCCGCGCACGGTATGTATCAGCTTGATCTGAAACGGATCATCGACCTTGGCGCGCAGCCGCCGAATCGCGACGTCGACAACGTTGGTGTCGCTGTCGAAGTTCATGTTCCAGACGTGGGAAGCGATCAGCGCACGCGAAAGCACTTCACCCTCGCGGTTGAGCAACAGGTGCAGCAAGGCGAACTCCTTGTTGGTGAGGTTCAGGCGCACGCCGCCCCGGGTAACCTTGCGTTTGAGCAGGTCCAGATGCAGGTCGGCCACCTGGAATTGCTCGACCTCGCGCGGCGGGCCGCGACGCAGCAACGTGCGAACCCGGGCAAGCAGTTCGGCGTAGGAGAACGGCTTCACCAGATAATCGTCAGCACCCAGCTCCAGGCCTTTTACCCGGTCCTCGACAGCATCGCGCGCGGTGAGAAACAGCACCGGCGTCTGCGACTTGCGGCGAATGATCTGCAGCAACTGCCAGCCGTCCAGGCCCGGCAGCATGACGTCGAGAATGATCAGGTCGAATTCGCCTTCCTGAATCAGGTGCTGGCCGTCCAGACCATTGAGGGCGACCTCGACCAGATAGCCCGACTCGCCCAGCCCCTTGCGCAGGTAATCTGCGGTTTTTACTTCGTCTTCCACAACCAGGATGCGCATGTTGTCCTCCGGCACAGGCGCATAGCCTAAGCCGATATGCCGTCACCTCCCATTACAAAACGGTAATCCAATGGCAATCGGTTCGTTCGCAACGATTGCGCATCATGACGGCCAATGGCTCAGCCGAGCTTGAACCGGGAGGACCGCATGTTGATCCGAAGCGTCACTTTTACATTCATCGCACTGGCGTCGTGCTCAGTCTGGGCCGCCAGCCAGCCGGTTGCGCAGCGAGCGGACATCACCCTCGCGGCGGCCAATGACCTGCTCGATGCCACGCTGGCTGCCTGTCATGCAGACGGCAAAACCGCGGTCGCCGCCGTTGTTGATCGTGGCGGCAATCTGGTCGCCGTGCAGCGCGATGACAACGTCGGCCCCCACAACACGCTGGCCGCACAACGCAAAGCGTACACCGCGCTGTCGACCAAAACCGCAACGGGTCTTCTGGCCGAGCGCGCACGCAGCACTCCCGCCGCCGAAAACCTCAACACCCTCGGCGAGCTGCTGCTTCTCGGCGGCGGCGTTCCGCTGAAGTCGGGCGATCAGGTAATCGGCGCAATCGGCGTAGCCGGAGCTGGCGGCGCCACGGGCGACGAAAGCTGTGCACTGAAAGCCGTCGCGCAAGTCATGCCCAACCTCAAATAAACCTGGAGTAGATCGATGAACCTGATGAAATCCCTGATTGCCGGCGCCGTATTGAGCGGCCTGTGTTCCATCGCGGCAGCTGCCGGCAACCCGCTGAGCGTGCATGTGCTCAATCTGCAGGACGGCCTGCCCTCTCCCGACCTGAACGTCACCCTGGAAAAACAGGACGGCCAGGGCTGGCACACTCTCAATCAAGGGGTGACCAACGAGCAGGGTCGAATCGCCGGGCTGTACCCGGACGGCAAGACCCTGGAGAAAGGCACCTATCGCGTCACCTTCAAGACCGGCGAGTGGTTCAAGAAGCATGACACCGCAAGCTTCTTCCCTGAGGTCCCGGTGATATTCAACGTTGACGGCTCGGTACCTCACTACCACATCCCTCTGCTGCTCAGCCCTTACGGTTTCTCGACCTATCGCGGCAGCTGATCAGGTTTGTCGGCAGCCTCCAGCCTCACCTGCTTCGGGTGAGGCTGGACGCGTTATTCGCGCTCCAGCGGCCGATGCGGTTAACATCCACTTCTCACCGATAAAGCGGGTTTGAAGCGGGAGCAATGGATTCTGTGAGTAGCTGTTTTACCCTCGCCTTGATCAAGGCCCTGCCGGGTTTTCGGGAACCTGCGCACTGCCGCCGATCCCATGCGTAAGTTTCTGGTTGCGTGCCTGGTACTGATCAGCGCTGCTGCGCTGACTGCTTATGGTCTGTGGACCAGCCAGCGCCCGATGGGCCATTACCTGTCCGACCTGCGCGCGCGGGTGGCGATCGACGCTGGCCAGCCCGGCGAACGCGGCAACCTGCTTGGCATCGAACCGGAACTGTTTCCCACCGACTATCAGGATCTGGGCCGCCTGCATCGCAAGCTTGCCGCCTATATGCAGCAGGCCCGTGAGCGCGGCCTGATCAACGGCAGGACCATCGTGGTACTGCCCGAGCACATTGGCACCTGGCTATTCGCGACCGGCGAGAAGAACCAGTTCTACCGCGCTGAAACCGTCGAGCAAGCCATGGACTGGCTGGCCTGGAGCAACCCGTTGAAATTCCTTGGCGCGCTGCCCGGCACCCACGGTGAAAACCGTCTGGCCGATGCACGGATGCGCATGAAGGCCAGTTCCATGGCCGAAGATTACCAACAGTTGTTTGGCGGCCTCGCCAGAGAATTCGGCGTCACCCTGGTCGCGGGCTCCATTGTGCTCCCCGATCCCGGTGTCGAAGACGGCCGGCTGCGGCCCGGCCACGGGCCGCTCTATAACGTCAGCCTGACCTTCGGCAGCGATGGCAAGCCGCTGGGCCAGCCGCAGCGTCAAATCTATCCAAGCCGCCATCAACGCCGCTACGTTCGTCCCGACGCCGGTGCCCCCCTGAACGTGATCGACACCCCCGCCGGACGCCTGGCGGTGCTGATCGGCAGCGACAGCTGGTACCCTCGCAGCTACACGCGCCTGAACGAAAGCGGCGCCGAGCTGATCGCCGTCCCCGCTTTTGTGCAAGGCAGCCAGGGCTGGTCGGGCCCATGGCGCGGACATCGCGACAGTAGCGCCAGCACGCATATCGATGTCCAGGGCAGCAGGCTCAGCGAAGAGCAAGCCTGGCATCGCCTGACATTGACCGGTCGTGCGCCGCAAAGCACCGCACATGCGGGTGTGATCGTATTCATGCGCGGACAGTTCTGGAATCAGGGCAGCTCCGGCCAGAGTTTTGCCAGCCAGGGCGGACAGCTCATCGCCGAACCGGACGGGCAACAGCCTGCGCCGGGCGCGCGCCTGATCAACGTCTGGTTATGACCATGCCCGGCCAGAGCATGCGTCTTGGCGATCTGTCGGTGGGCTTCGTGCAGAATCTGGCAGACGCGGTCCGCAGTTTCCATCAGGATCCTGCGCCGCTGCTGGAGCAATACGGTCTGGACACGGCCCGCTTGAGCGAAGCTGGCGCGCGCCTGTCGATCCCGCGCTATATGCGTCTGGGTCATGCCGCCATTCAGCTTACCGGTCGCGCCGACCTGGGCCTGCGCATGGGCCAGCTCAGCCGGATGGGCCAGGCGGGGCTGGCGGGCGTCACCGCCGCGCAGGCCCCTAATGTACGCGAGGCGGCGCGCACGCTGACGCGCTTCGAACCTTTGTACGGTTCCAACTATCGTGGGCAGTCGAGCCTGCACGAAGATGCCGACGGCGCCTGGCTGCGTTTCTATTCGATCAGCCCGTACAACGCCTATAACCGTTTTGTGGTCGACTCGATTCTGTCGGGCTGGGTCGCACAACTCTCCAGCCTGGTCCGCAGCCCGTTGCAGGCACAACGAATCGAAATCGAATTCCAGGCGCCCGACTACGCGAGCGCCTACGATTTTCTCAGCGAGCAGCCCGTGGCATTCGGCTCGGCCACCAACCAGTTACGACTCGACCAGGCGAGCCTGGCGCTGCGCAACCCCGACCACTGCCCGAGCACCTGGAAGCATCTGCTGCAGTTGTGTGAAAGGGAATTGCAGCAGTTGACCCGAACCCGCAGCCTGCGGGAACGGATCATACAACTGCTGGGACCGTTGTTGAGCGGCGGAAGGGAACCGGATCTGGAAGAAGTGGCCGCCAGATTGAAGCTGCCAACCTGGACGCTGCGTCGCAAGCTGGCGGAAGAAGGCACGCAGTATCGCGCGGTGCTCAACGACACTCGCCGCGATCTGGCGATGACCTATATCCGCGACACTGAACTGGCGTTCGGTGAGATCGCTTATCTTCTGGGGTTCGCCTCAGCCGAGGCTTTCCAACGGGCCTTCAAACGCTGGAACAACCAGACGCCAGGAGAATTCCGGCGCAGCCAGCGTCAACGCGTCTGAACGGTTACAGCTCGGTGGCGTCGTCCGCCGGCTCCATTGGGTCCAGTTCGGATGCACGGTATTCGAGCAGTTCTTCTTGATAGTCATCCATGGGCGCGTCCTCTTGGCTCATCTGTGTTCGTATTGATAAAAGCTGAAATCACTGACCGTTGAATCAACCATAAATTGCGGAAGTGAAGGAAATATGTCGGCTCAGCTGTATATACGTAGCGCAGGCCCGAAGATTCAGGCGGCTTGCCGCGCTGCGATCCGACGGCCGGCTTGACTTCAACCTGCCGCTCGACCTAACCTCAGGCCCATGACCACATCCAAGCAAAACGTCTGCCAGATTATTATTACCGTCATTCCAGTCATGGCGGGTTAGCCGACGTTTGCAAAAAACCCGCCCTGGAGGCGGGTTTCTTCTGTCTCCCGGGCCACTTGAACGCACCAGGAGTCAGCCATGATCGCTATCCCTCGCTCTATCGCACTTTCTAACGTCTGGTCTCTGATCACCCAACCGACGCACAGAGTGACGACGCGATGAGCCATGGTCAGACCGATCTGCTGAATCATTACGCCCGCAAGATCCTCACCTCCCGCGTCTACGACATCGCCGTCGAAACCCCGCTGCATGGCGCGCGTCAGTTGTCCGAGCGGCTTGGCAACCAGGTGCTGCTCAAGCGTGAAGACCTGCAGCCGGTGTTTTCCTTCAAGATCCGCGGGGCGTACAACAAGCTGGCACAGCTCTCGCCTGAAGAACTGGTGCGGGGCGTGGTGACCGCCTCGGCGGGCAACCATGCGCAGGGGCTGGCGCTGGCTGCCCGGCAACTGGGCATTGCCGCCACCATCGTGATGCCCAAGACCACGCCCGAGATCAAGGTCGAAGGCGTGCGCTCGCGTGGCGCGCAGGTGCTGCTGCACGGGGATTCGTTTCCCGAGGCGCTGGCCCACTCGCTGAAACTGGTCGATGAGCAGGGCCTGGTGTACATCCACCCTTACGACGACCCCGACACCATTGCCGGGCAAGGCACGGTGGCCATGGAAATCCTGCGCCAGCAGCCCGGCGCGCTGGATGCGATCTTCGTGCCGGTGGGCGGCGGCGGCCTGATTGCGGGCATTGCGGCCTACGTCAAATACCTGCGCCCGGAGATCCGCATCATCGGTGTCGAGCCGGACGACTCCAACTGCCTGCAGGCCGCCATGGCGGCGGGCGAGCGCGTGGTGCTCAGCCAGGTCGGGCTGTTTGCCGACGGCGTGGCGGTGGCGCAGATCGGCCATCACACGTTTGAAGTGTGCCGCCAGTATGTCGACGAGGTGATCACCGTGAGCACCGACGAGATCTGCGCGGCGATCAAGGACATCTACGACGACACCCGCTCGATCACCGAACCGGCCGGCGCGCTGGGCGTGGCCGGGATCAAGAAGTACGTCGAGCAGCGCGGCATCAGCGGCCAGACCCTGGTGGCCATCGACTCAGGCGCCAACGTCAACTTCGACCGCCTGCGCCACGTCGCCGAGCGCGCCGAGCTGGGCGAAGGTCGCGAAGCCATCATCGCGGTGACCATTCCCGAGCAGCCGGGCAGCTTCAAGGCGTTCTGCCAGGCCATCGGCAAGCGGCAGATCACCGAATTCAACTACCGCTACCACACCGACCGCGAGGCGCACATCTTCGTCGGCGTGCAGACCCACCCGGTCACCGACCCAAAGCACGCGTTGATCGCCAGCCTCACCGGCCAGGGCTTTCCGGTGCTGGACCTGACCGACAACGAGCTGGCCAAGCTGCACATCCGCCACATGGTCGGCGGGCATGCCGAGCGGGTCAGCGATGAAGTGGTGCTGCGTTTCGAATTCCCCGAGCGGCCGGGGGCGCTGTTCAACTTCCTCAACCGGCTGGGCGGGCGCTGGACCATTTCGATGTTCCACTACCGCAATCACGGCGCCGCCGACGGCCGTGTGGTCGCCGGGCTGGTGGTGCCGGAAGACGAACGCCACCTGGTCGGTCAGGCGCTGGACGAGATCGGCTATCCGTATTGGGATGAAACGCATAATCCGGCGTATCGGTTGTTTTTGGGGTAGAGCCCTTGGCTTTGGACACCGCAGCGCCTGTGGGAGGGAGCTTGCTCGCGACGAGGCCGGTACATTCACAACACAGGTACTGGTCGAAATACGCCGTCGCGAGCAAGCTCCCTCCCACGGGTTCAGCGCGGGCTCATGGTGCAGGTGGAGCTTCGGCGGGAGCTGGTTGCTCATGCGGGGGCGCGACTGTTTCGGCTTCGAACGAAGCGGGTTCAGTCGGGGCGGCGACGGGTTCGCTGGCGCCAACCGGCGCAGGCGGCTCGGCAGCGGGTGCGGCTTTTGGCTCAGGCTCAACCGGTGCTGGTGCTGGTGCTGGTGCTGGCGCAAGGCTTGCCGGCTCGGCAGCCTTGGGGGCGGCTGGCGCAGCATCGGGCACGCCAAGATCGGCTTTGGGTTGCTCGACTATGTGCGCAGCCTGTTTCACTTCCGGCGGCAGGAAATTTTCCACCAGTCCAAAAAAACGCTCGTAGAACTTGGCCGAGGCAACGGTCTCGCTGGCGACCTTGACCATCGAATCGTCCGTCGAGCCAATCGGCATCGATACGGAGCCCAATACGCCTACCCCGAGGCTGGCTGAGTTATTGGTCTTTTTCAGCGCATAACGGTCCTGCAAGGCGTTGGCGAACATGGTCGACTTGCCGTCCGCCGAATCCGCCGCACACACGAGGTTGAAACTTATTTCGATGTGGGTCTCGCCGGTCTGCTGGAAGCTCTTGCGGCCGCTGATCATCTTCGGATCGCTGCTGGTGATGATATAGCCCTGGCTCAGCAGTGCTCGTCTGCCGGCTTCGCACGAGGACAGATCGGAAGCCGGATAGCTTCTGGAGAACGTTCCCGCGTCGTCGAAATGCTCATGGTCGTATACCGCCTGCTTGGGCGACGAACAGCCGGCAGCGAGCAGCAAAACGGACATCGAGCAAAAGGTGCGAACGTTAGGTGGCTTGAGCATCGAGAACCCTGCGGAAAGAAAAGAGCTGCGAGCGAACGCGCGGACCGAAAAACGGTGGTAAGTCTGCAACAAGGCAGCCGTCGGATCAACGCAGAGTTGGCAAGGATCAGGATACAACTCGACAGGTGAAGATACCGTGGACCAAACGGCAGACAACAAAAAAGCGACCCTAAGGTCGCTTTTCTGTTCGCTTCAAGGAGTTCAAGGGCCTTGAAGCTTTATATGGCGCAGCGGACGGGACTCGAACCCGCGACCCCCGGCGTGACAGGCCGGTATTCTAACCGACTGAACTACCGCTGCGTATCGCTTGTAAACTTTTGAGCATGACTGGCAAGCCTTGGCCTTCCAGTCTCAGACCCGGCGAACCCGATCTGTACAAATATGGCGCAGCGGACGGGACTCGAACCCGCGACCCCCGGCGTGACAGGCCGGTATTCTAACCGACTGAACTACCGCTGCGCATTGTGGACTTTCGCCCTGGTGTTACACACTTTGAAAGCCCTCATGTTTCAGCTTTCAAACTCAACGATGGTGGGTGATGACGGGATCGAACCGCCGACCCGCTGCTTGTAAGGCAGCTGCTCTCCCAGCTGAGCTAATCACCCTTTGCTTCGTTGAGGCCGCGAAATTTACGCACCTACCGAACCTAAGTCAATAGCCTGATTGAAGTTTTTTTAAAAAAGCATGTTTTGGGCAACACGCTTGAAACGCCAACCAGACAGCAGATACGAAACAGAGAGAAGAACGGAGAAACGAAAGTTACAGGCAACAAGTTGCCTTGGTTTATTCGACGTACACCATTTTCTTGGTCATACCGCCGTCAACCACGAATTCCTGCCCTGTAACGAAGCTGGCGTTTCTGGACAGCAACCAGGCAACCATCGCTGCCACGTCCTCTACCGTCCCCACCCTGCCCGCTGGATGCTGGGCATGGTCGCTCTCGGAAAGCGGCTCGGCGCGGCGCACGGACGGATCACGCGCATCAATCCAGCCGGGACTGACTGCGTTGACCCGGATTTCCGGACCAAGACTGATGGCCAGCGCATGAGTCAGGGCCAGCAGCCCGCCCTTGCTCGCCGCGTAGGCCTCGGTGTCAGGCTCGGATTGCCGGGCACGAGTAGACGTAAGGTTGACGATGCTGCCGCAGTGCGCCCGCAGATACGGCGCGCAATGCTTGGCGAGCAGCATCGGACCACCGAGGTTGACGCCCAGCACCTTGTTCCAGTGCGACAGCGGAAGGCTTTCAAGCGTGGTGTTGTGAGGATCGGCAACGGCTGCGTTGCAGACCAGCGCGTCGATGCGGCCGAAACGCCGCAGCACTTCGGCCACCCCGCCAACCACCTGATCTTCGACCGACACGTCCATGGCGATGAACAGGGCATTTTCGCCCAGCGCATCCGCCACTTTCTTGCCACGTATCCGGTCCAGGTCCGTCAACACCACCTGCCAGCCCTCGGTGATCAGCCAGGCGGAAATACCCAGGCCGATCCCTCGGGCCGCGCCCGTCACCAGAGCTACGCGGCCGTTATGGCTGCTGGTGAACTGCATCGTCCAGTCGCTCACAACGCCGCCAGACCGCGCGCCAGATCCGCTTGAAGGTCGGCCACGTCTTCCAGGCCCACGGCAACCCGGATCAGGCTGTCGCGGATACCCGCCGCTTCACGTTCCTGCGGCGCCAGACGACCGTGGGACGTCGTGCTCGGATGAGTGATCGTGGTCTTGCTGTCCCCCAGGTTGGCGGTAATCGAGATCAGACGGGTAGCGTCGATAAAGCGCCAGGCGCCCTCTTTTCCGCCCTTGACCTCGAAACTCACCACCGCACCGAAGCCCTTCTGCTGGCGCTGCGCGAGAGCATGCTGCGGATGGCTCTTGAGACCGGCGTAATGCACCTTCTCGATACCATCCTGCTGCTCCAGCCATTCGGCCAGCGCCTGCGCGTTGGCGCAATGCGCGCGCATGCGCAGGTTCAGGGTTTCAAGCCCCTTGAGGAAAATCCACGCGTTGAACGGGCTGAGCGTAGGCCCCGCCGTGCGCAGGAAGCCGACGACTTCCTTCATCTGTTCGCTGCGACCGGCTACCACGCCGCCCATGCAGCGACCCTGGCCGTCGATGAACTTGGTCGCCGAATGCACCACGATGTCCGCACCCAGCAGCAGTGGCTGTTGCAGGGCCGGCGTACAGAAGCAGTTGTCGACCACCAGCATGGCACCCTTGGCATGGGCGACCTCCGCCAGCGCCGCGATATCCACCAGCTCGGCCAGCGGATTGGACGGCGACTCGACGAACAGCATTCTGGTATTGGGCTTGATCGCCGCGTCCCAGCCATCCAGTTCGGCCAACGGCACGTAGTCGACTTCGATGCCGAAACGCTTGAAATACTTTTCGAACAGACTGATGGTCGAGCCGAACACGCTGCGCGAAACCAGCACATGATCGCCCGCGCTGCACAGGCTCATGACCACGGAAAGAATTGCCGCCATGCCGGTGGCGGTGGCCACGGCCTGCTCAGCGCCTTCGAGGGCCGCAATGCGCTCTTCGAAAGAACGCACGGTGGGGTTGGTATACCGCGAATAGACATTGCCCGGCACTTCGCCAGCGAAACGCGCGGCCGCATCGGCGGCCGTGCGGAACACGTAGCTCGATGTGAAGAACATCGGGTCGCCATGCTCGCCTTCAGGCGTCCGGTGTTGTCCGGCACGTACGGCGAGGGTATCGAAACCCACGCCTTCCAGGTCGCTGTCCAGCCGACCGGCATCCCATTCCTGAGTCATGCCGTGCACTCCTCGTCCAGTTAGTTGTTGTACAGATCGATGATCGCGCTCACGGCCTGAGTCTTGACCTTGGACGCGTCGTTGCGCGCCTGCTCGATCCGGTTCAGGTAATGCTCGTCGATATCGCCGGTCACATACTTGCCGTCGAAAACCGAGCAATCGAAGTTGTCGATCTTGATCTTCTTGCTGCCACTGACCGCTTCAATCAGGTCATTCAAGTCCTGATAGACCAGCCAGTCGGCACCGATAAGGTCGGCAACGTCCTGGGTGGAACGGTTGTGGGCAATCAGCTCATGAGCACTCGGCATATCGATGCCGTAGACGTTGGGGAAACGTACCGCCGGGGCGGCGGAGCAGAAATACACATTCTTGGCACCCGCCTCGCGCGCCATCTGAATGATCTGCTTGCACGTGGTGCCGCGCACGATGGAATCGTCGACCAGCATCACGTTCTTGCCACGGAATTCCAGTTCGATGGCGTTCAGCTTCTGGCGCACGGACTTCTTGCGCGCGGCCTGGCCGGGCATGATGAAGGTACGACCGATGTAACGGTTCTTGACGAAGCCTTCACGGAACTTGACGCCCAGACGATTGGCCAGCTCCAGCGCGGCGGTGCGGCTGGTGTCCGGAATCGGGATGACCACGTCGATGTCGTGGTCCGGGCGCTCGCGCAGGATCTTGTCGGCCAGTTTCTCGCCCATGCGCAGACGCGCCTTGTAGACCGAGATGCCGTCGATGATCGAGTCCGGACGCGCCAGATAGACGTGTTCGAAGATGCACGGAGCGTATTTCGGATTAGGTGCGCACTGGCGGGTGTGCAGCTTGCCGTCTTCAGTGATGTATACCGCTTCACCTGGAGCCAGGTCGCGAATCAGGGTGAAGCCCAGCACGTCCAGCGATACGCTTTCGGAAGCGATCATGTACTCGACGCCTTCGTCGGTATGACGCTGACCGAACACGATCGGGCGAATGGCATCCGGATCGCGGAAGCCGACGATGCCGTAGCCGGTGATCATGGCCACGACCGCATAACCGCCACGGCAGCGCTTGTGCACGTCGGTCACGGCGGCAAAGATGTCTTCTTCGGTCGGCTGCAGCTTGCCGCGCACGGCCAGCTCATGGGCGAACACGTTGAGCAACACCTCGGAATCGGAGCTGGTGTTGACGTGACGCAGATCGGATTCGTAAATTTCCTTGGCCAGCTGCTCGACGTTGGTCAGGTTGCCGTTATGCGCCAGGGTAATGCCGTAAGGCGAGTTGACGTAGAACGGCTGAGCCTCTGCGGAGGTCGAGCTGCCCGCGGTTGGGTAACGCACATGGCCGATACCCATGTGCCCGACAAGACGTTGCATGTGGCGCTGATGGAATACATCACGCACCAGACCGTTGTCTTTGCGCAGGAATAACCGGCCATCATGGCTGGTGACAATACCGGCAGCGTCCTGGCCGCGGTGCTGGAGGACGGTGAGCGCGTCATACAGCGCCTGATTGACGTTCGACTTTCCAACGATACCGACGATGCCACACATGCGACACAACCCCTACTTAGTGGTACTGGATTTACCAAGCACTTCCTGCGGCAATGTAGACGGCAGGAGTTGCTCCTTGAACGGCAGGTCAGCGGGTACGCTGATGCCGCTGGCGAGCCATTGACTGGACATCCCGAGAATCAGGTTTTTCGACCAGTCAGCGACCATGAGAAATTGCGGTAACAGCCTCGATTGCTGCCACCATTGATCCTGTTGCACGGGGCCAAGGCTCAACAGCCCGACCGCGATGACGACAAGCAGGCCGCCGCGCGCTGCGCCGAAGACCATGCCCAGAAAACGATCGGTCCCGGAAAGCCCGGTGACGCGAATCAGTTCGCCCAAAAGAAAATTGACCATGGCGCCTACCAGCAAGGTGGCGACGAAAAGGATGGTGCAGCTCGCGATGACCCGAGCCGAGGGAGTCTGAATATAATCGACCAGATACAGTGAAAGGGCCGCACCGAACATCCAGGCAACGACACCTGCAATGATCCAGGTCATCAACGACAGCGCTTCCTTGACGAAGCCGCGTTTCAGACTGATCAGAGCGGAAATGACGACGATCCCGAGGATCGCCCAGTCAACCGGAGTTAATGCCACGTTGCAGCCTACGAACCGTTAAGGCGGCGCATTTTAGCAGAGCGCCCGCCCGCGGGTAAGCAGCGATTATCGGCAGGACGCAATTTCCATCGAAACGCGCCCTCCCGGACAGCAATCAGCCGCGTTCCGGCTGAAAGCGCACCACGATGCCCTTGAGCTTTTGCTGCTTGTCGAGCTGGTCACGCAGGCGATCGGCCTCGGCTCGCTCGATCAACGGCCCGACGAATACCCGGTTGACGCCTCCGGCAGTGCGTATATAGGCGTTGTAACCCTGCGCGCGCAGTGTTTTCTGCAGGTTATCCGCATTGGCGCGATTGGACATGCTCGCCAGCTGCACGGACCAGCTGACCGACAGCCCGTTGGCGTCCACGCCAGCCGGCGCGGCAGGCCTGGCGGTCGCCGCCGCAGCCGGCGCGGGACCCGTGGCAGGCGCGGGCGCGGGTTTGGCGGCCGGCTTGCTGGCAGGGGTCGCGGGTGCGCTTGGCACTGGCGGCGCCGGTGCAATGGGCATTGACGGCTGGCCGGTAGCCGGCGCCGCCTGTTCTTCGACTATGGGTTCCTCGGGCAGCATCTGCGGCTCGGGCACCGGAACAGGCTCGACCTTGACCTGCGGGGCGACAGGCGCCTGCGGAGCTGCGGGCGCGTCAACCTGCACCTGACGGGTTTCGTCCTGGCGGGTAAAAAGCATGGGAAGAAAGATGACCGCGACAGCGATCAGAACCAGCGCGCCGACCATACGCTGTTTGAATACGTTATCCAGCAAAGCCATTTGCAGCTTCCTCGTCGGTGCGCCGGGCCAGCCATTCCAGGGCCTCGGCCACACAGTAAAAAGATCCGAACAGCAGAATTTCGTCATCGGCCGTAGCGTGCGCGCACTGCGCTTCGAGAGCGGATGCGACACTCTGGTAGGACGTCACTTGTGCACCAAGGTTCTGCAGCACCGACTGCAATTGTGCGGCTGGCCGGCTTCGGGACGTAGGCAACGGCGCCACGGCCCAGTCGTCTATGACCGGCGTCAGTGGAGCGACCACGCCTTCGAGATCCTTGTCGCCCAGCAGGCCGAATACCGCGCGACGCTTGCCGGAAACCGGGCTTCGCGTCAGGCATTCGGCGAGAAACTGTGCTGCATGAGGATTATGGCCTACATCCAACAGCAGGTTGAGCTGTTTACCCTGCCACTGGACGGTTCGGCGGTCGAGCCGACCGGCAAGTCGCGTGTGCGCCAGCGCGCGTCCGATCGCCTCCGGTTCCAGCGGATAGCCAAGCAGTGCGAAGGCCTGAAGCGCCAGCGCCGCGTTCTGCACCGGCAGATCCAGTAACGGCAGGCCGCGCAGCTCGACCTGTTCGCCGTGCGCAGTGCCACGCCAGTCCCAGCCGTGCGGCCCGATAACGCAATCGAAATCCGGGCCACGCAGCAGTAACGGACAACCGAGCTCGCGGGCCCTGGCCAGCAAAGGCTCTGGCGGATCCGTATCGCCGCACAGCGCCGGGCTGCCGGCGCGAAAAATGCCGGCCTTCTCGAAAGCCACGGATTCACGGGTGTCACCCAGCCAGTCGGCATGGTCGACACCGATACTGGTGACCAGCGCCATATCGGCGTCGATCAGGTTCACTGCGTCCAGACGACCACCCAGGCCGACCTCCAGCACGACCGCATCAAGCTGCGCCTGCTCGAACAGCCAGAACGCCGCGAGCGTACCCATCTCGAAGTAGGTGAGCGTGACATCGCCACGCGCCGCTTCGACCGCGGCGAAGGCGTCGCACAGCTGGATATCAGTCGCCTCGACACCCTGCACCTTCACCCGCTCGTTATAACGCAGAAGGTGCGGAGAGCTGTAGACACCCACTTTCAGACCCTGGGCCTGCAACAGACTGGCAACGAAAGCGCAGGTCGATCCCTTGCCGTTGGTGCCCGTTACAGTGATCACCCGGCGCGCCGGGCGTGTGAGCCCCAGCTGCTGCGCAACCTGTCGCGAACGATCCAGGCCCATGTCGATGGCCGACGGATGCAGTTGCTCCAGGTAGGCGAGCCAGTCGCCCAGGGTCGCGAGGGTCATACGGTGGCCGGTGCCGGAGGAACGACGATCGGCTCGACTACCGGCGCGACGAAGGTCGGAGTCGGCAGGTTCATCATCTGCGCCAGCAGGCTGCCCAGACGTGGACGCAATTCGCTGCGGGAAATGATCAGATCGATGGCGCCATGGCTGAGCAGGAACTCACTGCGCTGGAACCCTTCAGGCAGTTTTTCGCGAACGGTCTGTTCGATAACCCGTGGACCGGCGAAACCGATAAGTGCCTTGGGCTCGGCAACGATCACGTCGCCCAGCATTGCCAGACTTGCCGATACGCCGCCGTAGACCGGGTCGGTCAGCACGGAGATGAACGGCAGACCTTCTTCACGCAGACGCGCCAGCACCGCCGAGGTCTTGGCCATCTGCATCAGGGAAATCAGGGCTTCTTGCATCCGCGCGCCACCCGAAGCGGCAAAGCAGATCATCGGGCAGCGATTTTCCAGCGCATAGTTGGCGGCGCGCACGAAGCGCTCACCGACGATGGCACCCATCGAACCACCCATGAAGGAGAATTCGAAGGCGGATGCCACGACCGGCATGCCCAGCAGCGTGCCGCTCATGGAGATCAAGGCGTCTTTCTCGCCGGTCTGCTTCTGCGCAGCGGTCAGGCGGTCCTTGTACTTCTTGCCGTCACGGAATTTCAGACGATCCACAGGCTCCAGATCGGCACCCAGCTCGGCGCGCCCATCCTGGTCGAGGAAGATATTCAGGCGCGCACGCGCATCGATGCGCATGTGGTGGTTGCACTTGGGGCAGACGTCAAGGGTCTTTTCCAGTTCAGGGCGATACAGCACCGCTTCGCAGGATGGGCACTTGTGCCAGAGGCCCTCGGGGACCGAGCTTTTCTTCACCTCGGAACGCATGATCGAAGGGATCAGTTTGTCTACCAACCAGTTGCTCATGCTTTCTTTCTCCAGTACCGGTTCGGCTCGAACGCATGGCGTTTACACGCCAGGCGCATGCCCTAACTCAATTCGTTTATGTAGCGATAATGAAGGCAGCGGTCGGCACCCGACCGGACCTGCATGCCCTTCTATCCCGATGTTCAACAACCGGAGCGACGAACAGTGTCATCGCCGCTCGCTCAATCAGGTCTGCCCGATCATTCCCCGGCAATCGAACTTGCGGGACTGATGGCAGGAACAGGCTTATGGACGGCGGCAGAACCGCCGCCGTCACATCAGGCACCCTGGACGGCGCTCATGAACGCGAGAATCTTGTCGCGGTCCTTGATGCCCTTGCTCTTCTCTACGCCGCCGCTGACATCGACCGCGTAAGGGCGAACCTGTGCAATGGCCTGTGCCACGTTAGCTGACGTCAGCCCGCCGGCAAGGATAATCGGCTTTTCCAGCTTGCTCGGAATCAGCGCCCAATCGAACGTCTCGCCAGTACCGCCCGGCACGCCGTCCACGTAGGTGTCGAGCAGAATGCCCCGAGCGTTGCGATAGGCACGGCAGGCTTCGGCGATCTGATCGCCGGCCTTGACGCGCAGCGCCTTGATATAGGGACGATGGTAGCCTTCGCATTGCTCGGGCGTTTCGTCGCCATGGAACTGCAACAGGTCCAGCGGCACGGCATCGAGCGTCTCGTTGACCTCGCAACGACTGGCGTTGACGAACAGGCCGACCGTGGTAATGAACGGCGGCAGTGCGGCGATGATTGCGCGTGCCTGCTGGACATTCACTGCTCGGGGGCTCTTGGCGTAGAACACCAGGCCGATCGCATCGGCACCGGCCTCGACCGCTGCGAGAGCGTCTTCTATGCGGGTAATCCCGCAGATCTTGCTGCGAACGGCTGACATGTGGTTAAACCTCAGACCTTTCGGAAAGTCCCGAATGTTAGCAAATGGTTGCCTGCCCGTCAGCCGTCAAGTTCACTGAACCCTGTCAGAAAATGCGGACCGATGTAGCGATCAGGCAACGGAAACTCATCGTGGTATTCGACCTGAACCAGATACAGCCCATATGGATGAGCCGTGACGCCACCGGTACGACGAACCCGGCTTTCCAGCACATCCCGGGCCCAGTCCACGGGGCGCTCACCCGCGCCGATGGTCATCAGCACGCCAGCGATATTGCGCACCATGTGGTGCAGAAAAGCATTGGCGCGCACATCGATGACGATCATCTTGCCGTGTCGGGTCACGCGCAGATGATGCAGTTGCTTGACCGGCGACTTCGCCTGGCACTGTCCGGCGCGAAACGCGCTGAAATCATGCGTCCCCACCAGAAACTGCGCGGCTTCGGCCATACGTTCGACGTCCAGAGGCCGGTGGTTCCAGGTGATTTCCTGCCCCAGGTGCGCGGGGCGAATCTGGTCGTTGTAGATCACATAGCGATAACGACGGGCGATGGCCTTGAAGCGCGCATGGAAATGCGCCGGCATGACCTTGGCCCAGGTAACACTGACGTCATGGGGCAGGTTGATGTTGGCCCCCATTACCCAGGCTTTCATTGAACGTTCGGCCTGGGTATCGAAGTGCACGACTTGCCCACAGGCATGAACCCCGGCATCGGTGCGGCCGGCGCACATCAACGATACGGGTGATGCCGCAACTCTGGACAGTGCGTCTTCAAGCGTCTCCTGAACTGTCAGCACGCCGGAGGCCTGGCGCTGCCAGCCGCAGTAGCGCGAGCCTTTATACTCGACGCCCAGCGCGATACGGGAAAAGCCCTCGGCAGCCATCTCGGCGGCCGGGTTGTCTATGTTCGCCAAGGGTTACAGCCTGTCGGTTTGCGAAAAGTCGGCCATTATACGGACGGGGAAAAAAGACGCCACCCGACCGAGGCCGCAAATGCAAACGGCCGCAATCGCGGCCGTTTGTGGTCGAGCATGGAGCCGGTCAGGCCAGGCGAGCAAGCATTTCGCGTGCTTCGCTCTTCTGGCCGTCGTCACCCTCGACGACCACTTCGTCGAGAATGTCCCGCGCTCCGTCCGCGTCGCCCATATCGATATAGGCCCGCGCCAGATCCAGTTTGGTCGCTGCTTCGTCCCCACCCGCCAGGAAATCGAACTCAGGCTCGTCATCCAGCGCCGCGGCGTCGGCTGCGGTGAAACTCGGCTCGCTCAACGGTGGCTGTTCCAGATTTTGCGACAGACGGTCAAGCTCTGCGTTGACGTCCTCGATCTCCGACGCAAAAGCCTCAGAAGCCTGGTCGTTCTCCATCTCGTCCGCCAGCGACAGATCGAAGTCATCAGGCAGTTCCAGGTCCTCGCTCAGCGGCTCCGGCTCGGTCGCGCCCAGATCAAGCGGATCCTCACCCAGGCTCAGCAGGAATTCGTCCTCGTTTTTCAGCACGGGGTCGTCTTCTGTCAGGTCCAGGTCGAAGTCGGCGAGGTCGTCCGGTTGAGTGCTGGCCGCGGTCTGCTCTTGCAGGATGGATTCGAAGCTCGGCGTCTCGGTTACCGGCTCGGCCACCGGTGCCGGCTCGTCCAGCATCAGATCATCCACATCGTTGACGGTCGTGACGTCAGGCGATGAAGCCTGCTCGAACTCATCCAGACTCAGATCGAACTCGTCTTCAGGCTCCTGCACCGGGGCAGTAGCTTCGTCGACGGCCGGCGCTTCGGCCACTGGCTCGTCGATAATCGGCTCGTCGATAATCGGTTCGTCGGCAATCGATTCCTGCACGTCCGGTTGCTCTGCAACAGGCTCTTCGACGACAGGCGTCGCAGCTACCTCGTCGGAATCATCGGCCAACAGCTCTTCGACATACCGGGCATCCATCTCCGCCGCCAGTGCTGCAGCCGAAGCGGCGGCTGCGGCAGTGGCGGCAGCGGCGGCCACCGGCGCAGTCGAATCGGACCCGGTTTCAACCACCGGCGTCGGACTGGTTTCAGCCACAACCGGCGCCACGACCGGCGCCGAAGTGTTCATGGTCGGGTATCGATCTTTTAGCTGCTCGACCTCAGCTTCACGCTTTCCCGCAGCCACCAGTTTTCGTTCATGGACCGCGAACGCCTTGTTGTTGCCCTGCTCCGCGTAGATCTCCATCAGCTTCAGATGGATGTCATCGCGTTCCGGATCTTCCTTGACGGCCTCTTCCATCAGTTCGACAGCCTGGTTCATGCGTCCGTAGGCAATGTGTATCTCGGCCTGAACCAGCGGATCGGCAGGACGCTCGCGAGCAGCCGTGACACCGGCAGCGGCAGCGGCAGCCGCACCCATGCGTACGGTTGGCGGCGGTACGTCCAGACCGTCGAAACTGGCCGGCGGCGCATTCATGTCCATGTCAGACACAAACTGCGATTCCTCGGCCAGCGCGCGAGCCATGCGCTTGTGCTTTTCGGCTTCGGCACGCGCATTGCGACGGCGCGCCAGGAACAGCAACAGCAAGGCCAGCAGCAGAATGACCGCACCGCCGATCAGGCCCAACAGAACGGGGTTGTTGAGGATGCTTTGCAGCGGATCTTCTGGCTCCTGCGGCGCGACCGGCTCAACAGCCAGCGGCTGTTCCGCCGACGGCGCGACGACTTGTGCGGCGCCCGGAGGCAATGCATCTTCCGGCGCGATTTCGCCGGCTGGCTTGACGGGTGCGCCGTTGGCGTCGACCAGTGCGGCAGGCAGCGCGGGATTCACGCCCGGTGCGCCCCCAGTAGCTGGCGCTGCGGCCGGCGCTGCGGCCGGATCCGCCGCGGTCGCCGCCGGAGCAGGCGCGCCGCCAGCGGCTTGCATTTTCGCCAGCTGATTGTTCTTCAACTCGATGATGCGCTGCAGCTTATCGAGCTGACTTTGCAGATCGTTCATCCGGCTCTTGAGCTCGGCATTGTCACGACGGGAGGTGTCGAGCGCCTCTTGCGTCATCGCCAGCTTGTTGCCCAGATCACCATCCCCTGCCGCGCCATTGGCGGCAGGCTGGCCGCTGGCGGAAACCAGACTCAGGTTGTCACCGGTTTCGACCTGCGACGGCGCCTCGCCAGCGCGGGCGCGACGCGTGGCATCCACCTGACGCGTGCCTGCCGGCAGGCGGCGGCCTTCCCGCCAGGCGCGGTATTGCTGGGAAACTTCAGCCAGTGCCCGGGACTGCGGCAAGGCCGTGGACTGCTGTGGCGTCGGCAGCTGTAGCACATGGCCTTTTTTCAGGCGATTGATGTTGCCACCGATAAACGCATCAGGATTCAACGCCTGGATGGCCAGCATGGTTTGCTGCACGGTTCCGCCATTGCGCGCTCTATCGGCAATTTCCCACAGAGTGTCGTTATTGACAGTGACGTACTGAGCGGGCTTGTCTGCCACAGGTGGCGGCAAGGCCGGATCGGCGGGTGCTGTCGGCGCTGGCCCAGCCGGTGCCGCTGCTTCAGGAGACGGCGCAGTGGCAGGCAACTGGACGGGTGCCGCGGGAGCAGTGGCAGGAGCAGATGCCGCAGCGGCGGCTGCAGCGGCTTCAGGCGAGAACTTCGGCGGATCCAGCAGCAGGCTGTATTCACGCAGCAACCGGCCATTAGGCCACAACACCTGCACCAGGAACTTCACGAAGGGATCGCGAACCGGCTTGCTGGACGTTATGCGCAAGACGCTTCGACCATTGGCGTTGATGACCGGAGTAAAGGTCAGGTCGTCCAGAAAGGCCTGACGCGTGACACCGGCCTGAGCAAAGTCAGCCGTGGTGGCCAGGCTCGGGACTACCTGAGCGGCGTTAAGCCCTTGCGCCTCTGTCAACTCGATCTCGGCTACCAGCGGCTGATTCAGGGTCGACTTGACCGACAACTCACCGAGCCCCAACGCGTGCGCCATTCCTGATGACAGCGCTGAAGCCGCGGCGATAGCTAAAACCAGTTTACGAACCTGAACCATAGCCCATCCCTTGTTTAAAGATTCCCCGGTGACCGAGGAGGTAGTCCTGCATTTGGGTGTGAGGCATATCGCCGCTATTAAAGAGTAGTAAATTGTTGCAAGTATCTTTTACACATAGTCTTTTATCAACAATTCGGCTACCTGCACAGCATTGAGCGCCGCGCCTTTGCGAACGTTGTCGCAGCTCACCCAGAGATTCAATTGCGTTAAATCGTCGATTCCGCAGCGTACTCGCCCCACATAAACCGCGTCCTGGCCGACCGCGTCGCCAACCGGTGTGGGGTAATCGCCCGCCTCCACCAGTTCAAGACCGTCCGCCGCCTCAAGCGCTGCGTTAACCTCTTGAAGATCGACAGCGCGCGCCGCCTGAACCGCAACCGTGAAGCTGTCGCCGAAGAACACCGGCACCTGTACGCAGGAGGCAGCCACTTTGAGCGACGGCATGCCCAGCAGTTCACGCAGTTCCGTCACCAGTCGCCGCTCCAGCGGGACATGGCCGGATTCGTCCGGCGTACCGACCTGAGCCAGCAGATTGAATGCCATCTGACGGTCGAAGAATCGAGGCTCCAGCGGTCGCACGTTCAACAGTTCGGTCGTCTGGCGAGCCAGTTCCGAGACGCCTTCACGGCCCAGGGCAGAAACCGCAAGGCATGCCGTCACGCTCACGTGCTGGATATCAAGCAGCCCGCGCAAGGGCGCCAGCACCAGGGCCACCGCTGTCGCCGAAGGGCTCGGGCTTGCGATCAGGTGCGTCGCGGAGTCGCGAGTCAGCAGATCGGCGTTGATCTCCGGAACGACCAACGGCGCCTGCGTTGACTCGAAAGCGCCGGACAGGTCGATGACCGAGCAGCCCGCCGCCGTTGCGCGGGCAACGAAGCTGCGACTGATGGCTGGACCGGCGGCGAAGAACGCCAGGCGCACCTTGCTGAAATCGAACTCGTCGACTTCACGAACCCGCACGTTCTTTCCTCGGAAGGGCACGGACTGCCCCGCCGACTCGATACTTGCCAGCAGGTGCAGGCTGGCGACGGGAAACTCGCGTTCTTCGAGGATCTGGACGATGGTTTCGCCGACCGTTCCGGTGGCGCCGACCACGGCGATGTCGAAGGACTGGCTCATTCAAAAACCTCAGCAAAATCAGGGAGTAGCACTTTAGCTTCTGCACTGGCCGCAGGCAATTCAACCCGGCGGCAGCGCCTGATGCTCAAGGCTCTGGCCCGATGGGGAAATACACACCATGGCTCCAGACGCCCAACCAGCGCTGCCCGTCAATTACCTGCGGCACCGCCAGCTCGACCAGTTGGTAGAACACGTTGCGATGAATCAAGGCTTCAAGATTGGCGCGCACATGGATATACGGCGAAGGCTCCAGCGTAACGGGATCGGTTACCACGCGCAGAGGGTGCTCCGGGCCCGCTTCGGCCTGGTCCTCGACATTGGTGACAAAACGCAGAACCTGGCTTTCGCCTTCGCCCTGCACCTCCAGCGTGACCGCTACGAAAGGCGCGTCCTCGACGGTGATACCGACCCTTTCAACCGGCGTCACCAGGACATATTTGTCGCCGTCGCGGCGGATGATGGTCGAGAACAGGCGCACCATCGGCTTTCGGCCGATGGGCGTGCCCTGATAGAACCAAGTGCCGTCGCGTGCGATATGCATGTCGATATCGCCGCAGAAATCCGGATTCCACAGATGAACAGGCGGCAGCCCTTTGGTTTTGGGGATCTGCGCGAACAGATCATTGGCCTTGCCTGAATCGCTCATGCGTTGCTCCTATCGTGGGACACCCAACAACATACGAGCGTAGTCCTCAAGAGGCGGGCCGAGCAAATCTTCCGGACTCTTGTCGTACAGCGTCAGCAATCCGCCGCGGCTGCGAATGCGGGCGCTGTCGATCAGATAACGGGTGTTGGTTTCGATCAGCATCAACTGAACGACGCCGCTGTCGACGCCCAGACGATCGACGGCCTCCTGGTCGGCCCATTGGTCGCCGTTGCCGATACGGTCATCCGCCTTCGCGAATCGGGTATAGAGCAGGTAATGGGCCCCGGCGCTGCGGGCCTCGATCATCGCCTCGTCCAGACCCCGCGGCGCAGGCGCCCGGCGGACCATCGGGAAGTATTCGACAAAGCCCTTGAACGCCTCTTCTGCCACGACATTGGGACGCGGATAGGCGTTTCCCGGAGGCACGAAAGCACCTTGGGCGATGTAGATAAAGGAATCGGGCTGGACGCGCCAGTTCGATATCCGGCGAGTCTCGCTATGATCGAGCAGCCCCGCATCACTGAACTGCTCGCGGGCACCCTCGCCCATATCACTGACTTTCATGCAACCACTCAGCGCTACAAGCGCCAGCAGCAGAACCAGGCTACGCATCTACCCCTCCAGATACCGGTGACGGAAAACCGGCGAATGGTCGTCGGATGCAGCTTCCGCGCCAGCTCTGCATAATTGCTCGGGAAAGCCTGTTGCGAGGCGTGAGCCGCTGGCTTACTTTTTTGGCAGTTCCGGCCTGGCTTGGGCAGGGACGTCGCTGTCGCGCTTGCGCTTGTTGCCCATGCGCACGCCGATGTCCATCAGGAAATGAAAGAAACCTTCCTGGTCTTCCAGCACGTTGCTCCAGAACGGCGAGTGGTACAGCGCTACGGCGCCGTGTACCAGCGCCCAGGCCGCGCAGTAGTGGTAATACGGCGGGACGTCTTCCAGCTTGCCTTCGTTGATGCGACCTTTGATCAGAAGGGTCAGGTGCTCGAAATTCGAAGCGCGGATCTTGTGCAGCTCCTCGACCAGTTCGGGTACCTGATTGCCCTTGACGACCTTCTCTTCCAGGCGGTCGAACAGCCGATATCGCTGCGGATCACGCATACGGAACTCGAAGTAGGCGCGCGACAGCGCCTCCTTGTCTTTGTCGACGTCGGCCGAATGCAGCAGCTCGTTCAGATCCCGCTCATAGTCGAGCATCAGCCGCAGGTAGATCTCGGCCTTGGATTTGAAGTGTTTGTAGATGGTGCCTTTGCCTATGCCCACGGCGTCCGCGATCATTTCGACGGTGACGCTGTCTTCCCCCTGCTCAAGGAACAGCTTGAGCGCGGTATCGAGAATTTCCTGTTCGCGACGACGAAACTCGCGGACTTTACGAGGTTCTTTCTGCATAAGAAGGTCTTTAGGGGTCAAAATCGAAGCCGCGTATTATGCCCAAACGGCGGCAGATTGCACGGTTCATCCGACCATATCGGTCCATACTGATGAAATATCGTGCAATGGCTCAGGTGCGGCGAGTATGGATTACAGAAACATCGACCGCTGGCGCTCCGACGAATTCCATAGGCGCCGACCACGGCGCCAACCGTAAATATCTTCGGCCGCTGCGGACGGAGCGACCACTGAGCGCTGACCAGCGGATTTAGTATTCCAAAACTGTTTAAAAAATGAACAATCCGGGCTGGACGCAGGGCAATCCTGATCAATACTTGAATCGTTGGCGAGCCACCTTCCCCCAGGTGGCGCGCCAGCAAAGACGCCAAGGGACCGCGTGTCTTTAGTTTACTCCTAATGGTCTTAACCCGGTTTCACCCCCCAGAATCCGGGTTTTTTTTGCCCGCGATTTACCGCCTCAGCGCTTGACGTGCGCCAGCGGGAACAGGCGCGCGAAGTTTTCGGTCGTCTGTGCGGCGAACTGTTCGTACGGCTCGCCGCGCAACATCGCCAGGAATTCCGCGACTTCGCGAACGTACTGCGGCAGGTTCGGCTTGCCGCGATAGGGAATCGGCGCAAGGTACGGAGAGTCGGTTTCGACCAATAGCCGGTCAGCTGGAACCTGCCGGGCGACATCACGCAGCGCATCGGCGTTGCGGAAGGTCACGATGCCGGACAAGGAGATATAGAACCCCAGATCCAGCGCCGCCCTGGCCATTTCCCAATCTTCAGTAAAACAGTGCAGCACACCGGCCTGCGGCAGTGCGGCTTCGCGAAGCAGCGCGAGCGTATCGGCCTGAGCGCCGCGAGTGTGGACGATGACTGGCTTGCCCGTGGTTCGGGCAGCCTGCAAGTGCAGACGAAACGAAGCCTGCTGCAGTTCGGCGGCCTCGGGCTCGTAGTGATAGTCCAGCCCTGTCTCGCCAATCGCCACCACCCTAGGATGGTCGAGCTCTGCCAGCAGCCAGTCCAGCGCGGGGGCTTCGCCGGGTTTGACGTCGAGCGGGTGAATGCCCACCGAACAATCGACATCGTCATAGCGCTCCGCCAGTGCCTTGACGGCCCCGGCGTTATCGGCACTCACGCCAATGCACAAAAAGTGGCCAACGCCCCGGCCACGCGCCGCGTCGAGAGCTGCGTCCAGAGAGCCCTGGTGCTGAGTAAGGTCGAGACGATCGAGATGACAGTGGGAATCTACAAGCATGGGAATTGAGACAACTACATCGTATGAGTAGGACGATCGGACTTCAGAGCCCCGACCAGATAGGTTTCGATCAGATTGCGGGCGGTGTTGTCGCCGTCGTTGAACTGCACGCCGACGCCGGCGGCGCGATTGCCTTGGGCGCCCTTGGGCGTGACCCACGTAACCTTGCCGGCCACCGGGACTTTTTCCGGCTCGTCCATGAGGCTGAGCAACATGAACACTTCATCGCCCAGACGGTAGCTCTTGCTGGTCGGGATGAACAACCCGCCGTTCTTGATGAACGGCATGTAGGCGGCGTACAGCACGGCCTTGTCCCGGATGGTCAGGGACAGGATTCCGTTACGTGGACCGGGGTTTAGCGGCAGGCTCATCACAACTCCTCGCGAATTCCGAATGACAGAGTCTACGCCTGTCCGGGCAGACCTGCCCACTGCACGAGCAAGGCTTCGAGCAGCAGAACCCTGTTGAGGTTGGCCTTGGACATGACTTTCTGACGCTGCGCCAGAATCCATTCCTGGAGTTCCAGCACTTTGCCACGACCCGATTTTTGCGCCAGGTACTGAACGACCTTGCGCATGTCCGCCAGGCCCAGCCCGTCTTCGTCTTCCGTGAGCTGGTAGCGCAGAATCAACTGCGACCAGTCACAGAACCAGTCGAACAGCTGCAGCAGCGCAATGTCTTTCCAGCCTTCGGCCAGTTGGGTCGGTGACTGCTGCTGTTTGAGCAGCTTCTTCACGCCATCCACAACATGCGCACGCTGCTCGCGCACGCCCTGCCCATGAAGCGTCACGGCGGCCAATGGCGATCCGGCGGCCAGGCTCAGCAGCTCGGCGCGCTCGTCCTGCGAACAGTCAGGCAACGCCTTGCCCAGCCAGTCCAGGCTCATCTGTTCACCGGGCAGCGGACAGGCCTGCTGCACGCAGCGGCTTTTCACGGTCGGCAGCAAACGGCTCGGCTGATGGCTGACCAGCAGCAGGACCGTGTTGCCGGACGGCTCTTCAAGGCTTTTGAGCAGGGCATTGGCGGCGTTGATGTTCATCGACTCGACCGGCTCGATCAGCACTACTTTGCGCCCACCCATCTGGGACGTCTGCACCACGAAGCTGACCAGGTCACGCACCTGGTCGACCTTGATCGGCTTGTCGGCTTCTTCAGGCTCAAGAATGTAGTTGTCCGGATGGCTGCCCGCCGCCAGAAGCATGCACGACTTGCATGTCGCGCAGGCTTCCAGCCCGTTTGGCGTATTGCACAGCAGATGGGCCATCAGACGTTCAGCCAGCGCCCGCTTGCCGATACCCGCCGGCCCGTGCAGCAAGTAGGCGTGCGAATGCCGGGACCGCCCGGCCATCTGCTGCCAGAGCGCATCCTGCCAGGGGTAGGCTTCAGCCACGGTACAACTCCAGCAATTGTGGCAGCCAGGCATCGAGCGAACGCTGGACTTCGGCCAGAGGCTGAGCCGCATCGATCAAGCGGTAGCGGCCGGGCTCGGCGCTGGCGCGTTGCAGGTACGTGCTGCGCACCGCATCGAAGAACGCGCGGCCTTCCTGCTCGAACCGATCCAGACGTCCACGCGCGGCGGCACGCGCCAGACCGACTTCCACCGGCAGGTCGAAGACCAGAGTCAGGTCAGGACGCAGATCGCCTTGCACGAAGCTTTCCAGAACTGCGATGCGGTCCCGGGACAAGCCTCGACCGCCACCCTGGTAGGCGTAGGTCGCGTCGGTAAACCGGTCACAGAGAACCACTTCGCCACGGGCCAGCGCCGGCCGGATCACTTCGGCCAGATGCTGCGCGCGCGCCGCGAAGACCAACAGCAATTCGGTGTCGGCGCACATCGGCTCGTCAGTGGGTGCCAGCAACAGCTCGCGTATGCGCTCGGCAACCGGCGTACCGCCTGGTTCGCGGGTCAGCAGCACTTCCACTCCCTGAGCGCGCAGCTGTGCGGCCAGATAGTCGCGATTGGTACTTTTGCCGGCGCCTTCCGGGCCTTCCAGAGTGATAAACAAGCCGGTCACGGGCAATCCTTAGTCGAAGTCATTGCGAACCCGATTCGGTCTGCGGCGCATCCGGCGCTGCAGAGGATTCGGGTTCCGGGGAAATAGTATCTGGTTGCACCAGGGGGCCCGACGCAGGCGCCGGACTGGAGCGGTAATCGGCGCGACGCTTGAGCTGGTACTCGCGCACGGCGGCGTTGTGGGCATCCAGATCAGCAGAAAACACATGGCTGCCATCGCCCTTGGCGACAAAATACAGGCTGTTGCCCGCCACCGGATTGAGCGCGGCATGAATCGCCTCGCGTCCGACCAATGAAATCGGCGTCGGCGGCAGGCCGGCGATGACGTAAGTGTTGTAAGGCGTCGACTCCTTGAGGTTGGCGCGGGTCAGCTTGCCGTTGTAACGCTCGCCCATGCCGTAGATCACGGTCGGATCGGTCTGCAACAACATGCCCAACTGCAGGCGGCGCACGAACACGCCGGCGATCTGGCCGCGCTCGTGCGGCACGCCGGTTTCCTTCTCCACCAGCGAGGCCATGATCAGCGCCTGATACGGGTCTGCATAAGGCACGTCCCGTGCCCGCTGATTCCACTCTTCGTCGAGTACATCCTCAAGGCGATTGAACGCCTGCTTGAGCACGTCAGCGTCCGTCATGCCACGCACGTAGCGATAGGTGTCCGGGAAGAAACGACCTTCGGGGAAAACATCCGGGCGACCGATCCTTGCCATCAGTTCGTTGTCGGTCAGGCCTGCCAGCGTCTGGCCGAGCTTGGGCTGGGCAGCCAGCGCGGAACGCACCTGGCGGAAATTCCAGCCTTCGACCAGCGTCAGGTTGTACTGCACGACTTCCTTGCGTTTCCAGACGTCGAACAACGTTTCGACACTCATGCCCGGCGTCATGCGGTACTCACCGCTGTGCAACGGCTGTTCGGCCAGATTGAATCGCCAGTAGAGGCGCAGCCAGAACGCGTCGCGGATCACGCCGTCATTCTGCAAACGATTGAGCACCCCGGAAGGCGTCGAGCCCGCCGGTACATCAAGCAATTGTTCCTGGGGGACATTCAGCGACTGGTTCAGCGCCGAGTGCTGTTTCCAGACCACGAAGCCCAGCAGCAGAACAGCCAGGACCACGAGGGTTTCCAGCAACACCAAAAATTTTCGGATCACGAATCAGGTATCCAGAAGTGCACAGGCGATGCGTTGCAGTTTACGGGTGAGCGGGCCAACCGGCCAGTTCAGACGCTCGAACCCGCGTACCGGCCAGATGCCGTAGACGCTGTTGCAGAGAAAGACTTCGTCCGCCTGTTCCAGGTCGGACAGATGCAGGTCGCGGATCTCGACCGCGATTCCGAGGGCCGAGGCCTGTTCCAGCAGTTCGGCACGCATCACACCGGCCACGCCACAGCGGCTCAGATCGGCGGTGAGCAGACGCTCGCCACTAACCACAAACAGATTGCTGAACACGCCTTCGACGATTCGGCCGGAAACATCGCGCATCAAACCTTCAGCGTGCTCGCTGTCTTGCCATTCGGCGCGCGCCAGCACCTGCTCCAGACGATTCAGATGCTTTAGCCCGGCCAACAGCGGCTGCTCGGCGAGTCGTGTCTGGCAGGGAAAAAGATGCACACCCTGCTCGGCATGGGAAACGGGATACGACGGCAGCGGCCCGCCCTGCAGGATGCGTCGCGATCGCGTATCCGGAGCCGGGGCATAGCCGCGCTGGCTGTCGCCGCGGGTAACGAGCAGTTTCATGACCCCGTCACCGAGCTGGCTGGCGAAGTCGGTCATTTCCAGGCGGACCAGCGCCGCATCCAGCGGGATTGCCAGACGCCGGCACGAACCTTCGAGACGTTGCAGGTGCCGGTCGAACAACACCGGCACCCCGGCTTTCACGGCAACGGTTTCAAATACACCATCGCCGTAGGCCAGCCCCCGATCCTTGAGCGGCAGGGTATCGGCGGGGCGGCCATCAACCCAGCTCGACATCACTCGGCGAACCGACGGAACACCAGCGAGCCGTTGGTACCGCCAAACCCGAAGGAGTTCGAGATGACGACATCGATCGGCGTCTGACGCGCCTCGTGGGGGACGAAATCCAGGTCGCAGCCTTCGCTCGGCTCATCGAGGTTGATGGTCGGCGGCGCGACCTGATCGAGAATCGCCAGCACACTGAAGATCGCTTCCACCGCGCCCGCCGCACCCAGCAGGTGGCCGGTCATCGACTTGGTGGAGCTGACCGCCAGTTTATAGGCGTGATCACCGAACACTGACTTGATCGCCGAAGCCTCGGCGAGGTCGCCGGCCATGGTCGATGTGCCATGCGCGTTGATGTACTGGACCTGCTCGGCATTCACTTTGGCGTCACGCAGCGCGTTGGCGATGCAGCGCGCGGCACCGGCACCGTCGTCCGGTGGCGAAGTCATGTGAAAGGCGTCGCCGCTCATGCCGAAACCGACCAGTTCCGCATAGATGGTCGCGCCGCGTGCCTTGGCGTGCTCCAGCTCTTCCAGAACCATGGCGCCGGCTCCGTCGGACAACACGAAGCCGTCGCGGCCCTTGTCCCACGGGCGGCTGGCGCGCGTCGGGTCGTCGTTGCGGGTCGACAGCGCGCGTGCCGCGCCAAAACCGCCGAGCCCCAGACCGCAGGCCGCCATCTCAGCGCCGCCGGCGATCATCACGTCGGCTTCGTCATAAGCGATGTTGCGTGCCGCCATGCCGATGCAGTGCGTGGCCGTGGTGCAGGCCGTGGCGATGGCGTAGTTAGGCCCCTGTGCACCCAGATGGATGGACAGAAAGCCGGAAATCATATTGATGATCGAACCGGGTACGAAGAACGGCGAAATACGCCCAGGACCCTGTTCATGCAGCAGACGACTGCTGTTTTCGATATTGGTAAGGCCGCCGATACCCGAACCCATGGCTACGCCAACGCGGTCGCGGTTTGCGTCGGTCACTTCAAGACCGGCGTTACGTACTGCCTGGAAGCTGGCTGCCAGACCGTATTGAATGAAGAGATCGAGCCGACGAGCTTCCTTGGGCGCGAGGTACTCCTCGACATTGAAGCCCTTGACCGAGCCGCCGAAGCGGGTGGTGTAGGCTGAAAGGTCCGTGTGCTCGATAAGGCCAATGCCACTGCGGCTTTCCAGAATGCCTTGCCAACTGCTGGGCACATCATTGCCCAGTGGCGAAAGCATGCCCATCCCGGTGACCACGACGCGTCTACGCGACACAGGACTCTCCTTCTCTCTTGTTTACGAATCATCACATCGTTTTAAAGAAAAAACCGCACGCCGGCAGGCAGTGCGGTTTTCCCATGACAGCTAGCAGCAACTACAGAGCATTACGCCTGATGGCTGGTAACGTAATCGATAGCCAGCTGAACGGTGGTGATCTTTTCCGCTTCTTCGTCAGGGATTTCGGTCTCGAATTCCTCTTCCAGAGCCATAACCAGCTCAACGGTGTCCAGGGAGTCAGCGCCCAGGTCTTCAACGAAAGAAGCTGTGTTGGTGACTTCTTCTTCCTTGACGCCAAGTTGCTCAGCAACGATTTTCTTGACGCGCTCTTCGATGGTGCTCATACCTAGTTTTAACTCCTAGTGGAAATATTCAGGCATCTGGCCGGTGGGTAAGTGTATAGAAGAGGTTTTGCGAATTTCAAGCTAAACGCTCTCCCCTTGTACCCAACCGGTCCGCCGCCCGTTGATAGATTGCAGCTTTATAACGGATTTTTAGACAGCTGGTATGACATTTTTACGATGTCACGGGTCACATCAGCTCATGTACATGCCGCCGTTGACCGGGATTGTAGCCCCTGTCACGTACCCTGCGCCTTCGGACGCAAGAAAAGCGACTGCGTGCGCGATTTCCTGAGCCTGCCCAAGACGACCCAACGGGATCTGGGTCAGCAGCGCATCACGTTGAGCCTCGGGCAGCTCACGCGTCATGTCAGTGTCGATGAAGCCTGGAGCCACGGCGTTTACGGTTACTGCACGCGAACCCACTTCACGAGCGAGGGCACGACTGAAGCCTTCCAGCCCCGCCTTCGCGGAAGCATAGTTTACTTGACCGGCATTGCCCATTGCACCGACAACCGAGCCAATGCTGATAATCCGGCCCCAGCGGGCCTTGGTCATGCCGCGCAGGACGCCTTTTGACAGACGGAACAGGCTGTTGAGATTGGTATTGACCACGTCATACCACTCGTCGTCTTTCATGCGCATCATCAGGTTATCGCGGGTGATACCGGCGTTATTGACAAGAATCAACGGCGCGCCGACACGCTCCTGAATAGTGCTCAGTACCGAATCCACCGATTCGGCGCTGCAGACGTCGAGCATCAGACCGAAGCCTTCGATGCCGGCTTCCTTGAATGCCGCGCTGATACGCTCGGCACCGGACTCGGATGTGGCGGTACCGACGACCACGGCACCATTGCGACCCAGCTCCAGGGCGATGGCTTGGCCGATGCCACGGCTGGCGCCGGTGACCAGTGCAACTTTACCTTGCAGGCTCATGCAGGCTTCTCCTAATCAGGCCAGTGCCGCGCGCGCGGCGGCAAAGGCGTCTGGGGTGTCCAGGTTGTAGGTTGTCACGCCTTCGGCGCAACGCTTGTTCAGACCCGCCAGAACCTTGCCGGGACCACATTCCACCAGCCGGGTCGCGCCGTGACTGGCCAGGCACTGGATGGATTCGACCCAGCGAACCGGCTTGTACAGCTGCTCCAGCAGATCACGCTTGAGGGTTGCCAGGTCGCTGACCGCTGATGCGCTGACGTTCTGCACCAGCGCGATTTCCGGCGCCTGCCACTCGATAGCCTCGATGGACTCGGCAAAGCGCTCGGCTGCGGGACGCATCAGCTCGCAGTGCGAAGGCACGCTGACCGGCAACGGCAGCGCCCGCTTGGCGCCACGGGCCTTGCACAGCTCCATGGCGCGCTGCACGGCCTGTGCCGAACCGGCGATGACGACCTGACCCGGCGAGTTGAAATTCACCGCACTGACGACTTCGCCCTGCGCCGCTTCGGCACAGGCCGCGATCACGTCGGCATCGTCGAGACCAAGAATGGCCGCCATGCCGCCCTGACCGGCCGGCACCGCTTCCTGCATCAACTGGCCGCGACGTTCCACCAGCTTGACCGCGTCCGCCAGGCTCAGACTCTGAGCGGCGACCAGCGCACTGTATTCACCCAGGCTATGACCGGCAACGAACGCGGGAACCGCACCGCCTTCGGCCAGCCACACATGCCACAGCGCGATCGATGCGGTCAGGATCGCAGGCTGGGTCTTGTCAGTCTGGTTGAGCAGCTCGGCGGGGCCTTGCTGGGTCAACGCCCACAGGTCATAGCCCAGCGCGTCGGACGCTTGCTCGAATGTATCGAGAATCAAAGGATGCTGCGCGCCTTGCTCGGCGAGCATGCCGAGCGATTGCGATCCTTGACCCGGAAAGACGAATGCGAGGGATGCAGACATTTATCAAGCCCCTGAATTGTTGTCGCGTCGGAAAAAGGCCGAACGCAGGAATCAAAATTACACGACTGCCCGGTTGGATGACCGGGCAGTCCGTTGCGTCACATCTTCAGCGCTGGTCGTCACGCAACATGGCCTCCAGCTGGCCATGCAAGCGCTGCGGCAGGTTTTCACGAGTCTCGATCACGGCGCGCCGGATCGCACTCTGAAATGCCTGAACGCCGGCGGAACCATGGCTCTTTACCACGATACCCTGAAGCCCGAGCAGGCTTGCGCCGTTATGCCGTGCCGGCGCCATATCGGACTGCAGGCGCTTTAGCACCGGCCTTGCCAGCACGCCGGCGGCACGTGTCAGCAGGTTGCGCCTGAACAGCGCCTCCATTCGGGCCGCGATCATGGTCGCAAGGCCTTCACTGGATTTGAGCAGCACATTACCCACAAAACCGTCGCAGACCACTACGTCGGCCTCTCCGCGATACACCCCGTCGCCCTCGATGAAGCCGATGTAATTGAGACCATTGGCTTGCTGCAACAAGGCCGCGGCCTGCTTGACCTGCTGATTACCCTTGATGTCTTCGGTGCCGACATTGAGCAGAGCGACCCGTGGTTTGCTGACACCCAGCGTTTCGGCTGCCACCGACCCCATGACCGCGAACTGGTACAGCGCCTCGGCACTGCAATCGACGTTCGCCCCCAGATCCAGCAACTGACAATAGCCGCTGCGCGTGGGAATGGCGGCGACCATCGCCGGCCGGTCGATACCAGGAAGCGTCTTGAGCATAAACCGCGATAGCGCCATCAGCGCTCCGGTATTGCCGGCGCTTACGCACGCCTGAGCCTGACCGTCAGCCACCAGTTGCAACGCGAGACGCATCGACGAATCAGGCTTGCCACGCAAGGCCTGAGACGGACGCTCGTCCATGGTGATGACTTCGCTGGCTTGCACAACACGCAGGCGTGAGCGATCCAGGCCACGATCACGCGCCGGATGGCGTGCATGATGGAGGGCAATCTGATCTTCAATAAGGGAGGTTTGGCCGACAAGGACCAGGTGCAACGAGGGTGTAGCGGTCAGGCACGCGATACTGGCCTGAACAATGTTGCGGGGACCGAAGTCCCCGCCCATTGCGTCGATCGCAATGATCGGAGCGGACAAGAAATTACTCGTCAGCGCCCTTATCGATCACTTTACGACCACGGTATACGCCTTCTGGCGATACGTGGTGACGCAGGTGAACTTCACCAGTGGTCTTTTCTACCGACAGAGTGCTAGCCTCAAGCGCGTCGTGCGAACGACGCATGTCACGGGCAGAGCGGGATTTTTTGTTCTGCTGAACAGCCATAATTGATTAACTCCTAAACGTTTGGGTCACGCTTTAACTGCGCCAATACACTGAACGGGTTGGACCGCGTTACCTCGTCCACGCTCGGTTCGGGCTCATCGAGACCCGCCGGTTGCTGGCATTCTTCCGGATGATGAGCAGGCACAATCGGCAAGGCGAGCAGAAGCTCTTCCTCGATCAATGCCAGCAGATCCAAAGGATCTTCGCCCAGTTCCAGCACGTCATAACCTTTCGGTAACGACTGGGTATTCGCACCCTCCTTCACCACCGCGTAAGTACATTCGCTGTGGATCGGCAGGGTGACCAGCTCAAGACAACGCTGGCAAACCATCTTGACCGGGACGTCTATCGAACTGTGGATGATCACAGAACGGCGTTCGTCACGCTCAAATACGAATTTCGCCTGCACCGTACCGACATTGTCGGCAAGCGGGTCGCAGAGTCTCTCCAAATCGGCCAGCAGCACTTCGCCTTCAAGGGTAGTGCCGCGATCAGCCAATTTGCGCGGGTCAACGTGAGGTGGAATCGGGTCATTCAACATAGGCGCAGCATTCTAGGGATGCCCCCTTGGCATGTCAAAGGAAATTCAGGCCTGTTCGCTATTCCAACCACTGATTAGAATCGGCGCTCAGCCTACGGAGAACCGCATGCCTTCCTTGCTCCTCGCTTCCAGCTCACCTTACCGTCGCGAACTGCTCGCCCGCCTGCGCCTGCCCTTCACCTGCCAGTCGCCGGATATCGACGAAAGCCACCGCTGCGGGGAGTCCGCCATTGATCTGGTGCAGCGCCTGGCACGCGAGAAAGCGCAGGCGCTGGCCGGTGCTCATCCAGACCATCTGATCATAGGCTCCGATCAGGTGGCGGTACTCGACGGAAAAATCCTGGGCAAACCCCACACGTTCGAGCGCGCTCTTGAGCAACTATCCGCGGCCAGCGGCAACAGCGTGACGTTCCTGACGGGACTGGCGCTGCTCAACAGCAGCACGGGCAGTTGCCAGGTGGATTGCGTGCCGTTCACTGTCCATATGCGCGACCTGGACAAGCAGAGCATAGAACGCTATCTGCACGCCGAACAACCCTTCGACTGCGCTGGCAGCTTCAAGGCCGAAGGCCTGGGCGTAAGCCTGTTTCGCCGCACCGAGGGCGAGGACGCGACCAGTCTGATAGGCCTGCCGCTGATCCGCCTTGTCGACATGCTAATAAAGGAAGGCGTGCGCACGCCCTGACGACTCACAGCACCCATTAAAAACCCGACCAATGGCCGGGTTTTTAGTGTCACGCCAGAAGCTCAGCGCAATGTCGGTCCGGTAAAGCCGGCCCACATCGCGATACGCTCGGCAACGCTGGCACCCAGCTTCTTGGAGAAACGGTCGAATGGCGACTCCTGAACGGTGTAGTCGACGATATTCTTTTCGCCGATCACTTCACGCGCCACATGACTGGCGCTGCCCAGACCATCTACCAAGCCCAGACCCACAGCCTGCTCGCCGGTCCAGACCAGCCCCGAGAACAGCTCGGGGTGATCCTTGTCCTTCAGACGATCCCCACGCCCCTGCTTGACGCTGGCGATGAACTGGCGGTGGGTGGTGTCCAGCACGCCTTGCCAGAACTGCGTTTCATCCGCTTTTTGCGGCTGGAACGGATCAAGGAATGCCTTGTGCTCACCCGACGTATAGGTCCGGCGGTCCACCCCCAGCTTTTCCATGGCTCCGACAAAACCGAAACCGGTAGCCGTTACACCGATGGAACCCACCAGACTGGCCTTGTCGGCGTAGATCTGATCGGCAGCGCTGGCGATGTAGTAAGCACCCGACGCCCCCAGATCGGTGATGACCGCATAGACCTTGACGCCGGGCTTTTCAGCGCGCAGTCGACGGATCTCGTCATACACGTAGCCGGACTGCACCGGACTGCCGCCCGGGCTGTTGATCCGCAGAATCACGCCCTTGGTGCTGGAGTCCTCGAACGCCTTGCGCAGGCTGGTGACGATGTTATCGGCGCTGGCGGCTTCCTTGTCGGCGATCATGCCTTCGATCTCGATCAGCGCGGTGTGGCTGCCGGAGGTCGATGTACCCTTTTCGAAATCCATCAATGGCGTGAACAACAACAGCGCCGCAAACAGATAGGCAAAGGTCAGAAACTTGAAGAAGATGCCCCAGCGGCGCGAACGACGCTGCTCCTGAATACCGGCCAGCAGGGTTTTTTCCAGCAGCTTCCAGCTCTTGGCATCTTCCCTGCCATCGCCTGCCTCGTCCGCTCGCGGCGAAGTCGGCGCCTTCCATTCGTCAGACATAGTTCGGTCACTCCAACCAGAAAACTAGATACGGCGCTCGCCCAGCCAGGCGCGCAACTCGGAAAACTCTTCAATAGCCAGGCGCGGCTCGTAACTGCGCAGCGAATCCAGCGACTGCGCTCCGTAGCCGACCGCCACCGAATCCATGCCCGCATTGCGCGCCATCAGCAGGTCGAACGATGAATCACCGATCATCAGCGAGCGCTGCGGGGGTACATGGCAATGCGCCATGATCTCGTGAAGCATCAGCGGGTCCGGCTTGCTCGCCGTCTCGTCGGCGGCACGCGTGATGTCGAACCAGTCCAGCCAGTTGTTGGCTTTCAGAACCCGGTCCAGCCCACGCCGCGCCTTGCCAGTGGCGACAGCGAGACGATAACCCTCGTCCCGGAACGCCTGCATGGATTCCAGCACGCCATCAAACAGCCGCGATGGCACGTTATCCATCGCCATGTAGCAGTCGGCGTAGCGCTGACGAAAGTCGATCAGGTCGTTGGCACTGATCCGCGGATAGAGCGTGCGGATCGCTTCGGGAAGGCCAAGGCCGATGATGCCCTTGATCGCCTGATCATCGCGGACTTCCATTTCACTCTGAATCGCCGCCATGCGCATGGCTTCGACGATACGACCGATGGAATCGGCAAGGGTGCCGTCCCAATCGAAAATCAGCAGATCATATTCACGGCGCACTCAAACGCTCCACGGTCTTTGCCCACATCTCATCGACAGGCGCCTGAAGTTCCAGCTTGCCGCCATCAGGCAGCGGCACGGTCAGCATGTAAGCGTGCAGGAACAGGCGCTTGCCGCCCAGGTCGCGAATCTCGCGACTGAAATCCTCATCACCGTATTTGGTATCGCCGGCAATCGCATGCCCGGCATGCAGGGTATGAACACGAATCTGGTGGGTACGGCCGGTGACAGGCTTGGCCTCGACCATGGTCGCGAAATCACCGAAGCGGCGCAGCACCTTGAAGATGGTCAGCGCTTCCTTGCCTTCGTCGTTGACTTCGACCATGCGCTCGCCGGAACGCAGATTGCTCTTGAGCAGCGGCGCGCGCACCTGCTTCTGGGCGGTCGCCCAGTGGCCGCGCACCAGCGCCATGTAGCGCTTGTCCACACCGTCGCCGCGCAGGGCTTCGTGCAGATGCCGCAACATGCTGCGCTTCTTGGCGATCATCAGCAGGCCGGAAGTGTCGCGGTCCAGGCGATGGACCAGCTCCAGCTCCTTGGCATCCGGACGCAACTGGCGAAACGCCTCGATCACACCGAAGCTCAGGCCGCTGCCGCCGTGCACCGCGATGCCGGCAGGCTTGTTGAGCACGATCAGCGCCTTGTCCTCGTAGACAATCGCCGCTTCGAGACGCTGCAAAAGACCTTGCGCCACCGGCACCGGCTCGTCGCGCTCAGGCACGCGCACTGGCGGGATGCGCACGATGTCGCCCGCCTGCAGCTTGTACTCGGGCTTGATTCGGCCTTTGTTCACGCGCACTTCGCCTTTACGCAGGATGCGGTAGACCAGAGTCTTGGGCACACCCTTGAGGTAGGTGATCAGAAAATTATCGATGCGTTGACCGGCAAGTTCCGGCGCAACCTCTACCAGCTGGACGCCGGGGGTTGGGGGGGCAATATTCGTCATGCGGCGAATCATAACAATTTTTTATGGATTTGAAGCACTTAATGATTGCTGCTATAGTCGCGAACGCCGCCAAAAGCGGCCGGACAGCGGACAAACGGTTGACAACCGGCCCTGACCAACGCAATTCACAAGGACGGGAGGCCGTCCTACGAGGCTTTCGGTGACAACGGAGCACGCTGGAAACGTAACGAGCGCAGGTGACATGAGGCCGGAAACCCGCCAGATCGCAGAGTGAGTCACTCGCCTTCTGCGCACTACCCATGGCCAGTTCACAAAGTGCAGTCGCTTCCGGACGCTACGAGCGAATGTTTCGGGAACAACGCCTCAAGCCATGATGCGCGAACTTCCCATCGAAGATCGCGGTAAATGCCAACCCGCTGCGGATTCTGCGCGCGGCAGCACCCGAATTATCAGGGATACGTGTAGGGTGGAGACGCACAACCATCGGACTGTGTAGCACAAGGCTGGTTCTAGACGCTTCATCTCGTCCGCTACCGATGGTCGATTCCTCCTCCTGACAAAGCTTTTGCTGACAGGGTGTCTTATGTCACCACAGCAAGCAGGAAACGTCGTCGCGACTCTCCGACCCCTCTGGTCGAGAATCTCGCTAGACACTGGAGTGCCCAGGCACTCCTGACGCGCCCTGACACCGACCGTGAGAAGTCGTGTGTGCCGAACGCCGTTTCCGGCAGCCCGGAAACCGACGGTACTACATGAAAAGAATGCTGATTAACGCAACTCAACCCGAAGAGTTGCGTGTTGCTCTGGTAGACGGCCAGCGCCTTTACGATCTGGACATCGAGTCCGGAGCACGCGAGCAGAAGAAGGCCAACATCTATAAAGGCCGTATCACTCGCATCGAACCAAGCCTTGAGGCTGCCTTTGTCGATTTCGGCTCCGAGCGCCACGGCTTCCTGCCCCTCAAGGAAATCTCCCGCGAATACTTCAAGAAGGCTCCCGAAGGTCGCGTCAACATCAAGGACGTCCTGAGCGAAGGCCAGGAAGTCATCGTTCAGGTCGAAAAAGAAGAACGCGGCAACAAGGGCGCGGCCCTGACCACTTTCATCAGCCTGGCGGGCCGCTATCTGGTCCTGATGCCCAACAACCCACGCGCCGGCGGCATCTCGCGCCGCATCGAAGGCGAAGAGCGCAATGAACTGCGCGAAGCCCTCAACGGCCTGATCGCTCCCGCCGACATGGGCCTGATCGTTCGCACCGCCGGCCTTGGCCGCAGCAGCGAAGAAATGCAGTGGGACCTCGACTACCTGCTGCAACTCTGGACCGCCATCAAGGAAGCTTCCCTCGATCGTTCGGCTCCGTTCCTGATCTACCAGGAAAGCAACGTCATCATCCGCGCGATCCGCGACTACCTGCGCCAGGACATCGGCGAAGTGCTGATCGACAGCGTCGAAGCCCAGGAAGAAGCCCTGACCTTCATCCGCCAGGTGATGCCGCAGTACGCCAGCAAGATCAAGCTCTACGAAGACAGCGTTCCGCTGTTCAACCGTTTCCAGATCGAAAGCCAGATCGAAACCGCTTTCCAGCGCGTGGTCGAACTGCCTTCCGGCGGCTCCATCGTCATCGATCCGACCGAAGCTCTGGTGTCCATCGACATCAACTCGGCGCGCGCCACCAAGGGCAGCGACATCGAAGAAACCGCACTGCAGACCAACCTTGAAGCGGCTGAGGAAATCGCCCGTCAATTGCGTCTGCGCGACATCGGCGGCCTGATCGTCATCGACTTCATCGACATGACGCCGGCCAAGAACCAGCGCGCCGTGGAAGAAAAGGTCCGCGAAAGCCTCGAAGCCGACCGCGCCCGCGTTCAAGTGGGTCGCATCTCGCGTTTCGGCCTGCTGGAAATGTCCCGTCAGCGTCTGCGTCCGTCGCTGGGCGAAAGCAGCGGCATCGTCTGCCCGCGCTGCAACGGCACCGGCATCATCCGTGACGTCGAATCGCTGTCGCTGGCCATTCTGCGCCTGATCGAAGAAGAAGCCCTGAAAGACCGCACCGCCGAAGTGCGCGCCCAGGTGCCGATCCCGGTTGCCGCATTCCTGCTCAACGAAAAGCGCAACTCGATCACCAAGATCGAACTGCGTACTCGCGCGCGCATCGTGATCCTGCCGAACGATCATCTCGAAACACCGCACTTCGAAGTGCAGCGTCTGCGTGACGACAGCCCTGAGGCCAACAACGCCCAGACCAGCTACGAAATTGCCGCGGCCGCCGCCGAAGTGGAAGAAATGGCGCCTCAGGCCGCCGCGACCCGCACCCTGGTTCGTCAGGAAGCCGCGGTCAAGACTGCACCGCCACGCGCCAACGCTCCGATTCCGGCCGCAGCCGCAGAACCGGTTGCTCCAGCGCCAGCTCCCCATGAGCCAAGCCTGTTCAAGGGTCTGGTCAAATCTCTGGTCAGCCTGTTCGCCTCCAAGGAAGAGCCGGCCGCTCCGGTTGTCGTCGAAAAGCCGGCCGCCGAGCGCCCTGCCCGCAACGAAGAGCGTCGCAACGGCCGTCAACAGAGCCGTGGCCGCAACAACCGTCGTGACGAAGAGCGCAAGCCACGTGAAGAACGTGCCGAACGTGCTCCGCGTGAGGAACGCGCGCCGCGTGAAGAGCGTGCACCTCGTGAAGAACGCGCTCCACGCGAAGAGCGTGCGCCACGTGAAGAGCGCGCACCGCGCGAAGAACGCCCGGCCCGCACCCCGCGTGATCGCAAGGGTCGTGAAGATCGCCCGGTCCGCGAACTGCGCGAACCACTGGACGCCGTGCCAGCCGTAACCGAGGCGCGTGAAGAGCGTCCGGAGCGCGCACCGCGTGAAGAGCGTCAGCCACGAGCGCCGCGCGAAGAGCGTCAACCACGCGTTGAACAAGCTGCTGCGCCAGCGGAAAGCGAAGACGAAGTGCTGCTCAATGACGAGCAGGCACACGACGACAACCAGGAAGGTAACGAAGGCGACCGCCCTCGCCGTCGCTCCCGTGGTCAGCGTCGTCGCAGCAACCGTCGTGAGCGCCAGCGCGATGCGAACGGCAATGTGATCGAAGGCTCCGAAGAGACCGGCAGCGAAGAAGGCCAGAATGGCGCCGATCTGGCCGCAGGTCTGGCAGTGACCGCAGCCGTGGCCGGTGGCGTGATCAGCGCCCAGGCCGAAGCCGATGCTCATCAGCAGGCCGAACGTGCCACTAATGCCGTCGACGCCCCGGTTGCAGCCGAAGAGCCAGCCAAGGTTGGGGAAGTGAAGGAAGTCGAGATCGTAGAAGCTGCGGCCGTGGAAACACCCGTGGTTGAAGCGCCGGCTTTTGAAACTCCGAAAGCCGAGGCATCTGAAGCCGCAGCACCTGAAGCTGAAGCACCGTCGGTTGAAGCGCCTGCCGTAGAAGCACCGGTTGCCGACATCGCGCCGCAAGCCGAAGCTCTGCCGGAAATCGAAGTCGAGTCGTCCAAGGTCGAAGCACCGGCACTGGCTGCCCCGGCCGAACTGTCGGAAGCACCACACGCCGAGCGCGTTGTGCCTTTCACTCCGACACCTGCACCGCAGGCACCGGTCGAGGCCGAGGTTGAAGCCAAGGTTGAGGAAGCCAAGGATGAAGAAACCGAGGTTCAGGCGGTCAAGGTTGAAGAGGCCAAGGCAGAAGAGGTGCCAGCCACCGAATCCGCCGAATTGCCTGTTCCGGCTTCCCAGCCGCAGATCGTGGACGAAGCGCCTGCGCCGTACGTCGCACCGGCTGCGGTAGAGGCACCGGCCGTGAAGGCTGAAGCCGAACCGGTTCCGGTTGAAGCCCCTGCCCTGCCGGTCAGCAGCAGCGGTCGCGCACCGAACGATCCTCGTGAAGTGCGTCGTCGCAAGCGTGAAGAAGAAGCTCGCCGTCTGGCGGAAGCCCAGGCCAGCGCCGAACCTGAAGCAGTCGCGCAGCCTCAGGCTGAGGAAGAGACCGAGACCAAACCTCTCGTCTGATCCCCAGGCATGAAAAAGCCCTACCTGTGAAAGCAGGTAGGGCTTTTTTTATGCTGCTTTTTTTGTGGAAGCGGACCGGACGGCGCTCCGCCGGCTCTGGCCATTTCGCGGACAAGTCCGCTCCCACAGGTCTTTGCAGAACTGGAAGGGGCACGTCAGTACAGATTTGGCTCCATTTCCAGCTCGACGCCGAAACGCTCGGCGATGTCGGCCTGGATTCGGCGGGCCAGGTCGAGCAACTGGGTTCCGGTGGCCTTGCCGTAGTTAACCAGCACCAGCGACTGCAACGCATGGACGCCCGCATCGCCTTCACGGAAACCTTTCCAGCCCGCCGCCTCGATCAGCCAGCCGGCTGCCATCTTCACGCTGCCTCCAGCCTGTGGATAGCCGACGGCTGCGGGATGCTCACGTTTGATGGCTTCATACAGCCGAGCATCGACCACCGGATTCTTGAAGAAGCTCCCGGCGTTGCCCAGCACTGCCGGGTCTGGCAGCTTTTCACTACGAATCGCACAAATTGCCCGGCTGACATGCAGGGGTGTTGGCTCCTTGATGCCCATCTCGTCGAGACGCTGACGGACCGGGCCGTACTCCAGGTGCAGATTGGCAACGTGGCTGAGCCTGAAACGCACTCGCAGGATCAGCCAGCGACCGGCCTGCTGTTTGAACAGGCTGTCGCGGTAGCCGAAAGCACAGTCCTGGAGAGTGAACTCACGGACTTCGCCAGTCTGCCGATCCATAGCGCTCAGGCTGTGGAACACATCCTTGATCTCGACTCCATAGGCACCGATGTTCTGCATGGGTGCCGCGCCAACCGTGCCAGGAATCAGGCTCAGATTTTCCAGGCCTGCCAGGCCCAGTTCCAGACAGGACTGCACGAACGGATGCCAGGGCTCGCCCGCTTCCGCTTCGACGATGGCTTCCATGCAATCCTCGCGCAGGACGCGGATGCCACGGCTGGCCATGCGCAACACCAGCGCATCAATATCGGCGACCAATAGCAGGTTACTGCCGCCGCCGATGACCAGCAGCGGCACATCGTGCCCAGCGGAGTAAGCGAGTGCCTGACGCACGTCTTCATCGGTGTGCGCTTCGGCGAACAGCGAGGCCTGCACGTCCACGCCAAAAGTGTTGTACGGCTTGAGGGAAACCGCGGAGCGGATTTGCAGGGTCATGCAGATACCGCCCCGACTGTCAGAGACGACAACATCAACTCTCCAGCAGGCGCTTTATACGCTCAAGGTCTTCCGGTGTATCGACGCCGCCTGGAGGGGCTTCAAGGGCATCGGCCACATGAATCCGCACGCCGTTCCACAGAGCACGCAGTTGCTCCAGGCTCTCGGTGTTTTCCAGCCAGCACGGCCCCCAGCTCACGAAGTCGTGCAGAAATCCGACGCGGTAGGCGTAGATGCCAATGTGGCGGCGATAAGGGACGCCCTCGGGCAGTCGATCACGGCTCTGGGCCAGCGCATCTCGGGCCCACGGCAACGGTGCCCGGCTGAACGTCAGGGCCAGGCCGTTGGCGTCACTCGACACCTTGACCACGTTGGGGTTGAACAGCGCCGCTACGTCGTCGATCGGCTCGGCCAGCGTCGAAATGCCCGCTTCCGGATGCGCTGCGAGGTTTGCCGCGACCTGATCGATCACCGCAGGCGGAATCAGCGGCTCGTCGCCCTGGACGTTGACCACGATGGCATCGGCCGGCAGTCCCAGTTGCGTTGCCACCTCGGCCAGCCGGTCGGTACCGGAGTTGTGATCGGCGCGGGTCAGCACCACATCGGCGCCAAATGCTTCGCAGGCTTCAACGATGCGAGCGTCATCGGTGGCGACGACAACGCGCCCGGCACTGCTCTTGCGCGCCTGTTCCCAGACATGCTGGATCATCGGCTTGCCGGCGATGGTCGCCAGTGGCTTGCCGGGAAAGCGGCTCGAACCGTAGCGTGCGGGAATGACAACGATGAAGGCGGCGGTCATTTCTCAAGACGCTCCTCGGCGGACAGCGTGCGTGCTTCGCTTTCCAGCATCACCGGGATGCCGTCGCGTACCGGATAGGCAAGGCCCGCGCCTTTGCTGATCAGTTCGGTTTTGTCTGCGCTGAGCTTCAGCGGACCTTTGCAGATCGGACAGGCGAGGATGTCGAGTAATTTGGTGTCCATAGAAAATCCTGAAGCAATCAAGGAGAGAAACGGCGCAGCTGCTCGTCGAACCAGCGAATGAACGCGTCGGATGGTACCGCGTCCACCGCCAGATACCACCAGTCATCGGCGGCGAAGGCGCGGCACTTCACGGCGTCCTTCTCGGTCATGACCAGCGGCAGCGAAGGCGTGAATGCCAGCGCCTCGGCGCTATACGACGCATGGTCGGCGAAAGCATGGGCAATGGGCTGCCAGTGTAGTCCTTCGAGGGTGTTGAAGAAACGCTGCGGGTTGCCGATTCCGGCTACCGCGTGCAGCGTCTGGCCCTTGGGAAAGAAGTCGACCGGCTGGCGCTGGCCGCTGCGCAGGTTGACCAGCGCGGAGGGTTTGAGCGTGAAGGCATAGCCGTCGTCGCGATCCGCGGCGGCGCCGTTGTAAAGCAGCGCGTCGACGCTCTCCAGCCGCTCGACCGGCTCACGCAACGGTCCGGCCGGCAGGCAACGGCGGTTGCCCAGCCCGCGCGCGGCGTCGATCAACACCAGCTCCAGATCCCGGGCCAACCGGTAGTGCTGCAGGCCGTCGTCGGAAAGGATCAGGTCAATGGGTTCGGCGGCAAGCAACGCCTGCACCGCCCGACTGCGGTCGGGGTCGATCATCAGCGCGACACCGCTGCGCTGTACGATCAGCAAGGGTTCATCACCCGCCTGCGCGGCATCCTGGTCGGGCTGCACCCGCCAGGGCAGGCTCGGTGGCGTGGCGCCGTAGCCGCGGCTGACCACGCCGACACGCAGACCTTTGCTGCGGCAGTGTTCGATCATCCACAGGATCAGCGGCGTCTTGCCCGTGCCACCCACGGTGATGTTGCCCACCACTATGACCGGGACCGGCGCGCGATAGATCTCACCCTCCCCGGCCAGAAAACGCGCGCGCTTGCCATTCACGACCCGTCGATAGAGCGATTCGAGCGGACGGAGCAATCCGAGCGCGGGGTGGCCGGTGTACCAGGCGTCAAGCAAGCGGTCGGTAAGCGCCATCACTCAGCCTGCGTGGCTTCGACTGTGGTCATGCGCAAATGGCTGAAGCCCAGCTTGCCCGCTGCGTCCATCGCTGTAATGACCGACTGATGCGGGGTCTTGCCATCGGCGCTGATGGACAGCGGCAGACTGGTGTCGCCCGCCGACTCACGATGCAGCGCTTCGATCAGGGTCGCCAGATCGTTCTTGGGCAGCAACTGATTATTGAGCGAAAACAGTCCGTCGGCGTTGATGGCGATATCCAGTTGCTTGGCACTGGCGTCATCGGCGGATGCGCCGGTAACCGCCTGGGGAAGGTCCACACGCAACTGGGTTTCCCGGGTAAACGTCGTCGTGACAATGAAGAACAGCAACAGAATGAATACCACGTCGATCAGCGACACGAGGTTGACGTCGATGATCTCGCGGGGTCTGCGGCGACGAAACTTCACTTTTTCTTGCTCCCGGCGCGAGCCAGGGCCTTGAGGTCAACCCTGGCATCGATCAGATCGACCTCACGATCGCCCTGCACTACCTCGACCAGCCGAATCGCCTGCTGCTCCATGCCGACTACCAATTCGTCGACGCGGCCCTGCAAGTAGCGATGAAAGAAAATCGCCGGAATGGCAACGATAAGGCCAGATGCGGTACAGATCAGCGCCTTGGAAATGCCGCCCGCCAGCACGCCGGCGTTGGCGGTGGTCCCGGAACTGTTGAACGATCCGAAAATGTCGATCATGCCCAGAACCGTACCCAGCAAGCCGAGCAGTGGTGCCATGGCTGCGATGGAACCGAGCGCGCTCAGATAGCGCTCCAGCTCGTGGATGACTCGCGCGGCCGCTTCCTCGATGCACTCTTTCATGATCTCGCGACCATGCTTGGAGTTGGCAAGACCGGCTGCGAGGATTTCCCCGAGCGGCGAATCGGCGCGCAGCTCCTTGAGCTTTTCACTGTCCAGCTTCTTGTCCTGAATCCACTGCCAGACCTGTCCCAACAGATGAGGCGGCGTGATACGGCTGGCGCGCAGCGTCCAGAGCCGTTCGATGATGATGCCGGCAGCGGCGATGGAACTCAAAATGATTGGCAGCATCATCCAGCCGCCAGATTTGACCAGCTCCCACACAGTGACGCCTCCCGCAAAAAATTGGCGCCACTCTAACATGCGTCGAGGGCTGCCCGAAGCCCGAGATAACGATCCGTTCATCAAGCATCGAAAAGCACCATCTTCCGGCAAATCGCCAGTATCCGGACGCTGAAGGATGCCCGCTCATCAAAAGTCATGAGCGCAAGCCGGTCAGTCGCGCCAGAAACGCCTTTCCTTCATTTGTCCGCGTGCCGGGCCGAAAGTACCGAGCTGCAAGGTGATCGCGCCCAGCTCCGCGCTGTCATAGCTGGGGATTCCGAGCCAGCCATAACGCGCCATGACCAGCGGATGTGGATGCCCGAACGCGTTGTTCTGACCGCGCGAAATCAGCACGCCGTCCGGCGCGACCGCGCGCAGGAAAGGCTGGCTGGAAGACGAACGGCTGCCATGGTGCGGGGCTTGCAGCCAGCGCGCGCGAAGGTCGAATCCGCTGGCAATCGCAGCGCGCTCGACCTCCGCGTCGACATCGCCGGTGAGCAGCAGGCGCTCGCCTCCGGCGTCCACACTCAACATGCACGACGAAGGATTACCCGCGTCTGCCTGCGCCCAGCGCCAGGTCGCGAAGCGCACGCCGTCCCAGGTCCATGACTCGTCGTTATCGCAAAGGCGGGCACTGAGCTGCGGCATCAGCTTCTCGGGCTCGCCACTGAGGACACGGCTCACCGGCAGCGCTTGATACACGGCCGCCGCGCCGCCCGCATGGTCGGCATCGGCATGACTCAGCAGCATGAGGTCCAGCCGGCGCACCCCGGCCTTGCGTATGGCCGGCACCACCACGCGCTCGCCGATATCGTATTCACCGAAACGCGGCCCGGCGTCGTAGAGCAGTGCGTGATGACGGGTGCGCAGCAGCACCGCCAGCCCCTGCCCTACGTCCAGCTGTATCACTTCAACCTGTCCCGGCGGGACCTGTCTGAGCGGCGGGAAGACGCATAGCAGCAGTAGCGGCCAGCCCAGGTGACGCAGGGGAACTCCGCGGGGCAACAACACGAACAACGCGCCGAGCAGACCGAGTATCCACGCCCAGCCCGACATCGCGCTTGGCAGCCAGGCAGGCACCGCGCCAGCGACCCGGCCGAGAAACACGAATAACCCGTCAAGCGCGCCACCGGCCAGCCACAACAGACTCTCGCCAACAACCGGAACCGGCAGCAACAAGGTTCCGAGCAATGCCAGCGGCAGGACAATCACGCTGACCCATGGCACCGCGAATAGATTTGCCAATGGCCCGGTGATGCTGATCGGCAGATTCAGGACCAGTAAAACCGGCAACAGGCCGACAGCGATCAGGCACTGCGCGCGCGTCCAGCTCTGCCACCAGCGCCATGCGCCCAGGCGCCCGCCGAAGATCAGTATCAGGATCGCCACCGCCGTGTACGACAACCAGAACCCCGGCTGAAGGCTGACCAGCGGCTCGAATATCAACACTACATTGAGCGACATCAAAAATGGCCAGACCAGCCCCAGATGTCGAAAGCGCAGGCGCCACAGCAGCATCAGGGCGACCATTACGCAGGCGCGCCGCACCGGCACATCGAAGCCGGCCAGCAGCCCGTAACCCAGCGCGGCGGCAAACGCCAGCGCGCAGGCCCAAGGCAGCCAGGGCAAGGCCTGCGGCCAGCAGCCCCGGCGCGCCAGCCCGGCGAACAGCAGATAGACCACGCCGGCGAGCAGCCCGACGTGCTGGCCGGAAATTACCAGCAAATGAACAGTTCCGGTGTCCTGCAGCACTTGCCAGTCTGCCCGCGACAGACCGGAGCCGTCGCCCAGCACCAGCGCCGCCAGCCCACCTTCACGGCCCTGCGCATCGACCGCCAGCAGGCGCTGACGAAGCCCGTCGCGCAGGGCTCCGCGCGCCGGTGCCAGCTGCTGCCCGTCTGTCACAGTGCCGGTCGCGCCGATGCGCTGCGCCAGCAACCATGCCTGATAGTCAAAGGCGTGAGGGTTGACCAGCCCGGCCGGCCGCTTGAGCTTGACTGCCAGCCGCCAGCGCTCGCCGCTGCGGACCTCGGGCCCGCCATACCAGGCGATGCGCATGCGTGACGGCAGTCTGGCCCGCCTTGACTTGGCACCCGCCAGTTCGAAGCGCACCACGCCCTCGATCTGACTGGGCAGACCGACCACCTCGCCTTGCAACCACAGCGTCTGCCCGTCCAGGCTCACCGGCAGCCGGTCATCCAGCGCCCGCTGCGCCGAGAAGCACGCCCAGCTCACGCCCAACAGAAAAAGCGCTATCGGATAAGTGCGATACGGCAGCAGCATCAGCGCCACGACCGGCAAAATAATCACCAGCAGCCAGGTCGGCGGCAGCGCCGGAAGCAGGCGCAGCGACAGCAGACCCAGAGCGAGCGCAATCATCCCTGTACGCATATTCAATCCTTGAAAGCGGTGAGCTTTAAGGATTAGCGCAAGGGATGTGCGTTGGCGAAATGGAGTGTTGCAGGGTGTGGATTGCTGGCGCTTACAGACCAGAGTCCACCGCGATCAACGTGGGAGGGAGCTTGCTCGCGATGCTATTCCAGGCGACCGATCTGCTGCGGATGCACCGGCCTCATCGCCAGCAAGCTGCCTCCCACAAAAATCGCGTTATCTATGATCTCCCGGAAACAGCTCAAGGCGATTGCTGGGCCCCACAAGACCGGGTCGTGCACTGACCTGTGGGAGGGAGCTTGCTCGCGACAGCATTACTTCAGGCAATACATCTGCCGGATGCACTTGCCTCATCGCCAGCAAGGTGCCTCCCACAAAGACCGAGTCGGTCGCTCCACAGGCCCACAGGCACAGGTACGGCGGGCGGGATTTACTGGCGCATGCCTCGCCCGCTGACCAGCAGCCGAGCGCAGCCGAGGTACAGCAACACGGTGGCGATGACCATGAAGGCCAGGGCGATGCTGATCCGGATATCGGACACTCCGAGGATGCCGAACCGGAAAGCGTTGACCATGTGCAGGACAGGGTTGGCCAGCGAGACCGTCTGCCAGAACGGCGGCAGCAGGTTGATCGAGTAGAACACTCCGCCCAGATAGGTCAAAGGCGTCAGCACGAAGGTCGGGATGATCGAGATGTCATCGAAGTTGCGCGCGAACACCGCGTTGATGAAGCCCAGCAATGAAAAGATCGTCGCCGTCAGCACAACGACAATGACGGTCACGCCCAGATGGTGCACCTGCAGGTCGGTGAAGAACATCGAAAGCATCGTCACGATGAAACCGACCGCCAGCCCGCGCAGTACACCGCCCAACGTATAGCCGACCAGAATGGTATGCGGCGACACCGGCGACACCATCAACTCTTCGATGGAGTGCTGGAACTTGGCGCCGAAAAAACTCGAAACCACGTTGCCGTAGGAGTTGGTGATCACCGACATCATGATCAGGCCCGGTACGATGTACTGCATGTAAGTGAAGCCACCCATGTCGCCGATCTGACGGCCAATCAGGTTGCCGAAGATCACGAAGTACAGAACCATGGTGATCGCAGGCGGCAGCAAGGTCTGCGGCCAGATCCGCATGAAGCGACGGATTTCGCGGTAGACAATCGTGTACAGGGCAATCAGGTTGGGGCGCAGTTCGCCGTTCGGGGCCGTCATACCGCCACCTTCGCCAGGTTTTTTTCCACCAGTGACACGAACAGCTCCTCAAGGCGATTGGACTTGTTACGCAGGCTCAGCACTTCGATGTTCTGCAGTGCCAGTTGGGTGAACAGCGCGGTGATGCCGATGCTCTTGTCCACCTGAACTTCCAGGGTGTGGCTGTCCAGCAGCTTGCAGGGGTAGCCCTGTAACGTCGGCGCTACCTGATGGGAAGCCTTGAGGTCTAGAACGAAGGTCTCGACGGTCAGTGTGCTGAGCAGCTGTTTCATGCCCATGTTCTGCACGATCACTCCGTGGTCGATGATGCCGATATTGCGGCACAGCTGCTCGGCCTCTTCCAGGTAGTGGGTGGTCAGAATGATGGTGATGCCCTTCTGGTTCAGCTCGGTGAGAAACGTCCACATCGAGCGACGCAGTTCGATGTCGACGCCCGCCGTCGGCTCGTCGAGGATCAGCAGGCGCGGTTCGTGAATGAGCGCGCGGGCGATCATCAGGCGACGCTTCATGCCGCCGGACAGCGAGCGCGAAGGCACGTCGCGCTTGTCCCACAACCCCAGCTGGGTCAGGTACTGCTCGGCGCGTTCCTTGGCCACCTTCATCGGAATGCCGTAATAGCCGGCCTGAGTCACGACGATATCGAAGGTTTTCTCGAACTGGTTGAAGTTGAACTCCTGAGGCACGACGCCGATGCAGCGCTTGAGCGCCGCAGGCTCGCGGTCAAGATCGTGACCGAAGATATTCACGGTGCCGCTGGTCTTGTTGACCAGGGTCGAGATGATGCCGATGGTGGTGGATTTGCCGGCACCGTTAGGGCCGAGCAAGGCGAAGAAATCACCTTCGGCGACGTCCAGATCGATACCACTCAGGGCCTGGAAACCGTTGCCGTAGGTTTTGGTTAGCTGCCGGATGGACAGAGCGGAAGACATATCGGAAAAAACACCAGATCAGGAAAAAAAGGAGATCGATCGGAACGCGGAACAATCGTCCGCGCGATAGACCAGGCCGCCAATGTTGCTTGGCGGGGCCGCCCAAGTACAGACACATCTATTAATAGTAAGTATCAAGCAACGGGCAGACAGGTCGACGAACGACCGGTCACGTCAGCGCTGTCATGACCGTCTTGCGATACGCAGGCCGGGTTTTGAGACGCTCGTACCAGGCTTGGAGATGAGGCAGCGGCGGACGTTCAATCGGCATTTCGAACCACGCGTAGGCAAAGCTGCCCAGCGGAATATCGCCCATGCCGAACGCCTCGCCCGACAGCCACGGCTGGCGCGACAACGCGTCGTCCGCAATCGCCAGTAACCCGTGCAGGGTTTTCACGCCCTGGTTGATGGCGTCCCAGTCCTGCTTGTCGGCGGGAGTGCGCAGCACGCCCCAGAACACCGGAATGAAGGGCGCGGCGATGGTCGAGGTGGTCCAGTCCATCCATTTGTCGGCCTGGGCGCGGGCCTTTGGATCGGCCAGGTAGAGCCCGGAATCGGCGCCGTACTGCGCGGCGAGATAACGTACGATAGCGTTCGATTCCCAGAGTACGAAATCGCCGTCCTCTATCATGGGAATCCGGCCATTGGGGTTCATCGCCCGGTACTCCGCTTCATTGACCAGGCCGAATGCGCCGCCCGCATCTTTTGTCTCGTAGGGCACGCCGACTTCCTCGGCTATCCATAGCGCCTTACGCACGTTACTGGAATTCTTGCGGCCCCAGATTCTGAGCATTGCGTTCCCCTCGCATTGGTCGTGAAGATAAATCGCTCGCCAGTCTACTCCGATACGCCCGCAACTTCCTCGGTCACGAAAGGTCATTATCGTGTCACCCCGCCATTGGCTTCGATCACGGCCCGCGCCGCGTTCATCACGGAGGAATACTTATGCTGCTGTTGTGGATTCTGGTGCTGGTCATCGGCATCGCCTGGCTGGCCCATCGACGCACCGACCCGCTCCCAGCCTTGGGCATCGTGGCGGTCTACCTGCTGGCGATGGGTATTTTCAGCCATGCGCCGGGCTGGTTGCTGACGATCTTCTGGGTACTGTGGCTGGCTGTTCTGCTGCCCATCGCCTTGCCGGACCTGCGCCGCAGACACTTCACGGCGCCGATGTTCGCTTGGTTCAAGAGGGTGTTGCCGCCCATGTCCGAGACCGAACGCGACGCCATCGATGCAGGCACCGTCTGGTGGGACGGCGAGTTGTTCAGCGGCCGCCCGGACTGGGACAAGCTGCTGGCGTATCCCAAGGTGCAGTTGACCGAAGAAGAACAGGCCTTCATCGACGGTCCGACAGAAGAGCTGTGCGCCATGGTCAGCGACTGGGACATCGGTCAGGCCATGGACCTGCCGCCTGAAGCCTGGACGCATATAAAAGAGCACGGCTTCTTTGCCCTGATCATTCCCAAGGAATTCGGCGGCAAAGGCTTTTCGGCTTATGCCCACTCGCAAGTCGCGATGAAACTGGCGACCCGCAGTGGCGACCTCGCGTCCACCGTGATGGTCCCCAATTCGCTGGGCCCCGCGGAATTGCTGCTGCACTATGGCACCGAACAACAGCGCAATCATTATCTGCCACGGCTGGCGCGTGGCGAAGACATTCCGTGCTTTGCGCTGACCGGTCCCCTGGCCGGTTCGGACGCGGGCGCGATGCCGGACACGGGCGTTGTGTGCAAAGGCCAGTGGCAAGGCGAAGAAGTCATCGGCCTGCGACTGAACTGGGAAAAGCGCTACATCACCCTCGGTCCGATCGCCACGCTGCTGGGCCTGGCCTTCAAAGCCTACGACCCCGAACATCTGCTCGGCGACGAAGAAGACCTGGGCATCAGCCTGGCATTGATCCCCACTGACACTCCCGGCGTGGAAATCGGCCGTCGGCATCTGCCGCTGGGTGCCGCATTCATGAACGGCCCGAATTCCGGCAAGGACGTGTTCATTCCCCTGAGTTACCTGATTGGCGGCCAGGCCATGCTCGGCAAGGGCTGGATGATGCTGATGAACTGCCTCTCGGTGGGCCGTTCGATTTCCCTGCCGGCGGTGGGTACCGGCGCGGCCAAGTACACAAGCCTGGTGACCGGCCAGTACGCCCAAGTGCGCGAGCAATTCAACGTACCGCTCTCCGCGTTCGAGGGAATTCAGGAAGCACTGGCGCGAATCGGCGGCAACGCGTGGCTGATGGACAGCGCGCGCATGCTGACGGCCAAGGCCGTGGATCTGGGCGAAAAACCGTCGGTGCTGTCGGCGGTCCTCAAGTACCACCTGACCGAGCGCGGCCGGGCGTGCATTGGCCACGCCATGGATGTGCACGGCGGCAAGGGCATCATCATGGGCCCGAACAACTACCTCGCACGCAACTGGCAGAGTGCGCCGATCTTCATCACGGTCGAAGGCGCGAACATCCTGTCGCGCAACCTGATGATCTTCGGTCAGGGCGCGATTCGCTGCCATCCGTTCGTACTGCGGGAAATGGCCCTCGCCGGGCGTCAGGACCAGGAAAACGCGCTGGCCGAGTTCGACACCCTGTTGCTCAAGCACATCGGTTTTGCCGTCAGCAACGCAGCGAGCACGCTGGTGCTCAATCTGGGCTTCGGTCATTTCGAGCGGGTGCCGGGCAACAGCTTGAGCCAAGGCTACTTCCGCGCGCTCAACCGCCAGGCGGCTGCATTCGCAATGCTCGCCGACCTGAGCATGATGCTGCTGGGCGGCGAACTGAAGCGCCGCGAACGGCTTTCGGCGCGTCTGGGCGACGTGCTCAGCCACCTTTATCTGGCGTCGGCCGCGCTCAAGCGCTATCACGATCTCGGCTCTGCGGAGCACATGCGGCCATTGTTCCAGTGGGCCATGGAGGAAAGCCTTGGCGAATCCGAACGGGCGCTCGATGAACTGCTGACCAACTTCCCCAATCGCGTGCTCGGTGCGCTGCTGCGAGTGATCGTGTTCCCGCTCGGTCGTCGCCATAAAGGGCCGTCGGACCGACTGGACGCCGAAGTTGCCCAAGTACTGGGACGCGCCAAGGGCGACCCGGCGCTGGAGGAGCTACTGGCTGGCTGCTACCGTCCGCAGTCGCCGGACGATGCGGTCGGTGCCTTGCAGCACGCCAGCGATCTGCTGAGTGCAGCGCTGCCGATCCGCAGGAAACTTCAAGTGGCACTCAAAGGTGGCCAGCTCAAACCCGTCGCAGGCGAACACGTCATCGACGCTGCGCTGCGTGAAGGCGTGCTGCTCGCCGACGAAGCGCAGACGCTGCGCACCGCTGAAGCGGCGCGGCGCAAGGTGATCGACGTGGACGACTTCGACAAGGAATCGCTGAACGCGAGTCTCGGCAAAATCCGATAACCGTCAGGTCGTCCCCACAGCAGGCGCGCAGGGCTTTATACTCTCGCGCCTGTTTTTGCATTTGAGGATTACATCATGGCCGACGCCATTCTCGACCACCATCTCAGCCTGCTGACGCATCTGCGCAGCATTCTGGTCGCGCTGGGCGAGGCCGACCAGGTTCCGGAAGAAAGCCACGCGCTGTTCATGGAGCGTTTCGACGAACTGATGGAGCAGCTGCCGGTCGACCCGATCGAAAGTCAGTATCTAGGCCAGGACATCATCTGTCAGGTCATTCAGCGCTACCCGCAGATCGCGCATCTGGTGCCTCGCGACCTGTTGTGGTTCTTCGCCGGCGACTGCCTGCATTTCATGCCCGACGAGGAAATCGACCTTTACCAGGCGCTTGAAGAGCGTCGTTACGAGGCCGAACAGAACGACGAGCCATTCGACTGGAACCAGGAAAAGCAATTGCTGGCGATGTCGGCGCAAGGCAGCAAGCACTGATCGCATAGTCCTGCAGGGGCGCTTGCCCGCCACAACTAAGCGCCCGAACCAGCGCGCTCCAGTCTCCCGGAGCGCGCTGGCTCAGCTGATCCCCGCCAACAGCTCCCGCGCCATCTGCCGATGTTGTTCGTCGGACTCTTCGATGACCCGTTCCAGGATACTGCGCGCGGCGTCGAAGTCTCCTTCGTCGATCAGCATCTGTGCCTCGTTGATCTGAGTCAGCGGCGGCTCTTCAAGATCCAACAGGTCAAACTCCGAATCGTCGCCCATGAAGCTGTCGAGGAACTCGTCGCTCAAGGCGTCATCATCTCCGGACTGGACCGAATCGAGCGCGTCGTCTTTGATCGGGCGTTGCTCAGGCTCGTCGAAGTCACTGAGAAACTGCTCGTCGGACAGCTCGAAGACTTCCGGCAGTTCGGTCAGGTTCGAAGCAAACGCCGGATCGACTTCAGGCGCGGGCGCGGGCACGGCTGCGGGCGCCACTTGCTTGCCACGCTTGGCCGGAGTATCGAACGGATCGACCAGGTCCCAGTCGGCGTCCAGCGAAAGATCGTCCAGATTCAGCTGGAATTCGTCAATGTGCTCGGGGTTCAGCGCGGCGGCGGTGGTTTCATCCAGTTGCAGGTCAGGCAGTTCGTCGACCGGAGCTGGCACCGGCGCGACTACCGGCGCTGGCGCTGGCGGCGCTTCATTGGCTTTGAGTTGCGGATAGCGGGCGCGGATGTCTTCGATTTTCTGGCGCTCGACGCCGTGGTCCAGCGCGCTCTGCTCTTCACGCGCAAACCCGGTCACATCGCCCTGCTCGGCCAGCAATTCGAGAATCCTTATCCGGATGTCCTCGCGCTCCGGCTCGGTTTCCAGAGCGCTGCGCAAAATCCCCAGCGCCTCGGTGAAACGGCCATAGGCAATGTAGATGCTCACACCGTCCAGCGCATCCGGCGCGGCGCCGGCCAGTCTTGCGGAAGCCGGGGCTTTGGCGGGAGTCTGGGCCGCAGCTGGCGCCGGCTGCGGAGCGACCGCAGGCACTTCGTAGACTGGCATGACCGGCGTCTGGGCCGGCTTGATGAGGGGTTCGTCGTAAACCGGCGCAGGCGCAGGGTCAGCTTTGCGCTGCTGCCGACGGCGGCTGACGGCGTAGACCACCAGCAACACAACCAGCGCCAGTAAAGCCAGTAGCAGCGGCAAACTCAGAAACGGTTCGGATTGCGCCGTCGTAGCGGACGGCTGGGCCAGTGGCGCTGGAGCCGCCACCGGAGCGGCGGTCGTCGGCGCAGGCGCTGCAGCAGGCGGAGACGCCTGAGACTGTGCGAGGTCAGCCCGCAACGCAGTGATTTCCTTGTCCTTGCCGGCCATTTCTTCCTGAAGCGCCTGGGCTCGGGCAGTCAGTTCCTCCACTGTCCGCGCCAGTTGCTGACTCTCCAGCGTCGAGGCGGCGAGCTGCTCGGCAGCTTTCTGCAGGTCCGTCGCCTGCGCTGCCACAGCGGGTGCCGCAGCAGCAGCAGTAGCAGGCAGAACGGCCGTATCGGGCAGCAACAGGCTCTGACCGGCTTTCAGTGCCGACGAGGCGGGGTCGGTAAAGGCTTGCGGGTTGAGCGCACGGATGCCTTCGGCCATCTGGCTGGCCGATGTGCCGCGGCCTTGTACCCGTTGGGCTATTCGGTTCAGCGTGTCGCCACTGGCCACTGTGTAGCGCTGGCCTTTGACCGCCGCTGGCGGTGCGACTGGCATGCGCGACTGGCTGTCGGCAGACGCCACGCTCGATTGCTGCCGACTGCGGGTGGCGGCTACGCCCGCGGCGGAGGTGGCCGGGTCGAGCAGCAAGGTGTATTCGTGCAGCAAGTCGCCGTTGGGGCGTGACAGCTGCACCAGAAAATTCAGATAGGGTTCGGTCACGGCCTTGCTGGACACCACGCGGATCACACCGCGGTCGCCGCGCACTACCGGCGTGAAACGCAGGTCGTTGAGGAAAAACCCGCGCTCGATACCGGCCTTGGCGAAGCTTTCCGGCGACGCGAGCCGCACGACAATGTCGTCGCTGCTCAGGCCGCCGGTTGCTGTCAGCTGGATTTCCGCATTCAACGGCTGATTGAGCGCTGAATGCAGGGTGATTTCGCCCAGCCCCAGCGCCGAGGCCAGCGTCGACCAGGCCAGGGCCGACGCGGCAAGCGATGTCGCGAAAACACGCCTGGCGATACAGCGGCTGATACTGCGCGCCCCGGGGGCGACGCTCTCGAAAACGGCCTGAGAACTCTTCAGCATGCGAACCCTTATGGAAACCACAACAGGCTTCTCACGTAATCAAAAGGAAATCGGTTTCGAGAGTATGGGTGAGAACCCGGCAAGCCGTCTCAGGATCTTTCCAGGTTGCCAAGAATCCGCGAATGCACGCGCATGCAGACCTTCAGGTCAGCCTCATCCACGCCCTCGAACAGCTCGATGCGCAGCGCATTGGCGATGGTCTCGATCTTCTCGATCAAGGGCAACGCGGTGTCGCTGAGCAGTATTTTCTTTGCACGACGATCTTCCAGCACGGCCTGGCGCTGGACCAGCCCCTGGGTTTCAAGGCTGTCGAGCAGCCTGGCCAGAGTCGGCCCTTCAACGCCTACGCTCTGCGCCAGTTCGCGTTGCGTGGGCGGCTCTCCGAATCGTGCCAGATGCAGCAACACCAGCCAGCGGGCCTGGGACAACCCGAGATCGGCGAGACGCCGATCCAGCTCGGCTCGCCACCCCCGGGAAATGTGCGCAAGTTGCATCCCGAAACGATGTTCGTCGGTCAATGGCATAGGGGAACTCATGATTAAAACTAATTATTAGCGAGCTAAGCATGCTCCTTGCGTTCAAGCAAGGTCGCGGTTGCAGCGTTTCGTCGCGCGGTCAGATCTCGAACTCCGATTGCAGGGCGGCGCGCACGCAATAAAGCACGCCTTCCGGGACTCGTCCGGTGAACTGCTCGGCAACCGCCGCGACCGGTGGCAGCTCGCCCTCGCCATCGAGGAAGGCGTCCTGGATTTCTCCCAGCAGATCTTCAGGCAGGTCGAGCGCCTGCTCCACCGATAGCTGCTGTTTGCCAATCGCTTCGGCAAGCATGGTGTAGACATTCTTCTCGGAGCATTGCAGCTGACCGGCGATCTGCGCCGGGGTCATGCCCGCGCGCGCCAGGCTGATCAGTTCGTGACGTACATCGGCGACCACACGCGGCGCTTCGGCCTTGCCGCTGAGCACTTCGAGGAAGGCTTCGCCATAACGCTCCAGTTTGCGCGCGCCGACTCCACTGACACGGCCCATCTCGGCCATCGAGCCCGGCTTGCTGCGCAGCATTTCGAGCAGCGTGGAGTCCGGGAAAATCACATAAGGCGGCACGGCGTGCTCTTCGGCCAGCTTGCGGCGCAGGGTCCGCAGCGCTTCCCACTGCTCGCGCTCTTCGCCGCGCACCAGTTGACTGGCCGGGCTGCCGGAGCTGCCTTTCGATGTGGTCTGCGGTTTGAGGTCGCGGCGCAGTTCCAGCGTGACTTCGCCACGCAGCAGCGGACGACAGCTGTCACTAAGGCGCAAGCCGCCGTAGCCTTCCAGATCGATATCGGCGAGGCCGCGCGCCACCAGCTGGCGAAACAGCGAACGCCATTCGCCCTCCGAACGCGCCTTGCCGACACCAAACACCGACAGGTGCTGGTGACCGAAACTTTCCACTTTGTCGTTGGACTTGCCCAGCAGCACGTCGACCAGATGGCCGACACCGTAACGCTGGCCGGTGCGATAAATTGCCGACAAGGCCTGACGCGCGGGCTCGGTCGCGTCCCAGGTCTGTACGCCGTCGACGCAGTTGTCGCAGTGACCGCATGGCTGCGGCATGTCTTCGTCGAAATAGGCCAGCAATGTCTGACGACGGCAGCGGGTTTCTTCGCACAGCGCGAGCATTGCGTCGAGCTTGTGATGTTCAAGGCGCTTGTGCCGCTCGTCACCCTCGGAGTTCTGCAGCATTTGCTTGAGCATCAGCACATCCTGCAGGCCGTACGCCATCCAGGCATCGGCGGGCAGACCGTCGCGCCCTGCCCGGCCGGTTTCCTGGTAATACGCTTCCAGCGATTTGGGCAGGTCCATGTGGGCGACGAAACGCACGTTGGGTTTGTCGATGCCCATGCCGAAGGCGATGGTCGCCACCATGATCAGGCCTTCTTCGTTGAGAAAGCGCTTCTGATTGGCGGCGCGGGTTTCGGCAGGCAAACCGGCGTGGTACGGCAGCGCCGGGTAGCCGTTGTCGCTGAGAAACACCGCCACTTCGTCGACCTTCTTGCGCGACAGGCAATAGACGATGCCGGCGTCGCTGCGTCGCTCGGAAAGGAACGCCAGCAGCTGCTTGCGCGGCTGTTCCTTGGGCACGATGCGATAGAAGATGTTCGGGCGGTCGAAGCTGGACAGAAAGCGCTCGGCGTTCTGCAGGTGCAGGCGCGTGACGATCTCTTCGCGGGTGCGCTTGTCGGCGGTGGCCGTCAGGGCGATGCGCGGAACGTCCGGAAACATCTCTGCGAGCTGGCCCAACTGCAAGTATTCAGGACGGAAGTCATGGCCCCATTGCGATACGCAGTGCGCTTCGTCGATGGCGAACAGGGCGATCTTCAGATTCTGCAGGAACGCCAGCATGCGCGGCTGCACCAGCCGCTCCGGCGCCAGATAGAGCATTTTGACTTCGCCCTGGCGAATCCGGTTCGCCAGATCGCGCTGCTGCTCGGCGCTCAGCGTGGAGTTCAGCGCGGCGGCCGCGACGCCCAGCTCTTCAAGCGTGGCCACCTGATCGTCCATCAGGGCGATCAGCGGCGACACGACCACGCACAGACCGTCGCGCAGCAAACCCGGAACCTGGAAGCACAAGGATTTGCCGCCACCGGTCGGCATCAGCACCAGCGCATCACCACCGCTGGCCACGCGTTCAATAATGGCACCCTGGCGACCACGGAAACTGTCGTAGCCGAAGATGTCTTTGAGTACGCGTTGTGCCTGTTCGAGCATAAAAACCCCGGATCGTCCTGCTGCACTGCCGTGCTGCACTGCAAAGCCCGGCAGTATACCCGAGCCATCAAAGCCGATGGACAGCCACGACATGAGCGGTCGAAATTAACTGCAATCGGCATCCACGCTGGCGCCCCGCTCGCTCAGCGCCTAGAATTCAGCATCGTTTATTTCCAAGGTAGTCCGTCCATGTCCTTCGCTGAGCAACTTACCCGCCTGCAAGTCTTCCTCGATGCAGATGAACTGCACGAAGAAGCACTGGACTATGTGGCCGCCCACGGCTACCTGACCGCGCTGTCGATCTGTTCCGAGACGGTGCCGGAGCGCGAGTGGATCGACGCCCTGTTCTCCGAGCCGCCGCATTACGCCAGTGATGAACAGCGCGAAGAGATCGAAACCACGCTGGTGCTGCTGCAGGCGCACATTGCGCGTCAGCTGGCTTCGGACGAAGAATTCGAACTGCCATGTGATCTGGATCTGGGCGACGACCCGGATGATTCGGACCTGCGCGGCTGGTGCATCGGTTTCATGGAAGGTGTTTTCCTGCGCGAAAACGCCTGGTTCGAAAGCGCCGAAGAAGAAGTCAGCGAAATGCTGCTGCCGATCATGGTCGGTTCAGGCCTGTTCGACGAACAACCCGAATTCGCCGACATCGCTCAGGACGCCAATCTGATGGACGACATGATCGTCCAGATTCCGGAAGCCCTGACGGCCTTGTTCCTGCTGTGCCAGGCTCCGGACGAGAAACCGGCGATCCTCAAGCCTCGCCACCACTGAGTCGGCGCCTATGGCGCAAGACATGCCGCGCACCCATCGTCGCCGATCGGTGCGCTACATTCTGCTGGGTGCCGGCTGGCTGAGCGTGGCGCTTGGGGTCGTCGGCATTTTCCTGCCGGTGCTGCCCACCACCCCGTTCCTGCTGCTGGCCGCCGCCTGCTTCGCGCGCAGTTCGCCGCGCTTCTATTACTGGCTGGTCAATCACAAGCGCCTCGGCCCGTGGATCCGCGACTACCTGCAAGGTAATGGCATTCCACTCAAGGCCAAGGTCTACGCCATCGGCATGATGTGGGCCAGCATCGGACTGTCCTGCTACCTGATGCCCTGGCCGTGGCTCCGTGTGTTCATGCTGGTCAGTGCGGTGCTGGTCACCATTTACATCCTCAGACAGAAAACCCTGCACCGATAGCGTGAGCACGTGCTTGCCGACGGCCGGAATCAGAAGGCCGCAAGGTCAGACCACATCCGTTTTCAACGAATGATCTCCCAACATCCCATTGATAATGGTTGAGGTGTCCGCACCCCCGGCGATCCAGCCATTGTTGCCTGGCGTAACGCCGAACTGCGCGGCGAGGTCGACACCTGCCAGGTCGATGGTCTGGACGGGATGCCCCGCGGCATGACCGACTTCGATGGTGGAAACCGTTTCGGCGGCGCTGCCGCTGACGCGAAAACGCAGGAAATCGTCCAGTGTCTCGGCCGTCGCACCGATGCCATGCAGCAGCTGTGACAGGTCCAGCGTATCGCCCGATGTTGCAATACCCGGCTTTGCGACGCCGAAAGCGAAGTCAGTGACGCGGTCGTGACCGGTGTCGCCAACCAGCCACATGAACGTGTCCGCGCCTGCCCCGCCGGTCAGCAGGTCATTGCCCTTGCCGCCGATCAACAGGTCGGCGCCGTCATGGCCGTACAGGCAATCGGAACCGTTTCCGGCCAGTAACACATCATCACCTGCGCCGCCGATCAGCGCCGGGCCGTGCTGATAGTCGATGCTGACCTGCGCGGTATCGCTGCCACCCTGCATACCATGCGCCGTGTAAGCGCCCTGCCAGGTCGGCGTCGTATCGACCGCGCTGTAATCGACAGTCAGGCCGAGCTTGTATTCCAGCCCTTCATTCACCGCGCCCGGATCGGGCTGATGGACCAGCAGCACCCGATAGACGTTGTCCTCGGTCGCAGTGAAGCTGGCATCGGCTCCCAGGCTGTGGAAAGGACCGTCGTTCATCTGCCATGCCAACCCGACCTGATCCGACAGGCAGCTGGTATCGAGCTTGAGGGTTTCGCCGGCCTTGAGCTCGACGCTGTAGAGATCCTGACTGTTATAGCTATGGCCATCCCAGGCACTCAGATAACCGTTGACCATCACCATGGCCGTCGCCGCACTGGTGACGTGAAAGTCAGCGCGCTGCAGATCCTTGAGCTGATTGGCAAGATTGTCGCGGTGGCCGTTGAACGCCACCGGATGCAGCGTTGGGGCGAGGAAGTCGCCGGCCGCATCCGTCCAGCCGGTTTCGAAGCGTGTCGGTGTCGCCGTCAGCGGTCGGTCGTTGGCGAAATGATCATTGGCGAGCAGTACCGCGGCGGGCAGCTCGATGACAGGCGCCAGCACGTTGGTGATGATGTGGTCGTCGGCAGCGACAACACAGGGTTCAGGCGCGGGAGGCGGCAGGTTGGGCTGGACGTTGATCAGCAGCGAAGCGCCCGCCTGGTCGCCATCGCTGTCGCTGAGCACAAAACCGATACGTTCGGTCAGTGGCACGGCCACCTCGCCCGGCGTGTAGTTGAACGCGCCGTTCTGCATGTTGACGACCAGCGTACCGCCCTGCCCGGTAATCACCGTCAGCGTGTGATTCAGGCTGTCATAACACTCGCTGCCATCGCCTCCGCTGATGGGTTGCTTGCCTTCGGGGTCGTAATTGTAGGTGATGCCGTCCACGCAAATGGATTTGACGAAGCCGTCGTCGGCACCGAAAGTCCCGCCTGACAACAGGCTGCCGTCAAACCCGTCGCTCGGCCCCGGCTCGGACGTAACGCAGACCTCGATATCGCAGGCCTGTGGCACGTCGTCGACGATGACGATCTCCAGGTTTGCCGAGCCGGTGTCGCCGTCACTGTCGACGGCCACCACATCAATGCTCTCGCCCAGGCTGTTGGTCCCGTCGCCTTCGGGATGTTCCAGCGAACCATTCAAGGTATAGCTGTAGCTCACCTGGCCGGTGGCCGGATCATAACCGGTGATGCTGAAGCTGTTACCCAGCGGGGTGAGCGCGGTTTGCGGGAAGGTGGCGACCACCCCGCCCTTGATGACCTCGACACCGCCCACCGTCAGGCTTTGCAGACCATCGGGCGCGTTCACGGTAAAGGTGCCGTTCTGGGTCAGCTTGCTCGCGTCTGGCGCCGAGCCTTCGGGCAGATGCGCTTCATCGACGGTAACCCCGCTCTCCGAGACGGTCACATCGTGGTCGACCGGCGGTTCGCAAGGTGGCTCGCATGGTGGTTCTGTGGGCGGCTCCACGGGCGGATCGATCGGTGGCGGGTCGATGACAGGTGGCTCGATGACAGGCGGCTCAACCACTGGCGGCTCGATGACTGGTGGCTGCGGCGGAGGAACAACTAGAGGTGGCGGTCCGTCCGAGCCTTCGTCGAAAAACTCATCCCGGCCGTCCGGGAAAATCGGCGCCATGGACAGGCCTTCGGTGGGAAAGCCTATGACCGGCGTCACCTCGCCACCGGTTTCGCTCAACACCACCATAGTGTGTCCTCCGCCGCTTTCACCGATTGGCGCGGCTTCAGCGCGTGGCTCCGTGGAAACGGGTTTTTCGGCCTGCGCGTCACTGAGCGTCGGCGTCAATGGGTCGAGGGTCTCGACGTGGGCGGCATGCCCTTCCAGGATCGAGCCGTCCAGCAATACCCGGCTGTAGCGCCCAAGGGTCAGTTCACCGCCGCTCTCAAGCCTGACCGCAATCGCCCCGTCGGTTCCGGTCTGCAGATACTCACCGGCGTAGAGTCTGTCGCCCGCCTGCAATAACCGTTGCTCCCCGTTTGCGGAAACTGCCAGCACTTCGCCAACTACCTGTCGCACTGTGCCTATCAACCTGGCCATCGTAGTCCTCCACATTCTGGAAACGGTTGAAATCCGTTTCACGCTTGCGACGACAGTTTGCAAAAACCTGACAGCGACAAAATATCGACGATTGATCAATTCATTGTTTTTACATGTAAAACCGCACGGTCGGTCGCAATTTGTTGCGCGTCAAAAAACCACTAACCGCTCGTTTGGCGCTGCTAATCCGCTGATTTTCTTGCGACTTGCTGCACTCAACATCGCTCGAATTCAAAAAATCGCATAAGTTTTTTTCGGCATAAGGCATATGAGAAAAACGTCTGAGGTTTCTCGAAAGTTGTTCTTAGCTGTGTTGTTACGAGCCTGAAACGGCCTGCAAAACGTATTCGTCAGTTTATTGGCGATCTAGAACAAACGTCAGGGAGATGTATTCATGCGCGATTTGACTCCGCTTTACACTGCGGTGGTGTTGGCAGTGGCCTGTGCCCAGGCGCAAGCCATATCGCTGACAGAGGCGATCCAGTACACCATTGACCACCATCCTGAATTGCAGGCCAGCAAGAACGAACGCCTTTCAGCGGGCGAGGACCTCAACGCAGCCAAGGGCGGCTACCTGCCGGCTATCGATCTGGTAGCCGCCTACGGCAGACAGCAGAGCGACAACCCAAGCACGCGCGCCATCTACGGGCATGAAGCCCGGACCCTGAATTACACCCAGTCCGAACTGCGTCTGCGCCAACTGCTGTTCGACGGCTTCAACACCCCCAATGAAGTGGGGCGCAACAAAGCGGTGGTCAACTCGCGCGCCTATTTCGTACAGGGCACTTCACAAAGCCTGGCCCTGCGCGCCATCGAGGTTTATCTGGAAGTCCTCAAGTGCCGGGAGCTTCTGACCCTGGCACGCAACAACCTGCAAGCCCACATGCGGATCAACGACCAGATCGGCTTGCGCAGCGAGCGCGGCGTGGGCAGCACCGCCGACCGCGACCAGTCCCTGGCGCGCCGCGCCCTGGCGCAAAACAACTACCAGACCGCGCAGGTGAACCTGGCCGATGCCGAAGCCAACTTCGCCAGCGCCATCGGCCGGCTGCCGGACGAGCTGGAAACGCCTCCGTCGATCAAGGGCGAGGTGCCGTTGACCCTCAGCGACGCCCAGCGAAGCATGCTGCTCAACAATCCCTACCTGAAGTCCGCCCAGGCCGATGTCCAGGCCGCCGAGAAACAATACGAGATTGCGCGCGCGCCGTTCTATCCGCGCTTCGACGCCGAGCTGGCGGTCGGCGCCAACGACAACCTGCAGGGCGAGGAAGGCCACGACAATCAATGGCGGGCGGCGGTGGTGATGAATTACAACCTGTTCAACGGCAACCGTGACACGTCGCGCCTTCGTTCCAACGCCTACAAGACCGGCCAGGCGCTCGACATTCGCAACAACGCGCTGCGGATGCTCAACGAAAATATGGCGCTGGCCTGGAATGCCATGACCAATGCCCGCCTGCAAACGCCGGTGGCCCGCGACTACGTGGAAACCACCACCCGCGTGCGCGCCGCCTATCAGGACCAGTTCGGTCTGGGACAACGCACCCTGCTCGACCTGCTGGACAGCGAAAACGAGCTGTACAACGCCGGCCGCCGCTACACCGAGGTCCGCTACACCGAGGAACTGGCCATGTATCGCGTGCTGGCCAGCGAAGGCGAACTGCTGCGCAAGCAACGCGTGGTACTGCCCGCCGAGTCGGTCGAGCTGAGCGAAGTCGAGAACGAAGCCCGCCTGCCCACCCTGAAATGATCCGCCACCGGGGTAACGTCATGACCAGTCTGGAACTGCCCGAAATGCTCGAACCTGTAGCGAGCGCCGAAGATCCGCTCCTGGACGGGCTGATGATTCTGTGTGGCTTGCACGGTTGCAACGCCAGTCGCGCTACCCTCACCGCCGGCCTTCCGCTTGCACGGCAGCAGCTAAGCCCTGCGCTGTTGCCCCGAGCCGCTGCGCGGGCCGGTCTGCAGGCGCGCTGGTTGCAGCGCGAGCTCAGGGACGTTGATCAGCTGAACCTGCCGGTACTGCTGCTGTTGGACGGCCCGGCGTCCGACAAGCAAGGCTGCGCGGTGCTTGCGCGCTGGGGCGACGATGGGCGGGCGCTGATTCTGCCGTCCGAAAGCCAGGGCGGCGAGCAATGGGTCAGTCGTGAAGATCTCGCCCGGCGCTACAGCGGGCGGGCGCTCTTCGCCCGGCCGTTGCACGAGCTGGAACAGGCGCGTACGCCGTTGGTGCCGCGGGTCCAGGCCTGGTTTCGCGACACCCTGCAACGCTCGCGCAGCCTGTACGGCGACGCGATTCTTGCCAGCCTGTTGATCAACGTGCTCGGCCTGATGGTGCCGCTGTTCGTCATGCAGACGTACGACCGCGTCGTGCCCAACCAGGCCACCGCAACCCTCTGGGTGCTCGCCACCGGCCTGCTGATCGGCACGCTGTTCGAGCTCGGGCTGCGCTTGATCCGCGCCCGCCTGCTGGACCAAGCCGGCGCCAAGACCGACCTGATTCTCTCCGCCACGCTGTTCGAACGCATTCTGGGCATGGATCTCAAGGCACGGCCGGCAACCATCGGCGGCTTTGCCCAGAGCATTCATGACTTTCAGGGGCTGCGCGAATTTCTTACCTCTGTGACCCTGACCAGCCTCATCGACCTGCCGTTCGCGGTGTTGATGCTCGCCATCATCGGGCTGCTGGGCGGCTGGCTGGTCCTGATCCCGCTGCTGGCCTTCCCGCTGACCATCCTCTTTGCCTGGGCGATTCAGGCCCGGCTGCGCGACACCGTGCAGAAAAGCCTCAGCCTGGGCGCGGCGCGTCAGGCGCTGCTGATCGAAACCCTCGGTGGTCTGGAGACCTTGAAGGCGTGCAATGCCGAGGGCGAGCGTCAGCATCAATGGGAAAGCACCCACGGCGCGGTGACCCACCTGGATAACCACGCCCGACGCCTCGCGGCGCTGGCCAGCAACGGCACGCTTTTCGTGCAGCAGTTGTGCGGCATGGTGACGCTGGTTGCCGGGGTGTACAGCATCATTGCCGGCCACCTGAGCGTAGGCGCACTGGTCGCCACTTATATGCTCGGCAGTCGGGTGCTGGCGCCACTGGGTCAGATCGTCGGGCTGATCACCCGCTATCAGCAGGCGCGCCTGACCATGACCAGCACCGATGCGCTGATGGCGCTCCCGCAAGAGCGCGATGCCGAGCAGCGCCCGCTGCAGTCCGCGCCACTCGCCGGCGCAATCGGCGTCGGCGCTGTGAGTTTTCGCTACGAAGCCAAGGGCGCACCGGCGCTCGACAGCCTGAGTTTCAGGCTTGAGCCCGGCGAGCGCGTGGGCATCATCGGCCGCAGCGGGTCGGGCAAGAGCACAATGGCGCGCCTGCTGATGGGTTTCCACAGCCCTGACCAGGGCCAGTTGCTTTTCGATGGCCTTGACCTGCGCCAGCTGGAGCTGAGCGAGGTGCGCCAACAGATCGGTTATGTCGCTCATGACCTGCCGCTGCTGGCCGGCAGCCTGCGCGACAACCTGACCCTCGGCGCGCGGCAGATCAGCGACTCGCGGATGCTGGAGGTTGCGCGCATTACCGGTGTCGACGAACTGGCCCTGCGTCATCCACGCGGCTTCGACCGCCCGGTGGGCGAGCGCGGCCAGCTGCTGTCCGGCGGCCAGCGCCAGGCCGTGCTGCTGGCCCGCGCATTGTTACTGCAACCGCCGATCCTGCTGCTCGACGAACCCACCAGCCACATGGACAACGCCAGCGAAGACACGCTGCGCCACCACCTGCATCGCCTGGTGCCGGGCAAGACGCTGGTGTTGATCACCCATCGCCTGTCGATGCTGTCGCTGGTCGACCGCCTGCTGGTTCTGGACAACGGACGCCTGATCGCCGATGGCCCCAAGGAAGCGGTGATCGACGCCTTGCGCAAAGGCCAGGCCGGACCATTCCCCGTCGAGCGCCCCACTGCGGGCTATCGCTAATCAAGGAGCACAGCCATGTCAGCGACTCGCGGTCTTCGTCGACGATTCACTCCCCGCCTGCGGGACGACGTCGAATTCCTGCCTTACCGGGCCGGCGCTCTGGCCCGGGAAGCCCCTGGCACCATGCGCGTCACGGTGTGGCTCGCCGCGGCGCTGCTGCTGGTCGCGCTGGCCTGGGCCAGCATGGCGCACATTCAGGAAGTCACCACCGGCGAAGGCAAGGCCATTCCTTCGAGCAAGGTGCAAGTGGTGCAGAACCTGGAGGGCGGAATCGTGACCGAAATTTTCGTCCGCGAAGGTCAGACCGTGAAAAAGGGCGACACGCTGCTGCGGCTTGATGACACGCGTTTTCTGTCCAACCGCGGCGAAAGCGAAGTCGACCGCATGGTGCTGACCGCCCAGGTGGAACGTCTGGCCGCCGAAGCCGAGGGTCGGCCCATGATGCTGCCCGACGAGGTGACCCAGAATGCCGCGCAGGTTGCCGCCGACGAACTGGCGCTGTACGACTCCCGCCAGCGCCGCTTGAGCAGCGAGCAACGCACGCTGAGCGAGCAGCTGCGCCAGAAGACTCAGGAGCTGGCGGAGTTCCGCGCCAAGCAGGAGCAGTTTCGCGGCAGCCTGGCGCTGGTCCAGCAAGAGCTGGATATGTCCGCGCCACTGGTCAGCTCGGGCGCGGTTTCGCCGGTCGAGATCCTGCGCCTCAAGCGCAGCGCGGTGGAGATACGCGGTTCGATGAATGCCAATACCCTTGCCATTCCGCGCGCGGAGGCGGCGATCAACGAGATCCGCAGCCGCGTGCAGGAATCGGAACTGGGCTTTCGCTCCGAGGCCGCGCGCGAGCTCAACGAAAAACGCAGCGAGCTGACGCGCCTCAGCGCTACCCGGATCGCCATCGACGATCGCATGGACCGCACCATGGTGATCTCGCCGGTGCGCGGCATCATCAAGACGTTGAAGGTCAACACCATCGGCGGCGTTGTGCAGCCCGGCAGCGATCTGCTGGAAATCGTGCCGCTGGAAGACAACCTGCTGATCGAAGCCAGAGTCCGCCCGCAGGATGTGGCTTTTCTGCATCCGGGTCAGAAGGCCATGGTCAAGTTCAGTGCCTACGATTACACCCTGTACGGCGGCCTGTCCGCACGCCTTGAGCTGATCGGCGCGGACACCATCAGCGACGACAAGGGCGAGAGTTTTTACCTGATACAGGTGCGCACCGCGAAAAATCATCTGGGCAGCGACGACAAACCGCTGCAGATCATTCCAGGCATGGTTGCCACCGTCGACATTATTACCGGCGAAAAAACCGTCATGGACTACCTGCTCAAGCCGGTGCTCAAGGCTCGCTCGGAAGCGTTGCGCGAAAGGTGATTGGCAAGCGGCGGGCCTTGCCGATTTCGCAAGCCGCTTCTAATCTGCCGGTTCGCTCCGTCCAGACATCGCCATGCCACCCATCGATAGCCGCCGCTGCGCATCCGTATTTCTCATCTTCCTGCGCCTGGGCCTTACCAGCTTTGGTGGCCCGGTTGCGCACCTGGCGTTCTTTCACGCCGAGTTCGTCACCCGCCGCCGCTGGCTGAGCGAGCGCAGCTATGCCGATCTGGTTGCCCTGTGCCAGTTCCTGCCCGGACCGGCCAGCAGCCAGGTCGGCATGGCGCTGGGTCTGTCACGCGCCGGGTACGCCGGTGGGCTGGCAGCCTGGGTCGGGTTCACGCTGCCATCGGCACTGCTCATGACGCTGCTGGGCCTGAGCCTGTCGGCGTCCGGTGGCCCGGGCCCGGACAGCGTGCTTTCGGAAGGCGCGCTGCGCGGCCTGAAGATCGTCGCGGTAGCGGTCGTGGCCCAGGCGGTGTTGGCCATGGCGCGCCAGCATTGTGCAAGTCTGCCGCGCGCGTTGCTCATGGGCATCAGCTGCGCCGCGACGCTGCTGATGTCCCACGCCTGGGCGCAATGGTTGATCATCGGCGTCGCTGCGGCCGCCGGAACAATGCTGTTCAGACCGGCTCAGGCGCTGAACGCGGATGCACTGCCCGTTCCGGTCAGCGTAAGGGCGGGCCTGCTGTGCCTGGGTCTGTTCCTGCTGTTGCTGATCGGCCTGCCGATGCTCGGCGCGCTGGGCGCGAACCCGACGGTCGCCATCGCGGAGGCGTTCTACCGGGTAGGCGCCCTGGTGTTCGGCGGTGGTCATGTGGTGCTGCCGTTGTTGCAGACTGAAGTTGTGAACAGCGGCTGGGTCGACCCGGAAACATTTGTCGCCGGTTATGGCGCGGCGCAGGCGATGCCCGGCCCGTTATTCACATTTGCCGCGTTTCTGGGTGCTGCGATGCAGGGCGAGGTCTCCGGGTGGAGCGGCTCGCTGCTGTGCGTGCTGGCAATCTTCGCGCCCTCGTTTCTGCTGCTCGCGGGCGTGCTGCCGTTCTGGGCAGGCCTCAGACGGATCCCGCACATGCAGGCCGCGCTGGTCGGCGTCAATGCCGCCGTGGTCGGGCTGTTGCTGGCGGCGCTTTACCAGCCGGTCTGGACCAGCGCCATCCACGGCGTCCAGGACATCGTGCTGGCGCTGCTGGCCTTTACCGCGTTGACCCGGTGGAAGCTGGCGCCGTGGCAAGTCGTAATAGCCAGCGCGTTGCTGGGCTGGCTGGCCGGATAAGCCGGCAAACAGTCAACCGGCGCCATTCGACCAGCAGTCATTCAATCTGCCTCCAGACAGTCCAGCGAGCGGTCGACCATCGCCTTGGCCATCTGCGCAAGGTGGACGACCGACAGAGTCAGATCCCGACTGACGCCTTGAGCGCATTCGTTGGATTCCTCCGCAGTGGCAATGATGCAACGCAGCAGATCGGAAGCATGGTTGAGCGCGGCTTCCGGACCGACCGTTTCATTGATCGAGAACAGGCCGGTTGAAGCGGTTGGGTGGTCGAGCATGCGAGTCATCTCCGATGGAACTCAGGTTGGCGTCGCCTGCCAGCTCCTGGCGTAGAACGACCGGCGAAGAGTATTGAGCCATCCCCCTCGGCGCAAGGCGCCAAGGGGTTATCGGAAATTTCACTCAACGATATGGGAAACGTCTTGCTCAGCAACCCCGGACGCGGCGTTATTTCTTCTTGTTTTTCTTCTGGTCGCGAGCAAAAGCCGCTTCAAGCGCGTCGTTGAGCGTACGCAGGACCTTGACCCTGGCCCAGCGCTTGTCGTTGGCCTCGACCAGCGTCCAGGGCGCAATTTCGGTGCTGGTGCGATCGACCATGTCGCCCACCGCCTGACGATACAGCGGCCACTTGTCGCGGTTGCGCCAGTCGTCCTCGGTGATCTTGTAGCGCTTGAACGGGATCTCCTGACGCTCTTCGAAACGCTGCAACTGGGTCTGCTCGTCGATGGCCAGCCAGAATTTCACCAGCACGATGCCGGCATCGGTAAGTTGCTCCTCGAAGTCATTGATCTCGCCATAAGCCCGCAGCCAGTCGGGTTCGCTGCAAAAGCCTTCGACGCGCTCCACCAGCACCCTGCCATACCACGACCGATCGAATATGGTGAACTTGCCGCGCGGCGGGATCTGCCTCCAGAACCGCCAGAGGTAAGGCTGTGCCCGCTCGTCCTGGGTCGGTGCGGCAATCGGCACGATACTGTAGTGACGCGGGTCCAGAGCGGCAGCGACCCGGCGAATCGCACCGCCCTTGCCCGCCGCATCGTTGCCCTCGAACACTGCCACCAGCGCATGCTTTTTCATGCGCTTGTCGCGCATATTGCCGGACAACCGTGCCTGCTCGGCGATCAGTGCTTCCTCATATTCATCCTTCTCAAGGCGCAGGCTGAGGTCGAGGCTGTCGAGCAGAGTCAGTTCATCCTGACTCGCGGCAACCGGGCCGATGGTCAATGCCTGCGGCCGACGCCCGGTTTCCTTGAGAGCCGCCTGCATGCCTTCGAGCAGCAGACGCCCGACCGTCAGGCTACGGTAATTGGCATCCGCGCCTTCGATTACATGCCAGGGCGCGTATTCGCGGCTGGTGCGACGCAGCACCCGCTCGCCGAAACGCACGAACTTGTCGTAGGTTCTGGACTGCTGCCAGTCCAGCGGGCTGATTCGCCAGCTGTGCAATGGATCGTCCTTCAGGGTCTTGAGGCGACGCTTCATCTGCTTGCGCGACAAGTGGAACCAGAACTTGAAGACCAGCGCGCCTTCGTCACAGAGCATTTTCTCCAGACGTTCGGCGCTGGCAATGGCCTGGTCCAGCACGGCATCCTTGAAGCGACCATGCACACGGTCCTGCAGCATCTGGCTGTACCAGTTGCCGAAAAAAATCCCCATGCGGCCCTTGGCCGGCAGCTGCCGCCAGTAGCGCCAGGCTGGCGGATGCGCCAGTTCCTCGTCGGTCTGCTGATCGAACGTGCGTACTTCGATCAGACGAGGGTCCATCCATTCGTTGAGCAGCTTGACCGTCTCGCCCTTGCCCGCGCCTTCGATGCCATTGATCAGGATGATGATCTGTCGACCGGCCTGCTCATGCAGATCGTATTGCGCTTCGAGCAGGGCCTCACGCAGCGCAGGCACCTGTTTGTCGTAGGTTTCATCATCAATGGCATGACCGATTTCAGCGGATTCGAACATGGGCAACTCCCTTTTTGCGATCGACTGGGGCCAATCGATCTGATGGCGACATGCTCCTTGTGACCGCCATTCGGTGCCATGGGTCAATCCGATCTGTCGGCAGTGCCGCTTTTGGCTTCGCTGGGGGTTAAAATGCCGCTTCTGTTCCCGCTGAGCCCATCATGACCACGACCCGCCACGCCCAGATCGACTGGGATGAACACGGCAATCCCCGCTCCCGTGCTTTTTCCGATGTGTACTTTTCCACCGAATCGGGGCTGGCCGAGGCGCGCCATGTGTTTCTGGTGCAGAACGATCTGCGCAACCGCTTCAATGCCCTGCATGCGGACGACCGGCTGGTGATCGGTGAAACCGGTTTCGGCACCGGGCTCAATTTCCTTTGCGCATGGCAGCTGTTCGACCAGTGCGTGCCCGCCGGCGCATGCCTGCACTTTGTCAGCGTCGAAAAATTTCCGCTGCAACGCGCAGACCTACAACGGGCCCTGGCCCTGTGGCCGGAACTTGCGCCCTACGCTGTGCAGTTGCTCGACCAGTACGTCGCCGTGCACGAGGGTTTCCAGCGGCTGATGTTCGACGGCGGGCGAATTACCCTTACGCTGCTGATCGGCGACGCGCTGGAGATGCTGCCCCAGCTCGACGGGCAGGTCGATGCCTGGTTTCTGGACGGCTTCGCGCCGGCGAAAAACCCGGAGATGTGGACCCCGGAGCTTTTTGCCGAGCTGGCCCGGCTCTCTGCCCCGTCGGCAACTATCGGGACCTTTACCAGCACCGGCTGGGTCCGTCGTGCGCTGAACGCGGCGGGGTTCAAGATGAAGCGGGTTCCGGGCATCGGCCACAAGTGGGAAGTGCTGCGCGGGGTATTTCTCGGTTGGCCGCAGGACGTAGCGGCACCGCCTCGCGCCGCGCCCTGGTTCGCTCGACCGCCCGCGCCGCAGGGGGAGCGCAAGGCGCTGGTGATCGGCGCCGGGCTGGCCGGGTGCGCCACGGCGCAAAGCCTGGCGACGCGAGGCTGGCAGGTGAGCGTGCTGGAACGCCATGCGCAGCCGGCCCAGGAGGCGTCCGGCAACCCGCAAGGCGTGCTGTATCTGAAACTTTCTGCGCACGGCACCGCCTTGTCACAGCTGATCCTCAGCGGTTTCGGCTATACCCGTCGATGGCTGGAACGCCTGCAACGAGGCGTGGAATGGGACAACTGCGGCGTGCTGCAACTGGCCTTCGACGACAAGGAGAGCAAGCGACAGGCACAGTTGGCGCAGGCCTTTCCCCGCGACCTTCTGCACCTGCTGGACCAGGACGCCGCCGAGGGGTGCAGTGGCGTGGCGCTCAGGTCCGGCGGGCTGTTTTTCCCTGAAGGCGGCTGGGTTCATCCTCCTGCGCTTTGCCGGATGCAGCTGGCGCATCCCGGTATCCGGCTGATCGCCCACCGCGAAGCGCTGAAACTGTGCCGTGTCGATGGTCAATGGCAGGCGTGGGATCAGGGCGAGCTGATCGACAGCGCACCGGTCGTGGTATTGGCAGGCGCGGCGGACATCAAGCGTTTTGCGCCGAGCGCAGATTTGCCGCTCAAGCGCATTCGCGGGCAGATCACCCGCCTGCCGCAGACCGAGTCCAGCGCGGCGCTGGCCACGGTGGTCTGCGCCGAAGGCTATGTGGCTCCGGCACGCCTGGGCGAACATACGCTGGGGGCGAGTTTCGACTTCCATAGCGAAGACCTGACGCCCAACCCGGCCGATCATCTGGGCAACCTGCAGCTTTTGCAGGCGATCTCCAGTGACCTGACCGAACGGCTCGGTGCTTGCGGGCTAGACCCGGAACAGCTTGAAGGACGCGCGGCGTTTCGCTGCACCAGCCCCGATTATCTGCCCATCGTCGGGCCGCTGGCCGACCAGGCCGCATTCGCCGATGCCTACGCGGTGCTGGCCAGAGATGCCCGGCAAGTGCCTGATGTCCCGTGCCCCTGGCTGGAAGGTCTGTACATCAACAGCGGCCACGGTTCGCGCGGCCTGATCACCGCGCCGCTGTCCGGCGAACTGATCGCCGCGTGGCTCAACGACGAGCCCTTGCCGGTGCCGCTCAGCGTCGCCCAGGCTTGCCTGCCAAACCGCTTCGCCCTCCGCGCGCTGATTCGCGGCAAGGCGGCCGTGGCCTAGAACCTGCCGGTTAAACCTTTTCGTGCTCCCAAAGTCACACCGATCGGGGTAGGAGCGGACTAACCGGTCCGCACCCGCTATGCTTGTTCCTCACCTCTGCCCGGTTGAGTGCTCATGCTGCAAGTGCAAAACGTGTTCAAGAGTTATGCCACTGCGCAAGGACCGCTGGCGGTGTTGCGGGGCGTGGACTTGCATCTTTCACAAGGTGAAAGCCTGGCACTGATGGGTGAATCAGGCAGCGGCAAGAGCACTTTGCTGCATTTGATCGCCGGTCTCGACCAGGTGGACGGCGGCAGTATAGAAGTCAGCGGTCAGCGTCTCGACCGGATGAACGAGCGTCAGCTGGCCAACTGGCGGCGTACCGAGATCGGTCTGGTGTTCCAGCAGTTCAACCTGATCGGCAGCCTCAAGGTCCTGGACAACCTGGCGTTTCAGGCGCGCCTCGCCGGGCGCTTCGATCCCATCTGGCAGGCGCGCCTGACCGAACGCCTTGGCTTGACCCAATTGCTCGACCGCTATCCGGAACAACTGTCCGGCGGCCAGCAGCAACGGGTTGCCATAGGTCGTGCTCTGGCGTCGCGTCCTGGCCTGCTCCTGGCCGACGAACCCACCGGCAACCTCGATGAAACCACCAGCGATGAAGTGTTACAGCTGCTTCTGGATCTACTGGATGACAGCCCGACCAGCCTGCTGATGGTCACCCACAGCGCGCGCGTCGCTGAACGTCTGTCGCGCAAGGTCGTGCTGCATTTCGGTCGGCTGGCCTCGCAAGGCGCGCACTGACATGCGGGTGTTTTACTGGACCCTGCGCGCGCTCGTCAGCCACTGGCGGCGTCATCCTGTGCAATTTTTCAGCATTCTTACCGGTTTGTGGCTCGCCACCAGCCTGCTGACGGGTGTCCTGGCCCTCAACAGTCAGGCGCGCGAAAGTTACCAGCGGGCCAGCCAGCTGATCGGCGGCGAACCGCAGACCCGCTTGGTGTCCGCCACCGGTGCGATATTTCCCCAGGACCTGTTCATTCAGCTGCGTCGGCTCGGCTGGCCGGTCTCGCCGACCGTACAAGGCCGTGTCCAGCTCAAGGACCGCGAGACCCAGCGGGTGCAGCTGATTGGCATCGAACCGGTGACCCTGCCATTGGGCTCCGCGGTAGCCGGGCAGACACTGGACTCGGGGCAAATCGTCCAGTTCCTCACGCCGCCGGGCGTGACCTGGATCGCGCCCCAGACCCTGGACGCGCTGGGCTACCAGGAAGGCGACCAACCTCAGCGGGAAGACGGCAAGACGCTGCCACCGCTGCGCTCCCGCCTGGACATGGCACCTGGCGTACTGCTGACAGACATCGGCTTCGCCCAGCCTTTGCTCGGCCTGTCCGGCCAGCTGTCGAGCCTGCTGCTGCCCGGGGATTTCGCCGCAACAGATCCGAAGCTGCCCGCCGAGCTGAACGGCCGACTGGTGATCCGCAAAGGCGCTGAAGAGAACAATCTGCAACGGCTGACGGAAAGCTTCCACTTGAATCTCAACGCCCTGGGCGTGCTGTCGTTCATCGTCGGTCTATTCATTGTCCATGCCGCTATCGGCCTGGCGCTGGAGCAACGGCGCGGCCTGCTGCGCAACTTGCGTGCGTCCGGCGTCAGCGCGCGGACCCTGATCGTGTCGCTGGGCCTGGAGCTGGGTGCTTTGGCGCTGATTGGCGGCCTTTTCGGCGTCATCAGCGGTTACCTGCTGGCCGGGCTGTTGCTGCCCGACGTCGCCGCCAGCCTGCGTGGCCTGTATGGCGCGGAAATCGCCGGGCAACTGAGCCTCGATATAGGCTGGTGGCTGAGCGGCATCGGCCTGAGCCTGCTCGGCGCCCTGCTGGCGGGCGCCAACAGCCTGTTGCGCGCGGCACGTCTGCCGCTGCTGGCACTGGCCGATGCTCAGGCCTGGCAGCAGGCGCATGCTCGATGGTTGCGTCGCCAGGCCTGGGTATCCGGCGTTTGCGCGGTCGTGGCAATCGCAGCCCTGTGGTTGGGCGACAGCCTATTGATGGGCTTTGTGCTTATCTCCGCCTTGCTGCTGTGCGCCGCGCTGGGCCTGCCGGCGCTGCTCGATGCGCTGCTAGTCGGCCTGTCGGTACGGAGTCGTTCGGTACTTGGCCAATGGTTCGTGGCTGACTGCCGGCAGCAACTGCCGGCGCTCAGTCTGGCGCTGATGGCGCTATTGCTGGCGATGGCCGCCAACATCGGCGCAGGCACCATGACTTCGGGGTTCCGCGAAACCTTCGGCAGCTGGCTGGAACAACGCCTGACCGCCGAGTTGTACGTCAGCCCGGTCGACCCGCAGCAGGCCCGCGAGCTGCACAGCTGGCTGGACCAACAGCCGGAGATCGACGCCGTGCTGCCCAACTGGCAGGTGCCGGTGCAACTGCAAGGCTGGCCCGCCGATCTGTACGGTGTCATCGATCACGCCAGCTACCGCGAACACTGGCAACTGCTGGAGGCCAGCGGCGACGATCCGTGGTCCCGACTGGTGAACGAAGACAGCGTCATGCTCAGCGAGCAGCTGGCACGACGGCTCAAGGCAGGGCTCGGCGACCGCCTGGACATCCCGGTGCCGGGCGGCCGGTGGACGACGCGCATCGTCGGTATATACGCCGACTACGGCAACCCCAAGGGTCATCTGCTCGTCAATGCCGGGCATCTGCTGAGCCACTGGCCGCAGCTGACGCCCAACCGCTTTAACCTCAGGATTGACCGCGAGGCTATCACCCGACTGGTTCCCCGACTTCAGGCGCGCTTTGCGCTGGACGATACGCGCATCATCGACCAGAGCCAGCTCAAACGCTGGTCCAACCAGATTTTCGAGCGCACCTTTGCCGCCACCGCCGCGCTCAACAGCCTCACGCTGGGGGTCGCCGGCGTGGCGCTGTTCATCAGCCTGCTGACCCAGAGCCAGAGCCGGCTCGGACAGCTGGCGCCACTCTGGGCATTGGGCGTCACCCGCAGACAACTGATGCTCCTGAATCTGGGGCAGACCTGGCTGCTGGCAGTGCTGACCCTGGCATTCGCCCTGCCCCTTGGTCTGCTGCTGGCCTGGTGTCTGGACGCAGTCATCAACGTTCAGGCATTCGGCTGGCGATTGCCGTTGCAGATCTTTCCTCTGCAACTGGTGCAGCTGATGGGCTTGGCGCTGCTTGCCACACTGCTCGCCTCGGCCTGGCCTCTGTTCAAGCTGTACCGCACACGGCCTGCCGACCTGATCAGGACTTTCGCCGATGAAAAGTAAATGGCTGGTTTCAGCCGCGATGGCTCTGCTGCTTGCGGCGTGCGATGAGCCGCCACCGGCGGACAGCGGATTCGCGGGGCTGGGCGATGAAGCGAATGACTATTTGCAGGTCACACCAGGCCGGGTTTTCAGCTTTCCTGAGGACCACGGTCAGCATCCGGGTTTCCGGATCGAATGGTGGTACGTCACCGCCACCCTGCAGGACACTCAGGGACAACGCTTCGGCGTGCAGTGGACGCTGTTCCGCAGCGCCCTGCGTCCGGGCGCGCAGCCGGACAGCGGCTGGAACGACGGCACCATCTGGCTGGGGCACGCGGCCGCCACGTCGGCGACCGAGCACAAGGTGGCGCAACGCTACGCGCGCGGCGGCGTGGAACAGGCCGGCGTACAACCAGGGCCATTTTCAGCGTGGATCGACGATTGGTCCTTTAACAGTACCTCTGACCCGAAAGATCCTTTGGCCCAGATGCAGCTCAAGGCGCGCGGCGACGGTTTCGCCTACGACCTGAAGCTGCGATCGACCAGGCCGCTGGTGCTGCAAGGTCAGCAGGGTTTCAGCCGGAAATCCGAGCTTGGTCAGGCCTCGTACTATTACAGCCAGCCGTTCTTCGAGGCCGAGGGCAGTGTGCAGATCAACGGCAAAACCCACGAAGTGACCGGCAATGCGTGGCTGGACCGGGAATGGAGCAGCCAGCCGCTGGCCGCCAGTCAGACCGGCTGGGACTGGTTTTCGCTGCAGCTGGCCAGCGGCGAGCGCGTCATGTTGTTCCGCGTCCGCCGCAATCAGGGTGAGCCCTATCTGAGTGGCACTTGGATCAGCGCCGACGGCAAGCCCCGTGTGCTTGGCCCCGCAGACGTCAAGCTGGAGCCACTGGCCGAAACGGAAGTCGCCGGACGCCGCGTGCCCACGCGCTGGTCGGTGCGCATTGCCGACAGGAACCTTGACGTCACTGTCGACGCGCTCAACCCCAAGGCCTGGATGGGCGTCAACATTCCCTACTGGGAAGGCCCGGTCAATCTGACTGGCAGCCAGGGCGGGGTCGGGTATCTGGAGATGACGGGGTATTGACTGTGCCCCGTTTCGATGCGGGCCAGCGCGCCACTTATAACCGATTGATCTAAAACTCCCACGTATCCTCCGGGTCAGTTTCTGGGTGACTGAGCTTTTCGCCAGTCACCTCCCCAACGGAAACCCGGTAAGGACTTATGTGCGGATTAGCAGGTGAACTACGTTTTGACCATCAACCAGCGGATCTGGCCGCTGTGGAACGCATTACCCATGAGCTGGCGCCTCGCGGCCCGGATGCGTGGGGTTTTCATAGCCAAGGGCCGGTTGCCCTGGGCCATCGCCGTCTGAAAATCATGGACCTGTCCGACGGTTCGGCGCAGCCCATGATCGACAGTCATCTGGGCCTGTCGCTGGCCTTCAACGGCGCCATCTACAATTTCCCGGAACTGCGAGCAGAGCTGGAAAGCCTGGGTTACGCGTTCCACTCCGGCGGCGACACCGAAGTCTTGCTCAAGGGCTATCACGCCTGGGGCGTGGACATGCTGCCCAAGCTCAATGGCATGTTCGCCTTCGCGATCTGGGAGCGGGACAGCCGTCAGCTGTTCATCGCTCGCGACCGCCTTGGCGTCAAGCCACTGTATCTCTCGAAAACCGAGAAGCGCCTGCGCTTTGCTTCTTCCCTGCCAGCGCTGCTCAAGGGCGGCGACATCAGCGGAATGCTGGACCCGGTTGCGCTCAACCACTACCTGAACTTTCATGCCGTGGTGCCAGCGCCGCGCACACTTCTGGCCGGTGTGGAGAAACTGCCACCCGCCAGCTGGATGCGCATCGACGCGAGTGGCAAAACCGAGCAGAAAGTCTGGTGGACGCTGCCTTACGGCCCCCACGAAGACGAGAAAAACCTGACGCTCGAAGATTGGCGTGACCGTGTTCTGGACAGCACCCGCGAAGCGGTTGCCATCCGTCAGCGCGCGGCGGTCGATGTCGGCGTGCTGCTTTCCGGCGGCGTCGATTCGAGCATGTTGGTCGGTCTGCTGCGAGAAGTCGGGGTTGAAGACCTGTCGACTTTCTCCATCGGTTTTCAGGATGCCGGCGGCGAGCGCGGCGACGAGTTTCAGTATTCGGATCTGATTGCCCGCCATTACGGCACTCGCCATCACCAACTGCGCATTCAGGAAAGCGAAATCATCGAGCAACTGCCCGCAGCCTTCCGCGCGATGAGCGAGCCGATGGTGAGCCATGACTGCATTGCCTTCTATCTGCTTTCCCGCGAAGTGGCCAAGCACTGCAAGGTTGTGCAGAGCGGCCAGGGCGCCGACGAGCTGTTTGCCGGCTACCACTGGTATCCACAGGTAGACGGCGCGGACGATCCAGTCGCGGCCTATCGCGACGCGTTCGTCGACCGTAGCTACGACGAGTACACGCAGACCGTCCAGCCAAAATGGATGACGGCCAACGATGCCGCCGGAGACTTCGTGCGTGAACACTTCGCCCAGCCGGGCGCGAGCGCCGCAGTCGACAAGGCACTGCGTCTGGACAGCACGGTGATGCTGGTGGACGACCCGGTCAAACGCGTCGACAACATGACCATGGCGTGGGGCCTGGAAGCGCGGACGCCGTTTCTGGATTACCGGCTGGTCGAACTGTCAGCCCGCATTCCAGGCAAATTCAAACTGCCCGACGGCGGCAAGCATGTGCTCAAGGAAGCAGCGCGGCTGGTGATTCCTTCGGAGGTCATCGACCGCAAGAAAGGCTACTTTCCGGTTCCGGGTCTCAAGCACCTTGAGGGTGAGACGCTCAACTGGGTTCGTGATCTGTTGACCGACCCAAGCCAGGATCGCGGGCTGTTCAACCCTGTCATGATCGATAAATTGCTGACCAACCCTCAGGGCCAACTCACGCCGTTACGCGGCTCCAAGCTGTGGCAACTGGCAGCGCTGAACCTGTGGCTCAGCGAACAAGGACTCTGACCGATGAAACAGAACGGGACCAATTACAGCCAGCGCCTGTTGCGCGGGCAGTCGCCCTCCTACGAACGGTTACAGGCGCGTTTCGCCGAAGACGGTCGCCACCCGGATGACGAATCGGTGGCGGTGCACTGCGGCTGGGGTCGTCTGCTGATCGGCCATACGTATCCGGACTCCGCCAGGCTGGCTGAGGAGTTACTCAACGAAAAGCCCGGCGAACGCGATATCGCGCTGTACGTGGCCGCGCCTCAGCAGGTTCTGGCGCAATCGCAGCAGCAGCTGTTCCTCGATCCATCCGACACGTTGCGCCTGTGGTTCAGCGATTACCGCCCTGCGCAACGCGTGTTCCGTGGCTTTCGCATTCGCCGGGCGCAGATCGAAACCGATTGGCAGGCGATTAACAACCTGTATCTGGCGCGCGGCATGTTGCCGATCAACCACAATCTGCTGACTCCACGTCATCAGGGCGGACCGGTGTACTGGCTGGCCGAGGACGAGAGCGATAACAGCATCATCGGCAGCGTGATGGGTCTGAACCATCAAAAGGCTTTCAACGATCCGGAGAAAGGCAGCAGCCTGTGGTGCCTTGCCGTCGATCCGCGCTGCACGCGCCCAGGTGTAGGCGAAGTGCTGGTGCGTCATCTGATCGAGCATTTCATGAGCCGCGGTCTGAGCTACCTCGACCTCTCTGTACTGCATGACAACCACCAGGCCAAATCGCTGTACGCCAAGCTGGGCTTTCGCAACCTGCCGACCTTTACCGTCAAGCGCAAGAACTGCATCAACGAAACCTTGTTCCTGGGACCTGGTCCGCAGGCGGAATTCAATCCGTACGCGCGGATCATCGTCGAGGAAGCGCATCGGCGTGGTATTGATGTGCATGTCGATAACGCCGATGCCGGGATGTTCACGCTCAGCTATGGCGGGCGTCGCATCCGTTGCCGCGAATCGCTGAGCGATCTGACCAGTGCTGTGAGCATGACCCTGTGTCAGGACAAGAGCCTGACCCACCACACGCTGAAAGCCGCTGGCCTGAATTTGCCGGAACAGCAGCGTGCTGGAAGTCCCGACGAAAACCTTGCGTTCCTCGAAGAACATGGACGCGTGGTGGTCAAGCCACTGGACGGCGAACAAGGCCACGGCGTCGCGGTCAACCTGACCACCATCGAGGACGTGCAGAGCGCCATCGAACGTGCGCGCCAGTTCGATACTCGGGTGATTCTGGAAAGCTTCCATGAAGGAATGGACCTGCGCATCGTGGTCATCGGCTTTGAAGTAGTCGCCGCCGCGATTCGTCGACCGGCTGAGATCACTGGCGACGGTCGTCATACCATCAGGCAGTTGATCGAAGCGCAAAGCCGACGGCGCGCCGCAGCCACCGACGGCGAAAGCAAGATCCCTCTGGACGAGGAAACCGAGCGCACCGTACGTGACGCCGGTTACGACTACTCGACCATCCTGCCGCTGGATGAACGCCTCGCGGTGCGCCGCACCGCCAACCTGCACACCGGAGGCATCCTGGAGGACGTCACGGCGATCCTGCATCCGGTGCTGCACGACGCCGCCGTGCGTGCCGCGCGTGCGCTGGACATACCGGTAGTCGGCCTCGACCTGATGGTGCCTGCCGCTGACCAGCCGGAGTATGTTTTCATCGAAGCCAACGAACGGGTCGGCCTGGCCAACCATGAACCGCAACCCACTGCCGAGCGATTTGTCGACCTGCTCTTCCCTCACAGCTTGCCTGTGCACGTTTGAGCTGCAAGCTGCAAGCCACAAGCTGCAAGCTAAAAGCGGAAACGCGCCCGATCTGAACTCGGTTTTCGCTTAAGGCTTGTAGCTTGTAGCTTGCAGCTCAAGCGCTTGTAGCTTAAGCGCTTGTAGCAGCGCCCGCTAATTAGGAGCCTCCATGCCAACTGCAAACATCCCCGAACCGGATTTGAATTACCTGCAGAAAGTTCTGTTGGAAATGCTCGCTATTCCCAGCCCGACCGGTTTTACCGACACCATCGTGCGCTACGTCGCCGAACATCTTGAACAACTGGGTATTCCGTTTGAGCTGACTCGCCGCGGCACCATTCGCGCGACGCTCAGAGGCAGGCAGAACAGCCCTGACCGTGCTGTGTGCGCCCACCTGGATACCATCGGCGCAATAGTGCGCGAGGTGAAGGATAACGGACGTCTGTCACTGGCGGCCGTCGGCTGCTGGTCCAGCCGCTTCGCCGAGGGCAGCCGCGTCAGCGTATTCACGGAGAACGGCGTTATCCGCGGCAGCGTGCTGCCGTTAATGGCTTCCGGACACGCCTTCAATACGGCGGTCGATGAAATGCCCATCAGTTGGGATCACATCGAGCTGCGTCTGGATGCCTATTGCACTACCCGCGCCGACTGCGAATCGCTGGGCATCGGTATCGGCGATTTCGTGGCCTTCGATCCCCTGCCGGAATTCACCGAAAGCGGCCACATCAGCGCCCGCCATCTGGACGACAAGGCGGGTGTTGCCGCGCTATTGGCGGCGCTCAAGGCGATTGTCGAGAGCGGTGCCGAACCGTTGATCGACTGCCATCCGCTGTTCACCATTACCGAGGAAACCGGCACCGGCGCGGCAGGTGTGCTGCCTTGGGACGTGAGCGAGTTCGTGGGTATCGACATCGCGCCGGTCGCGCCGGGCCAGAATTCCAGCGAGCATGCGGTAAGCGTCGCGATGCAGGATTCCGGCGGGCCCTACGATTATCACCTGTCGCGTCACTTGCTGCGCCTGGGCGCGGAAAGCGAGCTGCCGGTGCGCCGCGACCTGTTCCGCTATTACTACAGCGATGCCCATTCGGCCGTGACCTCCGGTAATGACATCCGCACGGCGTTGCTGGCGTTCGGCTGCGACGCCACTCATGGTTATGAACGAACGCACATCGATAGCCTGGCGGCGCTGAGCAAGCTGCTTGCCGCCTACATGCTCAGCCCGCCGGTATTTGCCAGCGACGCCAAACCGGCGCAGTCATCGCTTGAGCGGTTCAGCCATCAACTGGAATACGAGGCGCAGATGGAACCCGAAACCCGCGTGCCGCCCGTGGACACCCTGGTCGGGCAGCCGCGCGAGGAAAGCTGACGACGCGTGTGGCCAATCTGTGGGGGCCAGCTTGCTGGCGAAGGGGTCGGAACAGCCACCGGCTGTGTGGCGGCGAGTTTCGCTTTCGCGGACGAGTCCGCTCCTTGTATGTTGGCCAAACACCCAATGAGAGCAACTAAGCTCATCGGTGTTGTCCCAAAGATGTGTTTCTGGGGGAGGCCGACTGCTCCTGAAGGCAGGATTTGCTCCTGACCTTGTCTGTAGAGAGGCTCCCCCGCCTCATTGCCCACCACGAAGAGTATCGAGAAGCCGACAAGTCGGACTTCGCATTACAAGGTTGCAGCGGCATGAAGTTCGAGGTCAGGGGAACCAGGAGCCATCTTCACCCAGTTTCTTCGGAGTGGAAAGCATGAGTGTTCACGTCGGATTGGATGTCGGTTCTCGTAGCACTGTGATGGTTTGGCGTGACAAGGGCCGCGCAGCCGGTCCGTGGGATATCGCTCAAACGCCCAAGGGCCGCAAAGCGGCGGTGAAAAAGCTGATAGCGCTAAAACCGCTGTCTGTCGTTATGGAAGCCACCGGTATTTATTACCTGGATCTGGCTCTGGAGTTGAACGCGGCTGGGTTGCCGGTCTCGGTGATCAACCCGAAAAGCTCTCGCAATTTTGCAAGGCTGATGCTTCAGCACAGTAAAACGGACGCCATCGATGCCCAACTGCTAGCCGAGTATGGCGAACGCATGACGCCTCGCCTGTGGATCCCGCCAAGCCCCGCGCAGCTTGAGCTGCGCGCCATTGGACGCCACATCAACCGGTTGAACGGCCACTGCACCCGGGCCAAGAATGAGCTGCACGCCCTGCGGGCGACTGGAACCACTTCAGCGCTGCTGATCGAGGACGAGGAAGAGGCTATTGCGATGTTTGGCAAGCGCATTGAGCGGTTCAGGCAAGCCGGGCAAGCAATCATCGCCAGTTGTCCGATATTGCAGAGCCAGTTCGATCACATGGTGGCTGCGCCGGGAATGGGCGACGTTTCGACCTTTGCAGTGCTGGCAGAACTGGCGACGCTGCCAGTCACACTCAAAGCCCCGCAGGTGAGTCGTTATGCGGGGTTGGACGTGAGACTGAACCAGTCCGGAACGAGCATCGACAAACCGGGGCGTCTGAGCAAGGCCGGCAATGCCTACCTGCGTTCGGCGATGTTTATGCCGGCAATGTCAGCGATTCGCTGCGACTCGAATGTGAAGGCTTTTTACGAAGGGTTGATCGCACGTGGGAAGCGGAAAATGCAGGCCATCTGCGCGGTTATGCGCAAATACCTGACAGGCTTGTGGGCTTGCATCCGCATAGGAGAAGATTTCGACACGGCCAAGCTTTTCAGCGAAAAGCACCTGCTGAAAGCTTGACCGGGAACAGAGTATCTACAGGTTGAAGTCAGCGGTGGGTTAACGACCGCTGGCTCCCATGGCTCCCACCGCGCAGCAACGATCTGCATTATCATTGCCGGGCTACCAGACCGAGAACCGCCATGCTAATCCCCTACGACCAACTCGAACCTGACACTCTCACTCGCCTGATCGAGGATTTCGTAACGCGGGACGGCACCGATAATGGCGATGACACGCCGCTGCAGACCCGCGTGTTACGTGTACGCCATGCGCTGACCAAGGGGCAGGCCGTGATCTTTTTCGACCTCGAAAGCCAGCAGTGCCAATTGATGCTCAAGCACGACGTACCCAAGGAATATTTCGACTGATCTTCACGCGCCCGCAGCGGGTGAGGCGCGTCGCGGCTCCTGCTCGGACCGCTTGCTGGCGATGCGCCGGAACACTTCGGCGCGATGGATCTTGATGTCCTTCGGCGCATCGATCCCCAGGCGGACCTGATTGCCGTTCACCCCAAGAATCTGGATGGTGATCTCGTCACCGATGGAAAACGTTTCGCTGACATCCCTCGTTAGTACCAGCATTTTCCTACTCTCTTCTTAGCGAAAAGAAGACAGGTTGCATGGCATGTGACACAGCTTCAATGCGCCAGAAGCAAATCAGTAACGTCCTTCAAGCTTATCGGACGCCACCGAAGGAACGGTCTTACACTCGCCGCCAAAAGCCATGTTTTCAGCTGGCGGACCAACGCGGTCCGAGCAGAATGACGGTCGCGCCGATGACACAGAGCGCGACGCCCAGCCAGTCCGAACCCAGTGGCCTTACTCGTTCGACCAGCCCCAGCCAGGCAATGGAGGCTACGATGTAGATCCCGCCATAAGCCGCATAGGCACGACCTGCGTAGGCGGCTTCCACACGGGTCAGCAGCAGAGCGAACAGCGTCAGGCTCAGCAGAGCCGGGATAACCCACAATGCACTTTTGCCTTGGCGCAGCCATAACCAGAACGCGTAGCAGCCGAAGATTTCAAACAGGGCGGCGAGAAAGAACCACAGGTAATTGAGCACGACAACTTTCCATCTGACGCTGAAAGATGCGCGCCACCGTAGCAGAAACCCTCGGCGTTGGCCGCCCGCTTCTGCTCAGCCGCCTCAGCCGCGCCGTGCCTTGGCACGCATTTTTGCGCACAACGTGCTCATTTCGTCATAGAGCGCCTGCGGGTGTCTGCGCTTCAGCTCCCACGCCGCGCGGCCGTCCTCGTGCGGCAGGATCATGAACACACCGCTTTGCACCTGCTCATGGATGTAATCGGCGATTTCACTCGCGGTAATGGGCGAGCCTTCCAACAATTTGCCCACCTCGGCTTTCATCGCGGGGGTCGGGCCGCGGAACGAATCCAGCAGATTGGTGCGAAAGAACGACGGGCACACCACATGCACGCTGACCTGCTCATGCAGCTCCACGAGCAGGCTTTCCGAAAGCGCCACCACGCCGGCCTTGGCAACGTTGTAGTTGCTCATGGCCGGGCCCTGCATCAGCGCAGCCATCGACGCAATATTGATGATCTTGCCTTTGCTGGCTTGCAGCATCGGCAGGAACGCCTTGCAGCCCTTGACCACGCCCATCAGATTGATTGCGATCTGCCAGTCCCAGTCTTCCAGCGACAACTCGCTGAAAAAGCCGCCCGAGGCGACGCCCGCGTTGTTGACGATGACATCAATTCCGCCAAACCGCTCTTCACAGGCCTGCGCCAACGCAGTGAGCTGGCTGTAGTCGCGCACGTCGCAGCGCTGGGTGAATCCGTCGCCGCCCGCTTGGCGAACCAGCGCGAGCGTTTCCTGCAAACCTTCATCGTTGACATCCGACAGCGCCAGCCGCCAGCCTTCCCGCGCCCAGCGCAGGGCAATTTCACGGCCCAGGCCAGAGCCAGCGCCAGTAATCATGATGCGATTTTGCATAGCAGAAATGCCTTGTGGGTGACCGTTAGGTGTCTGGAGTGTAAACACCAGCGCCCGATACAGGCCCCACCATCAAAGGCCTGAATGACGGCAGCAAACTTGTCGGTCAGGCTCGCGGGCGATCAGCGTTGGCGCTGACGCTGACGAAGCCACCTGATCGTCAGTACGCCATACACCGCGGCATTGATTCCGAGCACCATTGCGCCCAGCCATAGCTGGATCTGCGGTGTCAGCCCGCTCGGATAGATCAGCGCCGTGACGTAGTGCTCGATGAAGCCACCCTCGTAACCTTCCTGGCCCGCGCGGACACGCAAGCTGTTTTCCAGCGGCGTCAGCGGGCAGTAGAGATGAAAGAACTCCACCACCGCGCCCCATGCCATGGCAGGCAGATGCACGATGGCAAGCCATGGCCTGCGCAGCACCAGCAGCCCACCGAACAGAACGAAAAGGATGAACATCAGGTGAAACAGCACAACGGCATCCGCGGACACTTGATAGATCATGCTCGAACCTACTAAATAATCGCGAGTGGAGACTTTTAAAGTTCCCGCCAGTTCAATCTCTTTTCCGCTCTTTTCAGACAACTATTTACTATAAGAAAACCGCACGGCAAAAGGCCTTTTGCCCGCAAGCCATTGATTTTAAACCACTTATTTCAATTGTAAAAAAATTATTCGTTCCACTTCGAACCTTTTCCGGGCCGCCAGAGTCGGATATTTCAAGCAGGCAAAACTTTGCCCCTTGCGGTGAAAAGCTTTACTTGCAGTTGCCCTCTAATAGAACTCAAAGAAGGAACTCATCATGGGTATCGGCACTATTCTCATCATCGTCCTGATTCTGCTGCTGATCGGCGGTCTGCCGGTCTTCCCGCACTCGCGCAGCTGGGGTTATGGTCCGTCGGGCATCATCGGTACCATCCTGATCATTCTGCTGATCTTGGTACTACTCGGCAAGATATGACCTTGGCCGTGCAGGAGCGCGCTCCTACGGGATAAGCGTTAAATAAAAAAGCAGCCCAAGGGCTGCTTTTTTATTTGCGTCAGTCAAGCTTAGTGCGAGACAGCACCGCTGGCGCCCAACCCGGTCTGCGACCGGACGAACTGCGGGAAGAACAAGGCGCGCTCGCCTTCTGCAGCTTTCGACTTGTCGGTGATGGAGAAGATCCAGATGCCGACAAAGGCGATGATGATCGAGAACAGCGCCGGGTACTCGTACGGGAAGATCGGTTTAGGGTTGTGCAGGATCTGCACCCAGATGGTCGGGCCCAGCACCATCAACACTACCGCACTGATCAGCCCCATCCAGCCGCCGATCATGGCACCGCGGGTGGTCAGGTTCTTCCAGTACATCGAGAGCAACAGGATCGGGAAGTTGCAGCTCGCTGCCACCGAGAACGCCAGGCCAACCATGAATGCGATGTTCTGGCTTTCGAAGGCGATGCCCAACAGGATGGCCACAACCGCCAGAGCGATGGTGGTGATCTTGGAGATGCGGATTTCATCCTTCTCGTTGGCTTTGCCTGCCTTGATCACGCTGGCATACAGGTCGTGCGACACGGCAGAAGCACCGGCCAGGGTCAGACCCGCAACCACCGCCAGGATCGTGGCGAAGGCAACTGCCGAGATGAAGCCCAGGAACAGGCTGCCGCCCACGGCATTGGAGAGGTGAACCGCCGCCATGTTGTTACCGCCCAACAGTGCGCCTGCTGCATCCTTGAACGCCGGGTTGGTGCTGACCAACAGAATTGCGCCAAAGCCGATGATGAAAGTCAGGATGTAGAAGTAGCCGATGAAACCAGTCGCGTACAGCACTGACTTGCGGGCTTCCTTGGCGTCACTCACGGTGAAGAAGCGCATCAGGATGTGTGGCAGACCCGCAGTACCGAACATCAGAGCCAGGCCGAGGGAGAACGCCGAGATCGGATCTTTCACCAGACCGCCCGGGCTCATGATCGCTTCACCTTTAGGGTGAACCTTGACCGCCTCCGAGAACAGCATGTTGAAGTCGAAGTTGACGTGCTTCATCACCATCAGCGCCATGAACGACGCACCGGACAGCAACATTACCGCCTTGATGATCTGCACCCAGGTGGTAGCGAGCATGCCGCCGAACAGCACGTACAGGCACATCAGGATACCGACCAGCACGACCGCGACGGTGTAGTCCAGGCCGAACAGCAGCTGGATCAGCTTGCCGGCGCCAACCATCTGCGCGATCAGGTAGAACGCCACCACCACCAGCGAACCGCAGGCGGACAGGGTACGGATCTCTTTTTGCTTGAGACGGTAGGAAGCAACGTCGGCGAAAGTGTACTTGCCCAGGTTACGCAGGCGCTCGGCGATCAGGAACAGAATGATCGGCCAGCCCACCAAAAAGCCGATCGAGTAGATCAGACCGTCGTAGCCGGAGGTGTACACCAGTGCGGAAATACCCAGGAAGGATGCGGCAGACATGTAGTCGCCGGCAATCGCCAAGCCGTTCTGGAAGCCGGTGATCTTGCCGCCCGCTGAATAGTAGTCCGATGCTGTCTTGTTCTTTTTCGATGCCCAGTAAGTGATGTACAGCGTGAAAGCGACAAACGCCACGAACATGACGATGGCCGCAGTGTTCAGCGGTTGTTTCTGCACAGCGCCGGTCAATGCATCTGCCGCCCAGAGGGACGGCGCGAATGCGGCCAGGCCGAATGCTGCTGATAGGCGCCGGATCATTGCTGTGCCTCCTTGAGGATCGCGTTGTTCAGGTCATCGAACTCGCCGTTTGCGCGGCGAACATAGATGCCGGTGAGCACGAAGGCGGACAGGATCAGGCCGACACCGATCGGCATTCCCCAGGTAATAGTCGATTCAGGACTGATTTTGGCGCCCAGGATATGAGGCCCATAAGCAATCAAAAGGATAAAGGCCGCATACAGGCCAAGCATAATCGCCGAAAGAATCCAGGCGAAACGCTCTCTTTTTGATACCAGCTCCTTGAAACGCGGGCTGTTTTGAATCGAGAGGTAAATGCTGTCGTTCATTGTTTTTGTCCTCGCAGCACAGATGAGATGTCACGCAATCCACTTTAGTCGGGTCCGTCGCGCACTCCAGACGACCTTAGTATTAGAACGACATTAGTCGTAGAAAGCGGAATCCGCTTTGTCCCGTGTGCGCCTTGTGCGTAGCTGCGATAACAGCGCAGACAAAAAAGGCCGTCCGGCGATATACGACGGACGGCCTCGGCAGCCCCGGCCTGTAGCAGGCCGGATTTTCAACAGTTTATTTTGCGGTCCAGGCGGCTACGCGCTCGGGGTGTTTGGCCACCCAGTCCTTGGCCGCGGCTTCCGGCTTGGCACCGTCCTGAATAGCCAGCATGACTTCGCCGATTTCATCCTTGGATTGCCACTGGAATTTTTTCAGGAACGCCGCTACTTCCGGCGCCTTCTTCTCAAGCTTCAAGCTCGCCACGTTATCGACGGTTTCCGCCGCGCCGTAGACGCCTTTGGGGTCATCCAGAAAGCGCAGCTTCCATTTGGCGAACATCCAGTGCGGCACCCAGCCAGTCACGGCGATTGACTCATTACGCTTTTCCGCCCGCGTCAGTTCGGCAATCATCCCCGCTCCCGAACTGGCCTGCAGCTTGTAGCCGTCGAGCCCGTAATCCTTGATCGCCTGATCGGTCTTGAGCATGACGCCCGAGCCTGCATCGATGCCGGTGATCTTTTTCTTGAAGGACTCGTCGGTCTTGAGATCCTCGATGGTCCGGGCCTTGACGTACTCGGGCACGATCAACCCGATCTTGGCGTCCTTGAAGTTGGGCCCGTAGTTGACGACCTGATCCTTGTATTTGGTGTAGTACTCGCCGTGCGTCCCCGGCAACCAGGCCGACAGGATCATGTCCAGTTTGTCGGTGGCGACCGCCTGCCACATGATGCCGGCGGCCACCGATTGCAGTTTGACTTCGTAGCCCAGCTTTTGCTTGAGCACCTCGGAGGCCACGAACGTGGTGGCTACGCTGTCCGACCATCCCTCGACGTAGCCGATGGTCACGGTCTTGGTTTGAGCAACGGCCAGCGTGGAACCGACGGCCAGCACCAGAGCAGCCCCCGCCCCCAGAATTTTTCGCATCTTCATCATCACTTCCCCACAAGTCGTGCCGACCCAGGCCGGCGGGTTAACGTTGTTTTCAAAGGCTGCCAGCTGCGCCCGACTTTGGGGCAGCCCGCGCCCTCCACGTCTCGATCTTTGCAGCATGCGGTGCCGGGCATCGCATCACCGCTTCGATCATCGACCTCGCCCGCAAAGCGACATGCTCTGTCTGCGACATTGAGGCAGTGGGAAACGACAGCACGTCGCCATCAACGACATGCGTCCGAAAAAAACGGCGTGACGCGTGCTCGATTCGCTCGGTGGTGGCTGATGCGGGCCGTGACAGCTGTCCTGGATTTCGGGGCGCGTCGCAGTGTCCGCCACACGCCTTGCCCCGAAGTGGCGCATGCGGGCGCGGAAACAGGATGTGTTACCGCCGCGCATCGAGGTCACCCTTGAACGGGTAGCACGGAAACAATTTCTTTGACCCGACCGGCGCGCTCTGTCAGCTACAAAGCATAAGCAACTGAAATTTAAGGTTTTTTATAAGTTGGCACAGGTTCTGCTATCTCTCAGGCACAACAAAAACAATAAACCTGCAGTAAACCAATAAGAACAATATTGACGGCTCTGACATAACAAGAACAAAACGGACAGAGACGCGGCTAACAGATTTTTTTGGAGTGGATAGCTTCACAGGGCCTGCTGGTACAGGAGCCCGCACCCGGACAGAGAACGATAAAACTACCTTCAGGTAGCGCCCGGACCGGTTGGATCATGAGGTTGTGCAGACCAGTGATTGAAGTGACTCAGCGCTCAAAAAAATACGTTTGCTCTTGACCCCGGATGGGGGTCGCACAAGAACGCAGTAAAGGGATGCGCCGCCAAAAACAAGAACAGGCCGCCCTATAAGAATAAAAAGAGCACGTGAAAACACATTGGAGGAGAGCCCAGGCTCTCCTTTGTGCTTTCCGGGCATCGGTAACATCCCTCGCGCACCTGCCTGCCCCGCACCTCTCCTTCGCATCACAAAAAAAACGCACAGATTTGCAATCCGCGATCCACAGACCGTGTATCGTTTCGCCCTGTTTACAAAGGTTTGCCTGTTTATGCGGCACTTTGGCACTACACCGGTGGTCATAGGCTGCGTACTTCACCAGCACTTCTTTCCCAAGGGATTTAGTCATGCTCCGTTTCCTGCGCTTCGCTACCGTAATAGGTGGCCTCTGTTTGAGTGCGTCCGCTCTGGCGACCAACGTCGACCCTGCCACTTATGGCTATCCGCTGACTAACCCGTTCGAAGCCACTATCGCCACCACGCCTCCAGATCTGCGCCCGAAGCTGCCTGCCCAGGATGACATCGATCAGGACGTCTACTCGCTCAACCTGCGCCCGGAACGCGAGTTCACATTGCCGGACAACTTCTGGGCAGTGAAAAAACTGCACTATCGCCTGGCACGTCAGGATCACGCCGCGCCGCTGATCTTCCTGATCGCGGGCACCGGCGCGCCATACAACAGCACCCTCAACGAATTTCTCAAGCAGCTTTATTACGGCGCCGGTTATCACGTCGTGCAGCTGTCGTCGCCGACCAGCTATGACTTCATGAGCTCCGCATCGCGCTACGCCACGCCCGGAATTTCCAAGGACGACGCGGAAGATCTGTACCGGGTTATGCAGGCCGTTCGCGCTCAGCACACGGATCTGCCGATCACCGACTTCTACCTGACCGGCTACAGCCTCGGTGCGCTCAACGCCGCGTTCGTCAGCCATCTGGATGAAACCCGTCGCAGCTTCAACTTCAAGAAAGTGCTGCTGCTAAATCCGCCGGTGAACCTCTATACCTCGATCAGCAACCTCGACAAGCTGGTGCAGACGAACGTCAAGGGCATCAACAACACCACCACATTCTATGAGCTGGTGCTGGCGAAGCTGACCCGTTACTTCCGTCAGAAAGGCTACATCGACCTCAATGACGCTCTGCTGTACGACTTCCAACAGTCCAAACAGCATCTGACCAACGAACAGATGGCCATGCTGATTGGTACTTCGTTCCGGTTCTCGTCCGCTGACATCGCCTTTACATCTGACCTGATCAACCGTCGCGGTCTGATCACTCCGCCGAAATTCCCGATCACCGAGGGCACCAGCCTGTCGCCCTTCCTCAAGCGCGCGCTGCAGTGTGACTTCGATTGTTACCTGACCGAACAGGTCATCCCGAGCTGGCGTGCCCGTACCGATGGCGGCAGCCTCTTGCAGCTGGTAGACCAGGTCAGCCTGTACGCGCTCAAGGATTACCTGCACAACAGCAGCAAGATCGCGGTCATGCATAACGCCGACGACGTGATTCTGGGCTCCGGAGACCTCGGGTTCCTGCGCAAGACTTTCGGTGATCGCCTGACCGTTTACCCTTACGGCGGCCATTGCGGCAACATCAACTACAGCGTCAACAGCGACGCCATGCTGGAGTTCTTCCGTGGCTAAACGTCTTTTACTCCTCGCTGCCCTGCTCTGCGCAGGTACCGCACAGGCCGATGACGCAGACAACCGGGCCGAACAACCGGCCACCGTCACCCGCCAGCTTGACGCGGACGGTTTCACCCAGCCGCTCAAAGCGTTGCAGTTCAACCCAGGCCTTGATCAACGCGAGTTCGAGCGGGCGTCCATCAATGCCCTTGAAGTCTACGACCCGCTGGAGTCGTGGAACCGCCGGGTCTACCACTTCAACTATCGCTTCGACGAATGGGTGTTCCTGCCGGTAGTAAACGGCTATCGCTACATCACACCCGGTTTCGTGCGCAGTGGCGTGAGCAATTTCTTCAGCAACCTGGGCGATGTACCGAACCTGCTCAACAGTCTGTTCCAGTTCAAGGGCCAGCGTTCGTTGCAAACCACCGGCCGCCTGCTGCTGAACACCACCATCGGCGTCGCCGGCCTCTGGGACCCGGCGACCATGATGGGCCTGCCACGCCAGAGCGAAGACTTCGGCCAGACGCTGGGTTTCTATGGCGTGCCGTCGGGGCCTTATCTGATCCTGCCCTTGTTCGGCCCCTCGAACCTGCGTGACACCGGTGGTCTGCTGTTCGACTTCGCGGCTGAACAGCAGATCAACTTCCTCAACGTTGCCGAGGTCAGCAACGACCATCCGGAAATCACCCTGCTGCGCGCCATCGACCGCCGCTACGTGACCAGCTTCCGTTATGGCCAGCTGAACTCGCCTTTCGAGTACGAGAAAGTGCGTTACGTTTATACCGAGTCGCGTAATTTGCAGATTGCCGAGTAACTTCGTCGCAATATAAAAGGCCAGCCGACAAGCTGGCCTTTTTGTAAATGTGCATATGCAGAATGGCGAATTAGTTGCGGTAGGAAATTTCAGCGAATCCTGTAGATCCTTCTACGCCCGGCAGGCAGCAGAATGAGGCGGATACATCCAGAAATCTGATCAATAACCCGAGAAATTCAAACCCATCGTTCGAAGGGTTGCGCCTATCATGGCCAGCATTGCCACCTGACCAGGAGTGCTCCTTTCCATGACTCAGTTTCGTAAAGTCCTATCGATCCAGGCCGGTCAACCCGCGTCCGACGGCGCCGGTGTGCGCCTGACCCGCGTATTCGGCGGGCCGGGCGTCGAACAGTTCGACCCGTTCCTGATGCTCGACGAGTTCGGTTCGGACAAGCCTGATGATTACATCGCCGGCTTCCCGCCTCACCCGCACCGTGGTTTTGAAACCGTGACCTACATGCTCGAAGGTCGTATGCGTCACGAGGACCACATGGGTAACGTCGGTTTATTGCAGGGCGGCGGCGTGCAATGGATGACCGCGGCACGCGGCATCATTCACAGCGAAATGCCAGAGCAGGAAGAAGGCATGATGCGCGGCTTCCAGCTGTGGCTCAACCTGCCAGGCAAGAACAAGCTTGCCGATGCCAGTTATCAGGATATCCAGCCGGAGAACATCCCGCGCCTGACGACGGCTGAGGGCGTCGACGTGGTGGTGATTGCCGGCGAGTTCAGTGACGGTCACATCCGCCAGGCGGGCGCCGTGCAACGCCCCGACACCGAGCCGCAGTATTTCGATTTCCATATCCCGGCAGGCGGCCGTATCAGCCCGCAGTTGCCCGAGGGACATCGAGCGCTGCTGTACGTATACGAAGGAACGCTGGAGATCGAGGGCTGCCCGCAGTCGATAAGTGCAAGCCGCCTGGCGCGCCTGGGCGATGAGGGCCAGTTGCAGATAAACAGCGCAACGGGTGCCCGCGTGCTGTTGATTGCAGGCAAACCCCTGCGCGAGCCCATCGTGCAATACGGCCCGTTTGTGATGAATACACGGGAAGAAATCGAACAGGCGCTACGGGACTTTCGGGATGATCGCTTGACGGCGTGAGGATGTGGAAAGGCGGCTTGCTGCAGTCTCACTGACAAATGCAGGGTCTGCCAGGTTGCAGTCGCGAGCAAGCTCCCTCCCACGGGGCCAAGGCCTGACGCGATCCGTGGGAGATTCTATGTTTGGGGGTAGCCCTAAACCACCCTTGGGGAGAAACTCCTGGTGCCCGCGAATCCGCTTTGATTCTGCCCGCAGGGCGTGGGAGTGACCGGGCGGCGATCCGCTTGCTCTGGGCGGCAATCCGACGATCTGGCGCGTAGCGGCAGTAATCCTGGCGACCCTGTCTATACACCGCATGAACCATCTTGCTGCCGGTTCCCGGCAGATCGCAGGCAAGCCAGCTCCTACAGTTCGTGCAGCGCTGCGGTTCTTGTGTGGCCAGCTTGCTGGCGAATGGGCCGCTGCAGGCGCAGTAGATTTGTCAGCTGTGACGGCCTCACCCCAACTGCAGAAAGCGCTTCAATTCCGCGCCCTGGGCCTTGGCGTCGTGGCGGCCCAGTTCGATCAATTCGCTGCAATACCCGGCTTCGAACAACAGATAGCTCAGCACGCTGGCGCCGCTGGTCTTGGTCGCCCCAGGACCGCGCAGGAAGGTGCGTAGCGCAGGCGGCAGTTCGCGACGGTGGCGGGCGGCGATTTCGTCGATCGGCCGGCTGGGCGAGATCACCAGAACCTCGACCGGTGCCATGCCCGGCTGGCATCTGGCCGAGTGGTCCGGCAGCAACGAGCTGACTGAATTGAGCCTTTCCAGCAGTTCGATATCGCTTTCCAGATTGTCGATGAAGGTGCTGTTGAGCATGTGGCCGCTGATTTGCGCAAGCGTCGGTTGCACACCGGTCGTCGCGCGTTGCACCTGCCGCTGCGGGCCGCGCGGGTTGCCGCTGACGCCGATCACCAGCACCCGATTGGCGCCCAGATGCAGCGCCGGGCTGATCGGTGCCGATTGGCGGACCGCGCCATCGCCGAAGTATTCCTCTTCCAGCTTCACCGGCGCGAACAGCAGCGGGATCGCGGAACTCGCCAGCAGGTGGTCGACGGTCAGTTCGGTCGGTCTGCCGATGCGTCGGTGACGCAGCCACGGCTCGATGGTGCCCCGCCCCTGGTAGAACGTCACTGCCTGACCGGACTCGTAACCGAAAGCAGTAACCGCCACGGCGCGGAGATGGTGGGCCTCGATGGCGGCATCGATTCCGGAGAGGTCCAGCCGCTCGGTGAGCAGATCCCGCAGCGGCGAGCTGTTGAGCAATGCCACCGGCACGTCACGCCCCAGACCGATCAGGCTGCGCCCGAAAAAACGTCCGGCCTGATGAATGACACCCGGCCAGTCACTGCGCAGCACCTGATGACTGCGGAATGACTGCCAGAACTCGGTCAGCTGGTGGATGGCGATCCGAAAATGCAGCGCCCCGCTGGCGAGCTTGACGGCATTGATGGCTCCGGCCGAGGTGCCGACGATCACCGGGAACGGATTCGGGGAGCCGGGAGCCAGCAGGTCGGCAATGCCTGCCAGCACGCCGACCTGGTACGCGGCCCTTGCGCCGCCGCCGGAAAGAATCAGCCCGGTGACGGGCTCGACACCAACGCTCGGGTTTGTCGCTACTGCAGGATGCGCCATCTACAACTCGACCTCAGTGAACCGCCACGTGTCATTCGGCTTTCTTGTACAACCTGGGCTCGCCCGGCGGTCGACTTTTGAAGCGTCGATGCGCCCAGAGGTATTGCGCCGGGCACTCGGTGATGGCCCTTTCTACCCATTGATTGATGCGCAGGCAATCGACTTCATCGCTTTCGCCCGGAAAATCTTCCAGCGGCGGGTGAATGACCAGTCGGTAGCCGCTCCCGTCAGCCAGCCGCTGCTGGGTGAACGGCACTACCCTGGCGCGCCCCAGCCTGGCGAATTTGCTGGTAGCGGTCACGGTCGCGGCAGGGATGCCAAACAACGGCACGAAGATGCTTTGCTTGGCGCCGTAATCCTGGTCCGGTGCGTACCAGATCGCGCGACCGGCGCGCAGCAGCTTGAGCATGCCGCGCACGTCCTCGCGCTCCACAGCCAGCGAGTCGAAGTTATGCCGCTCGCGACCACGGCGCTGGACGAAGTCGAACAATGGGTTGCGGTGTTCGCGGTACATACCGTCAATCGTGTGTTGCTGGCCGAGCAACGCCGCGCCGATCTCCAGCGTGGTGAAGTGGATGGCCATCAGGATCACGCCCTCGCCCTTTGCCTGGGCATCCTGCAGGTGCTCCAGCCCCTCGATTCGCGCGAGCTTTGCCAGTCGCTGCCGGGACCACCACCAGCTCATGGCCATTTCGAAGAAGGCGATGCCGGTCGACGCGAAGTTTTCCTTGAGCAATCGGGTGCGCTGCGCCTCGGTCAGCTCTGGAAAACACAGCTCCAGATTGCGCGACGCAATATATTTTCGATCAGCGGCCAGCCAGTACATGACCCGGCCCAGCCCGGCACCAAGGACCAGCAGCACGCGAAACGGTAGCTGGACGATCAGCCAGAGCAGCCCCAACCCCAGCCACAGCAGCCAGAAACGGGGGTGAAGAAAACGGGCTTGAAAACGCGGGCGATCCATTTGGGCTTCCGTCAGAACAAGGGCCGCGCATTCTACAACGGTTCGACGCGGCTTGCGGGTCGCGGGCGTTCTCGTTATAAGTCTCGGCACTTTTAGCGACAAGCTGTTGTGTATGCCGACATGAGCCAGAACGAATCGCAAAATCCGGAGCCCGTATTTCAGCTCAAGGGCAGCATGCTTGCCATCACGGTGATGGAGCTGACCCGAACCGACCTCGAAGCGCTCGACCGGCAACTGGCGGCGAAGGTGGCGCAGGCCCCCAACTTCTTCAGCAATGCGCCCTTGATTCTTGCCCTGGACAAACTCGCCCCCAGCGAAGGGTCCGTGGATCTGCCAAGCCTGGTGCGCGTGTGCCGCCAGCATGGTCTGCGTACTCTGGCGATCCGCGCCAATCGTATCGAAGACATCGCCGCCGCCATCGCCGTCGATCTGCCGGTGCTGCCGCCATCGGGCGCCCGCGAACGGCCGCTGGAGCCTGTCGAGGCCGCGGCGCCCAAGCCGGTGCCGGTGCCGGAAAAGCCGCCTGAGCCGGTCATCAAACCGACCCGCGTCATTACCGCGCCGGTTCGTGGAGGCCAACAGATTTATGCCCAGGGTGGCGATCTGGTCGTGATAGCACCGGTCAGTCCCGGCGCGGAACTTCTGGCCGATGGCAACATCCATGTGTACGGCCCGATGCGCGGCAGAGCGCTCGCAGGTATCAAGGGCGACAGCAAGGCCCGGATTTTCTGCCAGCAATTAAGCGCTGAACTTATTTCCATCGCCGGGCAATACAAGGTGTCGGAGGACCTGCGCAGGGACCCGCTATGGGGCTCGCCGGTACAAGTCAGCCTGTCAGGCGATGTGTTGAACATCATCCGGCTTTAACGGATACTGGCGAAATTTTCAAAGCATCTCTGATTCGTCGCGAAACCGTTGTAAATGTTGTAGGAAATCTGAGGAACAGTGTTTCTCTCCCGATGCATCAACCGAACGTGTAAGCGTAAAAGCGCTTTGTATTCCGGTCAGCGGTCTGATTTCCTCACTCTTCGATTAACGCCGCGTCAAGGATGCTCTTCAGGGACTAACTGTCCTTTTCCTCTAGGGGTGATTCACCTTGGCCAAGATTCTCGTGGTTACATCCGGCAAGGGTGGTGTGGGTAAAACCACCACCAGCGCCGCCATCGGTACCGGCCTCGCATTGCGCGGCCACAAGACAGTCATCGTCGACTTCGACGTCGGTCTGCGTAACCTGGACCTGATCATGGGTTGCGAGCGTCGCGTGGTGTATGACTTCGTCAACGTCGTCAACGGCGAAGCCAACCTGCAGCAGGCGCTGATCAAAGACAAGAAGATCGAGGGCCTGTACGTGCTGGCCGCCAGCCAGACCCGCGACAAGGAAGCGCTGACCAAGGAGGGCGTTGAAAAAGTCCTCATGGAGCTCAAGCAATCGTTCGAATACATCGTCTGCGATTCGCCGGCGGGTATTGAAACCGGCGCTCACCTGGCCATGTACTTCGCTGACGAAGCCATCGTGGTGACCAACCCCGAAGTTTCGTCGGTTCGTGACTCCGACCGCATGCTGGGCCTGTTGGCCAGCAAATCGCGTCGCGCCGAAAACGGCGAAGATCCGATCAAGGAACACCTGCTGTTGACTCGTTACAATCCAGAGCGCGTCAGCAAGGGCGAGATGCTGGGCGTCGAAGACGTCAAGGAAATCCTCGCGGTGACCCTGCTTGGCGTGATTCCCGAGTCCCAGGCGGTCCTCAAGGCCTCCAACCAGGGCGTTCCGGTGATTCTGGACGAGCAGAGTGACGCCGGCCAGGCCTACAGTGATGCCGTTGACCGCCTGCTGGGTAAAGACCGGGAACATCGGTTTCTGGATGTGCAGAAGAAAGGATTCTTTGAACGCCTGTTCGGGGGTAATTAATGAACATTTTTGACTTCTTTCGTGACCGCAAAAAAGAAAGCACGGCTTCGGTCGCGAAAGAGCGTCTACAGATCATCGTGGCGCACGAACGCGGTCAGCGCAGCACTCCGGACTATCTGCCTGCCTTGCAGAAAGAACTGGTCGAAGTGATCCGCAAGTACGTCAATATCGAGTCTGACCAGGTACAGGTCGCTCTGGAAAACCAGGGCAGCTGTTCGATTCTGGAGCTCAATATCACCCTGCCAGATCGCTGATCCGGCAGTTGCTCACGGCGGTATCGGCGTCACTACACAGTAGCGGCGCCCTTACCGCCGTTGTCGTTTCCAGCGTTTCGAGGCCGTTGCATGCCGTTGTCCAACATCCAGATCATTTATCAGGACGCTGCCGTTCTGGTGATTGATAAGCCCACCCTGCTGCTTTCCGTTCCCGGCCGCGCCGAGGACAACAAGGATTGCCTGATTACCCGCCTGCAGGAAAACGGCTACCCCGAGGCCCGCATTGTCCATCGACTGGACTGGGAAACCTCCGGCATCATCCTGCTGGCTCGCGATCCTGATACTCATCGCGAACTGTCACGGCAGTTTCATGACCGCGAAACCGAAAAAGCCTACACCGCATTGTGCTGGGGACAACCGACCCTGGACAGCGGCAGCATTGACCTGCCGTTGCGCTACGACCCACCGACCAAACCGCGCCACGTCGTGGACCACGCGGAGGGCAAGCATGCGCTGACGTTCTGGAAGGTACTGGAGCGTTACGAAACTCATTGCCGGGTGGAACTGACACCGATCACCGGGCGGTCTCACCAGTTACGCGTTCACATGCTCTCCATCGGCCACCCGCTGCTGGGCGACGGACTGTACGCACACGCCGAGGCACTGGCGGCGTATCCACGCTTGTGCCTGCACGCCAGCATGCTGAGCTTCACCCACCCGGTGAGCGGCGAGCGGCTGAAGTTCGAGTGCCCTGCGCCGTTTTGAGCCGTCCATAAACTGTGGGACCCGACCTTGGGCGCGAGAATGGTCTGTACAACGAATGTACCAGGTCAGTACCGCCCTCTCGCCAGCAAGCTGGCTCCCACGTTTTTTCGAGGCGTGCTGATCCATTGTAGGAGCGACCTTGGTCGCGAGGATGGTCAGGCCGACACATATCCTGTGTCAGTACTGCCTACTTGCCAGCAAGCTGGCTCCCATTTTCGAGGTGTGCTGATCTGAGCTGTGGGAGGGAGCTTGCTCGCGACTGCACTCTGCCTGACCCTGTTTTCTGACTGAGTGGCCTCCGTCGCCAGCAAGCTGACGTGGGCGCCCGCTCCTGTCGGTTTGCTGCCACTCATCTCTTAATCCTGCCAATACGGTAGACTTGCGCCATTGCTGTCGGGAGTTATGTATGCGCGAAGAGCTGAACCAGGGCCTGATCGATTTTCTCAAGGCTTCTCCAACCCCTTTCCACGCCACTGCAACGCTGGTCAAGCACCTGGAGGCCGGCGGCTTTCAGCGTCTCGATGAGCGCGACACCTGGTCCATCGAGACCGGCGGGCGTTATTACGTCACCCGCAACGATTCCTCGATCGTCGCGTTCAGGATGGGACGTCAGTCACCGTTGAACGGCGGGATACGCATGGTCGGTGCCCACACCGACAGTCCATGCCTGCGAGTCAAGCCGCAGCCTGAGCTGCAGCGTCAGGGTTTCTGGCAACTGGGTGTCGAAGTCTACGGCGGCGCGCTGCTCGCGCCCTGGTTTGATCGCGACCTGTCACTGGCGGGACGCGTCACCTTCCGCCGCGATGGCAAGGTCGAAAGCCAGCTGATCGATTTCAGGCTGCCTATCGCAGTCATTCCCAACCTGGCAATTCACCTCAATCGCGCCGCCAACGAAGGCTGGCCGATCAACCCGCAGAACGAATTACCGCCGATCCTGGCCCAGGTAGCCGGCGACGAGCGGGCTGACTTCCGCGCCCTGCTGACCGATCAGCTGGCGCGCGAACACGGTCTGAACGCCGACGTGGTGCTCGATTACGAGCTGAGCTTCTACGACACGCAGAGCGCAGCGGTAGTGGGCCTGAACCGCGACTTCATCGCCGGGGCCAGGCTCGATAACCTGCTGTCGTGCTACGCCGGGCTTCACGCCCTGCTCACTGCCGACACCGACGAAACCGCACTGCTGGTGTGCACCGACCATGAAGAAGTCGGCTCGTCGTCTATATGCGGCGCGGATGGCCCGATGCTGGAGCAGATCGTCCAGCGCCTGCTGCCGGTCGGCGAAGACTACGTGCGCACCATCCAGAAGTCGCTGCTGATCTCAGCCGACAACGCTCATGGAGTGCACCCCAACTACGCCGACAAGCATGACGCCAACCATGGGCCCAAGCTCAACGCCGGGCCGGTCATCAAGGTCAACAACAACCAGCGCTATGCCACCAACAGCGAAACCGGCGGCTTCTTCCGTCACCTGTGCATGGCCGAGGAAGTGCCGGTGCAGAGCTTCGTCGTGCGTAGCGACATGGCCTGCGGCTCGACCATCGGCCCGATCACTGCCAGCCAGCTGGGCATCCGCACCGTGGACATCGGCCTGCCGACCTTCGCCATGCATTCGATCCGGGAACTGGCCGGCAGCCACGACCTGGCGCATCTGGTGAAAGTGCTCGGCGCATTTTACGCGAGCCGTGAGCTGCCCTGACCGCCGCTGATCCAGGCTGAAAGCGTCGTGGCTCCCACGGCGCTTGTTGAAAGAGCCTGAGTAAAAATAAACTTTCCGCACCTGCATTGTTGACACGCCTTCCGACATCGTGTTCGCTCGATTTCAACATCAAAGCTCAGCGGTTCAATGGCAAGTAAGCAACTAGTCAACCTGCCATTCAAACCAATAAGACCCGATGTTGAACGGATGAATAATTGAATAAGGAAATCAATCATGCGGACAATCAGTCAACTACTACTACCCGCGCCCTCGTTGCCTCAACTCAATGCCGACGGCACGTTGAGCATTTCCAGGATCAGAGGCGGCGTGCTCGTTCAGATCCCGGTTTACCCGGGTATGAAGGTGGGCGATCAAGTGTCGGTCCCGTGGGAAGGGACACCGGCGAACCCGGAAATGGGCTTCCCCGCCATTCATGTCGTCACGGATTCCATTGAACCCAAGACCTACGCCATTTCCTACATGGACGTTCATGACAAGTGGCAGAAATTGAAAGTCTGGTATCGCGTGAACCGCCTCGTGGATTCTGAAAGCGTGGTCGTAGATATTGTGCCCTGACCACGGCAAACAGTAATGACGTGCTGTCCGGTTAGTTGAACCGGGCGGCACGTAACTTACTCTTTATATGCCGGCCGTCGCACTTACGCGAATCGCATCGTGTCGCCAGTATTCCAGATCACAGTCGATCAAACGGCCTTGCTGATCGTAGTTGACTCGCGAAATGCACAAGCCCGGGCTACCCACCGATACCTTGAGCGCCGCGCAGGCCTCGACATGCAGCGCCGTGGGAAGCATCTCGAAATGCACCTGACCGTAGCGCAGGCCATAGTGGCTGGCGTACAGCTCAGTCAGCGACTGATTGAGATCAAAATCGAGAATCGCCGGAAAGAACGTAGGGTTCAGGTAGTGTTCGACGTACAACACCAGCCGCCCATCGATACGCCGTGCCCGGCAAATCTGTATCACACTGGACAGCGCCGGTAGCTGAAGTCTTTCGCAGATTTTCGCGGAAGCCGGTTGCAGTCGTGCCGAGATCATCAGGGTTTCGGCCACGCGGCCCTGGGCCTGAACCATGGCGTGAAAGTGGCTGCGGCGCATCAGGTCATAGGCCAGACGCGGCGGAGAGATGAACCAGCCACGCCGTTCTTCACGGTAGATCAGACCCTGCGCCTCAAGCTGAACCAGCGCCTCGCGCAAAGTAATCCGCGTGGTGGCAAATACTTCGCTGAGTTTGCGTTCGGCCGGCAGCTTGCTTCCCGGCGGCAGCAGGCCGTGCTCGATCTGTTCCTGCAACGCCGTGCAGATCACCGTCACCGCACGTGGCACTTCTTCGCGCATCGGGTTACCTATCTGGACTAGACCAGAGCCGTTTCGGTGCACACACAGTTTGAGACGCACCGTTTCACATGCTGCACAAGCCTAGGCAGCACAGATGACTGTTGCATGACAAAAGCGTCCATATTTCGTGCCAGACCAGTTCACTGCGGCGATCAACACCTTGGAGATCAGATATTTAGCGATGGTCTACGCTTGAGCAACGGTTGTCCTGCAACCCGTGCTGCCTAACGGCGCAAACGGCTCCGGACATTAAAGTGTCATTGAACACGCCTAACTTGGCTCAGGTATTGCTGACCTAGACCAATCCATCCGCGACGACCACGCGTTGATCGAAGTACAAGGAGCTCTGAATGAAACATCTTTTGTTGGCTTCACTCCTCGGTTCCGCCATTGCCATGAGCACGGCGGCCATGGCTGCGGACAATGACCTGAAAACGCTGGAAGCCGCAGCCAGGACCGAAGGCACCGTCAACAGTGTCGGCATGCCGGATGACTGGGCGAACTGGAAAGGCACCTGGACCGACCTGCAAGCCAAGTACGGTCTCAAGCACACTGACACCGACATGAGCTCTGCCCAGGAGGTCGCCAAGTTCGACGCCGAGAAAGACAACGCCAGTGCCGACATCGGTGACGTGGGCGCAGCGTTCGGTCCCATCGCTGTCGCCAAGGGCGTGACTCAACCCTACAAGCCAAGCACCTGGGAACAGATCCCGACCTGGGCCAAGGACACTGACGGTCACTGGGCCCTGGCGTACACCGGGACAATCGCTTTTATCGTCAACAAGAACCTGCTGCACGGCTCCGAGATTCCGAAAAGCTGGGCCGACCTCAAGACCGGCAAGTACAAGGTTTCCATCGGCGACGTTGGCACCGCCGCCCAGGCAGCCAACGGCGTCCTGGCCGCGGCACTGGCCATGAAGGGTGACGAGAGCAACATCGAGCCCGGTCTTCAGCTGTTCACCGAACTGGCGCAGCAAAAGCGCCTGTCGCTGGCGAACCCGACCATCCAGACCATCGAAAAAGGCGAGGTCGAAGTCGGCGTGGTCTGGGACTTCAATGGTCTGAGCTACCGGGCCAAGATGACCAAACCCGACGATTACGTCGTGCTGATCCCGTCGGACGGCTCGGTGATCTCCGGCTACACCACCATCATCAACAAATACGCCAAACACCCCAATGCCGCCAAGCTCACGCGTGAATACATCTTCAGTGACGCCGGCCAGATCAACCTGGCCAAGGGTAACGCGCGCCCGATCCGTGCCGAGAACATCACGCTTCCGGACGACGTGAAGAGCAAGCTGCTGCCCAACGAGCAATACAAGAACGTCACGCCGATCAAGAGCCCGGAGGCTTGGGAAAGAACGTCCAAGGCCCTGCCTCAGAAGTGGAACGAGCAGGTCATCATTGAGATGAACTGATTCGTCGTTGCGGCTCACGGACGAGCCGCATCCTGCTCCACTGCGTTCGTGACCCTATCCAGGTTTCCCTGCCGCTCAAGCGAGTCGCTCATGAACCACAACGTCATCCTGATTGTGCTCGACGGCCTGAACTACGAGGTGGCCCGGCACGCGATGGGGCATCTTCAGGCCTATCACCAGGCGGGCAACGCCGCGCTATACCGGCTGGAATGCGAGCTGCCGGCGCTGTCACGGCCGTTGTACGAATGCATCATGACCGGCGTTCCACCCATCGCCAGCGGTATCGTTCACAACAACGTCTCGCGGCTTTCCAGCCAGCGGAGCATCTTCCATTACGCGCGCAGTGCCGGGCTCGGCACGGCGGCCGCGGCCTATCACTGGGTCAGCGAACTGTATAACCGCACGCCCTTCGACGCGGCGCGCGACCGCCACACCGATGCGCCCGAATTGCCGATCCAGCACGGCCTGTTCTACTGGGCCGATCATTACCCCGATTCGCATCTGTTCGCCGACGCGGAAAGCCTGCGACTCAGGCACGCGCCAAACTTTCTGCTGATCCACCCCATGAATATCGACGACGCCGGGCACAAGCACGGCCTCGACAGTCCGCAATACCGAAACAGCGCCCGCGCGGTCGACATCATTCTGGCCGACTACCTGCAGCGCTGGCTCGATGCCGGTTATCAGGTACTGGTGACCGCCGACCACGGCATGAACAATGACCGGTCACACAACGGTCTGCTGCCTGAAGAGCGCCAGGTGCCGCTGTTCGTGCTCGGTGACGCCTTCAGCCTCGCGCCCCACGCACAGCCGAAACAGACGGATCTGTGCGGCACCGTCTGCGAGCTTTTGGGCGTCGCCCATGACAAACCGGTATGCCGGGAGATGCTCAAGTGAAAGGCCTGAGCCGTGGTAAATGGCTGGGTTTGTTGTGCCTGGTGCCGTTCGCGCTGTTTTTTATCGTGTTTCAGATTGCCCCGCTGGCCTGGGTCGCCATCCATAGTCTGCAGACCGACAACGGCTGGGGCTGGGAGAACTTCAGCAAGGCGTTCAACTCGCGCTTCTATCGCCAGGCCATGCAGTTCAGCCTGGAGATCAGCTTCTGGTCCAGCCTGTTCGGCATCCTGATCGCGATCATGGGTGCCTATTCGTTGCGTCAGGTGGACTCGCGGCTTCGCGATTTCGTCAACTCGTTCGCCAACATGACCAGCAACTTCTCGGGCGTGCCGCTGGCCTTCGCTTTCATCATCCTGCTCGGTTTCAACGGCGCGGTGACCCTGATTCTCAAGCAGTCCGGAATCATCGACGACTTCAATCTGTACTCCAAGACCGGGCTGATCATTCTCTATACCTACTTCCAGATTCCGCTGGGCATTTTGCTGTTGTACCCCGCGTTCGACGCAGTGCGCGAAGACTGGCGCGAGTCGGCGTCGCTGCTGGGCGCCAGCAGCTTCGATTTCTGGCGACACATCGGTCTGCCGGTGCTGATGCCCGCCCTGCTTGGCACCTTCGTGATCCTGCTCGCCAACGCACTCGGGGCTTACGCCACCGTCTACGCGCTGACCACCGGCAACTTCAACGTCCTGCCGATCCGCATCGCAGCACTGGTCGCCGGTGACATCACGCTGGATCCGAACATGGCCAGCGCCCTGGCGATGATTCTGGTCGGGCTCATGACCCTGGTCACTGTGATCCATCAATGGCTGTTGCGAAGGAGCTACCATGTCGCGCGCTGAACGAGGGCCCGCGGGTCTTTACCATCGACTGGTGGTCTACGCCGTGTTCCTGATCCTGCTGCTGCCATTGCTCGGCACCCTTCTCTATTCGATCTCGACCAGTTGGTCGGCGTCCATCCTGCCCAGCGGCCTGACTTTCAAATGGTATGTGGCTCTGTGGAGCGACCCGCGTTTTCTGACCGCATTCGGCCAGTCGCTGCTGGTGTGCGTCGGGGCGCTGCTGCTGTCCGTGGTGCTGATCCTGCCGTTGCTGTTCGTGGTGCATTACCACTTTCCGAGGCTGGACGGCCTGATGAACATTCTGATCCTGCTGCCATTCGCCGTGCCACCGGTGGTGTCTTCGGTGGGGTTGTTGCAGCTGTACGGCTCGGGGCCGATGGCGATGGTCGGCACGCCGTGGATTCTGATCGGCTGCTACTTCACCGTCGCCCTGCCCTTCATGTACCGCGCCATCACCAACAACCTGCAGGCGATCAACCTCACCGACCTGATGGACGCCGCTCACCTGCTGGGCGCCAACACCTGGCAGGCGGCGTTCCTGGTGGTACTGCCGAACCTGCGAAAGGGCCTGATGGTGGCGCTGCTGCTGTCGTTCTCGTTCCTGTTCGGTGAGTTCGTGTTTGCCAACCTGCTGGTCGGCACCCGCTACGAAACCCTGCAGGTGTACCTGAACAACATGCGCAACAGCAGCGGTCACTTCAACAGTGCGCTGGTGGTCTCCTACTTCTTCTTCGTGCTGGTGCTGACCTGGGCCGCCAATCGACTCAACAAGGACAAGGGCTGAGATGAGCTTCATCAGTATCGAGAACCTGCACAAAAGTTACGCCAGCACCGCCGTGTTCAGCGACATCAATTGCCGCATCGACAAGGGCGAGTTCGTCACGCTGCTCGGCCCCTCCGGCTGCGGTAAATCCACGCTGCTGCGCTGTATCGCCGGGCTGACCCCGGTCAACAGCGGACGCATTCTGCTCGACGGCCAGGATCTGGTGCCGCTGACGCCGCAGAAACGCAGCATTGGCATGGTGTTCCAGAGCTATGCCCTGTTTCCCAACATGACCGTGGAGCAGAACGTCGCTTTCGGCCTGCGCATGCAAAAGGTCAGCACCGAGGAAAGCCGTGGCCGGGTTGCAGAGATTCTGCGGCTGGTGGAGCTGCAGGAGTTCGCCGGACGCTATCCGCACCAGATGTCCGGCGGCCAGTGCCAGCGTGTAGCGCTGGCGCGTTCGCTGGTGACCCGCCCGCGACTGTTGCTGCTCGACGAGCCGCTGTCGGCGCTGGACGCGCGGATTCGCAAGCATCTGCGCGAACAGATCCGGGCGATCCAGCGCGAGCTGAACCTGACCACCATCTTCGTGACCCACGACCAGGAAGAAGCGCTGACCATGTCGGATCGCATTTTCCTGATGAACCAGGGTCGGATTGTGCAGAGCGGCGACGCTGAGACCTTGTATACAGCGCCGGTGGACATTTTCGCGGCGGGCTTCATTGGCAATTACAACCTGCTCGAAGCGGACGCTGCTTCGCGCTTGATGCAGCGTCAGATCGCCAGCCGTATTGCGATCCGCCCCGAAGCCATTCAGTTGAGCCTGACCGGCTCACTCGAAGGTGAAGTGCTCGGCCATAGCTTGCTGGGCAACGTGATCCGCTACCGGGTGCAGGCGCGTGGTGTCGAACTGGTGGTCGACGTGCTCAACCGTTCGGCCGATGATCTGCACCCTGCCGGGCGGCGGGTAACACTGAACATCGAGCCTTCGGCACTCTGTGCCGTGGCCTGAACATTACGAGCTGCGGGCCAGGGCCCGCTGACATCGAACAGACGAAACAAGGATTCATGTAATGGCGCTAGCAATCTTCGACCTGGATGAAACCCTGATCGGCGGCGACTGTGCCAGCCTGTGGAGCGAGCAGATGGTGCGGCTCGGCTGGGTCGACGCCGAGTCATTCATGCGGCGCAATGACGAGTTGATGGCCGCTTACAGCGCCGGCGAGCTGGCGATGGAAGACTACATGGCCTTCAGCCTGGAGCCCATGGCCGGCCGTACCCCCGAAGAAATCGATCACCTGGTGGGCCCGTGGGTGGAGGATGTCATCGAGCCGATTCTCTACAGCGACGCGTGCAAAGCCATTGCCGAACACCGCGCCCGTGGCGATCGCATTCTGGTGATCTCGGCCTCGGGCGTGCATCTGGTCAAGCCTATCGCCGAGCGAGTCGGCGTTGACGAAGTGCTGGCGATCGAACTGGACGTGCAGCATGGCGTGTACACCGGCGCGACCCGAGGCGTGCTCACCTATCGCGAAGGCAAGGTCACGCGCCTGATGGAATGGCTGGACGCCGAAGGGGAAAACCTCGAAGGAGCAAGCTTCTACTCGGACTCCCGCAACGACCTGGCTTTGCTGCTCAAGGTCGACCATCCGCACGTGGTCAACCCCGATCCCGTCCTGCTGGAGCATGCGCGTCAGGCCGGGTGGCCGGTGCACAGCTGGCGCTGAGGCTTTCGGCCTTGCCTGTCCACGATCGGAACGCTGTCATTTCTGACAGTGCCACCCCGACTCGCCCGTTCGACACTGGAGCTCCGCTGGACCGGATCACAGGCCTTGCCAAGCTGAATGCCGGCTGAATCAACGTCAACTGGCGGCGATGCCAAGGAAGGCGCCACATCTCGGCTCGCCGCGTCGGATTACCGCGTCGGATTACCGGTAGCGTCGCGTCGCCGCTATCTGGAAACTGAACCCGATCTGCATCGTGCATCAGACCTGACGCTTTCAGGTCTTGCACATCGCGTTCCACGCCTTGCAATGCCTGCAAGGTGCCGCCATAGTGAGTCAAGACTGAGCCCGAGGCTTTTTGCCCGGGCTTTTGCATTATGCGGCCGGGACCGACGGAACCGGCGACTTCAAAGACGGCCTAATATGCGTTATCAATTGTCACCGCGTCGAACCAGCATGAAGCACCTGATCCCAAGCACCGCCCTTGCACTATTCCTCGGCCTCGGCGTACTGCCGATGTCCGGCAGCGCTTTTGCCGCCAACAGCTGGGATAACCTTCAGCCGGACCGCGATGAAGTAGTCGCCAGTCTCAATGTCGTCGAGCTGCTGAAGCGTCACCACTACAGCAAGCCGCCGCTGGACGACAAGCGCTCCGCCATTATCTACCAGAGCTACCTCAAGCTGCTGGACCCGGCGCGCAGTTACTTCCTGGCCAGCGACATAGCCGAGTTCGACAAGTGGCAGACTCAGTTCGACGACTTCCTCAAGAGCGGCGACCTGAACCCTGGCTTCACCATTTACAAGCGTTATCTGGACCGCATCAAGTCGCGTCTGGATTTCGCTCTCGCCGAGCTGAACAAAGGCGTCGACAAACTCGACTTCACCGCCAAAGAAACCTTGCTGGTGGACCGCAAGGACGCCGCCTGGCCGAAGAACGCCGCCGAGCTCGATGACCTGTGGCGCAAGCGCGTGAAGGACGAAGTCCTGCGCCTGAAGATCGCTGGCAAAGACCCGGCCAAGATTCAGGAAACGCTGACCAAGCGCTACAAGAATCAACTGGCGCGTCTGAACCAGACCCGCGCGGAAGATATCTTCCAGGCTTACATCAACACCTTCGCCATGTCCTACGACCCGCACACCAACTATCTGTCTCCAGATAGCGCGGAAAACTTCGACATCAACATGAGCCTGTCGCTGGAAGGCATTGGCGCTGTGTTGCAGAGCGACAACGACAACGTGAAGATTGTCCGTCTGGTCCCTGCAGGCCCTGCCGCCAAGACCAAGCAGGTCGCCCCCGCCGACAAGATCGTCGGCGTCGCTCAGGGCGACAAGGAAATGGTCGATGTCATCGGCTGGCGTCTGGATGAAGTGGTCAAGCTGATTCGCGGTCCCAAGGGCTCGGTGGTCCGTCTGGAAATCATCCCGGCCAGCAATGCACCTAACGATCAGACCAGCAAAGTGGTTGCGATCACTCGCGAAGCGGTCAAGCTCGAAGAACAGGCCGCGAAGAAGTCAATCCTGCACATCAATCAGGACGGGCGCGATTACAAGCTGGGCGTGATCGACATTCCGGCTTTCTACCTGGATTTCAAGGCTTATCGGGCCGGTGATCCGGAGTACAAGAGCACCACGCGTGACGTGAAGAAACTGCTGACCGAGCTTCAGGCCGAGAAGGTCGACGGTGTGGTGCTGGATCTGCGCAACAACGGTGGTGGCTCACTACAGGAAGCGACCGAACTGACCAGCCTGTTCATCGACAAGGGCCCGACCGTGCTGGTCCGCAATGCGGACGGCAAAGTCGACGTGCTTGAAGACGAAGCCAAGGGTGCGTTCTACAAAGGACCGATGGCACTGCTGGTCAACCGTCTTTCCGCCTCGGCTTCGGAAATTTTCGCCGGTGCGATGCAGGACTACCATCGGGCGCTGGTCATCGGTGGCCAGACCTTCGGCAAGGGCACGGTACAGACCATTCAGCCGCTCAATCACGGTGAGCTGAAACTGACGCTGGCCAAGTTCTACCGGGTTTCCGGCCAGAGCACCCAGCATCAGGGCGTGGTGCCTGACATCACTTACCCGTCGCTGATCGACACCAAGGAAATCGGCGAGAGCGCGCTGCCCGAGGCCATGCCGTGGGACAGCATTCGCCCGGCGATTCGTCCTGCCGTCGATCCGTTCAAACCGTTCCTCGCGCAGTTGCAGACGCGTCACGATGCACGCACAGCCAAGAACGCCGAGTTCGTTTTCATCGAGAACCGGCTGGCGCTGGCCAAGCAGCTGATGAATGAGAAGACCGTCAGCCTCAATGAAGCGGACCGTCGCGCCGAGCATGCGTCCATCGAGGGCAAGCAGTTGGCTCTTGAGAACACCCGCCGCAAGGCCAAGGGTGAAGAGCCGCTCAAAGAGCTCAAGAAGGAAGACGAGGATGCTCTGCCGGTCGAGGACGAGAAGACCAAGCCGGAGGACGATGCTTACCTGGCGGAAACCGGACGAATCCTGATCGATTATCTGGGTCTGAGCGCTTCTGTCGCAAAAAAGTAACAAGCCAGGCAATGGCCTATTGATGGCAATCGTCATCAAGCGGTCATGAATCTGTCGTGAAATGAGGGGCTGTACGCCAAGGCGTCCAGCCCTTTTTTTCAGCCACGAGATCGTCATGACTTTGACCGAGCAGTTGAGCACGTTGAGTGCAATTCTGGTGCGCAGTGACCTGCACAGCTTGTTCCAGCCCATCGTGTCGATCTCCCAACAGCGCATCCTGGGCTATGAGGCGCTGACGCGCGGGCCGTCAAACAGCGTCCTGCACTCCCCGCTCAACCTGTTTGCAGTCGCACGCCAGGCCGGGCGCCTGAGTGAACTGGAACTGGCCTGCCGCGAAAGCGCGTGCCGTCGTTTCAGCGAGCAGAAGCTGCCAGGCAAGCTGTTTCTCAACGTGTCTCCCGAATCGCTTTTGGAAGCTGCGCACCCGCCCGGACGTACGCTGGAGATGCTTCGTCGCCATCGCATCGCGCCCAGAAACGTAGTGATCGAACTGACCGAGCAGACACCCACCGACGACATGGAGGCGTTGCACAACGCGTTGCATCATTACCGCGATATGGGCTTTTCAATCGCGCTGGACGATCTCGGCGCTGGGTATTCCAGTCTGCGGCTATGGTCGGAACTGCGTCCGGATTACGTAAAGATCGATCGTCACTTCATCGACGGTATTCATCGGGACGCCGTGAAGCGTGAATTTGTGGGCTCCATGCTGCAGATGGCCAAGGCCTCCCGAGCGACCGTGATAGCCGAGGGCATCGAGCTGCCGGAAGAGCTGGCAACGCTCACTGAAATGGGCGTGGATCTGGTTCAAGGTTATCTGCTCGCACGCCCGCAGGAACATCCACCTCGCGATACACGCGCGATCTTGCCGAAGGCCGGCAGCGCGAACAGCGCATCGAATGATCCACAGGCGGACCTGGCAGCTCTGCTCAAGTCAGAGCCTGCGGTTTATTGGTCGACGCCAGCCGCGCAGGTCCTGGAAACCTTCCGCAGGCAGGTCAACCTCAATTCGCTCGCGGTGGTCGACGCCCACGACCGCCCGTGTGGAATCGTGCATCGGCATGCGTTGTCCGAAGTGCTGCTCAAGCCGTTCGGCACCGAGCTCTTTGCCCGCGAGCCCATCAGCGTATGGATGAGCGATAACTTCCTGACGGTGGAGCATGGCCAGCCTCTGGAGCAGGTCAGCCGCCTGCTCACAAGCCGTGCAGGCGCTCGTATCGAAGAAGACTTCATCATCACCCGGCACGGTGCCTATCTGGGCCTGGGTCGGGTTATTGATGTGCTGAAACTGATCACCGAACTGAAATTCCGGACGGCTGACCAGAATGATCTGGCCAAGCGACCTAAACCGCGCGCACCAGCGCCGGCGCTCACCTAAATACCCCGAGCGTCTGAAATCCGGCCCGGCGTTCTACTGCTCAGACGTTTCCGGATAGTTGTATTCGAACACCCTCACCACTTCCGAGGCATGCCAGGACGCAGCCGCTATGCCGTCGGAAGGTCCGGAGAAACGCCCCAGCCGTTCAACGCATTCGAAAAAACCGGTCCGCGGCAGGCGGCTGGCGCCCTGGCTGATGACCAGCGAACTGCGCAACGGCTGATCGGCACGCGCATCGATGGCTGCCAGGTATTCCAGCGCGGCGGTCAGGGTCTGCATGGCCGGTGACGGCAACTGCAAGCGTTCAAGCAACGCCCGATAGGTCACCAGATGACGTTGGCGACGCGCGTGATCAAGTTCGTTCAGCAGCCCGTCCCAATGCTGCCGGCTGATGCGCACGCTCATGCCTCACCCCGCCAACCGGGCACGCCCAGCTCCCATGCAAGACTGCGCTTGATCGCCGCATCCGGCTCGCGAGTGCCGTTTTCGATAAGCTCCAGGTAAGACGGGCTAATGCCGACAGCGCGGGCGAGTTTCGCGACTTCAAGGCCCTTGGCGACACGCAACGCCCCCAGCTCTTCGAAACCGGGCCGGTGCACCTCGCTCGCATTCACAGCCGCCGCGTCCGGGGTCGCGGGCGAGCCGCCAAGGCCTGCGGCCAGTAGCAATGCCTGGTATTGAGCCCACGGCAGTACCGCATATTCCGGCTCCCCGTCACGAGAGATCACTTGAAGATCCATACACTTCCTCTGCTGGCCCGCTAGCTAGTTCCAGATAGGCTTACTCCAGATGGTGGCATATTAACAGCGGATTGGGTGTCGCGGGCCTGCAACGACTCGACAAGCCCACGTTTATCGCCACACGGGTATTAGTGTTGACCTTTTTCCTGCTCCAGCAGGGCCGGGTTCTCGGGCAGCCGCTCGACCACCACAAGCTTTTCCGGCGGCTGCCGTTCGCGCCAGGCGCGGAACGCATCGAGCTCATCTGTCAGGTGTTTCATGATCCAGGCCAGTACTGCGATGTCGTCGAACATGCCCAGACCGGGGATCCAGTCCGGTATGGCGTCAAGCGGACTGAGAAAGTACATCAGGCCGGCGACGATCGACAGGATCGACTTGGGGCTGATGTCCCGGTACTCGCCTCGCCAGTAGGCCAGACACAATGCCTGTAGCAGGCGCAGGTCTTCCTTGATCCGGCCCAGGCGACTGCTTTCAGCGCTGCCCTTGCGAGCTACCGCGAACAATAGTGCAGGAAGTCGCCCCGCGGCGAGCACGCGCCGGGCCCCAGGCAGATAACGAATCAGATTCCAAGGTGCTTTCATGTTCACTCCCGTTCAATAAAGGTAGCCTCTGGACAACACACCGTGGTCTTGCGGGCACGTTCCGGCTCACTTGAAGGTTATCCACATTTATTGTGGATAACCTTGTGAACAGCGAGCTTTTTTGGCCCTGAACCGCCCGTTTTCCGGGCCTCGACGTTAAATCGGGCGTTTTTTACTCATATAAAAACGCCGTAAAATCGTTGACTTAGCGAGGTTTCGACGCTAACTCCCAAGCCTTGTCTGGCTGTCTGACAATCGACCAGGTTCAGTGGCGTCATCGCACTGTCCGCGTCCTATGAATGGACTCTGGAAGAGGCCAAGCGTTCGGCGTGAGTCCCGGATACAAAAACGCCCTGTCGGGACAGGGCGTTTCATTATTGCTACCAGGCCGGTTACTTCTTGGCTTTGGCCGCTGCAGCAGGCTCTTCAGCTTCAGCTTCGGCTTCCGGAGCAGGAGCGGCCGCCGGATCCTTGATGCCCAGCAGTTCCAGATCGAAAATCAGCACCGAGTTGGCCGGGATCATCGGGCTAGGGCTCTGTGCGCCATAGGCCAGATCGCTCGGGATGAAGAGTTTGATCTTCTCGCCTACGTGCATCAGTTGCAGGCCTTCGACCCAACCCGGGATTACACCACCGACCGGCAGATCGATCGGGCTGCCGCGCTCTACCGAGCTGTCGAACACCTTGCCATCAGTCAGTTTGCCTTCGTAGTGAACGGTCACTACGTCAGTCGGCTTAGGCTGAGCACCGTCGGCCTTCTTGATGATCTGGTACTGCAGACCGGAAGCCGTGGTGACCACGCCCTCTTTCTTGCCGTTCTCTTCGAGGAATTTCTTGCCGGCCGCGGCCGACTCTTCGCTCTGCTTGGCCATGCGCTCTTCGGCACGCTTCTGCAGCGCGGCGAACGCTTCGACCAGCTCTTCATCCTTGAGCTTCTGCTCTTTCTTGCCGACGGCGTCTTCGATGCCCAGGGCTACAGCCTTGGAATCGAGATCGTCCATGCCTTCCTGTGCCAGGCTCTTGCCCATGTTCAGGCCGATGCCGTAGGAGGCTTTCTGGGCGGGGCTCTTCAGCTCGACCGTGCTGGCTTGCTTGTCGCAACCTGCGAGTACCAGACCGACCAAGGCAATCGCCGCTGCCAACCGATGCTGTTTCATGCTAATTCCTTGTTCATGCGCCAAAAGGGCAAACGAGTAAAGCCGCGAGCTTATCAGGCTGCCGCGATCAATGGCTACCGGCATGAGAGGCACAAAACATCGATAAGTTCAGGTATCCCAACGGTTTTCCCGGCGCTGCAACGATCGTTCAGTCGCAGTTCAGCTTGCGACCCGAGACGTAGTGCACAAGGTTGCGGTAGATAGCGCCAGACTCTGACATCGAGCCACGCACCCTGCCCGTCCATCGCAGGACTTTTCTGACAACAGCCGTGGGTTGTTCACCATCGATTCGATAGCGCTGAGTGACGCGGGGAAGCAGGCAAGATGCCGGAGCGCAGGATGAGTGTTTGAAATAGTGGACACATAAGGCAGAAAGCAAAAAAGCGACCCTAGGGTCGCTTTTTTGTTTACACCAAGGAGTTCAAGGGCCTTGATGTGGAATATGGCGCAGCGGACGGGACTCGAACCCGCGACCCCCGGCGTGACAGGCCGGTATTCTAACCGACTGAACTACCGCTGCGCGTAACACTTGAAGTGAGTTTGGTGGGTGATGACGGGATCGAACCGCCGACCCGCTGCTTGTAAGGCAGCTGCTCTCCCAGCTGAGCTAATCACCCTTCACTCTCGGTGTGGCGCGCATTCTACGGAGCGACCTGTAGTCTGGCAAGAACTTTTTCAAATAATTTTTATAATCCTTCCAAAGGCTTAGCGCAGGGTTGGCCGCAGCGTCCGAGCAGCGAATAATGCGCCCCTTTGCATGTATAGAGAGATTCACCTCATGTGGTTCAAAAACCTGCTTGTGTATCGCCTGACCCAGGACCTGCCGTTTGACGCCGAGGCTCTGGAAACGGCACTGGCGACCAAACCGGCGCGCGCTTGTGCCAGCCAGGAGTTGACCACTTACGGTTTCGTCGCCCCGTTCGGCAAGGGCGAGGACGCACCACTGGTGCATGTGAGCGGCGATTTCCTGCTGATCGCGGCCCGCAAGGAAGAGCGTATTCTGCCCGGCAGCGTGGTACGTGATGCGGTCAAGGAGAAGGTCGAAGAGATCGAGGCCGAGCAAATGCGCAAGGTCTATAAGAAGGAACGCGATCAGATCAAGGACGAAATCATCCAGGCATTCCTGCCGCGCGCCTTTATCCGCCGCTCGCAGACTTTTGCTGCCATCGCGCCGAAACAGGGCCTGATCCTGGTCAACTCGGCCAGCGCAAAACGTGCCGAAGACCTGCTGTCCACACTGCGTGAAGTGATCGGCTCGCTGCCGGTACGGCCGCTGAACGTCAAGACCGCACCGACTGCGGTCATGACCGAATGGGTCACTTCGCAGAAAGCTGCCGACAATTTCTTCGTCCTGGACGAATGCGAACTGCGCGACACCCATGAAGATGGCGGCATTGTGCGTTGCAAGCGCCAGGACCTGACCAGCGATGAAATCCAGCTGCACCTGAGCACCGGCAAGGTGGTGGCGCAACTGTCGCTCGCCTGGCAGGACAAATTGTCCTTCGTGCTGGACGACAAGCTGGTGGTCAAGCGCTTGAAGTTCGAAGAGCTGCTGCAGGATCAGGCGGAGCAGGACGGCGGAGATGAAGCCCTCGGCCAGCTGGACGCGAGCTTCACGCTGATGATGCTGACCTTCGGCGAGTTCCTGCCGGAGCTGTTCGAAGCCCTGGGCGGAGAGGAGATCCCGCAGGGCATCTGATTCATTAGCTCATCTGTAGGAGCGCGCTGTCGGCGGCAATCCAACGCTCTGGCGCGCAGCGCCAGCAAAAGACAAGCACCGCCGCTACGCGCCGGATCGCCAGCAAGCTAGCTCCTACACGCTCGCCATGAAGCCATCTATGGATGGCCGCTCTGCTTTATCGATAAACACAAGAAAGGAATAAACCATGCGTGCACTGGCGGCCCTGAGTCGTTTTGTCGGTAACACCTTCGCCTACTGGGTTCTGCTGTTCGCCGTGCTGGCGTTCCTTTTCCCCCAGGCTTTCATCGGCCTGAAAAGCTGGATCGTGCCGCTGCTTGGGCTGGTGATGTTCGGCATGGGCCTGACTCTCAAGCTCGAAGATTTTTCAGAGGTAGCTCGTCATCCCCGGCGGGTTGCACTCGGTGTGATCGCGCAGTTTGTCATCATGCCGGGCACTGCGTGGGCGCTGAGCCAGGCATTCAACCTGCCGCCGGAGATTGCTGTCGGAGTGATCCTGGTTGGCTGTTGCCCCAGCGGTACATCGTCCAATGTCATGGTGTGGCTGGCTAAAGGTGATCTGGCACTAGCCCTGGCCATTTCAGGGATCACAACGCTGCTCGCCCCGCTGCTGACCCCGGCCTTGATCTGGCTGCTGGCTTCCGCCTGGTTGCCGGTGTCATTCCCGGACATGTTCTGGTCGATCATCCAGATGGTGCTGTTGCCCGTCGTTCTGGGTGTTCTCGCTCAACGCGTGCTGGGCAGCCGGGTCGGCTATGCAATGGACCTGCTGCCACTGGTTTCGGTCGTGAGCATCGTGATGATCGTCTGTGCCGTGGTTGCAGTAAGCCAGGCGAAAATTGCCGAGTCGGGCCTGCTGATCATGGCCGTCGTCATTCTGCACAACAGTTTTGGTTACCTGCTGGGCTTTGTCACCGGCAAGGTCTTCAAGCTGCCGCTGCCCCAGCGCAAGACCATGGCCCTGGAAGTAGGCATGCAGAACTCCGGCCTCGGCGCCGCCCTGGCCAGCGCCCACTTCTCGCCGCTGGCCGCCGTGCCAAGCGCGCTGTTCAGCGTATGGCACAACATCTCCGGAGCGCTGCTGTCAACGTACTTCAGGAAGATGCCGGAAGACGGTGCTGCCGCCAGTTTGCGAGGAACAACGCCTGACTGAGGCGCATTAACGACCGGGGCGGCAACCCGCCTTGCCCGTAACGAACGATGGCGCGCAAGCCTCAAAAGCGCGTCGTCAGCGTCGCGGGCAAGCGCGCTCCTACGTTGCTAGCGCCCGGTTCCTCGCAACAACTTCACCTGCTCACGCACATCCACTGGCGCCGCGTTTTCTGCTGCAATGGCAGGGCCGGCGACCAGCACCACTCTTGACCAGAACCTGCGAAACAGGCCCTTGTCCGGATCGCGGCTGAAGAAGCTGCCCCACAAGCCTTGCAGTGCCATTGGAATCACCGGCACCGGGGTCTCCTCGATGATGCGTTTCATACCGCTCTTGAAACCACTGATCTCGCCGTCCAGAGTGAGCTTGCCTTCCGGGAAGATGCACACCAGCTCGCCATCGGCCAGGTATCGGGCGATACGCTCGAATGACCGGTCGTAGATAGCCTGATCTTCATTTCGCCCGGCGATGGGGATGGTCCCTGCAGTGCGGAAGATGAAGTTGAGTACCGGCAAGCGGTAGATCTTGTAGTACATGACGAAACGGATCGGCCGCCGCACCGCTCCGGCGATCAACAGCGCATCGACGAACGACACGTGGTTGCAGACCAGCAGCGCCGCGCCTTCTTCGGGAATCCGGTCGAGATTACGGTGCTCGACGCGATACATCGAATGGCTAAGCAGCCAGATCAGGAACCGCATGGTGAACTCTGGCACGATCTTGAAGATGTAGACGTTGACGGCAACGTTCATCAGCGACACAACCAGGAACAGCTCCGGTATCGACAGTTCCGCGAAGCTCAACAGCAGAATCGACACCAGCGCCGAGACGACCATGAACAGCGCATTGAGGATGTTGTTGGCGGCAATGACCCGCGACCGCTCCTTTTCCGCCGTGCGTGACTGGATGAGCGCGTATAGCGGCACGATGTAAAAACCGCCGAAAATGCCGATGCCGAGGATGTCGAGCAGCACCCACCAGCCCTCGCTGAAGGACAGCACCGCCAACCAGTCGTTGGCCTGGACATTTTGCGGAAAACCACCCGAGTGCCACCAGAGCAGCAGGCCGAACAATGTAATCCCCATGGAGCCGAACGGCACCAGGCCAATCTCGACCTTGTGCCCGGACAGCCGCTCGCAGAGCAGCGAACCCAGCGCGATGCCGATGGAGAACACGGTCAGAATCAGGGTGACGACGGTTTCGTCGCCGTACATCCACAGTTGAGCGTACGCCGGGATCTGCGTCAGGTAGATCGCACCGACGAACCAGAACCACGAATTGCCGACAATAGAGCGCGATACCGCGGGTGTCTGTCCAAGCCCCAGACGCATGGTTGCCCAGGACTCGCTGAAAATGTTCCAGTTGATCTTCAGTTCCGGCGAAGCGGCTGCGGCGCGCGGGATGCCGAAGCTGGCGACGAAGCCAAGCGAAGCGATCAGGACGATAGCGCCTGAGACGACATAGGCGTAGTAGGTCGAGGACATCATCACGCCTGCGCCAATGGTGCCGGCAAGGATCGCTAGAAAGGTGCCCATCTCTACCAGCGCGTTGCCGCCCACCAGTTCGTTTTCACGCAAGTGCTGCGGCAGAATCGAATATTTCACTGGCCCGAACAGCGCGGAGTGCGTGCCCATGGCAAACAGCGCCACCAGCATCAGCCACAGGTGATTGAACAGGAAGCCCGCCGCGCCGACCACCATGATTGCGATTTCACCGAGCTTGATCAGCCGGATCAGCGAGTCTTTCGGGTATTTTTCGCCGAACTGTCCGGCCAGCGCGGAAAACAGGAAAAACGGCAGGATAAACAGCAAGGCACAGAGGTTGACGTAAATAGACCGGTCACCCTCGATAGCCAGCTTGTAGAGGATGGCCAGAATCAGCGATTGCTTGAAGACGTTATCGTTGAACGCCCCCAGTGACTGGGTAATGAAAAACGGCAGAAAGCGACGCTTCCCGAGCAGGCGAAACTGGGATTGTTGACTCATCGTCCATGGTCCTGAATGGCTGGCGAGGCACATTGAAGACGCAAGCGAGGCGGATGTCGATAGGCAAATGGTACGCCGCAGCTCCATGGATTCCCGTGGGAGCCAGCTTGCTGGCGAGGGCGGCGGCTGCGACATACCACCACGCTCGACCTTGGTCGACAAAGACGAACGCCGGGCATCATGCGAGACTGGGCGTTATCGACAAGTTCTGGAACCACCCATGTCGCTGTCCAGCGGGCTGATCGCCGCCGTTGCCCTTGCCTATATGGCCATCATGTTTGCCATCGCCTTTTACGGCGACCGCTACAGCGCTTCGTTGCGCCCGACCTTGCGCGCCTGGGTGTACAGCCTGTCGCTGGCGGTCTACTGCACCAGCTGGACATTCTTCGGCGCCGTCGGCCAGGCCGCCGAGCAGCTCTGGTCGTTTCTGCCCATCTACCTGGGACCGATTGTGCTGATGGTGCTGGCGCCGTGGGTGCTGCAAAAAATGGTGCTGATCAGCAAGCAGGAAAACATCACTTCGATCGCCGACTTCATCGCCGCCCGCTACGGCAAGTCCCAGCCGCTGGCGGTGATGGTCGCGCTGATCTGCCTGATCGGCATGCTTCCGTACATCGCACTGCAACTGAAGGGCATCGTGCTGGGCGTCAATATCCTGATCGGCGCCGTTGCCGATTCGACCGGCACCCGCGCCCAGGACACCGCGCTGGTGGTGTCGGTCATTCTGGCGCTGTTCACCATCGTGTTCGGCGCGCGCAATCTGGATGTCACCGAGCACCACCGCGGCATGGTGCTGGCGATTGCCTTCGAGGCGCTGGTCAAATTGCTGGCTTTCATGGCGGTCGGGGTGTTCGTCACCTTCGGTCTGTACGACGGCTTCGGCGATCTGTTCAACCAGGCGATGCTTGCGCCGCGCCTGGAGGAATACTGGAAGGAGACCATCAACTGGCCTTCGATGATTGTGCAGACCGGCGTGGCGATGATGGCTATCGTTTGCCTGCCAAGGCAGTTCCACGTCACGGTGGTGGAGAACATCGAGCCTCAGGACCTGAACCTTGCCAAGTGGGTGTTTCCGATCTACCTGGCACTGGCCGCGCTGTTTGTGGTGCCCATTGCCCTGGCCGGCCAGATGCTCCTGCCCAGCAGCATGTTGCCCGACTCGTTCGTGATCAGCCTGCCGCTGGCTCATGCTCATCCGTCGCTGGCCTTGCTGGCGTTCATTGGCGGCGCATCGGCGGCTACCGGCATGGTGATCGTCGCCTGCGTGGCGCTGTCGACCATGATTTCCAACGACATGCTGCTGCCATGGCTGCTGCGGCGCAAGAACACCGAACGGCCCTTCGAGGCGTTCCGGCACTGGATGCTGTCGGTGCGGCGCGTCAGTATCGTGATGATCCTGCTGCTGGCCTACGTCAGCTACCGCATGCTGGGTTCGACCGCGAGCCTGGCGACCATCGGCCAGATCGCCTTCGCCGCCATCACACAGCTGGCGCCGGCCATGTTCGGCGCCCTGTACTGGAAGCAGGCCAATCGACGCGGCGTGTTCGCCGGCCTCGCGGCAGGCATCTTCATCTGGTTCTACACGCTGGTACTGCCTGTTGCCGCGCACGGCATGGGCTGGTCGCTGGACAACTTCCCGCTGCTGGCCTGGCTGCACAGTAACCCGTTCAACCTGCCAATCACCCCGATGACTCAAGGCGTGGTGCTGTCGATGGCCGGCAATTGCACGCTATTCGCGTGGGTGTCGATGCTGTCGCGCACGCGCGTGTCGGAGCACTGGCAGGCGGGCCGTTTCATCGGCCAGGAAACCCACAATCGTGGCATCAGCCGGCCGCTGCTGGCCGTGCAGATCGAAGATCTGCTAAGCCTTGCCGCGAGGTTCGTCGGCGAAGAGCGGGCACGACAGAGCTTCATTCGCTTTGCCTATCGCCAGGGCAAGGGCTTCAATCCCAATCAGAATGCCAACGGCGACTGGATTGCCCACACCGAACGACTGCTGGCGGGCGTGCTCGGTACTTCGTCGACCAGGGCGGTGGTCAAGGCGGCCATCGAAGGCCGCGACATGCAACTTGAAGACGTGGTGCGGATCGCCGACGAAGCGTCCGAAGTGCTGCAGTTCAATCGCGCCTTGCTGCAGGGCGCCATTGAAAACATCACGCAGGGCATCAGCGTCGTCGACCAGTCGCTACGGCTGGTAGCGTGGAATCACCGCTATCTGGAGCTGTTCAATTACCCGGACGGCCTGATCAGCGTCGGCCGCCCAATCGCCGATATCATCCGCTACAACGCGGAGCGGGGGCTGTGCGGGCCGGGCGAAGCGGAAGTGCATGTTGCGCGCCGCCTGCACTGGATGCGTCAGGGCCGCGCGCATACTTCCGAACGGTTGTTCCCCAATGGCCGGGTCATTGAGTTGATCGGCAATCCGATGCCGGGCGGCGGCTTCGTCATGAGTTTCACCGACATCACCGCGTTCCGCGCCGCCGAGCAGGCGCTCAAAGGCGTCAACGAGAGCCTTGAGCAGCGTGTCACCGAACGTACTCAGGAACTGTCGCAGCTGAACCAGGCGCTGACCGAAGCCAAGGGCACCGCCGAAGCCGCCAACGAATCCAAGACGCGATTCCTTGCCGCAGTCAGTCATGACCTGATGCAGCCGCTTAACGCAGCACGGCTGTTTTCCGCCGCGCTGTCGCATCAGGAAGAAGGCATGTCCAGCGAAGCTCAGCAACTGGTCCAGCATCTGGACAGCTCGCTGCGCTCGGCTGAAGACCTGATCAGCGACCTGCTGGATATTTCGCGGCTGGAAAACGGCAAGATCACTCCGGATCGCCAGCCCTTCCCGCTCAATGCGCTGTTCGACACCCTCGGTGCCGAGTTCAAGGCGCAAGCCCAGGAGCAAGGCCTGGATTTCCGGGTCAAGGGCAGCCCGTTGCGGGTCGACAGCGATATCAAGCTGCTGCGCCGCGTGTTGCAGAACTTTCTCACCAACGCCTTCCGCTACGCCAAAGGCCCGATCCTGCTGGGCGTGCGGCGCCGTGGCGATGAGTTGAGCCTGGAAGTGTGGGACCGTGGCCCCGGCATTCCGGAAGACAAGCGCAAGGTGATCTTCGAAGAATTCAAACGACTCGACAGTCATCAGACCCACGCCATCAAAGGCATGGGGCTGGGCCTGGCGATTGCCGACGGGTTGTGTCGCGTATTGCAGCATCCGCTTGAAGTCCGCTCCTGGCCGGGCAAGGGCAGCGTGTTCAGCGTGCGTGTGCCGCTCGCCCGCGCGCTGGCGCCGCAACCGGCTCAGCCTGCCGAAGCCAACCGCCCTTTGCTCAATGGCACGCAGGTGCTGTGCATCGACAACGAAGACAGCATCCTCATTGGCATGAACAGCCTGCTTTCGCGCTGGGGCTGTCAGGTATGGACCGCCCGCAATCGCCAGGAATGCGAGACGTTGCTCAACAACGGCATACGCCCGCAGGTGGCGCTGGTGGATTACCACCTGGACGAAGGCGAGACCGGAACCGAACTGATGGTCTGGCTGCGCAAGCGACTGGGCCAGCCGGTACCGGGTGTGCTGATCAGCGCCGATGGTCGGCCGGAACTGATCGATCAGGTCCATGCCGCAGGTCTCGACTACCTGCCCAAGCCGGTCAAACCTGCTGCGTTGCGAGCGTTGTTGAGCCGCCACGTAAGTCTTAACTGAGTCAGGCCACATGCTCATCCCGCAAGCCCTTGCGACGGTAGGGAAAGACATCAATCACCTTGCCGTCACGGATGGCGGCTTGCAGCATTTTCCAGTAATCAGCGTCGTATAACTCGCCATGCAGGCTGGCGAACAGGCGACGCTGCGCGGCATCGGCGAACAGAAACGGCGGAAACTCCTCGGGAAACACGTCCAGCGGCCCGATGGAATACCAGGGCTCGGAGGCCATTTCATCCTCCGGCGTGCGCGGTGGCGGAATGCGCCGGAAGTTGGCTTCGGTCAGGAAACATATCTCGTCGTAGTCGTAGAACACCACACGACCATGGCGGGTCACCCCGAAGTTCTTGAGCAGCATGTCGCCGGGGAAGATATTCGCCGCTGCCAGTTGCTTGATCGCCAGCCCGTAGTCGTCCAGCACCTCATGAACCTGCGCAGGGCTCGCGTGCTCCAGATACAGGTTGAGCGGGACCATTCGCCGCTCGGTCCAGCAATGCCGGATCAGCACGGTGTCATCACCTTCCAGCTGCACTGTCGATGCCGCAACCTGCAGCAACTCGGCGAGGCAGGCGGGCTCGAACTTGGTGACCGGGAACCGGAAGTCGGCGAACTCCTGGGTGTCGGCCATCCGCCCTACCCGGTCGACATTCTTCACCAGCCGGTACTTGTCGATCACCGTGGCGCGGTCGACGTTCTTGGAAGGTGAGAAACGATCCTTGATAACTTTGAACACGGTATTGAAGCCCGGCAGAGTGAACACCGTCATCACCATGCCGCGCACCCCGGGCGCCATGATGAACCGGTCATCCGTCGCGCTCAGATGGCGGATCAGCGCTCGATAGAACTCCGACTTGCCCTGCTTGTAGAAGCCGATCGAGCTGTACAGCTCGGCGATGTGCTTGCCTGGCAGAATGCGCTTGAGGAACGCGACGAGCGCAGCTGGCACCGGCACCTCGACCATGAAGTACGAGCGGGTGAAGGAGAAGATGATCGACACTTCCGCTTCGTCGGTAATCACCGCATCCACCACAATTCCATGGCCTTCGCGGTGCAGGAGCGCCAGCGCCAGCGGCCACTGCTCTTCGCCAGCCCTTACACAGCCGATCAGGTAAGCACCCTTGTTGCGATAGAACACAGAGGTGAACAACTCGACCTGCAATGCCGGATCTTTGCAGACCCAGTCAGGCAGGCCGGCCCGTAGCTGCGCTTCGAGACGGGACAGGTCCTGAGGCAGAGCCGCATAGGGAACGCTGAATCGGTAATCGTCCAGTATCCGCGCCAGCAACGCGCCCAGATCGCCTTGCGGCCGGTAAGTTCGCAGCTGCGTGGCGCGCTCTGGCGCACGCGGGGAAGCCCGGGTGGTGTGGATGAACATGCAGCCGTCGCTGATCAGGTCATGACTGAACAGGCCGCAGAAGACCGAATTGAACCAGGTTTCAGCCAGTTCGCCGTCAGGGCGCGGGTCGATCAGGCGGATGTAGGCGGCCTTGACCAGCGGCCAGCCCGCGACATCCTGCAACTGCTGCGGGGTGAATACCTCGCGCAGACGAACCAGCACCTGGTTGACCTTCTGCTCATACAGACCGATTCGAGCAGCGGAGGCGTCCTGAATCTGCTGCCAGCGGGCCTGTTCGAAGCGACCCCGGGCTCCGTCAGTGATACGCCGGAAATGGTCTCGATAATCATCGAAACCGCCAAGAATCGAATGTGCGATCTCGACGGCGGGCCAGGCTGGCGACATGGGAGCACTCTCTGCTGGGCATTCGTGATCCAAGCCTAGCAGTTGAGCGGCAGATCCTGCCCCGGCTTATCCGAACAGCCAATAGCCCAGCAAAGTCAGCACGATCACTGCCAGTACCGGACGCAATACGCGGTAGGCTTTGGGATTGCGGCGTTTGAACTGCTTGACCTTGCCGCTGAATCCGTCGCTGAAGCGCTTGCTGAACGCGTACGCCTGGTTGATTCCGCCGACGCGCTCGTCGTCCAGATTCTGCGGCGCGGTGGCCCGGCCCAGAAATGCGCTGACGCTGCGGTTGATGCGCGTCATCAGGCGGCTGGACAGCGGCCGCTCAACATCACAGAACAGGATCACCCGCGTCTGGTCGGTTTCGTTCTTGACCCAATGCACATAGGTTTCGTCGAACATCACATCCTGGCCGTCATGCCAGGCGTATTCCTGACCGTCGACGAAGATGCGGCAATCCGGGGAGTTGGGCGTCGACAGCCCCAGGTGGTAGCGCAGCGAACCGGCGAACGGATCGCGGTGCGGGTTGAGATGGCTGCCGCCCGGCAGCAGGGCGAACATTGCGCCCTTGACGCTGGGGATGCCGTTGACCAGCTCGACCGTGCGCGGGCAAAGCGTTTCGGCCGATGGCAGGGCCTTGTCATACCACTTCAAATAAAAACGCTTCCAGCCTTTCTTGAAGAACGAACCGAAGCCGGCGTCGTTGTTCTTTTCAGCGGCACGGATGTAGCCCTCGTCGAACAGACGCATGGCCTCTTCACGAATCACTTCCCAGTTGTCCTTGAGAACATCCAGCTCGGGAAATTTGCTGCGGTCCAGATAAGGCCTGGAAGGCACGCCCGAGAACAGATACATGAGCGCGTTATAGGGTGCGAACAAGGCAGAGTGGTTGACGAACTGACGCAGCAGCGGCAGACGCGCCCGACCACGCAAATGCACGTAAAGCGTGCTGCCCAGGAAAATCATCAGGATCGACGCCTTGGCAGCAAATGAGAAGGTCATGCAACTCTCCTTGGAGCGGACAACCCGTTGCTGCGGAGCACCGGCTGTCATGATCGACTACTGAATCCGCCGGGCATCCAGACTGAGACCCGGCGGTTCACGAGCGGACCATCATAAACCTTCAATGGATCGGCCTGAAGCGCTCACGCGCATCGATCGCTTACTGCTGCAGCTCCTGTTCAGTAAACAGGTCGCTGAACAGCATGCTGGAGAGGTAGCGCTCACCGGAGTCCGGCAGGATCACGACAATGGTCTTGCCCTGCATTTCCGGCTTTTCCGCCAACCGGGCCGCGGCCGCCATGGCCGCGCCGCAGGAAATCCCGCACAGAATGCCCTCTTCCTGCATAAGGCGCAGAGCCATGGCCTTGGCTTCCTCATCGGTCACGCGCTCGACGCGGTCTACGATGGACAGGTCCAGATTTTTGGGGATGAAGCCTGCGCCGATGCCCTGGATCTTGTGTGGACTGGGCTTGATCTCCTCCCCGGCAAGCGCCTGACTGATGATCGGCGAAGCATCCGGCTCGACCGCCACCGACTGGATGGGTTTGCCGGCGATATTCTTGATATAGCGTGAAACGCCGGTGATGGTGCCGCCTGTGCCGACGCCCGCGACCAACACGTCGATGGCGCCATCGGTGTCTGCCCAGATCTCCGGGCCGGTGGTCTTTTCATGGATGGCAGGGTTGGCCGGATTGTCGAACTGTGCCGGCATGAAGTAAGTGTCCGGGTCGCTGGCCAACAGTTCCTCGGCCTTGGCAATTGCGCCTTTCATGCCTTTGGCCGGCTCGGTGAGGACCAGCTCGGCGCCCAGCGCCTTGAGCACCTTGCGCCTTTCGATGCTCATCGACGCCGGCATGGTCAGCACCAGCTTGTAACCGCGGGCCGCCGCCACGAAAGCCAGGCCGATCCCGGTATTGCCCGATGTCGGCTCGACGATGGTCATGCCCGGCTTTAGCCTGCCGCTGCTTTCGGCGTCCCAGATCATGTTGGCCCCGATCCGGCACTTCACCGAGTAACCGGGATTGCGCCCCTCGATCTTGGCCAGGATGGTAACGCCGCGCGGCGCAATCCGGTTGATCTGCACCAGCGGCGTATTGCCGATGGAATGGGCGTTATCAGCGTAAATACGGCTCATGATCGTGTCCTTGTCCACATCGGTTAAAAGGCAGAGCCTATGCCTGCGGCTCTCGTGCGTCCAGTCGCACCGAACGGAACGGCGTGGGTGCAGTCAATCGCTCATCAGAACCGGAGGCATACGCCATGAAACGTCGCTACAGCTGGCCACTCTGGACCGTGGTCACACTTGTCGTGCTATTGATCGCCGCCCACATCGCGTTGCCCTATGTAGTGCGCAACTACCTCAATGAGAAGCTCGCGGACATGGGCGACTACCGCGGCCAGGTGACCGATGTGGACCTTGCCTTGTGGCGCGGCGCCTATCGCATCAAAGGTCTGAACATCGTCAAGGTGGACGGCAAGGTGCCGGTGCCTTTCATCAAAGCTCCGGTCATCGAACTGTCCGTCAGCTGGCACTCGCTGTGGTACGACCACGCGGTCGTTGCCGAGGCCGTGTTTCTCGAACCTGAAGTGAATTTCGTCGACGGCGGAGAAGACAAACAGGCTTCCCAGACCGGTAAGGGTACAGACTGGCGCGATCAGGTAGACAAGTTGCTGCCCATGACCCTCAACGAAGCGCGGATCAGCAACGGACGCATTACCTTCAGCAACTTCAACTCCAAACCCAAGGTGAAGATCGAGGCGGATCGGGTCAACGCCAGCCTTTACAACCTGACCAACGTGGTCGACGTCGAAGGCAAGCGCGACGCACGTTTCGAGGGCAAGGCACGTCTGCTGGGCCATGCCGGTCTGGAAACCAGCGCGACCTTCGACCCGCTCAGCGATTTCCAGGACTTCGACTTCAACCTGCGCGCAACCGGTATCCAGCTACGTCGCCTCAATGACTTTTCCTCGGCCTATGGCAAGTTCGACTTCAATGCCGGCAGCGGCGATCTGGTGATTGAAGCCAAGGCCGACAACGGTCGGCTGAGCGGTTACATCAAACCGTTGCTGCGCAACGTCGATGTTTTCAACTGGGGTCAGGACGTGGAGAACAAGAACAAGGGCTTTTTCCGCTCGATCTGGGAGGCCGTTGTCGACGGCGCCGAAACCGTCCTCAAGAACCAGCCGAAGAACCAGTTCGCTACCCGCGTCGACCTCAGCGGCAGCGTCAAGCAACAAGACATCAGCGGTTTGCAGGCCTTTTTTCAGATTCTGCGTAACGCATTCGTTCAGGCGTTCAATACCCGCTATGAAGGCAGTGAGGATTCCTGAGGAAGCGTGCAGCTCTATGCGGGAACGAAGCATCAGGCCGGCGCTGCCTGAGTTGTGCCGGCACCGACCTGTGGGAGCCAGCTCGCTGGCGATCCGGCGCGTAGCGGCGGCAACTGCTTGACCGGATGTCTCAGCCTGACGCGACGGCGCCTGTCGTCGGACCGCCGTTTACAATGCCAGCTGACCCGCCAGGCCGTTCGGTTTTACTGCCGCTACGCGCCAGTTCGTCGGATTGCCGCCCACACCAAGCTGGCTCCTACAGAAGATTGAGCTGCGCCCCAAAAGTTGGACAGTTGGCACCCACAGAGTGTGCTTGCGAACAGCGCCAACTCCGGCCTGCGGCTGCATAAGGATCCGACGCACGCTATAGTCGCTCCATTGTTCGCCACCACCTGAACGCAGCAGGCCACGTCCCTGCGCGTCCCGCGAGAGGATTCATCGATGAAGTTCGAAGGTACCCACGCATACGTCGCCACCGACGATCTCAAGCTGGCAGTCAACGCTGCAATCACGCTGGAGCGTCCGCTGCTCGTCAAGGGCGAGCCGGGTACTGGCAAGACGATGCTGGCTGAACAGCTGGCCGAATCCTTCGGCGCGCGCCTGATTACCTGGCACATCAAGTCCACCACCAAGGCCCATCAGGGCCTGTACGAATACGATGCCGTCAGCCGCCTGCGAGACTCCCAGCTGGGCGTGGACAAAGTCCATGACGTGCGCAACTACCTGAAGAAGGGCAAGCTCTGGGAAGCGTTCGAGTCCGAGGAGCGGGTCATTCTGCTGATCGACGAGATCGACAAGGCGGACATCGAGTTCCCCAACGACCTGCTGCAGGAACTCGACAAAATGGAGTTCTACGTTTACGAGACGAATGAAACGATCAAGGCCAGGCATCGCCCGATCATCATCATTACGTCCAATAACGAAAAGGAGCTGCCGGACGCGTTCCTGCGCCGCTGCTTCTTCCACTACATCGCGTTCCCGGACCGCACCACGCTGCAGAAGATCGTCGATGTGCATTACCCGAACATCAAGAAGGATCTGGTCAGCGAAGCGCTGGACGTATTCTTCGACGTGCGCAAGGTGCCGGGCCTCAAGAAGAAACCTTCGACCTCGGAACTGGTGGACTGGCTCAAGCTGCTGATGGCCGACGAAATCGGCGAAGCGGTATTGCGCGAGCGCGACCCGACCAAAGCCATCCCGCCGCTGGCCGGGGCGCTGGTCAAGAACGAACAGGACGTCCAGCTGCTCGAACGCCTGGCGTTCATGAGCCGTCGCAACCGCTGACCGCCTCTTCCACTCTGCTACGTAAAAGGGCGACGGCCATGCTGCTCAACCTCTTCAACGAAATGCGCGCGGCCAAGGTCCCGGTGTCCCTGCGCGAGCTGCTGGACCTGATCGACGCGCTCAAGCATCGGGTGATCTTCGCCGACATCGACGAATTCTACTTTCTGGCGCGCACTATTCTGGTCAAGGATGAACGCCACTTCGACAAGTTCGACCGGGCGTTCGGCGCGTACTTCAACGGCCTGGAAAAACTCGATGACCATCTACAGGCGTTGATTCCCGAAGACTGGCTGCGCAAGGAATTCGAGCGCTCGCTGACCGACGAGGAACGTGCGCAGATCCAGTCGCTGGGCGGTCTCGACAAGCTGATCGAAGCCTTCAAGAAGCGCCTGGAGGAACAGAAAGAGCGCCACGCCGGAGGCAACAAGTGGATCGGCACCGGTGGCACCAGCCCGTTCGGCTCGGGCGGTTACAACCCGGAAGGGATCAGGGTCGGCGACGCGGGCGAGCGCAAGGGCAAGGCGGTCAAGGTCTGGGACCAGCGCGAGTACAAGAACCTCGACGATCAGGTCGAGCTCGGCACTCGCAATATCAAGGTCGCGCTGCGCCGCTTGCGCAAATTCGCCCGCCAGGGCGCCGCCGATGAACTGGACATCAATGGCACCATCGACCATACCGCGCGGGACGCAGGACTGCTCAACATCCAGATGCGCCCGGAACGCCGCAACACCATCAAGCTGTTACTGCTGTTCGACATCGGCGGTTCGATGGACGCTCATGTGAAGGTCTGCGAAGAACTGTTCTCTGCCTGCCGCACCGAGTTCAAGCACATGGAGTACTTCTACTTCCATAACTTCATTTATGAAGCCGTCTGGAAGAACAACCTGCGTCGCGGCTCGGAACGCACCTCCACCGTCGATCTGCTGCACAAGTACGGCGCGGATTACAAAGTGATCTTCATCGGCGACGCCGCCATGGCTCCCTATGAAATCACCCAGCCCGGCGGCAGCGTCGAACACTGGAACGAGGAAGCGGGCTACGTCTGGATGCAGCGCTTCAAGGCCAAGTTCAAGAAGGTCATCTGGATCAACCCTTACCCGAAAGACACCTGGGCTTACACCACCTCCACCCACATCGTGCGGGACCTGATCGAAGACCAGATGTACCCCCTGACCCTGCGTGGGCTTGAAGAGGGTATGAGGTATCTGGCGAAGTAAGGATTACCCGCCTGCATAGCATGTACTTCATTAAAAGCCGTCTGCGGACGGCTTGTTTATTTTAAGTACCGAATTGAAAGGTCGCTCGCCCCTACAAATCTCGTTAAGTCTTGTTTGCCCGTTGTTCTGGAATTCGGCAGATTAATCACGACTTTCGTTCAATCCGAAACAGCAGAAACCCTCCAGTCAGAACTTTAAAGTCTGTAACCCGGTAGTAACCATCTTTCTCACAAACTTTACAACAGCAATAAACCGTCATCGACCCGCCGCCTGAAATACGGCGGTCCAGCCTGCTGTATCAGCGCCGCGCCGGTCATCGCCGCTGTCAGACATCCCGACCGGCAACCGTTTCCACTATTAATCACCGCCTAATCTGAGCCTGGGGCACCCGGTACTTCCCTTACGTTGTAAGACTAACTTCCCTTCGGCCTTGCAACGGTCGGAGTATATTAGTGGGCCTGATAAATGAGCACGCTCGGTATCATGCAGCCTTATTTTTTTCCATATCTTGGATACTTCCAGCTTATTGACTCGGTCAAGGACGGCATTATCTTTGACACAGTTAGATACAAGCGCAAAAGCTGGATGAACCGTAACCGAATACTCAATGCCAACGGTGGTTGGCAATACATCAATGTGCCGGTCAAGACGAGCGAAGGGACGCTGATAAAAGATGCGCTGGTGATCGACCCTCCTGCCGCGCAGCGGCAGATTTGCGGTCAGCTGCTGCACTACAAGAGCAAGGCGCCGTTTTACAGAGAAGTCATGCATCTGGTCGACAGTGTGTTCAGCTCGGTACACGACCCGGCCATCGGGGAACTCAATACCCGGTCGCTGAGTGTGGTCTGCGATTATCTGGACCTGAATTTCAACTGGGCAACTTGCTCTCGGATGCAGCTGGACTTGCCACCCATTCAGCATGCCGGGCAATGGGCGCTGGAAATAAGCAGTCGATTGGGCGCCAGCCGTTATGTCAATCTTCCGGGCGGGCGGGACATCTTTGTCGCCAATGAATGGGAAGAGCGAGGCATAGAGCTGCGGTTCCTCGCTCCGTCCTCGTTCGTCTATTCCACGGCGCCCTACAACTTTGAGGAAAACCTGTCGATTCTGGATGTGCTGATGTGGAACCCACCCCAGGCCGTCAAAGGTTACATCCGCAGCAATACCCAGGTCGTGCCCTGATTCAAAGGTATGCGGTCACTGAAACGACCGGGCGTGCGCAAGATGCTGCCGATGCGCGACGCCCTGTGTCACCGGTTTGAGGCGTATCACGCTGCCCGGCAGCTGTTGCGCGAGACGCGCGAGCGACAGCGGAGTCAGTGCGCCGACGCGCGGGTAGCCGCCGATGGTCTGCCGGTCGTTCAGCAGGACGATGGGCTGGCCGTCGGGCGGTACCTGGATCGCACCCAGCGGTATTCCTTCGGAGATCATCGGCTTGCCCTGATAAATCAGCTCCGGCCCCAGCAGGCGCGCGCCCATGCGGTCGGCGCGGCTATCTAGCGTCCAGTCCCGGTTGAACAGATCGAACAGGCTTTGCCCACTGAACTGGCCGATCTGCGCACCCAGCACTACGTCCAGCGCGCGCTCGTCATTGAAATCGGGTATCTGCTCTGCCGAAAGGGTGCCGAGCTGCATAGTCGATCCCGCATAGCGCAGTTGATCCCCCTGAACCAGCGCCTTGCCCAGGCCGTCCAGCCCGCCGAGTTCCTCGCGCCCGACCGTGGCGCAACTGCCCAGCACGTCGGGCGCATCGAACCCGCCTGGAGCCGCCAGATAGGCGCGCACACCGAGCGCCGGCCGGTCGAAACTCAGGCGCTGGCCCTTGCGGACAAAAAAACTGCGCCACGGCGCGACTGGCCGATCATCCAGCATGGCACCAAGGTCCGCGCCGGCCAGCGCCAGGCAGCAGTCTTGCTCGGCCACCACGGCGAAACCGCCCAGCGTGACTTCAACCACCGCAGCGTCCAGCGCATTACCCAGCAGGTGATTGGCCCATGACATCGACACCCAGTCCACGGCACCGCCCTGGGTGACGCCCAGGTGGCGAACGCCGAAGCGACCGCCATCCTGCAGCAGGCACAGCGGCGTGCTTTTCTCGACTCGTAGAACACTCATGCCGGAACCTCCAATGGCGTGTCATCACCGCCAAGGCGGATGAACTCGGCGTGGTCGACAGCGGCGAAGCGCACTGTGTCTCCAGGCTGGAGCAGGCTGTACCCGTCGCGCTGACGGTCAAAGAGCGCGCTGGGGGTACGGCCGATCAGATTCCAGCCGCCGGGCGACACCACCGGATAGGCGGCGGTCTGACGCTCGGCGATGCCCACGCTGCCCGCCGCCACTCGCTTGCGCGGTGTACTGAGGCGCGGCGCGGCAAGCGCTTCCTCGACCAGCCCCATGAAGGCGAAGCCCGGCGCGAACCCCAGTGCGAACACCTGATACTCACGGGCGCTGTGGCGCTCGATCACTTCATTGACGGACAGGCCGCTGCGATGCGCGAGCAGATTCAGTTCAGGCCCGACACTCAAGTCATACCAGACGGGCAGCACATGGCTGCGACCCTTTTCCCGGGCGTCCGGCGTCAGATCGCGCAACGCTTCGCGGATCAGATTCGCGGCTTGTTCAGGCGCCAGGGCCAGTAGGTCGTACTGCACCATCAGCGTGGTGTAGGACGGCACCAGATCGATCAGCTGTGCAGCGAACGCCGTGCGCAGACGCGCGCTGGCGGCCAGCATCCATGGCATGTTGGCTTCGTCGATGCCGTCGAACAGGCGCACCATCAGGCAATCGATGGCCACCACCTCGATGCGCAGGTTCATGACGCGCAGGTCTCGCCCAACGCCTGACGAATCCGCTGCACCGCAGCCACCGAGCTGGCGTTGTCGCCATGGACGCAGAGGGTATGCGGCGTCAGGTATAGCTCGCTGCCATCGCTGGCCTGCAGCGCCTGGCCACGGGCGAACTTCAGGGCCTGCGCGATGATCATTTCAGGATCATGATGGACGGCGCCAGGCAGCTGACGCGGCATCAGGCGGCCCTCGCCGTCGTAACCACGATCGGCGAAAGCCTCGAACCACAGCGGTACGCCGAATTCATCGGCAATCGCTTGTGCCGCGCTGTTGTCGCGCATGGCCAGCAGCATCAGTGGCAGCTGGTCTTCGTAACGGGCAACGGCTTCGATCACCGCTCGCAACTGCGCGGGGTTGGCCATCATGTCGTTGTACATGGCCCCGTGGGGTTTGACGTAACGCACGCGGCCGCCCTGGGCGCGACAGATTCCGTCGAGCGCGCCGATCTGGTAATGCAGCAGGTCCTGGATTTCCTGGGCGCTGTACGTCATCGATCGACGCCCGAACCCGGCCAGATCCTGATAGGCCGGGTGCGCTCCGATCATCACGTCGTGGGCAAGCGCCAGCGTCACCGTCCTGCGCATCACGCCCGGGTCACCGGCATGGAAGCCGCAGGCGATATTGGCGCAGTCGATAAAGGGCATGACTTCGGCATCCAGGCCCATGGTCCAGGCGCCGAAACTTTCACCTATATCGCAATTGAGTAACAGGCTGTCCATCGGTATCTCCCGAGTGCTTGGAAACAGAGGATGACAGAGTCAGGGTGCGACGCTCATCCCCAAAGGCAACGCTGCTGCAATGAGCCTGCCGGATGCAATGCATTCTTGGGCGGGTGGCGACGGGGCGTCCAACTAATAAAAGCAGCCGGGCAAGATAAGAAAAACTGAAGAGGCCGGCCAGGCAGCTGTGCGGCCCGGCCAGCGGCGCTTAGCGCCAGTCGCGATTGAGCTGGGGCTTGCGGCGTCCGCCACGGACGACCCACGCGAGCGCCACGAACAGGCTTTCGATCAGCATCGCCAGAACCAGCGCACAGACGATGCCCCAGGCGATGACCTCGGGCGCCAGCAACACCTGCCAGGTGTAGCCGTTGTAAGTTTCGCGACGAATATCCGGGTCGGCGGCGGTCGCGACATGCCAGGCGCGCGCATACCAGGGCCCCTGCAGGCCAAGCCACTGACGCTCCAGCGCATGGGTGCGCGTCAGCAGGGTTTCGATATTGGTCGCATCCTGACGGAATACCGGGTCTTCGCTGCTGCGGTAATGCTGGATCAGCGCTTGCACGTCGCCTTTGAAGAATTGCTGCGCGGTCGCGTTGAAGCCCTTGATCGCCTGTTGTGCCTCGATCAGGTGTGCCTCCACGCGCTTGCTGTAATCACTGATGAAGCCGGGCACCTGAACGCCGAACAGCAGGCCTGCAGTGAACAAGACCAGTCGCAGATAACTTCGCAGCATGTAGATCCCTCTCGTTGCGTTTCTGATTGTTATATACGAGCGCCAGCTTCAGCGCGGCCCTGAGCGACCAGTTCGCCTTTGCGCCACAGGCTCCAGTCGCCGGGCTCGTAGCGATTCCAGGTTTCGTTCTCGGTGAGCGGTTCAGTGGCGATGACCGTGACCACATCGTGCGGAGTGGTTTCGGCCTGAAAATCGACGATCACGTCGACATCTTTCAAACGGGCAGGGCCGAACGGCGCGCGACGCGTGATCTGGGCGAGCTTGGTGCTGCAGAAGCAGAACAGCCAGTCGCCATCGCTGAGCAGGCAATTGAACACGCCTTTGGCACGGTACTCGGCGCAGGCCTGGACCAGCCAGGGCAGCAATTCTTCCACCTCGACCGGTTCAGGAAACGCTTCGCGCACCCGATTGAGCAGATCGCAGAACGCCGCTTCGCTGTCCGTGTCGCCCACGGGTCGATAGAACGTGGCGCGGGGCTGGAAGTCGGCGAGCTGGCCGTTGTGAGCGAAGCACCAGTTGCGCCCCCACAGCTCGCGTACAAAAGGATGGGTGTTGGAAAGACAGACTTTGCCGACGTTGGCCTGACGGATATGGCCGATCACCACTTCGCTCTTGATGGGATAGCGCTGCACCAGCTGGGCGACTTCCGAATCGCAGCTGGCGGCCGGGTCCTGAAACAACCGCAGGCCGCGTCCTTCATAGAACGCGATGCCCCAGCCGTCACGGTGCGGACCGGTGCGACCGCCACGCTGCATGAGCCCGGTGAAGCTGAAAACGATGTCGGTCGGGACATTGGCACTCATGCCCAGTAATTCACACATGCTCGGGTTCTCGCTTCAGACGTTGCGCAGCGGGCGCGCAGGCTTAAAACCGGTCAAGCAAGCAACCTGCTACAAACGTGGCTCGACCCGCGCGCGACCGGTCGGGATCGGTGCAACCGGCGAGCGCACACTGCGCTCGTCCCGGGCATAAGGCTGGTCGTCTGCGTCGGTATCGGCAGCGACCGGTTCGTCTGCCGGCCTGGGCTGGCGGGCCTTGCGGTTCTTTTCAATCGGCCAGCGCACCAGCACGAACAGCAGGTAAGCGCCAAAGGCAAACATGCCGTACATCGCCAGATCGGATACCGCGGCCCAGACATTGCTGCCGACCTTGAACAGCAGGTCCAGCGCGGTGATCGCCACGGCAGGCGCCAGTGCTTCCTTGACCGGATCAACCGTGGTCGGCGTAAACAGCAGCACGGCGGCCAGCACCAGCAGCGGCTCTTTGAGATAGCGCCACATCCAGCGGGTCATCAGGTACCACACCAGCAGGCAGCCCAGGGCGGCGAATAGGTACAGGCCCCACGCGGTCAGATAATCGTTCTCGGTCATGTCGTCCGTGGTAAGGCAGGTAGAGTGGCGCTTATGATAACGACTTTTCACCGGCCCGGCTTGCCCGGCTTGCGTATTCGGTTCAGCGTGTAGCCACACCTCGCGATCCGTTGCCACGACAGACGCCTTTTCAGAGAGAGCCCCCATGTCCTTCTCGAACGCCACCTCCCGCGCCCCGATCGCCCGCAAGGCTGACGGCCGCGACCCCTACGCATGGCTGCAGAATCGCGACAGCGATGAAGTGCTCGATTACCTCAAGGCGGAAAACGACTATCAGCAACAGCAGCTGGCTGACCAGGCTGCGTTGCGCGAATCGCTGTTCCAGGAGATCAAAGGTCGCATCCTGGAAACCGATCTGTCGCTGCCCTCCCCCTGGGGACCGTATCTGTATTACACACGGACAACCCAGGGCGACGAGTACGCGCGGCATTACCGCTGCCCGCGTCCTGCGGACGACTCCAATACGGTCGACGAAGGTCGCGAAGAATTGCTGCTCGACCCCAATGTGCTGGCCGCCGGCGGCTTCTTCTCCCTGGGTGCGTTCAGTATCAGCCCCGACCACCAGCGTCTGGCCTACAGCCTCGACACCAATGGCGACGAGGTGTACCAGCTTTACGTCAAAGAACTCAGCAGCGGCCAGGTCACCAGCCTGCCATTCGAGGACTGCGACGGCAGCATGACCTGGGCCAATGACAGCCAGACCCTGTTTTTCGGCGAGCTGGACGACACACACCGTCCGCACAAGCTCTATCGCCACCGGCTAGGAGACGCTTCGGCAGATCTGGTGTTCAACGAGCCGGACGGGCGTTTTTTCCTGCATTGCTTTCGCAGCAGCTCCGAGCGGCAACTGATCCTGGTGCTCAACAGCAAGACCACCAGCGAAGCCTGGGTACTTGACGCCGATCAGCCGCAACAGGCATTCGTCTGCCTGGCACCGCGCGTTGAGGGTCATGAATACTTCCCAGACCACGGCCGGCTCGATGGCGTCTGGACCTGGTTCATCCGCAGTAACCAGAGCGGTATCAACTTCGCGCTGTACCACTCGTCCAGCGGCGTACCGACTCGCGATACCTGGCAGACGCTGGTCCCGCACAGCGACGCAGTCATGCTTGAAGACATCAGCCTCAATGCGCGGGGCATCAGCCTGAGCCTGCGCGAAGGCGGGCTGCCGATCATCGAAGTCCGCCCGCAAGGCCTGCCATCCTATCGGGTGCAGTTGCCGGACGCTGCCTACAGCCTCTACGTGCAGGACACCCTGGAATTCGAGAGCGACAGGATTCGCCTGCGCTACCAGTCGCTCAATCGTCCGCCCCAGGTCCGTCAACTGACGCTGGCAACCGGCGAGCAGACGGTGCTCAAGGAAACACCGGTGCTGGGCACTTTCGATGCCGATGCCTATGTCAGTCAGCGGCTATGGGCCACAGCGGCCGACGGCACGCAAGTGCCCATCAGCCTGGTGGTCAAGCGTGATCTGGTCGGTCAATCGACTCCGCTCTATCTCTACGGCTACGGCGCCTATGGCGAAAGCCTTGACCCGTGGTTTTCCCACGCTCGCCTGAGCCTGCTGGATCGCGGCGTGGCCTTCGCCATCGCCCATGTGCGCGGCGGCGGTGAATTGGGCGAGGCCTGGTATCGCAACGGCAAACAGGAACACAAGCAAAACACCTTCAGTGACTTCATCGCCTGCGCCGAACACCTGATCGCGGAAGGCCGGACCCGCGCCGACCAGCTAGTCATCAGCGGCGGCAGCGCCGGCGGCCTGCTGATCGGCGCGGTTCTCAACCAGCGGCCCGAGCTGTTCAAGGCGGCCATCGCCGAAGTGCCTTTCGTCGATGTGCTCAACACCATGCTCGACCCCGATCTGCCGCTGACCGTTACCGAGTACGACGAATGGGGCAACCCGCAACAGCCGGAGGTCTACGAGCGCATCAAGGCTTACGCGCCGTATGAGAACATCAAGGCCCAGCCTTATCCGGCCATGCTGGTGATCGCCGGCTATAACGACAGCCGCGTGCAGTACTGGGAAGCCGCCAAATGGGTCGCCCGGTTGCGCACCACAAAGACCGACGACAATCTGCTGCTGCTCAAGACCGAACTGGGTGCCGGACACGGCGGCATGAGCGGTCGTTATCAAGGCCTGCGTGACGTGGCGCTGGAGTACGGCTTCATCTTCAAGGTATTGCAAATCAGCGACTGAACTTGAGCTTGAACGCCTGTCTTAGTAGGGTCGGGGGGCGGGGACTTGTCCCCCTTTTCTTTTCCATTGATCGACATCAGAACCAGAACGAACCATGGCAGAACAACCGTCTCACCTGAACAACGCCATCCGCGACATGCTGTATGACTGTGGCCTGTTCGACACCTTGTTGCCGGGCGATTACCTGACCGTGGCCGGTTATTTCAGCATCAGCGATATCGATCAGGGCCAGAGCATCTTTGCCGAAGGGGACGCGGGCACCTTCATGTGCATCATCCACCACGGCACGGTGTCGGTGCAGAAGCTGAACCCCGAAGGCCAGCAGGTAGAGATCGCCACACTGAGACGTGGCCGTGCCTTTGGCGAGATGGCGGTGCTCGACGGCGAACGCCGTTCGGCCAGCTGCATTGCCGCGACCAACTGCCAATTGCTCAATCTGGGTCGCGATTCACTGGACCGCATGCTGGACGAAGCGCCGAAGATTGCCGCCAAGATCATCCGCGCTCTGGCGATTTCCCTGTCCAAGCGCCTGCGCATGGTCGACGGGCAGCTCCTGGCGCAACAGGTGTGAGATCACGCGTGTGGCGCTAAACTGCGCACATCCGCTTTTCAACAGGCATTCGATACAGGTGACAGCATGAGCACGGCCAACCCTCCCTCCCACACCGCCAAGCTGGACCGCATCCTGGCCGACGCCCAGCGCGACCGTGAAATGGGCTATCGCGACAAGGCTCTGCGCATGTACCCGCATGTGTGCGGCCGCTGCGCCCGCGAGTTTTCGGGCAAGCGCCTGAGCGAGCTGACCGTGCACCACCGCGATCACAATCATGACAACAACCCGCAGGATGGCTCCAACTGGGAGCTGCTGTGCCTGTACTGCCACGACAACGAGCACTCGCGCTACACCGATCAGCAGTATTTTTCCGACAGCTCGCTCGGCTCGCCCAAGACCGCCAAGGCCACGCACAACCCGTTCGCCGCGCTGGCGGGGTTGATGAAAAAAGAAGAGTGACACCGCACTCCTCATAAAAATACGGACTCTGTGGGGGGAGCTTGCTCGCGACGGTTTTTTGCCGACGAACGATGTGGTTGTATCGGCCCTTTCGCGAGCAAGCTCCCTCCCCCGTGCAGATACGCCTGTCGCACGAGCATTGAATTCACCACTGGAACCCCGCATGCCCTACCGCACATCGAGACGTACTTTTGTGAAAGGGCTTGCCGCCGGCAGTATTCTGGGAGGGCTGGGACTTTTGGGTCGGCCGGTCTGGGCGCTTCCCGGACACAGCCAACCCGCCGAGCTGTCCGGCACTGAGTTCGATCTGTACATCGGCCAGACGCAAGTCAACTTCACCGGCAGCGAAAAGACCGCCATGACCGTCAACGGCGGTATTCCGGGGCCGCTACTGCGCTGGCGCGAAGGCGAAACGGTCACGCTGCGGGTCAGAAACCGCCTCAAGGAGAGTACTTCCATCCACTGGCACGGCATCCTCCTGCCCGCCAACATGGACGGTGTGCCGGGGCTCAGTTTCGATGGCATCGCGCCGGACGGCATGTACGAGTACCGCTTCAAGGTCCGCCAGAACGGCACCTACTGGTATCACAGCCACTCGGGCCTTCAGGAACAGTCGGGCGTCTATGGGCCATTGGTGATTGAGGCGAAGGACCCGGAGCCGTTCACCTACGAGCGCGACTACGTGGTGATGCTCACCGACTGGACCGACGAAAACCCGGCCCGCCTGATGAGCAAGCTCAAGAAGCAGTCGGACTACTACAACAGCCACAAACGTACCATGGTCGATTTCATCAACGACGTCGGTGAGAAAGGCTGGAGCGCAACTGCCTCGGACCGGCGCATGTGGGCCGAGATGCGCATGGACCCGACCGATCTGGCGGACGTCAGCGCTGACACCTACACCTACCTGATGAACGGGCAGACGCCAGACATGAACTGGACCGGCCTGTTCAAACCCGGCGAGCGAATCCGCCTGCGGTTCATCAACGGCTCGTCCATGAGCTATTTCGACGTGCGTATCCCCGGCTTGAAAATGACCGTCGTAGCCAGCGACGGCCTGTACGTGAAGCCAGTAAGCGTCGATGAACTGCGTGTCGCGGTGGCGGAAACCTTCGATGTCATCGTCGAGCCGGAAGCTGGCGCGTACACGGTATTTGCCCAGTCCATGGACCGCACCGGCTTCGCCCGCGGCACCCTGACCAGCGCACCTGGCCTTAAGGCACCCGTTCCACCGCTCGACCCGCGCCCGCTGTTGAGCATGGCCGATATGGGTATGCATGACATGCCTATGTCACACGGCGAGATGGACCACGGCGCCATGCCTATGGACGCCACGCAGTCTCATCCGGACTCCGAGTCCGGCAACCCGCTGGTCGACATGCAAGCGATGAGCACCTCACCCAGGCTCGACGATCCCGGCATCGGCCTGCGCGACAATGGTCGTCGCGTGCTGACCTACTCCGACTTGCGCAGCACCTTCGAAGACCCCGATGGCCGCGAGCCGGGTCGCACCGTGGAACTGCACCTGACCGGGCATATGGAAAAATTCGCGTGGTCGTTCAATGGCGTGAAATTCTCCGACGCCGAGCCACTCGTTCTCAAATACGGCGAGCGAATCCGCATCGTGCTGGTCAACGACACCATGATGACGCACCCCATTCACCTGCACGGCATGTGGAGCGACCTTGAAGACGAGCACGGCCGGTTCATGGTTCGCAAGCACACCATCGACATGCCGCCCGGCAGCCGGCGCAGCTACCGCGTCACGGCCGATGCACTGGGCCGCTGGGCGTACCACTGTCATATGCTGTACCACATGGAGATGGGCATGTTTCGTGAAGTGCGGGTGGAAGAATGAAGATCGGCGCGATGACCAGATATTGCCGCCCGTGCCGAATCCGTCTACTGACGATTGCACTGGCCTTGCCCGCGTCGGCGCTGGGTGCCGGAATGGCAGGCATGGACCACGGCGACCATTCGATGCATGCCATGCCCGAGCACGACATGTCCGGCCACGAAATGCCTGCCGCACCGATCCAGGAAAAAGCACCGGCGCAAAGCCGCACGCCCATTCCGGCCATTACCGACGCTGACCGGGCGGCGGTCTATACCAGCCACTCGGGGCACCAGGTTCACGACGATGCCATCAATAGTTTTTTCGAGGCGGAGAAACTGGAGTGGCAGGACGCCGATGATGGAAGCGCTCTGGACTGGGACCTTTCGGGATGGATCGGCGGCGACGTCGACCGGTTGTGGTTGCGCTCCGAAGGCGAGCGCACCGATGGCCACACCGAGGAAGCCGAGGTGCAGGCGCTGTGGGGTCACGCTATCAGCCCCTGGTGGGATCTGGTGGTCGGCGCGCGTCAGGACTTCAAACCCGGCGCGCCGCAAACCTGGGCCGCGTTCGGCGTTCAGGGCACGCCTTTCTCCGACCTGGAAACCGAGCTGACGGCATTCGTCGGCGAGGCCGGCCAGACGGCGGCGCGGCTTGAGCTCGACTACGACGTAATGCTGACCAACCAGTTGGTCTTGCAGCCTACCGCCGAATTCAACTTGTATGGCAGGAATGATCCGCAGCGCGGGATCGGTGCGGGGCTGTCGGAAAGCGAGGTCGGCCTCAGGTTGCGCTATGAAATCAGCCCGCAGTTCGCGCCCTACGTCGGCGTTACCTGGAACCGCAGTTACGGCAAGACAGCCGACTACGCCCGCGAAGAAGACGAAGATACCAGCGAAGCCCGACTGGTCGTCGGCTTACGCATGTGGTTCTGAGCGCGAACTGCCAAGCGTCGCGGGTAGAGTTCGTCATCTGACACGCGCAGGCCTGGTGGGAAACGACCTGTCGCCTGCGGTGCTGCCGTATAATCGGCCGTTTTCTACCCAGAGCATCTTTCTCGTGGCAAACAAACGGTACGCCTGCATCGGCCTCTACAACCCCAAATCTCCGGAAAACGTCGGCTCGGTGATGCGCGCGGCGGGCTGCTACGGCGCGGCCTCGGTGTTCTATACCGGCAAGCGCTACGAGCGCGCGCGGGACTTCATCACCGACACCAAGAAAATCCATCAGGACATCCCGCTGATCGGCATCGAAGACCTCAAGAGCATTCTGCCGCTGGGCTGCATTCCGGTCGCCGTCGAACTGGTCGAAGGCGCCCGTCCGCTGCCCGAGTACACCCATCCGGACCGCGCGCTGTATATCTTCGGCCCCGAGGATGGCTCGCTCGATCAGGAAATCCGTGACTGGTGCGAGGACGTCGTCTACATCCCTACCGAGGGCTGCATGAACCTGGCGGCTACCGTCAACGTCGTGCTCTACGACCGCATGGCCAAGGGCAACAACACCCGCTCCGGGCCGCAGTTCGGTCGCGAACGCGCGGAGCCGTAGAAAGACGCTGATGTGAAAGCATTGAACAGTTTCGTCCGTGGGCAGTCAGTTTATCTTGAACCGAGCTACCAAATTTCGAGCTACGACTTCCGAGCCACCACTTCATGGAGAGCCATCATGGGCGATACCCCGATCATTGAACGCATCGACACCCCTCGCACGCTGCATCCGCTGCCACAACAGAACGTTAAAGGCTGGGAGCGCATCGGCTCGCTGGCCGGCGGCGTGCTGATGATGGGCAAAGGGCTGCGTCGTGGCGGTATCGTCGGGCTGGTGCAACTGGCCATCGGCGGCGCTGCATTGGCGCGTGGCATCACCGGCCACTGCTCGGCCAAGGCCAAACTGGAAAAAGGTCGTAGCGAGCTGCGTAACGTGCGCACCGACATCGAGCGCGCAGCTGCCGAGCTGAGCCAGCTCAAGACCGATACAGAAGCGGCCACCAAGACTGCCGTCAACAACGGCCTCGACGCGCTCAAAGAACCCAAGCCAGGTCTGTAAGCCCGTCAGCCCGCGCGAAAGATCAGGTGATCCTCCCAGTCGTCTTCCGACACGCTGTTCTCGCTGAGCATGCGTCCTGACTGGGAGATGCGCTCGTGGTGCACCGCGTCGCGGTCTCCACACACCAGATGATGCCAGAGCGGAAGATCCTTGCCTTCGCTGACCAGGCGATAGCCACAGGTCGGCGGCAACCATTTGAATTCGTCGGCCTGGCCCGGAGTGAGCTGGATACAGTCGGGCACCGTTGCGCGACGATTGCTGTAATCCGAGCACTGGCAGCTCTTCAGGTCCAGCAACGTGCAGGCGATCCGGGTGTAGTAAACGCTGTTGTCGTCTTCATCTTCGAGCTTCTGCAGGCAGCACAGCCCACAGCCATCGCACAGCGATTCCCACTCCTGCGGGTCCAGCTGATCGAGGGTCTTGCGTATCCAGAAGGGTTCAACTTTAGCGGCCATGGTTCGGGCAAAGGCATCGGTAGTGAAAAGGCCGCCAGTCTAGTGCCAGCGCGAGCCCGGGCCAAGCGCTTGCGACTGTCGGTATCACAGACTTGTCAGTGTGAAGGCAAAACAGTAGCGTTAGAGCGCTTGAGTCGATGCCTGCCGGCCGCGGCCCATCTCAAAAAGCGCCTTCCATTCTTCTCACGTCAGGACTTTCATGAGCACCAATACTCGCACCGCCGATCATGCCATCGACCCGCAGTTCACCGAGCGCTGGTCGCCTCGCGCCTTCGCTGACGCCAGCATTTCCCAGGACACACTGTTGAGTTTCTTCGAAGCCGCACGCTGGGCGCCTTCGGCCTACAATTCTCAACCCTGGCGTTTTCTCTATGCGCGTCGCGATACGCCGAACTGGGAGCGTTATCTGGGCCTGCTCAACGAGTTCAACCGCAGCTGGGCGCAACATGCTTCGGCACTGGTGATCATCGTTTCCAAGACGACGTTTACCGCACCGGGTGCGACCGAGGAAAGCCCGGCGTTGTGGCACACCTTCGATACCGGTTCGGCCTGGGCGCATCTGGCGCTGCAAGCGAGTCTGAGCGGCTGGCATACCCACGGCATGGCCGGCTTCGACCAGGAACTGACGCGCAAGGAGCTGAATATCCCTGACGACTACGCGATTCACGCGGCGGTCGCGATTGGCAAGCTGGGTGATAAGTCGAGCCTGCCCGAATACCTGCAGGGCCGCGAAACCCCGAGCCCACGCCGGCCCGTCGCCGAACTGGCCGCCGAAGGTGACTTCACCCTGTAACGTCAGATTGCCGCCCAGACCAAGGTCGCTCCCAACAGCAGCGTCGTTGAGCTGCGGACCTGTGGGAGATTCTATGTTTGAGGGGCAGCCCTCTAACGCCCCGGGCAGAAACTCAGAGTGCTCGCAAAGCCGCTTGTGATTCTGCCGAAGGGCGTGGGAGTGACCGGGCGGTGATCCGCTTGTCCGCGATCTGCCGGGATCCGGCAGCAAGATGGTTCACGCGGTGTACCTGAAAAACAAGGTCGCCCGATTTACTGCCGCTTCGCGCCAGATCGCAGGCAAGCGGAGCGCCGCCCGGCCAGCTCCTACGCCCTCCGGGCAGAACTCAGGGTGCTCGCAAAGCCGCTTGTGATTCTGCCCGAAGGGCGTGGGAGTGACCGGGCGGTGATCCGCTTGTCCGCGATCTGCCGGAACCGGCAGCAAGATGGTTCACGCGGTGTACCTGAAAAAACAAGGTCGCCCGATTTACTGCCGCTTCGCGCCAGATCGCAGGCAAGCGGAGCGCCGCCCGGCCAGTCCTACGCCCTGCGGGCAGAACTCAGGTGCTTGCAAAGCCGCTTGTGATTCTGCCCGAAGGGCGTGGGAGGCAGCTTGCTGGCGATTGCTCTTGATCAGGCGATGCAGATGTATGACTGGACCACCGCCGTCGCCAGCAAGCTGCCTCCCACGGATTTGACTCAATACCCCTTCGCGAAATCCACTTCGCCGCGCAGCGGCTCACCGGCCTGAAAGGCTTTCAGGTTATCGACGAACAGTTCCGTCATCGCCACAGGCGAGGTTGGGGCAGAGCTGTGGCCGGTCAGCAGCAGACCGTAGGCAGTCCAGAACGGATGGCGCTGCGGCAAGGGTTCCTGACGGCAGACATCAATGATCGCTCCGGCCAGATGCCCTTCTTTCAATGCCTCGACCAGATCCGCATCGACCACCGCGACGCCGCGCCCCACGTTGATGAACAGCGCGGTCGGCTTGAAGCGGGCAAACAGTTTTGCGTCGTACAGGTCGTGGGTTTCCGGCGTGTTGGGCAGCAGGTTGATGACATAGTCCATCTCCCCCACCAGCCGCTCCAGATCACCGAGCGCCGCCACTTCAACGAACGGCTCCTGAACCCGTGCCTTGCTCGCCACGCCATGCACCTGCACGCCAAACGGCAGCAGGAAATGCGCGACGCGCTGGCCGATATCGCCCGCGCCCACGATCAGCACTTTGCGCCCGGCCAGGCTCTGGCCCATGCGGTTGTCCCACTTGCGCTCGACCTGGCTCATCAGGCGCGCCAGCACCTCACGCTCGTGACCCAGCATGTAGGTCAGCAGGTATTCGGCCATGACCTGACCGAAAATGCCGACGGCACGGGTCAAGCGATAATCCCTGGTCAGACCTTCGACCAACAGCGGCGTGATACCCGCCCAAGTCGACTGCATCCACTGCGGCGTGTGGCCCTGGCGCAGCAGATTGGCAAGCAGATCCGGCTGTCCCAGCCAGACCGGGCAGTCGCTGGCCATGTTCGCGAGTTCAGCGGAATCGCCGCTGCTCATGACCTCCAGGTTCGGCGCGGCCTTGCGCAGCAGTTGGGTGTAGATCGGGTAATCGTGCTCGGCAATCAGGACGCGCATGCTTCAAAAACCTTAAAAACGGGGCAGTCGGCCACAGACGTGGGTCGTCATGCCCGCCGCTCTGTACGGGCGGGCATGACGACCTGGCAGGGTCGGATTCAGACGGGATCGTTGCGGCGCAGCAGCTCTTCGGGCAGATGCTCGATGTATTCGTCCTCGGCGGGCGGCATCTGCAGGTGATAGCCCTGCGTGTCGAGGTTTTCCAGCACCTTGTGGATGTCCTCGCGAGCCAGCGCGCGCTCAGGGCTCAGCACCAGATCGAAGGCATGTTGCGGCTTGCCGAACGCCGTCAGGAGGTCGACCGGTACACGCTTGAGCACGTCGCTCTTGAGCACATAGAGGTACATCTCGTTCTTTTTCGGACTGCGATAAATGGAGCAGATACGTTTCAAGGCTGTTCTCCTGAACCGGCCAGGCTGTCGAGCAGCGCTTGACCCATCAATTCGCGGCGCCAGCCACGCAGCGAATCAGGCAGTTGATAGGGACCGTTCGGGTAGCCGCTCTTGAGCAAGGCTTCGAGCGTTTTCTTGCGCAGCATCAGCTCGGGCGCCATGTCCAGTTGCTCGGCGTATTGCTGGCCGATGGACTTCAGACGCTTGAGGATACCCGCGGCGTCGATGGGCAGCGGTTCGGGCAGCGCGGGCGGCCATTGCTCGGGCGGCAGGCTGCCTGCGGTCTTGATCAGCTCCAGCAGAAACTCACCGTCCTGGCGCACGGTGCGCGGATGCATGTCTTCGATCCGCGCCAATGCGCCGAGGTTGTCCGGCTGAGTCTTGGCCAGCGGCCACAGTGAATGTTCACGCACGATGCGATTGCGCGGCAGATCGCGACTGCGCGCCTGGATCTCGCGCCAGGCGCATAATTCGCGAAGCACCGCCAGCTGCGCGGGCGACAGTTTCCAGGCCAGCTTGGCGTCGCGGTACACCTCGTACGGGTCGATCTCGCGGCGCAGGTTGGCGACCAGCTCGGCGCCGTCCTCCATCAGCCAGGCATATTTTTCGTCCGACAGCCGAGGCCGCAATGCCTCGAACAGTTCGGCCAGGTGCACCGCGTCTTCGGCGGCGTAGCTGATCTGGGTTTCCGACAGCGGGCGCTGCAGCCAGTCCGAGCGGGTTTCGCCCTTGGGCAGTTCGATTTGCAGTACTTCTTGCACCAGCCGCGAATAACCCATGGAAAAACCGATGTTCAGATAGGCCGCGGCCAACTGAGTATCGAACAGCGGTGCCGGCAGGCTGCCGGTCAGGCGCAGCAACACTTCAAGGTCCTCGCTACAGGCGTGGACGACCTTGATGACGTCGGGGTTTTCCAGTAAAGCGGACAGCGGTCGCCAGTCGTTGATCAGCAACGGGTCAATGAGCCAGGCGCTCGCGCCGTCACCGATCTGCAGCAACGCAGCAATCGGATAAAAGGTGTCGACCCGCATGAACTCGGTGTCGAGGGCAACAAAGGGCAATTTCTGCCAGTTTGCGCAATGGCGGGCGAGGCTGTCGTCGTCGCGAATCCAGTGAATATCGATGGCCACACGGCTCTCCCTTGAACAATGGCGCGCAGTATATCTCGCCAGCGCGGGTTATCGCGCATCTGTCATCCAAGTCTGCGCCTGTCCGCGAATATTTTGGATCAAACAATACTCACGCTGTGCCTCCGCAGGCGAACCTGAGGAGGCGTGAGCAGTTGCCCGTTGCGGATCAGACCGAACGACGACGGTACGCGCGATAATCGGGCGTCCAGAAATTGCGCTCGATGGCCGCCAGCAGCAGCTCTTCGGACGTCTCCAGCGCCAATCCTTCTGCCTGCGCTTCCTTGGCTACCGCCAGCGCGATCTTGCGGCTGACCTGCTGGATTTCCTTGAGCGGCGGCAACACGGCATCGCCCTGCCCGGTCACCATCGGCGAACACTCGGCCAGTGCATTCGACGCGGCCATCAACATGCGGTCGGTGATGCGTGAGGCACTGCACGCGACCACACCCAGACCGATGCCCGGGAAGATGTAGGAGTTGTTGCACTGTGCGATATGAATCGTGCGGCCGTTGATTTCAACCGGTGCGAACGGGCTGCCGGTTGCCACCAATGCGTTGCCATCGGTCCAGCGCAGGATCTCTTCCGGCGTGGCTTCGACCTTGGAGGTCGGGTTGGACAGCGGCATCACCAGCGGTTTGGGGCAATGCTTGTGCAGCTCGCGGATGACTTGCTCGGTGAACAGACCGCGCTGGCCCGACACACCGATAAGCACCGTGGCGCCCGCATTGCTGACCACATCCAGCAAGGTCGGGAATGCTTCGTCACCCGCAGTCCAGCCTGCGACGTCAGACGCTTTCTGCGCCAGACGACGCTGGAAGTCCAGCAGGTTATCCATGCCATCAGTCAGCAGGCCGTAGCGATCGACCATGAAGATTCGCTGGCGGGCCGCGCTTTCGCTCAGGCCTTCGATCTGCATGGCAGCAATGATGTGCTCCGCAATCCCGCAACCGGCGGAACCGGCACCGACAAACACGACTTTCTGTTGCGCCAGAGTCTCGCCCTTGGCCTTGCAGGCGGCGAGCAAGGTGCCGACCGCAACGGACGCCGTGCCCTGGATGTCATCGTTGAAGCAGCACAGCTCGTCGCGATACTTTTCAAGCAACGGCATGGCGTTGGATTGGGCGAAGTCTTCGAACTGCAACAGAACATCCGGCCAGCGACGCTGGACGGCGTCGATGAACAGCGCGATGAAATCGTCGTATTCCTTGCCGGTTACCCGCTCGTGGCGCCAGCCCATGTACATCGGATCGTCCAGCAGCTCGCGATTGTTAGTGCCCACATCCAGCACGATCGGCAACGTATACGCCGGGCTGATGCCGCCACAGGCCGTATACAACGACAGCTTGCCGATAGGGATGCCCATGCCGCCGATACCCTGGTCGCCCAGACCGAGAATACGTTCGCTGTCGGTCACCACGATGATCTTGATCCGGTCCTTGGTGGCGCTGCGAAGGATATCGTCGATGCGATCGCGCTCCGGATAGGAGATGAACAGCCCGCGGTGAGTGCGGTAGATCTTGGAGAATTCCTGGCACGCCTGTCCGACCGTCGGGGTATAGATGATCGGCAGCATCTCGTCGAGGTGCGAATCCAGCAGGCGGAAGAACAGGGTTTCGTTGTTGTCCTGGATCGAGCGCAGGTAGATGTGTTTGTCGAGGTCGCTCGCGCATTGTTTGTACTGGCTGTACACGCGCGTCACTTGCTCCTCGATGGTCTCCACGTTCTGCGGCAGCAGCCCGATCAGGTTGAATTCGACCCGCTCTTGCGGGGTGAATGCACTGCCCTTGTTCAACAGGGGCATTTCCAGAAGCGAAGGTCCCGCATAGGAAATATACAAAGGTCGCGAAGTGGTGGTCATTTTTCTAATCGCCTTTTTCGTCTGCTCGTTGATACTTTGCGTCGACCGGGGCGGGCAGCCTGGCTCTCGATGTTCTTGTCGTTCTGTTCGCCAGCGCTGTATCAGGCCTTTCCGGATTCGTCAGGGTCGAAGTCAGTGGCCACATATTACTCGTGACGACACAAATTGCGGCATATTGTCGCGTATCCAATAGCAAAATGATGTTGCTGAGCGCGGTGGCTCGCCTCGCACCGACACTCATCCTGTCAGCTGATAGTCCTTAACCCTTTTCCCTATGAGGTTTGCATGTTCAACGAAAAGCGATTCGCTGCGTTTCTGTTCGATATGGACGGGACACTGCTCAACTCCACCATCGCCGCCGAACGCGTCTGGGCCAAATGGGCTCGCAAGCACGGCCTGAACGTAGAAGCCTTTTTGCCGACCATTCACGGCGTGCGTAGCATCGACACGGTGCGCAAGCAGAACCTGCCGGATATCGACGTCGAACTGGAAGCAGCAGGCATCTCCCAGGCCGAGATCGAGGACGTGGAAGGCGTGATCGCGATCGAGGGCGTGGCCGCGTTTCTCGCATCGCTGCCCAAGGATCGCTGGGCGGTCGTCACCTCGGCGCCTTTGGCGTTGGCGCAGGCGCGGATGGGCGCTGCGGGACTTGAGCTGCCGGATGTGGTCGTAACCGCCGAAGACGTGACGCGTGGCAAACCAGCGCCTGACGGCTTTTTGCTTGCGGCGCAGCGACTGGGCGTCGACGCACGGGAGTGTCTGGTTTTCGAGGATGCTCCCGCCGGGATCGCCGCCGCCAAGGCCGCTGGCGCGAGCGTTGCAGTGGTCACGGCTGCACATCTGCATCCGTTTGAAACCCGGGACGTGACGCTGGCCACTTATGCAGGCCTCACCGTCCGAACCGATGGTCCGGGGTTGGCCTTTAGCTGAGACCTGCCAGGCGTGGCGGATCGTCGCAGCCGGAGGATGAACCTGAACTTAGCCTGACAAGTGTGGCTCAAAGCCACACATTTGTTCTGCATAAGGAAAGCCATTCATGTCCAAAGCCCTCGCCTACGCCCTCGCCCTCTCCGCCTCGCTCGGCCTTGCAGCGTGCGACAGCAAATCCGAACAGAAAGCTCAGGACGCTCAGGCCCACACCGAGAACGCGCAGCAGAAAGCGGAGTCGGCTCAGGACAAGATGCAGGAAGCGAAAAAAGAGCACACCGAAGCCGTCAACGACCATGCCGAAGCCCGCGAAGCCGCCGCCGAAGAGAACAAAACCTTCGTGCCGGACTCCGACGGACCTGCCTCGATCCAGACCCCGGAACAAAAATAATCGGCATCTGAAACAGCGACGAATTCTTCACAAACTTTTCACAGCCCGGGGCGCATCTTGAAGACGCTCCCAAGTGTGAATCCCCTTAAGCCCGCTCCCCCATCGCGGGCTTTTCTTTGTCTGGATTTTACAAAAATACAACCCTGTTCAATCCCCGCCCCAGCAGCCGGGCAAGGCTGATCACTGCCTTTGCCAAGCAACCATCGAGTGCAAGCTTCGCACGGTGTAACAGAACAATTCGAGGATGCTCGTTTCTGCCTGATGCTCCGCGCAGCGCAGGCGCGAATCCACCCCTCTGCCTGCGTATACTGCCGACAAACGGACACCGACTGGCAGCGCTCATGGCATCCAGAACGACGCCAGCCTGCGCGAGACCTTCGGGAGTCCAATGACAACCAATGGAATGTGAGAGCAAATGTATGGAGCTTCGTTCTGAGTTGATGCCACCCGTGCTGGATGAGTCTCTGGTGGCTCGATTGACCGCTTATGCAGAAGAGATTGACTGCGGACACCCTGAGGAAAACCTGACTCAGCTGGCTGCGTTTAATAAAGAAGCCGCTACCGTTCTGGAATTTGCCGATTTTCAAGGCATCTACGGCGGCCAGGACCACGACACATGGGTCCGCAAGATACTGGCGCAACCGTACGAAAAGCGCTTGGAGAACGTCAGCAAATCCGAGCTGATCGAACTGGCCCGCAGGGTTATGCAAGCTGAAGGAACTGAGCACGCTATCGATTTCTGGTTGACGATGCTTGAAATCAACATTCCGAATTCCCGGATATCAGCTCTGATTTTCTGGCCAGGCGAGTATTTTGGCCATGAAGATTATCCTCAGGAGTTGTCACCCGAGCAGGTTATAGAAATTGCCTTGAGGGATAGCAGGAGCATCGTCTGATCATCGGTCTCCAAGGCAGACCTGATTTGCCGCGATTCAGCATTGCACTGCGCCTACCGACTGCATTCGGACGTCGTTCATCAAGCCGCCTTTGATCTGCCCGTAGCACTCTTGCCCTCCCCGAATGATGTAAAAAAGCCACCATTGATGTAGGATGCGCGGCCCGCTCGCTAGCGGCGGCAGTCATGGCAGGACTCCCATGACAGGAACTCAAGGAAAATCAGATGTTTAAATTTCGTAATATCGTTGCGGCCACGCTCATTACCCTGACCACCGGATGCGCTTCGGGCCTGAACTCGTCCCAGGAAGCCGAGCTTGCTCGCTACCGCGCCAGCAACCTCGCCGTCGAGGAAAAGAGCCCGGGCCTTGCTGCGGGGCTGGGCATTCTGCCGGGCGGTGGCTCTTTCTACGGCCGCTCCTATGGCTTTGGCGTAGTGAACCTGCTGTTCTGGCCTCTGTCGATCCTGTGGGATCCGGTCAGCGGCTACGACGCCGCCGAGTCGATCAACTACCAAGCCACCAAAGCCCACGTAAACAGCTTGAAAAGACGTGAGATGGATCTGCTGGACGAGAAGCTGGCAACAGACGAAATCGATATGAAGCGTTACACCCTTGAAAGACGCAAGGTCGACGACAAGTATTCAGCCACGCTTTAAGTGATCAAAAGCCCGCGCCGAGCGGGCTTTTTTTCGTGCTGTAGACGTCGATAATACGAAAACAGACATCTCCTCAACTCCCATGCCTGATCGCTGAAGAAACAGTTCGACCAGAGGAAATAGCCAAGAGATCTCCCCTCTTCATAAGCCACGAGATGTGCTCAAGAAAAACGTGACCACACAAAAAAGCCCCGGAAGCATAACTTCCGGGGCTTTCATTTGTATGGCGGAGAGATAGGGATTCGAACCCTAGGTACCGGTGAAGGTACAACGGATTTCGAATCCGTCCCATTCGGCCACTCTGGCATCTCTCCAACGGCGCGCATGATAACAGGACATTGCGAAAAGGCGAAGCCTTTACGCTGATTTTTTTCGTGCTATCAAGCGCTTGCGTGGCTTGCCGCCTTACAACGGCACGCCCAGACGGTTCGCGACTTCTTCATAGGCTTCGATGACGTCGCCGAGGCCCTGGCGGAAGCGGTCCTTGTCCATCTTCTTGCGCGTTTCCTTGTCCCACAGGCGGCAGCCGTCCGGGCTGAACTCGTCGCCCAGGACGATTTCGCCGTGGAACACACCGAATTCAAGCTTGAAGTCCACCAGCAGCAGGCCGGCGTCGTCAAACAGCTTGCTCAGCACTTCGTTGACCTTGAGGGACAGTTCCTTCATGCGGGTCAACTGCTCGGCGGTGCCCCAACCGAATGCCACGACGTGGGATTCGTTGATGAACGGGTCGCCCTTGGCGTCGTCCTTCAGGAACAGTTCAAAAGTGTACGGATCGAGCTTGAGGCCTTCTTCAACGCCCAGGCGCTTGACCAGGCTGCCCGCTGCGTAGTTACGCACGACGCATTCGACCGGGATCATGTCGAGTTTCTTGACCAGGCACTCGTTATCGCCCAGCAGTTTGTCGAACTGAGTCGGCACGCCGGCCTCTTCGAGCTTCTGCATGATGAAGGCGTTGAACTTGTTGTTCACCATGCCCTTGCGGTCCAGCTGTTCGATGCGCTTGCCGTCGAACGCCGAAGTGTCGTTACGGAACAGCAGGATCAAGCGGTCGGCGTCGTCGGTCTTGTAAACCGACTTGGCTTTGCCGCGGTAGAGTTCTTCACGTTTTTCCATGATGGGCTCCGCTTGCTAAGTAGTTGGGCTAGGCGATATGTCGCCAGTCGAGCCCTGAATCTTGATCGGCCAGTTGCAGCCAGTCCGGGTCGCACCCGAGGGTGTCGACGAAACATTGCCGGGCCAGCTGCGGCAGGTTGTTCTTGCTGCTGATGTGGGCCAGCACCAGATGCTGCAGACCCTGCCACCCCAGCTCGCTCACCAGGCTTGCGGCCTGGTGGTTGTTCAAATGTCCCATTGCCCCGCCGACGCGCTGCTTGAGGAATCCGGGGTAATGGCCTCGGGCAAGCATGTCGCGGCAGTGATTGGATTCGATCATCAAGGCATCCAGGCCTTGATAACGATCCAGCACCCGAGGGCACCATGAACCCAGATCGGTCAGCACGCCCAGACGACGACGGCCATCGCTGAACACGAACTGGGTCGGCTCCAGCGCATCGTGGGAAACCGATACCACATCGATGTTCAGCGCGCCCAGTTCAAGCCGCTGACCGCATGCCACCACCCCGGTGGTTTCGACCGGCTTGCGCATCCCGCGCAAGGTACCGTTGCTCATGTAAACCGGAAGATTGTAGCGCCGAGACAGCAAACCCACGCCATGCACATGATCGGCATGTTCGTGGGTCACCAGAATCGCGCTCAGTTGCTCGGCGCCCACACCCAGCCGGGCCAGGCGCCGTTCGGTTTCCCGCAGGGAGAAACCGCAATCCACCAGCACGTACGTGTCGTTACTTGCGACCAGCGTGCCGTTGCCACGGCTGCCACTGCCAAGGACTGCGAAACGCACTTAACCCAGGTTGTCCTGAATGACGCTCAATACACGGCGGGCAACGTCTGCCGGCGCCACGGTATTGATGTTCTTCTCGACGGTCACCTGCACGTTATCGCCCACTTTGCTCAGGCGGACCTGATAGCGTTCGGCACGCGCTTCGACCTCTTCCTTGCTGGCATCGCTGCCAAACATGCGGCTGAAGAAACCTGGCTGGTTTTCCGGCGTCTTCGCCTTCTCTGCCAGGTTGATGTAGTACAGACCCAGGCTGCGGTTGATGTCTTCCACGCGCCAGTCGCCCTGATCCAGTGCACGGCCCACGCTGGACCATGCGCGATCGAGGTCGGCGCCCAGGTTCAGCACCGGGTTGCCGCTGCCATCTTCGCTCAGCGCCACGCGGCTTGGAGTGTCGTAATCGCGCGCGGCCAACAGCGAAACCGAACCGCCCTTCTCGGCGTTGCGGTTCATGCTGGCCAACAGGTCGTCGGTCAGCGCAGCGTCGAGGCCCACGTTGGTGGTGCGCTCGGGGAAGCCGGCGTCAGCCGTGCTGCCGGCAGGCCGCTCGACGCTGACGACATAGACTTCACTGGTGTTGCGCTGCACGCCCGGCTCGATACGGACCCGGACACGGGTTTCGGCGTCGGCAGCGGTACCGCTGGCGCTCATGCGACGGGAGACGGAAGCGGACAATTCGTCCAGACGCTGCCAGGTGGAGCTGAACTCACCGGTCTGCGGACGCTCTTCAGCGATGCGGAAGCCATTGTCTTCAAAATACTGATGCGCTACCGGCCAGACTTCGGCAGGCGGACGCTGAACCAGAATCCAGCGCGCGTCGCCGCTCTGCTGCAGGCTGAAGTCGCTTGCGTCGGACGAGGCGGTCAGCGGTTGCGGACGAGGAACGACGTATTCGCCTTTCGCTGTGCTGTCCGCGACGTTACGGGGGATCGGCAGCAGCGGGTCGAGTCGCTTGCTGCTGGAGATATCGCCAGGCACCTGCATCGGCGGGGTCTGGGTGGCCTCCAGATAGTCGCTTCCGCGATCACGGAAGTAACCATCTTCACCCCATAGCCAACCGCAACCGCTGGTGCTGGAGATAATCAAGGCAAGTGCGGAAAGTCCGGCCAATCGCTTCATTGCGTAGTGCTTCCTCAATTAAACCAATACGCCGGACTGGCGCATGGCCTGTCGCAGCGGTTCGTGACAGGCTTCGCTGAGCCAGGTGAGCGGCAGACGGATACCGTCCGGCATCAGACCCATTTCATGCAATGCCCATTTCACCGGGATAGGGTTGGATTCGATAAACAGGTTGTTGTTGAGCGGCATGAGCTTCTCGTGAATCGCCCGGGCCGTCTCGGCATCACCGCGCATGGCGGCGGCGCACAGCTCGCTCATGGCGCGCGGCGCGACGTTGGCCGTGACCGAGATATTGCCTTTGCCGCCCAGCAGCATCAGTTCGACCGCGGTGGCGTCGTCGCCCGAGTACACCAGAAAATCGCCGCCGACGCCGGCCAGGATGTCCCTGGCGCGCTGCAGGTTGCCGGTGGCTTCCTTGATACCGATGATGTTGCTCACCGCGGACAGGCGAATGACCGTCTCGGGCAGCATGTCGCAGGCGGTACGGCCGGGAACGTTGTAGAGAATCTGCGGGATGTCGACGGCGTGGGCGATATGACTGAAATGCTGGAACAGGCCTTCCTGGGTCGGCTTGTTGTAGTACGGCGTGACCAGCAGGCACGCATCGGCGCCGGCGGTCTTGGCGTTGGTCGTCAGTTCGACGGCTTCGCGCGTGGAATTGGCACCGGTGCCGGCGATGACCGGAATGCGACCGGCCACCTGATCGACCACGCGACGAATGACCTCGATGTGTTCGTTCACGTCCAGAGTCGCCGACTCGCCCGTCGTGCCGACGGCAACGATAGCGTTGGTGCCCTCTTGCAAGTGGAAGTCCACCAGTTTGCTCAGGCTGTCCCAATCCAGACGACCTTGTGCATCCATGGGTGTGACCAGTGCCACCATACTGCCCGCAATCATGCAACCGCTCCTGCCGGAAAAAGAGAGCCGTAATGGTACTGGCGCTATCAGCCTTGTACAAGCAAAGTACCGCGCTCTGAGCATTCCCCTCGGCGTTGGTTTTCGCTACCCTTCTTCCTTTGATCGGTACTGGCCAGCTGCGCACCTCGTTCAATCGGTCGATTCTGTCGCGTAAAGCCCTGCCCCGGCGTCTTTCAGCCATGCCACGGCATTGCCATGCGGGTCTGTCGTGTCCGAGCCAGGTCGCCGTGTCGCGCTGTCGATCACCGAATCGCCCCAGCAGGTCCGGAAATGTACCGACCGCTCATCGTCTAGGAAAGCTGCATGTCGTCCACCCCCACAGTTCGCGAACAATTCCTTGTCATCAGTGCCCTTGGCGCAAACCCCATGGAGCTGACCAACGTGCTGTGCCGCGCCAGCCACGAAAGCCGCTGCTCGGTCGTCAGCTCGCGGCTGACCCGTCATGGTGAATGTAGCGCGCTGATCCTTCAGCTGTCCGGCAGCTGGGACGCCCTCGCCCGCCTGGAAGCCGGCCTTCCCGGTCTGTCCAAGAAGCACGCGTTCACCATCAGCGTGGTGCGCAGCGCGACGCTCGAAAGCCGTCCAGAGGCCCTGCCCTACGTGGCCTACGTCAGCTCGGCCTACCGTCCGGACATCATCAACGAGTTGTGCCAGTTCTTCATCGACCACAACGTCGAGCTGGAAAACCTGATCTGCGACACCTATCAGGCACCGCAGACCGGCGGCACGATGCTCAATGCCACGTTCACCGTCACCCTGCCGGCCGGTACTCAAATCAGCTGGCTGCGTGATCAGTTCCTCGATTTCGCCGACGCACTCAACCTCGACGCGCTGATCGAACCATGGCGCCCTCAGGCACCGATGTAAGGAAATCTTCATGGCCGTAGCAGTAGATCAATCCGTTCCCGACTTCCAGGCATCCGCCACCAGTGGACAGGTCGTCAACCTGTCGGCGCTCAAGGGCCAGCAGGTCGTGATTTATTTCTACCCGAAAGACAACACGCCCGGCTGCACCACTCAGGGGCAGGATTTTCGCGACCATATCGCTGAGTTCCAGACCGCCAATACGGTCGTGTTCGGCGTATCGCGCGACAGCCTCAAAACCCATGAGAACTTCAGGGCCAAGCAGTCCTTCACGTTCGAACTGATCTCGGACAAGGACGAAACGCTTTGCCAGCTGTTCGATGTGATCAAGCTCAAGAAGCTCTATGGAAAGGAATACCTGGGCGTCGACCGCAGCACCTTTCTGATCGACAAGGATGGCATCCTGCGTCACGAATGGCGCGGCGTGAAAGTACCGGGTCACATTGCCGACGTGCTCGCCAGAGCGCAGGCGCTCAACGGCTGACCTGACGGCTTCGCTGCGCCACCGCATGTCGCGCAGCGAGCCTGCTGCTCACTTCAGAGCAGCGGCGCTACGGACGGCTCGCTGCGCGGCCAGGCATCAAGCACCGCCTTGAACAGCGTCGCCAGCGGAATCGCGAAGAATATCCCCCAGAAGCCCCACAGCCCGCCGAACAGCAGTACCGCGCAGATAATCGCCACCGGGTGCAGGTTGACCGCCTCGGAAAACAGCAGCGGCACCAGCACGTTGCCGTCCAGCGCCTGAATGATCCCGTGGATCATCATCAGGTAGATGAACTGATCGCCCCAACCCCACTGGAAAAGACCGATCAGCGCCACCGGCACCGTCACCACGACCGCGCCGACATAGGGCACCACCACGGAAATCCCTACAAGCATCGCCAGCAACGCGGCGTAGTTGAGGCCCAGAGCGACGAAAGCGATGTAGGTCACGCCGCCGCAGATCAGGATTTCGATGACCTTGCCACGGATGTAGTTGGCGATCTGCCGATTCATGTCCTCGGCGACGCGCGTCAACAGCGCCCTTTCGCGGGGCAGATAGCCCCGTGCCCAGCGCCCTATCATCCGGCGGTCCTTGAGGAAGAAGAACACCAGGATCGGCACCAGCACCAGATAGATCATCAGATTGACCAGCAGCGGCAGGCTCGACAGCGACAATGTCAGAGCCAGCTGGCCGAATTTGCCGATCTCGCCGCGTGCGGTCTCGATGGCCTGCAGCACCTGTTCGTCTGAGACCAGATGCGGATACCGCTCCGGCAGCAGCAACAGCAGCGACTGCCATTTGGCGAGCATCCCGGGCAGCTCGTTACCCAGCGTGATCAACTGATGCCACAGCAGCGGCACCAGCACCAGCAGAAACACCAGCAGCACACCGATGAACAACGCGAACACCAGGCCGACCGCAGCGGTTTCCGGCAGCCGCAGCCGCTCCAGAAAACTGACCATGCCCTGCATCAGGTAAGCCAGCACCAGCCCGGCCAGTACCGGCGCCAGCATCCCGCCAAGCGTCAGGACCAGAGTAAAAGCCAGGACCAGCAGTACCGCGAGCACCACCGCTTCCTCGTCCGAGAAATAGCGTTGCACCCAGTTGCGAAGCACGTTGAACATCGACAATCCTTTCGAGGAACGGCAGGCGCTGACTCAGGCCTTGCGCAGCCAATAGCTGTAGACACCCGCCTCGACCTCTTCATGCAGCAGGTCGTGGCCCGCCAGTCTGGCGAAGGTGCGGAAATCCCGCTGCGAACCGGCGTCTGTCGCCAGCACCTTCAGCACCGCGCCGCTGGCCAGACGATTGAGTTCCATCTTGGCTTTCAGCAACGGCAGCGGGCAGTTCAGACCGCAGGCGTCCAGTTCGGCGTCGCAGGTTTCGGGACGGGATACAGCGTCAGACATCGGTTTTCTCCAGGGCGACACATCGAGCAGTGACATTTGATCCGGCAATCACGTTGCCAGCGTTGCGCAACGCAGGCATCGCCGTTTCTTACAGGACGGGAAGAATACCTCACTCTGGTCAGCAAGCCATTGAGGCAGCTACAGTACGTGTTCTCCAGCCCAGAGCTTCGTGCATGAATTTTCTGCGTCCTACACTGCTCACGCTCGCCTGCCTGCTCGGCGCACCCGCCATGGCCGATGACCTGCCATCGCTCGGTGACGCCAGCTCCGCCATCGTCTCGCCTGAACAGGAACATCAGCTCGGTCGCGCCTGGTTGGGCCTGTTACGTGGTCAGGTGAGCCAACTGTCCGATCCGCAGCTCAAGGATTACGTCGAGACCACGGTTTACCGACTGGCCGAAACCAGCCAGGTTCAGGACCGTCGCCTTGAGTTCATCCTGATCAACAGCCCGCAACTGAACGCATTTGCCGCACCGGGCGGCATTATCGGAGTTAACGGCGGGCTGTTCCTGAATGCCCAGACCGAAGGCGAATTCGCCTCGGTGCTTGCGCATGAACTCGCGCATTTGTCGCAACGGCACTTCGCGCGCGGCATCGAAGCACAACAGCGCATGCAGATGCCGGTCATGGCCGCGATGCTGGCCGGTATCGTGATGGCCGCCGCAGGCGCGGGGGACGCGGGTATCGCAGCCATCGCCGGCTCACAGGCTGCCGCCATCCAGGAGCAGCGCCGCTTCTCGCGCCAGAACGAACAGGAGGCCGACCGAATCGGCCTGCTCAACCTGGAGCGCGCCGGTTACGATCCGCGCAACATGCCGACGATGTTCGAGCGCCTGATGCGTCAGTACCGCTTCGACGCTAAACCTCCAGAGTTTCTGTTGACCCACCCGGTCAGCGAATCGCGCATCGCCGATACCCGCAACCGGGCCGAGCAGTCCAGGCCGGGCGGCAAGGAAGACAGCCTGCAGTATCAGCTGATGCGGGCACGGGTGGCGCTTATCTACGAGGAGACACCCGGCATCGCGGCCAAGCGCTTTCGCGCTCAATTGACTGAAAATCCAAAATCCGACGCCGCTCGCTACGGGCTGGCCATTGCACAGATCAAGGGCGGCCAGCTCAATGAAGCGCGTGAAAGCCTCAAGCCCCTGCTGGACAAGTCACCCAACGACATCACCTACAACCTGACCCAGATCGAGCTGGACATTACCAACAACCGTTTGGCCGACGCCCAGCAGCGGGTCGACCGGATGCTGAACCTGTATCCGGGTAACTATCCGCTGAACGACGTACGCATCGACGTGCTGCTGAAGCAGAACCGCACCGCTGAAGCGGAAAAAGCGCTCGACGCCCTGCTCAAGACCCGACCTGACGATCCGGACATCTGGTACGTGGTGGCTGAAACCCGTGGCCTGAATGGCAACACTATGGGCCTGCATCAGGCTCGGGCGGAATACTTCGCTCTGGTAGGTGATTTCCGACAGGCTATCCAGCAACTCGACTTCGCCAAACGCCGCGCAAGCAACAACTTCCAGCTTGCGTCGAGAATCGACGCCAGACAGAAAGACCTGATCGAGCAGGAGCGAATGGTCAAGGACATGATGAACTAGCAGGTTGCGCAATTCGTCTACGACTGTACCGGCCTTTTCGCGGACAAGCGGAGCGCCGCCCGGTCCGCTCCCACGGTCAGCCCATAGATCTGTGGGAACGGATTGCGGGGGATGTGGGAGCGGACTTGTCCGCGAATGCGTCCTGCCAGGCGGCAAATCTTTCGCGGCAAGTGGAGCGCCGCCCGGCCCACTCCTACGGGACTGCCTGAGGTCCGCTCCTGCCTGTCAGGCGTTGCCGGCCTGGCGCAGGCGCGCGGCCTGGGTGAAGTCGAGCATGCGCTGCAGCGGTCGCACTGCGTGGGGAATCAGCGCCGGGTCTACCAGTATCTCGTTCGTGCCTTCTCGCAGGCACTGCAGCGTACGCTCCAGCGTATTCATCGCCATCCACGGGCAATGCGCACAGCTGCGGCAGGCTGCGCCATTGCCAGCGGTGGGCGCTTCAATGAAAATCTTGTCCGGACACAACTGCTGCATCTTGTAGAAGATGCCGCGGTCAGTCGCGACGATGAACGTCTTGTTGGGCATGCGCTGCGCCGCAGCGATCATCTGGCTGGTCGATCCAACGGCATCGGCAAGTTCGATGACCGACTCCGGCGACTCCGGATGCACAAGCACCGCCGCCTCCGGGTACAGAGCCTTCATGTCCTCCAACTGCTTGGACTTGAACTCTTCGTGGACGATACAGGCCCCATCCCACAGAAGCATGTCAGCCCCCGTCTCACGCTGGATGTAGCGGCCCAGGTGCTTATCGGGCGCCCAGATGATCTTCTCGCCGTTATCCATCAGGCTTTCGACGATTTCCAGCGCACAACCCGATGTCACTACCCAGTCAGCGCGAGCTTTGACGGCAGCCGAGGTGTTTGCATACACCACCACGGTGCGTTCCGGGTGTTGATCGCAGAATGCGGAGAACTCATCGACAGGACAGCCGACATCGAGCGAACAGGTCGCCTCAAGCGTAGGCATGAATACGCGTTTTTCCGGATTGAGGATCTTGGCTGTTTCGCCCATGAATCGCACACCGGCCACCAGAACGGTGCTGGCCGAGTGATTGTTGCTGAATCGCGCCATTTCCAGCGAATCAGCCACACAGCCGCCGGTTTCTTCGGCCAGCGCCTGAATGACCGGATCACAGTAGTAGTGCGCAACCAATACCGCGTCCTGCTTCTTGAGCTCGGCCGCGATCTCGACGCGATAACGCGCCTGTTCCTCTGGACTCAATACTTTTGGCTGTTTGGCATCGAGGTGAGCCTGCACCAGAAAGCGTTCGGAAATCTGCGTCATGTTCGCGGGACCTGTAGGCGCTTAAGCGCGAAAGGCAAGATTACACCCGTAGGACAGGCGATAAAAAAGCCGGAAAATCTCACTTGGGCGAGTACCCCGGCTTGTCACACGTACTCTTGAGAGGCACCCAACTAGCCCCTGCTCAGAAGCGGGCGGATTTTACCGCCAACGACCGCAACTGACACAAATTTTTAGCTCGCTAACGAGAGATGAGAATCCTTTTCAACATTGATCGCCGAAGCCAACTCATCAAAATCGAACGCAAAAAAAAAGCTGGAGTCCTCATTTTCATGGGCCTTCCAGCTTTCCAAATACAGCTTTGAATATGGTGGGTCGTGTGGGATTCGAACCTACGACCAATTGGTTAAAAGCCAACTGCTCTACCAACTGAGCTAACGACCCTCTGTTGCGTGGCGCGTATATTACTGATTTTTATGAGGTATTCAACACCTTTTTTAAAATAATTTAAAAATACCGTGTTGGGTCGGAAACGCCGGCCGCTGCGAAGCCCTCCGCACGCAGGCGACAGCTGTCACATTTGGCACAGGCGCGGCCCTGTTCATCGGCCTGATAGCAGGAAACGGTTAACGCATAGTCGACCCCCAGCGCGGTACCGGCTTTCACGATATCCGCCTTGCTGAGGTTCTGCAGCGGCGCTCGAATGGAAAAGCCCTGCCCTTCCACCCCGGCCTTGGTCGCCAGATTAGCCATGCGCTCGAACGACTCGACAAATTCCGGACGGCAATCCGGGTAGCCGGAATAATCCACCGCGTTGACGCCGATGAAAATGTCACGCGCACCGAGCACTTCCGCCCAGCCCAGGGCCAACGACAAAAAGACTGTGTTTCGGGCTGGTACATACGTCACCGGAATGCCTTCGGTGGGCGCCTCTGGCACGTCGATAGAGCTATCGGTCAGGGCCGAGCCACCAATACCGTTCAGATTCAGGCCGATCACTTTATGCTCGATAACGCCCAGATCACGGGCCACCCGCTCAGCAGCCTGCAGCTCGGCGCGATGGCGCTGGCCGTAATCGAAGCTCATGGTGTAGCAGGCGTAGCCTTCGGCGCGAGCCATGGCTACAACGGTGGCCGAGTCCAGGCCACCGGACAGCAGGATCACGGCTTTTTTGTCTGTCATATTGGATTCAGTCATCTCAGCGCCCCGGCTCGTCATTCCAAAGATATTTGTGCAGCTGCATCTGCAAACGGACCGGCAGATTGTCCGCGACAATCCAGTCCGCAAGATCGCTTGCCTTGAGTTGATGATGACTGGCCGAGAACAGGACTTCTCCCGCACGACGGTCCAGACCATATTGAATCAGCTTGGAGACTGCCCAGTCGTAGTCTTCCCGCGAGCAGATCACGAACTTCACCTGGTCATTGGGCGTCAGCAGATCCATGTTCTCGTAGCGATTGCGTCCAACTTCCTCGGAGCCCGGTGTCTTGAGATCCACCACGCGACTGACGCGCGGGTCTACCGCCGAGATGTCCAGAGCGCCGCTGGTTTCCAGCGACACTTCATAGCCGACGTCGCACAGGCGCTGGAGCAGAGGGATGACGTTCGGCTGGGCCAATGGCTCACCGCCGGTTACGCAGACATAGCGCGGTCGGTAAGCGGCGACCTGACCTACGATGTCGTCCAGGGTGTGGATGGTGCCGCCGCTGAACGCATAGGCGCTGTCGCAATACTGGCAGCGCAATGGGCAGCCTGTCAGGCGAACGAATACAGTCGGCAGCCCGGCCGTGCGGGTTTCACCCTGCAAAGAGTGAAATATTTCGGTGATGCGTAATGTCTGTTGCATAGGGGCCACGGGCGTAACAGCTAAACAGGCCGTCCGCCTCCGTCAGGCACTTCAATGCACCCTGCGCTCGCAGAATCCAGAGAAGCGTAATAGTTACCGGAATTTCGGGTGCGAGATTCTAAACGAAAAAAGCCGCGACAGGCGCGGCTTTCTCGAATGTCAGGCTGGCAGAGTCAGAGGCGCTGAAGATCGCGTTGCGCCAACTGAGCAGCGGAAGTGCCAGGATACTGGGCCACCACTTGCTGCAAAATGCCTTTGACCTTGTCGTTGTGACCCAGGCGACGCTCGACGTCAGCCAGCTTGTACAACGAATCAGGCACCTTGGCGTGCTTCGGATATTGCTGACTGACCTTGGCGAAAGCCTGACCCGCGCCTTGAAGGTCGCCCTTGGCCAGATTCACTTCGCCCAGCCAGTATTGGGCATTGCCCGAGTACTGGCTGTTGGGATACTTGCGCAGGAAAGCCGTAAAGGCCTGGCTGGCCTTGTCGAAATCCTTTGCCTTGATCAGGTCGAAAGCCGCTTCATAATACAGCTTTTCCTTCGCGGGATCAGCAGGCTCGGTGCCCGCTGCCGGTGCCTGAGCCACTGGGGCCGAAGGCGTCCCGCTGGCGTCGATGGCGCCGCCCGCGGGTTGAGAATTGTTGCCAGCCGATGCGGCGGCGCCGCTGGCTATGCGTTGATCGAGTTCCTGGTAACGCTCCAGAGCTTCCTGCTTCATGCGCTGGATGTCGTTCTGCTGGACTTCAACCATACCGCGCAAACGCGCGATTTCTTCCTGCATTTGTTGCAGCTGCATGAACAGCTGACCCTGTGCCGAGGCAGGGGCCGTAACCCCTCCCCCGGCATAGGCGCCGGACGTGCCATAACCCGCTGGCGGATAACTGCTGCTGCCAGAGCCAGAATTGTCATCGACCACAGGTACCGCGCCCCACGCTGTAAGCGGGAGGGCGAGGGCCAAAACGGTTAAAGCACGTCGGCACGTTCGCATATCGAATTACTTACGCAGTTCGACGCGACGGTTCTGGGCCCAGGACTGCTCGTCGTTGCCGGTAGCAACTGGACGCTCTTCGCCGTAGGAAACCAGTTCCAGCTGAGCTGGGGAAACACCCTGCAGTACCAGGTAACGCTGAACGGCTTTCGCACGACGCTCGCCCAGTGCCATGTTGTACTCACGAGTACCACGTTCGTCGGTGTTGCCTTCCAGAACAACGCGAGCGCCGTTGGATTTCAGGTCTTTGGCATGAACGTCCAGGGAGCGCATGGCTTCTGGCTTCAGGTCCGAGCTGTCGTATTCGAAGTAGAAGGTGGTGATTGCGCGCAGAGCAGCTTCTTCGCTCAGGCTGCCATCAACGGCACCAGTGTTAGCGCCGTAACCAGCGTTAGGGTCTACAGCGCCAGCGCCGGCGTTGTCGCCGCCTTTGGACGAGCAACCTACGGCTACAGCCATGGCCAGAGCCAGCGCAGCAAATTTACCAAACTTCAGCATTTCCATTTGAAACTCCTAATGAACCCCAGTGTGTTAAGCAAATCGTGTAGCGCCGCGTCAGTTCAGGTAAGGGGACCAGGACGGTTCTCTGACTTCGCCTTGAGCGGTAGGAAGCGGGAGCCTTACGCGTCCATTAATGGACACGAGCATCAAGACTCCCCGGCCCTGCTGGCGGGTGGCGTAGATTACCATGGTGCCGTTGGGCGCAACAGTAGGCGACTCATCAAGGTTGCTGTCTGTGAGGATCTTTACATTACCGCGAGCCAGATCCTGAACCGCAACCTTGAAGTTGGTGAAGCCTTCCTGCCGGTGAATCATTACCAGCGTCTTTTCATCAGCCGATAATTTCGGGTTGGCGTTGTAGTTGCCTACAAATGTGACGCGCTCGGCACCACCGCCATTAATGTTGGTCTTGTAGATCTGTGGCTTGCCGCCACGGTCCGACGTGAAGTAGAGCGTGGATCCATCTTTGCCGAAGAAAGGCTCGGTATCGATGGAAGAATCACTGGTAACGCGACTCAACTGACGCGAACCAAGATTGATTACATAGATTTCCGGGTTGCCGTCTTTCGACAGTACGAATGCCAGCCTGGAGCCGTCCGGCGACCAGGCCGGTGCGCCATTGAGCCCTTCGAAGTTGGTGATCTGCTCGCGGCGACCGGTATCAATGTGCTGGACGAAGATACGTGGACGCTTCTGTTCGAACGAGACGTAGGCGATACGCTTGCCATCCGGCGCGAAACGCGGCGAGAGGATTGGCTCGCGCGACTGCAAGAGAGTAACCGCGCGGGCACCGTCATAGTCGGAACGCTGCAACGTGTAGCGGGTATTGTTCTCGGAAAAACGCTCTGCAGTCACGTACAGCATGCGAGTGGAAAACGCACCCTTGATGCCGGTGAGTTTCTCGAACGACTGGTCGGCAATGTAGTGCGCCATATCACGTAACTGGTCGTTAGTACCCGAAACATTCCCGGTCAGCACTTGCTGTTCGGTCGCAACGTTGAACAACGCGTACTGGATCTGCAGGCGACCGCCCGCAGGTACGATATTGCCGACCATTACGTATTGAGCACCCAGTGCCTTCCAGTCACGGAAGATGACTTCGCTGGCCTGGGTCGGCAAGCTGATCATGTTCTGCTTGGGAATCGGCGCGTAATAACCCGAGTTGCGCAAGTCGTTACCGATAATTTCCGACATGTCTTCAGGCAGCACGTTGCCGCCCTGCCAGCCAAACGGCACGACAGCGATCGGAGTCGCTCGGTCACTGCCGCTGGTGACCAGAATGTTCTTCTCTTCTGCATTGACCATTCCGACTGCACAGCAGAGAACGACCAGCAGTCCTCGAAAAAGGTTGATCACAAGGCTAGATCTCCAGGTGTGAATGTCATCTTGAATGAACGATAGGGAGCGAAGTCAGCCGGCTTCATACCCTGCATTTCTGTCAAACGTCCAATGTTCTTCACCGCTGCAACCGCAGAGCTGTCGAACGGTCCATCGCCACTGGACCTGGCAACCGATACGGATGCGATAGTCCCGTCTGGCAACATGCCGATCTGCAATGTTACCGACATGTTATTACGCGCCGACGGTGGACGGCTCCAGCCTTCCGATGCCCTGACACGAATCAGATCATCGAAACTGCCTGCGGTCTCATCGCCCAGCTCATCCGCCAAAGCCTGTTGCCGTTCCGTTTTATCGGACAGCAAATCGGCCAGTGCCTGCGCCTTCTTGTCTTCGGCAGCCTTGCGAGCGGCCTCTTGTGCTTTCTTGGCAGAATCGGCAGCGGCTTTCTTCTTCGCGTCCTCGGCTGCCTTTTTCTTGGCATCCTCGGCAGCCTTTTGCTTCGCCTCTTCGGCCGCTTTTTTCTTCGCTTCATCGGCAGCCTGTTTCTTGGCTTCCTCGGCGGCGGCTTTCCTGGCGTCCTCTTCGGCTTTCTTTTTCGCTTCCTCTTCGGCTTTCTTCTTGGCTATGTCAGCCAACTGTTTCTCTTCAGCCTTTTTCGCATCCGCAGTCTTCTTGGCTTCGTCGGCTTTCTTGGCCTCATCGGCCTTTTTGGCTTCCTCGGCTTTTTGCTCGGCCTTCCTGGCCTCGGCGGCGGCTTTCTGTTCTTCGGCCTTTTGAGCCGCTTCTTCTTTCTTTTGTTCCGCAGCCTTTACGGCTTCCTGCTCGATCTTTTTCTGTTCCAGCTGCTCGACTTCAGTCTGACGCGCAGCAGTCTTCTTCGCCTCGCCGGCAATTTTCTGGTTGGTCTGGGTGGTCGCCTGGCTCTTGGACTTGAGCTGATAGAGCGTCGCCTGAACAATCGGCTTGGCTTCAGGCAACTCCGGAGTCATGGCAAAGCTGACGAACAGCATGCCAAAAATCAGGATGTGCAACGCCACGGCCCAGACACTAGGCCAGAAGTAGCTTTCCGAGGCGGACGGCTCTCGAATCGGCTGCATCAGGGTGCCTCGGTAATCAAACCAACGTTCCCGACCCCGGCTTTCTGCAACCCGCCCATCGTGCCCATGACAGAGCCGTAGTCCACGGTCCTGTCGCCACGAATGAACACCTGCGTCTGTTTGCCCGCATCACGTCCGGCAGCGACGATCTTGGTCACGGCCGAGGTCAGTTGCGGCAGGGTCATTGCCTTGTCCATCTGCTTGTCGGTATCGACTTCGCTGCCAACGTTCCAGTAATAGGTCTTGTCAGCCTTGATCGAAATGGTCAGGACCTGATGGTTGTTGTCCTGCGGCAAGGCTTCGCTGGAAACCTTGGGCAAGTCGACCTTCACGCCCTGATTGATCATGGGAGCGGTGACCATGAAGATGACCAGCAGCACCAACATTACGTCGATGTACGGCACCACGTTCATTTCGGCGACCGGCTTGCGTTTCTTGCGACGATCTCGAGCGATTAATGCCATGGGGAATTACCTGTTCACTCTTCGCTGGTGTGCACTTTACGGTGCAGGATGGCCTGGAACTCGTCAGCAAAGGTGTAGTAACGGCTGATCAGCGTTTCGCTGCGAGCGGAGAAACGGTTGTAGCAAATGACCGCCGGAATCGCTGCAAACAGGCCGATGGCGGTTGCGATCAGTGCCTCGGCGATACCCGGCGCGACAGTGGCCAGGGTCGCCTGCTGGGCGGTGGCCAGGCCACGGAAGGAGTTCATGATCCCCCAGACGGTACCGAACAGACCCACATACGGGCTGGTGGAACCCACGGTCGCGAGAAACGGCAGACCGGTTTCCAGCTTTTCTTCTTCACGCGAAATGGCAACGCGCATGGCGCGAGCCACGCCTTCCATTACCGCATCAGGATCGACACCCGGCTGCTGGCGCAGACGGGAGAACTCCTTGAAGCCGGCGCGGAAGATCTGCTCCACGCCAGAGTCCGGATCGGGGTTGCTGCCGGCCTGACGATACAGTTTCGACAGGTCGATGCCCGACCAGAAACGCTCCTCGAAGCTGTCCAGCGCGCGACGACCCGCGCGCAGCATGTTGCTGCGTTGAAAAATCATGACCCATGAGGTGACCGAAGCTGCCACCAGAAGCAGCATCACCAACTGAACAACAATGCTGGCATTGCTGACCAAACTCCACATGGAGGTATGGTCGACGACGTTAGCTTCCACGCTCTATCTCCTGCTCTGAAAGTGTGCCCGTACCGCTCTGGCCGGCGAAGGCCGCGCGCAAAGCTTCGGGAATGGCCCGGGGTTTAAAACTATCGGCGCGTACACACGCCACCAAAAACTGCCCCTCACAGAGCAATGTTGCATCCGAGGCCCGCCTGATCTGCTGTTTAAAGCACAGGCTGGCACGGTTCAATTCGATCACATCCGCGCTGACCAGCAGCTCATCATCCAGCCGCGCCGGCTTGTGATAACGCGCTTCGCTGGAATGCACGACGAACAACATGTTGTCCCGCGCCAGCTCGGATTGGGCAAAACCCAGTTCGCGCAGCCGCTCGGTTCGAGCCCGCTCCATGAACTTCAGGTAATTGACGTAATAAACGATGCCGCCGGCATCGGTGTCTTCGTAATAAACGCGACAGCGATGTGCGAACGACGGGTCCCCGTTTTGCGCGCGCATACTCTAGTGGTTACTCCTCGGGTTGCCAATCGGGTGAGACAACTGTTTTTTCAACGATTTACAACCGTTCGGGTGCCTCAGCGGCGAGACAGGCATTCTGACCACGCAAACCTCGAATAGGTCGATCACAAAACTACTGATCGGCAGTGTCATCGGCTGTTTCCTCGGGCACCGGCAACTCTCCCATTCTTGCAGGAACGTTCAGCCCGAAATGCAGGTAAGCGTGCCGTGTAACCACGCGCCCGCGAGGGGTGCGCATGATATAGCCCTGTTGGATCAGATACGGCTCCAGCACGTCTTCGATGGTATGCCGCTCTTCGCTGATGGCCGCAGCCAGGCTATCCACGCCCACCGGGCCGCCGTCGAATTTTTCGATCATGGTCAACAGCAGACGCCGGTCCTGATGATCGAAACCGTGCTCATCCACATCCAGCAGGTTCAGGGCCTTGTCCGCCGTCTGCCGGGTAATGTGCCCGTTGCTGCGCACCTCGGCGAAATCCCGCACGCGCCGCAGCAACCGGTTGGCGATACGCGGCGTGCCACGGGCGCGGCGGGCGATTTCGAATGCACCCTCAGGCTCGATCGGCAGCCCCAGAATCCCGGCGGAGCGGGAGACGATGGTCGACAGGTCGGCGATGCTATAGAACTCAAGACGCTGGACGATTCCGAAGCGATCGCGCAGCGGGTTGGTGAGCATACCGGCGCGAGTCGTTGCTCCGACCAGCGTGAAAGGCGGCAGATCCAGCTTGATGGAGCGAGCCGCAGGGCCCTCGCCGATCATGATGTCCAGCTGGAAGTCCTCCATCGCCGGATACAGTACTTCTTCAACGATGGGCGACAGCCGGTGGATCTCGTCGATGAACAGCACGTCGTTCGGTTCGAGGTTGGTGAGGATCGCGGCCAGATCACCCGGACGTTCGAGCACCGGGCCCGAGGTGCTTTTGATCGAAACCGACATTTCCTGGGCGATGATGTTGGCCAGGGTCGTCTTGCCAAGGCCGGGCGGTCCGAAGATCAGCGTGTGATCCAGTGACTCGTTGCGCGCTCGCGCGGCCTGGATGAACAGCTCCATCTGCTCGCGGACCGTGGGCTGACCGATGTAGTCGGCCAGGCTCAGTGGACGGATCGCGCGATCCAGTTGTTCTTCTCGATCACGGCCGCTGGCGGCGGTGATCAGACGGTCAGCTTCAATCACTTATGCCATCCCCTTCAATGCGCGTCGGATCAGATCTGCGCTGCTCAAGTTTTTCTCCTTGATGGCGGAAACAGCCTTGCTCGCTTCTTGCGGCTTGTATCCCAGCGATATCAGTGCACTGACGGCGTCAGCTTCAGCTGAGGCCACGGGTTCCAGCGGATTGGGACCGTTCGACACCAGCGTGAACGTGCCGGGCAAAGACTCCCAGGCCTTGAACCGGTCCTTGAGCTCGACCAGCAGACGCTCGGCGGTTTTCTTGCCGACTCCGGGAATACGCGTCAGAGCGGAAGTATCCTGAGCCTGAACGCAACGCACCAGTTCATCCACCTCCAGCCCGGACATGAGTGCCAGAGCCAGCTTGGGGCCGACGCCGTTCAGACGTATCAGTTCGCGAAACAGCTCACGCTCACGCTTTTCGAAAAAACCGTAGAGCAGATGGGCGTCTTCCCGGACCACCAGATGGGTGTACAGCGTGACCGGCTCGCCGACGTGAGGCAGCCGGTACAGCGTGGTCATGGGCACTTCCAGCTCATAGCCGACGCCATTGACGTCCAGCACCAGGTGCGGAGGCTGTTTCTCGGCCAGAGCGCCGCGTAAACGTCCTATCACGTATCAGATCCTTTCGAGTTGCCCAGCGCTCGCGCGACAAGGCCGGGCACAATCATTACAGGAGACAGCAGCCCTGCAAGTAAAAAAATGCGTGCGAATGATGCAGTCACAACCGCAGCCGCCCGCCGCGGCTTCGCGCGGTGTTCAAACCATGCGGGATCAGGCTGGAACGCGTGTGCGCATGGCACAGTGCGATGGCCAGCGCGTCAGAGGCATCGATTTGCGGCTTCTGGGTCAGCTTGAGCAAGTGCATCACCATCATCATCACCTGCTCCTTGTTGGCCCCGCCGGTTCCCGCGACCGCCTGCTTGACCTGGGTGGCGGTGTATTCGGCGATTTCCAGCGCCTCCTCGGCACCTGCAACAATGGCGGCGCCGCGCGCCTGACCCAGCTTCAGAGCCGAGTCGGCGTTCTTGGCCATGAACACTTTTTCGATGCCCATGGTCACCGGCCCGTAGGTGCTGATGACTTCCCGCACGCCGCGATAGACAATCTGAAGCCGTTCATGCAGCTCGCCACTGCCGGTACGGATGCAGCCCGATGCCACGTAGACGCAGCCACGTCCGGTATCCCTGACGACGCCATAGCCGGTAATTCGCGAACCGGGATCGATACCAAGAATAAGTGTCATAACGCCTGCAGCTTGAAGGGTCGCAAAACAATGGGTGCAGCATAAAGGCAGAAGCCGGAGGCCGATAGCGGCGTGATGATCACCGCTTCGTGCTTCCGGCCCCGATGTACGTGCAGCTCTCGATCAGCCGAGCTGCTCCATGACCTCGTCAGGGATCTCCGCGTTGGAATAGACGTTCTGAACGTCGTCCAGGTCTTCGAGCATATCGATCAGCTTGAGTACCTTCTCCGCGGTTTCCAGATCCAGCACGGCGCTGGTCGTCGGCAGCATGACGATTTCCGCGTCGGCGGCCTTGAATCCCGATGCTTCGAGGGCGTTGCGAACCGCGTAGAAGCTGGAAAACGACGTGAACACGTCGACAGAACCGTCTTCGTTGCTCACTACGTCGTCAGCATCCGCTTCCATGGCCGCTTCGATCAGCGCATCTTCGTCCACGCCCGCCGCGAAGGAAATCTGGCCCTTGCGGTCGAACAGGTAAGCCACCGAACCGTCGGTCCCCAGATTGCCTCCACACTTGGTGAACGCATGGCGAACAGCCGCGGCGGTACGGTTACGGTTGTCGGTCATGGCTTCGACCATGACTGCCACGCCGCCAGGCCCGTAGCCTTCGTAGCCCAGCTCGACGACATCGTCACCGTCGGATGCGCCAACGCCGCGCGCAACGGCACGGTCGATGGTGTCACGCGTCATGTTCGCGCCGAGTGCCTTGTCCAGCGCCAGGCGCAGACGAGGGTTGGAACCTGGATCGCCGCCGCCCTGACGGGCCGCAACGGTCAGCTCACGAATCCACTTGGTAAAAATCTTGCCCTTTTTGGCATCCTGACGCTCTTTGCGGTGCTTGATGTTCGCCCACTTAGAATGACCTGCCATAGTTCGCTCCAGATTCTCTTGAAACACCTTCACCCTTCGCAGGCACAAGGCCTGCAAAAGGCTTCACTCAATAAAGGGCGACATCAGAGCGCGCCGCAACGACGCGCCCTGCCCCGCATCACTCCGCCTTCGGCTGCTCGCGCAGACGGATGTGCAGTTCGCGCAATGCCTTGGCATCGACAACGCCAGGGGCCTGGGTCATGACGTCCGCGGCGCTCTGGGTTTTCGGGAAGGCGATCACTTCACGGATCGACTGGGCACCGGTCATCAGCATGACCAGACGATCCAGGCCGAATGCCAGACCACCGTGCGGCGGTGCGCCGTACTTCAAAGCATCGAGCAGGAAGCCGAACTTCTCCTGCTGCTCGTCTTCATTGATGCCCAGCAGACGGAAAACTGCCTGCTGCATTTCCTTGCGGTGGATACGGATAGATCCGCCACCCAGCTCAGTACCGTTGAGCACCATGTCATAGGCACGCGACAGGGCTTTGGCCGGGTTGGCTTCCAGCTCTTCGGGCGTGCACTTCGGCGCGGTGAACGGGTGGTGCAATGCGGTGAAGCTGCCGTCGTCGTTCTCTTCGAACATCGGGAAGTCGACGACCCACATCGGCGCCCATTCGCAGGTGTGCAGCTTCAGATCGTTGCCCAGCTTGATCCGCAGGGCGCCCAGCGCCTCGCTGACGATCTTGAACTTGTCCGCACCGAAGAACACGATGTCGCCGTCGACCGCGCCCACGCGATCCAGAATGACTTCGAGGTTTTCCTCGGGAATGAACTTGACGATTGGCGACTGCAGACCTTCAGGCCCCTTGGCGCGCTCGTTGACCTTGATGTAGGCCAGGCCCTTGGCACCGTAGATGCTGACGAACTTGGTGTAGTCGTCGATCTGGCTGCGCGGCATGTTCGCGGCGCCAGGAACGCGCAAGGCGGCGACACGACCTTTCGGATCGTTGGCCGGGCCACTGAACACCTTGAATTCGACACCGGTCAGCTGATCGGCGACGTCCACCAGTTCCAGCGGGTTGCGCAGGTCCGGTTTGTCCGAGCCGTAGCGACGCATGGCTTCTTCGAAAGTCATGTGCGGGAAATCACCGAACTCCAGGTCCAGCACTTCCTTGAACAGCTGACGCACCATCTTCTCGGTCAGACCGATGATGTCTTCCTCGTTCAGGAAGCTGGTCTCGATGTCGATCTGAGTGAATTCAGGCTGACGGTCGGCACGCAGGTCTTCGTCGCGGAAGCACTTGGCGATCTGGTAGTAGCGGTCGAAACCGGCCACCATCAGCAGCTGCTTGAACAGCTGCGGGGACTGCGGCAGTGCAAAGAAACTGCCGGGGTGTGTGCGGCTTGGAACCAGATAATCGCGGGCACCTTCCGGGGTCGCGCGAGTCAGGATCGGCGTTTCGACGTCCAGGAAGCCGTTGTCGTCCAGGTAGCGGCGAATGCTGGTGGTGATGCGCGAACGCAGACGCAGCTTCTCGGCCATTTCCGGGCGACGCAGATCGATGAAGCGGTAACGCAGGCGTGTTTCCTCGCCCACATCGGAGAATTCGTTCAGCGGGAACGGCGGAGTCTCGGATTCGTTCAGCACTTCCAGCTCGTAGCCCAGCACTTCGATGCCGCCCGACGCCATGTTCGGGTTGACCGCACCGGCTGGACGCGCGCGCACCTTGCCGACGATCTTGACCACATACTCGCTGCGCACACGGTCGGCCGCGGCAAATGTATCCGCACGATCAGGATCGAACACCACCTGGGCCATGCCCTCACGGTCGCGGATATCGAGGAAGATCACGCCCCCGTGGTCACGACGACGATGGACCCATCCGCAAAGGGTAATTTCCTGACCTTCCAGACTTTCGTTCAGTTGGCCGCAATAGTGGCTGCGCATCATGATGGTGTTTTCACTTCTCGTAATTCGAAATTCGGTGGGGCTTTCGCTCCTGGCCTGTGCTCAATAGTGCAAGGCACCGGCATACAGTTCAAGCCAGTCCCCGCCCACCCAGGAGTCACGCCTGTCAGCAAGGCGAAGGATTATATAGAGTTAATCGCAGCCGTGCAGCCGAACGAACTCATCCTGCCAGGATAAGTTCGTTCCGGGCCCGACGCGCCAGCCGCATTGCTCGCGTCGCCGCACAGGCAGGCCCGCCACGCAGCGAGCCCGCAAAAAAGGGATTACCCGCCAGGACTGATCAGGGCTGGGTCAGATCCAGACACCCGGCCTTGGCCAGATGTGAAACACAGACGACTCGAATCAGGCCGCTGAAATTCTTGACACCGCCGTAGCGTAAATGAACCTCTCTATCAATGTACGAAAGCACGGCATTCACCGAGCAGTTATTGGAATGCGCAATGGCCGAAAGAATGGTCCAGTAGACTTTCTCCAGCCGCAGGCAAGTTGCCAGCCCATTCAACCGAACAGACTTCGAGCACGGCTGCGCCAGATTCATATTGAAACCTTCGACAAATGGATCGTCGTTGATGGCTACGTTGCGACCTGGATCTTTTACCCCGCGTTCAACACCTCGAACCATGACTGTACACCTCTGCGATAACTCAAAATCGATAACTGAATGAAACATTTAAAAATACATAAATGTCAGCGCTATCAAGCCCGAATCGAGGGACCTTAACCAGCAGGGTCTGCACGCTGATGTTGTAGGACATAACCACGGGTTGCTAAGGAAGAATGAATTCGACGCGGTACATAACTGAACCAAAAACCGAGAGGTGTTTAATATTTATATGTTTATTAAATCGGTAACCGCGATCGAGAGACCGGGAGGATTCTGCGCCAGCGTCACGGACGACAGCGGACGGTGCGGCACAAGGGAAGTGATGCGGGCATGGAACGGCAGGCTGCGTTTGCGGGTCAACAGAAACGAGTGACACCCGGTGCCACTCGTTACCGATGTCTTACTTGGACTCGAGCATCGAGCGCAGCATCCAGGCTGTCTTCTCGTGTACTTGCATACGCTGTGTCAGCAGATCGGCCGTAGGCTCGTCACTTACCTTATCCAGCAGAGGAAAGATACTACGTGCAGTACGGACCACGGCTTCTTGACCCTGAACCAGACTCTTGATCATATTTTCTGCGCTCGGGACGCCCTCTTCTTCCTTGATCGAAGACAGGCGAGCATATGTCGAGTAAGTACCAGGTGCCGGGAAGCCCAGGGCACGGATACGCTCGGCGATGGAATCGACCGCCAGAGCCAGCTCGTTATATTGTTCTTCAAACATCAGATGCAGCGTGCGGAACATCGGCCCACTGACATTCCAGTGAAAGTTGTGGGTCTTGAGGTATAGCACATAAGTATCCGAGAGCAGGTGCGACAGACCGTCTACGATCGATTTGCGATCCTCTTCGTTGATACCGATATCGATTGCCATGTTTCATGCCCTTTTGATGAGGATTGGAAAGCAGTAACAAGGGCTACTCTACCAAGAGATACCCGCTGGCGCAGCAATCCGTGCCCCGAACGACGAAAGTCAGCACGCCGGTACAAAAAACTGCCCGAGCGGCACGGACCGCCCGCTGGTAAGCCAGGCCGGCGGGCCGTTCGCCTGCCGCACTCACGTGGTCGAAGGCTCTGGATCAGCGCTCTCCATCTGACGCTCATCCTGCCCTTGCGTTCCGCCCTTGAATATCGTGAACCCACCGCATGTACTTGATTTGAGTAGGATCAGGCTTTGCTGTTAAATACACGACGTGTCGTTACAGGCTTGTCATCCCGCTGTAGCGCACAGGCTGGTTCCCCGCTCGTGCGTCACGCCTTCACTTTTCCAGAAGCGTACCGGGCGCCCCGGCTTTTTCTCGTGATCCTTCTTACATGTGAGCTTTTTAAAATGTTGAAAATCGTCCATCTGGTAACGGGGGCAGCGGCCTTGTTGCTTTCCTTTATACCCAGCCTGCGTAGCGATGCCGTGTCTTCCTACCTGCAACAGCCCGAAGCGCTTTACCTGGCGTTCTTCGGCCTGCTCAATCTGCTGGTCGCTCCAGTGATCCCGCGCTGGCATCGGGGATCGCGTTACAAGCTGCAAAACCTGGTCAGTGCTTTGCTGGTCGCTGCCGTTGTCGTTCAGATACTCAACCTGCTCGTTCCGATTGAAACCATCGCCGGCCAACCGGCCATCCTGATCAGCCTGGCGGCTGCCGTGGCAGCAGTGGCACTGCATCTGGCTATCAGCTTCTACCGCCGCTCGCCGGCACCCGCACCGCAGAGCCACGAGCTGGGCAATCGCGATACCGGTACCGTGAAGTGGTTCAACACCTCCAAGGGCTTCGGCTTTATTTCCCGCGATTCGGGTGACGATATTTTCGTGCACTTCCGGGCTATTCGTGGCGAAGGCCATCGGGTTCTGGTCGAGGGTCAGCGCGTCGAGTTCTCGGTCATGAATCGTGACAAGGGCCTGCAGGCGGAAGATGTGATCGCTGCACTGCCGCGTCGCTGAATTTGCCTGACAAAAAAACCGCGACCCTTGGGCCGCGGTTTTTTTTGCCTCCACCTTAATAATGAGGCGGCGGCACATCTTCTTCGAACGTTTCGAACTGGTTGCCGATTTCCTCCTGCCGCTTGAGCACGGCGGCCATCTGCTGCTGCAGATGATCCAGCTCGCGACGCTGCGTTACGAGCACATCGTTCAACGCCTGGATTGTATCGTCCTGAAAAGCCAGACGGCTTTCCAGTTCCATGACTCGCTCTTCAAGGTTCATGGTGCTCACCTCTCATATTGAAAAGCATCAGATCCAACATCATCAAATCGAAAATCCTCGCCCAGTATCGGCTTGAGCTTCTCGCGGATCACCGCCAGCTGCTCCTGCGTGTAGGAAACAGCAGGATGCTTGCCCCACACAGGCGCAGGCCATGCAGCATCATCGCGCCGACGGACGATGACGTGCATATGAAGCTGGCTGACCACATTCCCCAACGCCGCAACGTTGAGTTTATCAGCCTCGAACGGACCTTTGAGGGCCTGCGACAGGCTGGTCGTCTCACGCCACAACTGCAACTGGTCATCGGCCTCAAGCTGAAACACTTCGCTGATGTCGGGGCGCCGCGGCACAAGAATGAACCATGGATAGTTGGAATCATTGGAAAGCAGCAACCGGCACAGCGGGAAGTCGCCGATCGGCAGGGTATCTTGTTGAAGACGTGGATCCAGAAAGAACACAGTGAAACTCCTGATGCCAGGTTGATCGGCCAGCCGCCTGCTCAGGCAGCGCCGCTGTAATCGGCAGGATACTCGGGATCGCCGCTGGCTTCACGTTTTGGCATTCTCTGTGCGGTTGCACCATCTTGTGACGCGCCACCCATCGCCGCACCTATTTGAACGTGCGCATGCCGCGCGACGGCTACCTGACCGCTTTCAAAGGGCTGCGTAAGCACGCCAGCAAGGCTCGCCTGTCCAAACCATCGAGTGAAGACCCTCCAGGCCGGCGATAAAGACACCGCCCGACCCAAGTTCATGCACTATCCTGCATGAGTGCACCAAAACAACCCAACAAGGGTGCTACAGATCGCCCCTATATCCGAAAATTACCCAAACAGCCGTACTCCGGTAACAACCGAGCGCCAGCCGTACCGCAAGCATTGCTTGAGCCAGCCTTTGGCAGATAATTGCGCGACGAGCAAAAAACCAGCAAAAACAGGGAATTGGCCGACAGAACCAAGAAACAGATTTAATTTTTCACGTTTTTTTTCGATTTGGCGGAACTTTGTGCACGCTTGTTGCTTTATCACCCACAGGTCCATCCAGCCGCTGGCGGAAAACAGAGGCTGGGTCCTGAAGGAAAGCGGGCATTTCCGATAGACCGGAAGCTGGCTGGGGGATGAGCAAATGGCGAACGCTTCATGAAAGGCGCGCCGTGCAAGCAAGCTGGACGCAACATCGAGCGACGCCGCTGTAAAGATTCCGAAAGGATAAGGCTGTAAGTATCGCAACCACGGTCAGCGTGATATAGATTTTCCGCCGACAAAAAAAGAAAGAGCCGCCCAGATAAAAAAACAGGTGGGACGGCAGAACTCTTCTGAAAACCAAAGGAGCAATCACGATGAGAGTGATGAAGTGGAGCGCAATCGCACTGGCCGTTACCGCAGCCAGCGCCCAACTGGCAACGGCCGCGCCGTTCGTCAGCGATCAGGCCGAAGCCAAGGGCTTTGTTGAGGGCAGCACGCTCGACCTGAAGGTGCGCAACTATTATTTCAACCGCGACAACAAGAACGGTGGCGCCGACCTCCGTGACTGGACTCAGGGCCTGTGGGGCAACTTCAGCTCCGGCTACACCCAGGGCACCGTCGGGGTAGGTGTTGAAGCCTTTGGGTATTTCGGTCTCAAACTCTGGGGTCCAGACAGGTACGCAGGTTCCACCAACCTGGCATTCAACCGCACCACAGGCGACACCGAAGACACTCTCGCAAAGGCTGGCGCTGCCGCGAAGTTCCGTGTTTCGAAAACTGAGCTGAAAATCGGTGACATGCAGCCGACCGCTCCAGTATTCGCAGTCGGCGGCTCGCGCCTGTTGCCTCAGACCGCCAGCGGCCTGAGCCTGCAGAGCAGCGAGATCGCAGGTCTTGATCTTGAAGCGGGCCACTTCTACTCGGGCACCAGCCAGAACGACACTTCCCACACTGGCGGCATCTTCGCCAACTATGCGGGCATCGAGGCCAACAGTGCAGACTTCGTGGGTGGCAAGTACGCGGTTACCGACAGTCTGGGCGTCGCATTCTATGCAGCCAAGCTCGAAGACATCTGGAACCAGTATTACGGCAACGTGAACTACACCATGCCGCTGAGCGACGACCAGTCTCTGGCGTTCGATGCCAACCTTTATCGCACGATGGATGAAGGCAGCGCCGAAGTCGGCTCTATCAACAACACCACCTGGTCCGGCTCGGTTGCCTACTCGTTCCTTGCAGCCCACACCGTCACACTGGCATACCAGAAAGTCCACGGTGATACCCCGTTCGACTATATCGGTATTGGTGACAACAACCGTGGCGGCGACTCGATCTTCCTCGCCAACTCTATCCAGTATTCCGACTTCAACGGTCCTGGCGAGAAATCCTGGCAGGTGCGTTATGACCTGAACATGGCGCCATATGGCGTACCGGGCCTGAGCTTCATGACCCGTTACATCAAGGGTACTGATATTGACGGCACCAACGCGCCGACAAACTCGGGCTATCGCGACGCAGAGACCGGCGATCCGATCTACGGTGCCAATGGCAAGCACTTCGAGACCAACCTGGAAGCTAAATATGTAGTACAGACAGGCCCGGCCAAAGACCTGTCGTTCCGCATCCGTCAAGCCTGGCACCGCGCCAACGCTGACCAGGGAGAAGGCGACGTCAACGAGTTCCGCCTGATCGTCGACTACCCGATTTCGATCCTGTAATCGTCACTGCGGCTCGTTAATCGAAAAAACCCGGCCCTTGCCGGGTTTTTTCATTCCGCCCGAACCGCTTGTTCGCACACCCTGCTCGCCCGCCCCGCCCTGTACGCCACTGGAACACCGCCGTACAATGCCGGGTCATATCCAGTCTCAGCAACCGACAACGGCCAACCATGCGCACCAGTCAATTTTTGCTCGCCACACAGAAAGAAACCCCTTCCGACGCGGTCGTGGTCAGCCATCAGCTGATGCTGCGTGCCGGCATGATTCGCAAACTCGCTTCCGGCCTTTATACCTGGCTGCCCATGGGGCTGCGCGTTCTGCGTAAGGTAGAAGCTATCGTTCGCCAGGAAATGGACGCCGCCGGCGCACTGGAAATCCTCATGCCGGGCATCCAGCCCGCTGAACTGTGGCAGGAATCAGGCCGCTGGGAACAATACGGTCCTGAACTGATGCGTCTGGTCGACCGTCATCAGCGCGACTTCTGCCTGGGCCCGACCCACGAAGAAGTGATCACCGATCTGGCCCGCAACGAGCTCAACAGCTACAAGCAGCTGCCGATCAACATGTACCAGATCCAGACCAAATTCCGTGACGAGATCCGTCCACGCTTCGGCCTGATGCGTGGCCGTGAGTTCGTCATGAAGGACGCCTACTCGTTCCATGCCGATCATGCTTCGTTGCAGCAGACCTACGACCGCATGCATCTGGCGTACAGCAACATCTTCACCCGCCTGGGGCTGAAATTCCGTCCGGTCGAGGCCGACAACGGCTCTATCGGTGGTGCCGGTTCCCACGAATTCCATGTTCTGGCTGAATCCGGCGAAGACGATATCGTGTTCAGCAACGGCTCCGACTACGCGGCGAACATCGAAAAAGCCGAAGCCGTGCCTCGCGAGAAGTCCCGCCCGGCGCCGACCGAAGAGCTGCGCCTGGTCGATACACCAGACGCGAAGACCATCGCGCAACTGGTCGAAGGCTACAACCTGCCTATCGAAAAAACCGTCAAGACGCTGATCGTCCACGCAGCCGAAGAAGGCAAGCTGGTCGCGCTGATCATCCGCGGCGATCACGAGCTCAATGAGATCAAGGCTTCCAAGCTGGAGCAGGTCGCCAGCCCGCTGGTCATGGCCTCCGACGCCGAACTGCGCGACGCCATCGGCGCCGGCGCGGGTTCGCTCGGCCCGATCAATCTGCCGCTGCCTTGCATCATCGACCGCTCCGTCGAGCTGATGAGCGATTTCAGCGTTGGCGCCAACGTCGACGACAAGCATTACTTCGGCGTGAACTGGGAACGCGATCTGCCGGTTCCGACCGTTGCCGACCTCCGCAACGTGGTCGCTGGCGATCCGAGCCCGGACGGTAAAGGCACGCTGGAAATCAAGCGTGGCATCGAAGTTGGCCATATCTTCCAGCTGGGCACCAAGTACAGCGAAGCGATGAAGTGCCAGGTCCTGGGCGAAAACGGCAAGCCGGTCAACCTGTCGATGGGTTGCTATGGCATTGGCGTGTCCCGCGTGGTCGCTGCCGCCATCGAACAGAACAGCGATGAAAACGGCATCATCTGGAACGACACCCTCGCGCCGTTCCACATTGCGCTGGTGCCATTGCGCTATGAAACCGACGCCGTTCGTGAAGCGACCGACAACCTGTACGCCGAGCTGACAGCCGCAGGCTTCGAAGTGCTGCTTGACGACCGCGACAAGAAGACCAGCCCCGGCATCAAGTTTGCCGACATGGAGCTGATCGGCATCCCGCACCGTATCGTCGTCAGCGATCGCGGTCTTGCCGAAGGCAATCTCGAGTACAAGAGTCGAACCGAGTCGGAACCTCAAGCCATTGCGGTCGCCGACGTGCTGTCGTTCATCAAGAGCCGCGTGAAGCGCTGAGTCGGTACGCGCCCTGGCGATCAGTCGCCGGGGCGCCCGCTTGGTATCCGCCCTCTGCGCATCAAGAGATCCCATGTTCAAATCAAGCACCTTAACCTTCGGCGGCGTCGTCCTGTGTGGCGCTTTCATGGTCAGCGGTTGTGCCAATCATCTGTCTCAGCGCAGCGAGCATGAAGAGCGTGTCGAGCGAAAACTGCTTGAACACAAACTGCAGGTCGATCTCGGCGAGCCGAAAACACTGGAGCTGCCGCAACGTCGCGTGCGCATCCACGAATACAAGTCTTTCGAAGTCACCGACTTCGAAGTCACCCGTCATTACGACCGCTACACCCCGTACCAGCCCTGGCGAGAGGTCTATGAGATTCCGCTGGGCGCGGTGGCGGTTGTCGCGGGCGTTGGTGCCAACGTAGTCAATGTGCTGGCCCTTGGCACATTGCCCGACAGCGTCACCCGCGACTGGATCAGCTACGGCGTGGCCGGGCTCAATCCGTTCATGAACGCGCCGTCCAACGGCCGGGCTCAGCAAAACCTGGCAGGCATTCACGAAGTTCAGAAGGACAAGCGGATCGAAAACTCCACGCTGCCCTGGAATGAGCGTCCGGTCATGGTCAAGGCCGGCAGCGAAACCCACGAGCTGAGCACCGATCGCAACGGTATGCTGCGGGTCAACCTGCTCGAAAGCCCGTTTGCCGAACAGGACCTGAGCCACGTCACGCGCTTGTACTTCAACGTCGAGGATGAGCAGGACAACGCGCGCGCTGATGCAAGCCTGCCGGTCAGTCGTTCGTTGCGCGGCAAATTGCTGGAAGCACACGCGCTGATCTACGACGATCTGGAAGACGACGAGGTCAGCCAGTGGGTGCATCGCGTCAAACGTCTTTCGGAACTTGGTCTGGAAGAAGAAGCCAGTGAGCTTGAGCAGAGCCTGATCGAACTGACCCGCAACGATCAGCAGCTGCAGAAGGAATTCTTGAAGTCACTGGCCCGGGACGCTGGCCGACTGGTCGCACCCTCAGCCGAAGAACACTCAGCCGAATGAACAGGGCGGGCTTCGCCAATCGAAGCCCTTGCTCAGTGGCTGAATAATTCCAGTTGCTCGTGGGCAGCCCGTAAATCGTGCAGCCGCACGCCGATTCCCAAAAGCCGCACAGGTTTGCCGCCCCGGGCAAACGCCTGAGAGAGCAACTGCTCGTAGCTGCTCAGATCCCGCCCTGCCCCCGCCTGCTCCAGAGTTGTCTGGGTAAAGTCGTGAAACTTCACTTTCACAAAGGGTTTACCGGCGCGGTATTGCCCTTCCATGCGCGCCATTCGGGTCGCGAGCGTTTCCATCAACGCAGGAAGCTTGGCTAGACAACTGGCCAGGTCAGGCAGATCGGTGTCGTAGGTATTTTCGACGCTTACGGATTGCCGACGACTGTCGTTGTGGACTGGACGGTCATCGATGCCGTGGGACAGATTCCAGAGCCGCTCACCGAAGCTGCCAAATTCCCGCACCAGCGCCAGCTTGTTCCACTTGCGCAGATCTGTGCAGGTAACAATTCCCAGTCGGCCCAGCTTGTCGGCCGTCACCTTGCCTACGCCATGCAGCTTATTAACCGGCAGCGAGGCGACAAAATCCTCGACTTGATCGGGGGTGATGACAAACAGCCCGTTGGGCTTTTTCCAGTCGCTGGCGATCTTGGCCAGAAACTTGTTTGGCGCGACCCCGGCCGAAACGGTGATATGCAGCTGGTTGGAGACCCTTCGACGAATGTCCTGGGCGATGCGCGTCGCGCTACCGGAAAAATGGCTGGCCTGGGAGACGTCCAGGTAGGCTTCGTCCAGCGACAGCGGTTCGATCAGGTCGGTGTAGTCACGAAAGATGGCGTGAATTTCGCGGGAAGCTTCTTTATAAGCGTCCATGCGCGGCTTGACGATGGTCAGGTCAGGGCACAGTTTCAAGGCATGCCGGGACGACATCGCCGAACGCACGCCGTAGGCCCGAGCCTCATAATTGCAGGTCGCAATCACCCCGCGCTTGTCCGCCGACCCGCCTACCGCCAGCGGCTTGGACGCCAGGCTCGGGTCGTCTCGCATTTCGATGGCTGCATAAAAGCAGTCACAGTCGATATGGATGATTTTGCGCTGCATCGATGACCTGAAGCGATTCTGCAACCAGTGGCCGGGCAGTATCTCATCCACGCCGTAATGTGGCACCACGCTTGCTGGATTAAACGCTGATTAATATGCACGTACGTCGGGCGGGAAAACGCCTGAGATCCCCACACGGCAAGCTTCGCGGGCATAAGCAGCCCGCACGCGAGCAGCTAAACGATTGACGGAAAAGCACTTTTTCTCAATTAAACATTGACACTCCAGCAGCTACCTGTAGAATTCCGCCACACAGACGCGGGATGGAGCAGTCTGGTAGCTCGTCGGGCTCATAACCCGAAGGTCGTCGGTTCAAATCCGGCTCCCGCAACCAAACATCAGAAAAGGCTACTCGAAAGAGTGGCCTTTTTTGTGCGCGCGCATTTTATGTTCCCCGCTTTGTGATAGCGGCTGGGCGGCACTACGCCGGGCGGCTGTTCGCGAAGACATCCGGCCTGACGACCCGTCTCGGCGCTCTATACAGGACTCTTCGCGCAAACCCCTTTCCTTCCCGACACTTAGCCTCGCTGCTCAAGAAAAGCCGTTAATTTGCCGGTTTTCTGTATTAACGGTTGACAGTTTCGCGTTCGGCTGTAGAATGCCGCCACACAGACGCGGGATGGAGCAGTCTGGTAGCTCGTCGGGCTCATAACCCGAAGGTCGTCGGTTCAAATCCGGCTCCCGCAACCAAACATCAAAACAGGCTACTCGAAAGAGTGGCCTTTTTTGTGCCTGTCAGAATCTGCGCCCTCCTCCCTCGCCTTCCCCTCGCTCAGCCGCGCCAACTCCTTGCTTCGCGTAAGAAAAACGCTACAAGCCGACAGTTTTTTATTCATTTGCCGATAGGATGATTACTAAACTGAATCGCAGCTGAATCACAGCTGGACAGAGCCACCTCGATTCACAGGCTATTCGCTCGTTGGCCGTTCACGCGCTAACATCTCGAAATCTTTTTTGCGTAGGGATTGGTAACTTGGCTGTATACCTCCATCCTGTCGCGCACGATCCAAGGAGTGATTGATGCGCGATAACCCGTCAGATTCCAATCAAGCAGAAGCTGCGAATCCACCGATGCCTCGCCCACGCATGCGCTGGCTCGATCTGTTGAGCAAGTACCGCCAGCCTATCGGGCTCGCAGTCATGCTGATGCTGTTCGGCATGGCGCTGATCGCCTGCCGGCACATGCTGATCGAGATGGATTTTTACGCATTGCGCGACGCCCTGTTCGCGGTACCGATGCCATCACTCGGTGGCGCCTTGCTGGCGGCAGTGATCGGTTATGTGATTCTCATGGGCTACGAGCTATCCGCCAGCCGATACGCCAACGTCAATTTACCCACCCGCACGCTGGTTCTTGGCGGCTTCACGTCGTTTGCGATTGGCAACGCAGTGGGCCTTTCGATGCTGTCCGGCGGCTCGGTGCGCTATCGCCTGTATTCCCGGCACGGCGTCGGCGCCATGGAAATCGCCCGCATGACGGTGTTCGCCAGCTTGTCGCTGGGCTGCGCGCTGCCGCCTCTGGCCGCGCTGGCGACGCTGAGCAACCTGCCCGGCGCATCGCTGGCGCTCAAACTGCCGGTCAGCCTGTTGGCAACCGTTGCGATAGCGGTGTTGATCGGCAGCGTGCTGCTGGCGGTGGCCGTCTACCGTCGACGCTTGCCGGAACAGGACATCCCGCACAACGTTCTGGTCCGCGCCGGGCGCCGCACATTGCGCCTGCCGGACCTGCGTCTGAGCGTGATTCAGCTGGTGATCACCGCGCTGGACGTGGCAGCCGCAGCGCTGGTGCTCTATCTGCTGTTGCCGCAAGCGCCGCCGCTGGGCGCGTTCATGCTGATTTATCTTCTGGCGCTGGCGGCCGGGGTGCTCAGCCATGTGCCCGGTGGCGTCGGCGTGTTCGAAGCCATTCTGCTGGCTGCATTCGCCAATGAGCTGGGCGCCGCACCGCTGGCGGCCGCGCTGCTGCTGTATCGCCTCATTTATGTAGTGCTGCCGCTGCTGCTGGCCTGCCTGACTTTGCTGTTCACCGAGGCTCAGCGCCTGCTCCCCACCAAACAGGCGATACGTGTGGCGTCGGGGCTGGCGGCTCCGATTTTGGCACTGCTGGTTTTTTTGTCGGGGGTGGTGCTCTTGTTTTCTGGTGCCACCCCGGAAATTGATACTCGCCTGGAAAGTGTCGGCTTCATGCTTCCTCACCGGCTGATCGATGCGTCGCACTTCGGTGCCAGTCTGGTCGGCGTGTTGTGTCTGTTGCTTGCTCAAGGACTGCGCCGGCGCTTGTCTGCCGCCTGGATGCTGACCGTCATCCTGCTGCTGGTTGGCGCCGTCTGCTCGATTCTCAAAGGCTTCGACTGGGAAGAAGCCAGCCTGCTGCTGCTGACCGCTGCGTTGCTGGCGACGTTTCGGCGGTCGTTCTATCGCCCCAGCCGATTGCTTGAGGTGCCGTTCTCGCCGCTTTATCTGATCGCCAGCGCATGCGTGGTCGGTGCGTCGATATGGCTGCTGCTGTTCGTCTACCAGGACGTGCCCTACAGCCATCAGCTCTGGTGGCAGTTCACGCTGGATGCCGACGCGCCTCGCGGCCTGCGCTCGGCGATGGGTAGCGCGGTGCTGCTGGTCGTGGTGTCGCTGACATGGCTGCTGCGTACCGCGCGGCCGGTGATCAAACTTCCCGACAGCGAAGACCTGAACAAGGCCGCGCAGATCCTCAAGAGCTCCAGCCAGCCGGACGGCGGCCTGGTCCTGACGGGCGACAAGGCCATTCTGTTCCACCCTGACGGTAACGCCTTCCTGATGTATTCCCATCGTGGCCGCAGTCTGGTGGCGCTTTACGACCCGATCGGCCCGACTCAACAGCGCGCCGAGCTGATCTGGCAGTTCCGTGATCTGTGCGACGTCCACCATGCGCGGCCTGTGTTCTATCAGGTGCGCGCCGAAAACCTGCCGTTCTATATGGACATCGGCCTCACGGCGATCAAGCTGGGCGAAGAAGCCCGGGTCGATCTGCGCCGTTTCGACATGGAGGCCAAGGGCAAGGAGATGAAGGACCTGCGCTACACGTGGAACCGCGGCAGCCGCGATGGCCTGTCGCTGGAAATCTACGAGACAGGTCAAGCGCCGATCGATGAACTCAAGGTCATTTCAGATGCCTGGCTGATGGGCAAGAATGTCCGCGAAAAAGGCTTTTCGCTGGGACGTTTCAGTCCGCAGTACCTCCAATATTTCCGTATCGCCATTGTCCATTTCCAGGGCAAGCCGGTCGCTTTCGCCAACCTGCTGGAAACTTCCAGTCACGAGCTGGCAAGCCTGGACCTGATGCGCGCGCACCCCGAGGCCCCCAAGCTGACCATGGAATTCATGATGGTGGGCCTGATCCAGCATTACAAACAGCAGGGTTACGCCCGCTTCAGTCTGGGCATGGTGCCCTTGTCCGGACTGCAACCGCGCCGAGGCGCGCCACTGACCCAGCGTCTGGGCTCGATGGTGTTCCGGCGTGGCGAACAACTGTACAACTTCCAGGGTCTGAGACGTTTCAAGGATAAGTTCCAGCCAGACTGGGAACCCCGCTACATGGCCGTGCCGGCCGGACTCGATCCGCTCGTGGCACTGGCTGATACTGCCGCCCTGATTGCCGGCGGCCTGACTGGATTGGTGAAACGCTGATGATTCGACGTATCTGGCGCTATGTGCTGATTGCACTGGTCTTCATTCTTCTGCTGGCCGGCGCTGCCTGGCTCTGGAGCCGCCCGGCCCCGCCTGCGAGCCTGGAGCGCTCGACACTGGAGGACGGCGCGCCGCTGACCAGCGTGACGCCCGCGAACCGCGTCAAAACCCGCATTGCTCTGGCGGTCACCGCCGAGGAAATGCTCAGCGACAAACAACTGCTGGCAATCAGCAAGGACGCTTCGGCGCGCATCGTTCAGGTGGTGCTGCCCAAGGATGACTGCGTGCTGCAGCAGAAAACATTCGATGCCGCATTGCAGACCTTGGGTGGCGACGCCGCTGTGGTCGGCGGCATCGGCCCGGGTGCGACTCTGGCCTGGCGCTGGCTGGCGGCCCAGAAAAACGACAAGGCGCAGGCCATTTCGGTGGGTTTCGCTCTGGAACACGTTTCCAACCCGCCGCCTGTCGTCGAGGAAGGCGACACACCGCCGCGTATCTGCGACGTGCCGCTGCCGCAGCGCGCACCCCATGGTCACTGGCTGGCTGCGTGGAATGACGCCCCGGATGATCCGAGCGCCGCATTCGTGCGCGATCAAGGCAACGCCGACACCAGCATCAGCGACTACGACATCCCGCTGCCGCAGGTCCTCAATACCGAACTGCGCCATATGCTCCTGGGCGAGAACGATGGCGGCGGTCTGGGTGTTCCGGTTGTCGAGGTTCCGGCCAGCCAGCCTTCGGATACGGTAACGCTGTTCTTGTCCGGCGATGGTGGCTGGCGTGACCTGGACAAAGTCGTGGCCGGCGACATGGCGAAGATGGGCTACCCGGTCGTGGGCATCGATGTGCTTCGCTACTACTGGGAGCACAAGACGCCGGAGCAGACGGCGATCGACCTGACTGACCTGATGAACCATTACCGGCAGAAATGGGGCGCAAAGCGCTTCATCCTTGCGGGTTACTCGTTCGGTGCCGACGTGATGCCTGCGGTGTATAACCGTCTGGCCGTCGAAGACCAGAACCGCATCGACGGCATCATTCTGCTGGCCTTCGCGCGTTCCGGCAGCTTCGAAATCCGCGTCGACGGCTGGCTGGGTAAAGCCGGTGAAGAAGCCATCACCGGCCCGGAAATGGCCAAACTGCCACCCGCCAAAGTGTTTTGCGTGTATGGCGTCGAAGAAGCCAAAACCAGCGGCTGCACCGACTCGACAGCGGTGGGCGAGGCCGTCAAGCTGCCCGGCGGGCATCACTTCGACGAAGACTACCCGGCACTTGCCAAACGCCTGATCGATGCCATCAACAAGCGTCAGAACAAACCTGCGGCTAATTGATCGAACCAGCAGGTACAAAAAATCCCGGCACCGCGAGGTGACCGGGATTTTTTATTGGGCGGATTGTTGCGGGGGGGTGCCCCTTACATCTCCACTTGAGTACCCAGCTCGATCACGCGGTTGAACGGTAGCTTGAAGAACCGCAGATTGCCGTTGGCGTTCTTGAGCATGAAGGCGAACAACGCCTCGCGCCAGCGCGCCATACCTTCCATCTTGGACGGAATGACCGTCTCGCGGCTGAGGAAGTAGGTGGTGCGCATCGGGCTGAAGTCGAGCTCTTGCAGATGACACAGCGCCAGCGCCGCCGGCACGTCGGGCTCGTCGATAAAGCCGAAATGCAGTATTACCCGGTAGAAGCCTTCGCCGTGGGCTTCGACCTCGAAACGCTGGTCGGCCGGAACACGTGGCCGGTCTTCATACACGACCGTGAGCAGCACCACCTGTTCGTGCAGCACCTGGTTGTGCAGCATGTTATGCAGCAGCGCATGGGGTACGGCATCCGAACGGGCAGTCAGGAAAACTGCCGTGCCCTGAACACGATGCGGCGGCTGCACACGAATACTGCCGATGAAGATTGGCAACGGCAGCCCGCCCTCGTCGATGCGCTCGGCCAGCAGCTGTTTGCCACGCTTCCAGGTGGTCATCAGGATGAACAGCACCGCGCCCGCCAGCACCGGGAACGCACCGCCCTGCACCACTTTTGGCACGTTGGCGGCGAAAAACAGACCGTCCACCAGCAGCAGCCCGAGCAAGAGCGGCACCGCCAGCAACGGCGGCCATTTCCACAACAGCAGCATCACTGACGAGACCAGAATCGTGGTGCAGAGCATCGTGCCGGTCACCGCCACGCCATAAGCCGAGGCCAGGGCGCCCGACGACTCAAAGCCCAGAACCAGCAGGATCACGCCAGCCATCAGCGCCCAGTTGACGGCACCGATGTAGATCTGACCCTGCGCGTCGCTGGAAGTGTGCTGGATGTACATGCGCGGAATGTAGCCAAGCTGGATCGCCTGCAGCGTCATCGAAAACGCGCCGGAAATCACCGCTTGCGAGGCGATGATGGTCGCCATGGTGGAAAGACCGATCAGCGGCAGCAAAGCCCAGCCCGGCGCCAACAGATAGAACGGGTTGCGTACCGCTTCAGGGTGCTCCAGCACCAGCGCACCCTGGCCGAAATAGTTGAGCAGCAGCGCGGGCAGGACGAGGATGAACCAGGCGCGGGAAATCGGCTTGCGCCCGAAATGCCCCATGTCGGCATACAACGCTTCAGCGCCGGTCAGCGCCAGCACCACCGCGCCCAGAATGGCGACGCCGATGCCCGGATGCACGATGAAGAAACGCACGCCCCACGCGGGATTCACAGCCTGCAGCACTTCAGGCGAATGCATGATGCCGTACACGCCCAGCGCACCGAGCACCAGAAACCAGGCCACCATCACCGGCCCGAACAACACACCAATCCGCGCCGTGCCGTGCTTCTGGATCAGGAACAGCCCGACCAGCACCACCAGCGCCATTGGCACGATCCAGCGTTCCAGGCCATCGAACGCGAGCTCAAGGCCTTCCATCGCGGAAAGCACCGAGACCGCCGGCGTGATCATGCTGTCGCCATAGAACAGCGCGGCGCCGAACAGGCCGAAGACCACCATCACCATCTGCAACCTGGGAAACCTGGCCGTGGCGCGGCGCGCCAGCGTGGTCAGGGCCATGATGCCGCCCTCGCCCTGGTTGTCCGCGCGCAGGATAAAGACCATGTACTTGAACGAGACCACCCAGATCAGCGACCAGAAGATCAGCGACAGCACGCCGAGTATCGCGTCATGCGTGACCTCGACACCGTAACCGCCCTGAAACACTTCCTTGAGGGTGTACAACGGGCTGGTGCCAATGTCCCCGTACACCACGCCCACCGCCGCGATCAACAAGCCCAATGGCTTGGCCGCGCCACCGGTCTCGGCATGACTGCCTGATTGACTCATTCGATACTCCTGAACCCGACTTAAGCCCAAAGCGCTTTGAGCTTCACAACGCGTAACAATTCATGCAGCTCCCGTTATTGACATCCACGGCAAGCTGGCGGCGCGAAGCATAGCGCAGCGGTGGTCGTAATTCTTGGTTTAACGCTGGTCATGGATAGAGGTTGCAGGCCACTGAGACGATCCGTGATTTTGGCGAGGGACAGATTGCGTGATGCCTGACATCCTCCTAGAATCTGCTATACGCCATTGACGTATAGCAGGGATTGCATGATTTTTATCGAGACGCCGATTTTCACCGCGGATGTGAAGGACCACCTGGATGACGAAGAATACCGAGCGTTACAACAACATTTGGCTGACCACCCCGAATCTGGCGTTTTGATCGAAAACACTGGTGGATTAAGGAAAGTTCGTTGGCCAGCACGGGGCAAAGGCAAAAGCGGTGGCGTCCGAGTGATCTACTACTACCTATGCCTCTCATATCAAATACGGATGTTGCTGATTTACCGGAAAGGCATAATGGACTCATTAACTGACAAGCAGAAGGCGCAGCTCCGCGCGATCAACGAAGGGTGGAAATAATGGAAACCAACCTGTTCGACCGGCTCGTAGAGAGCATGAATCAGATGGACGAGATCACTCGGGGCGAGCGTCAGCCGTCTCGCGAGTTCTGTGTTGATGCTATGCAGGTCAAGAAAATCCGCCAGGCTACAGGCTTGTCCCAAGCGACGTTTGCCAAACGAATAGACGTTGCCGTCGGGACCTTGCGCAATTGGGAACAGGGACGCCGCGAACCAGAAGGCCCGGCCCGCGCCCTGCTCCGCGCCATTCATAACGACCCGGTACACGTGTTGGCGGCATTGGATCAGAATCGCCGTGCTTGAGCGCAGTTGGTCATTCTTGCGTTTGTGATCGTCCGAAGCTGGTGGCAGTCGCCACAGTTACTGGTCCCGGCAGGTATAGCACGCGTGAAGGCGGTCGTAATTCTTGGTTTAACGCTGGTCATCGACCGCGCTCATCGCTAGAATTGCGCACTTTTTGATCAGAGGCGCCGCAAGCGCCCAGTTGGTTGTCTGTGCGGATTCGCCGGGCAGCCCATTACGCCGAGGTTAGCCATGTCCACCGTCACCACGCCGTCCGCCCCAAAGGTCGGATTTGTCTCGCTCGGATGCCCGAAGGCTCTTGTGGACTCCGAGCGCATCCTGACTCAGCTGCGCATGGAAGGTTACCAGGTGGTGCCGACCTACGAAGACGCTGACGTCGTGGTCGTCAACACTTGCGGCTTCATCGATACCGCCAAGGCCGAATCGCTGGAAGTCATCGGTGAAGCGCTTGCGGAAAACGGCAAGGTGATCGTGACCGGCTGCATGGGCGTGGACGAAAACGTGATCCGCAATGTGCACCCGAGCGTGCTGTCGGTGACCGGTCCGCAGCAGTACGAGCAGGTGGTCAACGCAGTGCACCAAGTGGTGCCGCCGCGCCAGGACCACAACCCGCTCATCGACCTGGTGCCGCCGCAGGGTATCAAGCTGACGCCGCGCCACTATGCGTACCTGAAGATCTCCGAAGGCTGCAACCACAGCTGCAGCTTCTGCATCATCCCGTCGATGCGCGGCAAACTGGTCAGCCGGCCGGTGGGTGATGTGCTGGACGAGGCCAAGCGTCTGGTCAAATCCGGCGTGAAGGAATTGCTGGTCATCTCCCAGGACACCAGCGCTTACGGCGTGGACGTCAAATACCGCACCGGCTTCTGGGACGGTCAGCCGGTCAAGACGCGCATGACCGAACTCTGCCAGGCGCTCAGCACGCTGGGCGTCTGGGTCCGTCTGCATTACGTTTACCCGTACCCGCACGTCGACGAGCTGATCCCGCTGATGGCCGCCGGGAAAATCCTGCCGTATCTGGATATCCCGTTCCAGCACGCCAGCCCGCGCGTGCTCAAGCTGATGAAGCGCCCGGCGTTTGAAGACAAGACGCTGGCGCGTATCAAGAACTGGCGCGAACAGTGCCCGGACCTGATCATCCGTTCGACCTTCATCGTCGGCTTCCCCGGCGAAACCGAAGAGGACTTCCAGTACCTGCTGGACTGGCTGACCGAAGCGCAGCTGGACCGCGTCGGCTGCTTCCAGTACTCGCCGGTCGAAGGCGCGCCGGCCAATCTGCTGGACGCCGAGATCGTGCCGGACGACGTCAAGCAGGATCGCTGGGACCGTTTCATGGCACACCAGCAAGCCATCAGTGCGGCACGCTTGCAGATGAAGATCGGCAAGGAAATCGAAGTGCTGATCGACGAAGTAGACGAGCGCGGTGCTGTGGGTCGCTGCTTCTTCGACGCCCCCGAGATCGACGGCAATGTGTACATCGGGCTGGAAGACGACAGCACCGTCAAGCCTGGCGACAAGATCATGTGCCGCGTGACCGACGCCGATGAATACGACCTGTGGGCCGAACCCATCTGACCTATGCTGCCGGCCTGAACGTGAAAGCCCCGCCCATGGAAATCGGCGGGGCTTTTTCATTGGGCTTAAACTGTGCGGCGAGAAGACTTGATAGGGTGGACCCTACGATGACTATCCATACCCCCGACAAAAGCGAATTCCCCGAGCTGATCCGCGTCTGGGAGCGCTCGGTACGCGCCACTCATGATTTCCTGCCCGACGCCTACATCACTACGCTCAAAGGCCTGCTGCTCATGCAGTACCTGGATACCGTCACGTTGTTCTGCACGCGCGATGCTGACGGCCGAACTACCGGCTTTGCCGGCGTCAGCCGCAACCGCCTGGATATGCTGTTCATCGACCCGGACCATCGCGGCGAGGGTTTGGGCAAGCTGCTGCTGACACATGCGTCGGACCATTACCAGATCACCGAGCTCGACGTGAACGAACAGAATCCGCAAGCGCTCGGCTTTTATCTCAAGATGGGCTTCAAGGTCGTCAGCCGCTCTGAAGTCGACGGCCTGGGCCAGCCCTACCCGATGTTGCGGATGCGTCGTGATCGGGCGGCAGGGTTCTGACGGACCCTGCCGTTTGCAGCGGATTTGCAATGATGCCGCGATTAACCGTGCTTGCGCGGTTACAATGGCGCCTTTCCCCTAAGTAAACGGCTTTTTGTCATGACAGACCCCATTCGCCTTTCCAAACGCCTGATCGAATTGACCGGCTGCTCCCGTCGGGAGGCTGAACTGTTTATCGAAGGCGGCTGGGTGACCGTGGATGGCGAGGTCATCGACGAGCCGCAGTTCAAGGTCACGACACAAAAGGTCGAGCTGAACGCAGAGGCCAAGGCCGACGCGCCGGAGCCGGTGACCATCATCCTGCACAAACCGGCCAGCGCCACGGCGGAAAGCGCGTTGCAGATGATCACACCGGGCACGCTTTCCGCTGAACACAGCTATGGCAAGCGCCCTCTGAAAGGACACTTTCTGCGCCTGGAAACCACCTCGACCCTGCAAGCGAATGCCAGCGGCCTGATGGTCTTCAGCCAGGACTGGAAAATCATCCGCAAGCTGACCGATGACCGCAGCAAGATCGAGCAGGAATACGTGGTGGAGATTTCCGGTGAAATGGTCGCCCACGGTCTGAACCGGCTGAACCACGGCCTGACCTACAAAGGCAAGGAACTGCCCGCAGTGAAAGCAAGCTGGCAGAACGAAAACCGCCTGCGCTTTGCGATGAAAAATCCACAGCCGGGCATCATTGCCCAACTGTGCGAAGCCGTCGGCCTGAAGATCGTCTCCATGCGCCGCATTCGTATCGGCGGCGTGTCCATGGGCAAGCTGCCTGAAGGGCAATGGCGCTACATGACGACCAAGGAAAAATTCTAAACCCTTCATTTTTTCGCGCACGGCAGGCCCGTGCGCGCCGACACGAATATCAGGACTCACGCCTCATGATGAACAACGATGTACTGCGCAGCGTGCGCTACATGCTCGATATCAGCGACTCGAAGATTGTTGAGATCACCCGCCTTACCGGTTTCGAAATCACCAAGGCCGACGTCATCGCTTTCATGAAAAAAGAGGACGAGGAAGGCTACCTCGACTGCAGCGACGAGGTCATGGCCCATTTCTTGGACGGCCTGGTGTACTTCAAGCGTGGCAAGGACGAAAGCCGTCCACCACAGCCGATCGAACTGCCCATCACCAACAACATCGTGCTCAAGAAACTGCGGGTTGCCTTCGAACTCAAGGAAGACGACATGCACGCCATCCTCAAATCGGTCGATTTCCCGGTGTCCAAGCCTGAGCTGAGCGCCCTGTTCCGCAAGGTCGGTCACACCAACTATCGCGAATGCGGCGATCAGCTGCTGCGCAATTTCCTCAAGGGTCTGACCCTGCGCGTTCGTGGCTGAGCCAGGCGCCGCCATGAGTTATCAGGTTTCACCGGTCGGCTTCGTGCGCTCCTGTTTCAAGGAGAAGTTCGCGATCCCGCGCCAGCCGCAATTGGCGCCTGCCGCCCGTGGCGTGCTGGAACTGGTTGCACCTTTCGATCAGGGTGACGCCGTGCAGGGGCTGGAACATGTGAGCCATGTCTGGCTGCTGTTCATGTTCCATATGGCGCTGGAAGACAAGCCCAGGCTGAAGGTGCGTCCGCCACGACTGGGCGGTAATCAGTCGACCGGCGTATTCGCGACCCGTGCCACACACCGCCCGAACGGGATCGGTCAGTCGGTGGTGAGACTGGACAAGGTCGAGCCCGGACGCCTGTGGCTTTCCGGCATTGACCTGTTGGACGGCACGCCCGTACTGGACATCAAACCGTACGTTCCTTACGCGGACATCATCGCCGAAGCATCCAATAGCATGGCAAGCGCCGCGCCTCAGCTGATCCCGGTCCAGTGGCAGGACAGCGCGCTGGCGCAGGCGCACAGCCATGCATTGCGTTTGAGCGAGCCACTGGTCGAGCTAATCGAGCAGTGCCTGGCTCAGGATCCGCGCCCGGCCTACCAGACGCCGACGCCACAACGGCGTTATGGTGCTCAGTTTTGGGATCTGGATGTTCGCTGGCATTACCCGTCAGCCGGGCTGATCCGGGTTCTCGAAGTGGTGCCGGCAGGCACCGGACAATAAAAAACCCGCTCGGCCGGTGAAGGCGAAGCGGGTTTTATTGACCTTGAATCACTTCTCGACGAATGCACGCTCGATCAGGTAATCGCCTGGCTCGCGCATGCGCGGAGACACGGTCAAGCCGAAGCTGTTCAGCACTTCGCTGGTCTCGTCGAGCATGCTTGGGCTACCGCACAGCATGGCGCGGTCGTCTTCCGGGTTGATCGGCGGCAGGCCGATGTCGCGGAACAGCTTGCCGCTGCGCATCAGGTCGGTCAGGCGGCCTTCATTCTCGAACGGCTCGCGGGTTACGGTCGGGTAGTAAATCAGCTTTTCACGCAGCGCTTCACCGAAGAACTCGTTCTGCGGCAGGTGTTCAGTGATGAACTCGCGATACGCGACTTCGTTCACGTAACGCACGCCGTGGCACAGAATCACTTTTTCGAAGCGCTCGTAGGTTTCCGGGTCCTGAATGACGCTCATGAAAGGCGCCAGACCGGTCCCGGTGCTCAGCAGGTAAAGATGCTTGCCGGGCTTGAGGTCGTCGAGTACCAGCGTGCCGGTAGGCTTCTTGCTGATGATGATCTCGTCGCCTTCCTTGAGGTGCTGCAACTGCGAGGTCAGCGGGCCATCGGGCACCTTGATGCTGAAGAACTCCAGATGCTCTTCCCAGTTAGGGCTGGCAATCGAATACGCACGCATGAGCGGGCGACCATTTGGCTGCTGCAGACCGATCATGACGAACTGACCGTTCTCGAAACGCAGACCCGGATCGCGGGTGCACTTGAAACTGAAGAGTGTGTCGTTCCAGTGATGGACGCTTAGGACACGCTCGTGGTTCATGTTGCTCATGTACGTGAAAACTCCTGAATTCGAGTACGCGTGGGCGTTGCGCTATTGCGCGACATTCTAGTGGCAGACACAATATCTGTTAAATGAATTATCAAGATATGGGTAATCGGTTATATAGATATGAGATTTACTCTCCGCCAGCTGCAAGTCTTCGTCGCCGTTGCCCAGCAGGAAAGCGTTTCCCGTGCTGCGGTGTTGCTTTCCCTATCGCAATCGGCCGCCAGCACATCCATCACTGAGCTGGAGCGCCAGTCCAGCACCCAATTGTTCGATCGGGCCGGCAAGCGCCTCAGCCTCAACGCCACAGGCCGCCAGTTGTTGCCACAAGCGGTGGCGCTGCTGGACCAGGCCAAGGAAATCGAAGACCTGTTCAACGGCAAGTCCGGCTTCGGTTCACTGGCGGTGGGTGCAACCCTCACCATCGGCAACTACTTGGCCACGTTGCTGATCGGCAGCTTCATGCAGCGCCACCCGGAAAGCCAGGTCAAGCTGCACGTCCAGAATACGGCTCATATCGTGCAGCAAGTGGCGCACTACGAAATTGATCTGGGTCTGATCGAGGGCGATTGCAGCCACCCCGACATCGAAGTGCAGTCCTGGGTCGAGGATGAGCTGGTGGTCTTCTGCGCGCCGCAACATCCGTTGGCCAAAAAGGCCAAGGCAACGCTGGAAGAACTCACCCGTGAGGCCTGGATCCTCCGCGAGCAAGGCTCCGGCACGCGGCTGACCTTCGACCAGGCCTTGCGTCATCATCGCAACGGGCTGAATGTGCGGCTGGAGCTGGAACACACCGAAGCGATCAAGCGCGCAGTGGAGTCGGGCCTGGGCATCGGCTGTATTTCCCGACTGGCGCTGCGCGACGCTTTCCGCCGCGGCAGCCTGGTGGCGCTGGAGACGCCGGAGCTGGATCTGTCTCGGCAGTTCTATTTCATCTGGCACAAACAGAAATATCAGACGTCTGCCATGCGCGAGTTTCTGGAGCTGTGCCGGGCGTTCACCGCAGGCGTGCGACGCAGCGACGAGATCGTATTGCCCAGCCTGTATTGATCAGCCTAGCAGCACGATGCCCCACACCGAAGCAATCATCAGCAGCGCAACCAGCTGCGCTGCGCTGCCCATGTCTTTGGCGTTCTTGGACAGCGGGTGCAGGTCCAGAGAAATACGGTCGATGGCAGCTTCGACCGCCGAATTAAGCAGTTCGACAATCAGCGCCAACAGGCACACGGCAATCAGCAACGCTTGCTCGCCCTTGCTGACGTTGACGAAGAACGACAAGGGAATCAGCAGCGCATTGAGCAGCACCAGTTGACGGAAGGCGGCCTCGCCTTTGAAAGCGGCGCTCAGACCATCCAGCGAATAGCCCGCGGCGTTGAAGATACGTTTCAGGCCGGTTTGGCCTTTGAAGGGCGACATAAAAGGCTGCTGTGCAAAAAAGATGAGGAAAGCTACGGAAGGTCAGGTCAAAAAAGCGTGAACCCGAAGCACTGTCTCCGCGTATCAGCTGGCTGAAATGGATTCCAGCTGTTGCAACAGTAAAGCCGCCTGGGTACGGGTGCGCACCCCCAGCTTGCGGAAAATCGCTGTCACGTGGGCCTTGATGGTGGCTTCCGAGACGCTCAGCTCATAAGCAATCTGCTTGTTGAGCAGGCCTTCGCACACCATGGTCAGCACCCTGAACTGTTGCGGCGTAAGGCTGGCGAGCCCCGCGCTTGCGGCCTTGGCTTCAGCCGAGACGCTGACCGCTTCGTTGACCTGCGGCGGCCACCAAACGTCGCCATCCAGTACCGCACGAACCGCCTGCTGGATGTCTTCCAGGCCGCTCGACTTGGGGATGAACCCGCTGGCGCCGAACTCTCTGGAGCGGACCACGATTGAGGCTTCCTCCTGAGCGGAGATCATCACGACCGGAATCTGCGGATATTGCCCGCGTAACAGGACCAGGCCTGAAAAGCCGTAGGCGCCCGGCATATTCAGATCCAGCAACACCAGATCCCAATCGGCCTTGTGCTCAAGACGCGATTCGAGTTGGGCGATGCTTTCTGCCTCGACCAGCCGTGCATCAGGCCCCAGGCCGATGCTCAACGCCTGATGCAATGCGCTGCGAAACAGCGGATGGTCATCGGCGATCAGGATGTCGTAGGTCATCTTTTGATCCTGTTCTCTTAGTGAACGCCGCGCGGGGCGGCATCAGGCGGCGCCAAGGATGCCCAGCACGGCCATGTCGGTCAAGCAGCAAGCGAAGTCGGTGCGCGTTACAGAAAAGCTTTCAGATGAGTATGTACCTCATCCTCGTGATTGATCGGGTTCTGATACTTGGCCCCCAGATAATGGGCGCTGAATACGTCCAGATAAGCGTCCAGCACACCGCTCGCAGTCTGATCATCAGCCAGCTCAAGGCACAACGCGGCCACCTCGGCGGTGCAGAAATGATCGTCGCGTCGGGACCGTCGCAACCGGTAGCGTGATATCTGCTCGGGCTCCAGGCTCAGCACAGGGAACCGCTCAAGGTACGGACTCTTGCGAAACATCTTGCGGGCTTCGGTCCAGGTCGCATCGAGCAGGATAAACAGAGGGCGCTTGCCGTCTTCCCGGCTGACCTGGGTGACTACCCGCTCCGGAGCCACGAACTCGCCGGGAAAGACGATATAAGGCTGCCACTGCGGGTCATCGAGCAGAGCCAGCAATTGTTCGTCCACCGCAATGCGCGACCAGTTGAACGCATGAGTATCTTCGATCACATCGGCGATCAACCAACCGGTGTTGGTGGGCTTCAAGGGCTCGGTGTCGTACATGAGCAGGCACATGCCCGAGGTGGCCTGCACTCTGGGACGCCATGCACATAGACAATAGCTGAAGATCACGCGGCATCCGGGGCAGCGCGGTGCGCGTGAGCCACGGGCAACGAAAGGTTTGGTACTGCGGGCAAGCCGCTCGTCTCGCAGACGGGAAACAGCATGACTCATTACAGCACCGACCAACTGAAGGAATACATCGACACCACGAAAACCCGGAGGAGAAAGTGCGCGCAGTTTATCAGACCCCTGCCCGCTCGACCTGCTTTGCGCGGTATTCCTGCCTTATACTGGCCTGCCATCGCGCCTGCACCCAGGGCGGTTGAACCGGAACGCACGTTCGAGTTGCTGGTCCAAACGGCCAGCTACTAAATCAGGAGAGTTTGATGCTGCGCCTTATCGTCCCCACCCTTACACTTTTGCTTGTCGCTCCGCTGTGCGCCCAGGCGGCGTCCAAACAGGAATTCGAGCTCAGCAAGATGCTGGAGAAAGTTGCGAAGGAAAGCAGCGTTGGCACCCCAAGAGCGATCAACGAAGACATTCTCGATCAGGGCTATACCGTCAACGGCAAGGAACTGATCAACCACTTGAGCGTACGTGAAGGGCAAGCGCAACAGATGCGCGCCAATCCGGACGTGATGCGCAACCAGCTGGGCAACAGCGTGTGCCGCAACAATGGGTTCCGCCAGTTGATGACCAAGGGTGCGGTGCTCAAGTATCAATTCACCGAGTACAAGACCAACCGCCCAATCGCGACCCAGACTTTCCAGGCCTCGGACTGCACGGCTCGCCCGAAAAAGTAATCGCTGTATAGCGTCGCGCGCCAGCCAGACTGGCGTGCTGCACGCGTCCGCTACCACCTCTGCCCTGCTCGCCTTTCCATCTCCCCGCCCGATCAGTCACGGGTAGCCTTTTAGCGCAATCCAGACCATCATCATCCGCATCGTGATGCTGCAGGAGGAGAAATCTGGAATGCCTTATCTACCCAATGATGTTCTGTCCCAACATTTCCGAAGCAACGGGCTGGACCTGACCAGCAAGATCGAAGAGCACGTAAATCTGGTGGCGCCCGGCAGCCCGAACCTGCCGCTTTACCGCGACATGATTCTCACCGTCCTGCGCATGGCTCAGGATGACCGCAATCGCTGGAACGCAAAGATCACCCTGCAGACGCTGCGGGAGCTGGAGGGCGCATTCAGGGTGCTTGAACGTTTCAAAGGGCGGCGCAAGGTAACGGTGTTCGGCTCTGCCCGCACGCCCGTGGAGCATCCGGTGTATGCGCTGGCCCGGGAGCTGGGCAGCAAAATTGCCCAATCGGATATGATGGTGATTACCGGCGCGGGTGGCGGGATCATGGCCGCCGCTCATGAAGGCGCCGGACTCGCAAACAGCCTGGGGTTCAACATCACGTTGCCGTTCGAGCAGCACGCCAACCCGACCGTGGAAGGCACCGAGAACCTGCTGCCATTCCACTTTTTCTTCACCCGCAAGCTGTTTTTTGTCAAGGAAGCCGATGCCCTGGTGCTTTGCCCCGGAGGCTTTGGCACGCTGGACGAAGCGCTGGAAGTTCTGACGCTGGTGCAGACAGGCAAGAGCCCGTTGGTCCCCATCGTGCTTCTGGACAGCCTAGGCGGGAGTTTCTGGCAAGGCGCCTTGGACTTCATCAAGAACCAGCTTGAGGAGAACCACTACATCCTGCCCGCGGACATGAAACTGATGCGTCTGGTCTACAGCGCCGAAGACGCCGTACAGGAGATCAACCGGTTCTACAGCAACTATCATTCAAGCCGCTGGCTGAAGAACCAGTTCGTGATCCGGATGCACCATCCGCTCAGTGAGCAGGCGCTCACCCATCTGCATGAAGCGTTTGCCGACCTTTGCCTGAGCGGGAACTTCCATCAGCATGTTTATGAAGGGGAAGAGCATGACGAACCTCAGTTCAGCCACCTGACGCGGCTGGCCTTTACCTTCACCGGGCGTAACCAGGGTCGGCTTCGCGAACTGATCGATTACATCAACCAGGGAGAGAATCTGGCTCCGGTTTCACCCCTACAAACTAGCGAGCGCTCGGAGCAGACTGCCTCAAGCCAGGCTACCTAGTCGTCTCCACCACGGCCGCTCAACAAGCGGCTGATCAAATCCAGCGGATAACCGCGATAGCTCAGAAAACGACCTTGCTGCGCACGTTCGCGTGCGTCAGCGGGGAGCCGACCGGCAAACTTGCGTTGCCAGGTTTCGTGAAGTTTTTCCTGCCAGTCTACCCCGCATTCCCTGAGTGCCGTTTCGATGTCGGACTTTTGTAAACCGCGCTGACTCAGGTCTTCGCGAATACGCAAAGGTCCGTAGCCGGAACGCGCCTTCGAGGCGACATAACTCTCAAGATATCGGGATTCGGAAAGCAGCCCCTCTTCGACCAGACGGTCAAGAGCAGGCTCGATGATTTCGGGGGTAGCGCCGCGCTGACGCAACTTGCGCGTCAGCTCGACACGACCGTGCTCGCGTCGTGCGAGCAGGTCCATTGCAGTCCGCCGCACAGCGGCGGCGGTATCAAGTACGACAGGCATGGATCAGATATCGATATCTGCTTCAGCCATGTCGTCTGCCACAGCAGGCTCACGAGAACCAACTGCTTTGGTGTCAACACCTGGGGTCAGCAGCTTGTCGCGAATCAGCTTCTCGACTGCGTTACCGATTTCCGGGTTATCTGCCAGGAACTTGGCCGAGTTGGCTTTACCCTGACCGATCTTGCTGCCCTGGTAGCTATACCATGCACCGGATTTCTCGATGAAACCATGTGCAACGGCCAGGTCGATGATCTCGCCGTTCAGGTAGATACCCTTACCGTAGAGAATCTGGAACTCGGCCTGCCGGAACGGCGGTGCCACCTTGTTCTTGACGACCTTGACGCGGGTTTCGCTGCCCACCACTTCATCGCCTTCCTTCACCGCGCCAGTACGACGGATGTCCAGACGGACCGAAGCGTAGAACTTCAGCGCGTTACCACCGGTGGTGGTTTCCGGGCTGCCGAACATGACACCGATCTTCATACGGATCTGGTTGATGAAGATAACCAGACAGTTGGCGTTCTTGATATTGCCGGTGATCTTGCGCAGCGCCTGCGACATCAGACGTGCCTGCAGACCCACGTGCATGTCGCCCATTTCGCCTTCGATCTCGGCCTTCGGCACGAGCGCGGCGACGGAGTCGACGACGATCACGTCAATGGCGTTGGAGCGCACCAGCATGTCGGTGATTTCCAGCGCCTGCTCGCCAGTGTCTGGCTGCGAAACCAGCAGATCATCAACGTTGACGCCCAGCTTGCCGGCGTATTCCGGATCCAGAGCGTGTTCAGCGTCGACGAACGCACAGGTTGCACCCATCTTCTGAGCTTGTGCGATAACAGAAAGCGTCAGCGTGGTTTTACCCGAAGATTCCGGACCGTAGATTTCCACGATTCGGCCTTTCGGCAACCCGCCAATACCCAGCGCGATATCCAGGCCGAGCGAACCGGTAGAGATGGCAGGAATTGCCTGGCGATCATGGTCGCCCATGCGCATCACGGCACCCTTACCGAACTGACGCTCGATCTGACCCAAGGCCGCAGCCAAGGCTTTCTTCTTGTTGTCGTCCATTGAAGTCCTCACGTTATCAAATTCAATTTAGGGCCTGAGCGGCCGCAACACCTGTATAAGTAGACAGTATTATTCCACAGGCAAGGGCGCTCGCATACCCCTGTATCAGCTTTTATAACGAGGCAAAGCGGATCAGCCCCTCTAGCGCGGCCTCGACCGTCTGTCGGCGGACTTCATCGCGGTCTCCAGCGAATTGTCGGCGTTCACTTATGAGGTTTTCGCCCACTCCCCAGCACAGCCAGACAGTTCCGACAGGCTTCTCGACTGAACCACCGCCAGGGCCGGCCACGCCACTCACTGCGACGGCATATCGGGCGCCGCTTCGCAGTTGTGCGCCCTCAGCCATTGCCCGCACCACTTCTTCGCTGACCGCGCCCACCGTATCGAATAACGCTTCAGGCACGCCCAGCTGGAGCGTTTTCTGAGCGTTGGAATAGGTTACGTACCCTGCCTCGAACCAGCTCGAGCTGCCGCCAATGCGGGTTATCGCCTCGGCTATTCCGCCTCCGGTGCAGGATTCGGCGGTGGTGACCCGGGCATTCGACATTTGCAGAAGCTTGCCGAGCGAAGCCGCAAGGCGAGTGATTTCGTCCACATTTCCACCTGTTTCAATTGGAGCCGGACGGTCGACCAAAGGTCCGGCATGGCGATGGGCGGTCACCAGTGACCGCCCGATTGACAGTCCTCAGCGCTTCTTTTTCCGGCTCTCGGGCCTGATCGTTTCGACGATTGTCTCTCTGGGTCGACGTTTTGCTTCTTCCAGTGGAATGAAGCGTCCGTTGACAGCATCCCTTGCTCGCTTGTCAGCCATATGAAATCCCTTTAGTCGTGCCGTGCCCGAATTGGCGGCAACGTCAAAAAGTCTATACGGCAAATCCCGCCAGGTGCCCGGACCGAAATGCCAGGTCACGAATCCGCTCCCGCACGCCGAGCCTGCAGCGCAGTGATGCGCGTGATAACCTTGCGCCCATCGCCAGACATACGTAAAGCGACCCTCGGCAATACCGAGGGTTCACTAGTCGTACCCGTACGTTTGCCCACCTATTCCAAGAACTCCCGACTGACCGATGAACAAAGCACTTTCCGACCTTTCTTCGCACACTCCCATGATGCAGCAATACTGGAAGCTGAAAAACCAGCATCCCGACCAGCTCATGTTCTACCGCATGGGCGACTTCTACGAGATCTTCTACGAAGACGCCAAGAAGGCTGCCAAGTTGCTGGACATCACGCTCACCGCTCGTGGTCAGTCGGCGGGCCAGAGTATTCCCATGTGCGGCATTCCCTATCATGCGGCCGAGGGGTATCTGGCCAAACTGGTCAAGCTGGGCGAGTCGGTGGTGATCTGTGAGCAGATCGGCGATCCCGCGACCAGCAAGGGGCCCGTCGAACGTCAGGTGGTGCGCATCATCACCCCCGGCACCATCAGCGACGAGGCGTTGCTGGACGAGCGCCGCGACAACCTGATCGCGGCAGTGCTGGGTGACGAACGCTTGTTCGGCCTGGCGGTGCTGGACATCACCAGCGGCAACTTCAGCGTACTGGAACTCAAAGGCTGGGAAAATCTGCTGGCCGAGCTGGAGCGTATCAATCCGGTCGAGCTGTTGATCCCGGATGACTGGCCGCAAGGGCTTCCCGCCGAGAAAAGGCGCGGAGCGCGTCGCCGCGCGCCTTGGGATTTCGAACGCGACAGCGCCCATAAAAGCCTTTGCCAGCAATTCGCAACCCAGGACCTGAAGGGGTTCGGCTGCGAAACACTGACTCTGGCGATCGGTGCGGCCGGCTGCCTGCTCGGCTACGCCAAGGAAACCCAGCGCACCGCCCTGCCGCATTTGCGCAGCCTGCGCCACGAACGCCTGGACGACACCGTTGTGCTGGATGGCGCAAGCCGCCGCAATCTGGAGCTGGATACCAACCTGTCCGGCGGGCGCGACAACACCTTGCAGTCGGTCATGGACCGCTGCCAGACCGCCATGGGCACGCGTCTTCTGACCCGCTGGCTGAATCGCCCGCTGCGCGACCTGCCCGTTCTGCAGGCCCGGCAGAGTTCGATCAAGTGTCTGCTGGAACGCTATCGCTTCGAGAACCTGCAACCGCAGCTCAAAGAGATCGGTGACATCGAGCGAATTCTCGCCCGTATCGGCCTGCGCAACGCCCGCCCGCGCGACCTGGCTCGTCTGCGCGATGCACTGAGCGCCCTGCCGGAACTGCAGAACGCCATGGCCGAACTGGAGGCGCCGCATGTGCAACAGCTGGCGCGCACCATCAGCACTTATCCGCAGCTGGCGGACCTGCTGCAGCGCGCCATCATCGATAACCCGCCAGCCGTAATTCGCGACGGCGGCGTGCTGAAGACCGGCTATGACGCAGAGCTGGACGAGCTGCTGGCACTGAGCGAAAACGCCGGTCAGTTTCTCATCGACCTCGAAGCCCGCGAAAAGGCCCGCACCGGACTCGCCAATTTGAAGGTGGGTTACAACCGGGTTCACGGCTACTTCATCGAGCTACCCAGCAAGCAGGCCGAACAAGCGCCGGCCGATTACATTCGGCGCCAGACTCTCAAAGGGGCCGAGCGCTTCATCACCCCCGAACTCAAGGAGTTCGAAGACAAGGCGCTGTCGGCGAAAAGCCGTGCGCTGGCGCGCGAGAAGTTACTCTACGAAGCTTTGCTGGAAGACCTCATAGGCCATCTGGCGCCATTGCAGGACACGGCCGGTGCCCTGGCCGAGGTGGACGTGCTGAGCAATCTCGCCGAGCGCGCCCTGAATCTCGATCTCAGCTGCCCGCGCTTCGTCGACGAGCCGTGCATGCGCATCGAGCAGGGCCGCCATCCGGTCGTCGAGCAGGTCCTTTCGACGCCGTTCGTGGCTAACGACCTGGCGCTGGACGACAGCACGCGCATGCTGGTCATCACCGGCCCGAACATGGGCGGTAAATCCACTTACATGCGTCAGACCGCGCTGATCGTGTTGCTGGCCCACATCGGCAGCTTCGTGCCCGCCGCCAGCTGCGAACTGTCGCTGGTCGACCGGATCTTTACCCGGATCGGTTCCAGCGACGATCTGGCCGGTGGGCGCTCTACCTTCATGGTGGAAATGAGCGAAACGGCGAACATTCTGCACAACGCCACGGACCGTAGCCTCGTCCTCATGGATGAGGTAGGCCGCGGCACCAGTACATTCGATGGTCTGTCGCTGGCCTGGGCTGCGGCAGAATGTCTCGCCCAGTTGCGGGCCTACACCTTGTTCGCGACGCACTATTTCGAATTGACCGTGCTGCCGGAGAGCGAGCCGTTGGTCGCCAACGTGCACCTCAACGCTACCGAACATAATGAACGCATCGTGTTTCTGCACCGGGTGTTGCCTGGCCCGGCAAGCCAGAGCTACGGGCTCGCCGTCGCCCAACTGGCGGGGGTTCCGGGCAAGGTGATCAGCCGCGCCAAGGAACATTTACAGCGACTGGAGACCACCAGCCTGCCCCACGAACAGCCCAAAGCCAAACCGGGCAAACCTGCCGTTCCGCAGCAAAGTGACATGTTCGCCAGCCTGCCGCACCCGGTGCTCGACGAGCTGTCGAAAGTGAAGCTCGACGACCTCACGCCGCGTCAGGCGCTGGAGATGCTGTATACATTGCAAACGCGCATCTGACGCGGGCGCTACAAGCTGTTAGAATCCCGCGCGGTTTGGGATGTGCTCCGCTCTTAGCCTGGCGGAAACACCATCCGAGCCGCGTGAGAACGCTACGAAACCATGCGCCAGCGACATGCGGGGCCGTCGACCCGCTCCAGGGCCGCTTGCCACAGCACGTGTTTTCATAAGGCCGGGACCTCCCCGAACCCTGCAACCCTGTCTGGAAGGGCTCTGCTGCCGCCGCCTGAGGAGAGAATTAGAAATGACCTTCGTCGTCACCGACAACTGCATCAAGTGCAAGTACACCGACTGCGTAGAAGTGTGTCCGGTGGACTGCTTTTACGAAGGACCGAACTTCCTGGTGATCCACCCGGACGAGTGCATCGACTGCGCCCTGTGCGAGCCTGAGTGCCCGGCCCAGGCGATCTTCTCGGAAGACGAGATTCCCGCAGGGATGGAAAACTTCATCGAACTCAACGCTGAGCTTGCCGAAGTCTGGCCCAACATCACCGAGAAGAAAGACGCCTTGGCCGATGCTGCGGAATGGGATGGCAAGCCAGGCAAGATTGCCGACCTGGAACGCTAAGGCCCGGCTGTATCTGCCTGACGTGATCAAAGGCCCTCAGGGGCCTTTTTTCATGGCCCAGTAGGGGCGCGCTTGCTCAAAACCGAGCTCCCGCCGCAGCGCCGGGCACAAAAAAAGGGGGCGACATGCGCCCCCCGCTTTCCTTGATCCCTGTATTCCCTGTTCATCGTCCTGATGGATCGCGTCCTGCGATGTCCTTTGACCTTCTTCCGTGAAGGCGTGCGCCGTTCCTTTGGCGCAGGTCGATCTTATTCGTTTCCCGCTCAAGAGCAATGGCCGCGAGCGCCGCAAAATATTTCTCACCTTACAGCTAGCTGAATTTTTTCTTTGAAATCAATGGCCTGAATTCGCTCCGCACAATCCGGGTTGGAAGCGGCGTCAGAAAACAGCGATGGCCTACAAGGGAGTAAGCAATGACTTACGCCGACTTGAAGTCATTGAAACGGACAACCCGCAGATCGGCGGGAAAGGCAGGCACGCTTATGCAGGTTGCAAGCGCTGAAATGGCAGCGGCTGGCAGTCACCCATTAAAAAGCCGATATGAACACAGAATATTCATATCGGCTTTTGGGACGTGGCGATGAACTACTGGAATAGCGACTCGCTCGACAGTCCATTCTTCTCAAGGATTTCTCTAAGCCGCTTGAGGCCTTCTACCTGGATCTGCCGTACCCGTTCACGGGTCAGACCGATCTCAAGGCCCACATCTTCAAGCGTACTGCTTTCATGCCCGCGCAAGCCGAAACGACGTATCACCACTTCCCGCTGCTTGTCGGTCAGCTCGGACAGCCACTGGTCGATGCTCTGGGACAGATCGTCATCCTGCAACAGCTCACAGGGGTCGGTGGGTCGGTCATCGGTCAAGGTGTCAAGCAGCGTCTTGTCCGAATCCGGCCCCAGCGAAACATCAACGGAAGACACGCGCTCGTTGAGCCCAAGCATGCGCTTGACCTCGCCAACCGGCTTTTCCAGCAGCGTTGCGATTTCTTCGGGGGACGGTTCGTGATCCAGCTTCTGGGTGAGCTCACGGGCCGCACGCAGGTAGACGTTCAGTTCCTTGACGACATGAATCGGCAACCGGATCGTCCGGGTCTGATTCATGATGGCACGCTCAATAGTCTGACGAATCCACCAAGTCGCGTAGGTGGAGAATCGGAAACCGCGTTCAGGGTCGAACTTTTCAACCGCCCTGATCAGACCGAGGTTGCCCTCTTCGATCAGGTCAAGCAATGACAGACCACGATTGACATAACGCCTGGCGATCTTGACCACCAGTCGCAGATTGCTTTCAATCATGCGTTTGCGTCCTGCCGGATCGCCGCTTTGCGACAGCCGCGCAAAGTGAACTTCTTCCTCCGGGGACAACAGGGGGGAAAACCCTATTTCATTGAGATACAGCTGGGTGGCATCGAGCGCCCGAGTGTAATCAATATATTTATGTTGTTTGAGCGATGAAGAGTGCTTGGTCTTGGCACGGCTCGACACAGCAGCAGGTCGCTGCTTTTCGTCCGACGCCTCTTCCAGGACAAGGCCAGATTCCATGAGAAGCACTTCATCATCGATGTCAAACTCCGGCGCTTCGTTACTAAGAGCCATTGTTATAGTCCTTTGGTGAGTTCGACCTCAAGCTCCAGCGACGCCTATTTCCATGGCTACGCTTGAGCCTGTTCCCTCTACGCCAGGAACAGGCTGACAACCATCAGCGACGTGGCAGAAATTGCAGTGGATCTACAGGCTTACCTTGTCGGCGAATCTCAAAATGCAGTTTCACCCGGTCAGTTCCCGTTGACCCCATTTCGGCAATCGTCTGCCCAGCCTTGACTTGTTGTCCTTCCCGTACCAACAACCTACGGTTATGACCGTAGGCACTGACGTAGGTATCGCTGTGTTTGATGATGATCAATTCGCCGTAGCCCCGTAATCCACTTCCGGCGTAAACAACTGACCCATCAGACGCGGCCAAAACAGGCTGTCCCAAATCACCAGCGATATCAATTCCTTTATTCAAACTGCCGTTTGAGGAAAATTTTCCTATCAACACACCACTCGACGGCCACCCCCAACCGGTCGGGGACTTGCTGGAGGGCCCGGTGGACGCGGTCGCCGACGGCGGTATCACCACGGGTACAACCTCGACCGGCTTGGAGATAACCGTTGTCTTTACTGAGCCAGAGCCACTGGTGGTGGTAGACGTGGACGTTATCGGGCGCGATACGACCGGCGCGCTGGCGACCGACGCCGGCGTTGAATTTGAACGCCCGTCGAAGCGAATCGTCTGACCCGGCCGGATGGTGTACGGCTCCGGAATCTGGTTGCGGGCAGCCAGCGCTTTCCAGTCCCAGCCGTAACGGAATGCAATGGAAAACAGCGTATCGCCACGACGAACCACATATTGACCGGTCGTCACCGCAGGCCGCTGAGAAACCGTATTACCGTTACGATCGACGACGCGAACGCCCCCGGATGGGGAACTGGAACAGCCGACCAAGAGGACACTGAGGGCAATGCCAATCACCAGACGCTGATAACTTCTTGAAGACCTGAGCTGCTGAATGACTGTGTGACTCACCCGCCACTCCCTTTACTGGTGACTGAATTCAAAAGACGCCTATTGTGTCGCATATGCGACCGGCAGCCCGTATCAAGTGCGCTGGAAAACGCTGTCATTCGTTTTCAGCCGCTGCCGGCGACATGATGTCGCTCGCCTGGCTCGCACGAAGGCTGTAGACCCATGAGCGCGCCGGTAATTCATTCGCGGCCCGGTCCCGGTTCAAGCCAGCGGTCCGTTGAGCAGCGGCACGAACCGGACCGCTCCAAGAACGTGTCGGGAGAAACCGTTTTCTTCGCGAATGATCAGCATCAGCTGCTGAACTTCGCCGGAACCCACCGGAATCACCAGACGTCCGCCCGGTGCCAGCTGGTCCAGCAACGCCTGTGGTACGTCAGTCGCCACTGCGGTGACGATGATGCCGTTGTACGGCGCCAGCGCTGGCCAGCCTTCCCAGCCATCGCCCCAGCGGAACACCACGTTGCGCAGGTTGAGCTCTACAAGACGTTCCTTGGCGCGGTCCTGCAACACCTTGATGCGCTCCACGGAAAACACCCGCTCCACGAGCTGGGACAGGACCGCAGTCTGATAGCCCGAACCGGTACCGATCTCCATGACCTTGTCCAGTGGACCGGCGGCCAGCAGCAGCTCGCTCATCCGCGCGACCATGTAAGGCTGCGAGATGGTCTGGTTGTTTCCGATAGGCAGCGCCGTGTCTTCGTAAGCGCGGTGCGCAAGGGCCTCGTCGACGAACAGGTGGCGCGGCGTCTTGCGCATGACGTCCAGCACCCGGGTGTCGGAGACCCCTTCTTCGAACAAGCGCTGGATCAGGCGCTCGCGAGTACGCTGCGAGGTCATCCCGATCCCACGACGTAACAGGTCATCTTGCTCGCGAGACATCAGCGCAGGCCCTCCAGCCATTTGTTGAGGCTGCCAAAACCGTCCTGGTAGGTTCGATCCAGCCGCAAAGGCGTGATCGATACATAACCCTGCATGACCGCATGGAAGTCCGTGCCGGCACCGCCGTCCTCGGCATCGCCCGCAGCCGCTATCCAGTAACCGGCACGGCCTCTCGGGTCGACGACCTTTACTGGCGCCGCAGCCCGGGCGCGATGCCCCAGGCGGGTCAGTTGAATGCCGCGGACATGCTCCAGCGGCAGGTTCGGAATGTTCACGTTCAGCACCGTGCGCGGTGGCAGATCAAGCTGTTCATGCGCCTCCACCAGGAGCCGCGCGTAATGCGCCGCCGTAGCCAGGTTGTCCGGCTGGCGCGACAGAAACGAAAAGGCAAACGACGGTCGTTCGAGAAAACGCCCTTCCAGCGCCGCTGCGACCGTGCCTGAATACAACACGTCATCACCGAGGTTGGCGCCCAGATTGATCCCTGAAACCACCATATCCGGCTGGCGATCAAGCAATCCATTGATCCCCAGATGCACGCAATCGGTTGGCGTGCCGTTGACGCTGATGAAACCATTGGCCAGCGTGTGCGGATGCAGCGGACGATCGAGCGTCAGCGAACTGCTCGCACCGCTTTTGTCCTGGTCCGGCGCGATCACCACGCATTCAGTGTAGTCGGCCAGCGCCGCATGGAGCGCTGCGAGACCTGGCGCAGTGACGCCATCATCGTTTGAAATCAGAATACGCATGGGCTATCCGTGTGCCCGACCGACGCCAGATCGACGAGTTCGCGCACCAGTACGGTGGCGAAACATCCGGGTGGAAGGACGAATTCCAGTTGCAGAATGTCAGGCTCGGGATAATGCCACGTCAGGCGATCTATGGGCAGCCGCAGGATGCGACGTTCGTGCTCCATCCCCGCGCGAACAAGCCAGTCGCACAGGACGGCCTGCTCACCGGCAATGCGGTTTTCCAGCTCGGCGGTGGCACCGCTGGCGGGCGAAGGGCCAGCGCCCCACTGCGGGCCGGTTGGATGCAGATCCAGGATCGCCAGCCGTGGGTCGTTGCACTCGGCCTCGCCAGCCGGGAAAAAACTGCGGCTGTCCGTGAACGCCAGGAGATCGCCGATCTGCGCCCGTTGCCAGCTGCCATCAGCAACCCTGGCGGCCAGCACACGATTGAACAGATAGCTGCGCGCGGTCGAGAGCAGTCGCGAGCGCACATTGCGTTGCTCCGGCAGCGCCTGACGTGCCGCGTATTCGCGAGCCTCGCCCAGGTTGCCTCCCTGATAACCGAAGCGCTGTGCGCCAAAATAGTTCGGGATGCCGTGCTGCCTGATGGATTCAAGACGCTCATCAAGGGACTTCTGGTCCGCATCAAGCGAGGTCAGGCGCAATGTAAAGCCATTGGCGGCATGCGCGCCGCGCTGCAACTTGCGCCGGTGGCGGCCGCTGTCGAGGATGCGCAAGGTGTCATCCTGAGCCGCCGAAAGGTCAGGGTCAGCCTTGCCCGGCAGCTGGATACTGAACCACTGACGAGTCAGCGCCTGTCGATCTTTCAAGCCTGCATAGCTGACCGTGCGCAACTGCACGCCCGCTGCACGCGCCAGCCGACGAGCGGCTTCTTCGGTGTTCAGACCGCGTTTTTCGACCCACAGCCACAGATGCTCTCCGTCGCCGGAAAGCGGGATATCCAGAACCTCATCGACCTGAAAGTCTTCGGCAGTGGCTTTGAGTACCGCCCGACCCAGCGGCTGCCCATAAGCGGCAGGACCCAGCAATTCGAGTTCAGTCATGCGGACAGCAACAACGCGACGGCATGTACCGCGATGCCTTCCTCGCGACCGACGAAGCCAAGCTTCTCGGTGGTGGTGGCCTTGACGTTGACCTGATCGAGCGCTACTTGAAGGTCTTCGGCGATCAGCGTGCGCATCGCCTCGATATGCGGGGCCATCTTGGGTGCCTGAGCGACGATGGTGGCGTCGACGTTGCCGACCTTCCAGCCCTTGGCCTGCACCTGCTTGAGCACATGACGCAGGAGCACGCGGCTGTCGGCGCCCTTGAACTGCGGGTCGGTGTCAGGGAAGTGCTTGCCGATGTCGCCCAGTGCAGCGGCACCCAACAGCGCATCGCTGAGCGCGTGCAGGAGCACGTCGCCATCCGAATGGGCCAGCAGGCCGAAACCGTGTGCTATCCGCACGCCGCCCAAGGTAATGAAATCGCCTTCAGCGAAACGGTGCACATCGTAGCCATGGCCAATACGCATAGAAAAACGCCCTGGAAAAAAGTCAGGGCGTGATTCTACCTGCTTTGGCGCCGCTTAGGCGTTCAAGGCGTCGCCATGATGTCGCAAATGATCCTCGATGAAGCTGGCGATGAAAAAGTAGCTGTGATCGTAGCCCGGTTGCATACGCAGGGTCAGCGGATAGTCCGCCGCCCTGGCCGCCTGAACCAGAGCGTCCGGCTTCAGCTGACTGGCCAGGAAGTCATCGCGATCACCCTGATCGATCAGGGTCGGGAGCTTTTCAGCGGCATCGGCGATCAGCACGCTGGCATCCCATTCACGCCAGCGGGAACGGTCCTCGCCCAGGTAACGACTGAATGCCTTGTGGCCCCAGGGGCAGTCCATCGGGTTGCTGATCGGTGAGAACGCCGAAACCGACTTGTAACGACCAGGGTTGCGCAATGCACAGATCAGCGCGCCATGGCCGCCCATAGAATGCCCGCTGATGCTGCGCGCCTGTGACGCGGGAAAGTGCTCTTCGACCAACGCCGGCAGCTCATCGACGACGTAGTCGTGCATGCGATAGTGCCGGGCCCAGGGCTGCTCGGTGGCGTTGAGATAAAACCCTGCGCCGAGGCCGAAGTCCCACGCACCATCAGGATCGCCTGCTACGTCGGGCCCCCGCGGGCTGGTGTCGGGCGCAACGATGATGATGCCAAGTTCCGCGGCAACGCGCTGTGCAGCGGCTTTCTGCATGAAATTTTCGTCGGTGCAGGTCAGACCGGACAGCCAGTACAGCACCGGCAGCTTGCCGCCCTGCTCCGCCTGAGGCGGAAGGTACACGGCAAACACCATGTCGCAGCCCAGCACAGTAGACTTGTGCTTGTAACGCTTATGCCAGCCGCCGAAGCTTTTCTGGCAGGAGATGTTTTCCAGGGTCATTACGAAGCTCCAGGCCATAAGCTGCAAGCTGCAAGCTGAAAGAGGCGCCTGACCTCCTTGCGGCTTGCAGCTCGAAGCTTGCAGCAGCTCTTAGAAATGGATGACCGAGCGGATGCTCTTGCCTTCGTGCATCAGGTCGAACGCTTTGTTGATGTCTTCCAGACCCATGGTGTGGGTGATGAAAGTATCCAGCGGGATTTCGCCGGTCTGCGCCATATCGACATAACTTGGCAGTTCGGTACGACCGCGCACGCCGCCGAACGCCGATCCGCGCCAGACGCGACCGGTTACCAGCTGGAAAGGCCGGGTACCGATTTCCTGGCCAGCGCCAGCGACGCCGATGATCACGGACTCACCCCAGCCCTTGTGGCAGCATTCCAGCGCCGCACGCATGAGCTGCACATTACCGATGCACTCGAAGGAAAAATCCACGCCGCCGTCAGTCATATCGACGATCACTTCCTGAATCGGACGATCGAAGTCTTTCGGATTCACGCAGTCGGTCGCGCCCAGCTGCCGTGCGATCTCGAACTTGGCCGGGTTGATGTCGATGGCGATGATGCGCGCAGCCTTGGCCTTGACCGCACCGATGACCGCCGAAAGACCGATGCCGCCCAGGCCGAAGATGGCCACGGTGTCACCGGGCTTGACCTTGGCGGTGTTGAGCACCGCGCCGATGCCGGTGGTAACCCCACAACCCAGCAGGCAAACCTTTTCCAGCGGAGCTTCCTTGGCGATCTTCGCTACCGAAATCTCCGGCAGCACGGTGTACTCGGAAAACGTCGAAGTGCCCATGTAATGGAAAATCTGCTCGCCCTTGTAGGAAAAGCGCGTGGTGCCGTCCGGCATCAGGCCTTTGCCCTGGGTGGAACGAATGGCCTGGCAAAGGTTGGTCTTGCCGGACAGGCAGAATTTGCACTGACGGCATTCCGGGGTGTAGAGCGGGATCACATGATCGCCCACGGCCACCGAGGTCACGCCCTCGCCGATCGCCTCAACGATGGCACCGCCCTCATGACCAAGGATGGCGGGGAAGATGCCTTCCGGGTCCGCGCCCGACAACGTGTAGGCGTCGGTATGGCAAACGCCCGAGGCCACGACTCGCAGCAGCACCTCGCCAGCCTTGGGCATGGCGACGTCGACTTCCACGATCTCCAGAGGCTTGTTCGCCTCGAAGGCTACAGCAGCGCGTGACTTGATCATCAATCTTCTCCAGCGGAATAAAAACAGGCTTGCAGTGTAGTACAGTGCCGAAAAACGAGTAATCCAGCCAAAAGCAAAACATTATTGCTGCACAGGGATAATCTATGTACACCAACCGCTGGGAAGGCCTGGACGAATTCGTCGCGGTTGCCGAGTGCGGCCAATTCACGGCAGCCGCACAGAGATTGGGCGTTTCGTCATCGCATATCAGCCGTCAGATCGTTCGCCTCGAAGAGCGGCTGCAAACCCGTCTGCTCTACCGCAGCACTCGCAAGGTGGCGCTGACCGAAGCAGGCCAGACCTTTCTTCAGCATTGCCAACGCTTGCAGGATGGACGCGAAGAAGCGCTTCGCGCAGTCGGTGACCTGAATAGCGAACCCAAGGGGCTGCTGCGCATGACCTGCGCAGTGGCCTACGGGGAGCGCTTCATTACGCCGCTGGTTGCCCGCTTCATGGACCGATACCCGCAGCTGCGGGTTGAAATAGAGTTGAGCAACGAGACGCTGGATCTGGTGCATGAGGGCATGGATCTGGCCATTCGACTGGGCCGACTGCAGGATTCGCGACTGGTGGCGACGCGTCTGGCACCGCGGCGCATGTACATCTGCGCATCACCGGCGTATCTGGAGCGTTACGGACGTCCGCATAGCCTGTCGGAACTTGGCCGGCATAACTGCCTGATCGGCAGCAGCGATACCTGGCTGCTGCAACAGAATGGGCGGGAATTTTCTCAGCGCGTGCAGGGCAACTGGCGCTGCAACAGCGGGCAGGCGGTGCTGGACGCCGCGTTGCATGGCGTGGGCTTGTGCCAGCTGCCGGACTACTACGTTCAGGAGCATCTCGACAGCGGCGCGCTGATTTCCCTGCTCGACGCGCATCAGCCACCCAACACGGCGGTCTGGGCGCTGTATCCGCAGCAACGCCATCTTTCTCCGAAGGTGCGCAAGCTGGTCGACTACCTCAAGGAAGGCCTGGCCATGCGGAAGGAGTACAGGTAGGAGCGCGCTTGCCCGCGACGAGAGCGCTTCTGGGTATCAGTCCGACTCAGAGCTAAACGCGCCACGCCGCTGGCGCAGCCACTCCAGATCTTCCGGACGGGTGACTTTGATGTTGTCGGAGCGCCCTTCGATCAGCCGCGGCGACTGACCGGCCCATTCAATGGCCGAAGCTTCGTCGGTGATACTGACGTTCGCTACCAGGCTGTCCGCCAGCGCACGATGCAAAGCGCCAAGACGGAACATCTGCGGCGTGTAGGCCTGCCAGATCAGGCTGCGATCGACCGTTTCCTGAACCCGACCGTCACTACCGGCGCGCTTGAGGGTATCGCGAGCCGGCACCGCCAGCAGGCCGCCCACCGGGTCATCGGCCAACTCGCCGAGCAGGTTGTCCAGATCGCTGCGCGCCAGGTTTGGTCGTGCGGCGTCATGCACCAGCACCCAGTCGTCCTCGCCAGCGCCGTGAGCATGCAGGTGCAGCAGAGCGTTGAGCACCGAGCCCGAACGCTCCTTGCCGCCATCCACGCGCTGAATCCGCGAGTCGAGCGCGCAGGGCAAGGTGGGCCAGTAAGGGTCGTCCACAGCCAGACTGATCACCAGACCTTTTAGGCGCGGGTGATCGAGAAAACAGAGCAGGCTGTGTTCGAGAATTGTGAGGCCGCCCAGTTGCAGATACTGCTTGGGACGGTCAGCTGCCATGCGAGCACCGATGCCCGCCGCAGGAATCACTGCCCAGAAGGCAGGAAGAAATTCTTTCATCGCGTCATTGCGCCAGTTGATAAAGGGTTTCGCCATCCTTGACCATGCCCAGCTCGTGGCGGGCACGCTCTTCTACGGTTTCCAGGCCCTTTTTCAACTCCATGACTTCGGCGTCCAGTACGCGATTTCGCTCCAGCAGGCTTTCGTTTTCAGCATGCTGGTCTTCGATCTGCTGAGTCAGGCTGGCCACTTGCGCCAGGCTGCCGTTGCCCACCCACAGACGATACTGCAAGCCTGCCAAAAGCAGGAGCAGCACGAGGAACAACCAGTTAGGACTGCGCATTGAAATATCAGGTACCCAGTAGAAAAAAGACTGCAGAGCCAACACGAAGAACAAACAACCAAGGGCATTGAGCCTGACATAAGCCAGGCTCAATCACTCCCGATCAACGCGGAGTGTCCGCACCAGGGTCGCACTTTACATCGCCGTGGCGATTTCGCTGCGACACCAGTTGTCTTTTAACATTTACAACTCAACCGCGAAACTCGCTACGGCCGCGATAAACGGCTTTGGCACCCAGCTGCTCTTCAATGCGCAGCAACTGGTTGTACTTGGAAACGCGGTCGGAACGGCACAGCGAACCGGTCTTGATCTGGCCAGCCGAGGTACCGACGGCCAGGTCGGCGATGGTGGAATCTTCGGTTTCGCCCGAGCGGTGCGAAATGACTGCTGTATAGCCTGCCGCCTTGGCCATCTGGATGGCTTCCAGGGTCTCGGTCAGTGTGCCGATCTGGTTGAACTTGATCAGGATCGAGTTGGCGATCTTTTTGTCGATGCCTTCTTTGAGGATTTTGGTGTTGGTGACGAACAGGTCGTCGCCCACCAGCTGGATCTTGTCGCCGATCTTGTCGGTCAGCACTTTCCAGCCTGCCCAGTCGGATTCGTCCAGACCGTCTTCGATCGAGATGATCGGATAACGGCTGGTCAGCCCGGCCAGATAGTCCGCGAAACCTTCGGAATCGAACGAATGACCTTCGCCCGACAGGTTGTACTTGCCGTCTTCGTAGAATTCGCTGGCCGCGCAGTCCAGCGCGAGGGTCACGTCGGTGCCCAGCTTGTAGCCTGCGTTGGCGACCGCTTCGGCGATGGCGCCCAGTGCATCTTCGTTGGAGGCCAGATTCGGTGCGAAGCCGCCTTCGTCACCCACCGCAGTGTTCAAGCCACGTGCCTTGAGCACGGCCTTGAGGTGGTGAAAGATTTCGGTGCCCATGCGCAGCGCATCGGAGAAAGTCTTGGCGCCAACCGGCTGCACCATGAATTCCTGGATGTCGATGTTGTTGTCCGCGTGCTCACCGCCGTTGATGATGTTCATCATCGGAACCGGCATCGAGTAAACGCCCGGCGTGCCGTTGAGGTTGGCGATGTGCGCGTAGAGCGGCAGGTCCTGGTCCTGGGCAGCGGCCTTCGCGGCGGCCAGAGACACGGCGAGGATCGCGTTGGCGCCCAGGCTGGCCTTGTTCTCGGTACCGTCCAGGGCAATCATCGCCTGGTCCAGCGCCTTCTGATCAACCGGATCCTTGCCCAACAGCAGGTCGCGGATCGGACCGTTGATGTTCGCTACTGCCTTGAGTACACCCTTGCCCAGATAACGGCTCTTGTCGCCATCGCGCAGCTCAAGCGCTTCGCGCGAGCCGGTTGAAGCACCGGACGGCGCGCAGGCGGTGCCGATGATGCCGTTGTCGAGGAGCACATCTGCTTCCACGGTGGGATTGCCACGGGAGTCGAGAACTTCACGACCTTTGATGTCGACGATTTTTGCCATTGTTGTAAACACTCCAAGATTGACGAAAACGACGCAGCTGGGAAAACGATGTTGGTAGTCAGACGCAAAAAAAGGGCAGGCCTGAATGCGACAACCCCGTCACGAATGACGGGGAACGGCACTTTACCGGAGAACCCTTATCAAGCGGTCTCTACGATCGGAAAACTTTTAACAAGTTCATCCAGTGACTTGAGCTGGGCCAGGAAAGGCTCCAGTTTGTCCAGTCGCAAGGCGCAAGGGCCGTCGCATTTGGCATTGTCCGGATCCGGGTGAGCTTCGAGGAACAGGCCGGCCAGATTCTGGCTCAACCCGGCCTTGGCCAGGTCCAGCACCTGGGCGCGGCGACCACCGGCCGAATCGGCACGGCCACCTGGCATTTGCAAGGCGTGGGTCACGTCGAAGAACACCGGGTACTCGAACTGCTTCATGATGCCGAAGCCGAGCATGTCCACCACCAGGTTGTTGTAACCGAAGCTGGAGCCACGCTCGCAGAGGATCAACTGGTCGTTACCGGCTTCTTCGCACTTGGTCAGGATATGTTTCATTTCCTGAGGCGCGAGGAACTGGGCTTTCTTGATGTTGATCACCGCGCCGGTCTTGGCCATGGCGACCACGAGGTCGGTCTGGCGCGAAAGGAAAGCCGGCAACTGGATGATGTCGCACACTTCGGCAACCGGAGCCGCCTGATGCGGCTCGTGCACGTCGGTGATCAGCGGCACGTTGAAGGTGCGCTTGATCTCTTCGAAGATGCGCAAGCCTTCTTCCATGCCCGGGCCGCGGTACGAAGTGACCGAAGAACGGTTGGCCTTGTCGAAGCTGGCCTTGAACACATAAGGGATACCGAGTTTTTCGGTGACCCGCACATATTCTTCACAGACCTGCATCGCCATGTCCCGCGACTCGAGAACGTTCATGCCACCGAACAAGACCATAGGCTTGTCGTTGGCAATCTCGATCGAGCCGACACGGATGATTTTCTGAGCCATTTACTGTTATCCCTGTAAGGCGTTCTTCTGATGTTGAGCCAGCGCAGCTTTGACGAAACCACTGAACAGCGGGTGACCGTCACGCGGCGTCGAGGTGAACTCGGGGTGGAACTGGCACGCCACGAACCATGGATGATCCGGAGCTTCGACCACTTCGACCAGCGCACCGTCCCCAGAGCGACCGGAGATCTTCAGACCGGCTTCGATCAGCTGCGGCAACAGATTGTTGTTCACTTCGTAGCGGTGACGATGGCGCTCGACGATCACATCGCTGGCGTAGCAATCGTGAACCAGCGAGCCGGCCTCCAGCTGGCATTCCTGCGCGCCAAGGCGCATGGTGCCGCCCAGATCGGAAGCTTCGGTGCGTGTTTCCACCGCGCCGGTGGCGTCTTCCCACTCGGTGATCAGGCCCACGACAGGATGCGCGCCGTTACGATCGAACTCGGTGGAGTTGGCGTCTTTCCAGCCCAGCACGTTACGCGCGAACTCGATGACGGCCACTTGCATGCCCAGGCAGATGCCCAGGTATGGAACCTTGTTCTCGCGGGCGAACTGCACCGCGGTGATCTTGCCTTCGACGCCGCGCAGACCGAAGCCGCCCGGAACCAGAATCGCATCCACGCCTTCGAGCAGACCGGTGCCCTGGTTCTCGATGTCTTCGGAGTCGATGTAACGCAGGTTCACCTTGGTGCGGTTGGTGATACCGGCATGGCTCATGGCTTCGATCAGCGACTTGTAGGCGTCGAGCAGTTCCATGTACTTGCCGACCATGGCGATGGTGACTTCGTGCTCGGGGTTGAGCTTGGCATCGACCACCTTTTCCCACTCGGACAGGTCCGCGCCGCCACATTGCAGGCCGAAACGCTCGACGACGAAATCGTCCAGACCCTGAGCGTGCAACACGGCCGGGATCTTGTAGATGGTATCGACGTCTTCCAGCGAAATGACCGCGCGCTCTTCAACGTTGGTGAACAATGCGATCTTGCGACGCGACGACACGTCCACCGGATGGTCGGAGCGGCAGATCAGCACGTCAGGCTGCAGGCCGATGGAACGCAGTTCCTTGACGGAGTGCTGGGTCGGCTTGGTCTTGGTTTCGCCCGCGGTGGCGATGTAGGGAACCAGCGTCAGGTGCATCAGCATCGCGCGCTTGGAACCTACTTCCACACGCAACTGGCGGATGGCTTCGAGGAACGGTTGCGACTCGATGTCACCGACCGTGCCGCCGATCTCGACCAGCGCGACGTCGGCGTCGCCGGCACCCTTGATGATGCGGCGCTTGATTTCATCGGTGATGTGCGGAATGACCTGAATGGTCGCGCCCAGATAATCACCACGGCGCTCTTTGCGCAGGACGTGTTCGTACACACGGCCGGTGGTGAAGTTGTTGTTCTGGGTCATGGTGGTGCGGATGAACCGCTCGTAGTGGCCAAGGTCCAGGTCGGTTTCGGCGCCGTCGTGAGTGACGAACACTTCACCGTGCTGGAACGGGCTCATGGTGCCCGGGTCCACGTTGATGTAGGGGTCCAGTTTGAGCATGGTGACCTTAAGCCCCCTCGCCTCCAGGATGGCCGCCAATGAAGCCGAGGCAATGCCTTTCCCCAATGAAGAAACAACACCGCCCGTGACGAAGATGTAGCGCGTCATGAAAAACCCTAGAAGTCTGCGTTAAAGCGGTCAGAGCCGCCGGGGAAAGCGAAGGAAGGCCGAAGCCTCCGATTACCGACAAAATTCACGGTGCACTCCCGAAACTGCTGCGTTGAAACCGACCGGCAGAAGCCTGTCCATTGCGCGCCACATTTTAAGAATCACCCAGTAAATACGGGTTGGTAACCGGCAACTTGCGTCGATTCGAAAGAACCAACATAAGCTGTATCAAGAAGGGAGCGTAGTCTACCTGAAAGGCCCTTTCAGCTCAAACATTGGTCGCTCGTCGGTGCGACCCAGTGTAAACGCCAGTTTCCATGGGCCGAGCCATCCAGGCCGGGCAGATTCGCGACGGCGAGCAACTGGTCATCGCTATAGAGCAGCGGCAATCGGCCGCGCACGAATGTTGGCACGCCCTGCTCGTTCAAGAGCCGCTTGAGGTCTCGGTGCCCGCGGCCTGGCAACTGCATGACCTCACCGCCCTGACGATAAAGCACGCGCAGAGGCCCGACAGGCGTATCACCCGAGATCGTTACATGACCGTTGCCGGGAAGAGTCAGCCGCGGATAAGGCGGCAGCCACGGCGCAGGATTCCCCGCCTGCGAAGGCCAGCCGCCCGGCAGCCACCAGAGATGGTTTTCAGCGCGGTGCAGCTCGCCGTCGGCCAGTCGCCACACCGGTTGCGCGCCGGCCCCGGCATCGCGCAGATTTTCCCAACCGGCCCAATGATCGGTGTCCGGCAGTCGACTCAACGGCGTCAGCCAATAACGCAATGCATTGCGCTGACGGGCGGCGGACAGCACGGCGATGGGCGCCAGCGCCAGCACCGGCAGACCGAGCCAGGTAAACGAGGTGGTCGGTCGGGCGGCTTGTAGATCCTGCTCGGCCAACTCGTCGAGCAGCGTCTGCGCCTCTGCCAGATGCCCGGCCGCGCGCGCCATGTTCGCGCTCGCCTGCGGCCAGCGCTCGGTGAGCGGCGGCATTACCTGGTGACGCAGAAAATTGCGCGCATGGCAGGAGTCGTCGTTGCTCGGATCTTCGATCCAGCTCAGGCCATGACGTTGCGCATACAGTCCAAGCTCCTGGCGAGTTGCCGAAAGCAGAGGCCGGACCAGCACCCCTTCGCCCAGCGGACGCTGCGCCGGCATGCCCGCCAGGCCATGCACCCCTGCTCCGCGCAGCAGACGGAACAGCACGGTTTCAGCCTGATCGTCCAGATGCTGGCCGGTCAGCAGCAGCTCGCCCGGGCCAAGCGACCGGGCAAACGCGGCGTAACGCGCCTGCCGCGCGGCGGCCTCCAGACTGGCGCCCGCCGGCACATTGACGTGAAGCACCCGCAAAGAAACGCCCAGCTCGTCGCACACGCGCTGACAATGCGCGGGCCAAGTGTCGGCAACCGCTTGCAGACCGTGATGCACATGAATGGCGTTGAGCCGGGGAAGAGATTGTTGCCGGGCCAGGTCGGTCAGCAGGTGCAGCAGGACGGTGGAATCCAGGCCACCGGAGAACCCGATATGCCAGGCAGGCGCATTGCGTCGGCAAGCCAAGGCCTGAAGGACCCTGTCGCGAAGATCATGACCGCCCTGGGTACATCTGGTCATGGATACCCCGTCATCCTGAACCCACTGCATAGCCAACAAGTGTGTGGAAGGCAGCTTGCTGGCGACTGCGGTTAGTCAGTCGTTGCTGGAGGGACAGACTGCTGCTGTCGCGAGCAAGCTCACTCCCACAGATACAAATGCGGACACCAGACAAGCTGCGAAGCCGGTCTGGCAACCGCGCTCGATCAGAGGCCGTAGCTCATCAGACGGTCATAACGGCGAGCCAGCAGCGCGTCGTTATCGAACGTACGCAGCATGTCCAGCTGGCTGCTCAGCTCTTCGCGAATCGAAGCCGACGCCGCCACCGGATCGCGATGCGCGCCGCCCAACGGCTCATTGATCACCTTGTCCACGATCCCGAGGCCTTTCAGACGCTCAGCGGTGATGCCCATGGCCTCAGCCGCGTCCGGCGCTTTTTCGGCGGTCTTCCATAGGATCGATGCGCAACCTTCCGGCGAGATCACTGCGTAGGTGGAGTACTGCAACATGTTCAACTGATCACAGACACCGATCGCCAGTGCTCCGCCGGAACCACCTTCACCGATGACGGTGGCGATGATCGGAGTTTTCAGGCGTGCCATCACGCGCAGGTTCCAGGCAATCGCTTCGCTCTGGTTACGCTCTTCCGCGTCGATGCCCGGATAGGCACCCGGCGTATCGATGAACGTCAGGATCGGCATCTTGAAGCGCTCGGCCATTTCCATCAGACGGCAGGCTTTGCGATAGCCTTCAGGGCGCGGCATACCGAAGTTGCGGCGAACCTTCTCGCGCACTTCACGGCCTTTCTGATGACCGATCACCATCACCGGCTGGCCTTCCAGGCGAGCAGTACCGCCGACAATCGCCGCGTCGTCGGAGAAGTGGCGGTCGCCGTGCAGCTCCTCGAACTCGGTAAAAATGTTTTCGATGTAATCGAGCGTGTACGGACGACGCGGATGGCGCGCCATGCGCGCGATCTGCCAGCTGGTCAGGTTGCCGAAGATACTTTCGGTGAGCGTATTGCTCTTGTCTTGCAACCGGGAGATCTCGTCGCTGATGTTCAGCGAGTTGTCGTTACCCACCAAGCGCAGTTCTTCTATCTTGGCCTGCAAGTCAGCGATAGGCTGTTCGAAATCAAGAAAATTCGGGTTCATAGGCATCCGTCTTGGGTCGACGGCCAAGAGGCCGGCCGGTTGATCCGTCTGCGCCTTTCCTTCGGGAACAGGCGCGTTCAGGTCGAAATTGAAAATTCAGGGCTGAGCCTACAGCGTCAGCGATACTGCAGGAAGACGTTCTCACGTCCGAACTGGTCACGCAGAGCTTGAATCAAGCTGTCGGCCGGATCAATTCGCCACGCTTCTCCGAACTGCAACAACGCCTTGGCGCTCTGCCCGGTGTAGTCGACGGTGATCGGGCAAGCGCCGCGATGGCGCTTGCAAAGATCACCGAGCCAGCGCAGCCGGTCGCCCTTGAGCGCATCGGCATGCACCGTCACCCGCAGGCTTTCGGCAAGGTTGGTGCGCGCATCCTCGATGCTCATCACGCGCTTGGCACGCAGACGCAGCCCACCGGAGAAATCATCGTTACTCACTTCGCCCTCAACCACCACCATAGCATCGGTCTGCAACAGTGACTGGGCCGCGTGGAACGCATCGGCAAACAACGAGGCTTCAATACGCGCGGAGCGGTCGTCCAGGGTGATGAACCCCATCTTGTCGCCCTTCTTGTTCTTCATGACCCGCAGGGCAATGATCAGCCCCGCGACGGTCTGGGTATCACGCGCAGGCTTGAGGTCGATGATCCGCTGACGAGCGAAACGGCGGATTTCGCCTTCGTACTCATCGATCGGGTGACCGGTCAGGTACAGCCCCAGGGTTTCCTTCTCGCCGCGCAAACGATCCTTGAGGCTCAGCTCACGCGTCTTGCGATGGTTGGCGTAAACATCGGCATCCTCTTCGACGAACAGTCCGCCAAACAGGTCCGAATGACCGCTGTCACGACTGCGGGCGGTTTGCTCTGCAGCCTGGATGGCCTCTTCGAGCGCGGCCAGCAGCACCGAACGATTGCGGTCGATGTTGGCCTGATACGCCTTGGGCTCCAGCTCGAAATAAGGGCCGAGACGGTCCAGCGCGCCGCTGCGAATCAAGCCGTCCAATGTGCGCTTGTTGACCCGCTTGAGATCGACGCGGGCGCAGAAGTCGAACAGATCCGTGAAAGGGCCGTTCATCCGCGCTTCAGTGATCGCCTCGACCGGCCCCTCGCCGACACCTTTGATAGCACCGAGGCCATACAGAATCCGGCCGTCGTCGCTCACGGTGAACTTGAACTCGGAAGTGTTCACGTCCGGCGCGTCGAGACGCAGCTTCATGGTCCGCACTTCTTCGATCAAGGTCACGACCTTGTCGGTGTTGTGCATATCCGCCGAAAGCACCGCCGCCATGAAAGGCGCCGGGTAGTGGGTCTTGAGCCACGCGGTCTGATAGGAGACCAGGCCGTAAGCAGCCGAGTGAGACTTGTTGAAGCCGTAACCGGCGAATTTCTCCACCAGGTCGAAAATGTTACCGGCCAGGTCCGGGTCGATGTTGTTGTTCTTGCAACCTTCGATGAAACCGCCGCGCTGCTTGGCCATTTCCTCGGGTTTTTTCTTACCCATCGCCCGGCGCAGCATGTCCGCACCGCCCAGCGTGTAGCCGGCCATGACCTGAGCGATCTGCATCACCTGTTCCTGGTACAGGATGATGCCGTAGGTCGGCGCCAGTACCGGCTTGAGGCCTTCGTACTGGTAGTCGACGTGCGGATAGGACAGCTCTGCCCGGCCGTGCTTACGGTTGATGAAGTCGTCAACCATGCCGGACTGCAACGGGCCCGGACGGAACAGGGCCACCAGTGCGATCAGATCTTCCAGGCAGTCGGGCTTGAGCTTTTTGATCAGCTCTTTCATGCCGCGCGATTCAAGCTGGAAGACGGCCGTGGTTTCGGCGCGCTGCAACAGCTGATAGGTCGGCAGGTCATCGAGCGGAATGAACGCGATGTCCAGCGGCTCTTCATTGACCTTGGCGCGGTCGCGGTTGATGGTCTTGAGCGCCCAGTCGATGATGGTCAGCGTGCGCAGACCGAGGAAGTCGAACTTCACCAGCCCCGCCGCCTCGACGTCATCCTTGTCGAACTGGGTCACCAGACCGTCGCCTTCCTCGTCGCAATAGATCGGCGAGAAGTCAGTCAGCTTGGTCGGCGCGATGACCACACCACCGGCGTGCTTGCCGACGTTACGCACCACGCCTTCGAGCTTGAGGGCCATTTCCCAGATTTCAGCCGCTTCCTCATCCACCTTGAGGAAATCGCGCAGAACTTCTTCCTGCTCGTAGGCTTTTTCGAGGGTCATGCCCACTTCGAACGGAATCATCTTGGACAGGCGATCAGCCAGACCGTACGACTTGCCCTGAACCCGCGCCACGTCACGCACCACTGCCTTGGCGGCCATGGAACCGAAGGTGATGATCTGGCTGACCGCGTTGCGACCGTATTTCTCGGCCACGTAGTCGATCACCCGGTCACGGCCATCCATGCAGAAGTCGACGTCGAAGTCGGGCATGGAGACCCGCTCGGGGTTGAGGAAGCGCTCGAACAGCAGGTCGTATTCCAGCGGATCGAGGTCGGTGATCTTCTGCACGTAGGCGACCAGCGAGCCGGCACCCGATCCACGGCCGGGACCTACCGGCACGCCGTTGTTCTTGGCCCACTGGATGAAGTCCATCACGATCAGGAAGTAACCGGGGAACCCCATCTGGATAATGATATCCAGCTCGAAATTCAGCCGGTCCACATAGACCTGACGCCTGGCCTCGTAATCTTCGGTGGCGTCTTTGGGCAGCAGTACCGCGAGGCGCTCTTCAAGGCCTTCGAACGACACCTTGCGGAAATATTCGTCGATGGTCATGCCATCGGGAATCGGGAAGTTGGGCAGGAAGTGCGTGCCCAGCTTGACGTCGATGTTGCATCGCTTGGCAATCTCGACGGTGTTTTCCAGCGCGTCGGGCAGGTCGCTGAACAGCTCGGCCATTTCCTCCGCGCTTTTGAGGTACTGCTGATCGCTGTAATTGTGCGAACGGCGCGGATCGTCCAGCGCCCGGCCTTCGCCAATGCAGACGCGCGTCTCGTGCGCCTCGAAGTCGGTCTGTTTGATGAACCGCACATCGTTGGTCGCTACCAGCGGCGCGCCGTGACGTTCGGCCAGCGCCACAGCGGCGTGCAGGTGCTCTTCGTCATTGGCGCGATTGGTGCGCTGCACTTCGAGGTAAAAGCGATCAGGGAAAGTCGCCATCCATTTGCGCGTCAGCTCATCGGCCTCGCCGGGATTGCCGCCCAGCAACGCCATGCCGATTTCGCCTTCCTTGGCCGCGGAAAGAGCAATCAGACCTTCGCTGGCTTGCGCGACCCAGTCCCACTGGACGATGACCTGGCCGTTGCGCTGGCCCTCGATGAACCCCCGCGAGATCAGTTCGGTCAGGTTGCGGTAACCGAGCGGGTTCATGACCAGCAGGCTGATACGACTCAGCGCGGCATCATCATCGCGCCCGGCCAGCCACAGGTCGGCGCCGCAGATCGGCTTGATGCCGGCACCCTGGGCGGCCTTGTAGAACTTGACCAGCGAGCACATGTTGTTCTGGTCGGTCACCGCCACGGCCGGCATGTTCATGGCCGTCAGCGCCTTGACCAGCGGTTTGACGCGCACCAGGCCGTCGACCAGCGAGTATTCGGTGTGCAGGCGTAGATGAACGAAAGAAGCCGGCATGGTGATCCTATAGCGGGTAGACACAAAAAACGAAGGTCGGGATTGTAGCGAGCCCTGCGGCAAACGTCAGTTCTGAAGCAGACCAAACGACAGCGAAGGCGTACCGATCATCATCGCCTCGCGTGCCTCATAGGCCGCGCGGACCGGCGCGAACGAGCGCCTATGAATAGGCGTAGGCCCCAGACGAGCCAGCGCCTCCAGATGGACCGGCGTTGGATAGCCCTTGTGGCCGCCCATGCCGTAACCCGGGTAGATCAGCTCGAAGGCGGACATTTCCCGGTCGCGGCTGACCTTGGCCAGAATCGACGCCGCGGCGATGGCCGGAACCTTGGCATCGCCCTGAATGACCGGGGCGGACGGCACTGCCAGCTGCGGGCAGCGGTTGCCGTCGATCAGCGCCAGTTTTGGCGTGATGCTGAGTCCTTCCACCGCGCGCTTCATGGCGAGCATCGTGGCGTGCAGGATATTGAGGCTGTCGATCTCTTCGACTTCGGCGCGCGCGATGAACCAGCACAGGGCTTTTTCACAGATTTCGTCGAACAGCTTTTCGCGCTTTGCTTCGGTCAGCTTCTTGGAATCGTTGAGACCGATAATGGGCCTTGCGGGATCGAGGATGACCGCGGCAGTCACCACCGCGCCGCACAGCGGTCCGCGGCCGACTTCGTCGACTCCTGCGACCAGATCCTCGACCAGATTGAAATCCAGGCCCATTTGCATCGTTGCAACACTCATTGTGAAACCGGTTGACTGATCAGATTCAACACTGCATCGGCGGCCTGATTGGACGCATCGCGGCGCAAGGTCCGGTGAATCTCGTCGAAGCCCGCAGTCTGCGCCTGACCATCATTCAGAAGCGGAAGCAGCGTCTGCGCCAGCGCCTCAGGCGTCGCCGCGTCCTGCAACAGCTCGGGCACCAGCAGGCGCTGCGCCAACAGGTTGGGCAGCGACACATACGGGCTTTTGACCATGCGTTTGAGAATCCAGAAGGTAACCGGAGCCAGGCGATACGCAACGACCATCGGTCGCTTGTACAGCAGTGCTTCAAGGGTTGCCGTCCCGGATGCAATCAATACCGCATCGCAGGCCGCCAGCGCCACATGCGACCGCCCGTCGAGCAGAGTGATCGGCAGGCTGCGGCCTTCGAGCAACTGCTCGATCTGTGCGCGCCGCTGAGGGCTGGCGCATGGCAACACGAACCGCAGATCCGGACGCTCGGCCAGCAAGCGAGTGGCGGTATCGAAGAACAGAGCGCCAAGGCGCCCCACCTCCCCGCCACGGCTACCCGGCATCAAAGCGACCACAGGGCCATCGCCCAGCCCCAGTTCGGCACGCGCCGCACTACGGTCGGCATCGAGCGGGATGGTATCGGCCAGCGGATGGCCGACAAAACGCACCGGCACGCCCTGCTCTTCGTAGAAACGCGCTTCGAACGGCAGCAGCGTGAGCATCAGGTCGCAGCCTTCGCGAATCTTGACCACTCGTTTCTGCCGCCACGCCCAGACCGACGGGCTGACGTAATGCACGGTCTTGATACCGGCACGCCGCAGCTGGAGCTCGATGTTGAGCGTGAAATCAGGCGCGTCGATACCAATGAACACGTCCGGCCGGGCGTCGATCAGACTCTGGACCAGCAACTTGCGTCGGGCCAGCAGCTCACGCAAGCGGCCAAGCACTTCGACCAGGCCCATGACTGACAGGCGCTCCATCGGAAAGTCGGAAACCATGCCTTCGGCTTCCATGAGCGGCCCACCGACGCCGATGAACTGCGCATCGGGATGACGCGCCTTGATGGCGCGCATCAGACCCGAGCCGAGAATATCGCCGGAAGCTTCGCCAGCCACCAGCGCGATACGCAATGGAGTGTTCATGGTTAGCGGGTGATACCGCGAGTGGAGGACTGGATCGACTGCAGGAACAACGCAACTTCAGGGTGCTGGGCCGCGGGCTCCGCCAGCTGGGCGATCGCCATGTCGATGGTCAGGCCTTGTCGGTAGACAGTCTTGTAGGCCCGGCGCAACGCATGAATGGCCTGTTCTGAGAATCCACGACGACGCATGCCTTCAAAATTCATGCTGCGCGCCTCGGCAGGGTTGCCGAACACCGTGACGAACGCGGGTACGTCCTTGCCGATTGCTGTGCCCATGCCGGAAAAGCTGTGAGCGCCGATGTGGCAGAACTGATGCACCAGCGTGAACCCGGACAGGATCGCCCAGTCATCGACGTGCACGTGACCGGCCAGCGCAGTGTTGTTCACCAGGATGCAGTGATTGCCGATCACGCTGTCGTGCCCGATATGGGCGTAGGCCATGATCAGGTTGTGATCGCCTATCGTGGTTTCAGCGCGGTCCTGAATGGTGCCGCGGTGAATGGTCACCCCTTCTCGAATGACGTTGTGATCACCGATCACCAGACGCGTGGCTTCGCCCTTGTACTTGAGATCGGGCGTGTCTTCACCTACCGAGGAGAACTGGTAGATGCGGTTATGCTTGCCGATCCGCGTCGGCCCTTTGAGGATCACATGCGGACCGACGACTGTACCCTCGCCAATTTCCACACCGGCTCCGATGATCGACCACGGGCCGACCTCTACGTCAGCAGCCAGTACGGCCGTCGGATCGATGATTGCGCGAGAGTCAATCAAACTCATAGCTTGCGTTCCGCACAGATGATTTCAGCAGAGCATACCGGCTTTCCGTCGACGGTAGCCTGGCACTCGAACTTCCAGATCTGACGCTTGCTGCTCAGGAACTTGGCTTCCAGTACCAGCTTGTCACCCGGCAGGACGGGCTGGCGGAAGCGCAGCTTGTCCGAGCCTACGAAGTAGTAAAGCGTACCGTCGGAAGGTTTGGTATCCAGCATCTTGAACGCAAGGATGCCCGCAGCCTGGGCCATCGCTTCGATGATCAGCACGCCGGGCATGATCGGATGTTGAGGAAAGTGACCCTCGAAGAAAGGTTCGTTGACACTGACGTTCTTGTAAGCGCGAATGGTCTTGCTCTCGACATCCAGCTCGGTCACGCGATCCACCAGCAGGAACGGGTAACGGTGAGGCAGGTATTCGCGAATTTCTGTGATGTCCATCATTTCGAGGGGAAGCCTGTAGTAAAGATTGGGAGTGCGTCGCGACTGCGCAGCACCCCTCTGCATCAAGGAGGCAGTTTATCGACTGTGCACGCTTGATATTAAAAAGGTATCAGCCATCAGATGAAGCATTGCTGGCGCAGGTCACGGTCTCGACCGTCTTTTCGAGTTTTTGCAGGCGACGGGCCATATCATCGATCTTGCGCAACCGCGCTGCGCTCTTGCGCCATTCGGCCGCAGGCTGCATGGCCGTTCCGGATGAATAGGAGCCCGGTTCGGTGATCGAATGCGTCACCATGGTCATACCGGTAATGAACACGCCGTCGCAGATTTCGATGTGGCCGACCAGCCCTACACCGCCCGCCAGCATGCAATGCTTGCCGATTTTGGTGCTGCCGGAGATACCGACGCAGGCCGCCATCGCCGTGTGATCACCGACCTGCACGTTATGGGCGATCTGAATCTGGTTATCCAGCTTCACGCCATTGCCGATCCGCGTATCTGCCAGCGCGCCGCGGTCGATGGCCGTATTGACCCCGATCTCGACGTCGTCACCGATGGTCACGCCGCCGATCTGGGCGATCTTCTGCCACACACCCTTTTCGTTGGCGAAACCGAAGCCTTCGCCGCCCAGCACCGCGCCGGACTGGATGACCACACGCTTGCCGATTCGCACGTCGTGATAAAGCGTCACGCGAGGTGCCAACCAGCCACCTTCGCCGATCTCGCATCGGGCGCCGATGAAGCAATGCGCGCCAATGGTGACGTTCGCTGCAATGGAAACGCCGCTCTCGATGACTGCGAAAGCGCCGATGCTGGCGGACGGATCAATCTGCGCGTCGCCGGCAACCACGGCCGTCGGATGAACGCCGACAGCGGCCTTGGGCTTGGGGTCGAACAGATGAGAGATACGGGCGTAAGCCAGATACGGATCCGGGACCAACAGCGCATCGCCCGCGTAAGCGTCAGCGTCAGCCGGCTTCAGGAGCACGGCGCCGGCCTTGGCATCGACGAGGAATTTGCGGTACTGAGGATTTGCCAGGAAGCTGAGCTGATCAGGGCCGGCCTCTTGTAAAGTGGCCAGCCCGGTGATGTTCTTCTCCTGGTCGCCACGTAGCGTGGCGCCAAGGAACTCGGCCAACTGGCCGAGTTTTATAGTCGCGCTCATATTACTTCAGCTGGTTCATGCGCTCGATGACCTGGCGAGTGACGTCGTACTGAGGCTTGACATCAATCACTGCACCGCGCTCGAAAACCAGGTCGAAACCACCTTTCTTGATGACTTCTTCAACAGCCTGATCCAGCTTCGGCTTCAGCTGCTTGAGCATTTCACGGTCGGCAACGGCCTTGGCTTCGTTCAGTTCCTTGGACTGGAACTGGAAGTCACGAGCCTTCTGCTTGAATTCCAGCTCCAGACGCTCGCGCTCTGGCTGAGCCATCTTGTCGCCGCCACTGACCAGACGGTCCTGGATACCCTTGGCGCTGCTTTCCAGACCCTTCAGCTTGGTCAGCTGCGGGCCAAATTTCTTCTCGGCGTCAACGGCGTATTTCTTCGCCGCATCGGATTCCAGCAGGGCCATCTGATAATTCAGAACAGCGATTTTCATGTCAGCGAACGCCGGGCCGGCAACAAGAACAGAGGCCAGCATTACCAATTGAGTCAACTTACGCACAATACAGCTCCTACAGAATTCGTTGCGTTATCAAAGATCAGCCGATTAGAACGTCTGACCCAGGGAGAATTGGAACACTTGGGTTTCGGAGTCGTCGTCCGGTTTCTTGACCGGCATCGCCAGCGCGAAGCTCAGAGGACCCAGCGCGGTGATCCAGGTGACGCCGACACCGACGGAGCTCGCCATGCCAGAGAAGTCGATGTCGTTACACTCGACCTTTTCACCGGTGTTTGTCGTGCGACTGGAATCGCAGTTGGTGTCGAATACGTTACCCACGTCCCAGAACAGCGAGGTACGCAGCGAGCGCTGGTCCTTGATGAACGGCAGCGGGAACATTATTTCCACGCCGCCCTGAACCAATGCGTTACCACCGAATGGAAGCGGATCCTGATCCGGGTCAGCCACAGTGCCAGGGCGACCGCCATTGGCCGCACCGATACTCGGCGTGCTGCGCGGGCCCAGCGTGCTGTCCTTGAAACCGCGAACCGAATTGAAGCCACCGGCATAGTAGTTTTCATAGAACGGCAGACCCGAGGTCGAACCGTAGCCGTCGCCATAACCCAGCTCGGTGTGCAGGCGGAGGGTGTAGCTGTCGGAGATCGGGTGGAAATACTGGGCGCGGTAGTCGAGCTTGAAGAACGACAGATCGCTACCTGGCAAGGTGCTTTCCAGGACCAGACTCTGCGAGTGACCACGAGTCGCCAGTACGCCCTTGTTCAGGGTCGACTCGGACCAGCCTACGGAAGCCTTGAAGTTCAGGAAGCTTTCGCCTTCCCTGTCGATGAAATCGAAGATCTCTTCAACGGTGTAGGTACCGGTCTTGATCTTGTCCTGCTGGACGTTCAGGCCATAAGTCAGGCGCGACGTCTCGCTGATCGGGTAGCCAAGGCTGATACCGGCGCCAAGGCTGTCGACCGCATAGCTTGCCACGTCGACATCGAGATCATCGTAGTCGGTGGTGCGGTAGAAGGCGTTGTAACCCAGGCTCACGCCGTCGGCGGTGTAGTATGGATCGACGTAGCTGAAGTTGTAACGGCTCTGGTATTCGCTGCGGGTCAGACCGATGCTGACCTTGTTGCCTGTACCGAGGAAGTTGTTCTGGCTGATCGAACCGCCCAGGATCAGACCCGCGCTCTGCGCGAAGCCGACGCTCGCAGTGATCGAACCGGAAGCCTGCTCTTCTACTGCGTAGTTCACGTCCACCTGATCGTCGGTGCCCGGCACGGCTGGCGTCTCGACGTTGACTTCCTTGAAGAAGCCCAGACGATCCAGACGGGTCTTGGACTGGTCGATCAGGTAGGTCGATGCCCAGCCACCTTCCATCTGGCGCATTTCGCGACGCAGCACTTCGTCCGCCGACTTGGTGTTGCCGCGGAAGTTGATGCGGTTGACGTAGGCACGCTTGCCCGGATCGACGACAAAGGTGATGTCGACGGTATGGTCTTCGGCGTTTGGCGTCGGAACGCCGTTCACGTTGGCGAAGGTATAGCCTTCGTTGCCCAGGCGACGAGTGATCAGTTCAGACGTCGTGGTCATGACCTTGCGCGAGAAAACCTGACCCGGCTGCACCAGCAGCAGGGATTTGACCTGATCTTCAGGCACTTTGAGGTCGCCGCTGAGCTTGACCGACTTGACGCTGTACTTCTCGCCTTCGTTGACGTTGACAGTGATGTAGACGTTTTTCTTGTTCGGGGTGATCGATACCTGGGTCGAGGCGATATCCATGTTGATATAGCCGCGATCCAGATAGTAGGAACGCAGACGTTCCAGGTCACCGGACAGCTTTTCACGCGCGTACTTGTCGTCGTTCTTGAAGAACGACAGCCAGTTGGTGGTCTTGAGTTCGAACAGGCCGATCAGGTCTTCGTCCGGGAATACAGTGTTGCCCACGACGTTGATGTGCTGGATGGCAGCGACGGTGCCTTCGTTGATGTCGATCTTCAGACCGACGCGGTTGCGCGGCTGAGGAACAACCTCGGCGTTGACCTCGGCGGAGTAGCGACCCTGTGCTACATATTGACGCTGCAGTTCGTTACGCACGCCTTCGAGCGTCGCGCGCTGGAAGATCTCGCCTTCGGCCAGACCGGACTGCTTGAGCCCTTTCATCAGGTCTTCGGTGGAAATCGCCTTGTTACCGGTGATTTCGATACTGGCCACGGAAGGACGCTCGACGACGCTGATGACCAGCACGTTGCCATCGCGACCCAGCTGGATATCCTGGAAGAAACCGGTTTTGAACAGCGCACGGGTCGCTTCAACCAGACGACTGTCATCCGCCTCTTCACCGACGTTCAGCGGCAACGCGCCGAACACGCTGCCGGCGGACACCCGCTGGAGCCCGTTGACACGGATATCGGAGATGGTGAAGGACTCGGCGTGAACTTCAGCGATCATCAGTACGGCAAGAACCGCAGTTAGCAGCAGACGTTTCATGAAGTCCTTTCTTATTCCAACTGGCAATAAACAAACTGCCGCAAAATGCGGCAGATTCGCAACACAGCAACGCTTACAGTCGACCCAGATCGTTCACCAGCGCGAGCAACATGACGCCCACCACCAGACTGATACCGATCTGAACCCCCCAACCTTGTACCTTTTCCGAAAGGGGGCGACCACGTGCCCACTCAATCAGATAAAACAGCAGATGCCCCCCATCCAGTACCGGAATGGGCAGCAAATTCAGAACACCCAGGCTAATGCTCAGGTAGGCCAGGAAGTTTAGAAAATCTCCCATGCCCGACTGGGCCGAAGCGCCCGCCACTTTAGCAATGGTTATCGGTCCGCTCAAGTTTTTTACCGACAGCTCGCCGAACAACATTTTCTTCAGCGATTCGAGGGTCAGAACGCTCATGGTCCAGGTGCGACTCGCGCCTTCGGCCACTGCCGCAAGCGGACCGTAACTGACTTCGCGGAGCATTTCGGGCGGCCAGTCAATTCCGGTAACACCGGCACCCAGATAGCCCGCCGCCGCCTCGCCGTCACCCCGGGTAGTCAGAGTCAGAGGAACTTCGAGCTGCGCGCCATCGCGCTCTATACCTACGGTGACCTTGGCATCAGGTCGTTCACGAACCCAGTCGACCACCTGCTGCCATTCGCTGACCGCCTGGCCGTTAAGCGCCAGCAAACGGTCGCCGGTACGCAAGCCCGCAGCCTGCGCGGGGCCTTTCGGATCCAGCTCGGCAAGCACCGGCGGCAAGGCCGGACGCCATGGGCGAATGCCAAGCGACTTGATCGGGTCAGGCTCGGCCGCGCCCTTGAGCCAGTTATCCAGAGCAAGCTCGCGCGGCTTGTCGACGCTTGAACCTTCATCACGGACTTTAAGGGCAATACTGCCGCTCTCACCCAGACGACGCACAAGCTGGAGATTGACCGCCGACCAGCCCGAAGTAGGCTCGCCGTCGACCGAAACAATCTCTTGCCCGGCGGCAAGCCCCGCCCTCTCGGCAATGCTGCCCGCCTCTACCGCGCCGATCACCGGCCGTACCTGCTGGCTGCCCAGCATCGCGAGCGCCCAGAAGAACACCAGTGCCAGCAGAAAATTCGCAGCGGGACCGGCGATGACAATGGCGATACGCTGATAGACCGACTTGCGATTGAAGGACTGGTCGGCCAGTTCCGGCGGCACATCCCCTTCGCGCTCGTCGAGCATCTTCACGTAGCCGCCCAATGGAATGGCGGCAATCACGTATTCGGTACCCTGGCGGTCATGCCAGCGCACCAGCGCCGTACCAAAGCCCACCGAAAAGCGCAGGACCTTCACGCCACAACGGCGCGCGACCCAAAAGTGACCGAATTCATGAAAGGTAACCAGAACACCCAGTGCGACCAGGGTGCCGACGATCATATATAGCGCGCTCATCAACCTTCTCCGGATACCGACTCATCGGCACGTGTGTTCATCATTGCAGCCTGAAGCCCATGCTCCTGACCCGTCACAGCGTCCCTTTGGTCCATACCTTGCTGCATGCTTCGTTATCGCCCGTTTCGCTCAAGCCAGCGTTGCGCCTGGAAGCGTGCCTTCGAGTCCATCTCGAAGACGGCGTCGAGCCCTTCGACCGCAACTACCGGCTCCTGATCCAGAACCTCCTGAATCATACTCGCGATCTCCGGGTAACGGATGCGCCGATCAAGAAAGGCTGCAACCGCTACTTCATTGGCGGCATTGAGCATCGCAGGCGCGCTGCCTCCGGCTTCCGCCGCCTGTCGGGCCAGACGCAGGCAAGGAAAACGCTGCTCGTCCGGCTTCTCGAAATTCAACTGGCCGATGCGGAACAGGTCCAGCGGCGAAACGCCCGAATCGATGCGCGCCGGCCAGGCCAGCGCGTTGGCGATAGGCGTGCGCATGTCCGGGTTGCCCAACTGCGCAAGCACTGAACCATCGACGTAATCGACCAGCGAATGAATCACACTTTGCGGATGAATGACCACCTCGACCTGAGCCGGTCGGGCATCGAACAGCCAGCAAGCCTCGATCAGCTCCAGCCCCTTGTTCATCATGGATGCCGAATCGACCGAAATCTTACGCCCCATCGACCAGACCGGATGGGCACAGGCCTGCTCAGGGGAAACGTCCTGCAGCTGCTCGATCGGCGTCTGCCGAAACGGGCCGCCGGACGCGGTGAGCAGGATGCGCCTGACCCCCACGGCTCCGAGGCCGCGAGCAAAATCGCTAGGCAGGCACTGGAAGATCGCATTGTGCTCGCTGTCGATCGGCAGCAGGACCGCGCCACTGCGGCGCACGGCCTGCATGAACAGGGCGCCGGACATGACCAGCGCCTCCTTGTTGGCGAGCAGGACTTTCTTGCCTGCTTCAACCGCCGCCAGTGTCGGGCGCAGGCCTGCCGCGCCAACGATGGCGGCCATGACCGCGTCGACCTGCGGATGCGCGGCCACTTCACACAGACCGGCCTCGCCCACCAGTACTCGAGTATCGAGACCGGCGGCAGCCAGATCGTCCTGCAGCTTGCGCGCAACTTCTTGAGTCGGGACGACGGCGTAATGTGGCGTGTGCCTGACGCACAGGGCGAGCAATTCGGTCAGCCGGCTGAAACCGGTCAGAGCGAAAACCTGATAGAGAGCCGGGTGACGGGCGATGACATCTAGCGTGCTAAGCCCGATCGAACCTGTCGCACCGAGAACGGTGATCTGCTGAGGCGCGCTCACATGACACCCCAGTTGGCGGCCCAGAGCAGCACGGCAAACACGGGAATGGCGGCTGTCAGGCTGTCGATCCGGTCCAGCACCCCGCCGTGACCTGGCAGCAGGTTACTGCTGTCCTTGATACCGGACTGGCGCTTGAACATGCTTTCAGTCAGGTCGCCGACGATGGAGATCAGCACGATCACAGCGGCGCCCAGCAAACCGGCAATGAACTGCGACGCCGACCAGTCGCGGGAAATACCGACGGCCACTGTGATTACCAGTGCCACCAGCAGCCCGCCGTAAACGCCTTCCCAGCTCTTGCCAGGGCTGACTTTAGGCGCAAGCTTGCGCTTGCCGAACGCTTTGCCGGAAAAATAGGCACCGATGTCAGCGGCCCAGACCAGAACCATCACCGCAAGGATCAGCCAGTTGCCCATCGGCCACTGCTTGAGCAGCACCAGCCCTTGCCATGCGGGCAGCAGAATCAGCAAGCCGATTACCAGCTTGCAGATGCCACTGGCCCAGTGCTCGCTTGACGTCGGATAAGTCAGCACAAGATAAGTCGCCAGCGCCCACCAGATCACCGCCGCCCCGAGAATCCACGGCCCCATGCCAGGCGTCAGGTACATCAGGAACAGCAGCAGAGCGACCGCTGCCGCATAGGCGATGCGCATCGACTGAGCGGCAAGCCCCGCCAGACGCGCCCACTCCCACGCACCGAGCACCACGACCACCCCGATGAACAGGGCAAAGTACGCTCCGGTGAGCAGGAAGAAACCACAGAGGGCGACTGGCAGCAGAATGAGTGCGGTGATAATCCGTTGTTTGAGCATTAAGCGCGGGCTCCAGCTTCCACCTGTTCGCTGGTTCTACCGAAGCGACGTTGGCGAGAAGCGAAATCGGCCAGCGCAGCGCGCATGGCATCGTGTTTGAAGTCCGGCCAGAACAGGTCGGAGAAGTACAGCTCGGCATAAGCCAGCTGCCAGAGCAGAAAATTGCTGACGCGGTGTTCACCGCCGGTACGAATGCACAAGTCCGGCAACGGCAACTCGCCGGTGGCGAGACAGGCCTGCAACAGGTGCGGCGTGATGTCTTCCGGTTGCAGATGGCCGGCCTGGACTTCACGCGCCAGCCGCTGGGCGGCTTGCGCGATATCCCACTGGCCGCCGTAATTGGCAGCGATCTGCAGAACGAAGCGGTCGTTGCCGGCCGTGCTCAGCTCGGCCTCGCGCATTGCCGCCTGAAGCTCGGGATGGAAGCGTGTGCGATCACCAATGATGCGCAGGCTGATCCCGTTTTCGTTCAGGCGCCGCGTTTCACGACGCAACGCCGTGAAAAACAGCTCCATCAGGGCCCCGACCTCATCGGCCGGGCGCTGCCAGTTCTCACTGGAGAACGCAAAGAGCGTCAGCACTTCGACCTTGGCTTCGGCGCACACCTCGATCACGGCACGGACCGCGTCCACGCCCGCTTTATGCCCGGCAACGCCGGGCAACAGACGCTTCTTGGCCCAGCGGTTGTTACCGTCCATGATGATCGCGACATGACGCGGCACCGAGGACGGCGCGGCCAGTTTTGTCTTTTCCATGAAAGCGTCCCGACCTTATACGGCCATCAGGTCTGCTTCTTTCGCCTTGGTGGCCGAGTCGATATCTGCCTCTGCCTTGTCGGTCAGCTTCTGGATATCCGCAGCAGCACGACGCTCTTCGTCTTCGCTGATTTCCTTGTCCTTGACCAGCTTCTTCAGCTCGCTCAGGGCGTCACGGCGAATGTTACGCACCGCGACACGGGCATCTTCGGCAGCGCTGCGCGCCTGCTTGGTGAAGCCCTTGCGGGTTTCTTCGGTCAGGGCCGGCATGGAGATCAGCAGCAACTCGCCCAGGTTGGTCGGGTTGAGGTTCAGACCAGCGCTCTGGATAGCCTTGTCGACAGCAGCCAGCATGTTGCGCTCGAAGGCAACGACCTGCAGGGTGCGCGAGTCTTTTACAGTCACGTTGGCGACGCTCGCCAAAGGCGTGTCGGCACCGTAGTAAGGCACCATCACGCTGCCCAGGATGCTCGGGTGAGCCTTGCCGGTGCGAATCTGGCCAAATGCGTGGCTCAGGGATTCGAGGGACTTCTGCATGCGCTCTTGAGCGTCTTTCTTGATGTCGTTGATCATTGTTGAACTTCCTCGATCAGGGTTCCTTCAGCGCCGCCATGCACGATATTCAACAGGGCGCCGGGTTTGTTCATGTTGAAGACGCGCAGCGGCATCTTGTGGTCGCGGCACAGGCAAATGGCCGTCAGATCCATCACACCCAGCTTGCGATCCAGCACTTCATCGTAAGTCAGATGATCGAACTTCTCGGCATTCGGGTCTTTGAACGGGTCTGCGGTGTAAACGCCATCGACCTTGGTGGCCTTGAGCACAACGTCAGCGTCGATTTCAATCGCGCGCAGGCAGGCTGCCGAATCGGTGGTAAAGAACGGATTGCCGGTCCCCGCCGCGAAAATCACGACTTCCTTGGAGCTGAGGTGACGCATGGCCTTGCGACGATCATAGTGATCGGTCACGCCCATCATGGAGATGGCGGACATCACGATGGCCGAAATATTAGCGCGTTCCAGAGCGTCACGCATTGCCAGAGCGTTCATCACAGTGGCCAGCATGCCCATGTGATCGCCCGTGACCCGATCCATGCCGGCGGCGCTCAGCGCCGCGCCACGGAACAGGTTGCCGCCGCCGATCACCAGCCCGACCTGTACGCCGATGCCGACCAGCTGACCTACTTCGAGCGCCATGCGATCCAGCACCTTGGGATCGATGCCGAACTCTTCCGAGCCCATCAGGGCCTCGCCGCTAAGCTTGAGTAGAATGCGTTTATAGCGAGCCTGATAACCACTGCCCTGCTGAGCCATTGCGAATCTCTCCTGCGGCGTATTCTGAAAAAAATCTGTGCGGGCTGTCGCCAGCCTGCGCTTACTCTAGCTTGACGCTCCTGGAGCGTCAGAAGAATGCAGCCTCGTGGGCCACTTCTCCAAGGGAAATTACTTCCCCCTTTCGACAAAGAGGCCGCTCGCGTGAGCGGGCAGCCTCTTTGGGGCGACAGTATTAAACCGTCTTACTTCTTGCTTGCAGCTACTTGAGCAGCGACTTCTTCTGCGAAGTTGTCGACTGGCTTCTCGATGCCCTCGCCTACCTTGAAGTAGGTGAAGGAAACGATCTCGGCGCCGGCTTTCTTGGCCAGTGCGCCAACGGTCAGCTCAGGGTTCTTGACGAACGCCTGCTCGACCAGGCTCGCTTCGGCCAGGAACTTGGTGATACGGCCGCTTACCATCTTCTCGGCGATTTCAGCAGGCTTGCCTTTGAGCTTCTCTTCGTTCAGCTGCAGGAAGACATTCTTCTCGCGCTCGATCGCTTCAGGAGAAACGTCCGATGGCAGCAGGAACTCAGGGTTGGTCGCCGCGACGTGCATCGCGATGTCCTTGGCCAGCTCGGAGTCGCCGCCCTTGAGGACCACAACCACACCGATCTTGTTGCCGTGCAGGTACGAACCCAGCACGTCGCCTTCAACGCGGGCCAGACGACGGATGTTGACGTTCTCGCCGGTCTTGCCGACCAGAACCAGACGGTCAGCTTCACGCGCTTCGATCAGCGGCTCGACGGTGGTCAGCTTGTCAGCGAAAGCCTGCTCGACGGTCGCAGCGACGAACGCCTTGAAATCGTCCTGCAGAGCCAGGAAGTCGGTCTGGGAGTTGACTTCGATCAGGACCGCGGCTTTGCCGTCGTCCTTGATGGCGATAGCGCCTTCAGCAGCAACGTTGCCTGCTTTCTTGGCGGCTTTGATCGCGCCGGAAGCACGCATGTCGTCGATCGCTTTTTCGATGTCGCCGCCGGCCTTGGTCAAGGCCTTTTTGCAATCCATCATGCCTTCGCCGGTACGCTCGCGAAGTTCTTTGACCAACGCTGCAGTAATCTCTGCCATTTCAAAATCCTCTTGGATAGGTCTTCAACCATTCCACCCGGGTGAACGGGCGTACAAATTCTTGAAAAATCAGGGTGGCAGCCAGACATGACAACCAGGTCACGCCAACGCCAGACAATTCATTTTCGAGGTGGCAAAAAGGGGGCAAAGCCCCCTTTTCGCGTACTGAGTAAACGCCAGGCGTTAGTTACTCAGCTTCTGCTGCAGCTGGAGCTTCTTCGACGTAAACGTCGGTGCCGCCGGCAACATTGTTGCGACCGCGGATGACAGCGTCAGCCATCGAACCCATGTACAGCTGGATGGCGCGGATGGCGTCATCGTTGCCTGGGATGATGTAGTCAACGCCTTCCGGGCTGCTGTTGGTATCGACAACGCCGATGACCGGGATGCCCAGCTTGTTGGCTTCGGTGATCGCGATGCGCTCGTGATCAACGTCGATAACGAACAGTGCGTCCGGCAGACCGCCCATGTCCTTGATACCGCCCAGGCTGCGATCCAGTTTTTCCAGATCACGGGTGCGCATCAGTGCTTCTTTCTTGGTCAGCTTGGCGAAAGTACCGTCTTCGGACTGTACTTCCAGCTCGCGCAGACGCTTGATCGACTGACGGATGGTCTTGAAGTTGGTGAGCATGCCGCCCAACCAGCGGTGATCGACGTACGGCGAACCGCAACGTGCTGCTTCTTCAGCAACGATCTTGCCAGCGGAACGCTTGGTGCCGACGAACAGAATCTTGTTTTTGCCCGAAGCCAGGCGCTCAACAAAAGTCAGTGCTTCGTTGAACATCGGCAGGGTTTTTTCAAGGTTGATGATGTGAATCTTGTTGCGCGCGCCGAAAATGTACTTACCCATTTTCGGGTTCCAGTAACGGGTTTGGTGACCGAAGTGCACACCGGCCTTCAGCATATCGCGCATGTTGACTTGGGACATGATAGTTCCTTGATAAGTCGGGTTAGGCCTCCACGTATCCCAATGACCAACCAGTGGCGAGCCGCCAAAGGCACCCAGGTCATCGTGTCGACACGTGTGTGGGTTCAGGCTTCCAGGACGGACCTTGGAAAGCGGCGCATTTTATACCACAAACGGAAAGAGAACGAAACCTGAATCAAGTGCTTGTTTCGTCATGCTTTTGCCTGCGCGCACTATCCATATAAAGGAAGCGATGGTCACCCGCGTAGCGACGGTCTGGTAGAATCGCGCCTTTACGCATAGACGCGTGCCTGCACGCCGAGAGATTTCGAATGACGATTACCCTGAAAACACCCGAAGACATCGAAAAGATGCGCATCGCCGGTCGCCTGGCCGCAGAAGTTCTGGAAATGATCGCGCCCTACGTCAAGCCGGGCGTGACCACCGAAGAGCTCGATCGCCTTTGCCACGACTACATCGTCAACGAGCAGAAGGCGATTCCCGCGCCGCTCAACTACAAGGGTTTCCCCAAGTCGATCTGCACCTCGATCAATCATGTGGTGTGCCACGGCATTCCTGGTGAAAAGAAACTCAAGGAAGGCGACACCCTTAACATCGACATCACTGTCATCAAGGACGGTTACCACGGCGACACCAGCCGGATGTTCCACGTCGGCAAGGTGCCGGAATGGGCCGAACGCCTGTCGCGCGTCACCCAGGAATGCCTCTATAAAGGCATCGAAGTGGTCCGCCCCGGCGCGCGTCTGGGGGATATCGGCGCGGTGATCCAGAAGCACGCCGAAAAGAACGGCTTCTCGGTGGTACGCGAGTTCTGCGGCCACGGCATCGGCAAGGTCTTTCACGAAGAACCTCAGGTATTGCATTATGGCGAAGCCGGTACTGGCATCGAGCTACTGGAAGGCATGACCTTCACCATCGAGCCGATGATCAACCAGGGCCGCGCCGACACCAAGATCCTGGGCGATGGCTGGACCGCGATCACCAAGGACCGCAAGCTTTCGGCGCAGTGGGAGCACACTCTGCTGGTGACGGCCGACGGTTGCGAGATCTTCACACTGCGCAGCGATGACACCATCGCTCGCACGTCGGCCTCGTAACGCTGGCGTACCGCTCGACATTCAGCCCGCATCGCCCGACATAAGGAAAGCTGTTCCATGCCGCAGGTGGATCCAGATTTGTTCGATCGCGGCCAGTTCCAAGCCGAACTGGCATTGAAGGCAAGCCCTATCGCTGCCTTCAAGAAAGCCATCCGCAATGCGCGGGAAGTCCTCGACGAGCGCTTCAGATCGGGCCGCGACATACGTCGCCTGATCGAGGATCGCGCCTGGTTCGTGGATAACATCCTGCAACAGGCCTGGGACCAGTTCCAATGGAGCCGCGACGCGGACATCGCTCTGCTGGCGGTCGGTGGCTACGGGCGAGGTGAACTGCATCCGTATTCGGACATCGACCTGCTGATCCTGCTGGATAATGCCGATCACGAAATCTTCCGCGACTCCATCGAGCGTTTTCTCACACTGCTGTGGGACATCGGCCTGGAAGTCGGCCAGAGCGTGCGCTCGGTGGATGAATGTGCTCAGGAAGGCCGCGCCGACCTGACCGTGATCACCAACCTGATGGAAAGCCGCACTATTGCAGGCCCCGAAAGGTTGCGCCAGCGCATGCTCGAAGTCACCAGCCCGCGCCATATGTGGCCGAGCAAGGACTTCTTTCTTGCCAAGCGCTCTGAACAGCGAGCCCGACATCACAAGTACAACGACACCGAGTACAACCTGGAGCCGAACGTCAAGGGCTCGCCTGGCGGGCTGCGGGATATCCAGACCATTCTGTGGGTCGCGCGTCGGCAGTACGGCACGCTGAATCTGCACGCCTTGGCTGGGGAAGGTTTCCTGCTGGAAACCGAGAACAATCTGCTGGCCTCCTCCCAGGAATTTCTCTGGAAGGTGCGCTACGCGTTGCACATGCTGGCCGGTCGTTCCGAAGACCGCCTGCTGTTCGACTATCAGATCCGCATCGCCGAGCTGCTGGGCTATCGCGACAACGATGCCAAGCTGGCCATCGAACGCTTCATGCAGAAGTACTACCGCGTAGTGATGAGAATCGCCGAGCTGAGCGATCTGATCATCCAGCACTTCGAAGAAGTGATTCTCGCCGAAGACGACAGCGGCACCACGCAACCGATCAACTCCCGCTTCCAGCTGCACGACGGCTATATCGAAGCGACTCACACGAACGTATTCAAGCGCACGCCGTTCGCCATGATCGAGATCTTCGTGCTGATGGCCCAGCATCCGGAGATCAAGGGCGTGCGTGCCGACACGATCCGCCTGCTGCGTGAACACCGTCATCTGATCAACGATGATTTCCGCAACGATATTCGCAACACCAGCCTGTTCATCGAGCTGTTCAAGTGCGAAATCGGCATACACCGCAACCTGCGGCGCATGAACCGGTACGGCATCCTCGGGCTTTACCTGCCGGAGTTCGGCCATATCGTCGGGCAGATGCAGCATGACCTGTTCCATATCTACACCGTCGACGCGCACACGCTGAACCTGATCAAGCACCTGCGCAAACTGCAGTACACCGAGGTCTCCGAGAAATTCCCGCTGGCCAGCAAGATCATGGCGCGTCTGCCCAAGCCCGAGCTGATTTATCTCGCCGGCCTGTATCACGACATCGGCAAGGGCCGTGGCGGAGACCATTCCGAGCTGGGCGCGGTAGACGCCGAAGCCTTCGGCATTCGTCACCACCTGCCCGAGTGGGATACTCGCCTGATCGTCTGGCTGGTGAGCAATCACCTGGTCATGTCGACCACCGCGCAGCGCAAGGACTTGTCCGACCCGCAGGTCATCCACGACTTCGCACAGTTCGTCGGCGATGAAGTCCACCTCGATTACCTGTACGTGCTGACCGTGGCGGACATCAACGCCACCAACCCGACGCTCTGGAATTCGTGGCGTGCCAGTCTGTTGCGCCAGCTGTATACCGAGACCAAGCGCGCGCTGCGTCGCGGGCTGGAAAATCCGGTCGACCGGGAAGAGCAGATTCGCCGCACCCAGAGCGCGGCGCTCGATATCCTGGTGCGCAACGGCACCGATCCGGACGATGTCGAACAGCTCTGGTCGGCGCTGGGCGACGATTACTTCCTGCGTCACACCGCGGGCGACGTGGCCTGGCACACCGATGCCATCCTGCAGCAGCCTGCCGATGGCGGTCCTCTGGTGCTGATCAAGGAAACCACCCAGCGCGAGTTCGAAGGCGGCACGCAGATCTTCATCTACGCGCCGGACCAGCATGACTTCTTCGCCGTGACCGTAGCGGCGATGGACCAGCTGAACCTGAACATTCACGACGCGCGCATCATTACCTCCAGCAGCAAGTTCACCCTCGACACTTATATCGTGCTCGACAACGACGGCGGCTCGATCGGTGACAATCCGGAGCGGACCCAGCAGATTCGCGATGGCCTGACCGAAGCCCTGCGCAATCCGGACGACTATCCGACGATCATCAAGCGCCGGGTCCCACGTCAGCTCAAGCATTTCGCCTTCGCGCCCCAGGTCACCATTCACAACGATGCACAACGTCCGGTCACCGTGCTGGAACTGCTGGCACCGGACCGTCCCGGCCTGCTGGCGCGGGTCGGCAAGATCTTCCTGGAGTTCGACCTGTCGTTGCAGAATGCCAAGATCGCCACCCTGGGCGAGCGCGTGGAGGACGTGTTCTTCCTGACCGACGCCGACAATCACCCGCTGTCCGATCCGCAGCTGTGCAGCCGCCTGCAGGAAGCCATCGTCACGCAGCTGAGCGTGGACTCCGAACCGGGCCTGGAACTGCGTATCAGCATCTGAACCTACATATCGATTCAATGGCGTCCGCCAGCGGGCGCCCCGCTCATTGAGAATCCAGCACCATGAATGACGCCATGCAACAGCTTCAGCCCTACCCGTTCGAGAAGCTGCGCGCTCTGCTCGGCAGCGTGACGCCCAACCCCGATAAACGGCCGGTGGCATTGTCGATTGGCGAGCCCAAGCACCGTTCCCCGGACTTCGTGGCAAAGGCGCTGGCCGACAATCTGGACCAGATGGCGGTGTACCCGACGACGCTCGGTATCCCGGCGCTGCGCGAAGCGATCGCCGGCTGGTGCGAGCGCCGCTTCGGCGTGCCGCACGGCTGGATCGACCCGGCGCGCAACGTGCTGCCGGTCAACGGTACGCGCGAAGCGCTGTTCGCCTTCACCCAGACGGTCGTCAACCGCAGCGATGACGGCCTGGTGGTCAGCCCCAACCCGTTCTATCAGATCTACGAAGGTGCGGCGTTTCTGGCCGGCGCACAGCCGCATTATCTGCCGTGCCTCGCGGACAATGGCTTCAACCCGGATTTCGACGCGGTCACGCCGGATATCTGGAAACGCTGCCAGATTCTGTTCCTGTGCTCGCCGGGTAACCCCACCGGCGCGCTGATCCCTGTGGAAACCCTGAAAAAGCTGATCGCACTGGCTGACGAACACGACTTCGTGATCGCCGCCGACGAGTGCTACAGCGAGCTGTACTTCGACGAAGAAACACCGCCGCCGGGCCTGCTCAGCGCCTGCGTCGAGCTGGGCCGCGAGGATTTCAGGCGTTGCGTGGTGTTCCACAGCCTGTCCAAGCGTTCCAACCTGCCGGGGCTGCGCTCGGGCTTTGTCGCCGGTGATGCCCAGATCCTCAAGGCATTTCTGCTGTATCGCACCTACCACGGTTGCGCGATGCCGGTTCAGACCCAGCTCGCCAGCATTGCAGCCTGGAACGATGAAGAACACGTACGCGCCAATCGCGCCTTGTATCGCGAGAAATTCGATGCGGTGCTCGATATCCTTTCACCTGTCATGGATGTGCAGCGCCCCGATGGCGGTTTTTACCTGTGGCCCGACGTCGGTACCGATGACACCGTATTCTGCCGCGACCTGTTCGCCGAACAGCACGTTACGGTGGTGCCGGGCTCGTACCTGTCCCGCGAAGTCAACGGTCTGAACCCGGGGGCCGGCCGTGTGCGCCTGGCATTGGTCGCACCGCTGGCCGAATGCATCGAAGCCGCTGAGCGGATTCGGGATTTTGTCAGGTAAGAGACGGGGCGGAACTGCTGCCGGTTCCCGACAGATCGCGGGCAAGCCCGCTCCTACGCCCTCCGGGCAGAGGCTGTTCGCGTCTAGTATGAAATCTGCTTTTGATTCTGCCCGAAGGGCGTGGGAGCCAGCTTGCCGGCGATGGGCCGCAGAGCGGACCCCAACCCTTGATGAAATGCAATGCTGCCCATTCAGCAGCCTAAGCCGCTCACCCGTGGCATAATTCGTGGCCGTTTTCACAACCGCCTCAAAGGGAGCAGACGAGTGGCAACCGACATGAACACGTTGCACCTTTACGGAATCAAAGCGTGCGACACGATGAAAAAGGCTCGCACCTGGCTCGATGAAAACGCCGTGAGCTACGATTTTCACGATTACAAGACCCAAGGCATCGACCGTGAGCACCTGAATCGCTGGTGCGATGAACACGGCTGGCAAGTGGTGCTGAACCGCGCCGGTACTACGTTTCGCAAACTCGACGACGGACAAAAGGCCGATCTCGACCAAGCCAAGGCAGTAGAACTGATGCTGGCGCAGCCTTCGATGATCAAGCGCCCGGTGCTTGATCTTGGCGACCGTACCCTGATTGGTTTCAAACCCGACCTGTATTCAGCGGCCATTCGATAAGCCCGCGCGCTATCGAAGGCCCCCAAATTCGCAAGAGGTATATGCATGTCCACTTCCCTGTTCAGCCTGGCGTTCGGCGTCGGCACTCAAAATCGTCAAGGCGCCTGGCTTGAAGTCTTCTACGCCCAACCGCTGATCAACCCGTCAGCCGAACTGGTCGCCGCCATTGCTCCGGCACTGGGTTACGCCGGTGGCAACCAGGCTATCGCCTTCACCAGTGATCAGGCTTCAAAGCTGGCCGAAGCCCTGAAGTCGGTTGACTCCACACAAGCAGCGCTGCTGACCCGTCTGGCCGAGAGCCACAACCCGCTGGTCGCCACGCTGCTGGCCGAAGACGCTCCGCTGACCTCCACACCCGAGGCGTACCTCAAGCTGCACCTGCTGTCGCACCGCCTGGTCAAGCCGCACGGTCTGAACCTGGCCGGCATCTTCCCGCTGCTGCCGAACGTCGCATGGACCAGCCGGGGCGCCATCGATCTGGCCGAGCTGAATGAGCGTCAGCTCGAAGCGCGCCTGAAGGGCGAATTGCTGGAAGTCTTCTCGGTGGACAAATTCCCGAAAATGACCGACTACGTGGTGCCAAGCGGTGTGCGCATCGCTGACAGCGCGCGCGTGCGCCTGGGCGCTTACATTGGCGAAGGCACCACCGTGATGCACGAAGGCTTCGTCAACTTCAACGGCGGAACCGAAGGCCCAGGCATGATCGAAGGCCGCGTTTCGGCAGGCGTGTTCGTCGGCAAGGGTTCGGACCTGGGCGGCGGCTGCTCGACTATGGGCACCCTGTCGGGCGGCGGCAACATCGTCATCAAGGTTGGCGAAGGCTGCCTGATCGGCGCCAACGCCGGCATCGGCATTCCGCTGGGCGACCGCAACACCGTCGAAGCGGGCCTCTACATCACCGCGGGCACCAAGGTGGCCCTGCTGGACGAGAACAATGCGCTGGTCAAGGTCGTCAAGGCCCGTGAACTGGCTGGCCAGACCGACCTGCTGTTCCGTCGCAATTCGCAGACTGGCGCCGTGGAATGCAAGACCCACAAGTCTGCCATCGAACTGAACGAAGCTCTGCACGCTCATAACTGATGCCGTGTGCGGGTTCGCGGCTGCCAGCCTCGGACCCGCTTCAACGATCCGGATGAACAATGCCCCTCTTCTCTCCATGGCGCGCTGACTTTCCTGCCATCGACGCCCTGCAACGGCAAGGCCAGACCTATCTGGACAATGCCGCCACCACGCAAAAACCCCAGGCATTGATCGATGCTCTGGTTCATTACTACGCCAGCGGCGCCGCCAATGTGCATCGTGCGCAGCACCTGCCGGGTGCTCACGCCACTCAGGCGTTCGAAGACAGCCGCAGAAAGGTCGCTCACTGGCTCAACGCCGATGACTCTGGCCAGATCGTCTTTACCCACGGCGCCACCGCTGCGCTCAATCTGCTCGCCTACGGGCTCGAACATGAGTTTGTCGCCGGCGACGAAATCGTCGTCAGTGCGCTGGAACATCACGCCAACCTGCTGCCCTGGCAACAACTGGCGCAACGCCGTGACCTCAAGCTGGTGGTGCTGCCCGTAGGTATCGACGGGCTGGTGGACCTGGATGCCGCCGCCACTTTGATCGGCCCACGCACGCGACTGCTGGCGGTCAGTCAGTTTTCCAACGTGCTGGGCGCCTGGCAACCGCTCACCGCGCTGCTGACACTGGCTAAAGCCCAAGGCGCGTTCACCGTGGTGGATGGCGCCCAGGGCGTGGTTCATGGCCGGCAGGACGTGCAGGCACTGGGCTGCGACTTCTATGTATTCTCCAGCCACAAACTGTACGGCCCCGACGGCCTTGGCGTTTTGTACGGTCGCAACGAAGCGCTGCCTAGCCTGGCCCACTGGCAGTACGGCGGGGAAATGGTGCTGACGGCGGACTTCCACCACGCAAAGTTTCGTCCGGCGCCGCTGGGTTTCGAGGCTGGCACGCCGCCGATTGCCGGTGCCATCGGCCTGGGCGCGACGCTCGATTACCTCGACAGCCTCGACGCCCCGGCAGTGGCCGAACATGAGTCGCGACTGCACCGCTATCTGCTTGAAGGCCTGCAACAGCGTGAGGGCGTGAGGATTCTGGGCGCGCCCGAACTGGCGCTGGTCAGCTTTGTGGTGGACGGCGTGCACAACGCCGATCTCGCGCATCTGCTCACTGACCAGGGCATTGCTGTGCGCGCCGGGCATCACTGTGCAATGCCGCTGTTCAAGAGCCTCGGTTTGACGGGTGCGCTGCGCGTTTCGCTGGCGCTCTACAACGATGCGGACGATCTGCAGCGTTTCTTCAGCGCACTGGATCAGGGCCTGGAGTTGCTGCGATGAATTTGCCCACCGATGCGCAAACGGCGCTGGACACCTTCTCCCAGCCGCAGGGCTGGGAGCAGCGGGCACGTTTGCTGATGCAATGGGGCGACCGTCTGCCGCCGTTGAGCGACGGTGAAAAGACCGATGAACATCTGGTTCACGGTTGCGAGAGCAAAGTCTGGTTAGTGGGCGATATCGTTGACGGGCACTGGCAATTCCGCGCCGCCAGCGATGCGCGGCTGATTCGCGGGCTGGTGGCGCTGCTGCTGGCGCGGGTCAATGGTCTGTCGGCTGCTGACCTTGATCAGGTGGACCTGCCTGACTGGTTCCAGCAACTGGGCCTGGCCCGGCAGTTATCGCCGTCGCGCAGCAACGGCCTGAATGCCGTGCTGCAGCGCATGCGCGAAATGGCTCAGGCCTGAGCGCCAGCCGCCGAGGTTGAAGTCTCAGTAACCGGTTTTACACGCTCGGACGGGCGACGGGTACCCGCCACCAGCTTGTCGATTGCCCGGGTTGCCGCGACCATGCCGAATGTCGCGGTTACCATCATCACCGCACCGAACCCGCCTGCGCAGTCCAGCTTGACACCTTCGCCGACAAAACTCTTCTGCAGGCAGATCCCGCCATCCGGCTTGGGGTAGCGCAACTGTTCGCTGGAAAACACGCACGGCACGCTGTAATGCCGATTGGGCGTGCGCGAAAATCCGTACTCGCGACGCAGCGTCGAGCGCACCTTGGACGCCAGCGGGTCGTTGAAAGTACGGTTGAGGTCGGCGATCTGAATCAGGGTCGGGTCGATCTGCCCGCCTGCGCCGCCGGTGGTCACCATCTGGATCTTGCGCCGCTTGCACCAGGAAATCAGCGCCGCCTTGGCGTTGACGCTGTCGATGCAATCGAGCACGAAGTCCAGCTCGGGCGTGATGTAGTCGGCCATGGTTTCGCGGGTCACGAAATCGGTTACCGGATGCACGATGCAATCAGGATTGATCGCGCGGATCCGCTCGGCCATGACCTCGACCTTCGGCCGCCCGACGGTGCTGTCCAGCGCATGCAGCTGACGGTTGCTGTTGCTGACACAGACGTCGTCCATATCGAACAGCGAAATTTCGCCAACCCCGCACCGCGCCATCGCCTCGGCCGCCCATGACCCGACGCCACCGATACCCACTACCGCTACATGCGCGGCGCGCAGGCGAGCCAGCCCTTCGTCACCATACAAACGGGCGATGCCTGCGAAACGGGGATCTGCTGTGCTCATGCTCGTTGCCTCTGATGCGGCGGAAAAACCGGCGCGCATTATAGGCCGTCGGGCCCCTCGAAGCACCCTCACGTAACGGCAATCGGTCTGAAAGCCATGCCCGCTACCGCCATCGTCATATCAAGGCCTTAGTCTCGGCATTTTGCTTTAAGATATCCGCCCTTTCGCGCCCAAAGCCTTGCTATCGGAGTTCTGTACATGACGGCCCCAGCCGACCTATCGCCCACCCTTCAACTCGCCTGCGACCTGATCCGTCGACCTTCGGTAACGCCGGTCGATGCCGATTGCCAGACTGTAATGATGCAGCGTCTGGGCGATGCCGGGTTCAAGCTTGAGCCAATGCGCATTGAGGACGTGGACAATTTCTGGGCGACTCATGGCAGCAGCGATGGCCCGGTGCTGTGTTTCGCGGGCCACACCGACGTAGTGCCGACCGGCCCGACCCACGCCTGGCAGAACGACCCCTTCGACGCCTTGATCGATGAACATGGCATGTTGTGCGGTCGCGGCGCGGCGGACATGAAAGGCAGCCTGGCGTCCATGCTCGTGGCGTCGGAGCGTTTCGTCACCGACTATCCGGACCATAAAGGCACCGTGGCGTTTCTGATCACCAGCGATGAAGAGGGCCCGGCGCACCACGGCACCAAGGCGGTGGTCGAGCGACTGGCCGCACGCAACGAGCGTCTGGACTGGTGCATCGTCGGCGAGCCTTCAAGCACTACGCTGGTGGGCGACGTGGTGAAAAACGGTCGTCGCGGTTCTCTCGGCGCGACCCTGACCGTACGTGGCAAGCAGGGCCATGTGGCCTATCCGCATCTGGCCAGGAACCCGATCCATCTGGCCGCTCCGGCGTTGGCCGAACTTGCCGCCGAGCACTGGGACGCCGGCAACGCGTTCTTCCCACCGACCAGCTTTCAGATTTCCAATCTCAATTCCGGTACCGGCGCCACCAACGTCATTCCGGGCGACCTGGTCGCAGTATTCAATTTCCGCTTCTCCACCGAGTCGACCGTCGAAGGATTGAAGCAGCGGGTCGCGGCGATTCTCGACAAGCATGAGCTGGACTGGACCGTGGAGTGGGCGCTGTCCGGCCTGCCTTTCCTGACCGAACCCGGCGCTCTGCTGGATGCGGTATCGGCCAGCATCAGGGCGGTTACCGGTCGCGAGACTCAGGCGTCTACCAGCGGCGGCACGTCCGACGGTCGTTTCATCGCCACGCTCGGCACTCAGGTCGTGGAACTGGGCCCGGTCAATGCGACTATCCATCAGGTCAACGAGCGCGTACTGGCCAGTGACCTCGATGTGCTGACCGAAATCTACTACCAGACCCTGGTCAAGTTGCTCGCCTGATGCTCACCTGTCCGATCTGCTCAGCCCCGCTCGCCACGGTCGACAACGGCGTGGCCTGCCCGGCCAATCATCGCTTCGACCGGGCGCGCCAGGGTTACCTGAACCTGCTGCCCGTGCAGCACAAGAACAGCCGCGACCCCGGCGACAACCAGGCGATGGTCGAAGCACGGCGTGATTTTCTCAACGCCGGGCACTACGCGCCCGTGGCCCGGCGACTGGCCGAACTGGCCGCCGAACGCGCGCCCGCGCACTGGCTGGACATCGGCTGCGGCGAAGGTTACTACACCGCACAGATCGCCGACGCATTGCCGAACGCTGACGGTTACGCGCTGGATATCTCCCGCGAAGCCGTCAAGCGCGCCTGCCGCCGCAACCCCGGCCTGACCTGGATGGTCGCCAGCATGGCTCGTGTTCCGCTGCCCGATGCCAGCTGCCAATTCCTGGCCAGCGTATTCAGCCCGCTGGACTGGCAGGAAGCCAAACGCCTGCTGACGCCCGGCGGCGGGCTGATGCGGGTCGGCCCGACCAACCAGCACCTGATGGAGCTGCGTCAGCGTCTGTACGATGAAGTGCGCGACTACGCCGACGACAAGCACTTGGCGCTGGTGCCTGAGGGCATGCAGCTGCAACACAGCGAAACCCTTACCTACACGCTCAAGCTGATCGACGGCCAGTCGCGTGCCGACCTGTTGGCGATGACCCCGCATGGCTGGCGGGCCAGCGCCGAACGTCGCACCGCCGTGATCGAACACCCCGGCCCGTTCAAGGTCACCGTATCCATGCGCTACGATTATTTCGTGCTGCAATAAGCATTCAAAAGAGGCACCCATGCGCCAACCCGATATCGAGATTTACCTGAAGGATGAAGACGTCGACCACAAGGCCATCGCCCAATGGCTCGACGGAGCCCTCGGCCCGTGCAGCGAATGGACCCAGAAAGGTCAGACCTGGAAGTGCAAGGCCGGCAACGTGCCTGTCACCTGGCTGCCCAAGGCTGTCGGCAAATGGAACAGCCTGTATCTGGAAAGCGACCAGACGCCGTGGGACGACGACATCGCCTGCGCTCGCGCCGCCTTCGCTGCCCTGAACGTCGAAGTGCGCTGCGCACCGGGCACCTGGGTCGAAGAGGAAAGCGACGACACCGCCGACCGCTGGATGCGCATCAGCGCCGATGGCGAAGAAGAGATCACCTGGCGGACGTCGTAATCGGGGCGCCCGGCCTGACTTATCGCGCAGGCTGATTTTGCTGCCCCTCCTCTCCCACCGCCGTCTGTGGGAGTCAGCTTGCTGGCGATCTGGCGCGTAGCGGCAGCAGTCGATTCATCGCGGCTATCGTGGGAGGGAGCTTGCTCGCGACGACGATTACGCGGTTAGCCTGATTCGCTGGCGGGATCTGCTGCCCCTCCTCTCCCACCACCGTCTGTGGGAGTCAGCTTGCTGGCGATCTGGCGCATAGCGGCAGCAATCGATTTATCGCGGCTATCGTGGGGGAGCTTGCTCCCAACGACGATTACACGGTTAGCCTGATTCGCTGGCGGTATCTGCTGCCCCTTCCCGAACAAGCGGAGTGCCGCCCGGCCCGCGCAGCATTTTTTGCCGATCCCCACGCGATACGTCACACTGACGCCCTCTGGGGCGCTCGCCCTTTCATCCAGCAGAAACCGTATGACTCGTTCCCCGTTCCGTCGCCTTGTGTTCGGCACCCTGCGTCGCTTGCTGTACCTCTGGGTTCGCTCGGAAACCATCAACCAATCGTCTTTCACCCTGAATCTGGACCGCAGCCGGCCCGTGTTCTATGCCCTGCAGTCGCCCGCGATCAGCGACCTGGCGGTGCTGGACGCCGAATGCCGCAAGGCCGGACTACCCCGGCCGGTGCTATCGGTCGCGGTCGGCGAAATGATGGAGCCAGCGGCGTTTTTCTACCTGACGCCGGAGCCGGACTGGCTCGGCCGCCATGACAAGCGCGGCGCACCGCCAACGCTGGAACGACTGGTCGCCGCGGTCGCGCAGAACCCTCAGGAAGACGCGCAGATCATTCCGGTCAGTGTGTTCTGGGGCCAGTCACCCGACCGGGAATCGAGCGCCTGGAAGCTGCTGTTCGCCGACAGTTGGGCGGTTACCGGCAGGCTGCGCCGGCTGGTGACCATCCTGATACTGGGCCGCAAAACCCGCGTCCAGTTCTCCGCGCCCATTCACCTGCGCGAACTGGTCGACCAGAACAAAGGCTACGAGCTGACGCTGCGCATGACCCAACGCCTGCTGCGCGTGCATTTCCGCAACCTGAAAAGCGCGGTGATCGGCCCGGACGTCTCACACCGCCGCAACCTCGTCGAAGGGCTGCTCGATGAGCCGCTGGTCAAACAGGCGATTGTCGAAGAGTCCGAGCGCGAGAGCATTCCCCAGGAAAAGGCGCGTGAGCAGGCCCTGCGTTATGGCAATGAGATTGCCTCGGATTACACCTACTCCGCGATCCGTTTCCTCGAAGTGGTGCTGAGCTGGTTCTGGAACAAGATCTACGACGGCATCAAGGTCAGCCACATCGAGGGCGTCCAGGAAATCGCGCCGGGGCACGAAGTGATCTACGTGCCATGCCACCGCAGCCATATCGACTACCTGCTGCTCTCGTATCTGCTGTTCCGCAACGGTCTGACCCCGCCGCACATCGCTGCGGGTATCAACCTGAACATGCCGGTGATCGGCAGCCTGCTGCGGCGCGGTGGCGCGTTCTTCATGCGTCGGACATTCAAGGGCAACCCGCTGTATACGGCGGTATTCAACGAATACCTGCATACCCTGTTCACCAAAGGCTTTCCGGTCGAATACTTCGTGGAAGGCGGTCGCTCGCGTACCGGGCGCATGCTGCAACCCAAGACCGGCATGCTGGCCATTACCCTGCGCAGCTTCCTGCGCAACTCGCGAATGCCGATCGTGTTCATCCCGGTCTACATCGGCTATGAAAGGGTTCTGGAAGGCCGCACTTATCTGGGCGAACTGCGTGGCGCAGCCAAGAAGAAGGAGTCAATCTTCGACATCTTCAAGGTCATCGGCGCGCTCAGGCAGCGCTTCGGCCAAGTTTCGGTCAACTTCGGCGAGCCCATCAAGCTGGCCGAGTTTCTAGATAACGAGCAGCCGGACTGGCGCGCTCAGGAACTGGCGCCGCAATATCGTCCGCAATGGCTCAGCGAAGCCACCAATCGCCTCGGCGATCGCGTTGCCCAGCATCTGAACGAAGCGGCAGCGGTCAATCCCATGAACCTGGTGGCCATTGTCCTGCTTTCCACGCAGAAGCTGGCGCTCGACGACCAGGCGATGGAGCGCGTTCTGGATCTGTACCTGACGCTGCTGCGCGCGGTGCCCTACTCGCCGCACACCACGCTGCCGGACGGCAACGGCCGGGAACTGATCGAGCACGTCAAGGGCATGGACCTGCTGGCGGAACAGAAGGATGCGCTGGGCAGAATTCTGTACCTGAACGAACAGAACGCAGTGTTGATGACCTACTACCGCAACAACGTGCTGCATATTTTTGCGCTGCCGTCGCTGCTGGCCAGTTTTTTCCAGAGTACGTCGCGGATGTCCCGTGAGCACATCCTGCGCTACACCCGCGCGCTCTACCCGTACCTGCAATCGGAACTGTTCATCCGCTGGCCGCTGAACAAGCTGGACGAGGTCGTCGATCAGTGGCTGGCTGCATTTGTTGAACAGGGCCTGCTGCGCAAGAAGGGCGATGATATTTATGTGCGCCCTGAACCGAGCTCCCGGCAGTTCGTGCTGCTGACCCTACTGTCCCGGGCCATCGCCCAGACCTTGCAGCGGTTCTACATGGCGATAGCGCTGCTGCTCAACAGCGGACAAAAGACGCTCAGCGCCGAAGAACTGGAAGATCTCTGCACGGTCATGGCGCAGCGCCTGTCGATCCTGCACGGGCTCAATGCGCCGGAATTCTTCGACAAGAGTCTGTTCCGCCACTTCATTCAGACGCTGCTGGATCTGGGCGTATTGCGCAAGGACGCTGCCGGCAAGCTGAGTTATCACCCGCTGCTCGGTGATCTGGCCGAAGGCGCTGCCAAGCGGGTGCTGCCCGCGGAAATCCGCCTGTCTATCCGCCAGGTCGCACTGCATCAGAACGAAGTTGTAACCGAGGCAGATCCCGCAGGCTGAATGCGTTAAATTCCGCCGACCACGCCGGGCACCTTCCGGCGTGGCTGATACGGAGATCTCCCATGAAACGATTCGCCCTCATCCTCGCAAGCGCCATGCTTGGCGCCTGCAGCGTCGCGCCACCCTCCAAGGCCAACCTCGACGGCGAGGTTTTTTACCTGCAGCGCTCGGCCCTGCCGCCCAACGCGGTGCTGAGTGTCAGTTTGCAGAATGTGTCGCGCGCCGATGCCGCCGCGGTGGTGCTTGCCCGTGAAAGCGGTCCGATCAAGGGGCAGGTGCCGCTGCCCTTCCATTTGCAATATGACCCTCGACAGGTCGAGCCCGGACACCGCTACGCAATCAGCGCACGCATCGAGGCCGACGGAAAAGTGCTGTTCACAAATGCCGCGCAAGTCCCGGTCCGACTCGACGGCACCGATCCGCAGCCGCTACGCGTCAGATTGAACCCGGCGCGCCTGCTTCCCTGATACCCTCTCTCCACCGCGCCGTCTGCATTGTGCGGCGTTGCGGTTTTGATCCCTCTGAAAAGGATGCTGTCATGCTTCGCCTTTCGTTTACCTTTGCCGGTCTGTGCGCAGGCCTGCTGCTGTCGGCCAACGCTTTCGCGCTGTCATTGGCAGACCTGTCTCAATCGGACGCCACCGGCGGCCTCAAGGACGCGCTGACCCAAGGCGCTCAGGTCGCGGTCAAACAGCTCGGCGTGCCGGGTGGTTTCAATAATAACCAGGACGTGCGCATCGAACTGCCGGGCAAACTGGGCAAGGTCGCCAAGAAGATGAAACAGTTTGGCATGGGTGCTCAGGTCGATCAGCTGGAAAGCAGCATGAACCAGGCGGCCGAGGCGGCTGTTCCACAGGCCCAGGCGCTGCTGGTGGATGCGGTCAAGAAGATGAGCGTGGCCGATGCCAAGTCTATTCTCAACGGGGGCAAGGACTCGGCGACTCAGTACCTGAACACCAGCAGCCGCGAACAAATCCGCGCTAAATTTCTGCCCATCGTAAAACAGGCGACCGACAAGGTCGGCCTGGCCCAGAAATACAACGCCTTTGCCGGGCAAGCCGCCACTCTGGGCGTGCTGGATGCAAAAAGCGCCAACATCGAAAGTTACGTGACCGAGCAGGCGCTCGACGGGCTGTTCGAAATGATCGCCAAACAGGAAGAAAGCATCCGCGCCAACCCGGCCGCCGCGGCTACCGGCCTGGCGAAGAAGGTGTTTGGCGCGCTGTAAGAGAGGGAGCCTGCTGGCGGCAGCTTCCGTTCAGCCTGCACAAGCGTGTGATCCACACTGGCCCTCGCCAGCAAGCTGGCTCCTACAAACCAGTGAGCACCGCCATCCCTGTGGGAGGGAGCTTGCTCGCGACAGCTTTCTTACAGCCTGCACAAGCGTGTGATCCACACTGGCCCTCGCCAGCAAGCTGGCTCCTACAAACCAGCGGTCACTGCCCTCTCTGTGGGAGGGAGCTTGCTCGCGAGAGCTGTATTTCAGCCTGCACAAGCGTGTGATCCACACTGGCCCTCGCCAGCAAGCTGGCTCCTACAAACCAGTGAGCACCGCCATCCCTGTAGGAGCTAGCTTGCTGGCGAGAGCTGTATTTCAGGCTGCACAGGGCTGTAAACCGCACTGGCCCTCGCCAGCAAGCTGGCTCCTACAAACCGGTGAGCACCGCCGGGCCTGCTCCATCCATGCAGGCACTAAGGGCGCTCGGCTTTCTCTACCCTGAACCACGCCGCATACAACGCCGGCAGGAACAGCAAGGTCAGGGCGGTGGCTACGATCAGGCCGCCCATGATTGCCACGGCCATCGGGCCGAAGAACAGGCTGCGGGACAAGGGGATCATCGCCAGCACCGCCGCCAGTGCGGTCAATACAATTGGCCGGAAACGCCGCACCGTGGCTTCGATGATCGCTTGCCATTGATCCAGCCCCGCAGCGATGTCCTGTTCGATCTGGTCCACCAGGATCACTGAGTTGCGCATGATCATCCCCGACAACGCAATCGTGCCCAGCATGGCCACGAAGCCGAACGGCTGATTGAAGATCAGCAGGAACAAGGTCACCCCGATCAGGCCCAGCGGCGCGGTGATGAACACCATGAACATGCGCGAGAAGCTGCGCAGCTGGATCATCAGCAGAGTCAGCACCACTACGATGAACAGCGGTACGCCCGCATTGACCGAGTCCTGCCCACGGGCCGAGTCTTCCACCGTGCCGCCAACTTCCAGTAAGTAGCCGTCCGGCAGTTCAGTGCGGACGGGTTCGAGGATCGGGAGAATCTGCTGAACCAGCGTCGCCGGCTGTTGCTTGCCGTAGATGTCCGCCCGCACGGTCACGCTTGGCAAGCGATTGCGGTGCCAGATCACACCTTCTTCAAAGCCGTATTCGAGGGTCGCGATCTGCGACAGCGGCACGCTGGTGCCGTTGCGGGTGGCAACGGCCAGGCTCGACAGCGCTCCGAGTTGCTCACGCTCATCACGAGTGCCGCGCAGCAGGATTTCGATCAGCTCGTCGTCCTCGCGAAACTGGCTGACGCTGGAGCCGGTGAGCGAATTGCGCAGCAGGGCCGACAGGTCCGCCGTAGTCACGCCCAATGCCCTTGCCCGGTCCTGATCGATGTTCAGATTCACGACTTTGCTCGGCTCTTCCCAATCCAGATGCACATTGGACACGTGCGGGTTCTCGCGCACCTTATCCTGCACCTTGCGCGCCAGTGCTCTGACCACCTCGATGTGCTCACCGGTGACCCGGAACTGCACCGGATAGCCCACCGGTGGCCCGTTCTCCAGACGCGTGACACGGGAGCGCAGGGTCGGGAACTGCTCGTTAAGATGGGGGATCAACCAACTGCGCAGCGCCTCGCGGTCCTCGATGCTTTTACTCAGCACTACGAACTGGGCGAAGCTGGGCGCTGGCAATTGCTGATCGAGCGGCAGATAGAAGCGCGGCGAGCCGGTGCCGACATAAGCCACATAGTTGTCGATGCCCGGATGGTCCTTGAGCATCTGTTCCAGACGTTTCACCTGCTCGGCGGTATTGGTCAGCGACGCGCCTTCCGCCAGTTTGAGGTCGACCATCAATTCCAGCCGGCCCGAGGCGGGAAAGAACTGCTGCGGCACGAAACGGAACATCAGTACCGACAGTACAAACAGCGCAACGGTGGCGACGATTACCGTCTTGCGGCGTCGCACGCACCAGCCGACCAACGCGCGGACCCTGCTGTAGAACGGCGTGCCGTATGGATCATGCGCGGCGCCGCCGTGGCGTTGTGCATGGCGTTTGGCCAAGTCCGGCAACAACCGGTCGCCCAGATACGGCACGAACATGACGGCGACTATCCAGGAAGCCAGCAGCGCCAGCGTTACTACCTGGAAAATCGATCGGGTGTACTCGCCGGTACTCGACAGCGCCGTGGCAATCGGCAGGAAACCTGCGGCAGTGATCAGCGTGCCGGTAAGCATCGGGAACGCCGTGCTGGTCCATGCGAAGCTGGCAGCCTTGAGCCGGTCGTAACCCTGCTCCATTTTGATAGCCATCATTTCGACGGCGATGATCGCATCGTCCACCAGCAGACCGAGCGCCAGCACCAGCGCGCCAAGAGAAATCTTGTGCAGGCCGATTCCCAGGTAATACATCGCCGCGAAAGTCATCGCCAGAACCAGTGGAATGGCCAGTGCGACGACCATGCCGGTGCGCACGCCCAGCGAGAAAAAGCTGACCAGCAGCACGATCACCAGCGCCTCGACCAACACCTGGACGAACTCGCCAACGCCGGTTTTCACCGCTGCGGGCTGGTCCGACACCTTGCGCAGCTCCATACCGACCGGCAGGTTCTTTTGCAGCCGTGCGAATTCTGCTTCCAGCGCCCGCCCGAGAATCAGGATGTCGCCTCCGTCTTTCATGGCGACCGCCAGACCGATGGCGTCTTCATTCATGAAGCGCATGCGCGGCGCCGGCGGGTCGTTGAAGCCGCGATGCACATCGGCCAGATCGCTGATGCGCAGCGTGCGGTCGCCCACCTGAATGGGAAAGCCGCGGATTTCATCGACCGTCTGAAAGCGCCCGCTGACACGCAGTTGCACCCGCTCACTGGACGTCTCGAAGAAGCTGGCCGAGGTCACTGCGTTCTGTGCTTCGAGAGCCTGTTGTACTTCCTGCAAGGGCAGGCCGAGCGTCGCCAGCTTGACGTTGGAAAGCTCGATCCAGATCTTTTCGTCCTGCAGGCCGATCAGCTCGACTTTGCCCACATCCTTGACCCGTTGCAGCTGAATCTGGATGCGGTCGGCGTAATCCTTGAGGACGGCGTAATCGAAGCCCTGCCCTGTCAGCGCGTAAATATTGCCAAACGTGGTGCCGAACTCGTCGTTGAAAAACGGGCCTTGCACGCCAGGCGGCAATGTGTGGCGAATGTCGCCGATCTTCTTGCGGATCTGATACCAGAGCTCCGGCAGGTAAGCCGAGAAGATCGAATCGCGGGCAACGAAGGTCACGGTCGATTCGCCCGGTCGCGAAAACGAAGCGATGCGCTCGTATTCGCCGGTTTCCATGAGCTTCTTTTCGATGCGGTCGGTGACTTGCCTTGCGACTTCTTCAGCGCTTGCGCCAGGCCACATGGTGCGGATCACCATCGCCTTGAAGGTGAACGGCGGGTCTTCGCTTTGCCCCAGTTTGCTGTAGGAGAGCGCGCCGACGGCGGCCAGCACAATCATCAGGTACAGCACGACCGCGCGGTGACGCAGCGCCCACTCGGAGAGGTTGAAGTGCATCGGCCTACTCCTTGGCGGTCAGCTTGATGGAACGGTTACCACGATCCACCGGCCGGATGACCTCGCCTTCGCGCAGCACATGCACCCCGGCGGCGACGATCCAGTCGGTGCTGCTCAGACCTTCGAGCACCGGCACCGACTCTTGGCCGTAAGGCCCCAGCTGAACGGGAATGCGCTTGACGGTATTGTCGGGGTTGACCCGCCAGACATAGCTGACGCCCTGCTCAGCCGTGACCGCCGACAGCGGTACGGCGAGCGGCACCGCGCGCTCGCCGGCAATGAACACCCGGGCACTCTGGCCAAGTTCGGCCGGGGCCTGGGTAGTCGAGAAGGCGATGCGCGCGGCAAAGGTCCGCGAGCGCGGGTCGGCGGCCGGAGACAGTTCACGGATGCGCCCCGGAAAACGCTGGCCCGGCTGCGTCCACAACTCGACCGCGACCGTCTGGCCGATCCTGAAACGAGTGAAGTGCTGCTCCGGCAGGTTGATGGACACCTCGCGCTCGCCATCGGCTGCCAAAGCGAAGACGGTCTGTCCTGCGGAGACCACCTGACCCACCTCGACCAGGCGCTTGGCGATCACGCCGTTCTGCGGAGCGCGCAGCACGGTATAGCCGGTCTGATTGGTGGCGACGTTGAGTTCAGCCTTGATCTGCTGCAGTCGTGCTTCGCCAGAGCGATAGAGGTTTTCGGCGTTGTCGTATTGCGAGCGGCTGACCATCTGCCGGTCCAGCAAAGTCTTGTAGCGATCCCGTTCGGCGCGCACCAACTGCAGATTGGCCTGCGCGGCGGCGACCTGGGCGCGGGTGGCTTCCAGTTGCATGCGCACATCCTGCGCATCCAGCTCGGCCAGAGGCCGGTCGGCCTTGACGCGCTCGCCCTCCTCGACCAATCGTTTGCTGACCTTGCCGGCAATACGGAAGGCCAGCTGAGGCTCGAATCGCGCGCGTACTTCACCGGAATAGCTGTCCATCGATTGCGATGAAGGGACAGGCTGCACGACCATCGCCGGTCGCACGACAACAGGCGCCGCAGCCTCCTGGCCGCAGGCGGCCAACAGTGAGACCAGACACAGGGGCAGGACGAGGGACCGGGCATGGCGCAGCATGGTATGACCTTCGCAAAATCGGGCTTGGAATAATTGTACTGGCGAGTATATTAAAAATTACCAAACTCACCAGTACATTATTCAGACGCATATGCCCGATCTCTCACCAGTCACCGGCCCCGGCCGTCCCAAGGATCTGGAAAAGCGCAAAGCGATTCTGGAATCGGCGAAAAACCTGTTCATCCGCCAGGGCTACGCAGGCACCAGCATGGACGCCATTGCCGCCGAGGCCGGGGTATCGAAACTCACGGTATACAGCCACTTCAACGACAAGGAGACGCTGTTTTCCGCAGCCGTTGTCGCCCGTTGCGAAGAGCAGATGCCAGCGCTGTTCCTGTCACTGGGTGAAGACTTGCCCCTGGAAACGCTGTTGCTGAATATCGCGCGCGGGTTCCAGACCCTGACCAACAGTCCCGAGTCGCTGCAGCTGCATCGCCTGATGGTCGCGCTCGGAACGCAGGACCCAAAGCTGTCGATGATCTTTTTCGAGGCGGGACCTGAGCGCATCATCGGCGAAATGGAGCGGTTACTGACACGCGTCGCCGAGCGCGGCGAGCTGCGCTTCGCTTCTGCCAGAACCGCCGCCGAGCACTTTCTGATTCTGGTCAAGGGGGTGTGCAACTTCCGGTTACTGGTCGGCTGCGGCGAACTGCCCACTCCGGAAGCCGCCGAGCGTCATGTGCGAGAAGTCGTGGAGTTGTTCATCCGCGCCTACCAGCCGTGAAGCCCGGCCGTGTTCAATCGCCAGCCTTGGGCTTGAGCGCCTTTTTCGGATAGATGTCATAGCGGCTGGACTTGCCGTCCAGCACGTGACCCGGTTTCGGCCCGTCGATACATGGCGCCTTGCGCGGGCGCTTGACCACTACACGATGGGTTGCAAGGGCCAGCGCCGCTTCCAGCAAGGCCGGTGCATCCATGTCGTCGCCCACCAGCGGGCGGAACAGGCGCATTTCTTTTTTGACCAGAGCGGTCTTCTCCCGATGCGGGAACATCGGGTCGAGATAGATCACCTGCGGCGCCTCGCCTTGCCATGCGCGGATCAGCTCGATGGCATTACCAGTCAATAGCCGCATCCGACCGACGATGTCGCTCACTTCGCTGTCATGGCGACCGCGAGCAAGGCCGTCTTCCAGCAGCGCCGCAATGATCGGCTGACGCTCGATCAGGCTCATCTCGCATCCCAGGCTCGCCAGTACAAACGCATCCTTGCCCAGCCCCGCCGTCGCATCCAGTACCCGAGGCCGCACGCCGGGTTGAATGCCGACCGCCTTGGCGATCATCTGGCCACTGCCGCCGCCGAACAGCCGGCGATGCGCCGCCGCGCCTTCAACGAAATCCACACGCACAGGGCCGGGCGCATCGTCGGCCAGCTGCTGCAGCTGCAGGCCGTTGTCCGTGACTTGCAGAGCAAAGTCGGCCTCATCGTCCGCCAGCGGCAAGCCCAGGCGCCCCGCCCAGTCCGCCGCCTGTTCCTGCGCACCGACAGCCACGGCCTCGACCCGGACGCGGTTGCCTGATTGCTGCTCACTCATGAATTACACACACTCAAAAAATGTTAATGATTGGCGAAAGCTGCCGATAAACAAGTATCCGGTATTTTGCCAGACCCAAGGTCAGTACTGATCGTCATGTCAGACATTGTTCAATCACCCATCGGCTATCTGTCGCACGCAGGCGACTACAGCATCCGCAACAGCCGCACCCTCGGTGGTGTCACGCAGCTGTGGTCGGACGCGTTTGCCCGGGCGATGGCAGAGCAGATTGGCGATGGTACGCAGCTGGGCGCAGAGCCGGCAGCCGTTGAAGAGGTCGACGTAGAGACCGGTGAACCCGTCGCAGGCGCCAGAACGCTCAGCCAGATCGTCGAGCAGCGGACCTGCCCGGTCACCGACACCGAGGTCAAGCCGCCAGAGCCGTTGTTCCTGCCGATTGCCGAATTCGAACTCGACCTGCTGCCGCCACCTGCGGAACCGTTCAGCATGAGCGAGATGATCGAGCAACAACGCGCCCTGGAATTCGAAAGCAACTGGGTTCGTCCTACCGTCCTGAACCCTTATGACGACAGCGTCAACCCAGGCCCCGGTCCGCACCCGCGTCCACTGCACCTGCCAATCGCCGAATTCGAATGGGAGCTGGCTGACAAGCCCGCGCTGCCATTGGATGAGGCCACCATCGCGGCCCAGCAGCGCCAGTTCGATTACGACGTCGTCTGGGCTCGCCCGCTGATCGCCCACAATCTCCGTCTGGCCGCCTAACGGCAAACCTGCCAGCGACCCATGTCGACATGAAAGTGGTTGCGGTGGGCCGCGTTGTATTCCGGCCCCAGCACCGTACTGAACTGTTTGCAGGCGCCATCGCGCACTTGCCTCAGAAAACGCCCCTTGTCGCCATTGTCTGTCCAGTCACCGAGCACGCTGATCCTGCGCCCGTCAGCCAGACGAAAGCCGGCGATATCCAGTGCGTTGGCGCTGGCGTGCTGGCTCAACCGACCGTCGGCCCGATTGTAGATATTCCGGCAGGCGAAACTGCCCAGATGATCGATGCGTGTCACGCGCTGGCCGAATACCGCCTGTGCTGCGGGTTGCAGCGTATGAATATCGAACAGCACATAAGCGACCGCCAGCGGGCAACTTGCCAGAAAACTGCTGCTCAAGGCCACGTCACCACCCTGCACCCGTAACGTGTTCTGGAGCGGACATTTCGCAGAGGCATCACTGTCGGCCTGACGACTGAAGCGCAGGCCTGAAGATGCCAACGCCTGATCGCACAGCGCCGGATCACTGGACAGCCGCGACAGTTTGAACGGGGTCAACAGATTCGGCTCGGCCCGTACGTCCAGCGGTGCCCATGGATTCCATCGCGGCGGAACGTCGATCCAGCCACGCCAGACGGCCAGGCCGACGCCCGCGCACAGCACCACAAACAGCAGAAACCACCGCATCTTCAGCCCTTGAACAGGTCATTGAGCTGGTCGAAAGGCAGCGCCTGACCGGCATAGTTGAAGGTCCCGTAATTGCGGATTTCTTCAGCGGCGCGGTACAGCCCGCCGAATGCCGCCCGCGCCAGGGACGAGCCGACACTGATGCGTTTGACGCCGCAGTCGGCAAGCTCCGCGACGGTGAGCGTCACACCGCCCAGCCCCATCAACACGTTGACCGGCTTCGGTGCGACAGCGCGGACGACGGCGATGACTTCTTCGCGAGTCCGCAATCCGGGCGCGTAAAGCACGTCGGCACCGGCATCGGCGTAGGCTTCGAGGCGACGTATCGTGTCGGCCAGATCCATACGACCGTGGAGCAGATTTTCTGCACGAGCAGTCAGCAAAAAAGGAAACGGCAACTGATGCACCGCGGTGGCTGCCGCCCTGACCCGCTCCACCGCCAGGTCAAAGTCGTAGATGGGCTTTTCCGCCCGTCCAGTGGCGTCTTCGATGGAGCCGCCGACGATGCCGGTGGCGGCAGCCAGGAGCAGGGTCTCGGCGCAACCTTCCGGGCTGTCGGCAAAACAGTTTTCCAGATCGGCCGCGACCGGCAGTTCAGTGGCGGCGGCGATTACGGCGGCGTTGGCCAGAGTTTCCTCGCGACTGATAGCTCCTTCCGCGTCGGGACGACCCAGACAGAACGCCAGGCCTGCGCTGGTAGTCGCCAGCGCTTCGAAACCGAGCGAAGCCAGCAACTGTGCAGAGCCGGCGTCCCAGGGGTTGGGGATGACAAAAGCACCGTCGCGCTCATGCAAAACCTTGAACGCTTGAGCGCGGAGCAGTTGTTGCGTGTCCATGGCAATCTCCGAGTCCTGATGTGAGCCGCTATAAGCCCACATTTTCCGACCTCAGAGCAAGCCCAACTGCTCCGCTTGCGGGCCACGATCCAGAACAGGGAGCGGCGGCAAGCCCGGCAACCGAGCCATCAACTGTTCATGGAAACGCTGCGCAAGCTCAGGCGCGAGGTGGTTGTCAGGCGTGTGCGCAAACACGTACGGCGTGCGCCCTTCTTCGATCCACGCCGCAACTTTCTCGACCCACTGCGCCAGAAAAGGATCGTTGGCAGCAAGCTCGGGATGGCCGATGAAGCGCACATGAGGAAACTGCGTGAGCGCGAACGGACGCGGCGGCAAGCGCGGCTTTCTGGACTGCGCATCGAGCACGGCAGGATCATCCGAGGTGCAGCTGAACAGCGCACGGGAATCCAGGCAGATGCGCTCGACCCCGCGATCCATCAGCAGCCGGTTGAGGGCGCGCTCTGCCTCGCCTTTCTGAAAGAACTCCAGATGCCGCACTTCCACGGCCAGCGGGCGTTGCAGTTCGTCGATGAACCCTGCGAGTTCACCAAGCCTGTCCGGCGAAAAACCCGCCGACAGTTGCAACCAGAAAGGCGTGACACGTTCGCCCAGTGGCGCCAGCAGGCGTACGAATTCCTCAGCCGCCGCGAGGTGCAGACGCAGATCGCCGTCATGGCTGATGTCGCGGGGAAACTTGGCGGTAAAGCGAAAACCGGCTGGCATCAATTCAGACCAGCGCTCAACGGTGCTTGGCTTGGGACGTGCGTAGAAAGTGGTGTTGCCTTCGACCACGTTGAATACCTGAGTGTAGAGACTCAGGAAATCCGTGGAGCGAGCGTCAGCCGGGTAGAACGAATCACGCCAGGCGTTCTCGTTCCAGGAAGGGCAACCAATGAAGTACGGAAGGCTGGACACGGTCAGACGTGAAGATCGAGCCCCGAAACTTCCAGGTCCCAGTCAACGAAGCTGGCGGTGGTCAGGTAACTGGCCAGCGCGTTGGCGACACGGGTGCTCATCGAGCGCGGGAAAATGATGTCTTGCGGACGAGCAGGCACATTGGCGGTTGCGCCAAGCTGTGCATCGCCGGCCTCACGGCGCGAAGCCTGGGCTGACGGTGGAAGCTCCGCATCGTTTTCGATTTCCTCGAATGTACCCTCGACAATGGCCGGGGATTTTCGCGGCTTTCGATTGACTGGGTATGAGCGGTTGGTAGGTCCGTCTATGCGCATCGCTTTCTACTCGGCTTCTTGTAGTGGCAATTTAACGTCACTGCTCAGGAATCCGCAAACGCCTGAACGATAACTAGACCACACATATTGCAAATTGTTTTAGCCGACCGGCGCAATCTGCAAATTTGGCGATGAAAGGTAGATGGCAAATTGGTATTTATGCAGGAGCCCCCGGGCTGACGGGCTCCCGACAGGGCTGTCAGCGAGCCTTGGGCGTCGCAACCTTGTCCCGCAGATAAACAGGCTGTGCGTCATCGGCAACCACAGCTTCGCCACGCTGCCAGGCGAAAGTCGCCAGCGTCAGGAGGTCTTGCGCATGGGGCAGCAGGCTTGCGTCGTAGCTCGACGGTTTGACCGGGATGCGTTCGGCGTAACCCCAACCGGTGCCGGAACCGAACCACTCGCCGCTGGCATCTTCCGGCAGGCCAGCCTGTTCGGGCGCCACCACGGCTTCGTTGCCGACCAGCCGCATTTCACCCGCCGTCTCGCGGTAGCAGCCCCAATACACTTCATCCATGCGCGCATCGATGGCACTTGCAACCTGGCGCACGCCTTGTTCGCGAAAGGCGCGCTGCGCCAACGCAGCAAGGTTCGAAACCGGCAGCACCGGGCGATCCAGCGCGAAAGCCAGGCCCTGCACCACGCCGATGGCGATACGCACGCCGGTGAACGCGCCGGGGCCACGGCCAAAGGCGATTGCGTCCAGAGCCGACATGCCGATGCCGGCCTCGGCCAGCAGGACCTTGATCATGGGCAGCAGTCGTTGGGCGTGCAGACGTGGAATCACCTCATAGTGGCTCAGCACTTTGCCGTCATGCAGCAAAGCGACCGAGCAGGCTTCAGTGGCGGTGTCCAGGGCCAGCAAGGTGGTCATCGATGTATCCGTCGTGATGGAAAAATGTGACGCAGTATAAATGACAAATGGCCCGCAAGCGGGCCATTGTCGAACGATGCGCGGCAGCTTCAGCTCAGTGCGGCAAGAACCTTGGCGGTGATGGTCTCGACCGAACCGACTCCGGCAATATGGCTGCACTTGGGTTTGCCGTTCTTGCGGCTCAGCTCGCTGTAGAACTCGACCAGCGGCTTGGTCTGCGAATGGTAGACGGACAGACGATGACGCACGGTTTCTTCGATGTCGTCCTTGCGCTGTACCAGCGGCTCGCCGGTCACATCGTCGACGCCTTCGATCTTCGGCGGATTGTGCTGCACGTGGTAGATACGACCCGAGCCTTCATGCACGCGACGGCCCGACATGCGCTGGACGATTTCTTCGTCGTCAACTGCGATTTCAAGAACGTGGTCGATTTCCAGGCCCGCTTTGAGCAGCGCCTCGGCTTGCGGGATAGTGCGCGGGAAACCGTCGAACAGCACGCCATTGACGCAATCAGGCTGAGCCAGACGGTCCTTGATCAGGCCGATGATCAGATCATCGGAAACCAGGCCACCAGCGTCCATGACGCTCTTGGCTTGCAGGCCCAGCTCGGTGCCTGCCTTGACTGCAGCGCGCAGCATGTCGCCGGTCGATACTTGCGGGATGCCGAATTTTTCAGTGATGAATTTTGCCTGAGTACCTTTACCGGCCCCGGGAGCTCCCAGCAGAATCACGCGCATCGTCATGCTCCTCAAACTTTTCTTATGGACATAATCGGATTCGCCGCTTGGCCAATCTAAAAAATGAATCAGGCCAATAGGCCAAAAGGCTGACCAAGATACACAGCAGACTCAGGCCGCACAAGCCGCCAAAAGTCGCAGGCCCCCAAGGCGCGCAGGCCGCGCGCCCAAGGGTTCCGGCGTCAGGACCGGACCAACCGTTTCAGCAGGCTAGCCTGCAAACCTCGCCCTCGCCGCCCGCCGAATCAAAAAATGCGCGGCCGGGCGAACGGTCCGCTGTCAGCCTGTATTGCGCAACCCGGCGGCGATCCCCGCCACCGACACCAGCAACGCCAGTTCCAGAGGGCTGTCGAGGCTCGCTTCGCGGTTGCGCGAACGCGCCAGCAGTTCTGCCTGGAGCAGGTGCAACGGGTCGAGGTAGGTGTTGCGCAGGCTGATGAATTCGAGCGTCGCGGGGCTGTGAGCCAGCAAACGGTCCTGGCCGGTGAGGCCGAGCACCACGGCGCAGGCCTGCGACAATAGGTCGCGCAGATGCGCACCCAAATGTTGCAGCTGCGGGGCAACCAGACGCTGATCGTAAAGCCGCGCAATGTCGGCGTCGGCCTTGGCCAGGACCATTTCCAGCATGTCGATACGGGTGCGGAAGAACGGCCAGCGCTCGCGCATCTGCGCCAGCAGGTCGCCTTCGCCACGTTCCAGTGCCTGACCCAGAGCCTTCTCCCAGCCAAGCCACGCCGGCAGCATCAGGCGCGTCTGGGTCCAGGCGAAAATCCACGGGATCGCGCGCAGGCTTTCCACGCCGCCCTCGCGACGCTTGGCCGGGCGACTGCCCAGCGGCAAGCGACCCAGCTCCTGCTCCGGCGTAGCCTGGCGGAAGTATTCGACGAATTCGGGATGTTCGCGAACCACAGCGCGGTAAGCGCTCACGCCGTCTGCCGCCAGCTGGTCCATCATCGTGCGCCAGGACGGCTCAGGCGGCGGTGGCGGCAGCAAGGTTGCCTCCAGTACCGCCGCCAGATACAGGTTCAGGTTCTGTTCGGCGATGTCCGGCAGGCCGAATTTGAAACGGATCATTTCGCCCTGCTCGGTAGTCCGGAACCGTCCGGCCACCGAGCCGGGCGGCTGCGACAGAATCGCGGCATGCGCCGGGCCGCCGCCGCGACCGACTGTTCCGCCGCGACCGTGGAACAGCAGCAGTTCGACCTGCTGCTCGCGGCAGATTTCCACCAGTCGCTCCTGGGCGCGGTATTGCGCCCAGGCGGCGGCTGTGGTGCCAGCGTCCTTGGCCGAATCCGAATAGCCAATCATGACTTCCTGCGGGCCGTGCAGGCGTGACCGGTATCCGGGCAGTGCCAGTAACTGCTCGATGACCGGCCCGGCATTGTCCAGGTCGGTCAGCGTTTCAAACAGCGGCACCACGCGCATCGGCCGCAACAGCCCGGCCTCCTTGAGCAGCAGCTGCACGGCCAGCACGTCCGAAGCCGCGCCCGCCATGGAGATCACGTACGAGCCCAGCGACGCCGCAGGTGCCGCAGCCACTTCCCTGCAGGTCGCCAGCACTTCCGCGGTATCGGCAGCCGGCTGGAAATGCGCCGGCAGCAGCGGCCTGCGGCTGTTCAGCTCGCGCAGCAGGAATTCGATACGGCTTGGTTCGTCCCATTCGTCATAGCGACCAAGCCCGAGATAATCGGTGATTTCGCTCATGGCCGCGCTGTGTCGCGTGGAGTCCTGGCGCACGTCGAGACGCACCAGAAACAGCCCGAAGGTCACGGCGCGGCGGATGCAGTCGAGCAGCGGGCCATCGGCAATCACGCCCATGCCGCATTCATGCAGCGACTGATAGCACAACAGCAATGGATCGAGCAGCTCACGGTTGTCCTGCAACACTGCCTCGGGCGCAGGCTGCGTAGTCGTCAGCGAGGCGTTGGCCCAGTTGCGCGTGGCTCGCAGACGTTCACGCAAGCGCTTGAGCTCGGCCCGATAGGGTTCGGCGCTGTCGCCAACGCTGGCGCGCAGCGCGTCGCTGGCCTGCTGCATCGACAACTCGGCGGCGAGATTGTCCACGTCACGCAGGTACAGATCAGCCGCCATCCAGCGTGCCAGAAGCAAGACTTCCCGGGTTACCGCGGCCGTGACGTTGGGGTTGCCATCGCGGTCGCCGCCCATCCACGAAGCGAAGCGCACAGGCGCTGCCTCCAGAGGCAAATGCAGTCCGGTGGCGGCTTTGAGCGCCTGATCGGCGCGGCGCAGGTAAGCGGGGATGGCGTGCCACAACGAATGCTCGATGACGGCGAAACCCCACTTGGCCTCGTCAACCGGCGTGGGCCGGGTCCGGCGGATTTCTTCGGTGTGCCAGGCCTCGGCGATCAAGCGCTGCAATCGTGAAGTGATCTGCTCGCGTTCAAGGCTGTTGAGGTCTCGATGATCGAGGGCGGCGAGCTGAGCGGCGATGGCGTCATACTTCTGGATCAAGGTCCGGCGCGCTACTTCGGTGGGATGCGCGGTCAGCACCAGTTCGATGTCGAGCTTGCCCAATTGTCGGGCCAGCGCATCGGACGAGTGGCCGGCTTCCTTGAGGCGTTTCAGCAGCTCAGGCAGCACACGGGACTCGAACGGCTGGGGCTGCGCGTCGTCTCGGCGCCGCATCAGTTGATACTGTTCGGCGATGTTAGCCAGGTTGAGGAACTGATTGAAGGCTCGGGCGACCGGCAACAGCTCGTCGTCCTGCAGGCTGTCGACACTGGAGCTCAACTGCTCCGCGCCCTGTGCCGAGCCGCGCCGACCCGCCTTCGCGCCCTTGCGTATGCGTTCGATCTTGTCGAGAAATTCGACCCCGCGTTGCTCCCGGATCGTGTTACCCAGCAGTTCACCCAAGAGGTGAACGTCTTCGCGCAGCCGCGCATCGATATCAGCCATCGGTCCCTCTCCCGTTTTTGTCTGGGGCTTTGTGCAGCCAGATCACCACGACTGAACGCCTGAATGCAAATCGGCTCTACCCAACAGTGTTTCCACAAGCTGGCGCTGCGGCAGATCCGCGCAATCGTGCAGCGATTCTCACGCCAGTCCAATCGCGAGACTAGTCTGATCCTTGGGCTTCACGAAGGCTCACGACTCGAACAAACCCGCCATAAGCGAGTAATCAAGAGGTCCACATGAAAATCCGCGAGCTTGCCGAACACTGGGAACACAACGCGACGGGTCGCCTGACCCAGACGCCTTACGCGATTCACCTGGATCTGGAGTCTGCCGCCAGACTCTCTGCACTGTGCGAAATGTATCCCAGGCATCACCCCGAAGAATTGCTGGGCGAACTGATCGGCGCGGCGCTCGAAGAGCTCGAAGCCAGCTTTCCGTATGTGAAAGGCCAGCACGTGATCGCAACCGATGAAGAAGGTGATCCACTGTACGAGGACATCGGCGCCACGCCGCGCTATCTCGCTTTGTCGAAGCGCTATCTGCACGATCTGGCGCAAAAGCAGGACGCGTCCGAAGGCTGATCTTCAGCTCCATATGGCGATTGACTTACAGCCTGCGCTCCCCGGTTACGCGGTAAGCCACGCTGGATCGCGCGCCAAGGATCAAGCGCCATGTTCATGGCCCACGCATATCGAGTGCCAGGAACCTGAAGCACATCCGAATGAACTATTCAAAAACCATGCAGGTCCGAGCTTTTAGCCATCACAGCAAGCCCGTGCGACGACAGAGGCCTCTACCCTTCGCCGGCGAGCCAAGAAGAATGACTGTCATGGATAATCTCGTTTGGAGTCAGACAATGGAGTTGATCACGATGAACACCCCTACTGCCAACACCAAGTCTACAGGCCTGCGCGGGCTCAAGCTGGCCGCGCTGGCTCTGGGTTCCACTTTCATCCTGGCTGGCTGCGCCGGTAATCCGCCGAGCGAGCAGTACGCGGTATCTCAATCGGCCGTCAACAGCGCGATCAGCGCCGGCGGTGTTGAATTCGCGGCGGTCGAAACCAAGGCTGCTCAGGACAAGCTGAAAGAAGCCGAACTGGCCATGCAGGAAAAGCATTACGACCAGGCGCGCAAACTGGCCGAACAAGCCGAGTGGGATGCTCGTGTAGCTGAGCGCAAAGCCCAGGCCGCCAAGGCTGAAAAAGCCGTGCAGGACGCTCGTCAGGGCGTCAACGAACTACGTGAAGAAGGCCTGCGTCAGGTGCAGTAAGCGCCCCGGCCTCCGTTTTTCATGCATCGGTAACTGATTAAAGGACGACTTTATTATGCGCAAACAAGTAATGATCCCTGCCCTGCTGGCCATGAGCGTTGCCCTGGCCGCATGTGCCACCAAGCCTAACCCGAATCTGGAACAGGCTCGCAGCAACTACACCGCGCTGCAGACCAACCCTGAAGCGACCAAAGTCGCCGCCCTTGAAACCAAGGACGCCAGCGAATGGCTGGACAAGGCTGACAAGGCTTTTCGCGACAACGAAGACGAGAAGAAAGTCGACCAGCTGGCCTACCTGACCAACCAGCGCATTGAGCTGGCCAAGCAGACCATCAATCTGCGCCTGTCCGAAGCCCAGCTGCAAAACACAGCGGCAGAACGCGCCAAAGCGCGCCTGGACGCTCGCGACGCGCAGATCGCTGCCCTCAAGAACACCCTGAACGCCAAGCAGACCGAACGCGGTACGCTGGTGACCTTCGGTGACGTGCTGTTCGACTACAACAAGGCCGAACTCAAGCCGGGCGCCCAGGGCGATATCGCCAAACTGGCCTCGTTCCTTCAGGAAAACGCTGACCGTAAAGTGATCGTCGAAGGCTACACCGACAGCACCGGCTCTGCGACCTATAACCAGTCGCTGTCCGAACGTCGTGCCAACTCGGTGCGTGCTGCGCTGGTCCGCATGGGCGTAGACCCGACTCGTATCGTTGCTCAGGGTTATGGCAAGGAATATCCGGTTGCCGATAACACTAGCAACTCCGGCCGCGCCATGAACCGTCGTGTGGAAGTGACCATTTCCAACGACAACCAGCCAGTAGCACCACGTTCTTCGATGAAGTGATCGGCTGAGCTACACCCCGAGCCCCGTCTGTGTCATGCAGGCGGGGCTTTTTCATGAGTGCTCGCCTGCATCTTTCAGACCGGCCAGGTTTACCCTGCGCACCTCACCACCTGTTTGCGCTCATTGACCAACACGCCCGACAGGCCTTTCTGCTTCGTATCGAAAAGCACCAGCACGCCATCGATGCACTGCGCGATCTCGGCGGCGGGGCTCAGGCTCGCGCGATAGTCTTCGCCCGGAATGGTCTTGAGCATCGTGAACTGGTTCAGCAGCAAGGCATCCTGCGGACGGGCGAAGTGCAGATAGCCGTAGTACCACAGGCAGCCGACGGTCATGACGATAGTGCCGACGCCGGTGAGGATCATGGGAATAAGGTTGCGTTCTGTCATGGTGTGCTCAGTTTGTGCTCTCTATCGCAGAAGTGCGCTTGCCCTCGACCTTTGTTCGGATACTACATTCTGCCTTGCCTGCACGAGCGATATCGCGGGCAAGCGCGCTCCTCGGGGCTAGGGCACATTTTGATGTGGGAGCCAGCTTGCTGGCGAAGCGGATGGCGGTGGTTCACCTGACCGAGCGCGCCGCCTGATTCTGCTGCCGCTACGCGGCAGATCGCGGGCAAGCGCGCTCCTACGGCGTCGGGTAGTTGGGCACTTCGGCCAGGCGTCGCAGGCCATTGAAGTGCTGTGGGTCTTCCAGATAGCGCATTATCACCTGACGCCAGGTAGAGTCGGCGAAGGTTTGGACGTGGCCACCGCGAGTCAGTTGCAGCACCCTTGGCGGCGGAGCGGCCTGGTAAAGCCGGATGCCGTTATCCAGCGGCACCAGCGTGTCGTCCATGCTCTGGAATATCAGCATGGGCGTGCCGGCCAGTCGGGAAAGCCCGTTGATTGCGCTTTCTCCGTCCGGAATCAGCCACGACAAAGGCGTTTTCAGCGGCCAGGTCAGCCATGACGTACCCAACGCATAGCGCGCTACATCGCGGTAACTGGCGGGGGTGCCATCGAGAATCAACGCTTTGAGATTCGCGCGCTGCCGCGGATGCTCCGCCAGGTAATGCACCGCCAGTGCACCACCGATGCTCTGGCCCAGGACCACCAACGGTTTGCCCTGCACTTCCGGCGCCTGGTCAAGCCAATCGAACGCCGCTTGAATATCCTGATAGATCGCCGGCAAAGCCGGTTCGCCTTCGGAGCGTCCGTAACCGCGGTAATCGAGCATCAGCACCTGATAGCCCTGCTCGGGCAACCACCAGCTGCCGCCCAGGTGCCAGGAAAGATTGCCGCCGTTGCCGTGCAGGTGCAGCACCGTGCCCTTGACCGGCACACCCGCTTTCGCAGGCAACCACCAGCCGTGCAGACGGGTTCCGTCCGCCGCCACCAGATTCACGTCGCGGTACTCGAGGCGGGCTTTATCGGGGGTGAACGGCAGGCCGGGTTCGGGGTAGAACAGCATCGAGCTACAGCCGGTGAGGCTGAGGAACAAGATCAGGATACCGAGCAGCTTCAAGGAGCGTTCCTTTTTGATCACCATCACTGTGGGAACAGGTTTGTAGGAGCGCCGCGCGGTCCGCTCCTACAAGTCTACCGGCCTGCAAGGCCTACAGGATATTGGAGTAATCCGCTTCGATCCGGTCCAGGCTCAAGTGGTTGAGGAAGTTGGAGAAGCACATCCAGGCTGATAGCGCGTTCATGTCGCGGAATTGGTCGGGCAGGTATTTGGGCGCGACCACCAGCCCTTCGTCCACCAGTTGGCGCAGAGTGCGCATGTCTTCCAGCGTGGTCTTGCCGCAGAACAGCAGCGGAACCTGTTCGAGCTTGCCCTTGCGCACGGCCAACTGAATGTAGTTGTAAACCATGATGAAGCCCTTGAGGTAGGACAAGTCTTTGGTGAACGGCAGCCCGTCGGGGACTGAGCCACGGAATACGCGGCTGGCGTTGCCGTAGCTTTCGGACATGCCGAAACCCTGATCGCGATAGAAGCCGAACACATCGAGAAAATCGGCGCCCTCTTCGGCCATATGAATGGCACGGGTGCGGTTGGTCAGTTTTCGCAGGCGGCTTGGATAGGACGCGAAAGCGATGACTTCCATCAGAATCGCCAGGCCTTCCTGGGTCACGGTCGAAGACGGCGGTCCCTTGGAGAGGAACGTGCAGATCGGCTGGTTCAGGCCATTGAGGGTGGTGCCGACATGCACCAGCCCTTCGTGGACTTCCAGCGCGCGGACATCACGCTCGTTGAACATCGCGTCGCTGCGGATCTTGATGTAATCGGCACCCGCCGCCGCGTCCGCGACGATACCGTCGGACTCAAACACACGAATGGTTTCCTCGGCCTCGCCGAACACCCGGTTCAGACGGCTCTGCAACAGCGCGACGGCTTGCTTGGCAGTCAGCTCCTTGGGCTCGTCCTTGAGGTCGCCGCGCCCGGCAATATTGTTCAGGTAATCGGAGAGCATCAGCCCCAGATCAGCCAGGGTCGGGTCACCGGCATGAAACGCATCCGATGCGGCGCCGTACAGCTCCTGGGAGATCAGCCCGAAATCCGCAGTGCCGCGCGCTTCGAGCATACGAACCACCATGCGGTATTCCTTGCACATGCGACGCATGATCTGCCCGACCGGGTTGAATTGCCCCAGCTGCCGGGTGATATCACGTTCGATGTTCTGGAATTCCTGCTTGAGATTGCTGGAATCGAAGCCCAGCGGGCGGTTGTCGTAATAAGCACGGTCCACGGCAGGCAGTGCCTTGCCCTTGGCGGCCAGAAACTCCTTGCGGACGCTATCGTCCCATTTCACCGCATCCAGCACGCGGATCGGTGTCTGGGCTGCCACGATTCGATCCGATAAAGCACGAATAGTCTGCTGGTACTCGTCCACCCGTTACTCCTTGGCTGGGGGCTGTCGCCCTGATATTCCGTCCGGCGGCCGAGCCCGTCAACACTTGCGCTGCATGACGGCGGTCGCGGCCAGGGTGGCTGGACCGTCCGCCACAAAAAAGCCGCCCTGGATGGGGCGGCTCTTGTGGACCGGTTACGCCTGTGGACGCATGTGCGGGAACAGGATCACGTCGCGGATAGACGGCGCATCCGTCAGCAGCATGACCAGACGGTCGATGCCGATGCCCTCGCCCGCTGTTGGCGGCATGCCGTATTCCAGCGCGCGAACGAAGTCGGCGTCGTAATGCATGGCTTCGTCGTCGCCGGCGTCCTTGTCGGCTACCTGCGCCTGGAAACGTTCGGCCTGATCTTCCGCGTCATTGAGCTCGGAATAGGCGTTGGCGATTTCGCGGCCGCCGATGAACAGCTCGAAGCGGTCAGTGACATTCGGATTCTCGTCGTTGCGACGCGCCAGCGGCGAAACCTCGAACGGATACTGGGTAATGAAGTGCGGCTGCTCCAGCTTGTGCTCGACCAGTTCTTCGAAAATCATCACCTGCAGCTTGCCCAGGCCTTCGAAGCCCAGCACCTTGGCACCCGCCTTCTTGGCGATAGCCCGCGCGGTGTCGATGTCCTGCAGATCGGCGGCGCTGATTTCCGGGTTGTACTTGAGGATCGAGTCGAACACCGAAAGGCGCACGAACGGCTCGCCAAAATGGAACACCTTGCCCTGGTAAGGAACGTCGGTGGTGCCCAGAACCAGCTGAGCCAGTTCGCGGAACAGCTCCTCGGTCAGGTCCATGTTGTCTTCGTAGTCCGCGTAGGCCTGATAGAACTCAAGCATCGTGAACTCGGGGTTGTGGCGGGTCGAGACGCCTTCGTTGCGGAAGTTGCGGTTGATCTCGAACACGCGCTCGAAACCGCCGACTACCAGACGCTTGAGATACAGCTCCGGAGCGATGCGCAGGAACATTTCCATGTCCAGAGCATTGTGGTGGGTCTCGAACGGCTTGGCTGCCGCGCCGCCAGGGATGGTCTGCAGCATCGGCGTTTCGACTTCGAGGAAGTCGCGCTTCATCAGGAAGCTGCGGATGTGAGCGATGACTTGCGAACGCACGCGGAAAGTGTGGCGCACGTCTTCGTTGACGATCAGGTCAACGTAACGCTGGCGATAGCGCTGCTCGGTGTCGGTCAGGCCGTGGTGCTTGTCCGGCAGCGGGCGCAGCGACTTGGTCAGCAGACGCACGTTGGTCATTTCGACGTACAGGTCGCCCTTGCCGGAACGCGCCAGAGTACCTTCGGCGGCAATGATGTCACCCAGGTCCCAGGTCTTGACCGCGGCCAGAGTCTCTTCTGACAGAGTCTTGCGGTTGACATAGACCTGAATGCGGCCAGTCATGTCCTGGATGACCATGAACGAACCGCGGTTGAGCATGATGCGACCGGCTACCTTGACCGGAATCGCCGCCTCGGCCAGTTCTTCCTTGGTCTTGTCGGCGTATTGTTTCTGCAGGTCATTGCAGTAGCTGTCACGACGGAAGTCATTGGGAAACGGCTGGCCCTTGGCGCGCTCGGCTGCAAGCTTTTCCTTGCGCAGCGCGATCAGGGTGTTCTCTTCCTGTTGCAGGGCTTGCGGGTCGAGTGGTTGATCGCTCATGTCTTTAGAAATTCCATCACAGGTTCGTTGCCCCGGCCCGCGGCCGGGGATCGCGGGCAAGGCGGATCACCGCCCGCCCGCATCGCATGTCTTACAAGCCTTGTTTCAGGCTTGCCACCAGGTATTCGTCGATATCGCCGTCGAGCACCTTGTCGCAGTCGCTGCGCTCGATATTGGTCCGCAGGTCCTTGATGCGCGAGGCGTCGAGAACGTAGGAGCGGATCTGATGACCCCAGCCGATGTCGGACTTGGTGTCTTCCAGCGCCTGGGACGCGGCGTTGCGCTTCTGCACTTCCTGCTCGTACAAACGGGCCCGCAGCATTTTCATGGCGGTGTCCTTGTTTGCGTGCTGGGAACGCTCGTTCTGGCAGCTGACCACGGTGTTGGTCGGAACGTGGGTGATACGAACCGCCGAGTCGGTGGTGTTGACGTGCTGACCACCGGCACCCGAGGATCGATAGGTGTCGATGCGCAGGTCGGACGGGTTGATATCAATTTCGATGTTGTCGTCGATTTCCGGCGAAACGAAAACCGCCGAGAACGAGGTGTGACGACGATTACCGGAGTCGAACGGGCTCTTGCGCACCAGACGGTGCACGCCGATTTCGGTACGCAGCCAGCCGAAGGCGTATTCGCCCTTGATATGCACAGTCGCGCCCTTGATCCCGGCGACTTCACCGGCGGACAGTTCCATGATGGTGGCATCGAAACCGCGCTTGTCGGCCCAGCGCAGGTACATGCGCAACAGGATGTTGGCCCAGTCCTGTGCTTCGGTACCGCCGGAGCCGGCCTGGATATCCAGATAAGCGTTGTTCTGGTCCATGTCGCCGCTGAACATGCGGCGGAATTCCAGCTTCTCAAGCAACTCACGCAGGCGCTCGACTTCAGCAGCCACGTCATCGACGGCCGCCTGGTCTTCTTCCTCGGCGGACATCAGCAGCAGGTCCTTGGCATCGGCCAGACCCGCCGTCATGTCGTCGAGGGTTTCGACGATCTGCGCCAGGGCTGCGCGTTCACGGCCCAGGTTCTGAGCGTACTCAGGGTTGTTCCAGACGCTGGGGTCTTCGAGCTCGCGGTTTACTTCGGTCAGACGATCATGTTTGTGATCGTAGTCAAAGATACCCCCGAATGGATTCGGAGCGCTCGGACAGGTCCTTGATGCTGTTTAGGATCGGGTTGATTTCCATGGTGGGCAGCACTCGCAGGCGAAAATTTCAAAGCCGACGAGTATACCCCAGTGACGCGGACGAAAGCAGCCCGTTGGGCAGGCGTTGTGATAGCCACGTGAAACACCCGGAGCGGGCTGTCATCCGCCGACCATGACTTGATTGCGGCCGTTGTTCTTGGCCTGGTACAGCCCCTTGTCGGCGTCGAGAATCAACTGGCGGCAGTTCATGCCGGGCTGTGGGGTCATGGTCGCGACGCCGATGCTGACGGTGAGGCTCGAACCGGGCGCGGGCGCGATATGCGGAATGTTCATGCCCAGGATGCTCTGGCGCAGCTTTTCGGCCAGCAGCCGTACACCGCCTGGCGAGGTGTTCGGCAGCACCAGGGCAAATTCCTCGCCACCGTAGCGCGCCGGCAGGTCCGATGGACGACTGCAACTGGCGCGAATCGCCGTCGCCACCTGACGCAACGCTTCATCACCGTCCAGGTGGCCAAAGCCATCGTTGTAAGCCTTGAAGTAATCGACGTCGATCATCATCAGCGACAGCTGGGTCTGCTCGCGGGTCGCCCGGCGCCATTCCAGCTCCAGGTATTCATCAAAGTGCCGGCGGTTGGACAAGCCGGTCAGGCCGTCCGAGTTCATCAGCCGCTGCAGCTTAAGGTTGGTGTCGAGCAGTTGCTGCTGGCTAACGCGCAATGCCCGATAGGCTTCGTCGCGCTGCAGCAGGGTCATGTAAGACCGCGAATGGTAGCGAATGCGCGCTACCAGCTCGATGTTGTCCGGCAGCTTGACCAGGTAGTCGTTGGCGCCCGCCGCGAAAGCCGCACTCTTGATCAGCGGGTCTTCCTTGGTGGAAAGCACAATGATCGGGATATCGCGCGTCAGCGGGTTGTTGCGGTATTCGCGCACCAGCGTAAGCCCGTCCAGCCCCGGCATGACCAGATCCTGAAGAATCACGGTCGGCTTGATCAGGATGGCCTGGTCGATGGCCTGATGCGGATCGGCGCAGAAGTGGAAATCGATGCCGCTTTCGTCGGCCAGCCCACGGCGGACCGCTTCGCCGATCATCGCCTGATCGTCGACCAGCAGCACCATCGCCGCATCGTCGGCGACGAGCTTGGGTTCATCGAGTTGCAAGTCATGCATGAAGCATCTCCTGGACACCGGCGGGCGGTGATTTCACCTGGAAAATCATTGAGCGAATGCCTCTATCAACCGAGGCGCTATAGTCGGCAGCGGTTTGATCTCGACGGCGGCGGCAATGGCGGCGGCGGCCTTGGGCATGCCATAGACCGCACAGCTGGCCTGGTCCTGCGCGATGGTCAGGAAGCCCTGTTCGCGCAGCGTCTTGAGCCCTTGTGCACCGTCGCGCCCCATCCCGGTGAGCAGAACTCCCACCGCATCGCCAGTCCAGAAGCGCGCCACGCTTTCGAAAAAGACGTCGATTGAAGGCCGGTAGATTTCATTGACCGGTTCAGCCGTGTACGCAAGCGTACCGTTCTTGAGCAACCGGATGTGATGGTTGGTGCCCGCCAGCAGCACCGTGCCCGGTTGCGGCTGCTCGCCCTCGCGGGCCAGGCGCACCGGCAGGCCCGACACTGACGCCAGCCACTCGGCCATGCCTGCGGCAAACACCTGATCGACATGCTGGACCAGCACAATCGCCGCCGGAAAATCCTTGGGCAGCCCTTTGAGTAATACTTCCAGCGCCGCCGGCCCACCGGCTGACGAGCCGATGGCAACAAGGCTACCGCGTTTCGACGGCGCGCGTTTCGGCGCGCCGAGCACCGGTTCATGAGCGGTACGCTGGCCGATCAGCCATTCCACATTGAGGATCTTGCGCAGCAGCGGCGCGGCGGCTTCCCTGGGGTTGCCCGAGCCGATGGCCGGCGTGTCGACCACGTCCAGCGCGCCGTGGCCCATCGCCTCGAACACCCGGCGCACGTTCTGCTCACGGTCGACGGTGACCAACAGGATGGCGCACGGCGTTTCGGCCATGATGCGACGCGTTGCCTCGACGCCATCCATGACCGGCATGATCAGGTCCATCAGGATCAGATCGGGCATCTGCTCGGTGCAGCAGGCGACCGCCTCGGCGCCGTTGGTCGCGACCCAGATGATCTGATGCGCGGGCTCGAAGGCCAGCGCCCGGCGCAACGCCTCTACCGCCATGGGCATATCGTTAACGATGGCAATTTTCATCCCTGGGCATCTCCAATGAGTTCCGCAACCGCATCGAGCAAGGCATCGTCGTGAAAACTGGCCTTCGCCAGATAGTAATCGGCGCCGGCATCCAGGCCGCGACGTCGGTCTTCTTCGCGATCCTTGTAGGAAACGACCATGACCGGCAAAGACTGCAAGCGCGTATCACGGCGCAGCAGTGTCACCAGTTCGATGCCGTCCATGCGCGGCATGTCGATATCGGTGATCAATAGATCGAAGTCTTCGGCACGCAAGGCATTCCAGCCATCCATGCCGTCCACCGCAACCGCGACCTGATAACCACGCCCGACAAGCAACTTGCGCTCCAATTCGCGAACCGTCAACGAGTCATCGACCACCAGGATTCTTTTGCGCGCGACCGCGCCGGCCTGTCGGTCGCGGCGGTCGATGCGTTCCAGCCGCCCGGTATTGAGCAGTTTTTCCACCGAGCGCAGCATGTCCTCGACGTCGATGATCAGCACCACCGAGCCATCGTCCAGCAGCGCGCCGGCCGAGACGTCCTGAACCTTGCCCAGCCGCGCGTCCAGCGGCATCACCACCAGAGTGCGTTCGCCGATAAATCGCTCCACTGCCACGCCGTACACCGCATCCCGCTCGCGGATCACCACCACCTTGAGCGCGGCGTCCGGGTTCTGGCTGGGCGGGCGGTGCAGCAGCTGGCTGGCGGAAACCAGCCCGACGTGTCGCCCGTCGTGCCAGAAATGCTGGCGGCCTTCCAGCTGCATGATGTCCTCGGGTTGCAGGTCGCGCATGTGTTCGATATGCGCAAGCGGAAAGGCGTAGGCCTCGCCGCCGACTTCGACGACCAGACTGCGCACCACCGACAACGTCAGCGGCAGTTCGATACGAAAGCGGCTGCCCTCGCCCGGCCACTGTTCCAGCTCGACGCTGCCGTGCATCTGCCGAACCATGTGCTGCACTGCGTCAAGCCCGACGCCGCGGCCGGAAATCTGCGTGACTTTGTCGCGCAGGCTGAAACCGGGCAGAAACAGAAAGCTGAGCAGTTCTTCTTCACTCAAAAGCGCCGCCGTTTCAGCAGGCGACAGGCTGCGCTCGACGATGTTGCGCCGCAGACGCTCCAGATCCACGCCACCGCCGTCGTCACTCAGTTCGACCACCAGCAGTCCGGCATGATGCGAGGCCCGCAGGCGAATCAGGCCTTCCGGCGACTTGCCGCGGGCGATGCGTTGTTCCGGCAGCTCGATACCGTGGTCCACGGCGTTGCGCAGCAGATGGGTGAGTGGCGCTTCGAGTTTTTCGAGCACGTCACGGTCGACCTGAGTCTTATCACCGTCGATCTGCAAACGCACCTGCTTGCCCAACTCACGCCCCAGGTCCCGCACCATCCGAGCCTGACCGGCCAGCACGTCGGCAAAAGGACGCATGCGGCAGGCCAGCGCGGTGTCATACAGCAGTTGTGCGCGCTGGCCCGACTGCCAGCCAAACTCATCCAGCTCGGCGGTCTGTTGCATGAGCATCTGCTGAGCCTGGGACAACAGGTCGCGTGCTTCATCCAGCGCTTTCTGCGCTTCGGCACCTGCGCCGGTGCCGCCGAGGCTTGCGCTCACGGCTTCCAGCGCGCGGTCGCTGCTGGTCTGCAATCGCTTCAGACGCTGCATCCCCGCCAGCAATGGCTTCAGACGCTGAGTATCGACCAGCGCCTTGCTCGACAGATCGAGCAGGCCGTTCAGCCGCTCGGCGGTGACGCGCAGGACTCGCTCGTTGCCGTCAGCCGCGCGTTGCTCGGCGGGCCGGGCAGGCCCGGACTCTGGCTGAGCCGTTGCCGGGGCCGGTTCCGCTTGCACGGCGTCGACCTGCGCCTGCGGCTCTGGCACCGGCGGCTCCGCAAGCAATGGGTTCACCCAGGGGACGCTGACCGAACGGGCACTCCCCACGCCGGTCGCCAGCAACGCATTGAGTCTTTCAACGTAAGAGTCGATATCGCTCGCACCGACAGCGTTGTCCCCAGGCGTTGCAATGCGCATCAACAGGTCGGTGCCCGACAGCAGCGCATCGATATGCTCGGGCTGTAGCAGCAATCGGCCTTCCTGGGCGCTGACCAGACAGTCTTCCATCACATGGGCGACGCTGACGCCCGCGTCCACGCCGACGATCCGCGCCGCGCCCTTAAGCGAGTGCGCGGCGCGCATGCAGGCTTCCAGCTGGTCGGCCTGGGTCGGGCTGCGTTCCAGGGCCAGCAGACCGGCGCTGAGCACCTGAGTCTGGGCTTCGGCTTCCAGCATGAACAGTTCGAACAGCGAGGCGTCGCGCATTTGATCGGGTGTCATGTGAGGCTCCGGTGGACCGCCGACAGCAGCTCGTATTCATCCAGTAACCGAAGGCTGCGGTCTTTCCATTGCAGCACGCCCCGAGTGAACCGCGCATTGGCGTGGGTGCCGGACGCCGAGGCGCTGTCCAGCTCACGCTCGTCCAGCGCATGGATGCCATCCACTTCGTCGACCGGCACCACCACAGGCCCGCCGTCCGCGGCAAGAATCAGCATGCGCGGCACCACCCGACCCGAGTCGCCCGGCGAAGAGTCGCCGCCGTCGAGCCCCAGCAACTCGACCAGCGAAATGCAGGGCACCAGCGCTCCGCGCACATTGGCGACCCCGAGCAACGCGCGAGACCGCTGATGCGGCAATGAATGGATCGCCTGACTCGACGCCACCTCGGACAGGCTGCGCGTTGCCAGTGCCAGCCATTCCTCGCCGAGGCGGAAGACCAGCATCGAGCGGGTCTTGATATCGTGGCGCAGTTCGGTGACCTGAATCTGCTCGCGGTAATCCTGAGCCAGCGAGTAACGGTCCAGCAGCCGGGTAGCAGCCGCCGAATACACCGCGCAATTGCGGCAATGAATGTGGTCTTCCAGCAACGGACAGGAACGGTCACCGTGGATACCGATGCGGTTCCAACAGTCGTCGATGACTTCGGCGTCGTCGCGGGTAAGGCCTGAGAGGCTGACCGGTCCGGTCATCGGTGACCTCCTTGCTTGTCGGCACCACGCGCCGCGCGGTCCTGCAGACGCCGCGCTCCGGCAGCGTCACCTCGCGCGGCAAGCAGCGCCGCCAGTTGTGCCAGTGACTCGGCGTGCTGTGGCTCCAGATACAGGGCCTTGCGGTAAAACCCTTGCGCCTCGCTGGCATTGCCTTCCACTTCGCTGAGCAGTCCGAGCCAGTAAAACACCGCGGCGACCGGTGCCTGGTCGCGCAGATAGCGCTCGCATTCGGCCCGGGCGTCGGCGGTACGGCCCTGATTGGCCAGACTGGCGATGTTCGACAGCAATGCCACGGTGCTTTCTTTGCCGGATGCAGGGGCAACCGAGTGTGGAGCCTGTCGCGGCACCGGACGCAATGGCGCGGGTGCGGGCCGGGAAACGGGAATGCGCGAACTGTTAAGGGCTGTCGGCGCGGCGAACCGGACAGACGTGCTTTTCATCGCAGGCTTGTCGAGCGGCGCATGCCTGAACGCAAACGACTGCGCGATGCCAATCGAGTGCATGCCGATGCTCGCCAGCAGACTGCCCTCAGCGGGACCGATGAACAGCACGCCGTCCTGATGGGTCAGGCGCTTGAGCACCTCGAACACATGCTTTTGCGTCGGCTGATCGAAATAGATCACCAGGTTGCGGCAGAACACGAAGTCGTAGGCGGCACGCGACGCCAGAGCGGGATCTAGCAGATTGCCCGGCTGAAAATTCACCCGCTCGCGCACCCGGTCGGCGATCTGGAAGCCTTGGCCGGCGGATGTGAAATAGCGATCGCGAAAACTCAGATCGTGACCACGAAACGAATTTTTGCCATACAGTCCGCGCTGAGCGCGACCGATGGACAAAGGGCTGATGTCGATGGCATCGACCGTAAACTGCTGCGCGCTCAGTTGCGTGTCGAACAGGGCCATGACAATCGAATACGGTTCCTCTCCGGTCGAACAAGGCAGGCTGAGGACGCGCAACGGCCTCGCGTTGCCCAATGCGGCCAGGCGCGCGGCTGCCAGCTTGCCGAGGGTGGCGAAGGATTCGGGGTAACGGAAGAACCAGGTTTCAGGCACGATGACTGCTTCGATCAACGCCTGCTGTTCGGTTGTCGAGCCAACCAGCAGTTGCCAGTAAGCATCGCTGTCGACCGCACCCGAAGCGCTGCGGCGCTGGCGTACCGCGCGTTCGACAATCGCTTCACCTACCGAAGCGACGTCCAGGCCGATGCGTTCCTTGAGAAACCCGAAAAAGCGCGAATCGTCGTTCACAGCGCGTCCTCCAGCTGCCCGGGATCAAGCGGCGGCACCGGGTACAGCAGCTCGCGCACCGGCTCGCTGAGCAGTTCCTGGACGTTGATCCACTGCAGAAGGCCGCGTGCATCTTCGCGTACCGGCCCGAGGTAAGGTGCAAGGCGGTTGTCCAGGCCGTACGCCTTGAACTCCGAAGCGGGACAACGCAAGGTTTCGGTCGCCTGTTCAAGAATCAGGCCGAGCATCTGTGCGGGATGACGGTCGTCATGCCGGTAGTGGACCAACACCATGCGGGTGCTGGTGCGGGCTTGCGCAGGCTGACCGCAGTTGAGCGCGCTGATGTCGATTACCGGCACGATCTCGCCCCGGTGCGCGAAGATTCCGGCGACCCAGTGCGGCACCTGGGCAACGGCCTTGAGCTTCACACGCGGAAGGATCTCAGCGATTTCGGTCGCTTTCAGCGCATAGCGGTCCTGCCCGATGCGAAACAGCAGGAACAACGTATCCGGAACCTGCGCCGGTGCGTTGCGTTTCGCCGAGTGGTCCGCCATTGCCGCGGCTCAGACCTTGAAACGCGATACGCCGCCGCGCAACCCGACCGCGACCTGACTCAGCTCGTCGATGGCGGAGCTGGCTTGACGCAATGAGTCGACGGTCTGGCTGCTGGCATCGGCCAGTTGCACCAGCGCCTGATTGATCTGCTCGGCACCGGTGGCCTGCGCCTGCATCCCCTCGTTGACCATCAGCACGCGCGGTGCCAAGGCCTGAACCTGATGGATGATCTGCGACAGCTGTTCGCCGACCTGGGTGACTTCGAACATGCCGCGACGCACTTCTTCGGAAAACTTGTCCATGCCCATGACCCCGGCGGACACCGCCGACTGGATCTCGCGGACCATCTGTTCGATATCGTAGGTGGCTACCGCAGTCTGGTCGGCCAGACGCCGCACTTCGGTGGCAACCACTGCAAAACCGCGCCCGTACTCACCGGCTTTCTCGGCTTCGATGGCGGCATTGAGCGACAGCAGGTTGGTCTGATCGGCGACCTTGACGATCGTCACCACCACCTGATTGATGTTGCCAGCCTTCTCGTTGAGGATCGCCAGCTTCGCGTTGACCAGATCGGCCGCGCCCATCACCTGGTGCATGGTGTCTTCCATTCGCGCCAGCCCTTGCTGGCCGGAGCCGGCCAGGGTCGAGGCCTGATCGGCGGCGCTGGTGACTTCGGTCATGGTGCGCACCAGATCGCGAGAGGTCGCGGCGATTTCCCGCGACGTAGCGCCAATCTCAGTGGTGGTCGCCGCCGTTTCGGTAGCGGTTGCCTGCTGCTGACGCGACGTGGCAGCAATCTCGGTGACCGCAGTGGTGACCTGCACCGATGATCGCTGTGCCTGGGACACCAGCGTATTGAGGTCGGTCATCATGTCGTTGAAACCGGTTTCAACCGCATTGAACTCGTCGTTGCGGTCCAGCTTCAGGCGCGAACTCAGGTCACCGGTACGCATGACGCCCAGTATGCCAACGATCCGTTCCATGGGGGCGATGATCGAGCGCATCAGCAGCAGACCGCAGGCCGCGGCGGCCAGTACGGCAATCAACAGCGAGATGATCATGCTGATCTTGGCGCCGAGCACGGCGTTGCCGATGCTTTCAGTGGCGCGGTCTGCAAGTTGCTTGTTGGCGACGATGATGTCGTTGAGCTGACGACGGCCCTCGGTCCATATCGGGTTGAGCTGGTCGTAGAATTCGGCCCGGGCGGCGGCGTAGTCGCCTCGTTCGTAGGTGCTGTGTACGTCGGCGAGCAACCGGGAATAGGTTTCGCGGCGCTTCTCGAAGATAGCGAAGTCGGCTCTGTCAGCTTCGTCGAAGATCGACTGCTTGTAGCCGTCCATCTGCGTCTGCAGATTTTCCTCGAAGCCGGCGAACTGGTCCTTTTCCTGCCTGGTCAGGGCCCGCGCTTTGCCCTCACCGATCAGCTCAAGCGTGCGAATGTAGCTCTCGCCCCAGGCGCTGCGCACCAGCGTGCTGTAGTAGACACCGGGCAATGCATCAAGACGGACCTGTTCTTCGCTGGTCGCGATCGACAGTAAACGGGAGTAAGACACCACCACCATCAGCAGCATGATCGCGATGATCACGGCGAAGCTCGCCAGAATCCGTTGGCGCAAGGTCCAGTTCTTCACGGTCAGCCCTCAAGAGTTCAACACCGCCCGCTGGCCGTGTTCAAGAAGCGGACCGACAGACGGCCCAAGCGGCGTGAGTATAGCCCAGCCAGATGTCCAGAAGTGCGGCAATTCCGCGCGAACAGAAGGGGAATATTGGGGAGAAAGAGGTCTGGTAGCAGGTCTGCAGGCGCCCGAACCTTGCTGCAGTCAGGCGCCTGAAGAGATTATTGAGCGTCGCGAACCTGGCTTTCCAGTTCGGCCTTGAGGCCGGGCTCCAGCTTGAGTTGGCGAGCCAGCTCGTCGAGGTATGCGCGTTCCATGAAATGCTCCTGATCCACCAGCATCAGACTGGCGATATACATTTCGGACGCCATTTCCGGAGTCGTGGCCGCGCGGGCGACTTCGGCCGGGTCCAGCGGTTTGTTCAGTTCGGCGCTCAGCCAGCTGGTTAACTCCTGGTCGGTGCCCAGCCTGGAAAACTCGCCTTCGATCAATTGCCGCTCGCGGTCATCGACATGGCCATCGGCCTTGGCCGCCGCCACCAGCGCTCGCAGAATAGCCTGGCTGTGCTCCTCAGCCTCGCTTTCCGGGAGACGGTCGATGGTCTGCGGCTCACGCTGGGCGGTCACACCTTGATTGGCTTGCCAGTTGTTGTAAGCCTTGTACGCCAGCACACCCAGCGCCGCCAGCCCACCGTAGGACAGCGCCTTGCCGCCCATCGAGCGGGAGCCTTTGCCCCTGAGCAGGCTCATCGCCCCTGCCGCGAGCGCTCCGCCACCCGCACCGGACAACAGACCGCCCAGACCGCCGCTTGCCGATTTCGACCCGCCCAGAAGACTACCTAATCCGCCCATCAGCGAATCGCTACCCGCAGATCGATTGCCCGGCTTGCCGCCGGCCTTGTCCTGCAACATCGACTGCCCGGACTTGAGCAATTGGTCGAGTAAACCGCGAGTATTCATAGGAAACCTCCACAAGGTCTGTCAGATGATTCATTGACCAGCAGGGTAAGGAAATTTCACGAGCGAGCGACGAAGGGTGTGCTTCGGGATGTTGCAGCGCCGTTGCGTTGGACACGTTGTTTTTTCGAGATGTACCGGCTTTGCTGCCGCTACGCGCCAGATCGTCGGATTGCCGCCCACAGCGAGCTGGCTTCCACAGGCCGGCGCAACTCGATCTTTGTAGGAGCCAGCTTGCTGGCGAAGCGGCGTGGCAGGCAAAGACGTCATGGATGTGCCTTCTTTGCTGCCGCTACGCGCCAGATCGCAGGCAAGCCAGCTCCTACAAAAGCTGCGTCATGTGCGGACCTGTGGGAGCCAGCTTGCTGGCGATGAGGCCGCCTCGCGCGGCCTCGGTTCGGATCAGTCGCGCAGATCAGACTCGTGGATCGGCTGGTCGCGATGCGTGGCTCTCTGGTACTGCGCCGGCCAGGTCGCCTTGCGGCCGCCGAGGTCGTCGTCGGCATGCAGTGGCCAGTACGGATCGCGCAGCAGTTCGCGGGCCAGCAGGATGATGTCGGCCTGCCCGGTGCGCAGAATGTGCTCGGCCTGTGCCGGGTCGGTGATCATGCCGACCGTGCCGGTGGCGATACCGGATTCCTTGCGCACGCGCTCGGCAAAGCGCGTCTGATAACCAGGGCCGACCGGGATTTCCGCGCTCGCCGCGGTGCCACCCGATGACACGTCGATCAGATCCGCGCCCAAGGCTTTGAGACGACGAGCCAGTTCGACGGTTTCGTCAGGGTTCCAGCCGTCTTCCACCCAGTCGGTGGCCGACACGCGGACGAACACGGGCAGCTCGTCAGGCCAGACTTCGCGAATCGCCTCGGTCACCTGCAACGTCAGGCGGATGCGATTTTCGAACGAGCCGCCGTACTGATCGGTGCGCTGGTTGCTCAGCGGCGAAAGGAACTGGTGCAGAAGGTAGCCATGCGCGGCATGCACTTCGACCACCTTGAAACCGGCGGTCAACGACCGGCGCGCTGCGTCGACGAACGCCTGGACCACGTCCTGGATCTGGCTTTCGCTCAACTGGACCGGCACGGTGTGCTGTGGATCGAAAGCAATCGCCGAAGGGCCGACCGGCGTCCAGCCACCTTCGCTTTGCGGCACGCTGCCGTGCTTGCCCACCCACGGCCGCCAGGTGCTCGCTTTGCGTCCGGCGTGGGCCAGTTGAATACCCGCCACCGAACCCTGAGCGGTAATGAAGCGGGTGATGCGTTGCAACCCTTCGATCTGCTCGTCTTTCCAGAGCCCCAGATCCTGCGGGGTGATCCGGCCGTCATCGGTGACCGCCGTGGCCTCGGTGATGACCAGCCCTGCCCCGCCCACCGCCCGGCTCCCCAAGTGCACCAGGTGCCAGTCGTTGGCCAGGCCGTCGACGCTGGAGTACTGGCACATCGGTGATACGGCGATGCGATTGGGTAGAGTCAGTTGGCGAAGGGTGTAGGGTTCAAGCAGCAGGCTCATGGCAACCTCTCAAGTTGAAAATCAGGCGTCCGGATTCTTTTTTCGTAGACAGAGCCTAGTCGACAACTCGAAAGACAGCGGGGTTCCGGCTTATCGCGGCGCGATATGGGCCACTAGCAATTGCACGGTTTCATTGCCCCGAAACTCGTTCAAGTCGAGCTTGTAAGCCAGTTCGACCCAGCGAATATTCGGGTTGGGCCAGACATCGCGGTCGACGCCAAAGGCAATGGCCTCAAGCTTCACGGTGCCGCACTCGGTCTTGAGCACCATCTTCAGGTGGCGCTCGCCCACAATCCGCTGCTCCACCAGCTGGAACACCCCGTGAAACAGCGGCTCGGGAAAGTGCTGACCCCATGGCCCCGCGTTGCGCAGTGCGCGGGCCAGTTCCAGGTGGAACTCCTCGACTGCCAGCGAGCCGTCGGACAGCAGGCGTCCGGTCAGGTCTTCTTCGCAAAGCTGGCGCCGCACTTCGGCGTCGAACGCCTCGGCGAACGCCGGAAAGTTTCCCTCGGGCAACGAAAGACCCGCTGCCATCGCGTGCCCGCCGAACTTGCTGATGAGGTCGGGATGGCGCGCCGCAACCGCGTCCAGTGCGTCGCGGATATGAAAACCCGGTACCGAACGCGCCGATCCTTTGAGCACACCCTCGCCGGCGCTGGCAAACGCGATGGTCGGGCGGTGATAACGCTCTTTGAGGCGCGAGGCCAGGATGCCGATCACGCCCTGATGCCACTGGGCGTCGAACAGACACAGCCCGAACGGCATCGACTCCACAGGCAGATCCTTGAGTTGCGCCAGCGCTTCGCGCTGCATGCCTTGCTCGATGGACTTGCGATCCTGGTTCAGCTCGTCCAGCTGCACGGCCATTTCCCGTGCCAGCACCGGGTCATCGCAAAGCAGGCATTCGATGCCCAGGCTCATGTCATCCAGCCGGCCAGCCGCGTTCAGGCGCGGGCCGAGGATGAAACCCAGATCGGTCGAGGTGATGCGTGACGGTTCACGACGCGCAACCTCAAGAATGGCGCGCAAGCCCGGACGCGCACGACCGGCGCGGATGCGCATCAGGCCCTGATGGACGAGGATGCGGTTGTTGGCGTCCAGCGGCACGACGTCTGCAACGCTGCCCAGCGCCACCAGATCCAGCAACTCGCCGAGGTTGGGCTGCGGACGCTGGTTGCGCTCGAACCAACCGATGTCACGCAGGCGTGCGCGCAACGCCATCAACACGTAGAAAATCACCCCGACGCCGGCCAGCGACTTGCTCGGAAACTCGCAGCCCGGCTGATTCGGATTGACGATGGCATCGGCTGCCGGCAATTCTTTGCCCGGCAAATGGTGGTCGGTCACCAGCACGCTCAGCCCCGCGGCCTTGGCCGCCGCCACGCCCTCAACACTGGAAATGCCGTTGTCGACCGTAATCAGCAGCTGCGGTGTGCGCTGCAAGGCCACCGCGACGATCTCCGGCGTCAGCCCGTAGCCATACTCGAAACGATTGGGCACCAGATAGTCGACATGCGCAGCCCCGAGCAAACGCAGGCCCAATACGCCGACGGTGCTTGCCGTGGCGCCATCGGCATCGAAGTCGCCGACGATCAGCATGCGCTGGCGTTGCTCGATGGCGGTCACCAGCAGCTCGACCGCCGCATCGATGCCCTTGAGCTGCTGATAAGGGATCAGGCGCGCCAGGCTCTTGTCCAGCTCGGCCTCGCTGGCCACGCCTCGGGCGGCGTACAGGCGGGTAAGCAATGGCGGCAGGTCGCCAAGAAACGGCAGGGTGTCAGGCAACAGACGGGGTTCGATGCGCATGCGGTTCAGCAGATTCTCTGTGTCGATTCATTGAGGTGGGTCGTGCGGTTGATCAGCCGCGCTCGCCCGCAAGCCATTGCAGCTGGACTTCATGCTGCCCGCGATCATCAGTAACGAATACGGTCCCTTCGCTGATCATCACGTCCCACTTGATAACGCGCGGCATGTCCCTGGCCAGGACTTCGAGCACTTCCTGAGGCACGGCGGCGATATTAACGTTCTTCAGGTTCTTGACCGCCGGAACCACTTTGCCCTCCCAGACCCTCAGGCTGCCATAGGCCAGGAGGCTGGTGCGCTCGGTACGACGCGAGCACCAGGTCAGACGATCGGCATCGGGCTGACCTACTTCAATCCAGTGCAGAACGCGGTCATCCAGACTTTTTTCCCACAATGCGGGCTCGTCTACTTCAGACAAGCCGCGACCGAACGATAACTGTTCGTTGTACCAGAGCGCATAGGCCAGCAGACGCACGGTCATGCGCTCTTCGGTTTCGGAAGGATGACGGGCGATGGTTTGTTTGACGCTTTCATAGACCCCACGATCGAGATCGGTAAGGTTGAGTTCGAATTTGTAGGTCGTGGAAGGCTGGGCCATGAACGGGCTCTGGAGTGCGAGGAAAGGCGGCAAGTCTACCCGATGCTGGCGCGCCGAACGACCTTGGCGGAGCAACGGCGACGCAAACCCTTGACCGATCCTCCTTGCAGAAGATATTTGTACTCACGCATCGGGCCGCATTGCGGGATTCACCAATCTGTAACGCCTTGCGCAGAGCATCAGCGCAACGCGCGTGCAACCTGAAAGCTCGATGACTTCAAGGGATGAAAAACAGCATATGCCTACCCGAACCTTGAAATCTGCGCACGTCGCTCTGAGCGCATGGCTGGCCGCGCTTGTGTTGTGTACCGTGCCGGGCGCTGGCCAGGCCAGGGAAACGCTGACCTGGCTGATACGCGATCTGCCGCCGTCGACGATTTTTTCCGGCCCTCAGCAAGGGCAAGGTGCAATTGACCGCCTGATGCCGCTGCTGACCGCGCGCATGCCCGAGTACGACCATGTACTGATCCGGGTCAACCGCGCGCGCTCCACGCAAATGCTCATGGAGCATCCGTCCAGCTGTGACCCGACGTTGATGTGGACTGCCGAACGGGCCAGAAGCATCGCGTTTTCGATTCCGGTGTACATGCTGCTCAGCAGCGGACTGGTCGTGCGCAAGACTGACCTGCAACGCCTGGCCGATTTCATGGATGAAGGGCGGGTCGACCTGCGTCGGCTGCTGGAGGCACCGGGCTTCAAGGTGGGTGTCGTGGCGCAACGCAGCTACGGGCCTCTGGTCGACGAGATCATCAGGCACAGCAACCCCGATGCACTGAACCTGCACTACGGCAGCGAGGCCATCGGCAGTCAGTTGCAGATGGAACGTCTGGGGCGATTGCAGGCCTTGATCGGCTTCTGGCCTGAAGTGCGTTATCAGGCCGTAGAGCAAGATCTGCAATTGAGCGAGCTGGCGTTTCTGCCGATCAAGGGCAACCCCGCCTATCAATACGCGCACATCGGTTGCTCCGGCACACCTGAAGGCCGGCGCGCCATTCAGATCATCAACCGCGAGATGCGCGAACTGCGTGAAAGCGAGCTGATGGGGTTCTATGCCCAATGGCTGGCGCCGGAAGAACGCTCCCGATACCTGGAAGACGCCAGGGCATTTTTCGACAAACACTGAACGGCCGGATCGCAACGTCGACGCTCAGATCGGTCGTTATACCGAACAAAAGAAACCCCGGGCAGCGGGGAATCTGCCCGGGGTTAACAGGACCGCCAGCCTCGTGGCAGTTCCGCACGGCAGCCTCCGAATCGTCGGAGCACAACGATCGAACCTGCCGTGATCATACGAACGCCGAGGCCGGATCAGATTCCGTCTTCAGCCAAATGCGGGAGCCGCGGCAAACGCCTGGCCCAGCGCAGCATTACGGGTGGCTGCGATGACGCAGGGTTCGATGCGGCCTTCGGCGACCATCAGGTCCCGGTGCAGACCATCGACCACATCGGTCAGCTGGCGCTTGTCGCGCAATTGATCGGCGCTGAAACTGCGCTCGATCACAATGGCACCGGCTGCATCTCTCAGGGTCACCAGACGTTCGCCCCGTGAACCTTCAGGCCCGAGGCTGGCCTGGTAAGGAGCCAGCGCTTCGCTTAGCAGTAAGCTGATATTTTCCATCTAGATCACCACTCAACAGTTTGAATGCAAAGGTGCTAATCACTGACCGCGCGCACGAGCAGAAAGTTCTCGCCGGCTGGGCCAATTCGTCGCACCTGTCCTGATTTCGAGGATGCCTGTGCAATGTGACAGGGAAAAAACCGAGAGCTGATTCCCCTGCGCAACCCTGAGCGCGCGATCATTCACAACCGGCCCGTCAGCCACTACACAAATTGTAGGAATGTTCAGCGCTCGCTCCTGCCAGATCCTACGGATCACCTGCTTCGCCAGCGCATGGCTAAACAGCCGGATCAGATGCATTACCATGGGTCACCCTTCAACGGAGCAGTACCATGAGCTCATCCCTTGATCGTCCCATGCGCGTTGTCCTGGCGGATGACCATCCCATTTTCCTGATCGGCCTGCGCGTGGTCATCGAACACGGCGATGCGGCTCGGGTCGTGGGCGAGGCGAGCACTCCAGATGAGCTATTGCAGGTACTCAGGGAGCAGGACTGCGATGTGCTGGTCACCGACTTCATGATGCCCGCGCAACAGCAGAGTGACGGCTTGCGTCTGCTGCAGAGAATTCAGCGCGACTTTCCGACATTGCCGGTGATCGTCGTCACGACCCTGAGCAACGCCGGTCTGTTTCGCGCGATGCTCGACCTCAATGTGCAGGGATTGCTGAGCAAGGCCAGTGTCGCGGGTGAACTGCCGGCAGCGATTGAAAGTGTGCGCCGCCGCCAGGTATTCATTGCCGACTCGGTGCAGCGCGTGATGCTCCAGGCGCAGGAGTACGGCTGCGACCGGTTGGTCGCGCCGGAGCAGCTTTCGCCCAGAGAGCTGGAAGTGGTACGCCTGTTGGCGGCCGGCAAGGCGGTCGGCGAGATCGCCAGCCAGTTGAATCGCAGCAAGCAGACGGTCAGCAGCCAGAAGGTCAGCGCGATGCGCAAACTGGGGCTGGCCAACGAAGCCGCGCTATTCATTTACTTGCAGGAGCATGGTTTGTCCTGAGCGATTGCCTCAGTGGCGGCAGGCCTGAAGGCCAGCCTTTCACGCTCCGCCAGCCAACGCCTCAGGTCCGTTTCAGCCATCGGCCGTGCAATGAAATAGCCCTGCACGGCCGGGCTGCCCAGCATCATCACGCTGTGGAAGTCGTCCAGGGTTTCCACCCCTTCGACGACCACGTCCAGCGCCAGACGGCGAGCCATGAACATGGCCGAGGCGACCACTGCGGACTTGCGCGCGTCCTCCGCCATTCCGCGCACGAACTGGGCCGGGATCTTCAGCTCGTTGAAGGGCAATTGCAGCAGTCGCTGGATATTCGATGCGCCGGTACCGAAATCGTCGATCGACACCCGGCAACCCTGCAGGCGCAAACGCAGCAAGCCTTCCAGCGCTGCGGGTCGAGACGCCTCTGCGGGGTGTTCGAGGATTTCCAGGGTCAGCGCGCTCGCTGGCACATCGTGCTCGGCCAACAGCGTCAGCACGCGCGCCGCGAACCCTGGCTGGTCCATCACTTGCGGAGCAATGTTCACCGCAACGGGCATGGGTTCGCCACGCTGGTGCGCGGTAGCCGCGGAAAACTTCAGAGCCTGTTCCAGTACCCGCCAGGTCAACGGCGCCAGCAGCCCTCGCCGTTCCAGAGCGTCCATGAACCGCCCGGGCCCAAGCAGTCCGAACGCCGGATGCTGCCAGCGGACCAACGCTTCGACGCCGAGCACATCGCCATCGAGGTTGACCTTGGGCTGGAAATGCACAATCCATTGATCGGCGAGCGCCTTCACATCGACTGGCCCGTCGAACAGCTGCGTAGCGCTTAATGGATGCGAGTGCGGCTCAGGGCTGTCTTGCGGTGTCTGCTGCACGCGCCACCGCCAGGTAGCGAGCAACTCGCTCAGCACCGTCGCGCAAAGTGGCTTCTGCAAGCAGCAGAGTACTTCAAGGCCCTGCCGTTGCGCCAGCTGGCCTACGCCCTCAATCACATCCGCAGCGGTGCTGCTCAGCACCACCAGCGCTTGGGCCTGACCGGTTTCGGCCAGGTGACGAATGAAGTCCAGACCATCCGGACCGTCCATTTGCAGATCGCAGATAGCGATGTCGACGCTTCCGCGCTTGTCCAGCGAACACTTGGCAGCGTCGACGCTATCGGCAGTCAGCACGTCGTATACATGATTGGCATTGAGCATCTGGTGCAGTGCCATCATTTGAAACGGGTGATCCTCTAGAATCAGGACTTTGGGTGAACGCACGGTCGGGCCTACTGAGTGGCGGCTGGCTGAAGCCGCGCACTCTAGCCAACTGTTCAGTGCTGCCCCATAGGACAAGTCCGAAACCTGACAGGCACTCAACTCTGGGTCGTCGGCATCCGGTTCAGGTGCGGTTCGATGTCAGCCTGAAGCCCGGCGATGGCATCCGCGAGAGTGGCCCAGCGCTCGGCCAGACTGGCTTCACGTTCTTCCTGCACTTCAGCGTCGAGCGCGGCGCAGGCACGGGCCAGCGGCGCCGCATCCACCAGACACGCCGCGCCCTTGAGACGATGCAACGCGGCGCTCAACGTTTTCCAGTCAAGGGCAGCGACTGCGTCGCTCAACACGTCGTGTTCGTGACTCAGGTTTTTCCACAGCTCCGCCAGCAGCCGCTGCATCTGCTCCGGATTGGCCTGTGTCATCCGCCGCAAGGTACGGATATCGAAAAGACGTTCGCGGACCACGCGGGCCAGCTCGGTTGCCAGGCGCTCCAGCGACAGCGGCTTGATCAGCAGACCGTCCATGCCGACAAGCTCGCAGCGCTCCCTTTCATCGTTCATCGCATTGGCGGTGCAACCGATCACAGGACAATGCTCGCGCGTTTCCTGCTCCTCGATTCCCCGGATCGCTTCGGTCAGGGCGTAGCCACTGACGCCTGGCATATTGCAGTCGGTAATGACCGCGTCGAAATCCTGTTGCCGCCAGGCGTGCAACGCGGCTTCGCCACCGCCAACCGGTACCACCTGGTGCCCGAGGAATTCCAGCTGGCGGGTCAGCACCAGCCGGTTGGCGGACAAGTCGTCGGCCACAAGCAGGCGCAGCGCTCGCTGCTCAGCTGGTGGCTGCCACTGCTCAGCCTGATGAGCCGGCGTCTGGGTCACGCGAGCGAGGGCCAGCTCGATCACTGCTTCGGTGCCCTGCCCCGGTTCGCTGCGCAAATCCAGCTGACCTTTCATCAGCGCAACCAGTTGCCGGGAAATACTCAGCCCCAGGCCAGTGCCTCCGTAGCGAGCCGCGGTGTCGTCGCTGCCTTGGGTGAATGGCTGAAACACCTCGTTCAAGCGATCGGGGGCAATGCCTGGACCGGTATCGCGCACGCTGATCCGCAGCCGCGAAGACTGCTCTGTTGTCTCAAGGACGTTGACGCACAGGGTCACCCCGCCCTGCCCGGTGAACTTCAGGGCGTTGCCGAACAGGTTTTGCAAAACCTGGCGCAGGCGCAGCGGATCAAGCCAATAGAGGCCCTGCGCGCGCTCGTCGAACTCCAGACGCAGGTCCAGCCCTTTTTCCTGCGCAACCGCCGAGAACAGCCGAACCACCCCTTGCAGAAAATCGTGCAGCGGCGTCACGGCCAGTGCCAGCTGCATGCCTCCGGCTTCGATCTTGGCAAGGTCCAGGCTGTCGCCGATCAAGGCGACCAGTTGCTGCGCGGACGCGTGCGCAACCCGCAGGTTTTCGGAAGGCGCCTGACCAGAGCGCAGCGCCTGTTCACACTCCAGTTCCAGCAGACCGATGATTGCGCCCATGGGCGTGCGAATTTCGTGGCTCATGGTGGCCAGAAACGCACTCTTGGCCTCGTTGGCCTGATCGGCGTGACGCAGCGCCTGTTCCAGTTGAGTCGCGAGTTGCTTGCGCTCGGTGATATCCACCCAGCCCCCCAGCAGCCCTTGAAGCTCGCCATCAGCGGCAAAGAACGGAACCGTCCATTGCCAGGCATCGACACGCTTCCCGTTCAGCTCCATGGATCTGTCGGCGAAAACCGGACAGCGGTCTGCCAGCAGCTTGAGGTAGTCGCTGTGCATCTGTTCGGCAACCGGGCGAGGAATCAGATCGACGTCGATCAACCGGCGGCCGTTCATCTGCTCGAAGCTGACGCCGAAACTGTCCTCGTAGCTGCGATTGCAAGACACCAGACGACCCTTGAGGTCGCGCACATAAATCGGCGTCGGTATCCCGTCGAGCAGCGCATGTTTGAACGCGAGCTGGTCATTGAGCTGCTGTTCGGCCTCCAGACGCTGGCGGATCTGCACCTTGAGCCGGCTGCTCCACAGCAGCGATACAAACCCGACCAGCACCGCCACCGCCAGAACCCAGAACACCCATTGAGGAATGCGGCTCCAGAGTGAAGGCTGCGGTAAGACCGCGCCCAGCCATTTCATGCGGATGGAGCGCATTTCGGCCACCGGAAACTCTTCGAGCGCCTTGTTGAGGATGCTCAACAACTCTGGCTGGGATTTGATGACCGAGAACCGGTCGGGCGACCATTTCCCATCGACGCTGCGGCCGACCTTGAGTTCGCCCGGCGGGTACAGATAGGCACCGGCTTCATTCTGGATCGTCGCGTCTGCTTCGCCGCTTTCCACCAGTTGACGAGCTTCGTCGTAGGTGGCGACCAGCCGCAACCGCACCTGTGGGTGCTCACGCCTGATGGAGTCCTCCAGTGCATGCCTCGCGGGCAGGGCCAGTACCTTACCGCTCAGGTTATTCAGCGACACCCTGGCGTTGCTGCCTGCACGCACGACGAACACCCAGCTGTTACCGCCGAACGAGTAGGTAAAATCCAGAAAGCGCCGACGGTCCGCGTTTTCCGCCAGGGTCGTGTTCATGTCCGCTTCCCCGGCCTGAAGCAAGGCAATGCTCGCCTGGGTGGACGGCGCCTCCTTGTAGACGAACCGCAAGCCGGTCATGCGTGAAATTCGCGCGATGATATCCGTGTTCAGTCCGACCCAGGTTCCGTTCTGGTCCTTGTAGATGTAAGGCGGCTGCTGCGTGGTCGCGATGGTCACGCTGGGATGACGGCGGATCCAGTCACGTTCCGCACCGGACAACATGAGCCGCTGCCCAACCACATCCGCGCCCAGACCGATGGTCCAGCGGCCCAGCACTTCATGTCTGACCGATGCGTCCAGACTGGCCAGCGACCGGTCGATCAGACTCAGCAAGCGTTGCTCGCTATCACGAACGGCAAACGCGAAACCCACCGGCGGCAAAGCGCTCTCGGCTTTGATCTGCAGGCCGAGGTAAGGACGCAGCGCGGTGTAAGAGCGAACGATGACCTCGTTGCCGATGAATGCGTCGACCTCACCCTGGCTCAGCGCCTCCAGCGCACTGTTCAGATTGGGGGCGATGATAATCTGGCTGTCAGGGTAAGCGCCGTTGACCACTGCAGAATCGGCGTAACCGTCGAGCAGCACGACCTTCTTGCCCACGAGCCTGGATACGACGGTCTGGTCGTTGCCGCGCCCCACCACTACCGATCTGTCAGGCATGTATTCGGTGGAAAACGCGAGCCCCGGCACACCTCGCTCGAAGCCGTTGGCACTGGTGAGAATATCGATGCCGCCGCCGCGCAACGCCTCGATAGCCTCGTCGCGTTTGGCAAACCCCACGACCTGCATCGGCATGTTCAACGCATCGCCGATCAGGCTCAGATAGTCGGCGCTGATGCCTTGATAGCGATTGCGGTCGCTGGTGATGTCGATGGGTTCATAGTCGGCAATCGCGATGCCGACCCGCAGGATCCGGCGTTCACGCAGCCAGTCGCGGTCCCGCGCGTCGATGGGCAAATCCGCCAATTGTCTGAACGGTGCGCCCAGTTTGAAAGGCAGGTTCTGAGCGCTCTGCGCTGGCTGAAATAACGACAGTAACAGCATCAGCAGCGCCGCGCGCCACGCATGCTTCGTCATCCCGTTGCCTGTCTTCCTGACCTCACCTTGCTCGCTTACCTGCTTCACAACCAATGACTCACTCGTATGAACTGCAAACGTCCGAAGTTTGGCACGTCAAAACGAGAAGGCCCGCCAAGTGGCGGGCCCTAAGTTGTTACACAACGATTCTGTCAGAGCGGCTTGCCGCGATTGCCGTGCTGGCTGACGAATGCCTGGATGGCCTTCAGATCGTTCGGAAGCACGGTGCAGCGCTCGTCGCGCTGGAACAGATCAGCCATGTGCGCCGGCAGTTCCAGCGCCTTGCCAACGCCCGCCTTGAGAACTGCGTCGGGAAATTTCACCGGGTGCGCGGTGCCCAGCACCACCATCGGCGTGTCCAGGCTGCGACGGCATTCGCGCGCAGCCTTGACTCCGATTGCGGTATGCGGATCGAGCACTTCACCAGTCTTGGCGAACACCTCGGCGATTACCTCACAGGTGTCTTCGTCGCTGACCGCCAGCGAGTCGAACAGCTTGCGGGTTTCGGTCCAGCGATCTTCTTCGACGCTGAAACCGCCGCCTTGACGGAAGGTATCCATCAGACCGGCGATGGCCGCGCCGTTACGGCCGTGCATGTCGAACAGCAGGCGTTCGAAGTTGGACGACACCATGATGTCCATGGACGGTGACAGGGTCGCGTGCAGGGTTTCTTTTACATACTGGTTGCCGCTCATGAAGCGGTGCAGGATGTCGTTGCGATTGGTGGCCACGACTAGCTGATTGATCGGCAGACCCATGTTGCGTGCCAGATAGCCGGCAAAGATATCGCCGAAGTTGCCGGTCGGAACCGAGAACGCCACCGAGCGAGCCGGGCCGCCCAACTGTAGCGCCGCATGGAAGTAGTAGACGATCTGGGCCATGATCCGTGCCCAGTTGATCGAGTTGACCGCGACCAGGCGGGTGCCTTTCAGAAAGCCCTGGTCGGCGAAACTTGCCTTGACCATTTCCTGGCAGTCGTCGAAATTGCCTTCCACCGCGATGTTGTGGATGTTGTCGCCGAAGATGGTGGTCATCTGGCGGCGCTGAACGTCCGAAACCCGATTGTTCGGATGCAGGATGAAGATATCGACGTTCTCGCAACGACGGCAGCCTTCGATGGCAGCCGAGCCGGTGTCACCGGAGGTCGCGCCGATGATCACTACACGCTCGCCGCGCTTGGCGAGCACGTAGTCGAGCAGGCGACCCAGCAGTTGCAGGGCGAAATCCTTGAAAGCCAGGGTCGGGCCGTGAAACAGCTCCATGACCCACTCGTTGCCGGCCAGCTGGCGCAGCGGCGCGACCGAGCTGTGCGCGAATACGCCATAAGTCTCTTCAAGGATCTTCTTGAAGTCGGCATCAGGAATGCTGCCGGTCACGAACGGACGCATCACGCGAAATGCCAGCTCGTGATAAGGCAGGCCAGCCCACGAAGCGATTTCTTCCTGAGTGAAACGCGGCAGGTTCTCCGGCACATAAAGGCCGCCGTCGCTCGCCAGACCGGTCAGCAACACGTCTTCGAAATTCAATGCAGGCGCTTGGCCGCGGGTACTGATGTAGCGCATGGGATCAAACCTTTGGTTTGAGCTGAAGCTCAAAGCTACAAGTTGAAGCTACCGGCTACAAGCTGCAAGCAAAAGCACGCTGGCCTCTGTTTGCAGCTTGCAGCTTGCGGCTTGCAGCTCGCAGCTTCCCGCTTCAGCTAATCGATTAATTCAAATGTTCAACGCGGATACGAACGACCGGACCTACCACACCCTGCAACGCTTCGAGCGCCATGATCGCGTCGTTGATGTGCTGCTCCAGCACGCGATGGGTCAGGAGAATCATCGGCACCAGGCCGTCCTGCTCCTCGACTTCCTTCTGCATGATCGACTCGATGTTGATCCCGCGTTCGGACAGGATACTCGCCACTTGAGCCAGCACGCCCGGGTGATCCTTGGCCTGAATGCGCAGGTAGTAGGCGCTTTCGCACTCTTCGATGGGCAGGATCGGGTGCGCGGACAGGGAATCGGGCTGAAAGGCCAGATGCGGAACGCGGTTCTCCGGATCGGATGTCATCGCGCGGACCACGTCTACCAGATCGGCCACGACCGACGACGCGGTCGGTTCCATACCGGCACCTGCACCGTAGAACAGTGTCGAACCGGATGCGTCGCCGTTGACCATGACTGCGTTCATCACGCCATTGACGTTGGCGATCAGGCGGTCGGCAGGAATCAGTGTCGGGTGAACGCGCAGTTCGATGCCCTTGGCGGTGCTGCGGGCGACGCCCAGATGCTTGATGCGGTAGCCCAGCGCCTCGGCGTAGTTCACATCGGCGGTCGTCAGTTTTGTGATGCCTTCGGTGTAGGCCTTGTCGAACTGCAGGGGAATGCCGAATGCGATCGAGGCCAGGATGGTCAGCTTGTGCGCGGCGTCGATGCCTTCGACGTCAAAGGTCGGGTCGGCCTCGGCGTAACCCAGCGCCTGAGCTTCGGCCAGCACGTCAGGGAAAGTGCGGCCTTTCTCGCGCATTTCGGTGAGGATGAAGTTGCCCGTACCGTTGATGATCCCGGCCAGCCAGTTGATCCGGTTGGCCGACAGGCCTTCACGAATCGCCTTGATCACCGGGATACCGCCTGCGACCGCTGCTTCGAAGGCGACGATCACGCCCTTCTCCCGCGCCTTGGCGAAAATCTCGTTGCCGTGGACGGCGATCAGCGCCTTGTTGGCGGTCACCACGTGCTTGCCGTTGTCGATGGCCTTGAGCACCAGCTCGCGAGCCACGGAGTATCCGCCGATCAGCTCGACGACGATATCAATCTCGGGGTTGGTCGCGACTGCGAACACGTCCGCGGTGGTCGGGGTACCGGCAATCTGGCAGTTGGGGTTTGGAGTACGAACGGCAATCTGCGCCACTTCGATTCCACGCCCGGCACGGCGGGCAATCTCCTCGGCGTTACGCTGAAGCACGTTGAAGGTACCGCCGCCGACAGTACCCAGCCCACAAATGCCTACTTTGACCGGTTTCACTGATGCACTCCCCGTAAAACGTTCGACCCTGGATCGACCGTGAAAAACAGCCGCGCGCTCACGCGCGACTCCAATATGAGTATTACCTGGCGCCCAGCGCCAGCTTCGCGACCTGCGCGGCGGGCTGATAGCCCGGAATCAGCTGGCCGTCAGCCAGAACGATTGCCGGTGTGCCATTCACGCCGATGGATTGGCCCATCTCGAACTGCTTGCTGACCGGGTTCTCGCACTTGTCTGCCTTGATGTCCTTGCCATCGACCATGCGGTCCATGGCGGCCTTGCGGTCCTTGGAGCACCACACAGCCTGCAGCTGCTGGTCGCCAGGAGAACCGAGACCCTGACGCGGAAATGCCAGATAGCGCACTTCGATACCCATCTTGTTCAGCTGGGCAACTTCTTCATGCAGCTTGTGGCAGTAAGGACAGGTGGTGTCGGTGAAGACCGTGATATGCGACTTGGTTTCGCCAACGGCAGGATAAACGACCATTTCACCCGCCGGGATGGCATTGATGGTCTTGGAGATCGCCTGACGCTCGGTCTTCTCGGTCAGGTTGACCGGCTTGCCGTCCTGGATCTGGAACAGATAGCCCTGCATGACGAACTGGCCGTCGGCGCTGGCGTACAGAACGCGGCCGCCCTTGAGCTTGACCTCGTACAGATTGTTCAGCGGACTGGCCGCGATGCTTTCGACCGGTACTTCGAGCTGGAGCGATTCAAGGGTCTTGCGAATGGCTTGTTCGGGTGCCGTTGCGGCCAGGGCAACGGTACTGAATGTGCCGGCCACCGCGACGATGGCAGCGGCGAAAATCTGAGGCAAACGCATGAAAACTCCTATAGCGGCGGACAGACCGGCAGCGGTCGGGACAACGGATGCCGACCTCAATCTGCGAAACCGGCAAAGCCTATCACATAAGGCCTGCAAGACCGACCCGCGCTGACGTAAGACGCCACTCAATTTGCCACAGGAATCAGCCACGCGGATGGTGTTTTGCATGCATTTCCTGCAAGCGGGCGCGTGCGACATGGGTATAGATCTGGGTGGTCGACAGATCACTGTGACCCAGCAGCATCTGCACCACGCGAAGGTCCGCGCCATGGTTGAGCAGATGCGTCGCGAATGCATGCCGCAGGGTATGCGGTGACAACGATTTGCCGATTCCGGCGACCGCCGCCTGATGCTTGATGCGATGCCAGAATGTCTGGCGAGTCATCTGCTCGCCACGCTGGCTGGGGAACAGCACGTCACTGGGCCTCCCTCCCAACAGCTCGCCGCGGGCGCCACGCAGATAGCGCTCGACCCAGACGATCGCTTCCTCGCCCATAGGCACCAGTCGCTCCTTGCTGCCTTTGCCCATCACCCGCAGCACGCCCTGGCGCAGGTTGACCTGTTCCAGCGTCAGGCTGATCAGCTCGGTCACGCGCAGCCCGCAGGCGTAAAGCACCTCCAGCATGGCGCGATCACGCTCGCCAATAGGCTCGCTCAGATCCGGCGCCGCCAGCAGCGCTTCAACGTCGGCTTCAGACAGGGACTTGGGCAGCGGCTTGCCGAGCTGCGGCATGTCGACCTGCAGAGTCGGGTCGACGCTGATCAGCTTTTCGCGCAACAGGTAGCGGTAGAACCCACGCGCGCCGGACAGGAAACGTGCCGTGGAACGCGGCTTGTAAGCCTGGTCGACGCGCCACGCCAGGTGATCGAGGATCGCCTCGCGCCCAGCACTGGCCAGATCGACATTGCGTTCCTGCAACCAGCCGTTGAACAGCGCGAGGTCACTGCGATACGCATCGCGGGTGTTATCGGACAGGCCTTTCTCCAGCCACAGTGCATCCAGGAAGCGGTCAATCAGAGGGTGGTCGATGGCAGGCATGTTCACTCTGGCAAAGGGTCGCAACAGGGGTCAATCATCAAACAGCAGGCAATAAAAAAGCAGCCCTCAGGCTGCTTTTTTTGCATCGAAACGCTGTATCAGGACAGTTTTTCTTTGATGCGAGCTGCTTTACCGGACAGGTCACGCAGGTAGTACAGTTTGGCCTTGCGAACGTCACCGCGACGCTTCACAGCCAGGCTGTCGATTTGCGGGCTGTAGGTCTGGAAAGTACGCTCAACGCCAACACCGTTGGAGATCTTGCGAACAGTGAAAGCACTGTTCACGCCACGGTTACGCTTGGCGATGACAACGCCTTCGAACGCTTGCAGACGAGCGCGGTCGCCTTCCTTCACTTTCACCTGAACGACGATGGTGTCGCCCGGGGCAAAGGTAGGGATCTCTTTGGTCATCTGCTCTGCTTCGAGGGCAAGAATGATTTTGTTAGTCATGCTGGTGCTCCTAAGGTGATCCGTCTGGATCAACCATCGATACGTTAACTATCGTCCCGCTCGCGGATGTATTCCGCCAGCAGCTTCTTCTCTTCTCCAGAAAGCGAGCGGCTTTCCAGAAGATCAGCGCGTCGTTCGTAGGTCCGCCCAAGGGACTGCTGCAAACGCCAACGCCGGATGTGCGCGTGATTGCCACTTAGCAACACGTCGGGAACACGCTGATCCGCATACACCTCAGGTCGGGTGTAGTGCGGGCAATCCAGCAGACCGTCCGTGAAGGAATCTTCCTCCGCGGAGTCCACATGCCCTAAAGCTCCGGGCAGCAGTCGCGTAACCGCGTCGATCAGCACCATCGCCGGCAGCTCGCCGCCAGACAGAACATAGTCACCAATCGACCACTCTTCATCGACATGAGCATCAATAAAACGCTCGTCAATGCCTTCATAACGACCGGCAATGAGGATAATCGCTTCCTCTTTTGCCAACTCGCGCACCGCTGACTGATCCAGTCTGCGGCCTTGTGGCGACAGGTAAATAACCTTCGCCGCATCCCCTGCCGCTTGCCTGGCCTGAACCAGAGCATCTTCCAGGGGCTTGATCTTCATCACCATGCCCGGACCACCGCCAAATGGGCGATCATCCACAGTGTGATGGCGATCAGTGGTGTAATCCCGCGGATTCCAACAGGTCAGCTGCATGAGCCCCTGTTTCACCGCACGGCTGGTAATGCCGTATTCACTGATGGCGGAGAACATCTCCGGGAACAGACTGATGACTTCTATGCGTAGGCTGGCCATGGCATTCAGAAGTCCGCATCCCAATCCACCTTCATTTCGCCGGCTTCCAGGTCGACTGCCAACACGCATTGCTCCGTATAGGGCAACAGGCGCTCACGATCATCCAGGCTGCCCGCGCAGGGCTTTACAACCATTACATCGTTCGAACCGGTTTCGAGCAGGTGATCGATCTTCCCGAGCAGTTGCCCGAGCTGGTCAATGACCTTGAGGCCTTCGAGCTGGTACCAGTAGTACTCGCCGTCGTCCAGATCAGGGAACAGGTTGCGTGGCACGCAGATTTCGAAACCGGACAGAAGACGTGCTTCTTCACGATCATCGAGACCTTTGAGCTTTACGACCAGAAACTTGCTCTGCAAGCGTCCGCTGATCAGCTCCACCTGTTTGTCGACGCTGCCTTCGCGCCGAAGCGTCCAGGTTTTGTAGTCCAACAGGTTTCCAATCGGATCGGTAAAGGAATAAACCTTCACTTCGCCGCGAACGCCATGAACCGAGTAAATCTTGCCAATGACGATCAGATCGTCGGCAGATGCTGGCGTCGCGTTCATAAGACTCAGGCCGCGGCCTTAGCCTTGTTGTGCTCTTTGAGCAGCTGGGCAACGCGCTCGGAAGTCTGTGCACCAACGCTCAACCAGTAGTTGACGCGTTCTTCGTTCACGGACAAACGGATTTCCTGACCACGGGCAACCGGGTTGAAGAAACCAACCTGCTCCTTGTGGGAACCGTCGCGAGCGTTACGGCTGTCGGTAACGGTCAGGTGGTAAAACGGGCGCTTTTTGGAGCCGCCCAGGGCAAGACGAATAGTTAGCATTGAACATCGTTCCTGTAGTCGGTGCTGCAAATCTATGATGCACAGCGGGCATAGGTGCCCGAAAGGCCGCATATTCTAAGGAATATCCCGCCTTTTGCAAATGACTTTTTCCGGCGACCACCGGCGTGCCATCAGATTTGCAAGGAAGCTGTCGGGTCGACAGCAGCTGGAGACCCGCACAACGCGGGTTTAGCGCAGGTTGCCCTGCGCAAGGGACGCGCGCGGAAAGCCCGCGCGCGACGCAATCACATCTTCGGCATGCCGCCGCCTGGGAACATCCCGCCCATGCCGCGCATCATTTTGGCCATGCCACCTTTGGTGGAGAATTTCTTCATCATCTTCTGCATCTGCTTGTGCTGCTTGATCAGACGCCCGATGTCCTGGACCTGGGTACCCGAACCAATCGCGATGCGACGCTTGCGCGAGCCGCTGATCATTTCCGGGTCACGACGTTCGGCCGGGGTCATCGAGTTGATGATGGCTTCCATCTGCTTGAACTGCTTTTCCGCGGCGCCCTGAGCGTTACCCATCTGGGACAGATTGACGCCGCCGATGCTCGGCAGCTTGTCCATCAGACCGCCGAGGCCGCCCATGTTCTTCATTTGTTGCAACTGGTCGCGGAAGTCTTCGAGATCGAAGCCTTTGCCCTTCTTGAGCTTTTTCGCCAGCTTGTCGGCTTTTTCCTTGTCGAGGGTCTGTTCGGCCTGCTCGATCAGGCTGAGCACGTCGCCCATGCCCAGAATACGGGACGCGATACGGTCCGGATGGAACGGCTCCAGCGCCTCGCTCTTCTCGCCCATACCGATGAACTTGATCGGCTTGCCGGTGATGGCGCGCACCGAAAGTGCCGCACCACCGCGCGCATCGCCGTCGACCTTGGTGAGAATGACACCGGTCAATGGCAGCGCATCACCGAAGGCCTTGGCGGTATTGGCCGCGTCCTGACCGGTCATGGCGTCGACCACGAACAGGGTCTCGGCGGGCTTGACCACGCTGTGCAGCGCCTGGATCTCGGTCATCATCTCGGCGTCGACGTGCAGACGACCGGCGGTGTCGACGATCACCACATCGATGAACTTCAGCCTGGCTTCTTTAATAGCTGCCTGCGCGATATCGACCGGTTTCTGGCTGATGTCGGAGGCAAAGAAGGTCACGCCGATATCGTTGGCGAGAGTTTCAAGCTGCTTGATGGCCGCGGGACGGTAAACGTCGACCGACACCACCATCACGGTTTTCTTCTTGCGCTCCTTGAGGAAGCGCGCCAGCTTGCCGGCGGTAGTGGTCTTGCCCGCGCCCTGCAGGCCGGCCATGAGCACGACTGCGGGTGGCGTGACGTTGAGCACCAGATCTTCGTTGGCGGCGCCCATCAGGCTTTCGAGTTCGGCCTGGACGATCTTCACGAACGCCTGACCCGGCGTCAGGCTGCGCGACACCTCGGTGCCGACCGCACGTTCCTTGACGTTGTTGACGAAGTCCTTGACCACCGGCAAAGCGACGTCGGCTTCAAGCAAAGCCATGCGCACTTCGCGCAGGGTATCTTTGATGTTGTCCTCGTTCAGCTTGGCCTTGCCGGTCACATGGCGTAGCGTCTGCGAGAGGCGGTCTGTCAGGTTTTCAAACATGCGCGATCCTTTCAGGCTCTGGTAGAGCCCCGGTTGGTGCGGCCCGGCCCGCATTGAAATGGCGCTCGACGAGCCTGCGGCTTGAGCAGGTCGCGGATTATAGCGGAGACTCCGCATGACGGACACCACGCAGACTGCTTCTGTGGTCTTTCGTGAAATGTCGGTTCTATGCCAAACTCAGCGTCTTTTCAGGCCCGCTCCCCAGGATCTATGTTCCCCTTGCCACCCAGCCTGCTTCCCAGCCTCGCCGCCGCCGGACTCTACGCCGCTGCGACCGTCTATCAGGGCGTGCGCCTGAGCCAGCCCGCCAGGCCGAACAAGCGCTTGCTCTGCCTGCTCGGCACACTGGCGGTGATCGCCCATGCCATCGGTCTCTTTTCGCAACTGGCACGACCCGCGGGCCTCGGCCTGGATTTCTTCAATTCCGCCAGCCTGATCGCCGTGTCGGTGATTGCCGTGACGCTGATCGCCATCGCGCGCATTCCGGTGGAGAACCTGCTGGTGCTGCTCTTCCCGCTCGGCATGATCACGGCCCTACTGGCTCAATTCGTGCCCAGCGGCACGGTGCAGCCAATCATGGAAGAGCCAGGCATTCTCAGCCACATCCTGCTGTCGCTGCTGGCTTACGGCATGTTCACGATTGCCGTGTTCCAGGCGCTGCTGGTGCTGGTGCAGGATCACCAGCTCAAGCACAAGCATCCTTCAGGGCTTATCAAGAACTTCCCGCCGCTGCAAACTATGGAAAGCCTGCTGTTCGGCTTCCTCTGGGCCGGCTGGTTCCTGCTTTCGCTGTCCCTGCTGTCCGGCTGGCTGTTCGTCGAGAACCTTTTCGCCCAGCATCTGGTCCACAAGACCCTGCTCGCGTGCCTTGCCTGGGTGGTGTTCAGCGTACTGCTGTGGGGGCGCAATCGTCTTGGCTGGCGTGGCCACAAAGCGATTCGCTGGACGCTGGGCGGTTTCTGCCTGCTGATGCTGGCCTATTTCGGCAGCAAGCTGGTACGCGAATTCATCCTGCACATCTGACGAGCGTCGATCATGGATAACCTGCCCATCGGGCCGTTGCTCGGTGTACTGGCCCTGCTGATTTTGTGGTCCGCGCTCTTTCGGGCGGTAGAAGCCGCTCACGGCCAGCTCCAGACGCTACGCGCCGGTCGCCGCCCGCACGAAGCAGCGACATACCCCGAGCTGGGTTTCGAGCCTCGCTGCCTGGTGTTTGCCAGCACATTGGTGACCGTGCTGATCACCGTGATCGCTACATTGGTCGCCATCGAGTACTGGCTGTATAACGGCCCGACGCTCGCATGGACAGGCAGCACAGCGTTATTGCTGGTCTTCGTCGAGTACATGCCGCGCCGTCTGGCTACGCGCCATCCAGAAGCGACCCTGATGCTGGGCAACGCGATACTGCGCCTGCCCATGAAGCTGGTGTGGCCGCTGGCCTGGCTGTTCGACTCGATCGCCCAAGGGCTGCTGCGCCCGTTTCAGCCGCGCGCGCCGCATGCACAGGATCACGGCTCGACCGACCACGGCCCGGCGCACGGCGACGGCGTCAACGAATACAACCCCCGCGCCAACGTCCTGTCCGGCATCCATGCGCTGGATAGCATTACCGTCAACGATATTCTGATCCCGCGCAGCGAAGTAGACGGCGTCAATCTGGACGACTCCACCGCGCAGATCATCGAGCGCCTGATCTTGTCACGCCACACACGGCTGCCGGTCTATCACAATGATATCAACCAGGTTCAGGGCATTCTCAATACCCGCGACATCAGTCACCTGCTGCCGCGCGGCGAACTGACCAAGGAACAACTGCTCGCCGTCTGTTACGAACCTTATTTCGTTCCGGAAAGCACGCCGTTGCAGTTGCAACTTCTCAACTTCCACAAACAGCAGCGGCGTCTGGGCGTGGTGGTGGACGAGTATGGCGAAGTGCTGGGCATTGTGACTCTGGAAGACATTCTCGAAGAGATCGTCGGCGAGTTCGAGAGTGAACAGGCGCTGGATAATCCGCACATTACCCGCCGCGAAGACGGCCGCCTGGAAGTCGAGGGCGCTGCCTCCATCCGCGACCTGAACAAGAGTCTGGGCTGGCGTCTGCCGTGTGACGGGCCGAAAACGCTCAACGGTCTGGTGACCGAAGCGCTGGAGACCATCCCACAGGCTCCGGTCTGCTTGAAGATCGGGCCGTACCGTCTGGAGATCCTGGAAACCGAGGACAACCGCGTCAAGCTCGTGTTGATGTGGCAGAACGCCTCCGGTCTGGTATTCAACTGACCGAACGCCACGTTTGCCGGCCTCTTGTCCAGGCGGCCGGCACCTTTCTATAATCCGCAAGCTTATCCAGCCCGGCCCCTGCGCGTGCTACCCGCACCCAGCGCACACGGCCAGTCAGCCTGAACGACCTGCAATCTCCGGCACGCGCTCGCCACCCTTGAACGCCGCCTCCCCTCGCCCTACCGGGCTATCCTGCTCAGTGCTGCAATCCTGATCACAACCACAATAATGACGTCTTGCCGTGGCTCCCAGAGCGACGACGACAGGAAGACAGGGAAAATCCGCATGACCAGCACTTCGACGTTCCGCGATAACGACGACGCTCAGGCGCCGCCCGTCAATTCCGCTACTCGTGTCGCCACCGCCAGCTTCATCGGCACGGCCATCGAGTTCTATGACTTTTACGTTTATGCGACCGCAGCGGCGCTAGTGATCGGCCCGGTATTCTTTCCGCAGACCTCCGGCACCGCACAGATGCTGTCAGCATTTCTGACTTTCGGCATCGCCTTTCTGGCCAGGCCACTGGGTTCGGCATTGTTCGGCCATTTCGGCGACCGGATCGGTCGCAAATCCACGCTGGTCGCGTCGCTGCTGCTGATGGGTGTGTGCACTACGCTGATCGGCGTACTGCCCGGTTACGCCACCATTGGTGCCTGGGCGCCGATCCTGCTGTGCGTGCTGCGTTTCGGTCAAGGCCTGGGGCTGGGCGGTGAATGGGGCGGCGCGGCTTTGCTTGCCACCGAGAACGCGCCCAAGGGCAAGCGCGCCTGGTTCGGCATGTTCCCGCAACTCGGCCCGTCAATCGGGTTTCTGGCGGCAAACGGTCTGTTTCTGACCCTTGCCATGACGCTCGACGACGAGCAGTTCCGTTCATGGGGCTGGCGGATTCCGTTCCTGCTCAGCGCGGCGCTGGTAATGGTCGGGCTGTATGTGCGCCTGAAACTGGAAGAAACGCCGGTATTCGCCAAGGCCATTGCTCGTCATGAACGGGTCAAAATGCCGATCGTCGAGACCTTCAGCCAGCACTGGCGGCCGATGCTGCTTGGCGCGGCTTCAATGGTGGTGTGCTACGCGCTGTTCTACATCTCGACCGTGTTTTCACTCAGCTACGGTGTTTCCACGCTGGGCTACAGCCGCGAGACCTTCCTCGGGCTGTTGTGCTTTGCCGTGCTGTTCATGGCGGCCGCTACGCCTCTGGCAGCCTTGGCCAGCGACCGCTTCGGGCGCAAGCCGGTGCTGGTGGCCGGTGGCGTACTGGCGATTCTGTCGGGTTTTCTGATGGAACCGCTGCTGACCCACGGGACTACTTGGGGCGTGGCGCTGTTCCTGTGCATCGAGCTGTTCCTGATGGGCGTCACGTTCGCGCCGATGGGCGCATTGCTGCCAGAACTGTTTCCTACGCACGTACGCTATACCGGCGCGTCCGCCGCCTACAACCTGGGCGGAATCGTCGGTGCATCGGTTGCGCCATTCTTCGCGCAGAAGCTGGTGGCAATAGGGGGTTTGAGCTGGGTCGGGGGATATGTTTCGGCAGCGGCACTGCTCAGCGTGCTGGCAGTGCTGTGCCTGAAGGAAACGCGGGATCAGGATTTGAGCCAGGTGAGTTAAGCCGTTCACTCAGTACCTGTGGGGGGAGCTTGCTCGCGAGGATGGCTTTGGGCGACACATGTATTGTGTCGGTACTGCCCTCTTCGCCAGCAAGCTGGCCCTCACATGGTTTGCAGCTGCGTTAAGCTCCGGCAACTCCTTAGAGCGTTACCTTCACCGCCTGCGATGCGCGGGTGGCTTTGGCGCGGGCGGCTTCGATGGACTCGTCGCGCGCCAGGGCTACGCCCATGCGGCGCTGGCCATTGACTTCGGGTTTGCCGAACAAGCGCAGGGCAGTATCGGGCTCGGCCAGCGCCGCGCCCAGGTTGCCGAACGCGGTCTGCGTGGACTGGCCTTCGACCAGAATCACCGCCGAGGCCGAAGGGCCGAACTGGCGGATCAAGGGAACCGGCAAACCGAGGATTGCGCGAGCGTGCAGCGCAAACTGCGACAGGTCCTGGGAAATCAGGGTTACCAGACCGGTGTCATGCGGGCGCGGCGACACTTCGCTGAACCACACCTGGTCGCCCTTGATGAACAGCTCGACGCCAAACATGCCGCGCCCGCCAAGGGCCTCGGTCACCGCCTTGGCGACGCGCTCGGATTCGGCCAGTGCGGCCGGGCTCATGGCTTGCGGCTGCCAGGACTCCTGATAATCGCCTTTCTCCTGACGATGACCCACCGGCGCGCAGAACGTAGTGCCGCCCACATGGCGCACAGTCAGCAGCGTGATTTCGTAATCGAAATCAATGAACCCTTCGATGATGACCCGACCTTTACCGGCGCGGCCGCCTTCCTGCGCATAATCCCAGGCTTTCTGGACGTCGTCGGCGCTCTTTAGCAGGCTCTGGCCTTTGCCGGAGGAACTCATCACCGGCTTGACCACGCACGGGAAGCCCAGCTCTTCGACGGCCTTGCTGTAGGCCTCGAACGTGTCGGCGAAGAAGTACGGCGACGTCGGCAGCTTCAGCTCTTCGGCCGCCAGACGGCGGATACCTTCACGGTTCATGGTCAGCTGCGCCGCGCGAGCGGTCGGGATCACGGTGAAGCCTTCGGCTTCCAGCTCGACCAGCGTCGTGGTGGCGATGGCTTCGATTTCCGGAACGATGTAGTCCGGCTTCTCGGCTTCGATCACCGCACGCAGCGCGGCGCCATCGAGCATATTGATGACATGGCTGCGGTGCGCGACCTGCATTGCCGGCGCATCGGCGTAACGGTCAACAGCGATCACTTCGACGCCCAGGCGTTGCAGCTCGATCACGACTTCCTTGCCCAGCTCGCCGCTGCCGCAGAACAGTACGCGAGTCGCGGTGGGCGACAGTGGAGTTCCGATTTGAGTCATCTCAGGTCCTCGTGGAGCAGATATCGAGGGCAACTCGCCGTATGCGAGCGACCGCTGTGGAGAAAGGCGCGCAATTTACCACGAAGCCCCGGCCAGCGGGGGCCTCAGCCGGCAAACGCGCGCTTGCGTTCACGCCAGGTCATGATCAGCCAGACCGCAGTGACCCCGGCGAACTTGGAGCCCAGTGCGGTCAGCAGTACCGGCGCCGTCAGGGCGTCGATCATGCCGAAGAAAATGAAGGTATCGAGCGGGATACTCAGCGCCGAGCTGATCCACAACCGGTCACGCAGCGGACGCCGGGTAATGCTGAACACCAGCCAGTCGATGCACTCCGACACGGCGAAGGCCGTGGCGCTGGCGAGGGCAATGGTCGGATCGCTGGTGATATACGAAAGCACCAGCGCCACCAGCATGGCGAGGATGGCTCCGTGGCCAAAGCGGGTCTGCACCATGTCGCGCAACACAAATACCAGCCCGCCCCAGGCCGACCAGATGATGTCCAGATGCGGAGCCGCGGAAAAGGCGAAGTTGATCAATACAACGCTGCTGATATATGCGATCAGGAAAAGCATGGGCAACAGAGCCTGGAAAAATTGGGCGCCAATGGTAGCAGTAGAGGGATTGATTGTGGGGCGGCTGTCTGCGGTGATCCTCAATCCGCCTCGCCAGCAAGCTGTTTCCCACACAAATCGCGGCGCACCACAAACTGTGTAAAGAAACGTGCTTGCAACGACGGCGTTTATGGATGTCCAAACCTCATCGCCAGCAAGCTGGCTCCTACAATTTTGTGGCGCACTGCGGGACCCTGTGGGAGCAGAGGGCTTGATTGTGGGGCGGCTGTCTGCGGCAATCCTCAATCCGCCTCGCCAGCAAGCTGTCTCCCACACAAATCGCGGCGCACCACAAACTGTGGAAAGAAACGTGCTTGCGACGACGGCGTTTATGGATGTCCAAACCTCATCGCCAGCAAGCTGGCTCCTACAATTTTGTGGCGCACTGCGGGACCCTGTGGGAGCCAGCTCGCTGGCGAAGGCGACCCGTCAGGCGTCGCTACAGGATCATCCCGCTTGTTGTCGCGCGTTCATGGCACCGGATCAGCACTGCACGGCGTTCGTCGTTGCTCATGCGGCCCCACTGGGTGATTTCGGTTGCGCTGCGCTGGCAGCCGGTGCAGATGTCATCATCATCCAGTGCGCAGATGCTGACGCACGGAGAGCGGACCGGCTTTTCGCTGATCGGGCCTGCATTCTTCATTCTTCCTGCTCCATCAGGTCGCGAGCGTAACGTTGCGCGTTGTGGACGTAATGAGCAGCGCTGGCTTCCAGCATCTTCTTCTGGATCTCGGTCAGTTCGCGCACCACCTTGCCCGGCGAGCCCATGACCAGTGAGCCGTCAGGAATGACCTTGCCTTCGCCGATCAGCGAATTCGCACCAATGATGCAGTACTTGCCGATACGCGCGCCGTTGAGGATCACGGCATTGATCCCGATCAGGCTGTAATCGCCGACCGTGCAGCCATGCAACATCGCGTTATGGCCGATGGTCACGCCTTTGCCCACTTCCAGCGGCGAACCCATGTCGGTGTGAATGACGGTCCCGTCCTGCACGTTGCTGTTTTCGCCGATGTGGATCAGTTCGTTGTCGCCTCGCAAAACAGCGTTGAACCAGACACTCGCTCCCGCCTCCAGCCTGACCTTGCCGATCAGGACCGCGTTGGGTGCGACCCAGCTCGCGGGGTCGGTCTCGACGCGGGAATCGCCCAGGCGATATTTCATGCTGCTTCCTCAGACTGTCGGCCGGGCTGATGCGCGCGGCTCGTTATGGATGACACTTCAGGTAGTGGAGCGCTCGGGAGGGTGATGCAGGCTGATCTTGCTGTCGTACAGCACGTTGATCAACTCGACGATCATCATCGCCGTCAGCCCCCAGATCTTGTATTCGCCATAACGATAGCTGGGAACGTACCAACTGCGACCGGCGTAATCGATGCGATGAGTGTGTTCACGGGTGTCCTGGCGGAAGAACTCCAGCGGCACGCTGAACACTGCCGCAATCTCGCCATCGTTTGGCCGGTACTCGACGAAATCGGGAATCACGCCTACATACGGTGTGACCTTGATGCCGTGCTTGGAGATCAGCGGGCTCAGCGGGCCGATGACTTCCACCAGGCCGGGCGGCAGGCCGATTTCCTCCTCGGCTTCACGCAAGGCGGTAAAGATCAGATCGGGATCGTCCGGGTCGCGCCGCCCGCCAGGGAACGCCACTTCGCCGCCATGGGTGGAAAGCCCGCTGGCGCGCAGGGTCAGGATCAGTTCGGGTTCGTCACTACGAGTGATCGGCACCAGTACGGCGGCCTCGGAAAACTGCCGATCCGTTTCGAGGGTGTCTGGCGTGTGACTGCCTACACGGCGAAGTAGCTCATCCAGCATGGTAAATCTCGATATGTTGCCTGTCTGGCATCATGCACCAAAGCAGCGAAGTGCCCAACCCCTTGTAGGACAGTCAAACCAGAGAGATGCTTGCCGATCCGCCGCATGGCAGGCCAAGATAGCGCCTGCCTTCACTATCGAACGACGCCATGAAATTCTGCAGCCAGTGCGGCAACCCCGTTATCCAGCGCATTCCAGACGGCGACAGTCGTCCGCGCTATGTGTGCGAGCATTGCCACACCATCCATTACCAGAACCCCAATATTGTCGCGGGCTGCCTGGTCACGGCGGGCGACAAGGTCCTGCTGTGCCGGCGCGCTATCGAACCACGCCTGGGATACTGGACACTGCCGGCCGGTTTCATGGAAAACGGCGAGACCGTCGAGCAGGCGGCGCGCCGGGAGACGGTCGAGGAAGCCTGCGCCGCGCTGGGAGAACTGGAACTCTACACGCTGATCGATGTGCCGCACATCAATCAGGTCCAAGTGTTTTACCGTGGCGAGCTGGACGGTTCACACTTCGGCGCCGGAATCGAAAGCCTGGAAGTGCAGTTGTTCGACGAAGCCGACATTCCCTGGTCCGAGCTGGCTTTCATGACGGTCAGGCGTACCTTAGAATGCTTCTTCGCGGATCGGCGACGGCAGGTTTACCCGGTTCATACCAGCGCCCTGCCCCCGTCTCGCCCCATACTCGATACTTAACTACCTAAACAGAAGATCGGCTCGTCCATCACGGGCCATCAGGGATACCGCAAATGCGCTGGTTGTTGGCTTTTCTTTGCATGACGTTCGTACCGCTGTCGCAGGCCGCATTCACCCAGACCATCGTGCCCAAGGGTAGCGAGCAGAAGATCATCAACAACAAGGTCATCAACACCGAGCGCCTGGCGGATCGCAAGATCGACAAAGTGCTGGTGCTCAAGGCCGCGCGTCAGCTGCAGCTGATCAGCGGCGGCGAAGCGCTCAAGACCTATCGCATTTCTCTGGGCAGGAACCCGGTCGGTACCAAACTGCAGGAAGGTGACCAGCGTACTCCGGAGGGTTTCTACTGGCTGGACTGGCGCAAGCCGAGCAGCAACTACAACCTCTCGCTGCACATTTCCTATCCGAATATCTCGGACGCGGCCCGTGCTCGTCGGGAAGGCGTAAAACCGGGCAGCATGATCATGATCCACGGCACGCCAGTGGATGAGGAATACCCGGAATGGTATTTCCATACCCTGGACTGGACCAACGGCTGCATCGCGCTGAAGAACAACGACATGCGCGAGGTCTGGGATCTGGTGAAAGACGGAACGATGATCGAGATCAGGCCGTAAAAGGCCTAGAAATCTTCCAACCGCCACACTTCATAGGCAGGCGTTTCGTACGGGTGGCTTTGCTTGAGGGCAGCGACGACCTGACGAATCAGCTCGTCGGCCACCACCAGCTCCACCTTCCACTCTTGCACATACTTGACCTGACCGCTCTGCCCGATGAATGGCTGGCTGCCATCCAGCGGGCGGAACTGGCCCTGGCCGAGCACTTGCCACGCGCAGTGGTCGTAAGCGCCGATTCGCCCTGCACCAGCAGCGAATACGGCGCTCTTGACCTCATCCACGTGGCTCGCCGGCACGAAGAAGGCGAGCTTGTACATGGTGCTTAGTTCACCCAGACGCGAGCGTTCCGGAACATGCGCATCCACGCGCCGTCCTCGTTCCACTCTTCAGGACGCCACGAGTTCTGCACCGCGCGGAACACACGCTCAGGGTGCGGCATCATGATGGTGACGCGGCCGTCCAGCGTGGTCATGCCGCCAATACCGCGCGGCGAGCCGTTCGGGTTGGCCGGGTAGGTTTCGGTAACCTTCCCGTGGTTGTCCACGAAACGCAGCGCCACGGTACCCGAGACATCGGCTTCAAGCAGTGCATCGCTGTGCTTGAACTCGGCATGACCTTCGCCGTGGGCGATGGCGATCGGCATGCGCGAACCGGCCATGCCCTGCAGGAAGATCGACGGCGACTCCTGAATCTGCACCATCGCAACGCGCGCTTCGAACTGCTCCGAACGGTTACGTACGAAGTGCGGCCAGAACTCGCTGCCCGGGATCAGCTCATGCAGGTTGGAGAGCATCTGGCAACCGTTGCACACGCCCAGCGTGAAGCTGTCGGTACGCTCGAAGAAGCCCTGGAACGCGTCGCGAGCACGGCTGTTGAACAGCGCGGACTTGGCCCAGCCTTCACCGGCACCCAGCACGTCACCGTACGAGAAGCCGCCGCAGGCAACCATGCCCTTGAAGTCATTCAGGTCGACACGACCGGCCAGGATATCGCTCATGTGCACGTCGATGGCGTTGAAGCCGGCGCGGTCGAAGGCTGCCGCCATTTCCACCTGACCGTTCACGCCCTGCTCGCGCAGGACTGCCACCTGAGGTCGGACGCCCTTCTTGATGTAAGGCGCGGCGATGTCGTCATTGACGTCAAAGCCCAGCTTCACGCTCAAGCCCGGATTGTCTTCTTCCAGCAGGGCATCGAATTCCTGATCCGCACATTCCACGTTGTCGCGCAGACGCTGGATCTGGTAGCTGGTTTCCGCCCACTGGCGATGCAACAGACGACGCTTGCCGCTGAAGACCGGCTCACCGTGGAAACTGATGGACACGTCGTCGTTGTTGACCGGCTGACCGATGACCGCGACGCAGTCTTCCAGACCGGCCGCGCTGAACTGCGCCAGCACCAGCGGCGTGGCGTCCTGGCGAACCTGAATCACCGCGCCCAGCTCTTCGTTGAACAGGATCGCGCTCAGTTCGGCGGCGTTTTCAGCCAGACCGTCGAGGTGCAGGTTCAGACCGCAATGGCCGGCGAATGCCATTTCCAGCGCGCTGACCAGCAGACCGCCGTCGGAACGGTCGTGGTAGGCCAGGATGTGGCCGTCGGCGTTGAGGCCCTGGATCACGGCGAAGAACGCCTTGAGGTCCTCGGCGTCATCGACGTCCGGCGCGGTGCGCCCAAGCTGGCCGTGAACCTGCGCCAGAATGGAAGCACCCATGCGGTTCTGGCCACGGCCCAGGTCGATCAGGATCAGGTCGGTGATGCCTTTGTCCATGCGCAATTCAGGCGTCAGGGTCTTGCGAATGTCGGCCACCGGTGCAAAGCCGGTCACGATCAGCGACAGCGGCGAGGTAACGCTCTTCTCGGCGCCCTCATCGTTCCAGCGGGTTTTCATGGACATCGAGTCCTTGCCCACCGGAATGGTCAGGCCCAGTTCAGGGCACAGTTCCATGCCAACCGCTTTCACGGTGTCGTACAGACGCGCGTCTTCGCCAGGGTGGCCGGCCGCGGACATCCAGTTGGCCGACAGCTTGATGTCGGACAGCTTCTCGATGCGCGAGGCGGCGATGTTGGTCAGCGTTTCGCCGATTGCCATGCGCCCGGACGCCGGAGCGTCCAGCAGTGCCACCGGCGTGCGCTCGCCCATGGCCATGGCCTCACCGGTGTAGACGTCGAAGCTGGTGGCGGTCACGGCGCAATCGGCCACCGGTACCTGCCACGGGCCGACCATCTGGTCGCGAGCGACGAGGCCGGTGATGCTGCGGTCGCCGATGGTGATCAGGAAGCTCTTGCTCGCCACAGCCGGATGACGCAGTACTCGTTGCACGCTTTCTTCGATATCCAGCGTGCTCGGGTCGAAATCGTCGCCCAGTTCAGCTTCGCGCTCCACCGAACGGTGCATGCGCGGCGCCTTGCCCAACAACACTTCCAGCGGCATGTCCACAGGGCTGTTGCCGAAATGGCTGTCGGTGACGGTCAGTTGCGGCTCGGCAGTGGCTTCGCCGACCACGGCATGCGGGCAACGCTCGCGCTCGCAGATCGCCTTGAAGCGCTCGTAGTCCTCGACGCCGACCGCCAGCACGTAACGTTCCTGGGATTCGTTGCTCCAGATTTCCAGCGGGGCCATGCCCGGCTCGTCGTTGGGCACGTTACGCAGCTCGAAACGACCGCCACGACCGCCATCGTTCACCAGTTCGGGGAACGCGTTGGACAGACCGCCGGCACCCACGTCGTGGATGAAGCTGATCGGGTTCTTGTCGCCCAGCTGCCAGCAACGGTCGATGACTTCCTGGCAACGGCGCTCCATTTCAGGGTTTTCACGCTGAACGGAAGCGAAATCCAGATCCGCCGAGCTGGTGCCGGTGGCCATGGAGGAAGCGGCGCCGCCACCCAGGCCGATCAACATCGCCGGGCCGCCGAGCACGATCAGCTTGGAGCCGACGGTGATTTCGCCTTTCTGGACGTGTTCTTCACGGATGTTGCCCATGCCGCCGGCGAGCATGATCGGCTTGTGGTAGCCGCGCACTTCGTCGCCATGGGGCGTGGTGATCGATTGTTCGAAGGTGCGGAAGTAGCCGGTCAATGCCGGACGACCGAACTCGTTGTTGAACGCTGCACCGCCCAGCGGGCCTTCGATCATGATGTCCAGCGGGGTCACGATGCGGTCGGGTTTGCCGTATGGCTTCTCCCACGGCTGCACGAAACCTGGGATCTGCAGGTTGGACACGGTGAAACCGGTCAGGCCGGCTTTTGGCTTGGCGCCGCGACCGGTTGCACCTTCATCGCGAATCTCGCCGCCGGAACCGGTGGACGCGCCGGGGAATGGCGCGATGGCGGTCGGGTGGTTATGCGTCTCGACCTTCATCAGGATGTGTACCGGCTCCTGCACCGCGCCGTACTGACGGGTTTCCGGGTCCGGGAAGAAACGGCCGGCGACGTTGCCGACGATCACCGAAGCGTTGTCCTTGTAAGCCGACAGAACACCTTCGCTGTGCATCACGTAGGTGTTCTTGATCATGCCGAACAGGCTCTTGTCCTGACTCTCGCCGTCGATATCCCAACTGGCGTTGAAGATCTTGTGACGGCAATGTTCGGAGTTGGCCTGGGCAAACATCATCAGTTCGATGTCGTGGGGGTTGCGCCCCAGACCGTTGAAGCTGGTCACCAGATAGTCGATCTCGTCCTCGGCAAGCGCCAGGCCCAGTTCGATGTTGGCCTTCTCCAGCGCGGCACGACCGCCACCCAGAATGTCCACCGCGGTCAGCGGCTTGGGCTGGGCGTGGCTGAAAAGACCGGCTGCCTGAGCGTGATCGTCCAGCACCAGCTGGGTCATGCGGTCATGCAGGCTGTCCGCTACGGCCTGAGCTTCAGCCTCGCTGAACTGGCCTTCCACATAGAAGGCAATCCCGCGCTCGATGCGCTGGATCTTCGTCAGACCGCAGTTACGGGCGATATCGCTGGCCTTGCTCGACCAGGGCGAAATCGTGCCGAATCGTGGAACGACCAGGAACAGACGGCCGCCTGGCTCTTGAACCGGCACGCTCGGGCCGTACTTCAGGAGACGGTCGAGAACCTGCTGTTCTTCGCTGGACAACGCATCAGTGACGTCAGCGAAGTGGGCGAATTCAGCGTACAGGCCACTGACAGCTGAAACCTTTTGTTTCAGTTGTTCAAGTAATTTGCTGTGGCGGAAGGCAGAAAGAGCAGGAGCACCGCGCAGGATCAACATCTTCGGGACAGCCTCGGAAGGGGGTGTGCTTTGAGGCCACGCATTCTAGCCTAAAGCGTGCCTTAGAGCACTCATAACGGCTGCAATGAACAGGGCCGAATGTCGCGTCGCGCCGAAACCGTGACATCGGCTTCAAAAAGCCGCTCGCCTATCAGACGCAAGCGTAACTGTCGAGATATGGCGGTTGATGCGCTTTGCGTATACTGCACCGATGTTCTCCCGACCAGATTTCCGCCCTCGTTGCGCCAGATGGCTCATCGCAACCGGACTCTTCCTGATGCTCGGCGCCTGTGTGGATAAACCCAACACACTGGAGCGAGTCAAGGAGGACGGCGTGCTGCGCGTGGTCACTCGCAACAGCCCGGCGACCTACTTTCAGGATCGCAGCGGCGAAACCGGCTTCGAGTACGAGCTGGTCAAGCGTTTCGCCGAAGACATGGGCGTGGAACTGAAGATCGAGACCGCTGACAACCTTGACGACCTGTTCGGTGAAATCGGCAAGCCAGGCGGCCCGGTGCTCGGCGCTGCTGGCCTGATCGACACGGCCAGGCGCAAACAGCAGGCGCGCTTCTCCCACCCTTATCTGGACGTCACTCCGCAAGTGGTCTATCGCAACGGTCAGAGCCGGCCCACCGATCCGGGCGATCTGGTGGGCAAGCGCATTGTCGTGCTCAAGGGCAGCAGCCACGCCGAGCAGCTGGCTGAGCTGAAGGCGAAGAATCCTGGCGTGGAATACGAAGAATCCGACGCCGTTGAAGTGGTCGACTTGCTGCGCATGGTCGATGAAGGCCAGATTGACCTGACGCTGGTCGACTCCAACGAACTGGCCATGAATCAGGTGTATTTCCCCAATGTCCGCGTCGCCTTCGACCTGGGCGAAACGCGCAAGCAGCGCTGGGCCGTGGCTGCCGGCGAAGACAACAGCCTGCTCAACGAGATCAACGCCTACCTCGACAAGGTCGAAAAGAACGGCACCCTGCAACGCCTGAAGGACCGCTACTACGGGCACGTCGACGTGCTGGGTTACGTCGGCGCTTATACCTTCGCCCAACACTTGCAGGAGCGCCTGCCCAAGTACGAGAAGCACTTTCAGGTTTCCGCCAAAAAAGAACAGGTCGACTGGAGGCTCCTGGCGGCCATCGGCTATCAGGAATCGATGTGGCAGCCGGCGGTGACGTCCAAGACCGGGGTTCGTGGCCTGATGATGCTGACTCAGAACACTGCGCAAGCCATGGGCGTCACCAACCGGCTGGACGCGCGACAAAGTATTCAGGGCGGTGCCAAGTATTTTGCCTACGTTAAAGATCAGCTCGATCCGAAGATAGAAGAGCCGGATCGTACATGGCTGGCGCTTGCGTCCTACAACGTAGGCGGTGGCCATCTGGAAGACGCGCGCAAACTCGCGGAAAACGAGGGGCTTAACCCGAACAAATGGCTGGATGTGAAAAAGATGCTGCCCCGCCTTTCCCAGAAGAAGTGGTACAGCAAGACCCGTTACGGTTACGCCCGTGGCGGCGAGCCGGTGCACTTCGTGGCCAACATCCGCCGTTACTACGACATTCTGACCTGGGTGACACAGCCGCAACTGGAAGGTGACCAGGTCGCCGACGGCAATCTGCACGTCCCCGGCGTGGACAAGACCAAGCCGGCACAGGCGCCACAGTCCAGCCAGCCGCAACCTGCCCCCTGATTCTTGCCGCGGAACAATAGACTGTGTTCCAACGCTAATGCGCGCCGGCCGCTTCGCCAGCAAGCTGGCTCCCACAGGTGCCACTGCCCACGTTACGGTTCTTGTGGGAGCGAGCTTGCTCGCGAAGCGGCCGGTACATACTCAACAGATACACCGGCTGGAAAGATCCCTTCCCGGACTCCTACGGTTTGAGTGCAGCTCTTCTCTGCCGAAAAAACTCGCTGAGCATCGTGCCGCACTCCTCGCCCAATACTCCGCCTTCATACAACACTCGGTGGTTGAGAAAACCCTGGGTGAAGAACTGGCCCTGACTCTGAACAATGCCGGCCTTGGGCTCAAGCGCGCCGTAAACCACCCGGGCGACACGCGAATGCACAATCAGCCCCGCGCACATGCTGCACGGCTCAAGGGTCACGTACAGCGTGCTGCCGGGCAGTCGGTAATTGTCGAGCGCCTTTGCGGCATCGCGGATGGCGACCATTTCCGCGTGGGCGCTGGGATCGCTGGCACTGATCGGGCAGTTGAATCCTCGACCGATGATTTCGCCGCCTTGTACCAGCACTGCGCCCACTGGCACTTCGCCCAGCAGCGCGCCTTGACGCGCCAGCTCCAGCGCCTCGCGCATGAAGTCCTGATCGCGGCTGCGATCGATAATCTGTGGCTGCCTCATCACGAAACCTCGATGGCGGCCATGAGGCCGGTTTCCATGTGGTCGATCACATGGCAGTGAAACATCCACACACCGGGGTTATCAGCGACCAGAGCGATCCGCGCCCGCTCGTTTCTGCCCAGCAGAAAGGTGTCAGTAAAGTAAGGAATGATCTTGCGCCGATTAGACGCAATCACCTTGAAGCTCAAGCCGTGCAGATGGATCGGATGTTGATACTGGGTCATGTTGCGCAGTTCGAAGACATAACTCTTGCCTAGCGCCAGCCTGGCAATCGGCCGGTCAGCACATGTCTTGTCGGTGATATCCCAGGCCTGACCATTGATCTGCCACAGGCTCGGGGGCTTGCCATTGTCGGTATTGACCGACATCGAGCCGGCCCATTCGAAGTTGAAGTTGATCTTTTCGGCAGCCTCAAGATCCGGCTCGGCCACCGGATTGGCTGGCAGCTCCGGCGGCCATTGCGCGGATGCGCTTTCGCTGGAGACCGATCGAAACGTCCCAAGACGCACCGGGCCGTTGCGCAAGGCGATTTCTTCGCCCGCAGCCGGCGCCTTGATGGCCAGACAAATGCGCATCCCCGGCCCGAGCCAGTACTCTTCGCCAAAAGGCCTCGGGGCTACCGGATTGCCATCCAGCGCATAGATACGCGCTTCGGCGTCGGGCAGGTTGAGCCGGTAGGTCACCGTATTGTCCAGATTGAGCAAGCGCACCCGCGTGATCTGTCCGGCGGGCAACTCGATGACGGCCTGAGGGATTCCATTCAGCGTCGACAGGCGCCCCGCCGTTCCTTCGCGCGCAGCCTCTCGCAGCACGCTGAACTCGGTGAACGCACCTTGCTGGTCGACGTGCCAGCTTTTCAGGTTGACGGTGCGTTCATGCAGAAAGCCGGTCGGCTCGCGCTCTTCCACGATCAATGGGCCCACCAGTCCACGACCCAGCTCTTCGCTGCTGCTCACGTGCGGGTGATACCAGTAGCTACCTGCGTCCGGGACCCGGAACTTGTAGTCGAAGTACTCGCCCGGCTTGACCGGCAACTGCGACACATAAGGCACGCCGTCCATCTCCAGCGGCAAGCGGATGCCGTGCCAATGGATCGTGGTTTCGACCGGCAGCTGATTGATGAAGCGCAACCGCAGCCACTCCCCCTGGCGCACACGCAACTCAGTGCCTGGCGCAGAACCACCAAATGCCCAGGCAGGCGTTTTATGGCCAGCGACCAGTTCGACATCAAGCGGTGCCGCAATCAACACGAAGTCGTGCCCTTCTCCCGGCCCGCTGCGGCCCAGCCAATAACGCGACGCAGCGCCTGCGCCCAGACCCACTACGGCAAGACCGGCCAGACCTCCGATAAATTGTCGACGTGTAAAGGACATGAACGCTTGAACCTCAAAAACTACCGGAGCACCTGAGAGCAGATGCGAGGGGCGAATACGATACACCTGCATCTGCAGAATGATAAGGGCGCGGCTGTCGCACACCCTGATGAACCTGCTGGCGCACGGCCTTTAGACAAGCCGGGGCAATTGGCCGATGCGCTTGGATTGATGGACATGAAGGATGTGACGGCAACCGACGAAGTGTTGCAAAAAGGCCGGAGATAACCCTGGGGTTTTCTCCGGCCTTTTGGTTGCTACGGATTAATCAGCTAATCCGGGCGCGTGGATCACTCCCACTCAATCGTCGCCGGCGGCTTGCTCGACACGTCGTAGGTCACGCGAGAGATGCCTTCGATTTCGTTGATGATGCGGCCGCTGACGGTTTCCAGCAGTTCGTACGGCAGGTGTGCCCAGCGGGCAGTCATGAAGTCGATGGTTTCCACCGCGCGCAGGGCGACGACCCAGGCGTAACGACGGCCATCGCCGACCACGCCGACCGACTTGACCGGCTGGAATACCACGAAGGCCTGGCTGACCTTGTGGTACCAGTCGGCCTTGCGCAGTTCTTCGATGAAGATGTGGTCCGCGCGACGCAGCAGGTCGGCGTATTCCTTTTTCACTTCACCGAGGATGCGCACGCCCAGGCCCGGGCCCGGGAATGGGTGGCGGTAGACCATGTCGTATGGCAGGCCCAGTTCCAGGCCCAGACGGCGGACTTCGTCCTTGAACAGCTCACGCAGCGGCTCGACCAGCTTGAGGTTCATTTCCTCCGGCAGGCCGCCCACGTTGTGGTGCGACTTGATGACGTGGGCCTTGCCGCTCTTCGCGCCAGCCGACTCGATCACGTCCGGATAGATAGTGCCCTGGGCCAGGTACTTGATGTTGTCCAGCTTGCAGGATTCGGCATCGAACACGTCGATGAAGGTGCGGCCGATGATCTTGCGCTTCTTCTCCGGATCGCTTTCGCCAGCCAGGTTGCTCAGGAACTGCTCTTCGGCGTTGGCGCGGATCACCTTGACGCCCATGTTCTCGGCGAACATGGCCATCACTTGCTCGCCTTCGTGCAGACGCAGCAAACCATTGTCGACGAAGACGCAGGTCAGCTGATCGCCGATGGCCTTGTGCAACAGCGCGGCGACCACGGAGGAGTCGACGCCGCCGGACAGGCCGAGCAGCACGTTGTCGGTACCAACCTGGGCGCGGATGTTGGCGATGGCGTCTTCAGCGATGTGCGACGGTGTCCACAGCGCTTCGCAACCGCAGATGTCGAGGATGAAGCGCGACAGGATACGGCCGCCTTGCTTGGTGTGGGTCACTTCCGGGTGGAACTGCACGCCGTAGTACGCACGTGTGTCGTCAGCCATGCCGGCGATCGGGCAGCTCGGGGTGCTGGCCAGAACGTGGAAGCCTTCCGGGATCTCGGTGACCTTGTCGCCATGGCTCATCCAGACATCGAGACCGAACACGCCGTCGGCGTCGATATGGTCTTCGATACCGTCGAGGATGCGGCTCTTGCCGACCACGTCGACGCGGGCATAACCGAACTCGCGCAGGTCGGAACCGGCAACGCGGCCGCCCAGCTGTTCAGCCATGGTCTGCATGCCGTAGCAGATACCGAAAACTGGCACGCCCAGGTCGAACACGGCCTGCGGCGCACGCGGGCTGTCGGCTTCGTGGACGGATTCGGGGCCGCCGGCCAGGATGATCCCGCGTGGCGCGAATTCGCGAATCGCTTCGTCATCCATGTCGAACGGGTGCAGTTCGCAATACACGCCGATCTCACGCACGCGGCGGGCGATCAGCTGGGTGTACTGGGAACCGAAGTCGAGGATCAGAATACGGTGGGCGTGAATGTCGAGGGACATGGGCGGGGCTCTAAAGAGCAGCTGCAAGCTTGAAGCTGCAAGCTGCAAGTTGTCGAAATCGCGACGGTTGCGTCACCGCAACCGTCGCTTGTAGCTCAAGGATTGTCGCTTGGGGCAGGAAGCTTCAGCCGACTCTGTAGTTCGGCGCTTCCTTGGTGATCTGCACGTCATGGACGTGGGACTCAGCCATGCCGGCGCCAGTGATGCGTACGAACTCGGGTTTGGTGCGCATTTCTTCGATATCGGCGCTACCGGTGTAACCCATCGAAGAACGCAGGCCACCCATCAGCTGATGGACGATCGCTGCCAGCGGGCCTTTGTAGGCGACGCGGCCTTCGATACCTTCCGGCACCAGCTTCTCGGCACCGGCGGACGAGTCCTGGAAGTAACGGTCCGAGGAACCTTGGGACTGAGACATTGCGCCCAGCGAGCCCATGCCGCGGTAAGCCTTGTAGGAACGGCCCTGGAACAGTTCGATTTCGCCCGGAGCCTCTTCGGTACCGGCGAACATCGAACCCATCATGACGCAGGATGCACCGGCCACTATGGCCTTGGACAGGTCGCCGGAGAAGCGGATGCCGCCGTCGGCGATCAGCGGAACGCCGGTACCTTCAAGCGCGGCCGCGACGTTGGCGATGGCGCTGATTTGCGGAACGCCGACGCCGGCAACGATACGGGTGGTGCAGATCGAGCCGGGGCCGATACCGACCTTGACTGCATCGGCGCCAGCGGCGGCCAGTGCCTTGGCAGCCTCGCCGGTAGCGATGTTGCCGCCGATGACCTGCACTTCCGGGAAGTTTTCCTTGACCCAGCGAACGCGGTCGATCACGCCTTTGGAGTGACCGTGAGCGGTGTCGACCACGACCACGTCAACGCCGGCAGCAACCAGCGCGGTGACGCGGTCGCCGGTGTCCTTGCCGGTGCCGACAGCAGCGCCGACACGCAGACGACCCTGGTCGTCCTTGCTCGCCAGCGGATAAGCCTTGGCTTTTTCGATGTCCTTGACGGTCATCATGCCCTTGAGGGCGAACTTGCCATCGACGATCAGAACCTTTTCCAGACGGTGCTTGTGCAGCAGCTCGCGGACTTCGTTCTTGTCGGCGCCTTCGCGCACGGTGACCAGACGCTCTTTGGGCGTCATCACTTCGCGGACAGGAACGTCCAGACGGTTTTCGAAACGCACGTCGCGCGAGGTCACGATGCCGACCAGGTCGCCATCATGCAGTACGGGTACGCCGGAAATATTGTGCAGGCGGGTGAGTTCGAACAGGTCACGAACCGTGGCGTCAGCCTCGATGGTGATCGGGTCCTTGACGACACCGGCTTCGAACTTCTTGACCTTGCGGACTTCGGCAGCTTGCTGCTCGATGGTCATGTTCTTGTGGATGATACCGATACCGCCTTCCTGAGCCATGGCGATGGCCAGACGGGCTTCAGTGACGGTGTCCATCGCAGCGGAGACCAAAGGAATATTCAGTTCGATGCCACGGGTCAAACGGGTTTTCAGACTGACTTCGTTGGGCAGCACCTCGGAATAACCAGGCACTAGGAGAATGTCGTCGAACGTTAGGGCTTCTTGACTGATACGCAGCATCGCGGGGGCTCCCGAGCGGGAAAATTGGAAGCGCGCCATTATACTCATACACCCCCGCCTGCTCAATGCAAACCTGAGGCCATTATCAAGCCGTTTACAACCGCACCTTGACGAAGGACACCGGACGGTCCAGGCGTTCGGCGAAATCGGCCAGAAACGTCGGGGTGAACGACGCATCGAGCCAGTTGTTGAAGATGAAGCCCAGATTGGAGAACCCGCAAGGATCCAGAAACAGGAAGCCGTTGATATCGTCTTCGTGACGGCATTCCGGACAGGTGAAGTTATCGGTGTGACCGGGCATCCAGTCTTCGAGGCTGTCGAACAGCGCTTCGCCTACTTCACGCCGGCATTCGGGACAGCCGGCTTCCTCTGCGAAATCGTTGAGCGGTGTATAGATGCAGCGTTTGGTGACGATCTCCAGACCGTTGATGGCCTGCCCGAACGGCAGTGCATCGGGGTTTTCCACTACCCTTCTGGCGCCGGGCGCCACGGCATAGGCCATCTTGCTTCCCGTTCGCCCGCAGGTGGTCAGTTCCGGCTCGACGACGTTGAGCTTGACCAGCCAGCGCAGGATCAGGCGCGCCCGGGCTTCATGTCCGGGAAAGGTGGAGATTTGCGGGACGATGATGCTCTGGGTGTTCATGGCGGCGTGTCGCTGACGGCTGATCGAGTACGGCAGCTTAATCAGCCACCCGGTCAGGTCAAGCCCATTCGATCAGCCGGTCAGGTAACGCATGATCAAGGCCATGCCGCTGACCAGCACCAGCCAGGTCACCAGCCTGACGAAGGCTTCACGGGACATTCGCATGGTCAGGTGCCTGCCGACCCATGACCCCGCCAACATGGCCGGTAACAGGCAAGCGGCCAGAAGCAGCAACGGCATGTCGGCGTAGACACCGGCGATCAGAAACAGGCTCAAACGCACTACGGTGCTGCAGCTGATCAGTGCGCTTTGCGTGGCGCGCGCCTGCTCTTTCGAAGTCAGGCGGCTGTTGAGGTAAATCGCGTAGAGAAATCCGCCGCTACCGAACAGTGCACCGAACAGGCCACCCACCGTCCCCATCGGGATCGCCCACCCAGCGGCCAGTTGCGTTGGCCGAACTTTGACCGCAAGGCTGTACAAGGCGTACGCGGTGATAAACAGCCCCATCAACAGCAGCAGAACGTCTGATTTCAGGTTCAGCAGAAACGCCACGCCCAGCGAGCAGCCGACCGCCATGCAGGGCAGCAGACGCAGCAGTTCGGCACGCACGACCGATTGACGCGATGGCAGCAGGTTGCCGAATGCGGCCAGAAAATCCAGCACTACTAATAAAGGAATGATCCGCGACAGCGGCATGAAGTGGATCAGGATGGGACCGGCCACCAGTGCCGTGCCGAATCCCGCGATGCCGAACACTACATAGGCTGCGACCACGCTCAGTTCGATCACCAGCCAGTCCAGCGGCGTGAAGCCCAATTGGCTGATGGCCGCGACGACATCGATGCTTCCCAATCTTTTCCTCCTTGAAAGGGTTGTGGGATGGGGCCGGCGCAGAACACGCTTTTGTGGGAGCGACCTTGGTCGCGAGGACGTCGGCAAGCTGGCCCACCGATCGTAGGAGCGCGCTTGCCCGCGACCGCGATCCGTCAATCACAGATGCATGTGCAGACACTACTCGGTCGCGGGCAAGCGCGCGCCTGGAGTTCATGATCTCGTGCGCCGAGCGGGCATTGCCATTATGATGCCCGACATGATTAAAGACCCCTTTGCAAGACTCGGCCTCGACCGGGAAGTCCTGACTGTCACTCAGCTTAACGGGCGGGCCCGGGTGTTGCTGGAAGATGTGTTCAGCGGCATCTGGGTGGAAGGCGAGATTTCCAATCTCTCGCGGCCGGCGTCCGGCCATGTGTACTTCACCCTCAAGGACTCCGGCGCACAGGTTCGCTGCGCGCTGTTTCGCCAGAGCGCGGCGCGGGTTCGGCAGGCATTGCGTGATGGCTTGCAGGTCAAGGTACGCGGCAAGGTCTCCCTGTTCGAAGGACGCGGCGATTATCAATTGATCCTCGACACCGTGGAGCCGGCAGGCGACGGCGCGCTGCGCCTGGCGTTCGATGCGCTCAAGGCCAAGCTCAGCGACGAAGGCCTGTTCAGCACCGAGCGCAAAGTACCGCTGCCACTGCATCCGCAACGCATCGGCATCATCAGCTCGCCGACCGGCGCAGTGATCCGCGACATTATCAGCGTGTTCCGCCGTCGGGCACCGCGGGTGCAACTGACGCTGATTCCGACCGCGGTCCAGGGCCGCGAAGCGATCAACCAGATCGTCCGGGCCCTGAAGCTTGCTGACTCGCGCGGTTTCGATGCACTGATCCTGGCGCGTGGTGGCGGTTCGCTGGAAGACTTGTGGTGCTTCAACGAAGAGGCCGTAGCGCGCGCCATCGATGCCTGCGTCACGCCGATCGTCAGCGCCGTCGGGCATGAAACCGACGTGTCCATCAGCGATTTCGTGGCAGACGTGCGAGCGCCGACGCCGTCTGCCGCGGCCGAACTGCTGGCACCGGATTCCAGCGATCTGCATCGCCGCGTCGATAACCTGCATCGCCGGCTGGTCAGTCGCATGCAGGATCGGCTGATGCGCGAGCGGCTGCGCCTGGAAGGCCTGTCGCGACGCTTGCGCCATCCCGGCGAACGCCTGCGCCAGCAGGCGCAACGGCTCGACGATCTGGACATGCGCATGCGCCGCGCCTTCGAGCAAAGCATGCACAAACGCCAGGTACGCCTGGCGCATATGGAAAGCCGCCTTGCCGCGCAACATCCGGGCCGCACCTTGAATTTCCTGCGCCAGCGCCTGGATGTTCTGGCCGAGCGCTTGCCCCGCGCGATGCGCGACGGGTTGAAGACACGCCAGCTGAAACTGCAAAGCCAGGTTCAGACTCTCCATGTGGTCAGCCCGCTCGCCACGCTGGGTCGCGGCTACAGCATCCTGCTCGACGAGCGCGGCCACGCGATTCGCGCGGCGTCGCAAACCCGAACCGGCCAGCGTCTTACCGCCAGGCTTGGCGAAGGCGAACTGCAAGTGCGCGTCGAGGACAATCACCTGACGCCCGTTACCCTCTCTCTTCTGGATTGATCGATGCTGCGTCTGACCGCCCTGTTCTTCACCCTCCTTCTGTGCCTGCCGGCGCAGGCCGACAGTTTCATCACCCGCGCCTTGAACAAGCCTGTGCCCGGCGGCGTAGCGGTCATCGACCTGGGCACCGGAGCTCAAGCACCGAAAGCCACCTATCAGGGCAAGCCGGTGATGGTGGTGAAGGAGCAGGGCACGCGCTGGCTGGCCATCGTCGGCATACCGCTGAGCGTTAAACCGGGTACTGAGCAGTTGGCGACCAATGGCAAAAACGTCAGCTTTACTGTCGGCAGCAAAAAGTATCCGGAACAGCGGATCACGCTGAAGAACAAGCGCCAGGTCAACCCCAACCCCGATGACGTCAAGCGCATCGAAGGCGAACTGGCCGAGCAGATCCGCGCCTACCGCAGTTTCAGCGCGGGAACGCCGAGCAACCTGATTCTGGACAAACCGGTCAACGGGCCGCTCTCCAGCAAGTTCGGCGTGCGCCGCTTCTTCAACGGTGAAGAGCGCAACCCGCATGCCGGGCTGGATTTCGCGGTGCCGGCGGGCACGCCGATCAAGTCACCGGCTGCGGGCAAGGTGATTCTGATCGGCAACTACTTCTTCAACGGCAACACAGTGTTCGTTGACCACGGTCAGGGCTTCATCAGCATGTTCTGCCATATGTCGAAGATCGATGTGAAGACTGGCGACAACGTGCCGCGCGGTGGCGTGGTCGGCAAAGTCGGCTCCACCGGCCGTGCGACCGGACCGCACATGCACTGGAACGTCAGCCTGAATGATGCGCGGGTTGATCCGGCGATCTTTATCGGGGCATTCCAGCCGTAGCGGTATCCCGCGATTCCGGTGGGAGGGAGCTTGCTCGCGACAGCGGTTTGCAGCCGTTGCATCGTTGTGGCGGTAATGGTTTGTCGCGAGCAAGCTCCCTCCCACGGGCCGCGCGAGCAGTCGCGACGCCAGGGCCTGCATTGCGCGTCGAAATACAGGCGAACAATAAAACCGCAATTTTTAAAGGAAATACGCCAGAAAAATCCCCTGAATACCCATTAAGGAAAATTTATCCCAATTTTTCTCAAGTGCTTGCCAACCCTCCAGCCAGTGGTTACGGTTGGCCTCATGAACACGTCCCCTACCCTCCTCATCCTTTTGCGCCAGCATCGGTGCCTCAGCCTGGTCAGCGCACGACTGCCGGGCTAGATTGCGGTGCCTCGACCCTGCGTTGCGCTTCAACGGTTGGCCGCCTCTTTTCGGCCCATTCAGTACAAAGGACTACCCCGATGACCATGCTCAAAGATCCCTCGAAGAAGTACCGTGCCTTTCCGACCATCGACCTGCCTGATCGCACCTGGCCTTCCAAGGCCATTACCGCGACGCCGATCTGGTGCAGCTCGGACCTGCGCGACGGCAACCAATCGCTGATCGAGCCTATGGATGCGGTCAAGAAACTGCGTTTCTGGAAGACGCTGGTGAAAGTTGGCGTGAAGGAAATCGAAGCCTCGTTCCCGGCTGCGTCCCAGACTGACTTCGATTTCGTACGCACCCTGATTGAAGGCGGCCACATTCCGGACGACACCACCATCCAGGTGTTGACCCAGGCACGCGAAGACCTGATTGCCCGCACGTTCGAATCGCTGCGCGGCGCTAAGAAAGCCATCGTTCACCTGTACAACGCCACCAGCCCGTCCTTCCGCCGTATCGTCTTCAACCAGGACAAGGCCGGGGTGAAGGAAATCGCCGTTAACGCCGCCAAGCTGTTCGTCAAATACGCCGCCCAGCAGCCAGAGACGCAGTGGACGTTTGAATATTCGCCCGAGACCTTCAGCGCCACCGAACTGGAGTTCGCCAAGGAAGTCTGCGACGCGGTCATCGAAGTCTGGAACCCGACGCCTGGCAACAAGGTGATTCTCAACCTGCCGGCCACTGTGGAAGTCGCCACGCCGAACGTGTACGCCGATCAGATCGAATGGTTCGGCCGTAACATCACCCGTCGCGACAGCGTGATTATCAGCCTGCACACCCACAACGACCGTGGCACCGGTGTCGCAGCGACCGAGCTGGGCCTGATGGCAGGCGCGGATCGCGTCGAAGGTTGCCTGTTCGGCAACGGCGAGCGAACTGGCAACGTCGATCTGGTGACCGTCGCGCTCAACCTCTACACCCAGGGCATTGATCCGGAGCTGGATTTTTCCGACATTGATGGCGTACGCAAGATCGTCGAAGAGTGCAACCAGATCCCGGTTCACCCTCGCCACCCGTACGTGGGCGATCTGGTTCACACCGCGTTTTCCGGTTCACACCAGGACGCCATCCGCAAAGGCTTCGCTCAGCAGAAAGAAGACACGCTGTGGGAAGTCCCGTACCTGCCGATTGACCCGGCTGATATCGGTCGCAGCTACGAAGCGGTCATTCGCGTCAACAGCCAGTCAGGAAAGGGCGGCATCACCTACCTGCTGGAACAGGAATACGGTATCTCGCTGCCGCGCCGCATGCAGATCGAGTTCAGCCAGGTGGTTCAGGGTGAAACCGACCGGCTTGGGCTGGAAATGACCGCCGAGCAGATTCATTCGCTGCTGCGCCGCGAGTATCTGCAGGCCAATACGCCGTATGCGCTGATCAGCCACAGGCTGCAGGAAGAAAACGGCAACAGTGCGGTCGACGCGGAAGTACATGTCGACGGGGAAACCCAGCACTGGCGTGGCAAGGGCAAGGGTGCGCTGGAGGCACTGGTGGCCGGCCTGCCCGTTTCGGTGGAGATCATGGACTACAACGAACACGCCATTGGTGCGGGTACGACTGCCAAGGCCGCTGCTTACATCGAGCTGCGCGTCAACGGCGAGCGTGCGGTTCACGGCGTGGGCATCGATGAAAACATCACCACCGCCAGCTTCCGCGCCCTGTTCAGCGCGCTGAACCGCTCGCTGAGCCAGGCGCCCGCCAAGGCTGCGTGAGATCAACCATGAAGGTCGGCGAGCGCCCGCTCGCCGGTCTTCGTGCCGCACGGCAGACCATGCCCCCGGCGCGTTTCCCTCCTTGCAGCGCCTTTCACTATCCGCATAACCCTGCCCACTATCGGCATAATCTTTTGATTTATGCTGTGGTAGCATGCTGCCTTTATTTTGATCAGTTTTTTTTTCGACGGCCTTTTTTTGCTGTCGAGGCCTCATCGAACGCGTCTTTCAGCTGCACCCTTTCGCCAATGACCACGACGACTACTGCATTGATATCCGGACGAAAAGAATGCGCGGGCCGACCACCCATGCATTGAAAAACCCATCGGCCTCGGTAACGCTGAGCTGATCCAATCACATTTGGAGCGATTATGCCTAAGGCTTCCCATCAGGATCTGCGCCGCGACTTTCGCGCACTGACCTCCTCGAATTCCTGCTTCCACACAGCCTCGGTGTTCGACCCCATGTCTGCGCGGATCGCCGCAGACCTCGGCTTTGAAGTCGGCATCCTAGGCGGCTCGGTCGCCTCTCTTCAGGTCCTCGCGGCCCCCGACTTTGCCTTGATCACCCTGAGTGAATTCGTCGAGCAGGCGACTCGCATCGGCCGCGTCGCCCAGCTGCCGGTGATCGCCGACGCCGACCACGGTTATGGCAATGCGTTGAACGTCATGCGTACCGTGACCGAGCTGGAGCGCGCCGGCATCTCGGCCCTGACCATCGAAGATACCCTGCTGCCCGCCCAGTTCGGCCGCAAGTCTACTGACCTGATTTCCACAGCCGAAGGTGTCGGCAAGATTCGTGCGGCACTGGAAGCGCGGGTCGATTCGGAAATGTCGATTTTTGCCCGCACCAACGCCGCGATCATTCCGGTTCAGGAAGCCGTGAGCCGTGTTCAGCAGTATCAGGCGGCCGGTGCAGACGGGATCACCATCGTCGGCGTGCGTGATTTCGATCACTTGGCGCAGCTGTCCGAAGGCGTGACGGTGCCATTGATGCTGGTGACCTACGGAAACCCGGAACTGCACGACAACGCGCGCCTGGCTGAGATGGGTGTACGCATCTGCGTCGACGGGCATGCGGCGTACTTCGCGGCGATCAAGGCCACTTACGACTGCCTCAGAGAACAGCGGCAGATTCTGGCAAGCACCACTGATATGAGCGCTACCGAGCTGACCCATACTTACACGCAGCCACAGGACTACGTGGAGTGGGCGAAGAAATTCATGAATGTGAATGAGTAGCTTCACAAGTTTGCAGAAGCGCGTACGCAGCTGACCGCGTAAACAAACGCCCGGTATCAACCGGGCGTTTTTTTGGCTTCGCGAACCTGCAAGGTATCAAGCGGTGGTGTTGACGCCGCCGCTGGTCATCATCTGTAGCAGCGCACCCTGCAGCGTTTGCAAAGTAGCGTTAGTCGCGGCGATCTGCATCTGGATGGCCATGACTTTCTGAGCTTTCTCTTCAGCGGTTCCGCTGCCGCCCTGGGCAGCCGCCAGTTGCGCCTGCATGGCCGCCAGCTGCTTCTGGGTCTGCTTGATCTGCTCTTTGATCTTCTCGATGGTTTCTTCAGCCGCCGATTTGCCACCGGCTGCGCCAGAAGACTTCTTGACTTCGACGGGCGGCAGCGAAGCGCCTACTGTTTTCTTTTCTTCGCTGACAGCTGTAGCGGTGGCCGGGTCTGCCTCCTTCTTGACCGCAAGGTTCACCGGGCTTGCGTACTGGCTCATGGACGACGTGTTGATAGTGGTCATGGTCAACTCCTGTAGGTATGCATTGCTATCGACACATCCGCACACAACTTTAGGGGCTCAGCCAATTTCAAATGCATCGGCGTCCAGATGCGCCGGAAAACGCGTGCGATAACCCTGCAAGTCGTTAGCGTTGAGCGTCGCCCGGAACACCCCGTTTGCCTGCGCGACGCTGAGCAGGCTCTCGCCCTGGAAGTCCAGCACTTGACTGTCGCCGGTGTAGGCAAAGCCCTTGCCATCCTCGCCAATGCGGTTGACCGCGGCCACATAACACAGGTTTTCGATGGCGCGCGCGGGCAGCAGGCGGTTCCAGTGCGAACGCCGCGCGCCGGGCCAGTTGGCGGCGTAAATCAGCAGATCGGTATCCTGCGCGACCCGGCTCCAGACCGGAAAACGCAGGTCGTAACAGATCAACGGGCGTATGCGCCAACCCTTCCACTCGAAAACCACACGCTGGTCGCCGGCGCTGTAGTGCTCGTGCTCACCCGCCATGCGAAACAGATGGCGCTTGTCGTAATACGAGAGTTCGCCGTCAGGCCGTGCCCACAGCAGGCGGTTACGGTAACTGCCGTCGGCGGCACGCGTGATCACGCTGCCGGTCACCACTGCCTTCAGGCGCTGAGCCTGGGCCAGCATCCAGACGGAGGTCGGGCCGTTTTCCGACTCCGCCAGAGCTTCTGAATCCATCGAGAAACCTGTGGTGAACATCTCTGGCAGGATCACCAGATCGACGTCAGTCGCTTGATCCAGCAGGTGTTCGAAATGCTCAAGGTTGGCGTCGCGGTCGTGCCATGCCAGCGTCGTCTGGATCAAGGCAATATCAAGATTGGGTAGCTGGCTCAGATCGCGCATAGTTTTTCCGCTGCCTGACGCAGCGTCTCCTCACGCTTGGCGAAGCACAGGCGTATCAGGCGCTGCCCTTCGGGTGGTGTCTGGTAAAAGACCGAGATTGGAATGCTCGCCACGCCGTGCTCGCGCGTCATCCACAGCGCCATATCGACGTCATTGAGGTCGGGACGAATCTGCGAATAGTCGACCAGCTGAAAGTAGGTGCCTGCCGCTGGAGTAAAGCTGAAGCGCGAGGTGGTGAGCTCATTGCAGAAGAAGTCCCGCTTGGCCTGATAAAACGCTGGCAGCTGGTCCACATGCTCGGGATGCTCGGCCATGAAATCCGCCAGCGCATACTGCAGCGGGGTCACGCCGCAGAAACTGACGTACTGGTGGACCTTGCGCAGTTCGGCGGTCAAGGCCGGTGGCGCGACCACATAACCGGTCTTCCAGCCGGTCACGTGGTAGGTTTTGCCGAACGAGCTGACCACAAACGCACGCTGATACAGCGCTTCGTGATCCAGCACGCTGGCATGACTGACGCCATCGAATACCAGGTGCTCGTACACCTCGTCACTGAGCAGATAGATGTCGCGCTCGGCGATCAACGCCGCCAGTTGATCCAGTTCGGCGCGGCTGATCAACGCGCCGCTGGGGTTGTGCGGGCTGTTGATGACGATCATGCGCGTGCGCGGGGTCAGCGCATCACTGAACGACTGCCAGTCGATGGTGAACGTGTCCGGGCTCAGCTGCACGTGCACGCAACGGCCGCCGGCCAGTTGCACGGACGGCCCGTAACTGTCGTAGCACGGGTCAAAGATGATCACTTCATCGCCGGGACGGATCACGGCCTGAATGGCGCAGAAGATGGCTTGAGTCGCGCCCGGCGTGATGGTGATCTCGGTATCCGAGTCGACCTGCCGGCCATAGCTCCGGGTGATCTTGGCCGCGACCTGCTGGCGCAATGCAGGCAGGCCGGTCATTGGGGAGTATTGATTGTAACCTTCGGCCACTCGGCGGCTGAGCGCATCACGCAGCGCCTGTGGCCCGTCGAAATCGGGAAAGCCCTGGGACAGATTGACGGCGCCGATCTCGGCGGCCAGTTGCGACATGACGGTGAAGATGGTGGTGCCCACATTGGGCAGCTTGCTGTCGATCATGAAGAGCCTGCCTGGGAAAGCTACAAGCTACAAGCTTTAAGCTGCAAGCTGCAAGCTGCAAGCGGAGGTGAGCACAGTCTCCTCTTGCCGCTTGCAGCTTGTAACTTGCAGCTCCTGACTTGCTAGTCAGCGCTTGTCGCGGCGTTTCTTGTCGGCTTTCTTGTGGTGGGACATCATCCGACGCTTCTTGTTGACCTGACGGTCTGTCAGCGTGTTCTTGTTGCCCTCGTACGGGTTTTCGCCGCCTTTGAACTCGATACGGATCGGAGTACCCACCAGTTTCAGCACGCGGCGGTAGGTATTTTCCAGATAGCGCACATACGACTTGGGCACTTTCTCGACCTGGTTGCCGTGGATCACGATCAACGGCGGGTTGGCACCACCCAGGTGAGCGTAACGCAGCTTGATGCGGCGGCTGCCGACCATGGGCGGCGCGTGCTCGCTGACAGCGTCTTCCAGAATCTGCGTCAGGCGGCTGGTCGGCCAGCGTGTCACGGCAGACTTGAAGGAGTTCTGCACCGACTTGTACAGGTTGCCGACGCCAGTGCCATGCAAGGCGGAGATAAAGTGAATGTCCGCGAAGTCGACGAAGAACAGGCGACGCTCCAGCTCGGTCTTCACGTAGTCACGTTCGCCCGGCAGCATGCCGTCCCACTTGTTCAGCGCGATGACGATCGCCCGACCGGACTCCAGGGCGAAGCCCAGCAGGTTCAGGTCGTGGTCGACCACACCCTCGCGGGCGTCCATCACGAAGATCACCACGTTGGCGTCCTTGATGGCCTGCAACGTCTTGACCACCGAGAACTTCTCGACTTCCTCGTGGATCTTGCCACGCTTGCGCACACCAGCGGTGTCGATCAGCGTGTACTTCTCTTCGTTGCGCTCGAACGGAATGTAGATACTGTCGCGCGTGGTACCCGGCTGGTCGTAGACGATGACGCGGTCTTCACCCAGCATGCGGTTGACCAGCGTCGATTTGCCCACGTTAGGGCGACCGATGATGGCGATCTTGATACCGTCTTTCTCGCTCGGGCCAGGAATGCGCTTGGCTTCCTCGCCTTCGGCGACGTCTTCGACTTCTGCGTCTTCCTGGTCGTCCTCGTCCCTAGGGAATTCCTTCAGGGCGATTTCGAGCATCTGCGAGATGCCGCGACCATGTGCGCCAGCGACCGGAATCGCATCGCCCAGGCCCATCGGACTGAACTCGGCACGCGCCAGGTTTTCGTCGATGTTGTCGATTTTGTTGGCGACCACATAGGAACGCTTGTTGCGCTTGCGCAGGTGCTCGCCAATCATCTGGTCCGCAGCGGTGTAGCCCGCCTTGGCATCCACCAGAAACAGCACGACATCGGCTTCTTCAATGGCCAGCAGCGACTGCTCGGCCATCTTCTCGTCCATGCCATGCTCGTCGCCGGAGATACCACCGGTGTCAATCAGGATATAGGAGCGCCCTTGCCACTTCGCCTCTCCGTATTGGCGATCACGGGTAAGACCGGACAGGTCGCCGACAATGGCGTCACGGGTCCTGGTCAGGCGGTTGAACATGGTGGACTTGCCGACGTTCGGTCGACCCACCAGGGCGATTACGGGAACCATGCGGCTCTCCACTTCGTTATTTCAGAAAATACAAAAGCCGCTGCGAGGCAGCGGCCGGAGTTCGGAGCGGCACCCGTGGGCGCCGCAGCCTTGCAAAAGCAAGGTCGCCCGGCGCACGAAGCGCCGGGCCTGGACAATCATTACTTGATGGTCAGGGCTTCCAGTTTGCCGCTGTTGCCATACACGTAAATCATGTCGCCAACTACCAGCGGACGCGCACGCAGGCCGTCGCCGTCGATGCGCTCGCGGCCCACGAAACGACCATCCACCTGGCTCAACAGGTGAAGATAGCCTTCCATGTCGCCGACTGCCACGTAGCTGGAAAACACTTCCGGTGCGCCCAATTGGCGACGCGCCAGAGATTCATTGCTCCACAGCGCGCTGGACGAACGCTCGTCGATCCCTTCGACCGTACCGGAAGCCAGTGTCGCGTAGACGCTGCCGAAACCCTGGGCTACGCCCGAGTAACTCGACGCGTCGCGCTGCCACAATACGCGGCCGCTTTCCAGATCCAGACCCGCTACGCGGCCCTGATAGCTGGCAACGTACAAGGTGCCACCGGACAACAGCAGACCGCCGTCGATATCGACGACGCGCTCCAGCTCGGAACGGCCTTGAGGAACGGCAACGCGCTGCTCCCAGACCGGCACGCCGTTGGCGGTGTCCAGCGCCACGACCTTGCCGGTCGACAGGCCGGCAATCGCCAGACGATTGGTGACCAGCGGCGCGCCGGTGCCACGCAGAGTCAGGACCGCCGGAGTACTTTCGTAGATCCAGCGCTGGCTGCCAGTGGCGGCATCGAGGCCGATCACACGGTCGTCCTGGGTTTGGACCACTACCACGTCACCATTGGTCGCCGGCGGAGCCAGGACTTCGCTGGTCACGCGAGCACGCCATCTTTCTTCGCCGGAAGCTGCGTCCAGGGCAACCACTTCGCCCTTGATGGTGCCGACCATGACCATGCCGTAACCCACGCCGACGGCGCCGGAAACAGGCAGTTCAAGGTCCTTTTCCCAGATAACGTCGCCCGTCAGGCGGTCCAGCGACATGACCACACCGGTCACGTCACTGGCGTAAATGCGGTCACCTTCGATGGCCGGAACCAGCATGTTGTAGGTTTCGCCCTGACCGTCGCCGATCGAGTGGCTCCACTGCTTCTGCAGGACGACTTCTTCTTTGAAGTCGGTCAGCTCGGCCGGCGGAAGTTCCTTCTTGCTGTTGCTGCTGCAACCCGCGGCCAGAATGGCCAGAGCCAGCAATGCTGCATGTTTCCAACGAATCACGTCACGCATCCCCTTTCGCCAGATCGTCGAGCTTCATTTGCAGGCCACCGACCGCAGCGTCTTCGGAGAGCGCGGATTTGGCCTTTTGATAAGCAGCGTGCGCCTCGTCGGTACGACCCAGCTGAACCAGCAGGTCGCCTTTGAGTTCTTCGCGGCTGGCCAGGAACGCCTTGTCGGCGTCACCGGCGAGCAGCTTGAGCGCTTCTTCACCTTTGTTCTGCGCGGCCAGCACGCGAGCAAGACGCTGACGGGCCAGTTCGCCCAGCGTTGCGTTTGCAGGCTTGTCGGAAACGGTTTTCAGCTCTGCCACGGCATCGTCGAACTTGCCGTTGTCGACCGCCACCTTGGCGACGAAGAGGCTACCAAATTGCGCGTAGGTGGTTCCACCGAACTCGCTCTTGAGCTTGCCGGCGATCTGCGCAACCTGCGTAGTGTCGGCCTGACCGCTTGGCGTCAGCGCGGTTTCCAGCAGTTGCTGGTAAAGGATCGAGGCGCCCTGCGACTGGTTGATTTGGTATCTCTGCCAGCCCTGCCAGCCCAGAACCACGATCAATGCCAGCAGACCGCCGGTCACCAGGGGTTTGCCGTTACGCTGCCACCAGTCCTTCATTACCGCCAGCTCTTCATCTTCGGTACGCGACACCCCAATACTCCTATTCGCTAAATCGGCTGTTAATCAACTTCAACCCTGCACGACGCAGGCGGCCAGGTGCTCGGACAGAGCACTCCAGGCAATATTCTGTTGCTCGCCCTGCCCGCGCAGGGGTTTGACACCGATGATCTTCTGAGCGAGTTCTTCTTCGCCCAGAATCAGCGCATACAACGCACCGCTCTTGTCGGCCTTCTTGAACTGACTCTTGAAGCTGCCGGCGCCGGCGTTGACCTGCAGACGAAGATTCGGCATCTGGTCGCGGACCTGCTCGGTCAGCGTCAGCGCCGCGAGTTCGGCCGCTTCACCGAAAGCACAGACATAGACATCCACCTGACGGGAGATCTCTTGCGGGATCTGCTCCAGGGTTTCGAGCAGCAGCACGAGACGCTCGATGCCCATGGCGAAACCCACGCCCGCGGTCGGCTTGCCGCCCATCTGCTCGACCAGACCGTCATAACGGCCGCCCGCGCACACGGTGCCCTGGGCCCCCAGCTGGTCGGTCACCCACTCGAAGACCGTCTTGCTGTAGTAATCCAGGCCACGCACCAACTTGGGGTTGATGACGTAAGGAATGCCGGCCGCGTCGAGACGCGCTTTCAGGCCTTCGAAATGAACGCGTGATTCTTCGTCCAGATAATCGGCCAGCTTCGGCGCATCGACCAGTACGGCCTGGGTCTCCGGGTGTTTGGTATCCAGAACGCGCAGCGGATTGGTCTTGAGGCGACGCTGGCTGTCTTCGTCCAGTTGGTCGAGGCGCGCGGTCAGGTAGTCGACCAGCGCATCGCGATAGCGAGCACGTGCTTCGCTGGTGCCCAGGCTGTTGAGTTCGAGCTTGACGGCGTTGCGGATGCCCAGCAGGCCCCAGAGACGCCATGTCATGACGATCAGCTCGGCATCGACGTCCGGACCGTCAAGGTTGAAGACTTCGACACCGATCTGGTGGAACTGGCGATAACGGCCTTTCTGCGGGCGCTCGTGGCGGAACATCGGGCCGATGTACCACAGTTTCTGCACCTGGCCACCGCCGGTAATGCCGTGTTCGAGAACCGCGCGCACACAGGCCGCAGTACCTTCCGGACGCAGCGTCAGCGAGTCACCGTTGCGGTCGGCAAAGGTGTACATCTCCTTTTCGACAATGTCGGTGACCTCGCCGATGGAGCGCTTGAACAGGTCGGTGAACTCGACGATCGGCATACGGATCTGGCGATAACCGTAGTTATCCAGCAGGCGCGCGACCGTGCCTTCGAAGTGACGCCACAGCGGGGTCTGCTCGGGCAGGATGTCGTTCATGCCACGAATGGCTTGCAGAGACTTACTCACAAAAAATCCTTAGCAATCTGGGTTAGCCGCGCACGATGACCGAGGCGTCGGCTTCGGCCTTTTCGGCCGCTTTCTCGCGAATCAGGCGTTCGAGCTCGTTCACGAGATTGTCATTGGTCAGCTTCTGCGCGGGCTTGCCGTCGATGTAGATCAGGTTTGGCGTACCGCCCGTGAGGCCGATATGAGCTTCCTTGGCTTCACCGGGCCCGTTCACCACGCAACCGATGACCGCGACGTCCAGCGGCACCAGCAGATCTTCGAGGCGCCCTTCCAGTTCGTTCATGGTCTTGACCACGTCGAAGTTCTGCCGCGAGCAGCTCGGGCAGGCAATGAAGTTGATGCCACGGGAACGCAGGTGCAGCGACTTGAGAATGTCGTAGCCGACCTTCACTTCTTCGACCGGGTCAGCGGCCAGCGAGATGCGGATAGTATCGCCAATTCCTTCGGCGAGCAGCATACCCAGCCCGACCGCGGATTTCACCGTACCCGAGCGCAATCCGCCAGCCTCGGTGATGCCCAGGTGCAGCGGCTGGATGATCTGCTTGGCCAGCAGCCGGTAGGCTTCGACGGCCATGAACACGTCGGATGCCTTCACGCTGACCTTGAAGTCAGGGAAGTTGAGGCGTTCCAGGTGCTCGACGTGGCGCAGCGCCGACTCCACCAGGGCTTCGGGCGTTGGTTCGCCGTATTTCTTCTGCAGGTCTTTTTCCAGAGAGCCTGCGTTGACGCCAATGCGAATCGGGATGCCACGGTCGCGAGCGGCATCGACCACCGCGCGCACGCGGTCTTCACGGCCGATATTGCCGGGGTTGATGCGCAGGCAGTCGACGCCCAGTTCGGCGACGCGCAAGGCGATCCGGTAATCGAAATGGATGTCGGCCACCAGCGGCACCTTGACGCGCTGCTTGATGCGACCGAATGCCTCGGCGGCGTCCATGTCGGGAACCGAAACCCGCACGATATCCACGCCGGCGGCTTCAAGGCGGTTGATCTGCGCAACGGTGGCGTCGACGTCGTTGGTGTCGCTGTTGGTCATGCTCTGGACGGCAATGGGGGCGTCACCGCCGACCGGCACGGAGCCGACCCAGATCTTTCGGGATTCACGTCGCTTGATAGGGGATTGGCCGTGCATGAGTTATTGCCCTAGCTTCAGGCGAGCAGTTTCGCCGCTGGTGAAAGGGGCCACATCGACAGGCTGCCCGTTATAGCTGACCTGCGCGCCGCGCGCGTAGCCCAGACGCAGAGTCAACGGCGGCTTGCCGCTGACATCGAGGCTGTCGCCCTTGCGCTTGAGGCCGCTCATCAGCACCTTGCCGTTGCCGTCGGTGACCTGAGTCCAGCAATCGGCGGTGAATTGCAATCTGATCTGTCCCGAGCCAGGCATGACCGCCGCGGGCTCTGCCGCAGGTGCGGGCGCCGGCGCAGGTGGCGGTGTAACAGGCAGGGACGGCGTAAGGGTCGCTGTGGCGGCTGGCGCGCCCGATGGCGCTGGCGCCTGGGCGGTAGCTGGCGCAACCGGTGCAGGCACGGCAGGCGCAGCGGAAGGCGTCGCCGGCGTTTCAGCGGCAGGCGTGCCCTGATTCAACGCCAGCGGCGCTTCATTGGTGTCCTGATTCTCGACGACGGCCTGATCTTCCGGCTCGTCCAGCGGGTGAATCTGCGTGGTGCCGTCGGCGCTCTCGACTTCGACATGCTCAAGGGCAAGCCCCGAAGGCTCCTTGCCGCGCTGGGACGCCTGATCCTGCCACCACAGAAAGCCGCCACCGACCAGAACCAACAGCAACAGAAGGCTGACGATACGCAGGATGTTGTGCGACAGGCGAACCGGCTCTTCGATACGGCCAAGCGCATGGACCGAACTGCCCTTGCCGTCGGTACCGGTGTACTGATCGAACTGATTGACCAGCGCGGCCTGATCCAGGCCCAGCAGCTTGGCGTAGGCGCGCACGTATCCGCGGGCGAAGGTATGCCCTGGCAGTTTGTCGAACTGGCCATTTTCAAGATGACTCAAGGACGTTACGGTCAGGTTCATCCTCAGAGCCACATCTGGCAGCGACCAGTTCTTGCTCTCACGGGCCTGGCGCAGGGTTTCTCCAGGATTCAGGCGAGTGGTTGCCACAACTTCGGGATGCGCCGCTTTCATCATTGCTCCGACAGGTATTGCTGATATTCCGGCGTACCGGGATAGAGTCTTTTTAATTGCAGACCAAAACTGGCCGCCTTGTCGCGATCTTCATAAACCTTGGCTAACCGCGTACCCAGCAACAGGCTACGTGCATTCTGCTCGCTCAGCTGGCTGAAGCGGTCGTAAAAATCACGCGCCGGCACATATTGCCCGTCTTCGTAAGACAACTCAGCCATTTCCAGCAGGGAACGCGGTTGCTGACGATCAAGGCGCAGCGCTTTGGTGAAATGTTCGCGGGCCACGTCACGCTTGCCCAGCTTCAGGGCGGTCATGCCCAGGCTTTCGAACACCCGTGACCGCTCAGGATACAGGTTATCGGCGGCAGCCTGTTCAAAACGCTCGTAGGCTTCCGGATAACGCTGCTGCTCGTAGAGGAAACTACCGTAGTTGTTGACGATCCGCGCTTCGTTGTCACTCGCGGACAAGGCCTTGCGGTAGTACTGATCGGCAAGCTCGGGTTCCATTTCGGTCTGGAACACCAGCGCCAGCGCCGCGTTGGCCTGCGGGTCCGAGCTGTCGAGCTCAAGCGCTTTCTTCAACGGAACCTTGGCGCGCTCGGTCTGGCCTTGCTGAAAGTACCCAAGGCCCAACTGCACGTACGCATCGCGGGCCTGATCACGCCCCGCGCTGGTAGTAAGCGGATTGACATTACCCGTCGCGACGCAGCCCACCAGCCCGAAGACGAAACAGAGCACCAATGGAATGCGCACAGACATGGGGTCCCTCTCAGTCAGGTTCGCAATCAGGATCGGCTGGAGGCGCTTGACGTAAGATCCGCATCGGCGCTTACCTCACGCACCGCGATATACCGTTCGCTGCGGCGGGTACGGTCCATGACCTGCCCGACCAGCTGACCGCAGGCGGCATCGATATCCTCGCCGCGAGTGGTGCGCACGGTCACGTTGTAACCGGCCTGATGCAGTAGATCCTGGAAGCGACGAATCGCGTTGTTGCTCGGACGCTCGTAACCGGAATGCGGGAACGGGTTGAACGGGATCAGGTTGATCTTGCAAGGCGTGTCCTTGAGCAGCTCGATCATCTCGACCGCGTGCTCGACCTTGTCGTTGACGTCCTTGAGCAGGGTGTACTCGACGGTCAGCACGCGCTTCTCGCCTAGATTGGACATGTAGCGACGGCACGATTCGAGCAGCATCTTGAGCGGGTATTTCTTGTTGATCGGCACCAGCTGGTTGCGCAACGCGTCGTTAGGCGCGTGCAGCGACAGAGCCAGGGAGACGTCGATGTGCTTGGACAGCTCGTCGATCATCGGCACCACGCCGGAGGTGGACAGTGTCACCCGACGTTTGGAAATGCCATACCCCAGGTCATCCATCATCAGATGCATGGCGGCAATGACATTATCGAAGTTCAGCAGCGGCTCGCCCATGCCCATCATCACCACATTGGTGATAGCACGGTCGACGGTCGCCGGGACGCTGCCGAAGGATTTGTTGGCAATCCACACCTGACCGATGACTTCGGCGGCGGTGAGGTTGCTGTTGAAGCCTTGCTTGCCGGTGGAGCAGAAACTGCAATCCAGGGCACAGCCCGCCTGGGACGAAACGCACAAGGTGCCGCGCTTGCCCTGGGGGATGTAGACGGTCTCGACGCAGCTGCCGGACTCCACGCGCACCACCCACTTGCGGGTGCCGTCGCTGGAAATGTCCTCGCTGACCACTTCGGGACCACGAACTTCGGCACAGGCCTTGAGCTTTTCGCGCAAGGCCTTGCTGACGTTCGTCATGGCGTCGAAATCGTCGACACCAAAGTGGTGAATCCACTTCATGACCTGACCGGCACGGAAGCGCTTCTCCCCGATGGAGTCGAAGAATTTTTCCATTTCCAGCTGAGTCAGACCCAACAGGTTGGTTTTACCAGTCGATGCAATCATGAATTCACCTCTCACTCGCGGGTCGGCAGACCTTAGCGAGCGGTTACCTCGGTAGCTGCGAAGAAGTACGCGATTTCGCGAGCGGCGGCAGCTTCGGAGTCCGAGCCGTGAACAGCGTTGGCGTCGATGGACTCAGCGAAGTCAGCACGGATGGTGCCGGCAGCAGCTTCTTTAGGGTTGGTAGCGCCCATCAGCTCGCGGTTCAGAGCGATGGCGTTTTCGCCTTCCAGAACCTGAACGACAACAGGACCGGAGATCATGAAGGCAACCAGGTCACCAAAGAAGCCGCGCTCTTTGTGCTCACCGTAGAAACCTTCAGCTTCGGCCTTGGACAGTTGCTTCAGCTTGGAAGCGACAACGCGCAGACCGGCTTTTTCGAAACGAGTGGTGATCTCGCCGATAACGTTCTTGGCAACGGCGTCAGGCTTGATGATGGAGAAAGTACGTTGAACAGCCATGGTGAAACTCCAGAAACAGTGATTGAAGCGAAAAATTAAACCCGCGAATTATACGCGGGTTCCGGTGTATTGCCTAACTTGCATGCGTTACTGAATTCATTCCGCCTCTTCGATCCATAACGCCTGGATCGCTTCGAGGACCTTTTCCCCTCCGCGGGCCGGGTCATCGTCGAACTCAGGCAGCTCAAGGACCAGATTGCGCAGCCTGACGAAGTTCACCGACAGCGGATTGATATCCGGATGCCGTTCGGCCAGCTGGATGGAGATCTCCTGCACATCTACCCATTTGAGACTCATGACAGCTCCTTGTCAGTGGGGGGCTTCGGCCGCATGGTTGAGCGAATATTTGGGAATTTCAACCGTCAGGTCTTCATTTCCGACGACTGCCTGACACGAGAGGCGCGACTGCGGTTCAAGGCCCCAGGCCTTGTCCAGCATGTCTTCTTCCAGCTCATCGGCCTCTTCGAGCGAGTTGAAACCCTCACGAATGATGCAGTGACAGGTCGTGCATGCACAGACGCCGCCGCATGCGCTTTCGATCTCGATGTGATGCTCGTGAGCGACTTCCAGTATCGAAGTGCCGGGCTCCACTTCCACTACAAGCCCTTCCGGACACAACGCGGCGTGGGGCAGAAAAATGAGCTGCGGCATCAGTTATCCTCGATTTCATTCAGGTTGCGCCCGGCCAGCGCGGCTTTGACCGTCGAATCAAGGCGTCGGGCGGCAAATGCATCGGTCACCTGCGACAGACGCTTGGTCTGTTGCTCGATGGCGTAGCCATCGGTGCCATGCATCAATTCACGTAGCTGGTCCATTTCCAAGTTGATGACCATGCGTTCCTCCCCGTCGAGAAGGCGCTCGCCGTCGGCGTCCATTGCGCCCTGCACGGCTTCGAGCAGACGCTCGGCATCGACCTGGTGTTCGCGCAGCACGCGGGCGACCTTGTCGTCACCGGCGTACGCAAAGGAATCCTTCAGCATGCGGGCGATTTCGCCGTCGGTCAGGCCATAGGACGGCTTGACCTGGATGCTCGCTTCGACACCCGAGCCAAGCTCGCGCGCCGAAACGCTGAGCAGGCCATCGGCATCGACCTGAAAAGTCACACGGATTTTGGCGGCGCCGGCAACCATCGGCGGAATGCCGCGCAGCTCGAAACGCGCCAAGGAGCGGCAATCGCTGATCAGCTCGCGCTCGCCTTGCAGCACATGAATCATCATGGCCGTCTGGCCGTCTTTGTAGGTGGTGAACTCCTGACCGCGAGCCACGGGAATCGTGGTGTTGCGCGGAATCACCTTCTCCATGAGCCCGCCCATGGTTTCCAGGCCCAGCGAGAGCGGAATCACGTCGAGCAGCAGCAGTTCTTCCCCATCGCGCTTGTTGCCGGCGAGGGTATCGGCCTGGATCGCAGCGCCGATGGCGACTACCTGATCCGGATCGATGGTGGTCAGCGGCTGGCGACCGAACAGCTCGGCGACCGCTTCGCGCACACGCGGCACACGGGTCGAACCGCCGACCATGACCACTGCCTGAACCTCGTCGATCTCGACATTGGAGTCACGAACCGCGCGGCGACAGGCTTTCAGGCTGCGCGCGACCATCGGCTCGATCAGCGCATTGAAGGCTTCGCGGGTCAGTACACCGCGCCAGCCTTCGTAGCTCACTTCAACCGATTCCACGTTCGTCAGCGCTTCCTTGGCCGCACAGGCGATCTGCAACAGACTGCGTTGCACCGACGGGCTCATGTCCGCGGACAGGCCTGCATCGGCAACCATCCAGCTGGCGATGGCGTGATCGAAGTCATCGCCGCCCAGCGCGGTATCGCCGCCGGTGGCCAAGACTTCAAAAACGCCGCCGGTCAGACGCAGAATCGAGATATCGAAGGTCCCGCCGCCCAGATCGTAGATGGCAACCACACCTTCGGCTTTCTGATCCAGGCCATAGGCGACCGCTGCGGCCGTCGGCTCGTTGAGCAGGCGCAGCACGTTCAGACCCGCCAGACGGGCAGCATCCTTGGTGGCCTGGCGCTGTGCGTCGTCGAAGTAGGCCGGAACGGTGATCACCGCGCCGACCAGCTCGCCACCCAGGGTGGCTTCAGCGCGCTGGCGCAACACCTTGAGAATGTCGGCGGACACTTCGACCGGGCTTTTCGGCCCCTGCACCGTATCGATGAAAGGCATGTGCGACTCGCCATCGACAAAGCGATAAGGCAGTTGCTCGCCCAGCTGCTTGACGTCGCTCAACCCACGCCCCATCAGGCGCTTGACCGACAGCACGGTATTGAACGGATCGGCGGAAGCGGCAGCCTTGGCTGCCTGCCCGACTTCGACTCGCTCAGCGTGATAGCGCACGGCGGACGGCAGAATGACCTGCCCGTCGGCATCGGCCAGCGGCTCGGAAAGACCGCTGCGCAATGCAGCGACCAGCGAATTGGTGGTGCCCAGGTCGATACCTACCGCCAGACGACGCTGGTGCGGTTGAGGACTCTGGCCGGGTTCGGCGATCTGCAGTAAGGCCATGCTTTTCTGAATAATCACACTGGCGTGCCGCCTGAGCGACACGGGGGTTAATCGTCGAGGCGCTCTTCGAGCTGGCGCACTTCGTAGGAAAGCTTGTCGAGGAACTGCATGCGACGCATCAGGCGTTCGGCCTGTTCGCGTTGCGCGGCATCATCCCAGCAAGCGGCGAAGCTGTCGTTCAGTTCTTCCTGCGCGACCTTGAGTCGGCGCTTGAACGTAGCGACACCGTCCAGATCGCCGTCATCCTGCAGATCCTCAAGCTCTTCGCGCCATTGCATCTGCTGCAGAAGAAAGTCGGGATCGTGCACAGTGACTTCAAGCGGGACCTCGTTGCCTTTCAGCGCCAGCAGATATCGCGCACGTTTCGGCGCGCTCTTGAGCGTCTGATAGGCTTCGTTGAGGCTGGCGGAACGCTCCAGCGCCAGGCGCTGTTCACGTTCGGGCGCATCGGCGAACCGGTCCGGGTGAACGCTGCGCGCCAGCTCTCGGTAACGGGTCGCCAACTGGTCAAGATCAAGACGGAATTCCGGCTTGAGCTCGAACAGGGCAAAGTGACAAGGAGTACCCACGATAAAAGCCTCAGACGTTGAAGCTTTCGCCACAGCCACACTCGCCACGCGAGTTCGGATTATTGAACTTGAAGCCTTCGTTCAAACCTTCACGAACGAAGTCCAGCTCAGTACCGTCGAGGTAGACCAGGCTTTTGGGGTCAATGATGATCTTCACGCCGTGCATTTCGAACACGGTGTCATCAGTGCCCGCGGCATCGACGAATTCGAGCACGTAGGCAAGACCGGAACAGCCCGTGGTGCGGACACCCAGACGAATGCCGTCACCTTTGCCGCGCCCCTCAAGGGAACGACGTACGTGGTTCGCGGCAGCTTCTGTCATGCTGATAGCCATTGGATCTCCTTACTTGTCGCCAGCTTCTCGAGAAAGAACTCCTTACAGGAGGCCTTTCTTCTGCTTGTAGTCACGAACGGCCGCCTTGATGGCGTCTTCGGCGAGTACCGAGCAGTGGATCTTCACCGGAGGCAGCGCGAGCTCTTCAGCCAGCTGGGTGTTCTTGATGGTTTCTGCTTCGTCCAGCGTCTTGCCCTTCATCCACTCAGTGGCCAGGGAGCTGGAAGCGATCGCCGAACCGCAGCCGTAAGTCTTGAACTTGGCGTCTTCGATGACGCCCTGCTCGTTGACCTTGATCTGCAGACGCATCACGTCGCCGCACGCCGGAGCGCCGACCATGCCGGTGCCGACATCAGGATCTTCCGCGTTCATCTTGCCGACGTTGCGCGGGTTCTCGTAGTGGTCGATGACCTTTTCGCTGTAAGCCATGATTCTTTCCTCTCACATCAGGGAGTCGCTCTTCAGGCCATGTCGATTGCATCGCGCATGGCCTGCTTTGGAGGCGACTTTAAATTAGTGCGCCGCCCACTCGATCTTCGAGATATCGACGCCGTCTTTGTACATGTCCCACAGCGGCGAGAGAGCCCGCAGCTTGGTAACAGCCTCGCAAACCTTCTGCGCGGCGTAATCGATTTCTTCTTCGGTGGTGAAGCGGCCGAAGGTGAAGCGTATCGAGCTATGCGCCAGTTCGTCATTACGACCAAGGGCGCGAAGTACGTACGACGGCTCCAGGGAAGCCGAGGTGCAGGCAGAACCGGACGACACGGCCAGATCCTTGAGCGCCATGATCAGCGACTCGCCTTCAACGTAGTTGAAGCTCAGGTTCAGGTTGTGCGGAACGCGAGCGATCAGGCTGCCGTTGACGTACAGCTCTTCGAGGTTCTCGACCTGCTTGTAGAAGCGGTCGCTGAGTGCCTTGATGCGCACGTTCTCGGAAGCCATTTCTTCCTTGGCGATACGGAACGCTTCACCCATGCCGACGATCTGGTGAGTCGCCAGGGTGCCGGAACGCATGCCACGTTCGTGGCCGCCGCCGTGCATGGTCGCTTCGAGGCGAACACGCGGCTTGCGACTGACGTACAGCGCGCCGATACCTTTCGGGCCGTAGGTCTTGTGTGCCGAGAACGACATCAGGTCGACTTTCAGGCTGGCCAGATCGATCTCGACCTTGCCGGTCGACTGAGCCGCATCGACGTGGAACAGCACGCCACGCGAGCGCGTCAGTTCGCCAATCGCAGCGATGTCGTTGATGGTGCCGATCTCGTTGTTCACGTGCATGATCGAAACCAGGATGGTGTCGTCGCGCAGCGCGGCTTCGACCATCGCTGGCGTGATCAGACCGTCTTCGCCCGGCTCGATGTAGGTCACTTCGAAACCTTCACGCTCCAGCTGGCGCGTGGTGTCCAGGACAGCCTTGTGCTCGACCTTGGAGGTGATCAGGTGCTTGCCCTTGGTGTGGTAGAAGTGCGCAACACCCTTGATGGCCAGGTTGTCGGACTCGGTAGCACCGGAGGTCCAGACGATTTCACGAGGATCGGCGTTGACCAGGTCGGCGACCTGACGGCGAGCGTTCTCGACAGCCTCTTCGGCCTTCCATCCGAACACGTGGGAACGCGAGGCTGGGTTGCCGAAATTTCCGTCAACCAGCAGGCAATCGATCATTTTCTGCGCTACTCGCGGATCGACCGGGGTCGTCGCGGAGTAATCGAGGTAAATCGGCAACTTCATTGAAACTCTCCTATCAGGCTGGCGCACCGCTCATTCATCTGCGTTCATTCGACGGCGGACGTTTCGATCTTATCCAGTTGCGGCGTCTTGCTGTTGCAGCGACGCATATCCTGGCGCTGAGCGACTTCCTGTACCTCACGGCGAGTGACAAGATCCGCCAGGCTGATACCGCTCAGAAATTCGTGAATCTGCTGGCTCAGGTCGCACCACAGATGGTGGGTCAGGCAGGTGTCGCCAGCGTGGCAATCACCCAGGCCCTGACAGCGCGTGGCGTCGACCGATTCGTTGACTGCATCGACGACTTGCGCGACCTGAATGCCCTGCATGTCCCGGGACAGCTGGTAACCGCCACCCGGACCCCGGACGCTGGACACCAGATTGCTGCGGCGCAGCTTGGCGAACAACTGTTCGAGGTAGGAAAGCGAAATACCCTGCCGCTCGGAAATGTCGGCCAGAGACACTGGCCCGTGCTGCGCATGCAATGCCAGGTCAAGCATCGCTGTGACAGCATAACGGCCTTTTGTAGTCAGTCGCATGGCGTGTACCGCAAGGATCAGAATGGGAGCGAGTATGCTATTTCCGAGTATTTAAGTCAACTATTAGACCAAGTAAAACAGTCGGGATTAGCAAAATTTGCGGGCAGCATCATAGCAAGATTGCGGGCACAAGGACACGCCCGAAACCGCCGAATCTATTGGACGCGATCCTCGCTCTTGTCCTTGACGCAGTCGAAGACTTCATCGCGCAGCTCAGGCAATTCCTTCGCGCAGTAGTCGCTGCCCAGCTTGTTGAGCGCGCCACACATGCCTTCGAGACGACTGTCCACCGCTTGCAGGTGGTCGAGCAACTGGCCGATGGCGCGAGCGACCGGATCCGGCATATCGGCACTGACCCCGTAGGCATCGAAGCCGAGCTTTTCGGCGATGGCCTTGCGGCGCGCCTCGGTTTCATCGCTCGACTTGACGATGATCCGGCCAGGAATACCTACAGCGGTAGCGCCTGCCGGCACCGGCTTGGTGACCACGGCGTTGGAGCCGATCTTGGCGCCCGCGCCTACAGTGAAGGGCCCTAACACCTTGGCACCGGCACCCACCACGACGCCGTCTTCCAAGGTCGGATGGCGCTTGCCCGCGTTCCAGCTGGTACCGCCCAGCGTCACGCCCTGATACAGCGTCACGTCATTTCCGATCTCGGCGGTCTCGCCGATGACGATGCCCATGCCGTGATCGATAAAGAACCTACGGCCGATGCGCGCGCCGGGATGGATCTCGATGCCCGTCATCCAGCGACCGAAATTGGATACCACACGCGCCAGCCATTTCCAGCCGTTGCGCCACAGAATGTGGGCGAAGCGGTGCAGCCAGATCGCGTGCATGCCCGGATAGCAGGTCAGCACGTCGAACGCATTACGCGCCGCCGGATCGCGATGGAACACACTCTGGATATCTTCTCGCAGACGCTCGAACATCACTGATCCTTCCGCTTGTGGGGTTCGCCCCGTGCCGTTTTTTGAGTCTCGGTCAGAATGCCGCGCAGGATGCTCAACTCCGAGCGCTCCACTTCGCTGCGACCGTACAAGCGACGCAGCCGCGCCATCAGATGCCGAGGCTTTTCCGGGTCCAGAAATCCGATCGCTACCAGCGTCGACTCCAGATGCCCGTAGAAACCCTCCATTTCATCCATCGTCGCCAGCTCGGCCTGGTGCTGCGCGGCCGCGTCGGGCCTGGTGGCATCAGGCTGGACCTGAGCGGTGGCCAGCCACGCCATGCGCACTTCGTAACTGAGCACTTGCACGGCGGCGGCCAGATTCAGCGAGCTGAATTGCGGGTCGGACGGAATGTGCACATGGTAGTGACAGCGCTGCAGCTCGTCATTGGTGAGGCCGGCGTGTTCGCGACCGAAGACCAGCGCGACTTCACCGCCCTGCCCGGTCTGCTCGACGGCCTTCACGCCCGACTCCCGCGGGTCGAGCATCGGCCATGGCAGGCTGCGGTCACGGGCGCTGGTGCCCAGTACCAGATTGCAGCCAACCAGTGCCTCTTCAAGCGTTGCCACGACCTGCGCGCTTTCGAGGATGTCGGTCGCGCCCGAAGCGCGGGCGTCGGCATCGGGCGACGGGAAGATGCGCGGATCGACCAGCACCAGCCGCGAAAGCCCCATGTTTTTCATGGCACGCGCAGCCCCGCCGATATTTCCGGGATGGGTAGTGCCGACCAGGACAACACGAATGTTCTGCAACACTGCGAGCGCTCACTGACAAAATTGAGGGGGGCAAATGTTACAGAACCGTCCCGATTAACGCTATGAACCTGTACAGCCTCGCAAGCGATCGATCTTCCGCGAGTCGACAGTCGCGACAACGCAAGGCTGGAAATAATTCAACGCAGGCAATAGAATGCCCGGCTCTCTTTAACAACCTTAGGTGATTTGTCCATGCAGCCCATGCTGAATATCGCGCTGCGCGCCGCCCGCAGCGCCAGCGAATTGATTTTCCGCTCCATCGAGCGCCTGGATACCATCAAGGTTGACGAAAAAGAAGCCAAGGACTACGTCACGGAAATCGACCGTGCCGCCGAGCAGAGCATCATCACCGCACTGCGCAAGGCTTACCCCACCCACGGCATCCTCGGCGAAGAAAGCGGCATGCACGAGGGCAGCGGCGAAGGCACCGATTACCTGTGGATCATCGACCCACTGGACGGCACCACCAACTTCGTTCGCGGCATCCCGCACTTCGCGGTCAGCATCGCCTGCAAATACCGTGGTCGCCTGGAACACGCCGTTGTTCTGGACCCGGTCCGCCAGGAAGAGTTTACCGCCAGCCGTGGCCGTGGCGCTGCGCTGAATGGTCGTCGTCTGCGCGTCAGCCAGCGCAAGAGCCTCGAAGGCGCGCTGCTGGGCACCGGCTTCCCGTTCCGTGACGAGCAAATGGATGACCTGGAAAACTACCTCGGCATGTTCCGCGCCCTGGTCGGCCAGACTGCAGGCATCCGCCGCGCAGGCGCTGCCAGCCTGGACCTGGCTTACGTTGCAGCTGGCCGTTTCGATGCATTCTGGGAGTCGGGCCTGTCCGAGTGGGACATGGCCGCGGGCGCACTGCTGATTCAGGAAGCAGGCGGTCTGGTCAGCGACTTCACAGGTGGCCATGACTTCCTGGAAAAAGGCCACATCGTTGCCGGCAACACCAAATGCTTCAAGGCTGTTCTGACAGCCATCGCGCCGCACCTGCCGCCTTCGCTGAAGCGCTAAGCGTTTCGCGAGTCGCACAAAAAGCACCTTCGGGTGCTTTTTTTGTGCGCCATTGAAACCTGTGGGAGGCTAGCTCGCGAAGAGGCCGGTACAGACGAAGCATCCATGTCGCCCTCAAACACGTCCTCGCCAGCAAGCCGGCTCCCACAGAGTTGTCCAAGACAATTACTGCCTCCCGCACAGTCAGCAGCGTGCTGCTGGCTCTGTGGGAGCGAACTTTTTCGCGAAAGGGCCGGTACAGGCAAAGCATTTATATCGCCGTCAAACACGCCTCGCCAGCAAGCTGCCTCCCACAGTTTGTGGTGCGCCGCAGTTCTAGCGGGAGGGAGCTTGCTCGCGAAGAGGCCGGCACAGGCAAAGCATCCATGTCGCCTTCAGCCACATCTCCCCAGCAAGCTAGCCTCCACAGAATCGCCGGAGACAGCTGCTGCCTCTCACCCTGTTCGAGCCCCCGGAAACAACAAAAGCACCCGAAGGTGCTTTTGTTGTGCAGAACTGCGCTTACTGAGCCTGACCCAGAATCAACTGGCCTTTCTCGTCCACGGGAATCTGCGCGCCCGGGTCGCGGTCCATTCTTACCTGACCGACTTTGTCGTTGAGCTTGTACTTCACGTTGTAGCCCACAACTTTGTCGCTGATGTCGTTGACGGTGTTGCAGCGGGTCTGGGTGGTGGTATAGGTGTCACGCTCCTGCATGCCTTCCTGCACCTTGTTACCGGCATAGCCGCCGCCGACCGCGCCTGCGACCGTGGCGATCTTCTTGCCGTTGCCGCCGCCGACCTGGTTACCCAGCAGACCGCCAGCTACAGCGCCAATCACGCTGCCCACGATCTGATGCTGATCCTTGACCGGTGCCTGTCGGGTCACCGTCACATCCTTGCACACCTCACGAGGTGTCTTGATCTGTTGCTTGACCGGCTCGACCGCCAACACATCCGCATACTCGGGGCCGCCCTTGACCAGGCTATAGGTAGCAACAGCGCCGCCAGCAGTAACGACAGCCGCACCTAGCACAGCACCAACAAGCATCGACTTGTTCACTTGAACCTCCTGACAATCGAAAGCGTAATTTCTTACGCCGTACCCCGCCTTGGAGCACAAAAAAAGGCGCGAGTTCAACTCGCGCCGTTTCCTTATTCCCGAACGGTATTACGGGAGATCGTCAGCCTTCTCGGCCACCACAGGAGGAATCAGGTCCTCGGTGGTCAGGTTCAGCCAGATCAACACCACGTTGGCGATGTAGATCGACGAGTAGGTACCCGCCAACACACCGATGAACAACGCGGTGGAGAAGCCTTCCAGGCTGTCACCACCGAACGCCCACAACGCGATGATCGCCAGCAGCGTCGAAACCGAAGTCGCGATGGTGCGCAGCAGCGTCTGCGTGGTGGAGATGTTGATATTCTCGATCAGCGTAGCCTTGCGCAGCAGACGGAAGTTCTCGCGCACCCGGTCGAATACCACGATGGTGTCGTTCAGCGAGTAGCCGATGATCGCCAGTACCGCCGCCAGCACCGTCAGGTCGAAGGTGATCTGGAAGAACGACAGGATACCCATCGTCACCACCACGTCGTGGATCAGCGAGACGATTGCACCGACAGCGAACTTCCACTGGAAGCGGAACGCCAGGTAGATCAGAACACCGCCCAGTGCCAGCAGCATGCCGATGCCGCCCTGGTCGCGCAGCTCTTCACCGACCTGAGGGCCGACGAACTCCACACGCTTGATGGTGGCCGGGTTATCCGCGCCCGATTTGCGCAGCGCTTCGGCCACTTGAGTGCCCAGCTGCGGGTCTTCACCTGGCATGCGTACCAGCAAGTCGGTGGTTGCGCCGAAGCTCTGTACGACCGCTTCGGTGTAACCCGCGGCGGTCAGCTCTTCGCGAACCTTGCCCAGATCAGCTGGACGCTCGTAGGTCAGCTCGATCAGCGTACCGCCGGTAAAGTCCAGGCCGAAGTTGAGCCCTTTAAAGGACCAGCTGAACAACGCCAGTACGGTAAGGAGCATGGTGACGGCGAACGCAACGTTGCGAACACCCATGAAGTTGATGGTACGTAACATGGCAGCCCCTTAAATCCACAACTTCTTGAAGTCACGACCGCCGTAGATCAGGTTGACCATAGCGCGGGTCACCATGATGGCCGTGAACATCGAGGTAAAGATCCCGAGCGACATGGTCACTGCGAACCCTTTGACCGGGCCGGTGCCCATCGCAAAGAGAATGCCGCCGACCAGCAGCGTCGTCAGGTTGGCGTCGAGGATCGCGGTGTACGCACGATCGAAGCCTTCGTTGATGGCACGCTGGACGCTCATGCCGTTGGCGATCTCTTCGCGGATACGCGAGAAGATCAGCACGTTGGCGTCCACCGCCATACCCATGGTCAACACGATACCGGCGATACCCGGCAGGGTCAGCGTTGCACCCAGCAGCGACATCAGCGCCAGCAGCATGACCATGTTCAAGGCCAGCGCGACGGTGGCGATCAGGCCGAAGAAACGGTAGATGGCCATGATGAACAGCGAGACGAGCAGCATGCCCCACAGCGACGCATCGACACCCTTGGTGATGTTGTCGGCACCCAGGCTCGGGCCGATGGTACGTTCTTCAGCGAAGTACATCGGCGCGGCCAGGCCACCAGCACGCAGCAGCAGCGCGAGCTCGGATGCTTCGCCCTGCCCGTTCAGGCCGGTAATGCGGAACTGACTGCCCAGCGGCGATTGAATGGTCGCCAGGCTGATGATTTTCTTGTCTTCGGTGAAGGTCTGCACCGGAACGTCTTTCTCGACACCATTCACGACCTGCTTGGCGTAGGTGGTGGTCGGACGCTGCTCGATGAAGATCACTGCCATGCTGCGGCCCACGTTGCTGCGGGTTGCGCGGCTCATCAGCTCGCCACCGTGACCATCAAGGTTGATGTTCACCTGTGGACGACCCTGCTCGTCGAAGCTGGCCTTGGCGTCGGTTACCTGGTCACCGGTGATGATCAGCCCACGCTCTACGGCAGCGGCCGGACGGCCACCTTCGCGGAACTCGAACATCTCGGTAGTGCCCTTGGAATCGTCCGGGCCTGCGCCCAGGCGGAATTCAAGGTTGGCGGTCTTGCCCAGAATACGCTTGGCTTCGGCAGTGTCCTGCACGCCCGGCAGCTCGACCACGATGCGGTTCGCGCCCTGGCGCTGAACCAGCGGCTCGGCGACGCCCAGCTCGTTGACCCGGTTACGCACTGTGGTCAGGTTCTGCTTGATGGAGTATTCACGAATCTCGGCCAGCTTGGCCGGAGTCAGCGCCATGCGCAGCACAGGAATGCTGTTCAGCTCGGCGGCAGTGACTTCGAAATCGGTAAAGGTCTTGCGGATCAGCGCACGAGCCTGCTCGCGTTCGGCATCATCGCTGAAGCCCAGCTGAATGGTGTTACCCAGTTGCGGCAGGCTGCGATAACGCACCTTTTCCTTGCGCAGCAGGGTTTTGGCTTCGCCTTCGTAGACTTTCAGACGAGCATCGATTGCCTTGTCCATGTCCACTTCCAGCAGGAAGTGCACGCCGCCGGAGAGGTCGAGGCCCAGTTTCATCGGGCTCGCGCCCACGTTGCGCAGCCATTGCGGAGTGGTTCGGGCCAGGTTCAGCGCGACAACGTAGTCATCGCCCAACGCCTTGCGCACGACATCCTTGGCTGGAAGCTGGTCTTCCTGTTTGCTCAGACGCAACAAACCGCCCTTGCCATTCTCGGCCAGAGAAGAAGCCTTGACCGAGATGCCAGCATCGGTAAGCGCCTTGGCCGCACGATCCACGTCGGCCTGGGTGACCTGCAACGCCGTGCTGGCGCCACTGATCTGGATAGCCGAATCATCAGGGTAGAGATTGGGTGCGGAATAAATAAAACCGATCACCAGCACCGCCAGGATCAGTACGTATTTCCACAGAGGGTATTTGTTCAGCATCACGCCGCCCGCTTAAAACGCGGGGCGCCTTGCGCGCCCCGTCGATTGGTAAAAGATGGTACTCAGATCGCTTTCAGGGTGCCCTTTGGCAGAGTGGCTGCGATGGAGCCCTTCTGGATCTTCAGCTCAACGGTGTCGGACACTTCGATTACCACGAAGTCATCGGTCACTTTGTTGATCTTGCCGGCGATGCCGCCAGTGGTCACAACTTCGTCGCCCTTCTGCAAGTTGCTCAGCAGATTCTTCTGCTCTTTCGCGCGCTTGGCCTGTGGACGCCAGATCATCAGATAGAAGATGACCAGAAAGCCGACCAGGAAGATCCACTCGAAACCGGTGCCAGCAGGACCGGCAGCCGGTGCAGCAGCATCCGCGAAAGCGGGAGAGATGAAAAAGCTCATTTAGCGCTCCAGTTGCATAATTAATTAGTATAAAAAGCAGGACAAACTCGTTCTGTTTCAGCCAAGCGGCGGCGTTGGAATACCGCGTTTGGCATAGAAGGCATCGACGAAGGCGGCCAATGTACCCTGTTGAATAGCCTCGCGCAAACCAGCCATAAGCAGCTGGTAATGCCGCAAATTGTGGATCGTATTAAGCATGCTCCCCAGCATTTCTCCGCACTTGTCCAGGTGATGCAGATAAGCGCGGGAAAAGTTCTTGCAGGTGTAGCAATCGCAGGTCGGATCCAGCGGCGATTCATCGTAGCGATGGAACGCATTGCGGATTTTCAGCACACCGGTATCGATGAACAGATGGCCGTTGCGCGCGTTGCGAGTCGGCATCACGCAGTCGAACATGTCGACCCCGCGGCGCACACCTTCAACCAGATCTTCTGGCTTGCCTACGCCCATCAAGTAACGAGGTTTGTCTGCTGGCATCTGGCCCGGAAGATAATCCAGCACCTTGATCATTTCGTGCTTGGGCTCGCCCACCGACAGGCCGCCAATCGCCAGGCCGTCGAAATCCAGTTCGCTCAGGCCTTCGAGGGAACGCATGCGCAGGTTTTCATGCATGCCGCCCTGCACGATACCGAACAGCGCCGCCGTGTTTTCGCCATGCGCAATCTTCGAGCGCTTGGCCCAGCGCAGCGACAGCTCCATGGAGATGCGCGCGACGTCTTCATCGGCCGGGTACGGAGTGCATTCGTCGAAGATCATCACGATGTCCGAGCCCAGGTCGCGCTGAACCTGCATCGACTCTTCCGGGCCCATGAACACCTTGGCGCCGTCGACCGGAGAGGCGAAGGTCACGCCCTCCTCCTTGATCTTGCGCATCGCGCCCAGGCTGAACACCTGAAAACCGCCGGAGTCGGTCAGAATCGGGCCTTTCCACTGCATGAAATCGTGCAGGTCGCCGTGGCCCTTGATGACCTCGGTGCCCGGACGCAGCCACAGGTGGAAGGTATTGCCGAGAATGATCTGCGCGCCGGTCGCTTCTATATCGCGAGGCAGCATGCCCTTGACCGTGCCGTAAGTGCCCACCGGCATGAACGCCGGGGTTTCCACCACGCCACGCGGGAACGTCAGGCGCCCGCGACGGGCCTTGCCGTCGGTAGCCAACAGCTCGAAAGACATACGACAGGTGCGACTCATGCTTGATCCTCTGGGGCCGAGGCTTGCGGTGCCGTCGGCGCGGGATTGCGGGTGATGAACATGGCATCACCGTAACTGAAGAAGCGGTAACCGTTTTCGATGGCCGCAGCGTAAGCCGCCATCGTCTCGGGGTAACCGGCGAACGCCGAAACCAGCATCAACAGCGTGGATTCAGGCAGATGGAAATTGGTCACCAGCGCATCGACCACATGAAACGGTCGGCCTGGATAGATGAAGATATCGGTGTCGCCGCTGAACGGCTTCAACACGCCATCCCGCGCCGCGCTTTCCAGCGAGCGCACGCTGGTGGTGCCTACTGCAACCACACGACCGCCGCGCGCGCGACACGCAGCCACGGCATCGACCACTTCCTGGCTGACTTCCAGCCATTCGTTGTGCATGTGGTGATCTTCGATGCGCTCGACCCGCACCGGCTGGAACGTACCAGCACCAACGTGCAGAGTCACGAACGCCGTCTCGACGCCCTTGGCGGCAATCGCCTCCAGCAGCGGCTGATCGAAATGCAAGCCGGCAGTCGGCGCGGCCACGGCACCGGCGCGCTGGGCATAAACGGTCTGATAGCGCTCGCGGTCCGCGCCTTCATCAGGCCTGTCTATATAAGGAGGCAACGGCATGTGCCCGACACGGTCGAGCAGCGGCAGCACCTCTTCGGCAAAACGCAGCTCGAACAGCGTGTCGTGCCGCGCCACCATCTCGGCCTCCCCGCCGCCGTCGATCAGCACCGTCGAGCCCGGCTTGGGCGACTTGCTGGAGCGCACGTGGGCCAGCACGCGATGGCTGTCCAGCACGCGCTCGACCAGAATTTCCAGCTTGCCGCCGGATGCCTTCTGGCCGAACAACCGCGCCGGAATCACCCGGGTGTTATTGAACACCATCAGGTCGCCGGGGCGCAGGTACTCCAGCAAATCGGTAAATTGACGATGAGCCAGCTCGCCAGTGACCCCGTCCAGGGTCAACAGCCGGCTACTGCGACGCTCGGCCAGCGGATGGCGAGCGATCAGGGAATCCGGGAGATCGAAAGTAAAGTCAGCGACGCGCATGATGGGGTTCGTTCAGCAGGGCCGGGAAGTTTATCCGGTTTGACCGGATTAGTAAAAAACCTGCGTAAATCCCTGTTGACCAAGCGAAAGCTCATCCCTATACTTCGCCGCCATTGAGCCCTGATGGCGGAATTGGTAGACGCGGCGGATTCAAAATCCGTTTTCGAAAGGAGTGGGAGTTCGAGTCTCCCTCGGGGCACCAAGATTGAGAGAAACCTCGCTTTTAGCGAGGTTTTTTTTCGTCTGGGGGAAAGTGGGTGGCGTCGGCACCAAGGCTCAAGCGATGACTGTCTCGACGGCGGGCTGCCTTCCGAGTAGTGCGCTTGAATGTGGGATTTTTCTTCACTGGGAAGTGATGAGCCAGAACATCCGGGCCGAACATATCTCGGCAGAGCGCCCCGTGCCCTCTGCGGCCGAATGGCTGCTATCGGCCAAGAGCAGACGTTAAGCATTTATGATGCTGAATTCCGTCTGAGGAGAAAAGCCAGGTATGCTTTAAATTTCGCCCTGCTTTTTACTGAAACCTTGAGTAACCAGGAAAATGGGACAGAGAACAGAAGAGCTGATTGACGTACTTGAGCAGCTTATTAGGGTGCTTGAGAGTGGTGGCGAAATGCATTGGAGCCGCTGGATGCAAAAGGCACGAGCCCTCCTTATCGACTCCGATTATTCCGGATTACCTGCCTACTGTCGGCCTATGGAGGTATGGGTTCGTTCAACGACCTGGTGCTTGGACAGACCGCTAACGAGGGCCCTACTGCTTGGGCACTAGGTCATGTGGGGATCAACGACGACCTCCAAGAATTACGAGACAGAGCTGCCCAGCTAGCCTTTGAAATACAACGCTCTCAATAAACGCTGTCATTGTTTGGCGACAATCAAGGCAGGGTTCTCTGTAATGTCTAACGTGTGCCACATTTATGCAAAGCTCTACTCACAGTCTTCCTTGCACATCCCACTTCCAAGCCGCCCTCTTCACCCGCCACAACCGCTCACTCCGCGCCATCTTCACCGAATCCCAAGCCTAGTTCTGCCTCGCCGATCTCGCCCGCTTGATGGGCCAAACCCTGGGCGAGCGCTCTGCCCTCAAGCTTGACGCCGACCAGCGTCGGGTCGTGTGGCTGCAAGCCCACCGCGATTGGCAGAAGCAGTTGATGGTGAGTGAGTCGGGCGCGTTTGCGTTGTTGGTTCATCACTATGTGCCGGAGAACCGCGCGCTGCGGCAGTGGCTGACGCATGAGGTGTTGCCGGTGTTGCATGCACCGCACAATGCGGCGCTGGATAACCCGAGGCTCACCCGGTTGCAGTGGCCGGGTACGTCGTTGAGTGTGATGCAGTGGCGGGATGAGGCGTGGGTTCGGTTGCGGGATATGCCGACTGTGGTGGCGGAGATTCCGGTGCGGACCGAACCGGGTTTATGGCGTAGGGTGAAGGCGCGTATCGAGCGGAATCGAATCGCTCACTGAGTGGAGCGCGGGATCTGGGGGTTACCTCAGCCGTCTGATACAGTCGACGCGGCTGATCGGACATGGCCGGCAGCAGCCGTGTCCGCCCCTACGTTTATGCGGCGAACAGGCCGCCGCGCCGCTGGCTTGTCAGCACCTACCCAAGGAGAAGGATTTGAGCTTACGGATCGAGACAAAGGTCGCGCCCGATGACGCTGATTTTCAGGCGATCGTGGCTCCGTTGCGCGCTTACAACCACGCCCAGGCCGGGTTGGCGCTGGCCGAGAAAGTCGCGTTTCTGGTGAACGATGAATCAGGCGTCACCTGCGGAGGCCTGCATGCCAAGGTGTTTGGGCAGTGGCTGTTTATCGAGCTGCTGGTCGTGCCTGAAGCCGCCCGAGGCGAGGGAATCGGTACGAAGTTGATGAACATGGCGGAATCGACGGCGCGCGAGAAAGGTTGCGTGGGCGTATGGCTGGATACCTTCTCGTTTCAGGCACCGGACTTTTATCAGCGGCTCGGCTACAGCGTGTTTGGCGAGTTGAAGGATTATCCGCCGGGGCATAGCCGGTATTTCATGCAGAAGCGGCTGGATACTTGAGCGGGCCGATCCATGCGTTTCGCGCCAGCACCTCAGTCACCTATACGACTGGAAGATTTGCCTTGAGAACACTCACCGCCAACCGCTGTTTTTCCAGCTCGGCATCGGTGAGCGGTCTTTCGCAATATTCCCGGCTCAGGAACATGATCACGTCATTGCCGTCTGGCTCAGTCGAGTAGTCGCGGTGGCGTGAGATTTCTGCCAGCAAGCTTTCTGAGACAGGCGCGGCGTGGAAGTGCAGGTTAAAGCCAGGACTGAACCCTAACTTGTAGAAGATCACTTTGTGCGGGTGATACGTTTTTTGCAGCAGGCGCTCGACCGTTTTCATCACCGGCCCCAAGGATGACAGCGCATCGTCATCCAGGTCGCCCAGGTCCGAGGCGGTATGCGTCGAGGAAATCACCAGGTATCCGTCGTAACGCGCATCACGTCGGTGGGAAACCTTCCAGTGGGCGTTTTCGAGAACGCTTAAGTTGTCCATACAGGCCTTCGTTCGTTTCCTTATGCGCGACATCCTACCCCGTGGTTCGACCTCAGGTATGGGAACGCTGTGCTCGTGGACTCTGACGACCGCTCAAGAATCAGGCGTAATATCCTTTTGCCATCAAGCAAAACCCTCTAGAATCCTTCCGCGTTTTATCTAAAGCCCTACGCAATCAAGCAAGGAAGTAGACATGCAATTTGGAAAGGTCTTGGGTCTGGCTCTGATGTTGAGCCTTGGCGGATGTGCCAGTTTCACCAAAGACGAGGTGGCTCCGGTCAGCCTGCCATCGATGGCGAACTATGCGAACAAGCCCAATGTTTTCGTGGATTTTGATTTTTATCAGGGTGAGCCCGGCGCCAGCGCGACCGAGGTGCCCCAGGCTCGCGACATGCTTCAGCCTGAGCTGAAACGTGCGTTTGATGAGTCTGGCCTTTTCGGGCGCGTGGTGTTCAATGAGTTCGATAAAAAGCCTGGGGACTCAAACCTGCGCTTGAAGGTCTACAACCATCCACCGAGTGGCGGCCAGATGGCTTGGGCGTTCGTCAGTGGCCTTACCATGATGGTACTCCCGGCCATGGGGACCGACCATTACACGGTGAGTCTGGAGACGATGGATGACCGCGGTCAGGCCCTGAGCAAGAACATCAATCACGATGCGATAAATACCTGGTTCGGCATCGTGTTCCTGCCGCTGATGGGGAATACGCCGAAAGAGGCCATTAATGACACCTTCAATCGGCAAGTGAAAGCGCTGCTCAAGGATTGGGTGGATAACAACCGCACGAAATACTCTGCACTCGAATCGCGCATTCCTCGCGCTTGAGCAGACAAAAAAAGAGCCGCTGATGCGGCTCTTTTTTATTGACTACTTCAACGCCTGGATGAACTTTGGGTCGTTGTAGAGCGACTTGAGCAGAGCCTGAAGCATCGGGTTGTAGTTGTTCGCGGCAGCCGGAATGGCAATCGGGCCAAAGAAGCTACTGTCCCACTCGCGCTCCACATCCTTGGTCGTCTCGTACAGCACTCGGTCACCCTGGCGCAGGGTAAAACGCGCAGCCAGTTCGCCATGGCCAGTGCCCGGGCCGGCTGTGAGCTGGCTCTTGATCAGCTGTACTTGCAGCTGCCGATCAGCCTGCGGACTCAGCAATCCTGCGCGGCTCAGCTCGTCATTAATCGCAGCCTGAATGTGCAGCGGAACACTGCCGCTAGGCGACGAGATCGGGTTCATGCGAACCACCAGAAAGCCTTGCCCGGAGTCAGCCTGGACCTGTGCTTCACGCACCGGTTGCAGCGGCGCGTTCTGCTTGAGCTGCTGGACGTTCTGATAGTTCGGTTCGTAGCGGGCCATGGTGACACCGCAACCTTGCAGCAGCAGTGCGAAAAACGGGATGGCCACATAAAGCTTGTTCACGGCAGATCCTTGCGTGAGAAAAGTGAGGCGCGATTATCGACTGATTGCGTTATGCCATCAAGCGGACGCTTTCTCACTTGTGCCAGCGATTTTTTCCAGCGGCGCGGCGGCGGTGCGGCATTCGACCGCATCGACAATTGATTTCGAAATATTTCCGATATTCACGTACCCCACACTTCAGCTGAAGCGGTTCAGGTCGATACCTCATCATCATCTATATGAATAGGTCAGCATCATGAACCTTAGACGTCTGAATATCGCTCCTCGATCTCTCCTTTGCTTCGGCTTCTTTGCTCTGCTGATCACGGCGCTGGGCCTGTACTCGCTGCTGCAAGCCTCGAACCTGCAGGACGCCCGCGACACGTTGCAAAACGAAGTGATGCCGACCGTCCAGTCCATCGCTCAAATTGAAAGCGACCTGCTGACCATCCGCCTCGGCAATACCAATCTGCGCACTGCGGCCACGCCTCAGGCTTTGGAGATTGCCAATAGCCGCATCACCAAAGGTCGAAGCGAGCTGGAAACCCACGTCAAGAATCTGAAGCCGCTGATGAGCACTGAAGAGGGCAAGCAGGCTTACGCCCAAATGGAGCGCGATCTGACGGCGTATCTGGCCGTGCATTCGCGTTATCTGGATGCGGTAAAGCAGAACCGCGAGGACATTGTCACTGCTCTGACGCAAGCGACGGGCGAACAGACTCTGGCGGCCAACAAGCTGGGTGCTGACATCACTGAAATCTCGCGTCTTGCCGACTTGAAAGCGGCGAGATCGGACGAAGTAGCCGACCAGAGTTACAGCCAGTCGCGTAACGTGACCATCGCCGCTATCGTGCTCGCGCTTGTGGCGACGCTGGTGGCGGCCGCACTGTTCACCCGCAGCCTGGTGGCGCCAATTGCCAGAGCGCTGGCCGTTGCCGAGCAGATCGCGAGCAACGACTTGAGCAAGCCGATCGACGTGGATGCTCAGGATGAGCCCGGTCGTCTGCTGGGCGCGCTGTCGGTCATGCAACAGAACCTGCGTCGCACCCTCGGTGAACTGGGCGACTCGTCTAATCAGCTGGCTTCGACTTCCGAGGAAATGACTGCGGTAACCGAAGACTCGCTGCGTGGCGTGCAGCGCCAGAACGACGAGATCAACCAGGCTGCCACAGCCATCAACCAGATGAGCGCGGCGGTCGAGGAAGTGGCGCGCAACGCCGCAGCGGCTTCGAGCGCTGCGCAGGAGTCCAGCAAATCCGCCGAAAGCGGTCGTCAGCGAGTTGGCGAAACCGTTAGCGTGATCAACGAGCTGCATGAGGCCGTGGGCGCGACCGCCAGTGAAATCGACGGCCTGGCGGCGCAGGTGCAGAACATCAGCGGCGTGCTGGACGTGATCCGCGGGATCGCTGATCAGACCAACCTGCTCGCCCTCAACGCAGCCATCGAAGCAGCGCGCGCCGGTGAAGCCGGGCGCGGTTTTGCGGTGGTCGCCGATGAAGTCCGGGCGCTGGCGCATCGTACTCAACAGTCGACTGCCGAGATCGAGAAGATGATCGCCTCGATTCAAGGCGGCGCGAGCAAGGCAGTGGACGCCATGAGCCACAGCAGCGAACGTGCGCGTGCCAGCCTGGACGTGGCTGAAGCGGCCGGCAAGGCCCTGGCGGAGATCACCGCCGCCATTGTGCAGATCAATGAGCGCAACACCACCATCGCCTCGGCCACCGAGGAACAGGCGCAGGTCGCCCGTGAGGTCGATCGCAATCTGATGAGCATTCGTGATCTGTCGTTGCAGACGTCGGCGGGTGCCAATCAGACGGCGGCCGCCAGCGGCGAGCTGTCGCAACTGGCGGTTGGATTGAATCAGGTGGTGATGCGGTTCAAGGTTTGACGGGTGGGAGCAGATCGGGTCTCCTGATCTGCGCCTGTGCCTTAATCCGTGGGAGCTAGCTTGCTGGCGAGGACATAAGCACAGACGACACAACAGCTGCGACTGAACCGGCCCCTTCGCCAGCAAGCTGGCTCCCACGACGGCGGGTTGCTTGTCATGATCTGTTCGCGAGCAAGCGGAGCGCCGCCCGGCTCGCTCCCACAAAAGCGAGGGCGGGTTAGATCACGCCGCACGCTGCGCGGTCACCGCCGCCGCCCAGGGGTTTGGGCATGTCGGAGTGATTGTCGCCGCCGGCGTGGATCATCAGCGCGTGGCCTTTGACTTCCGACAGTTTCTTGATGCGTGGCGCCAGCACCGGGTAGTTCGCGGTGCCGTCGGCGTTCACGTAGATCGCCGGGAGGTCGCCCAAGTGGCCGTCGGCGTATGGGCCCAGGTGTTTACCGGTCTTGGTCGGGTCGAAGTGGCCGCCGGCTGCCAGCGCAGCGCCTTTCACGCCATCTTTGGTGCCCGCTTCACAGCTGCCGTTTTCGTGGACATGGAAGCCATGCACGCCAGCCGGCAGGTTGGCGAGTTTCGGGGTGAACAGCAGGCCGTAATCAGTCTCGCTGACGGTGACGCTGCCGATGGGTTTGGGTGCGCCGTCGGCGCTGACGAGGTTGACCGGAACGTCCAGCGATGCAGCCTGAACACCGAAGGAAAATACGCCTAGCAGGCCTAGCCAAAGTTGAGCTTTCATAAATATGGACACGTCCTTCGTCAGGGATTCGAAGTTGAACGTTGCTCAGGTTAGGAATGAATCCCGGTGTCGTCCACCACCCCGGCAACCGCTCAACGGTTTTGATGCAACAGGATGTGTGACCACAGCAAAGCCGCATTTGATGCACGCGCTGGCAAATCATCTTCAACCACTGCGCCGTGCTCCGGCAGACACGCCCTGCCTCGACTAGGCTCAGAGGAACCATTCAAGCGGCTGATTCCTCAATCACCTTGACTGATGGGGCTAGAAAAACAATGAAAGACCCCTACGCGTTCGGGTTCTACTGTGCCTGTTTTGCGCTGGTGGTCGTTGTAAGTGCAGTTTTCTACAGCGCCGCCGTGAGCACCTCACCTGCCAGCGCCGCCAATGCCTACTACATCGTCGAGGCAGCCTCCTCCCTGATCGAAGCGCTGGCCGTGGTTGGAATTGCCGGCGTGGTGTTCAAGGCGTATGGCTCGTGGAAGCACGACACCCGCCAGCACAAGGCACTGAGCATCATCTGGGATGCCAATGTCGCGTTTCGCGAAATCGAGATTGGTTTCAACGAGTGGTTCTTCGGGCCCGGTGCCAGCCAGCGCAGCGAGAGCGACAACAGCAAGATCGAGTCACTGCTCGGCGCCAGCACCTTCGGCATTGCGCTGAAGGCCTTCAAAAAGCAATGCATCCTGCTGGACAAGGTGGTGGTCAAGGATCACTGGCGCTGGCTGAACCACGCGACCCAGCTCGACATGCTCGCCCGAGCCCTGAGCGCCGAAGCGTTCGGCGCGGTGGGCGCAGGCAAGGTCACGCATACCATCGTCGACATTCTCTACACCCATGAAGGCGAAACCTGGCAGAGAACCCAGGCCGATTGGGAATCGGCGATGACAGTGGTGGAGCGGGATCTTGCGGCGCTGGAAGAGGCTTATACCTAGGCTGTATTCATATGGCCCCGGTCGCCAGCAAGCTGCCTCCCACGGATATGTCGCTGCCGAAGCGCACTCTGGAACACGGTTATTGTGGGAGGAGCTTGCTCGCGACACCTTCAGGCCCGCTCCCACAACCGCACAGTCAGAACTCCAGGCAGATCTTGCCGAAGTGCTGGTTGGTTTCCTGGTAGCGGAAGGCCTCGACGATGTCGGTCAGGGCGAACGAGCGGTCAATGATCGGACGCATGCCGGTGGCATTGATGGCGCGGACCATATCCTGCTGCTGAGTACGACTGCCGACCAGCACGCCTTGCAGGCGCAGTTGCTTGACCAGTGCAGGGACGATTTCCAGCTGGCTGGTCACACCGCTGAGGATGCCGATCACCGAGATATGCCCGGCCACCCGCGCTGCATGCATGGATTGCTGCAGCGTGCTGGCGCCGCCCACTTCAATGATGTGGTCGACACCGCGGCCGCCGGTCAGCTTACGTGCGGTCTCGCCCCAGTTTTCGTCAGTGCGGTAGTTGATCACGTGGTCCGCGCCCATTGCTTTCAGGCGCTCCAGCTTTTCATCGCTGGAAGAGGTCGCGATCACGGTAGCGCCCACCGTCTTGGCGAACTGCAAGGCGAAGATCGAAACACCGCCGGTGCCTTGCACCAGCACGGTGTCACCGGCCTTGAGGGAATCGTCGGCCATCAGCGCGCGCCAGGCGGTCAGGCCTGCGGTGGTCAGGGTCGCCGCTTCAGCATGGCTGTAGCCTGTTGGCGCGAGGGTGAAAGAGGTGGCGCGAGCGGTCACCTGCTCGCGGGCGTAACCGTCGATACCATCGCCAGGAACGGTGACGAAGCCTTCGACCAACGGCTCGCCACTGATCCAGTCCGGGAAGAAGGTGCTGACTACCGAGTCGCCCACCTTGAACTCGCTGACGCCCTCGCCTACCGCAGTCACCACGCCCGCGCCGTCGGCCATCGGAATGCGCGACTCGCTCGGGCCCCACATGCCACTGACCACCGCGAAGTCGTGATAATTGAGCGAGTTGGCGTGCAAGCGCACGGTGATCTCACCGGCTTTGGGCGCTGCGACATCGCTCTGGCCAACGATCACGCGGTCATATCCACCGCCTGCCTGTACAAAAATAGTCGTATTGCTCATGTTCGATCTCTCCATCGTTTTAACATTACGCGAAATGACGAAATGTCGAGGTAAAACTCAAAGCTCATTCTTGAGCCGGTCGGCGAACTGATCAATGGCCTGTTCGTCACGGCGGAAGTAAGTCCACTTGCCAATGCGTGTTGCCTGAACCAGCCCCGCCCGTTGCAGGATAGCCAAGTGTGCCGATGCCGTGGAGGCCGACAGATTGGCCTTGGCCTGGATGTGCGAGACGCACACCCCTATCGTCGGATCACCGTGGTCCTGGGGTGGGAAATTAGTCTGCGGGTCCTTCAGCCACTCCATGATCATCATGCGAGTGTCATTACCGACCGCTTTGATTTGCTCAAGAATCATGGCCTGAACATTACGCCTTTTTACGAAATGTTCAAGCCCTCTGTCTGCGGTGCGGTTCGCGCTTCACTTCAACGCAGCAAATGACGCAATCTGTGGCTCTGAATAAAACCATAACAATATCGCGAGCCCCTTCTCCATGATGACGTTCAAAGCTTATGCCCTGACCACCCTTCTGCTTGGCCTTCCAGGACTTTCAGTGGCGCAGACGCCGAGCCAGGCACCCGCTTCGCACCTTGACCAGGTGTTGCAGAAGGGTCAGCTGGCCGTCTGTACTACGGGCGATTACAAGCCCTATACGTTCTTGCGCGAAGACGGCGAGTACGAAGGCATCGACATCACCATGGCGCGCTCGCTGGCCAAGAGTCTGGGCGTTGAGGTGCAATGGGTGCCGACCACATGGAAAACACTCATGCCGGACATGATCGCCGGCAAGTGCGACATCGGCATGGGCGGCATCTCGGTCACGCTGGAGCGTCAGAAGAAAGCCTTCTTCAGTAACCCGCTCGACGTCGACGGCAAGATCCCGCTGGTGCGTTGCGCGGACGAACCGCTTTATCAGACCGTCGAGCAGATCAACCAGCCGTCGGTGCGCCTGATCGAACCGGCTGGCGGGACCAACGAAGCGTTCGCCCGAGCGTTCCTGCCCAACGCGTCTCTGGCCTTTCATGACAACAAGACCATCTTCCAGCAACTGCTCGACAAAAAGGCCGACGTGATGATCACGGATGCGTCCGAAGCCCTGTATCAGCAAAAACGCATGCCGGGCCTGTGCGCGGTGAACCCGACGCGCTACATGCAGTACGGCGAGAAGGCCTACCTGCTGCCACGCGACGACACAACCTGGAAAGGCTACGTCGATCAGTGGCTGCATTTGAGCAAGGCTACCGGCGCTTATCAGCAGACCTTGAGCCAGTGGCTGGCCATGCCGGCCCAGTGAGCCGCGGCCCGTCGCTTGCAAGCAGCGGCGGGCTGAAATAGCTTGTGACGGACGGAGACAGGAAGGCGAACCCGCATGAAGCCCAACAAACCCATTACTCGCGCCTTTTGTGTCGAGCTGCAGCAGGAGCTGTCGATTGCAGCGGCGCGGCGGGAGTTCTTCTCGCAGGAGCCGCCTCGCTCGCGGTTCGAGTTCCTGTGTTCGAGCGAAGCGTGCCGGGCCCTGGGTGCGAAGGTGACCGGGGTTCGCTATGACGTTAAACCGCAGGATAACCCGACGTTCGTCGCCGCGCACTTTCGCGCCAACCCCCATTACGACCACGCTGCCAGCTGTGAATGGGTAGGCGACCCCGAAGATGACACGCCTGACGCAGCTGTCGATCCGTCTGACCCTCAGGCGCCAGCGCGCAAAGCCAAGCGCAAGCTCGACGACTATGTCGACGTATTCGATCCGGTGCTCAAAACGCCGGTTAAAGAGAAATCCCAACCTGACCGCGTGGGCGCCCGGCTTGAAGAACCCGGAGTTGCACGGCCGTCAGCCGCCGCAAGCGCCGAGCTGAAGACTCCCCGCTACAGCGAAACCCGCACCAACAATTTAGAGCGCCTGGTGGACTGCTACCGTCAGGCCAGAGCGGAGCTGTCGCCGGAAGAGTTCAAGCTGCTGACGCTGCGTATTCCGGGACAGGGCGAGATGCCGCTGCGTTCGTACTTCCGCCATATCAAGTACGCCCAGCCTGGCAACAATGAGCGCGTGCTTTACGGCGGCGGCCTGGTCGAGCGTTATGGCGCGGGGTTCAAATTCAAGTTCTTCGACCGGCTGGAAGGCAAGCTGGTGACCTTGTATGTGTCACCGGCGCAGATGCAAGCGTATCGCTCAAGCCGATACATTACCGAGCTGCTGAGCCATGCCGAAGAAGTGAAGTTCTACACCGTCTATGCACTGGGCAATCTCACCAAAAGCCCGTCGGGCAAGAGCTACAGTGTCGAGGTCGACGACTTGCGCCATCTGGCTATCGTGCTGGGCCCGGCCAAAGATGCGCCTGCGGCCAGCGAAGCCAAGAGCTGAAAGCCAGGCATGAAAAAAGGGAAGCGAGCCGGAGCTCTGCTTCCCTTCTTCACACGCCGACGTAAATCAGACTTTCACGATCCAGCCAGCTGGCGCTTCAACGTCGCCGGACTGAACACCGGTCAGCTCTTTGTACAGGCGCTGGGTGATCGGACCGACTTCGGTCTGGCTGTAGAACACGTGCAGCTCGTCCTTGTAGGAAATGCCGCCAATTGGCGTGATCACAGCGGCGGTGCCGCATGCGCCGGCTTCCTTGAAGTCACCGATCTGGTCGATGTACACGTCACCTTCGACCACGGTCAGGCCCAGGCGGGACTTGGCCAGTTCGATCAACGACAGACGGGTGATGCCCGGCAGCACGGAAGGCGACTTCGGCGTCAGGAACACATCGTCCTTGGTGATCGCGAAGAAGTTGGCGGAGCCCACTTCCTCGATCTTGGAGTGGGTTTGCGGATCCAGGTAGATGCAGTCGGCGAAGCTGTTTTTCTTGGCTTCGGAACCTGGCATCAGGCTGGCAGCGTAGTTACCGCCGACCTTGGCGGCACCGGTGCCGTTTGGCGCGGCGCGGTCGTAGCCAGAGATGACGAAGTTGTTTGGCTTCAGGCCGCCTTTGAAATAGGCGCCGACCGGGATACAGAAAATCGAGAAGATAAACTCGGGCGCGGTGCGCACGCCGATGTTGTCGCCCACGCCGATCACGAACGGGCGCAGGTACAGCGCGCCGCCGGAGCCGTAAGGCGGGATGAAACGTTCGTTGGCCTTGACCACCTGCTTGCAGGCTTCAATGAACACGTCAGTGGGTACATGCGGCATCAACAGGCGGGAGCAGCTACGCTGCATGCGCTCGGCGTTCTGGTCAGGGCGGAACAGGTTGATCGAACCGTCCTTGCAACGATATGCCTTCAGACCTTCGAAGCACTGCTGGCCATAGTGAAGGGCGGTTGAGCCTTCGCTGATGTGCAGCGTGTTGTCTTCAGTGAGCGAGCCTTCGTCCCATGCGCCGTTGCGCCAGTGAGAGAGGTAGCGCTTGTCGGTCTTGATGTAATCGAAACCCAGTGTGTCCCAGTTGATGCTTTCTTGACTCATAACGCCCTCTATCTGTTAGCAGCTGCCTGGACGAGTCAGGCCATGGGCTTATTCTGCCAGATGATTGCCAACCTGCGGCTTGAAAAAAAATCTTACATTGCGCATTCGGCCGTCAAACCGTCTGGCCTGTCGCGGGGCGGCCACGGATGTAAGCGAGAAAAGCGTCCAGGTCGGCGCTGCACAGGGTACGAGCGACGGATTTGACCTCTTCCACAGGCCAGTTCCACCAGGCCGCCTGCAACAAAAGCTCCCGAACCGGCTCCTCGAAACGCCAGCGGATGAACTTGCAGGGGTTTCCCCCAACGACCGCGAACGGTGGCACGTCGCGGGTCACCATCGCGCCTGCGGCGACGATGGCGCCATGGCCAATTGTCACGCCCGAAAGAATCATCGCATCGGCACAAATCCAGCAATCGCTGCCGATGACCACGTCACCTTTGCTGGGTGCGTAATCCTTGATGTCCGTAAGCCGATCCATCATGGCCGGAAACGGATAGGTGGTCAGCCAGTCGGTGCGGTGCTCACCGCCGAGCAGAATCCGGACACCTTCGGCGATCGAGGTGTAGCTGCCTATCCGCAAAACGGTGTCGTCGCCAAATTCCAGCACCTCGGGAATACCATAGGTCCCTACGCCTACCACGCAGCGTGGATATCGCAGACGAATTTTCGCGGGCGCCCTTTCCAGTTTGTCGAGTTTGCGCAGGTGCTTGCGGGTTTTCCTGGCCTTGAGCATGTCGAGCAATTTCATGAGATTTCCTGAAGGTCGTCCTGGATAAACTTGCTCACGCGCGTTTGGAGCGCAGCAACAAACGCTTGAAACGGCGGCCGGTGGTACGGTCCATATGACGCCACGGAATGGATGCCAACAGACTCCAGGCATGCCCCCTGTCGGACACAACGGCGTACTTCAGAGCCTTGTTGATAATGCATGTTCGCCCCCGCTCGTATTCCGGGTGGCCACGATACGGTTCGATACTGCGCAAGTCTGCGTCGAGCAGCACCTTGTATTTACGGGACAGATTATTTGCGTGACGTCGATAACGGGTAACGACCACCGGCAGTACATGAATCCCGTAACCCTGCCGCGCGATGCGCAGGGTCATCTGAAAATCCTGAACGCGAATGTCCGGGTCATAACCGCCGGCGTTCCGGATAGCCTGCATCCGGTACAGCGCAACCGGTGCCCCGACCACCACCGCGCCGCGCAGAATATCGTCGAACTTCAGACGTTCGATCTCCGTGCGAGACTGGGACTTGGTGTCGTTACCGTCACTGTCCATGTAAGTGATCAAGGCACCGACGCAACCTACATCTGGATGCTCATCCAAATAGCGAGCCCGCACGCGCACGGATTCCGGCAGCATGATGTCGTCCAGATCCGGCGTCGACACGTACGTTCCCCTGGCGTACTTCAACCCGTGGTTGAGCGCGGCACTGACGCCCTGGTTGGGTTGTTGATAGAGCTGGAAGGGGTATTTGCGCTGCAGGGCCTCAAGCATGGCGACGCTCTTATCGGTGGAACCGTCGTCCACGATAATCACTTCGAAATGTTCGTAATCCTGGGCAAAGATGCTTTCAATCGCAGCTTCAAGAAATCGCTCGGCGTTGTAGCAGGGAGCAACAATAGACACGAGCGGCGGACGCGAAGGCGCCCCGTTTTCGGCGGAGATCATCAGGTTGGCAACCGTTAATTATCATCTTATTTGTTGTACAACAGAAAGCCTGAAGCCCCGGCACTTGCTGAGGCGGCGCTATGATGCGACAAATCTAGGCCTTTTGCCATCATTCGCCACATGACCCGGTAACAGTGGGTGCTGGTGCCGAAAAAAAGACAAAAAAAAACCCCGACCCATTACAGATCGAGGTCTTTTTTACACGTGCTATATGTCAGAACGCGTAGGTCACCAATAAATCTTTGGTCACTTGAAAGTCCACGGACATCATTACGCTCAATGCAGTGATGGTGAAGATGGAGAATACGAACAGCTTGCGGGCCCAGACGGTGTCGTCCGCGGCCTTGTAGCCCTTCCATGCCATGTACAACCAGTACATGCCCATGCCCGCTGCAACAGCGAGGTAGTTCAGACCGGCGTAACCTCCAACCGTCAACATCAGGGTCGCCACGAGGAACGCCAGGATATAGAGCAGGATGTGACGCTTGGTGACCAGAATGCCGCGCTTGACCGGCAGAACCGGAATCTTCGCAGCACTGTAATCATTGAAACGGAAAATCGCGATCGCGTACGAATGCGGCATCTGCCACAGGCTGAACATCACCAGCAGCGTGAGCGCCGCAAAGTCGAAGCTGTTGGTCACTGCGCAGTAGCCGATCACCGGAGGCATGGCCCCCGACAGGCTGCCGATCAGCGTGCCATGCACCGACTTGCGCTTGAAGTACAGGCTGTACAGGCCGACGTAGACCACAAAGCCGATCACCCCCAGCAAGGCCGCCAACGGGTTGGCGTAGGTGTACAGCAGGCTGACGCCGCCAATGCCCAGAATCGTGGCATAAAGCAGCGCAAGCTTCATGGACACCAGGCCCTGCACCAGCACACGGTTGCGAGTCCGCTCCATGCGCTGGTCGATGTCGCGATCGATGCAGTTGTTGAATACGCAACCGGACGCTACGACCAGGGAGGTACCGATCACCGCCGCAAGAAACACGACGAAATCGATATCACCCTTGGAAGCCAGAAAAAAGCCACCCGCCACCGAAAGCACATTACCGAAAATGATCCCCGGTTTGGTGATTTGGATAAAGTGCTTCAGTGACATCTGGTATTCCTCAATGCGCCATCATTTCACGGTGGATGCTGAAAATGATCCACAGCGACAGGCCGACCAACAGAACGATCACCAACCCCGTGAAGGCAATCGCCAGCACGTTGTTGCGTTGCGACGAGGTGAAGTCCAGGTGCAGGAAGTAATGCAGGTGGACAATAACCTGAATGATCGCGAACGCCAGGATGACCCAGATAGTCATGTCCTTCGGCAGCACCGGGCTCATCACCAGGGCGAAAGGAATGACAGTCAGGATGACCGACAGGATGAAGCCAATCGCGTACGACTTCACGGAGCCATGACTGGAGTCGTGCTCGTGGTTATGTGCATTCGCCATTACAGGGCCCCCATCAGGTAAACAACGGTGAACACGCAGATCCAGACTACGTCCAGGAAGTGCCAGAACAGGCTCAGGCAGCTCAGACGAGTCTTGTTGGTGCTGGTCAGGCCGCGTTTCTGGACCTGATACATCATGATCGCCATCCAGATCAGACCGCTTGTCACGTGCAGGCCGTGCAGGCCTACCAGCGAGAAGAAGGCCGACAGGAAGCCGCTGCGGCTTGGGCCATAGCCCGCGACGATCAGATGATGGAATTCATAAACTTCCATCGCGATGAACGCGGCGCCGCACAGGAAGGTCAGCGCGAGCCAACCCAGTACCTGGCTCTTGTTACCCTTGAAGAACGCCAGCATGGCGAAACCGTAGGTAATCGAGCTGACCAGCAGGAAAGCGGTTTCGACTGCCACGAATGGCAGTTCGAAAATGTCGTGGCCGGACGGGCCGCCCGCGACACTGTTGACCATGACCGCATATACCGCGAAGAACGATGCGAACAGAACGCAGTCGGTCATCAGGTAGAGCCAGAAACCATAAATGGTCATCGGGCCCGCGTCGTGGTGATCGTCATGCCCATGGTCATGGGCATGACCGTGGGCGTCTCCAGAGTTCAATACTAAGTTCGACATATTTAAACCTGTTCCAGCGAGGACTTGACCGGCGAGTAGGCACCCTGCTCAACCAGGACCTTGTGATGCGCAGCTTCGATACGCGCCACTTCTTCAGCAGGCACCATGTAGCCCTGGTCATCACGCGCTGCGTGAATCACGAAGGTCACGATGGTTGCAACCAGGCTCAAGCCTACCAGCCACCAGATGTGCCAGATGAAAGCAAAACCGAACACCGTCAACAGCAGACCCATGATCAGGCCGGTCGCTGTGTTGTTAGGCATGTGGATCGGCTCGTACTTGGCCGGAACCTCATAAGCCTTGCCCTGACGCTTCATATCGGTGAATGCATCGATACCGTCGGTCTTGGGCAGAACAGCGAAGTTGTAGAACGGTGGTGGCGACGAAGTCGACCATTCCAGGGTGTGGCCATTCCACGGGTCGCCTGTCAGGTCACGGTTCTTCTCACGGTCACGGATACTGACGAACAGCTGAATCAGCTGGCTCGCGATACCGCAAGCGATCAGGACGGCGCCGAACAGGGCGATGTCCAGGTACAGGTTCCATGCCGGGCTGTCAGTACCGTTCAGGCGACGGGTCATGCCCATGAAGCCCAGTACGTACAGCGGCATGAACGCCACGAAGAAGCCGACGATCCAGAACCAGAACGCTGCCTTGCCCCACTTCTCGTTCAGGGTGAAACCGAACGCTTTAGGGAACCAGAACGCGAAGCCGGCGATGTAACCGAATACCGCACCGCCGATGATGACGTTGTGGAAGTGAGCGATTACGAACAGGCTGTTGTGCAGAACGAAGTCGGCACCAGGAATCGCCAACAGAACGCCGGTCATGCCGCCGATCGAGAAGGTGACCATGAAGCCCAGGGTCCAGAGTGTCGGCGCGGTGAAGCGCAGGCGGCCCTGGTAAATCGTGAACAGCCAGTTGAACAGCTTCACACCCGTCGGGATCGCGATGAGCATCGTCGCCAGACCGAAGAAGGCGTTGACGTTCGCACCGGCACCCATGGTGAAGAAGTGGTGCAGCCATACCATGAAGCCCAGTACGCAGATCGCGCCGCTGGCGTAGATCATTGCCTTGTGGCCGAACAGACGCTTGCCCGAGAACGTGGAGATGACTTCGGAGAAGACACCGAACGCCGGCAGAATCAGGATGTACACCTCAGGGTGACCCCATGCCCAGAACAGGTTCACGTACATCATCGGGTTACCGCCCAATTCGTTCGTGAAGATGTGGAAGTCCAGGTAACGGTCAAGGGTCAGGAACGCCAGGGTAGCGGTCAGGATCGGGAACGAAGCCACGATCAGGACGTTTGCCCAGGTGCAGGTCCAGGTGAAGATCGGCATGTCCATCAGCTTCATGCCAGGGGTACGCATTTTCAGGACGGTAACCAGGAAGTTAACGCCCGTTAATGTCGTACCTAGCCCTGACAGCTGTAGCGCCCAGATGTAGTAGTCGACACCCACCCCAGGGCTGTATTGCAAGCCGGACAGAGGCGGATAGGCTACCCAACCGGTCTTGGCGAATTCGCCGACGCCCAGCGACAGGTTGATCAGCAGGACGCCAGCCACCAGCAGCCAGAAGCTCAGGGAGTTCAGGAACGGGTAGGCAACGTCACGCGCACCGATCTGCAGCGGCAGGACGATGTTCATCAGGCCGGTGAAGAATGGCATCGCCATGAAGATGATCATGATCACACCGTGAGCGGTGAAGATCTGGTCATAGTGCTCCGGCGGCAGGAAGCCTTCGGAACCGTTCTGGGCGACCGCCAGCTGGGTACGCATCATGATTGCGTCAGCAAAGCCGCGCAGCAGCATGATCATGGCGACGACGATATACATCACGCCGATTTTCTTGTGGTCGACCGAAGTCAGCCACTCGGACCACAAGTAAGTCCACTTGCGGAAGTAGGTAAGTGCACCAACAAGCGCCAGTCCACCGAGCGCGACGATGGCGAGTGTCACCATGACTATCGGCTCGTGGAACGGTACCGCTTCCCAACTAAGTTTGCCTAACATCGTTTACTCCTCTGCCCCAGCAGCTGAAATCTTGCCCTGATCAGCACCTTTGGTACCGGCGACTTCTTTCTCGCCATGGACCAGCTTCTTACCTGGGTTCATACCTTCATACTTGTCGATGATGATCTGGAACAGGTTAGGAGTGACCGAGGCGTAGAGCTCGACGGGATTGCGTTCGCTAGGTTTGGCCAATACAGAGTATTCAGCCGAGTCCAGCTTTTTAGGTGAATTCTTGACTTCGTTGATCCAGGCTTCGTATTCGGCCTGGGTAGTGGCGATAGCCTTGAACTTCATGCCGGTGAAGCCCGCGCCACTGTAGTTGGCGGAGATACCGTTGAACTCGTGGTTCTCGTTGGCGATCAGGTGCAACTTGGTGTGCATGCCCGCCATCGCGTAGATCTGACCACCGAGACCTGGAATGAAGAACGAGTTCATCACGGTGTCGGAAGTGACCTGGAAATTGATCGGAGTGTTGGCAGGGAAGACGATCTTGTTGACCGTGGCGATGCCTTGTTCCGGATAGATGAACAGCCACTTCCAGTCCATCGAGATGGCCTGAATGGTCACTGGCTTGACGTCGGACTCAAGCGGACGATACGGGTCCAGCGAGTGGGTCGACACGTAGGTGTAGTAACCCAGGAAGACCAGCAACAGCATTGGCACGCCCCAGACCGCGATTTCGATCTTGGTGGAGTGAGCCCAATCCGGCGTGTACTTGGCAGCCTTGTTGGTCGCGCGGTATTTCCAGGCGAACAGGAGCGTCAGGACGATGACCGGAATGACGACGATCAGCATCAACAGGGTGGCAATGACGATCAGGTTACGCTGCTCGATACCCACCTGCCCTTTTGGATCGAGCAGAGGCACGCCTTCGCATCCAGTCAGCAAAAGCATACAGAAAAGGGCCAAGAAGCCAAAAAACCTGGGGTACCTTTTTTCTCTCATCTCACGACCTCTAAAAGCAGCTTGCGCGGTGCAGTTGGGATTCGACCGCCAACACTTCACCCTGCCAGTGCCGGCATCTTTTTTTGAATTGAACAAGGGCCTGCCAGAACGCACGGAAGCGAAACGACAAATCCGGGTTTAGCTGTGGATTCTTATTTTGAGCTGCTGGAAACTGCCCGATTTTCAGGACAGCCGCCGTCAGCACGGCCATTATGAGCCCTCAGAGGCCAGCATTGCGCTGCCTGTTCAGAGTACACAGGGGACGCTCCAGGCCTCAAAATTCCTGATCGTCAAGTCAGGCTGGACGATAAGTGCTGGCGATTGTAGATATGTAAATTTTTAATGACTATGGCTATTTTTGCAACAGTAAATTTCATTTTTTACAACAATCGTAAGCTATTGATCTTTTTGGCCTGTAAAAAAGCCTCGTCGAAACGAGGCTTTTTTGGCTAATGCCCTTGTAATCAGTAAGGTCTGCGGCGGTTACGAATGATGCATGCCGGGACCAGGATCGCGGTGAGCACGAATGCTACCAGAGCCCATTGCGCAAGTGACAACCCCAGGACGGGCGGATACGGCGTGGAGCAGAAACCGCTGACCTGGAACCCCAGCGGGAATACCGACGCCAGCGGCAGGTCGTCCACGATTGGCTGCAACGTGTCGATGCCACAGCTGACCGCCGGATTGGCGAGGACGTATACATGGCGGCCGGCGGCGACGATACCGCCCACGGCGCTCAGCGTTACCAGCACCTCGAACAGTGTCACGCTGCGGCGGCCCGGCATGGCGGCACCGATGAAGGCGAACAGGGCAATGGCCAGCAGCGCGTAGCGTTGCAGTATGCAGAGTGGGCACGGCGCCTCGCCCAGCACGATCTGCATGTACAGGGCCCCGCCGATCAGGGACAGGCAGATGATCCCCAGCAGAACCAGGAAGCGCTTTTCACGTTTCAGGTACAACATGTTGTCGCTCATTCACATACCTTATCGAAATGGATTCGCTGCTGGCCCGGCAGTGGCCAGGCCGTGGGCGATGATCGGCGCAGTGCCCGGACAACTCAAGTGTCGGGCTGCCATACGGATGCATTTGCGGGGTGGGTGGTCAGGCTGCGGTGACTGACCGTACGGGTCGATGCGTTCGAGCCGGGCAATCCTGAGGCTGTGTATCTCTTCTTTATATATAGAAGGATGCGTCACTTTGTCGCACCTCGGGTCGCAGCCGCTCCGACGAAAACATCTCTTCTATATATAGCTGCGTCAATTTGTCGCAGCTCGGTAGTCGGGTCACGGCTCCGTATGACCGGTACTCTCACGCAAAATTCCCGGCAGGCTGAATGGCCTGCCCGGAACCGGGTCCTGCGAACCGGTGTGGCGGTCCGGGAAAAAATCTAAAGCCAGCCCGCCGCGGGTCGATAACCCGTCATAGAAAGTTGTTCGCCGCCGCGTGCGCCGAACGCCTACAGCCAGAAGGTTCATATGTCCTCCAAGAACGTCCGGGCAGATTCGCTCTCCCTGCTCCTCTTCACGTTGCGCAGCGGCAAGCTGATGGCGATCAACCTGCTCAAGGTCAGCGAAATCATTCCGTGCCCTGCCCTTACTCACTTGCCGGAGTCGCACCCGCACGTCAAAGGCATCGCGACCTTGCGGGGTTCGTCCCTGTCGGTCATCGATCTGAGCCGTGCCATCGGCGAACGGCCACTGGCCGATCCGGATGGCGGTTGCCTGATCGTCACTGACGTCAGCCGGTCCAAGCAAGGTCTGCACGTGCAGGCGGTGAGCAAGATCGTGCATTGTCTGACTACTGACATTCGCCCGCCACCCTATGGTTCAAGCAGCAAGTCGTTCATCACCGGAGTGACCCAGGTCGACGGCGTGCTGGTGCAGGTGCTGGACATCGAGAAGGTGATCCACGGCATCGCGCCTGCGAAAATTGTCGCGCAGTCCACCGAGCTGTCGGTGGAGGATGCCAAGGTGCTCGGTCAGGCTCGAATTCTGGTGGTCGATGATAGCCAGGTCGCATTGCAGCAGTCGATCATCACTTTGCGGAATCTGGGCATCGAGTGTCATACCGCGCGCAGCGCCAAAGATGCGATGGATGTGTTGCTCGACCTGCAAGGCACCGCGGCGCAGATTAACGTGCTGGTTTCGGATATCGAGATGTCCGAGATGGACGGCTATGCGCTGACGCGCACGCTTCGTGAAACGCCTGATTTCCAGGACCTGTACATCCTGCTGCACACCTCGCTGGACAGCGCGATGAACAGTGAAAAGGCCAGGGCTGCGGGCGCCAATGCCGTGTTGACCAAGTTCTCCTCGCCCGAACTGACCCGCTGCCTGATCGAAGCGGCCCGTGATGTGGTCGCCAGAGGAATCTGAATCCCGGCCGTCATGTCCGCGAATTGCTGGTTCAGGCACCAGACCCGCGTCGCCTGTACCGGCCTCTTCGCGAGCAAGCTCCCTGCCCACGGGACCAATGGGGTTCTGCCATAATCCGTGCTCCCGTGATGTGATGGAGCACTCTGATGAAACTGAAATTCGCGCTGTTCGCGGCTCTCGCCACCCTGTGCATGGAAGCCAACGCGGCCAGCCCTCAGGCCTGGAGCGAACTGGACAAGGCGGTGAGCGCTGCCTGCCTCAAGGCCAGTCAGCTCAAGGACACCAAGGTCCTCGGCACCGCCGCTCAGTTCGACGACCGGGTCGGCTACAACGCACTGGCCCTGCAAGGTCGCTATCCACAGAAACACATGAAGAATCAGGTCGGCACCGAGCTATGCCTGTACAACCGCAAGGACAAGCAAGCGTTTGTCACCGAATGGGAGGGCCTGAAAGCCGCCGCTCGTTAGGCCCCACCGCCGCCGTTGAAGGCTGGCGCATTCCTTGCTTTGCCCTCGTATCATCCGGGCCGACAGTCAGATCGCTGTCGCGCCCGACGTATGTCTTGTACGGGCCATCGATTCCATGAACATTCAGTTTTCCTGCACCGGTTGTGGCGGTTGCTGCACCGACCATCATGTCCCGCTGACGTTGAGCGAAGCCGCGCAGTGGGCGGCTGACGGCGGTACGGTGATCGTTCTGACCGAGGCATTTCTCGACAACGGTTATGGCGTGCCCGGCGAGCAGCTGGATCACGCCACTCGACGCTCGGCCTCGGTCAGCAGTGGCTCTGCCGAGGCACTGGTGGCAATCACTTTCGCCGCGTACAACGTCGGTCGTTGCCGTAATCTTGACGCGCAGAACATGTGTCGCATCTACGAGCGTCGCCCCTTGGTCTGTCGCATTTACCCGATGGAAATCAATCCGCACATTCCGCTGCGCCCGGACAACAAGGGTTGCCCGCCGGAGTCCTGGGAACAGGGCCCGCAGCTGATCGTCGGCAGTCGTCTGGTCGACACGGAGCTGATGACGCTGATCGAAAAATCCCGTCAGGCCGATCGGGACGAAATAGCCGCCAAGCAGTCGATCTGCCAGTTGCTGGATATCCGCACTACAGCACTCAAGGGCAATGGTTTTGTGGCTTATCTGCCGGACATGATCGACTTTGCGGCTGCCGTCGAGTACGTGACGGTCGACCATGGCGAGCTGCCTGAAACGGCGGACTGGACGTTCCATGTAGCCGGTCAGGAGGTTGAAAACACCCTGCGACTGGCGGGCGCCCAAGTGACGACCCGCGATCCATCTTCCTACCTGTTCATTCCACTGCAGGCCGCATGACCCGCCGCGGGTGATTCAGCGTTTGCCCATCGAGCGGCGCGTGCCGGCCGGTGCAGCGCCCGGCGTCTTGTGATGGCCGGGCTTCTGCCCTTTCTGATACCAGGTCTGGCCTTTGCTGGCCTGGGCAAATTCGGACGGCTTGAAAGGGAAGCTGAACGGCGCGATGGCCGGCTTGTCGCCGCTTGCAGGCGTCGATTCGGTTACAACGTCATCAGCGATGGATTCAGGGCTGGTCATCAAGGCACCGGAGGATCGAAAAATCGGGCGAACGCCCGCGGGCGCGCAGCATACCTGAATCGCCACGCGACGGACGAGCCTCTTGTCGGCCTCATTTGTAGAACAGATCTACCATCACTTCCGCTTCGAAAGGCCCGGCCTTGGGCTGCGGGTTGTTCCATACCAGCTGCGCCTGGAAATCCACGGTGGCCGTCTGATCGTTGCCCAACAGATCCGCCAGATGGAAGGGTTCGTTGTAACGCATCACCAAGCCACGGGTGTTGACGATCTGGATGCCCAGTGAGGGATTGGCACTGGGCACCAGCAGGTTGCCGGAGAGTTTTCCGGTAACCGGCCGCAAGCGTGCATTCAGGCTGAACGGCGAGTCGCAGCTGCGGTTGGTGATCAGCGAGAACGGCCGGGTCGCAAACACGTTGCCGACCACCACTTTCTGTATCCCCAGAGAACCGAACTCCAGAGTGTCGGGCAGCACCTGCAATTCGGCATCGCAGGCAACGAAACGCAGACCGGACAGATTATTGAGCGTATAGCTCAGACCATCGCCCGCAGCCGGCTGAGGCCCGTCGATGCCCGTGATCTGGAACAGGCGGTAATCGATCAGATCGCTGGCCACGCCTGATGGCGGGGTCGGCCCGAACTTCTGGATAAACGCCGAAAACGTCAGATTGAATGTGGCTTTGGGGCAAGCGTCAATGTTGTCGTCGCCTTCGTGACAGACCGGCACGAATTGCCCGGTGGCGATGCGCCCGCTGCTTTGCAGATGGTCGACGCCATTGATCGTGAGCCCCGCACGAATGCCTTGTCCGATCAGCAGGTTATCCGGGTTCAGGTAGATAAAAATTTCTTCCTGCACGGCCTGCTGATCCTGCTTCGCGCACTCGACCCGAACGTTCAGCCGCCCGGAGCGCCAGACCACCTCGCCATTGGGCAAGGACGCCGGAATGGCGACGGTGCTGCTCAAATCGGCATGGATGACCGTTTCGCCTGAACCCTGAGCTTTGCAGACCAACGCATGGCTGGTAACTGGAGCGAAGAGCGATGACAACATAACGGCCCGCATCCAGCGGCGGGCGGACAGAGAATTCATATCAGCAGTGCTCCTGAGGTTGAAGGTTTTCCCGAAGGCGCGCGCCGAACGTGGCGTCATCGGTGATGGTCGCGCAGTAGTCACGCTGCCCGCCGTAGTCGGTCAATGCCTTGAACGCGAGGCATCGCCGCTGCCCAGGCGTCGATAAGGGCAGGGCAAAATGGTGGCGCTCACCTGGGGCAAGCAACTGGTATTCGCTGAGGGCGAGCCCGTCCAGGCTCAGGGTTTGAATGGCGGCGTGATAGGCGCTCGGGTTTTCCACCCGTAGAATCTGCTCGCCCGACGCTGAACGTTCGATCGTCCAGCGCAACGCTTCGGCAGTCAAAGCGGGGTCGCCCGTAATACCGGGAGGTCGGTAGAACACATTGATCCGCTGACGAACAGCGATATTGAGCTGGTTGCTGCCTTCGCGCTGCCTGGGCACATGGGTGACGTACAGGTGCAGCAAGGATTCGCGGTCTGTCGGCATGCCCTTTCCCTGGTAAAGAATGCGCAGCGTCTGTCTGCCGCCAGCGGCCAGTCGATGCAGGTGGGGCGTTACCACGAACGGCAGTGACCGGCGCTGCGCGGGCGGCGTGTCGTCGTCATCTTCTGGCGCACTCAGCCAGGCCTGCAGCAATACGTCATTGGCGCCGCGGTTACTGGCCTGCAAGATCGCTTCACGGTAGCGCCCGTCGAAGACAAGCCGGGTGCCGGATAGCGAAACCGCGGCCTGAGCACCTGCACTCGCAACGCAGATAACGAACAGCGCTGCGGCAAGGCGCCAATTGCCCGCCCGCCTCACTGGCACACCACCTTGAGGCGCTCGTAGGCCCGACTCGCATCCTTCGGCGGCAAAGTGAACGGAGCCTGACAACCTTTTGTTGACCAGCGCACGTGAAGCACGCCGCTATCCTGTTCGCTCAGTACCAGCGCCTGACTGTTCGGGTCGACCACCGCCAGCGCCCTGCCCTGCCCATCCTCGACGCTGGCGCCCAACGGAACGGCGCTGCCGTCAGTACGCACCAGCTCGAACTGCACCCGGCGACCAGTATTGGCGGCAAAACGCACCACGGGCATCGCCCCCCGGCGCGGGACGATCTGGCTGACGGCGTTGTCCAGTTCGATGTCCGCGCCGAGCTGCCGAGTGTCGAGGCTGACCCAGTTGGTCCGGTATGGCTGGGCATAAGGCAGAACCGCATAGCCATTGGACGCGGTCTCGATGTTGCTGAAGGATTTGAGCTTCGCGCCGCCGACGCCGGGCACCTGAACCAGCGCGAAGGTTTCGCCCAGCGCCTGACCGAAATTGACCCCGCCGGCATGCGCCACCAGCGAACCGGAGGCGCCAAGGGTGAAGGCGTCGTAGTCGCGACCCTGGCTGTAGCCTGCCTCGAAACGACCGAAGGGCATCGTGGTGTTTATCTTGCCCGCGCCGAAGTTTCCCGAGCCGCTGTCACGGCCGGTCTGCACCGAGTAGAACGTGTCACGGTTACCCAGCACCTGCCCGTTGAGCCCGGCCTGCAGGTTGTATTCGCCGGAACTGTCGCGCACGGCATTGAGCGACAGGCGTGACGAAGCCGGGCTGGAGCCTAGCGGCAAGGTGACCGTCAGAGCTACGCGGTTGTCGGTTTCTTCCAGGCCATCGCGGGCGAATGACCGGTTACGCTCCACCGAAACGTTGTAATTCACCCTCCGCCACACCGAGTTGTACGCCAGATACAGCTGACGCGTCTTGCCCGGCAGATTCCAGTAACGCTGTTCCGAGGCGGTCAGGCTGAGCGATGCCATCTGTGACGGCAGCACCTGCGTAACGCTCACTTCCAGACGGTCCTTGGCCCGACCGTTGGCGAACGGTCCGGGCTGTGGGTCAGCCTCGCTGACATGCTGATTCAGCGTGCGATATTCCTCGGTCGAATAGCGGTAACCGGCAACGGCCAGGGTGGTATCGGTGACATCCAGAGTATTGGCGTAGCGCACCCGCAGGCTTTGTCCGTTGCGCTTGCGCTCTTCAAGCTCACTGGCTGAGTGAGTGATGTCGAACGACACCGCTCCCAGCCCGGTATTGACCCCGGCGCCAAGATTGGCGGCCTGATACTCGTCGGCCAGTTGCAGGCCGCCGAACCCGGTCACGGCTTCCGAAAGCCCGTAGATCAGCGCGGCACTGGCAAAATCGGGTGAGCTATCACCCTCGCCGTTGCTGTCGACCCGTCCTGCGGAAAGGCTGTAGCGAAACGAACCGACCGGCACCATGATCGGCAACGAGGCGTACGCTTGAGTGAATGAGCGGCGGCGCCCATCGGCCTCGATGATCGTGACCTGAAGATCCCCGTTCGAGCCGTTGGGATAGATATCGGCAATCTCGAACGGGCCGGGCGAAACATTGCCGCTGTACAGCAGAAACCCGTTCTGCCGCACTTCCACCGTGGCGTTGGTTTCGGCAAGGCCACGAATGACCGGGGCGAAGGTGCGCTCGCTGTCGGGCAGCATTCCGTCGTCCGAGGCCAGCGACGCGCCCTTGAACCTGACACTGTCGAAAACCTGCGAATCGGTGAACGTTTCGCCCAGCGTCAGCTGGCTTTTCAGAGCGGTGATGTCGCGCTGGGCGAAGGTGCGATTGCTGCGAAAGCGGTACGTTTCGTCGTTGCCATAGACCAGCGATGATTCGTTGCGCAGGCGCCAGGCGCCGACATTCAGGCCATTGCGCAAGCCCAGGTAATACTGCTCGCTTTCCTGACCGCGGCTACTGCGTCGCGCCGAGTTGAATGCGTAATTCACATAGCCCGCGGTCTCGCCCTCATCCCACAGATCCGGCGATACATAGCCGCGGGCGCTGCGCGCCATGACGGCCTGCGGCACGCTGATATTCAGCCGCAGCGCCGCGGGCTGGTAGTCGACCCGGGCAAACTCGACCTGCGAAGCCAGATCGAAACACGCGTCCTGCGACTCGCTGGTCGGCAGCCGCTTGGGGTCCAGGCCGAAGCTTTGCAGCATCTCCTGAGTCAGGCACGGTTCGACCAGACCGGAACGCCGGTTGCTGGTAAACGTGATATCGCGGCGGCCGGTCAGGGCGCGGTTCACGTAGACATCGACCCGGTAAGTGCCGGGCAACACACTGTTGGCGCGCAGAAACTCCTGCAGATCCGGGGGCTGGTCACTGCCCTGAATGAACGCGGTATTGAACCTCACAGTGGTTTTTTCGGCGCCGGGTGCCGGGTCGGCAGCCAGCGGCTTCATCGAAAGGAGCAGCGTCAGACTGATGCCGATGCCGGGCATGCAGTGCCTGGGTATGGACCTCGTGCGGTGCGGCGAAAGACTTCTGAAATCCTGCCGGTCGACCGTGTGGACGACTTTTTTTCTTGTGTTTCGGTTGTGCCATTCCATTAGCTGTTTTCACTCTGCTTCGGCAATCGAATGCATGACGCAAATCCTTTTGCGCCCACACATGAACGCTGGGCCTTCGCGGTAGCGAAGCCCAGTGGTTGAGAGTCGGACAGGGGCGTTCGAGCCCACATCCGCATGCACTCAATGATTGGAATCAAGGGTTGTCGGGGCCGGTTATCGACGCCCCGCCCTGCTCGCGGACGTCGCCGCGTTTTTCTTCAGAATGGCCTGATACGGCACCTGTCCACCAAAGTCGTTGATGCTGGTAAAGCTCAGTTCCAGCGCCGCGTTGCCGGGTTTGCCCTTGAGAGGCAGCCGCGCGGTCTCGCCGGGGCCGATCATTCGGGCGTCCAGCTTCACTCGTTCGACATCGCCCTGACGAGCCGCGACCTTGACCATCGACACGTGGTAAGGACCTGGATTTTCGACGTGCAGAATCTCGTCATCGAGTCGCCATTTCAGCTGCTGCGGCGCGTCAGCGGGGTCGCCCGTCAGGCCTTCGGGGCGGAAGAAGACCTTGATGCGTTGCCTCACCGCGATCTGCAACGTGTTTTCCGCTGCTGCCTGGGGAATCTCCTGCACGTTGAGCCAGAACACCGTTTCACGGTCACGGGGCAGCCCGGCACCGGCGTAGATGACTCGCAGCAGTTGCCGGCCATTACCCGGCATCCGCGCCAGCGGTGGCGTCACCACGAACGGCGGCCTGGGTTCGCCGGTTTCCCGGGTATCGCCAGTCTTGGGCTCCATCCAGGTCTGCAGCAGAATTTCCCCGGTGCCGCTGTTATGCACGCCGAAACTGGCCTCTTTGTCCTGTCCCTGATAAATGACACGCGTGGTGTTGAGCACGATGCCGGCCTGAGCGCCGGACCACCACAGCAGCGCAGCGAAGAACGCCGCGCAGCGAAAGAAAATTGAAAACATGCTGGCTTGCCTTGAGATCAGTAAGAGCAGGACGGACGATTGCCCGCCCTGCCCGGTGCATTACTCGTAATCCAGCACGAAAGGCATGAAACCGTCGGCGTTGCCGGGGTTGGTGGTGGTGCCGTTAAGCACATACACCGCGCCGAAATTGATTTCGGCGGTCGCGCCACCGGCACCGTCCTGCACCAGATCGGTGTCGATGGTTTCGGTACCGCTCAGATCCATCAGGTTGTTGGAAGCGTTCAGCAGGCCGATGCCCACGCCGTCCGCCGCGCCCGTGGTGCGCAGCAGTTTGGGGTCATTGTTGTCCAGGCCGCTGCCGTTGCGCGCGGCAAAGCGCATTTTGACGGCGCTGTATTGATCGGCGCCGGCGCTGCAGTTGACCAGCATCTGGATAGGCGTAGCCGTTTCGAAACGGGAGGCACCGGAAAGGCCGATATCCGAGAACGATACGTTGCCCAGATCGACGTTGATTTCACCCGGATTGCCAGGGCTGACACCGCTGCCCGGCGCGACGCCGCAGGAGATATTGGTCAGTGTGCCGTTGAAGACCAATTTGCCGTTGTTCGCCGCGCTGGCGCTACCCATCACACCGAGACCCAGTACGCCCGTTACTGCCAATGCCAGAGAGCTTTTTCATGCTAACTACGTTCCTTGTGTTATTTCGTGTGTGCCCGTGATCGGACGGCGAGCACTATAGGTCCCGGGCTCCTGATTCGCTGTCAGCCTAATTACTTTGCAACTATGGATTTATCGATTTGGCACGTAAGTAGTTTCAGTAGGAAAAAACGGAATATACCCACAAGCCGCAAAGCGAAAGGGTTCGACAGAATACCCATGCAAAAAGATCAACCAAAGAGTTGCAGTTAGCGCGGGGATCAAAAGCAGTGGCGGGCATGTATCAGGGAGGCGTCAGGCAATCGAAACCGTCATCTATCAGGATGGCGGTTCGCTGAGGGCGGGAGACGGGGCGAGGCTTACTGGTACGTCAGGGTCACCACGCCGGCCTTGGCCGAATCGCGGGTCTGCCCGGCGCTCGACGGCTGCGCGGCTGACGCCTGAACCGGGGTGTAGCGGGCGATGAAGGGCGCCGCCTGACCGTCGCAGGCGTTGCGAGTGGTCTGCACTTCAAACGCTACACCTGGCGCAAGTTCCAGATGGGGCATGCCGTCGGTACTGGCGGCCTTGCTGACAGGCTGGATATTACACGTGGCGTTGACCACGCTGCCGTGAAACCTTATTGCGTTTTCCGCCATGGCCGGCGGGGCTATGAGCGCAACAGCAACCAGCGCTGTTAGTGCGTAATGACGAATAGCTGGCAGGACATCAGGAGAAACTTCCGAAACCGACGTTTCGCTTTTCATGGCGATACTCCGTTGATCAGCTCACATGACTGAGTTAAGTCGAATGAAGGATTAACCGCCAGAAAAATCCGATCTTGTATGTAGGAAACATCCTAGGACTTTCAATTGATCTGGTCAGGTACTGCTCTGATACTTATCGTCCGTTTTCGATTTTTCTTGATGAGTTGAGTGCCAGACGGTGTCTTGCTGACAATTCCGACAGCTAAAAGTCATTTTACTGACCGGGTTTGCGAGCTATAAGGAAGGATTGATAAGCCCATTTCCTACCTTGACCCTTCCGGCGCTCGTTCAAATGGCTAAGCACACCCGAATCGTCCTTGTTGTCGTCGCCCTTGGGGTGCTTATCGCAGTCGCCAGTTGGAGCCTGACGCGCCCGGCGACCGCCACAATCACCTCGCCCGTTGGCGTACCGGTCAAGGTGGTCAAGGTCAAAGTGGAGGACGTGCCGCGTTTCGTGACCGGCATCGGCTCGGTGCTTTCGCTGCAAAGCGTGGTAATTCGGCCGCAGGTTGACGGCATCCTGACCCGCGTGCTGGTCAAGGAAGGCCAGCAGGTCAAGGCCGGCGACCTGCTGGCAACCCTTGACGACCGTTCGATCCGCGCGTCACTGGAACAGGCCAAGGCGCAACTGGCCCAAAGCCGCGCGCAGCTGGAAGTGGCACAGCTGGACCTCAAGCGTTATCGCCAGCTGACCGAGGGCAACGGGATTTCCCGGCAGACCTACGATCAGCAGCAAGCGCTGGTCAATCAGCTCAGCGCAACGCTTCTGGGCAATCAGGCTTCGATTAACGCTGCGCAAGTGCAGCTTTCCCACACACAGATTCGCTCGCCGGTTACCGGTCGGGTCGGTATTCGCAATGTCGACGAAGGCAACTTCCTGCGCGTGTCCGACGCCGAAGGACTGTTCTCGGTAACCCAGATCGACCCGGTCGCAGTGGAATTTTCCCTCCCGCAGCAGATGTTGCCGACTCTGCAAAGCCTGATCGCCAACAGTTCCTCCGCGGCGGTGCAGGCCTACCTCGGCGATGGCGGCAACGGGTTGCTGTTGGGCGAGGGCGAACTGGCACTGATCGACAATCAGGTGTCGGCCACGACTGGAACCATTCGCGCCAAAGCACGCTTCGCCAATCCCAGGGAGCTGTTGTGGCCGGGCCAACTGGTCACCGTGAAGATTCAGACGGGCATTGAGCGCGCTTCGCTCAAGGTACCGCCGCAAGTGGTACAGCGCGGTATTGACCAGCATTTCGCCTACCGGGTTACTGCCGATGAAAAGGTCGAGGTGGTGCCGGTCAAAGTGCTGTATCAGGACAGCGACATGACGCTGATCAGCGGCCCGCAGGCGGGCGACGTGCTGGTCAGCGATGGTCAGTCGCGGCTGCGTCCCGGCACCCGGATCGAAGTGGTGAGTGACGCTCCCGTCAATCAGACCGCGCAGGCCGGGAGCGTGCAATGAAAGGCCAGGGTTCGATCTCGGCGTGGTGCATCGACCATCCGGTCGCCACGCTGCTGCTGACCTTCGCGCTGGTGCTTCTGGGCGCCATCGCCTTCCCGCGCCTGCCAATCGCGCCGCTGCCGGAGGCGGAATTTCCGACCATTCAGGTCAACGCCCAGCTTCCCGGCGCCAGCCCGGAAACCATGGCCTCCTCGGTGGCGACGCCGCTGGAAGTGCAATTCAGTGCGATTCCGGGCATGACCCAGATGACCTCCAGCAGTGCGCTGGGGTCGACCAATCTGACCTTGCAGTTCGCCTTGAGCAAAAGCATCGACACTGCCGCTCAAGAAGTTCAGGCGGCGATCAATACCGCAGCGGGCCGCTTACCCGCCGACATGCCTAATCTGCCGACCTGGCGCAAGGTCAACCCGGCGGACAGCCCGGTACTGATTCTCAGCGTCAGCTCCAGCCTGATGCCCGGCACCGAGCTGAGTGACGTTACCGAAACGATTCTTGCCCGTCAGCTGAGCCAGGTCGAAGGTGTCGGCCAGATCTACATCACCGGTCAGCAGCGTCCGGCCATCCGGGTTCAGGCCGCGCCCGAAAAACTCGCCGCTCTGGGCCTGACGCTGGCCGACATCCGCCTGGCCGTGCAGCAGACCAGCCTGAACCTGGCGAAAGGCGCTTTGTACGGCAAAGACAGCGTGTCGACGCTGTCCTCCAACGACCAGCTGTTCAAGCCGCAGGACTATGCCCAACTGATCGTTTCCTATAAGGATGGCGCGCCCGTGCATCTCAAGGACGTGGCGCGGGTGGTCAACGGTTCGGAAAACGCCTACGTCCGAGCCTGGTCAGGCGACCAACAAGGCGTCAACGTTGCGATCTTCCGCCAGCCGGGCGCCAACATCGTCGATACCGTGGACCGTGTCCAGCGCGAACTGCCGCGTTTGCAGGCCATGCTGCCGGCCGCCGTGGACATCTCGGTGCTCAATGACCGGACCCGGACCATCCGCGCCTCGCTCCATGAAGTGGAATTGACCTTGCTGATCGCCGTGCTGCTGGTGGTGGCTGTGATGGCGCTGTTCCTGCGGCAGCTCTCGGCGACGCTGATTGTCAGCGCCGTGCTTGGCGTGTCGTTGGTGGCAAGCTTTGCGATGATGTATGTGCTCGGGTTCAGCCTGAACAACCTGACGCTGGTGGCGATTGTCGTCGCGGTGGGTTTCGTGGTCGATGATGCCATCGTGGTGGTGGAAAACATCCACCGCCATCTTGAGGCTGGCCAGGGAATGCGCGAAGCGGCGATCAAAGGTTCCGGGGAAATCGGTTTCACGGTGGTGTCGATCAGCTTCTCGCTGATCGCCGCCTTCATTCCGCTGCTGTTCATGGGCGGCGTCGTCGGCCGACTGTTCAAGGAATTTGCACTGACTGCGACGGCGACCATTCTGATCTCCGTCGTGGTATCGCTGACCCTGGCGCCAACCCTGGCGGCGCTGTTCATGCGTGCGCCCAAGCATGGCCAGCACAGCAAGCCGGGTTTCGGCGACCGTCTGCTGGCGTCGTACGAGCGTGGCTTGCGCAAGGCACTGGCTCATCAGCGCCTGACGCTGGGCGTGTTCTGTCTGACCCTGGTCATGGCGGTGGCCGGTTATGTGTTCATCCCCAAGGGCTTCTTCCCAGTGCAGGACACTGCTTTCGCGCTAGGCACCACCGAGGCTGCCGCGGATATTTCATACGCCGACATGGTCGACAAACATCTCGCGCTGGCGAAGATCGTCGGTGCCGACCCGGCTGTGCTGGCGTTCTCTCATTCGGTGGGCGTGACCGGCAGCAACCAGACCATCGCCAACGGCCGCTTCTGGATCTCCCTCAAGCCGCGGTCCGAACGCGATGTGTCGGTCAGCGAGTTCATTGATCGCCTCCGGCCCAAACTGGCGAAGGTCCCCGGTATCGTGCTGTACCTGCGCGCCGGCCAGGACATTAACCTCAGCTCGGGCCCCAGCCGTAGCCAGTATCAATACGTGCTCAAGAGCAACGACGGGCCGCTGCTCAATACCTGGACCCAGCGCCTGACTGAAAAACTGCGCACCAACCCGGCGTTTCGCGACCTGTCCAACGACCTGCAGCTGGGTGGCAGCGTCACCCATGTCGACATCGACCGCAGCGCGGCCGCGCGCTTCGGGCTGACCACCGCCGATGTCGACCAGGCTTTATACGACGCCTTCGGACAGCGGCAGATCAGCGAATTCCAGACCGAGGTCAATCAGTACAAGGTGATTCTGGAGCTGGACGCGCAACAGCGCGGGCGCGCCGAAAGCCTGGGCTATTTCTACCTGCGCTCGCCGCTCACCAATGAGATGGTGCCCTTGTCGGCCCTGGCCAGGGTCAGCGCGCCACGAATGGGGCCATTGTCCATCGCCCATGACGGTATGTTCCCGGCAGCCAATCTGTCTTTCAATCTGGCGTCCGGCGTGGCGCTGGGCGATGCGGTGCGCATGCTGGATCAGGCCAAGAACGAAATCGGCATGCCGGCGTCGATCATCGGTAACTTCCAGGGTGCGGCTCAGGCATTCCAGAGTTCGCTGGCCAACCAGCCATGGCTGATCCTTGCCGCGCTGGTCGCGGTGTACATCATTCTGGGCGTGCTGTACGAGAGCTTCGTGCATCCGCTGACGATCATTTCCACGCTGCCCTCGGCGGGCATCGGCGCGCTGTTGCTGCTGTGGATGATGGGTCAGGACTTCTCGATCATGGCGCTGATCGGCGTGGTGCTGTTGATCGGCATCGTCAAGAAAAACGGCATCCTGCTGGTGGACTTTGCGCTCGAAGCGCAGCGCGACCAAGGCCTCACGCCGCGAGAAGCGATTTACGAGGCATGCCTGACGCGCTTTCGGCCGATTATCATGACGACCCTGGCCGCCCTGCTCGGCGCGCTGCCGCTGATGCTCGGGTTTGGCGTCGGTGCCGAACTGCGTCAGCCGCTGGGCATCGCCGTGGTCGGCGGACTGTTGGTCAGCCAGATGCTAACGCTGTTCACCACGCCGGTGATCTACCTGCAACTGGAGCGCCTGTTCCATCGCCACCAGCCGGCGCCCGCGCAGACGCTGGCAATCCATTCTTGAGAGCTGCCCCATGCGCGTGCTGATTATCGAAGACGAAGAAAAGACCGCAGGCTATCTGCACCGCGGCCTGACCGAACAGGGCTACAACGTCGACGTGGCCGGCGATGGCGTGGAGGGGCTGCATCTGGCGCTGGAGAACGAGTACGCGGTGATCATCCTCGACGTGATGCTGCCGCAGCTCGATGGCTTCGGCGTATTGCGCGGCTTGCGGGCGAAGAAGCAGACGCCGGTAATCATGCTCACCGCCCGTGAGCAAGTCGATGATCGAATCCGTGGCCTGCGCGAAGGTGCCGACGATTATCTGGGCAAGCCGTTTTCCTTTCTCGAACTGGTCGCGCGCCTGCAAGCGCTGACTCGTCGCAGCGGCGGCCACGAGCCAGTACAGATTACGATCGCTGACCTGTGGATCGACCTGATCAGCCGCAAGGCAACCCGTGCCCATGCGCGGCTGGAACTGACCGCCAAAGAGTTTTCGCTGCTCAGCGTGCTGGCCCGGCGTCAGGGCGAAATCCTGTCCAAAACCGCCATTGCGGAAATGGTCTGGGACATCAACTTCGACAGCGACACCAACGTGGTCGAGGTCGCCATCAAGCGTCTGCGAGCCAAACTGGACGGCCCGCACGAGCACAAACTGCTGCACACCATCCGCGGCATGGGCTACGTGCTGGAGGATCGCAGTGCGTACTGATTCCATCGCGCTGCGCCTGAGCGGGCTGTTCGCCCTGGTGGCGCTCACGGTTTTTCTGTTGATCGGCTGGGCCTTGTACCTGCAGGTCGACAAGAGCATGGACCTGCTGCCCGAGGCGGAAGTGGATGCGCGCTACAGCGTGCTGGAATCGGCGGTCAACCGCTACGGCAACCTGGAACACTGGGGCCGGATCAAGAATAAGCTGACGCTGCTCGGCGAAGAGGACAAGCGGCTGCGCTTCTGGGTGGTGAGTAGCGATCCTGCCTACGAGTACGGCGCGCCCGACGATGCCATCCGGCGTTTCGCGCAGGGACCGCTGGGCATGCGCGACCTGACGCTGGCCGGTCATCCGTTCGCCTTCAAAGTGCTGGTCAGCGAGTTCAGCGCCAGGGAACAACGCCCTGCCCTGCGGTTTCTGACGGCCATCGACACCGAAACTTTCTGGCAAACCCAGCACTCGCTGCTGGTTGCACTGGTCAGCCTGGCCTGCATTGGCGTGGTGCTGGCCTCGTTGCTGGGCTACTGGGCCGCGCGCATTGGTCTGCGGCCGCTGGCGAGCCTGTCTCTGGAGGCGCGCAAACTGACTCCGCCGCGCCTGTCCGGGCGCTTGCAACTGTCGCCGCTGCCTCCTGAGCTGGAACACTTCGTCAGCTCGTTCAACGCTACGCTCGAACGCGTCGAACAAGCCTATTCACGGCTCGAATCGTTCAACGCCGATGTCGCGCACGAGCTGCGCTCGCCGTTGACCAACCTGATCGGCCAGACTCAGGTCGCCTTGACCCGAGGTCGCTCGGCCGAGCATTACTTCGAAGTTTTGCAGTCGAACCTTGAAGAGCTGGAACGCCTGCGTTCGATCATCAATGACATGTTGTTCCTGGCCAGTGCCGACCAAGGCAGCAAGGCCACCGAGCTGACCTGCGCCTCACTGGCCGAAGAGGTGGCGACCACGCTGGATTACCTGGACTTCATCCTTGAGGACGCACAGGTTCAGGTCCGCGTAGTGGGCGACGCCAGCGTTCCCATCGACAAGGCGCACTTGCGCCGGGCATTGATCAACCTGCTGCACAACGCGGTGCAGCACACCGAGACGGGTCAAGTGATCGAGGTCGAAATCAACACGGCGTCAGACTACGTCAGCATCAGCGTGGCCAATCCCGGAACGCAGATAGCCGAGGACCATCTGCCCAGGCTGTTCGAGCGGTTCTACCGGGTAGACGCGTCGCGCAGTAACAGCGGCGCCAACCACGGCCTGGGGCTTGCAATCGTCAAAGCCATCGCCCTGATGCACGGCGGGACGGTGTTTGCGCAAAGCCGGCAAGGGGTCAATACATTCGGGATCAATCTGCCGAGGTAGAACGCGCCCGCGCCCGGTCCGCTCCAAAACTGTCCTTGGCGTCAAGCCAACCTCAAGACAGTGGGAGGCAGCTTGCTGGCGACAGCGCCAGTGCAACCCACACATGTGCATCGCTTGATCAAACGCTATCGCCAGCAAGCTGGCTCCCACACGTACAGCGGCGCTCCGCTTGTCCGCGATAGCCTGCCCCGTTCCTCCCAGCCAAAAAAAACGCCAGACTCGGCTGGCGTTTCTTCTACAGCGGGTTCAGTCGATCAAGACTGGCGACGAACCTGGTCGCGCAGTGCTTTGACCTGGTCGTGGTTACGCTGGGTGCCGTCCAGTTGCTTCTGGATCAGGCCGATAACGCTGGCTGGCACTGCCTTTTCGGTCGCTTTCTGCAGCGCTTCCTTGTAGGCCTTCAATGCCACGTCTTCGCCACGCTCCACTTCGTCGAGGATCGCTTCGTCGCTTTTGCCGGTGACCAGAGATTTCAGATCAACCCAGGCGCGGTGCAGGGTGCCGGCTGCGCTGGAAGAAGTTTCCGGATCGCCGCCCAGCGCTCTGACTTCAGCTTGCAGCTCGCGTACTGCCGATGCGCAATCGCTGGCACGAGCCAGAAAGAAAGACTTCAGCTGTGGGTTTTTCAGGTCTTCTGCGCTGGTCTCAAAACCTTTCTGACCGTCTTTGCTGGTTTCGATCAGGTCGTTCAGCAGGTCGATAGATTCTTTGTTGATATCAGTCATCGTGAATATCCTTTCAGGGCAGTTTAAGAAAAGTTGCTACCTGCAATGGTAGTTGCAGTGTCCGTGCCAGCTCCGCCTCGTTTTTCAAGTCTTTTAAAATCAATGACTTAATGCAAATTTCACATGTTTGGATCGTTTTTTATGCATGAACTGTCGTTTTGACCCCATGCAAAATGCATGTATGGTCTGCCCGTCCAAACCTTGCGCATGACTACATGATGAATCCTGAAAAACTGAAGCTGCTGGTCAGCACTGAAATGCCCTTCGGTAAATACAAGGGACGGCTCATCGCCGACCTGCCAGGCCATTACCTGAACTGGTTCGCTCGCGAGGGTTTTCCTAAAGGGGAACTGGGAGGACTGCTGGCGTTGATGCAGGAAATCGATCACAACGGCCTGAGCGGGTTGCTCGATCCGTTGCGTACGCGTCCGCGTCAGTCCTTCAAGGACCGCTGAGAACCGCCCGACGGAACGCTCAAAAAAAACGCGGCACTCCGGACCAGGGAGCGCCGCGAAAGACCATACAACCAACAACAACTTCGGTAACCAGCCCGCGGCGGGCGCCGCAGGCCAAATGTTCAGAAAAATCTTTCAATCGAATCCGTCAATCGAACAGAGCCAGCGCCTGGGCAGTGGCCTCCTGGATACGCCCCCAATCGCCATTCCTGACCCAGGCGTTGTCGATCATCCAGGTGCCGCCGACGCACATGACGTTGGGCAACGCCATGTAGCTTCTCAGGTTGTCTTCGTTCACGCCGCCGGTTGGGCAGAAACGCACTTCATTGAACGGACCGCCCAGCGCCTTGAGCGCGGCAACACCACCGCTGATTTCCGCCGGGAACAGTTTGAAGCGCCGGTAGCCCATGCCGTAGCCAATCATGATTTCCGACGCACTGCTGATACCGGGCAACAGCGGCAGCGGACTGTCGAGTGCCGCTTGCAGCAGATCGGGCGTGCTGCCGGGCGTGACGATGAATTGCGCGCCGGCGGCTTCAGCGTCTGCCAGCATGTGGCGATCCAGAATCGTGCCGGCACCGACGCACAGTTCAGGGCGTTGCTCGCGCAGGATGCGGATGGCACTCAAGCCGAACGCCGAACGCAGCGTCACCTCCAGCGCGGTAAGGCCACCGGCGGCCAGTGCGTCTGCCAGTGGCAGCACGTCCTCATCGCGCAGAATGGTAATGACCGGCAGAATCCGGGCTTTGGCACAGAGCTCGTCGATCTGGGCAATCTTGTTCGCCATGCTGCTTTGCGACTGGTTATTTTCGTTCTGGGTCATGGCGACGGGTCCTTTGCTTATGGGCACCAGTAAATCTCAAGGGATGAATCAAGGAATGCACGCACCGGCATCTGAGCGATGTCATCGCTCGCCAGCGCCGTGCGCAGGGTGTCGAGTTTGGCCTGACCGGATACCGAGAGGATGGGCAAGCGTGCCGACGCCAGCAGGCGACGGGTCATCGTCAGGCGCTGATGCGGAACGCTGGGCGCCAGCATCGGCAGGCAAAGACGCTCGCTTTCAAGGCTCAGCGCTTCGGTCAGGTTCGGGCTGTTGGGGAACAGCGACGCGGTGTGGCCATCGTCCCCCATCCCCAGAATCAGTACATCGATAGGCGGCAGCTCCGCCAGGGTCCGGTCGGCCACTTGCGCGGCCTCGTCCAGACTTGCCGCGACGTTGTACAGGCCGACAAATCGCGCATTGGCCGCAGGTCCTTGCAGCAGGTGGCGCTGCAACAGGCCGGCGTTGCTGTCGGCGTGCTCGGTCGGCACGAAACGTTCATCGGCGAGGCTCACCACTACTCGCGACCAGTCCAGCGGCTGAGTCGCCAGGCTCTTAAAGAACGCCACAGGGCTACGGCCGCCGGACACCACCAGAGTGGCCGTGCCGTTGTCGTCGATGGCCGCGCTCAGACGCGTGGCCACGCGGGTGGCCAACGCCTCGGCGAGCGTCTGCGGGTCATCGAACGTATGAGCCGCCAGCCCTGCCGGCAGCTCAAGATCACATATCGCCATACCAGGATCTCCCGTCACGAGTAATCAGGGCAATGGAGCTCATCGGCCCCCAGGATCCGGCGGCATAAGGCTTGGGCGCGTCGCCCGCCTTCTTCCAGCCGGCGATCAGTTGATCGCACCATTGCCACGCGTACTCGATTTCATCTTTACGGACAAACAGGTTCTGATTGCCACGCATGACTTCCAGCAACAACCGCTCGTAAGCGTCGGGGACCCGGGCGCTGCGGTAGGTGTCGGAAAAATTCAGTTGCAACGGGCCGCTGCGCAGCTGCATGCCCTTGTCCAGGCCTTGGTCCTTGGTCATTACCTGCAACGAGATGCCCTCATCGGGTTGCAGACGGATGATCAGCCGGTTGCTGATCTGCAGGCGCTGCTCAGGGGCGAAGATGTAGTGCGGCGGCTCTTTGAAATGGATAACGATCTGCGAGAGCTTCTGCGGCATGCGCTTGCCGGTACGCAGATAAAACGGAGTGCCCGACCAGCGCCAGTTGCGGATGTCGGCTCGCAGCGCCACGAAGGTTTCGGTGTCGCTCTGAGTATTGGAGTTCTCTTCCTCCAGATAACCCGGCACGGCCTTGCCTTCGCTGTAGCCGGCGGTGTACTGACCTCGCACCACCTGGGTGGCGAGCTTTTCCGGCGTGAACGGCGCCAGGGCCTTGAGCACCTTGACCTTCTCGTCACGGATACTGTCGGCGGACAGGTCGCTTGGCGGGTCCATGGCAATCAGGCAGAGCAATTGCAGCAAGTGATTCTGAATCATGTCGCGCAGCTGGCCGGCCTGGTCGAAATAGCCCCAACGGCCTTCGATGCCTACCTTTTCGGCGACGGTGATTTCCACATGGGAAATGTGATTCTGGTTCCACTGGGTTTCGAACAGGCTGTTGGCAAAGCGCAGAGCGATGAGGTTCTGCACCGTGTCCTTGCCCAGGTAATGGTCGATCCGGTACACGCGGTTTTCCGGGAAGAACTGCGCGACCGCGTCGTTGACCCGGCGCGAAGAAGCAAGGTCGTGACCAATCGGCTTTTCCAGCACGGCACGGGTGCGATCGGCAAGGTTGACCGACGCCAGGTTTTCGCAGATGGCGCCGTAGACCGACGCCGGCGTGGCGAAATAAGCGATCAGGGTTTCGGCGTCACCGACCCGCTCGGCCAGCGCGACGTAGTCCTCAGCCTTGAGGAAGTCGACATGCACATAGCTCAGTCGCGCGAGGAAGCGCTCGACATGGTCCGCTTCCAGCTCAGTCTCGGGAATGAAGCGGCGCATGGATTTTTCGATGTACGCCAGGTGCGACTGCTCGTCGCCTGCCTCACGGGCCAGGGCGAGAATTTTCGTGTCTTCGTGCAGCAGTCCGGCGCGGTCGAGCTGATAAAGAGCCGGAAACAGCTTGCGCACAGCCAGGTCACCCAAGGCGCCAAACAGGGCAAATGTACACGGCTCAACCGTAATTAAGGGCATAATGTTGGTTCTTTTATCAAGTTAAGCTACAAATACCTTTTTTAAAGGCGTTACTCAAGGCCATATGTAGTAATAACCACAACATTGTCGCGAAAAGCATATTCCAGTGGTGATCAACACAGGCCCTCAGTACGATAGGCCACCTTTGCTACAGGCTAAAGGGCTAATAAAAGCTCCAGCCCAAACCGTGGGTGAATCTGCCCGACAAGGATCTTGAATGGACCGCGTACGTAACCTTCTGGAGCAGATCCAGAGCCGACTTGACGAGCTGAACAAGGCGGAACGCAAAGTCGCCGAAGTCATCCTGCTCAACCCGCAGATGGCGACCCGGCTGAGCATCGCCGCGCTGGCGCAGGCGGCCAAGGTGAGCGAGCCGACGGTCAACCGTTTTTGCCGCTCGTTCAACGTCAGCGGTTACCCGGAACTCAAGCTGCAACTGGCGCAGAGCCTGGCGAGCGGCGCGGCCTACGTGAGCCGCGCAGTGGAAGCCGATGACAACCCCGAGGCTTACACGCAGAAGATCTTCGGCAGTGCCATTGCTTCGCTGGACAGCGCTTGCCAGCAGCTAGACCCGACCCTGATCAGCAAATCCGTCGATATGCTGATCCAGGCGCGTCAGATCCACTTCTTCGGACTCGGTGCCTCGGCACCGGTTGCGCTGGATGCGCAGCACAAGTTCTTTCGTTTCAACCTGGCCGTGACCGCCCACGCCGACGTGCTGATGCAACGCATGATTGCCTCGGTGGCGCATACCGGCGAGCTGTTCGTGATCATTTCCTATACCGGCCGCACCCGCGAACTGGTGGAAGTCGCGCGTATCGCCAGGGCCAATGGCGCGTCGGTACTGGCGCTGACCGCCGCCGGCTCTCCACTCGCCCAGGCCAGTACCGTAAGCCTCAACATTCCGTTGCCGGAAGACACCGACATCTACATGCCGATGACCTCGCGCATCATCCAGCTCACCGTACTGGACGTCCTCGCCACCGGCATGACCCTGCGCCGTGGCGTGGACTTCCAGCCACACCTGCGCAAGATCAAGGAAAGCCTCAATGACAGCCGCTATCCGGTGGAGGATCAGGGGTAGGCCCACATAGATCGCGGCACACGTTGAATTGCGGGAGCGGACTTGTCCGCGAAGGGGCCGGTACATTCGCAACAGCTCTGTCGCCTGTACTGCCGTCGTCGCGGGCAAGCGCGCTCCTACGCGGATCCGGGCACACGCTGGACTGTGGGAGGAACCTTGGTCGCGAAGAGGCCGGTACATTCGCAACAGCTTCTGCGTCTGATACCAAGCTTTCGCGGACAAGTCCGCTCCCACAGAGGTCGGGGCACACGCTGGACTGTGGGAGGGACCTTGGTCGCGAAGAGGCACGTACATTCGCAACATCTTCTGTGTCTGATACCAAGCTTTCGCGGACAAGTCCGCTGCCACAGAGGTCGGGGCACACGCTGAAATGTGGGAGGGACCTTGGTCGCGAAGAGGCCGGTACATTCGCAACAGCTTCTGCGTCTGATACCAAGCTTTCGCGGACAAGTCCGCTCCCACAGAGGTCGGGGCACACGCTGGACTGTGGGAGCGACCTTGGTCGCGAAGGGGCCGGTACATTCGCAACATCTTCTGTGTCTGATACCAAGCTTTCGCGGACAAGTCCGCTGCCACAGAGGTCGGGGCACACGCTGAAATGTGGGAGGGACCTTGGTCGCGAAGAGGCCGGTACATTTGCAACATTCTGCGTCTGGGACTACGTCGTCGCGGGCAAGGGCGCTGCTACGGAACTGCTGCCAGGCGGGCTTGCAGTCTGATCTGGGCCTGCTCGCCAGGCTCAAGGCTGAAGCTGTCGCCGACAGCCGCTTCAACCCGCACGAATCCGGTGGTCTCATTGCCCGCCACACCCAGGAGCGGTCGGCTACCGGGATGCCAGATCACGGTATTGGGGCTGTCGCCGGTGTCGATGTTGAAACGGCGCTGCCAGGCCTGATCCTGTAACTGCACTGCGCCTTCGTGCTCGAACACACGCTGGCAGCCGCCGGCCACCCGCAACTCGCCTTCCTGCTGACACGCCTGACGACGCAACTCGTCATAGCCCTGCACGCCTTCCAGGCCTTGCAACGATACCTCGTCAACATCGCTGATGCGCCAGTAGGCATGCAACGCATGGCTGAAGTGACAGGCCTCGCTGTCGTCATGACAGGTGCTCAGACGCAGGTTCATGCTCTGACCCAAATCGGCATGCAGATCCACCTGCCAGTCCCAGAGCTGCAGCCGCCAGTGCAGGCTGACGCCCTCCTCGCTTTCACGGCTGTCGATCAGCTTCCAGTCCAGCAATCGTCCCCAGCCATGCGCCGGCCAGCCGCTTTCGCCAGGATGACGTCCGTACCAGGGCCAGCAGACGGGCACGCCGCCACGGATCGCCCCGACCTGCGGCCACTGTGCGGCGCACCACAGCCACGGCTTTTGTCCATGCGGCTGAAAGTGCAGCAATTGCGCGCCCTGGCGACTGAACACGGCCTGGCAGCGTGGATGATCGATCACCAGCACTTCGCGCAGCTGAAAGCGATTCCACTCAAAAGTGGGCCTGGCACGGCGGGATAAGAAAAAACGTTGCAAGGGATGCTCGAATACATGCTCGTCCTTGATGGCCACCGCCCTGCCCCTCCCAAAATAAAAATTCGTCGCCATAAAAAAACGGGCAGCCAGGCTGCCCGTAAAGCACACACGATCCTGGTTCGATCAGAACTTGGTTTGCAGCTTGATGCCTGCCACCAGAGCGTCGTCAACCTCTTCAACACCCCCCGGATGTTTGATGTACTGCAGGTTGGGGCGAACGGTCAGCCAGTCGGTCACGTGTACGCCGTAGTAGATCTCGGAGTTGTACTCGCTCTTCTGGATAGGCAGGAAAGCCGGGTTGTCGTAGTCGTCGACGCCATTGACAGCGTTGATCTGACGGGCACGCTCAGTCACGTTGTCGTTGACGTGAATGCGCGAAACACCAATACCGATGTCATCCTTCGGACGCGCGTCGAAAGGCCCTTTGAAGACCATCCCGACTTGCAGGAAGTTATCGACGAAGTTGGTGTCCTTGTCATGCACAGTGGCGTTGGCAAAGAGGGTCAGGCCGCGCGACGGATCACCACCGAAGGTGCTGACCTGTTGCTGGGCCACGACCCACCAGCCGGTTTTTTCGTTACGCGATTTGAACGCTGCACCGGTCAACCCTTGAGGCTGGCCGTTGACATCTTCATAGCGGTCGTCAGCGCTTGGGCTGCTGAAGTAGTAACCCAGACGGTACTCACCGGGCAGCGAGTTGACAGTCGGCGACCACACCACTTCAACCGGCACCAGCGTACCCTTGGCTCCGCTGCCGCTCAGCTTGAAGCCGTTACCGGTTTCCAGATAAGACGGGTTCTGCTCGTATACGCCGATCTGGGCGTACACCTCAGGCGTGATGTTGTATTTCACGCGCAGGGCCCACTGGCTGACTGGCCAGTTGTACCAGGTGTCCACGTAGTTGGCAGCCTGGGTGCCGCAGAACGTCAGGTTCTGGAAGTCGCAAGGGAAGCTGCCGAAGTCTTCGCCTTCGCCCATGCGGCCCGCCTTGATGTCGAGCTTGCCATCAAAGAATTTCTGCTTGACCCACATTTGCGTCAGGCGCCAGGTCTGGCCGCGGCCCCAGACTTCCTGAGAGGAACTGAGGGTGCCGACACGAGGATCGCCAAGGCGATCATTGGAGATGTTCTTGCCGCTACGTTCGGTGATGGCCAGCTTGAACTCAGCGTCGTTCCAGCCGAAAGCCTTCTGCAAATCGATGTTGACGCCCAGAGCGAACTGATCGCTGTAGCGGGCAGTCTTGTCGTCGTTGTAACCGCCATGCACGTTGGAGCCCATCTCACCGACGTATTCGAGCGAGAAATCGTAGCCCTTGTCATACAGATCTTTACGCACGCCGCCCCAGTCACCCGTCATGTGCCCGTTGGGGTTGTAGGGCTCTATGGCGTATGCCGCACCGGAAAACGACAGCGCACTCAGCACGGACAAACCACCGACAAGCTGGAACTTACTTAGCGATTTATTGCGTAGCTTCTTCATCCCTTGATCCTCGTTTTATTGTTATTAGCTTTAGGTGTACGTCTTCTTTCATTCACTGCTTCGTGTTCGCTGGGGGCCGCGCGTTATGGCAGGGAGGAGCCGCCCAGCTGTGCTCGTTAACGGATCAACGATTTATTTGCGGCCGATCTGGGTCACATTGCCGACCCGATCAGCCACTGGCTGCTTTCCCAGCACGCCCAGGCGCTCACCGCTCTGCGCGTCGAACAGCAGGACTTTAGTGGGATCGAATTGCAGCGTCAGGCTTTCGCCCACCATCGGCGCCACGTCCGGTGCCAGACGGCAGCAGACCTTGCTCTGATTGAGGTGGACGAAGACCAGCGTGTCCGGGCCGGTCGGCTCGGTGACCTGTACTTCGGCGCGGATGGTCGGCAGGCCATTGGTGTCGGCACCGGCCAGCATGATCTGTTCAGGGCGAATGCCGAGAATGATTTCCCGGTCTTCAAGCCCGGCATCGTTGACGCCCACCGGCAGCTCGCATCGCGCCTGACCGCTGTCGAGCAGTGCCAGCAGTTGGCCGTCCTTGCGTTGCAGGCGCAGCGGAATGAAGTTCATCGGCGGCGAACCGATGAAGCTGGCGACAAACAGGTTGGCCGGGTCGTTGTAGATCTGCTTGGGCGTGCCGAACTGTTGCACGATGCCGTCTTTCATCACCGCGACCTTGTCACCCAGGGTCATGGCCTCGATCTGGTCGTGGGTCACGTACACAGTGGTGGTTTTCAGACGCTGATGCATCAGCTTCATTTCGGTACGCATCTCGACCCGCAGCTTGGCGTCGAGGTTGGAAAGCGGTTCGTCGAACAGGTAGATCTTCGGGCGACGAGCCAGCGCACGGCCCATCGCCACGCGCTGCTGCTGACCACCGGACAGCTGGCCCGGCTTGCGATTGAGCAGATGCTCGATCTGCAACAGCTTGGCGACGCGCGCGACTTCTTCTTCGATGGCGGCCGGCGCCATCTTGCGGATCTTCAGGCCAAAGGCGATGTTCTCGCGCACGCTCATGGTCGGGTACAAGGCGTAGGACTGGAACACCATGGCGATGTCGCGATCTTTCGGGCTGGTGCCGCTGACGTCTTCGCCATCGATCAGGATCGCTCCGCCGCTGATGGTTTCGAGCCCGGCGATGCAGTTCATCAGGGTCGACTTCCCGCAGCCCGACGGCCCGACCAGAATCAGGAACTCGCCGTCCTTGATCGACAGTTCGATGTTCTTGAGGGTGTCCGGCAGGTTGGCGCCGTAGGTCTTGTTTACGTTACGCAGTTCGAGAGTTGCCATGATTACCCCTTGACCGCGCCGGCCGTGAGCCCGCGCAGGAAGTACTTGCCAGCCAGTACGTAGACCAGCAGTGTAGGCAGCCCGGCGATCATCGCCGCCGCCATATCGACGTTATATTCCTTGCCCCCGGTGCTGGTGTTGACCAGGTTGTTGAGGGCGACGGTGACCGGCTGCGATTCCCCGCTGGAGAACACCACGCCGAACAGGAAGTCGTTCCAGATCTGGGTGAACTGCCAGATCAGGCACACCATGACGATCGGTGTCGACATCGGCAGGATGATGCGCCAGAAAATGGTGAAGAACCCTGCGCCGTCCAGGCGCGCGGCACGCACCAGCGCATCCGGCACGCTCACGTAGTAGTTGCGGAAGAACAGCGTGGTGAACGCCAGCCCGTAAACCACGTGGACGAATACCAGCCCGGTGGTGGTGCTTGCCAGGCCCATCTTGCCGAGGGTGAAAGACGCCGGCAGCAGCACGGTCTGAAACGGCAGGAAGCAGCCGAACAGCAGCAATCCAAAGAACAGCTGCGAGCCACGGAACCGCCACATCGACAGCACGTAGCCGTTCAGCGCGCCGACGGCGGTAGAGATGATCACTGCCGGAATCGTGATCTTGATCGAGTTCCAGAAGTACCCGTCGACGATATCCCAGGCCTTGACCCAGCCGATCACCGTGACCACGCTCGGCCAGCTCAACAGGTTGCCTACGCCGATGTCCTCCGGAGTCTTGAGGCTGGTCAGGACCATGACCACCAACGGCACCAGATACACCAGGCACGCGATCAGCAATACGGCATGAATCAGGATGCGGCTGAAGCTGATACCGGGTTTTCCAATATGACTAGTCATGGCGCTTGGTCCTCAGCTCGGAGTACAGGTACGGCACCAGAATCGCCAGGATCGCGCCGAGCATCAGAATCGCACTGGCCGAACCCATGCCCATCTGGCCGCGGCTGAAGGTGAAGGAATACATGAACATCGCCGGCAGGTCCGAGGAATAGCCAGGGCCGCCCGCGGTCATTGCCGCCACCAGGTCAAAACTCTTGATCGCGATGTGCGCCAGGATCATGACCGCACTGAAGAACACCGGCCGCAGGCTGGGCAACACCACGCGCCAGTAGATACGCGGCAGGCTTGCGCCATCCATCTGCGCGGCGCGGATGATCGACTGATCGACGCCCCGCAGACCGGCGAGAAACAGCGCCATCACGAAACCCGACGATTGCCATACCGCCGCAATCACCAGGCAGTAGACGACGCGGTCAGGATCGACCAGCCAGTCCAGACGGAAACCTTCCCAGCCCCAGTCGCGCAGCATCTTGTCCAGGCCCAGGCCAGGGTTGAGCAGCCACTTCCAGGCTGTGCCGGTGACGATCATCGACAGCGCCATCGGGTAGAGATAGATGGTACGGATCGCGCCCTCGCGGCGAATGCGCTGATCGAGCAGCACAGCCAGAATGACGCCGACCACCAGGCTGATGGCGATGAACATTCCGCCGAACACCGCCAGGTTCTTGCTGGCGACCCACCAGCGGTCGTTCTCCATCAGACGCGCGTATTGCGCCAGACCGACCCACTTGTAGTTCGGCAGGAATGTCGAATTGGTGAACGAGAGAACGAACGTCCACAGAATGTAGCCGTAAAAACCAACCAACACGACGAACATGCTGGGTGCCAATACTAACTTGGGCAGCCAGCGTTGCAGCGTATCCAGTGGCGAGGCTTTGCTGAACACAGCGACAGAGCTCATCGGAAGTATCCACTCCAGAAAATCGGATCCAGGCCACAGGCGTGCGTGAAACCGTCGGACGGTTTCATCAGCACGAACTGCGGCTGGAGGTCAGGTAACGCGGACTACTTGGCCGATTTGATGGCAGCAGCCAGCTTTTTGGTGGCAGCCGCAGGATCAGCGCCCTTGTCGTTGATGTAGTTGGTCACCACATCAAAGATGGCTCCCTGAACGGCAAGGGTCGTGGCCATGTTGTGCGCCATGCTTGGCTGCAGGCCCCCGCTCTTGGCATCCGCCAGGAAGTCCTTGGCCGCTGTCTGGGCGCAGGAATCGAAGCCGTACTTGTTCATGTCCGCGAGCATGTCGTTGCGAACCGGGATCGAGCCTTTGTTGATGCTGAAGACTTTCTGGAACTCTTCACCCAGCGCGACCTTTGCCAGATCCTGCTGCGCGGCGGTGGTGCCTTCGTCTTTCTGCTTGAAGACCGCCATGGAGTCGATGTTGTAGGTGAACGCCTTTTCGGTGCCAGGGAACGCTACGCACTCGTAATCCTTGCCGGCAACCTTCTTGGCGGCGGTCCACTCGCTCTTGGCCCAGTCGCCCATGATCTGCATGCCGGCCTTGCCATTGATGACGTCGGCAGCGGCGATGTTCCAGTCACGGCCGGCGCGGTTCTCGTCCATGTAAGTGGCGACTTTCTTCAGCTCGGTGAACGACTTGACCATTTCCGGACCGGTCAGCGCGCCGTTGTCCAGGTCCACCAGCGCCTTTTTGTAGCCGTCGGCGCCCATTACCGAGAGCACAACGGCTTCAAACACAGTGCTGTCCTGCCATGGCTGACCGCCATGGGCCAGCGCGATCAGGCCGGCTGCCTTGAGCTTGTCGCCTGCTGCGTAGAATTCTGCGAGGGTGGTCGGCGGCTTTTCGATGCCGGCCTTTTTGAAGGCGACCGGGTTGATCCACAGCCAGTTGACGCGGTGAATGTTGACCGGCACGGCAACGTAGTCGCCGTCGTACTTCACGGTGTCGGAGACTTTCTTGTCCAGCAGCGAGTCCCACTTTTCCTGCTTGGCGACGTCTTTCAGCGCGTCGGTGTCGAGCAGGCCGGTTGACGCCCATTCCTGAATATCGGGACCTTTGATCTGCGCCACGCCCGGCGGATTACCAGCCACGGCGCGGGTTTTCAGTACGGTCATGGCCGTCGAGCCACCGCCGCCGGCGACAGCACCGTCTTTCCAGGTGAAACCGTCTTTTTCAACTTGAGCTTTCAGAACATCGACCGCGGCTTTCTCACCACCCGAGGTCCACCAATGCACCACTTCAACGGTGCCTTTGGATTCGGCGGCAGTAGCGCTCAGCGGGAACAACGAGGCGAGAGAGATGACAACGGCGAGACGCGAGAGTGAGTTCATCGATAAGACCTTATTGTTGTTATGCATGAGCAAGTCTGGTGCTTGCGCTTCAGGGGAGTCTAACCAAGCCATGCAGGGTGACGGTAACGAAGGGATGCGCGAATGTCACCAGATGGTGACATTCAGGTCTGCCATGCCCAAGCCACCTTCACCGAGCGTTTTGCATGCCGACGGGATCATCTGGTCACGAAAGTGTTGACATCGACTGATCGAGTCTATTAGTTCAAAAACAGCTTTCCAGGCCTCTCACCTCAGACTTTAGCGTGATGAAAGACACAAGAGACCGCGGGACGACGCCAGTAAAAGCGGCGACCGAGACAGCCAGTCCATATCTGGAAGGCAGGCCTACCAGTCACAACCGATCTAAGAGATCAGATCCAGACGCTTATTCTTTTAAAACCAATTTCCTGCTTGCAGGGAAAGCGGCATATAGCTGTACACCTTACACATGGAAGTAAATCGATCTTACAAGGAGTAAGAACATGAAAACTGCTCGCCAAAGCAGTCGAGCCGGTGAAGTCGATCCCGGATTCGCACCTATCGTCATACCTAATCCAGTTGCAGGTGAAAGAGAGCTGTATGCAGATCTCGTACTTGCGCTTCCCGAGGGCGGTTTGGTTGTGGGATGTCAGGACGACAACCCTATGCAACCACCCACCTTGGTCAGAATTGGCCCCGACTATCAGCTCGATACTCTTTTTGGCCAGCAAGGCTATGCATCTGTCGATCTCCAGACCGCAGAGCCGTCGGCGCGAAACGACGGTCATCTGCTGAGTCTGGACCGGCTTGCGGATGGCAGATTACTGGCAAGGCTGGAAACCCACGTGGTGCTGGAAGACGAGCGGCGTATCACTTGTCTGGCGTTGGCCTGCTTCAACAGCGACGGGTCGAAGGACCTGGGTTTCGCTAACGGCGGAGTGCGAATCTACCCCTTGCCCGGACCAGAACTGAAGCGGCCCAAGACATTGAGTAAACTCGCGAGCAAGATACCTGTGCCCAGAGTCGTCCGATTCCCGCTTAGATCCTATGGCGACCTGAAATTATTGCCCGATGGAAAGCTGCTGATAGTGACGTCGGTCCAGGACGTTACCGAAGGCACACATCGCGCCTACGTCCTGCGGCTGACACCCGATGGCGAATTCGATCCGACATTCAACGGGAACGGTCTCATGGAGCCGAAAAGTTACATGTGGTTCAAGCCGTATCGGCTGCTGCCACAGGGTAACGGCATGATGCTCATCGGCGGCGAGCATCCTGGCATACCGTTCATTGCCAGATTCGACGAAAGCGGCGCCCTTGATCAATCTTTCGCGGACGAGGGCTACTTTACCGATTTTGGCAATTACGCTTATACATCCTTCTTCAAACTGCTGCCCGACGAAGCCGGCAACGTCTTTTTTACAGGCCAGAGGGGTGGCACCACTTTCCTTGACGGCAGAGGCGTGGTCGCTGTCGGGAAATTTGATTCTCAAGGCCAGATATCTTCCGACTTCAACGGCGGGCAAACCGTCCTCATTGAACCGAACGAACCGGAGGACGTAGTTCTTTACAACTTCGATACCTTCATCGACAGCTCCAAAAGGGTTGTGCTTGCGGGCAGAAAAATGGCCCCTGGCGGAGCCATTGGGTACGTCGCCCGGTTGCTGGAGGACGGTCAGGTTGATACCAGCGTTGGCATGGACGGTGTGCGATATTTCACGCCCGAGGGGATCAGAGGCCTGACGGATATCTTCGAATCACCTGCCAGCCCTGAGTATTACTATGCGACTGCCCTAGCGCCGGATTATCAGCCTGCGCGGCTATACAGGCTGCTCAGTTGACAGGTTCGGATCTGCGTTACGCCTATCCCGTAAAAGCGCTTGCCCGCGACGGCGCGCTCAAAGACGACAGTTAAGCCGCGGCTGCACTGGCCTCTTCGCGAGTATGCTCGCGAAGAGGCCAGGCACCATTACTCCGCCGATCTGGGCAAAAACAACGTCACCCGCAACCCGCCATCGCGCAGGTTCTGCAGGGTGACCTCGCCGCCGTGGCTATGGGCGATGTTGCGGGCGATGCCGAGCCCGAGTCCATAGCCTTGCTGCTGATTGCCCGCCAGCCTGAAGTGCGGTTCGAACACATGCTCCAGTCGCTGTTCAGGCACGCCGGGGCCCTCGTCGTCCACGTGCAGGACAAACGCCAGTGGATTGTCCTCGACCTTCAGGTGAGCGCGATGGCCGTACTTGAGGGCGTTGTCGATGAGGTTGCCAATGCAGCGTTTGAGTGCCAGTGGCTTGCCGGGATAAGGCGCCAGCGCGTCGCCATGCTGGGTGACGCGCCCTTCTCCATCCGGTCGCAGGTAGGGTTCCACCAGACATTCGACCAGCGCATTGAGGTCGACCGGCTCGATGTTTTCATGGATATCGGTGTCCTTGACGCATTGCAGCGCGCCCTTGACCAGCAGCTCTAGTTCGTCGAGGTCACGACCGAATTTGGCCTGCACACGTTCGTCTTCCAGCAGCTCGACCCGCAGGCGCAGGCGTGTGATGGGCGTGCGCAAATCGTGGGAAATGGCGCTGAACAATTGACCGCGCTCGGTCAGGTAGCGACTGATGCGTGTGCGCATGGCGTTGAACGCCCGGCTGACTTCGACAACTTCGCTGCCGCCGCCTTCCACCACCGGCTCGACATCCGCCCCCAGCGACATGTCGTGCGCCGCACGCGCCAGCCGTTTCAGCGGGCGGCTCTGCCAATGCACCAACAGGCCGATGAACAGCAACAGAAATGCACTGGTCAGCAGGATGAACCAGACCTGCTGAACCGGCAATTCCTGTTCTTCTAGCGAGGTGTAGGGTTCGGGCAGCAGCGACGCGATGTAAAACCACTCGCCGGGTGCCAGCTCGATCTGCGTGACCAGAACTGGCGGGTTGACCGGCTCCAGCGTCAGCGCGTAGTGCGCCCAGGAGCGAGGCAGCTCGTCGAGTTTCAGGCCGCTGTTGAAGATCCGCAGTTCATCCGGTCTGACGAACCACACGGCAATGTTCGGATCGGTGCCCAGGTGCCGGCGCAACACATCGGTGACCACGTCGAGCACCGCTTGCTTGCGAGGCGTGGGTTGCAGCAGCTGCATGTCCAGCGGATGGTCATTGAGCGACACCACGAACCGCGTGCCACCCATGCTGCGCAACTGATCGAGCACCAGAGGCCGATAGGCCACCGGCAACGAACGAAAGTAACTGACGCTTGCCGCCATGGAATAGGCCAGGCTGCGGGCACTGGTCACCAGGCCTTCCATCTGCGTGGCGCGTAGCTGAGACAGCCAGATCACGCTGGATAACGCCTGCGCCAGAAGAACCGCCAGCAGCGTCAGCAACAACATGCGGCCCAGCAGCGAGCGCGGCAACGGCAGACGCCGCTTGCCCACGGACGCGATGTTAATAGCCGCTGCCCGCTTGCGCGTTGACGTTGGCCGCCAGCAGATAGCCGCTGCCGCGCACGGTGCGAATCAGGCGCGGAGACTTGCCGGTATCGCGCAGCCGTTGTCGCAGCCGACTGACCGCCATATCGACGATGCGCTCCAGCGGCATCAGCTCGCGCCCCCGGGTGGCGTTGCCGATGGTGTCGCGATCGAGGATCTGCTGCGGATTGTCGAGGAACAGTTTGAGCAGCGCAAAGTCGGCGCCCGACAGAATGACTTCTTCGCCATCGTTGTGAAACAGCCGGTGGCTGACCATATCCAGCCGCCATTCATCAAACACCAAGACCTCGCCACCGGAGCGTTCCTGACCGAACTGCGCGCGACGCAACAAGGCCTTGATCCTGGCCTGCAGTTCGCGAGGGCTGAACGGTTTGCCCAGGTAATCGTCAGCGCCCAGTTCCAGTCCGATCACCCGGTCGGCTTCATCGGAACTGGCGGTCAACATGATGATGGGCACGTGAGGCTGACGCGGATGCTGACGCACCCAGCGACATAAACTGAAACCGTCTTCGTCGGGCAGCATGACGTCCAGAATCAACAGGTCGGCGGGTGCCTCGTTGAACGCCTGACGAAATCCGGCACCGTCGCCGACTGTCCGAACCTGAAAACCGGCACGGCTCAGGTAGGTGTCCAGCAACTCGCGAATCTCCTGGTCGTCGTCGACCAGCAAAATCGATTTACTGACTGAACTCAAAATGGATCGTCCTTGTGACGCAATCGTTATTGTTTTTCAACCAGGCTTTCCTGCCAGCCGCGGCCGCCCTGGCTCGCAGTCATCACCAGAGATCAAGGCTCAAGCTGCGGACCGAATACCTGCTGCAGCGCCACGCCCGCGCCCATCAGGCCCGGATATTCGGCGGTAACCAGCCAGACCGGCAAGCCCTGGAAATAATCGCTCATGACGCCCTTTTCACCAAGGGCCCGCTTGAAGCCGCTGGCCATGAAGAAATCGATGAAGCGTGGCACCACGCCGCCGACAATATACACGCCGCCGAGGCCGCCCACGGTCAGAACCTGATTGCCGACCACTCGGCCCAGGAACACGCAGAACTGCTCCAGCACGGCGGCCGCGACTGGCTCACCCGCCAATGCGGCGGTGGTGATGGCGGCTGGCGATTTGTGAATCGGCTCGACGTCATCCAGCGCGCAACTGGCCTGATACAGATTCAACAGTCCCGCACCGCTGAGCACGGTTTCGGCGCTGACATGCTCGTGCTCGGCCATCAGACGCGCCCAGAGCAGCGCTTCGCGGGCGCTGCCGATGGGCAGGTCGACGTGTCCGCCTTCGCCGGGCAATGCCATCCAGTGACCGTCGCCGGTATTGATCAGGGTGCCGACGCCCAGACCGGTGCCCGGCCCGACCACGGCACGTGGACGCTCCGGCCTGCCGACGCCGTGACAGACGGTCAGGTACTCGTCGTCGCGCAAACGGGTCATGCCCAGCGCCATGGCGGTGAAGTCATTGATCAGCAGCAGATGTTCGACCTTCAAGGTCGCGCAGAACGCCTTGCGGCTCAATTCCCAATGGCTGTTGGTGAATTGAAAATGATCACCGTCCACCGGACCGGCTACCGCCAGGCAGACATGACCGATATCACCGCGTCGCAATTCGAGATCCTGCATGTAGATCTCGATGGCCTGCTCCGGCCCGCTGTAATCGATGGTCGGAAATACCCGCACGGAGTGCAGCTTGTTGTCTTCCCAAATGGCAAACCGCGCATTGGTGCCGCCTATATCTCCGACCAGGGCCAACTTCACTTGAGCTTCTCCAGACTTGAGGTAAATGCGCTTGCGCCCTGCTCCGCTGAGCTGAAGGCCATACGCATGAACCCGAACAATTCCCGTCCGCAGCCTACCCCGTTGTCGAGGTGGCCGACGGCCGGTTCCCTGGATGCCAATTCTGACGCTTCGACCAGAACTTGCAACGTGCCTTTTACGCCGTCGACGCGAATCACGTCACCATCCTGAACAAGCGCCAGCGGTCCGCCATCGAAAGCTTCGGGGCAGACGTGGATCGCCGCCGGGATTTTCCCGGACGCGCCGGACATGCGCCCGTCGGTGACCAGTGCGACCTTGAAGCCACGATCCTGCAATACGCCAAGGAACGGCGTCATCTTGTGCAGTTCGGGCATGCCGTTGGAGCGCGGGCCCTGAAAGCGCATGACCGCTACAAAGTCGCGCTCCAGCTCGCCTGCCTTGAACGCATCGGCGAGGTCCTGCTGATCGTGGAAAACCCTGGCCGGCGCTTCGACAATCTGATGTTCCGGCGCCACGGCCGAGACCTTCATAACGCCACGGCCGAGGTTGCCTTCCATGACCCGCAGGCCGCCTTCAGCCGAGAACGGACGGGAAATCGGGCGCAGTATGTCTTCGTCCAGGCTCTTGGTCGGGCCGTCGCGCCACACCAGTTTGCCGTCTTCAAGGAAGGGTTCGCGGGTGTAGCGGCTCAGGCCATGGCCCACCACGGTATTGACGTTTTCATGCAGCAACCCGGCGCTGAGCAGTTCACGAATCAGGAAGGCCATGCCGCCCGCTGCCTGGAAGTGGTTGATATCTGCCTTGCCGTTTGGATAGACGTGAGTAAGGGTCGGCACCACTTCAGACAGATCGGCCATGTCCTGCCAGGTCAGCTGAATGCCGGCAGCCTGGGCGATGGCTGGCATGTGCAGCGTGTGGTTGGTGGAGCCGCCGGTGGCATGCAGCGCCACGATGGAATTGACCAGCGAACGCTCGTCGACAATCTCACCGATGGGCATGAAGTTGCCGCTCTGAGTCGTCAGACGCGTCACCTGATGAGCAGCCTCTACCGTCAGCGCGTCACGCAGCGGTGTGTACGGATTCACGAATGAAGCGCCGGGCAGGTGCAGGCCCATCACTTCCATCAGCAACTGGTTGGTGTTCGCCGTACCGTAAAAGGTGCAGGTGCCAGGGCTGTGGTAGGACTTCATTTCCGAGTCCAGCAGCTCCTCGCGGGTCGCCTTGCCTTCGGCATAGCGTTGGCGAACGTCGGCTTTTTCCTTGTTGGACAGCCCGGACACCATCGGTCCGCCGGGCACGAATATCGTCGGCAAGTGGCCGAACCGCAGCGAGCCCATCATCAGGCCCGGCACGATCTTGTCGCAGATGCCGAGCATCAGTGCCGCGTCGAACATGTTGTGCGACAACGCCACGGCGGTGGACATGGCAATCACTTCGCGGCTGGCGATCCCCAGCTCCATGCCCGGCTCGCCCTGAGTAACGCCGTCGCACATTGCAGGCACCCCGCCGGCGAACTGGCCGACCGAGCCAATATCACGCAAGGCCTGTTTGATCTGGGCTGGATAGTGCTCGTAAGGCTGATGCGCCGAGAGCATTTCGTTATACGAGGAAACGATGGCGACGTTGGCGGCGTTCATCAAGCGCAGGCTTTGCTTGTCTTCCGGGCCGCAGGCGGCGACGCCATGAGCGAAGTTGGCGCATTGCAGTTTGCCGCGCACCGGACCTTCGCTGGCGGCGCCGCGAATCAGTTGCAGGTAGCGCTGACGGGTATCGCGGCTGCGGGCGATCAGCCGCTCGGTTACCTCAAGAATGCGGGGATGCATGTGATGAACTCCAGGCTAACGTCTGTGGTCACCCGTTAAGACATCTCCGGTTGACGGTCTCAAGCGATTGCGAACAAAAGCGTGATGTCGGTCAACTGAACAGGCCTTCCAGGCTTCTATTTGTAGATAAACCAAAATACTGCCACTAAAAAGGGTTGTTTTCTATTTTTATGAGCATAATCTTGTAATTCCAACAACAAATTCTGAGGGACGGCTGTATGACTCTTCGTATTGCAATCAATGGTTTTGGCCGTATCGGCCGCAACGTCCTACGCGCACTGTATACCCAAGGCTATCGTCAGGATCTGCAAGTCGTCGCGATCAATGATCTGGGCGACAGTGAAATGAACGCGCATCTGCTGCGATTCGACACTGTACACGGCCCCTTCGGCGGAACAGTCGAATGCGATAGTGAAAGTCTTACCGTCAATGGTGACCGTATTGCGGTCAGCGCGATCCGCAACCCGGCCGAGCTGCCATGGAAGTCCCACAATATCGACGTGGTCTTCGAATGCACCGGCCTGTTCACCAGCCGCGACAAAGCTGCCGCTCACCTGACTGCCGGCGCGCGCAAGGTGATTATCTCGGCCCCGGCCAAAGGTGCCGACGCGACCATCGTCTATGGCGTCAACCACGACACGCTGCGCCAGTCGCACCAGATCATTTCCAGCGCTTCCTGCACCACCAACTGCCTGGCACCGGTCGCTCAAGTGCTGCACCGTGAGCTGGGTATCGAAAACGGCCTGATGACCACGATCCACGCTTACACCAACGACCAGAACCTGATCGACGTGTACCACACCGATCCTTACCGCGCGCGGTCGGCCACTCAGTCGATGATCCCGAGCAAGACGGGCGCTGCTGAAGCGGTCGGTCTGGTACTGCCGGAACTGGCGGGCAAACTGACCGGCATGGCGGTACGAGTGCCGGTAATCAACGTTTCGCTGGTCGACCTGACCGTGACCCTCAAGCGCGAGACCACGGCCGACGAAGTCAACGCGCTGATGAAAGAAGCCAGCCAGCATTCGAAAGTCCTGGGTTACAACGCGTTGCCGCTGGTATCCCATGACTTCAACCACAACCCACTGTCGTCGATCTTCGACGCCAACCACACGAAGGTCAGCGGCAAGCTGCTCAAAGTGCTGTCGTGGTATGACAACGAATGGGCATTTTCCAACCGTATGCTGGACAACTGCCTGGCCCTGCATAACGCACAGTGATTCACAGGTAGTCCGGGCTGCCTGATTCTGCTGCCGCTTCGCGCCAGATCGCAGGCAAGCCAGCTCCTACAGGCTTTGCGTGCGCGCCGCCCGCCCCTGTAGGAGTTTTTTCTGGCTTGACCGGAGAAGCAGATGAGAAGCATTATCATCGGCTTCGTTTCCGGTCGGGCTCCGCCGTGTCGCAATCGCACTTCAATAATGTCTTTCATGCTCAACGCGATGTGTTGCTTCGCACCTTGCAACGCATGGTCGGGAATCACAGCGCCGCCGAGGACCTGCTGCAGGAAACCTGGCTGCGGGTGACTCGCGCATTGACTGAACGGCCCATTGAGCACCTCGAACCATTCGTATACCAGACCGCGCGCAATCTGGCGCTGGACCATCTGCGCGCGCGACGTCTGCACGGTCGGACCATGATCGAGGACGTGCCGGTAGCTCAGCTGGAAAGCGTCGTCGCACAGCTCGGCTCGCCCGAAGACGCCGCCCACGCCAACCGATTGCTGGAAAGCCTCAGCCTCAGTCTGAGCCAGCTGAGCCCGCGCCAGCAGAAGATCTTCACCCTCAACCGGATTCACGGATGCAGCTATCTGGAAATTGCCGAGCAACTGGGCGTCTCGGCCAGCACGGTGCAGAAGGAGCTCAAGCTGATCATGGCGATCTGCGTGGCTGTCGTCAGCAGGCTTGACCCGCCTTGATCGCTGCCGCAGGCTGCGCCCATTCCAGGCTACTCCCGATTCAGGACCACCACGCGCCATGACTTCACACCCGCAACGCCCGCAATCGCCTGCCGCTGATGTCTTGAGCGATCCAGCCATGGATCAGGCGCTGGACTGGTTGGTGACGCTGGAGTTCGCGGATGTGGACGAGCAAGCTCATTTCCAGGCCTGGCACGACGCCTGCCCCGGCAACGCCCGCGCGTTTGCAAAAGCCCAGGCGATCTGGAATTCGCAGACGGTGCACGCAACGGCCATGGTGCTGGATCGACCCGCGCGGCCTTCGGTGCTTCGCCGTTTGCGTCCGCACTGCAAGCCTCTCGCCACCGCTGCGGTGCTGGTGCTCGGGCTGTTCAACTTCAGCAACCTGCCGGTACGCCTTCAAGCAGATCACTTGACCGTCGTCGGCGAGCGGCAACGCCTGCAACTGGAGGACGGCTCCAGCATATTGCTCAACACAAACTCGGCATTTTCCAGCGAATTCGAGGCAGGCCGCCGTCACGCACGCCTGTATCAGGGCGAAGCCTATTTCGACGTGCCCGGCGCAGCCCCGGTCGACACCGGAGCCGCGCTTGAAGTCGAAGCCGGGCCGATCCGCATGCAAGCCAACGGCACCGAGTTTTCCGTGCGGTATCTTGACGGCGTCGCGCAGGTCAACGTGCAACGCGGGGCCGTGGATGTGCGCGCGATCCGTGGCAATGCACAGCTCAGCCTGGCGGCCGGCGAGAGCGTCAAGGTCGGGCCGGCCGGATTCGGGCAGCGGGAAAAGCTCGATGCTGCCAAGGACATGGCATGGGTTCAGGGCCGGCTGATCTTCGTCGATTGTCCGCTTGGCCAGGTGCTGAACGAGCTGCGGCGCTATTACCCCGGGCTGATCATCAACCCCAACAGCACGCTCAACCAAGTGGCGGTCACCGGTAATTACCGGCTCGACGATCCATTGAACGTGGTTCGCTCACTGGCGCAGGTCACGTCCGCCAGCCTGCACGAGTTGCCATCGATGCTGGTCATCAACTGAACGGATTTTTTTACGCGGTAGCCATTCGTCGTTCGTCAAGTCATAGCCAATGCAACTGATTCTCATCAGAAAACAGTTCGCAACTATAACTACAGACACGCCACGGAGCGCTATCCATGTCATCCAGCTTCATCGCCGACCACCCTTACCGTTCGCGTTTCGCACCTTCACTTCTGGCAATCGCCGTGCTGGCCGGACTGGTCCAGGCGCTGCCCGCGCAGGCCGCGCAAGACGGTACGCAGCTGTCCAGACCGGCCGGGACCTATCCGTTTTCGATTCCCCGCCAGCCGCTGGTATCAGCGCTCAATGAGTTCAGCCGGATCACGGGCTGGCAGGTCGGCGTGTCGTCGCAGCTTGTTCAGGGGATCGTGTCGCCCGGCGTAAGTGGCTCGCTGTCGGCGGATCAGGCGCTGGAACAACTGCTCGATGGCAGCCCGTTGAGCTATCGCAACCTGGGCGGCAACAACGTGGTGCTGGAAAAACGCGCCGACGGCGTGCTTGCGTTGAACCAAATCACCGTCAGCGCGACCCGGCAAGCGCAGGATGTATCGACAGTGCCCAACACCGTCAGCGTGCATACCCGCGAAGAATTGGACCGGAGCAACGTCAACAACATCCGCGACCTGGTGCGTTACGAACCGGGTGTGTCGGTAGGCGGTGCCGGGCAGCGCGCCGGGACCACCGGCTACAACATTCGCGGCATCGACGACGACCGTATCCTGACCCAGATCGACGGGGTCGAAGTTCCCGACAGTTTCTTCACCGGCCCCTATGCCCAGACCCACCGCAACTATGTCGACCCGGAAATCGTCAAGCGCGTGGAAATTCTGCGCGGCCCGGCTTCGGCCCTGTACGGCAGCAGTGCGATCGGCGGCGTGGTCAGCTATTACACACTGGACCAGGAAGACATCATCAAGCCGGGCAAAGATGTGGGTGCGCGTCTGAAAACCGGCTACAGCTCGGCGGACGACAGCTGGCTGACCTCGGCCACGGTCGCAGGTCGTCATGAAGATTTCGACGCGCTCCTGCACCTCAGCCAACGCAACGGCCATGAAACCGAATCCTATGGCAGCACCGGCGGCACCGGTCTGAATCGTACCGAAGCCAATCCTGAAGACGTGCGCAGCGCCAACCTGCTGGCCAAGCTCGGCTGGAACTACGCTGACGGTGCCCGCCTGGGCCTGACGTACGAAAAGTACAAGGATGATCGCGACACCGACCAGCAGAGCGCTGTCGGCGGTCCGTTCGCCGGCGGCAGCGGGATCGGCATGTACCAGGCGCGCGTCGGCAACGACACCATCACCCGGGAGCGCTTCGGTCTGGAAAACAGCTTTGCGCTCGACAGCCTGCTGGCTGACAACGTCAAGCTGAGCCTGAACTACCAGACAGCCAAGACCGATCAGAGCACCCAGGAACGTTACTTCCCGTTCTCCCGTGACGTGATTCGCGAGCGCGAAACGGTCTATCGGGAAAAGCAATGGATCCTCGATGCCCAGCTGGACAAGAGTTTTTCCCTCGCCAGCACCGATCACGTGCTGACCTATGGCACGACGGTAAAGCAGCAGAAAGTCACCGGGCTGCGCACCGGCAGCGCCACCTGCGCAAGGGTGTTCGGCTCGTGCCGCGCGCTCGGCGCGGACAGCCCCGCAGACCGGCTGGTGCCGACCAGTGACTTCCCGGACCCGACCATCACCAGCTACGCGCTGTTCGCCCAGGACCAGATCAGCTGGAACGACTGGACCTTCCTGCCGGGCGTGCGTTATGACCACACGCGTCTCAATCCGAAGATCACGCCGGAATTTCTCAGATCTGTGGGGTTGACCAGTCCGGATCAAGCCAGTGACGAGAACAAGACCTGGCATCGTGTTTCGCCCAAATTCGGCCTGACCTACGCGCTCAGCGATCAATACACCTGGTACGGCCAGTACGCCGAAGGTTTCCGCACGCCGTCGGCCAAGGCGCTGTATGGCCGCTTCGAAAACCTCAGCGCCGGCTACGTGGTGGAACCCAACCCGGATCTAGAACCGGAAAAGAGCAAAAGCTACGAGACTGGCCTGCGGGGCCGCTTCGACGCCGGCTCGTTCGATCTGGCGGTGTTCTACAACAAGTACCGAGACTTCATCGACGAGGATGCCATCACGCCCGGCTACGATCTGCCGACGTTCCGGTCGTCCAACATTCGCCACGCCACCATCAAGGGCGCGGAGTTCAAGGGCCGCCTGAACCTCGACAGCTTCGGCGCGCCACAAGGGCTCTATACCCAGGCTTCCATCGCTTACCTGCACGGCCGCAACAACGACACGGGCAAGCCGCTCAACAGCGTCAACCCGCTGACCGGCGTATTCGGCCTGGGCTACGAACGCGATGCCTACGGCGGCTTGCTGAGCTTGACGCTGGTCAAGGCCAAATCAGGCGTGGACGACCTGAATTTCCATACCCCCGATGGCACTAGCAGCCAATTCAAGACATCCGGGTTCGGCCTTATGGACCTGACCGGCTACTACAAACTCACCGACGATCTGACGCTCAACGCGGGCGTGTACAACCTGACCGATCGCAAGTACTGGCTGTGGGACGACGTTCGTGGCTACGACGGAGTGGGTGAAGCGGGCGTGACCTCTCCGGCGAACCTGGATCGCCTGACGCAGCCGGGCCGCAACTTCAGCGTCAACCTGGTGTGGGACATCTGATCGCAGCACCTTGCGCTCACGTCGTCTGCCGTTGCGGGCGACGTGATTTTTACGCATCACCCAGCCGCCAAACGTCTATTCAACAACCCCCTGATCATTTGCAAGGAAGACCGGATGACCACTGACAACCTTCATCACGTCCTGCGCTCGCAACGCCTGAACCAGATCACCCATGCGCCCCATGACCGGCTCGACAAGGCGGTCAAGGCTCATGCGCCTTTCGAAACCCTGACCAGCTACTCGCGCTTTCTGATCGCCCAGTATCTGTTCCAGGCCGAGTTGCAGGGCCTGTACAACGACCCGGAGCTGATCCGTCTTGTTCCCGATCTGGCCTTGCGGTGCCGGGCCGAGCAGGCCGCGGCGGACCTTGCCGACTTGGGCGTCGCGTTGCCAGCGCCGCTCGCCGAAGCCCTGCGCGCACCGAGCCAGGCCGAAGCGCTCGGCTGGCTGTTCGTGTCCGAAGGCTCGAAGCTCGGCGCGGCGTTTCTGATCAAGCGCGCTGTGGCGCTGGACTTGAGTGAAACCTTTGGCGCGCGCCATCTGGGCGAGCCCGCGGGCGGGCGCGCCGCAGGCTGGAAAGCTTTTGTCAGGACGCTCGATACCCTGTCCTTGAGCGTCGAGCAGGAAGCGCAACTGGACCAAGGCGCGGTCGCTGCGTTCGAGCGATTCAACCTGTTGCTGGAACACGCCTATGCCACCGCACCCGAGGTGGAAGTCGCGTGAACAAAACGCCGATGGTCCGCCGGGCTCATCGCGCCATCACCGCTCGACGCCAGCCGGCAGACCGCCTAAGCTGGCCGGGCTCTGTAAATCTGCCTGTAGTGACCATGACGTATAAACCGCCCGGTTCCAGACTCTCCCGCTTCCTGTTCGGCATCCTTGCCTACGTCAGCCTCGGTATCGGCATCGCTGCGATCTTCATTCCAGGGCTGCCGACCACCGAGTTCATTCTGCTCGCGGCCTGGGCGGCGACCCGCAGTTCACCACGGCTCAACGCCTGGCTGGAGCACCATTGGGTGTTCGGCCCCATCCTCCATAACTGGCGCAACGGGCGGCTGGTGGCCCGGCGCGCCAAGATCAGCGCGACGGTCAGCATGCTGGTCTGCGCCATCGTCATGCTTGGTCTGCTCGACCACGCCTGGTGGCTGTATCTGGCCATCGCCGGCATGGCGCTGGGCAATCTGTGGATCTGGTCGCGGCCCGAGCCGGTACGCGAACTGAGCTGAATCATCGGCACGTTGTCGCGGCGCGGCTACTCTGTGCACAGAGCAGATGCTGAACCGGCGGCTTGCCGGCAGTGTCTACCCGAGCACATTCCCCGTCCCGATGGAGCGAAATCCATGTTCGAGCCTGGCCACCTGCACCTTACCCACGCCGCGCTGCAGCAGTCGGACGTCACCTACGACATTCATATCCGTTACGAAGTGATCGAAGACCCCAAGGAAGGCAAGAGCATGGGCTTTACCATGGAGGGCGATATCAACGGCAAGGCGTTCAGCGAGCAGTTTCAGTTGCCGCGTGACCTGGCCTTCAACTTCGCCCACGACGCCAGCCGCATCGGCATCAAGCATGGTCTGCCCAACGCCGACAGCCTGCCGCTTGCCCGTGATCCAGATTACGACCGGATGTTCGAAGATGTGCGCGACCAGCTCGATGCCAAGTCCGGCGAGCCAGTGAAGCCCGAGCATCTGGAATAGCATGAGGGCTTGTGGAAGCGGACTTGTCCGCGAAGAGGCTCGTACAGCCGCAGCATGTGTTTCGCCTGTACCTGTACCTTTGCGCACAAGCGGAACGCCGCCCGGTCCGCTCCAACAGGCAAGTCGGCTTCTACAAAATCGCGCTTCCGCAAGGCATACTGGCCACCCTCTTGCGCCAGGAACCCGTAGCCTCTCATGCGTATCCACGTCACGTTCATCGACCGCGTCGGCATCACCCAGGAAGTGCTGGCGATTCTGGGCGGGCGGAATCTGAATCTGGACGCCGTGGAAATGGTGCCGCCCAACGTGTACATCGACGCACCGACCTTGAGCCACCAGATGCTCGAAGAGCTCAAGGACGCGCTGTTTCGGGTGCGAGGCGTCGAGGCGATCACCGTGGTCGACATCCTCCCCGGCCAGCGCCGCCACTTGCAGCTGGACGCTCTGCTCGCCGCGATGACCGATCCGGTGCTGGCGCTGGACAGCGCCGGCCACGTGCTGCTCGCCAACCCGGCATTCATCTCCCTGATCGGACGCGAGCTTGCCGGTGAGCCGATCGGCGAGCTATTCGCCGATCCTAGCCTGCAGGCCGAACTGCTGGAACATGGCTTCCGCCTGCCGCTGCGCGAGATCACCCTTAATGGCGAAGCGCTGCTGCTGGACGCAACACCCATCACCGAAGCCGGCGCGCTGATCACGCTGTACCTGCCCAGCCGGATCGGCGAACGTCTCTCGGCTCTGCACCATGACCATGCCGAAGGTTTCGATGCACTGCTGGGTGACTCACCGGCCATCCGCACGCTCAAGGCCCGCGCGCAACGGGTCGCGGCGCTGGATGCGCCGCTGCTCATCCAGGGTGAAACCGGCACCGGCAAAGAACTGGTTGCCCGGGCCTGTCACGCCAGCAGCGCTCGCCACGGCGAACCGTTTCTGGCCCTGAACTGTGCCGCACTGCCGGAAAATCTCGCCGAAAGCGAACTGTTCGGCTACGCGCCAGGCGCCTTTACCGGGGCGCAGCGCGGAGGGAAACCCGGTCTGATGGAGCTCGCCAATCAGGGGACGGTATTTCTCGACGAAATCGGCGAGATGTCACCGTACCTGCAAGCCAAGCTGCTGCGCTTTCTCAACGACGGCAGCTTTCGGCGAGTAGGCGGGGATCGGGAAGTGAAGGTCAACGTTCGTATCCTCAGCGCGACGCATCGCAATCTGGAAAAGATGGTCAGCGAAGGCACCTTTCGTGAAGATCTTTTCTACCGACTCAATGTGCTCAACCTGGAAGTGCCGCCCTTGCGCGAACGCGGCCAGGACATCCTGCTGCTGGCCCGCTACTTCATGGAACAGGCCTGCGCGCAGATCCAGCGACCGGTCTGTCGTCTGGCCTCAGCCACCTACCCCGCATTGCTGAGCAACCGCTGGCCGGGCAATGTGCGCCAGCTTCAGAACGTGATCTTCCGCGCCGCCGCCATCAGCGAAAGCAACCTGGTGGATATCGGTGATCTGGATATCGCCGGCACCGCTGTGGCCCGTCAGCACGACGGCGAAGTCGGCAGCCTGGAGCAGGCGGTCGAGGCCTTCGAAAGGGATCTGCTGGAAAAACTCTACCGTCAGCACCCTTCCACTCGCCAACTGGCCGCCCGTCTCAACACCTCCCATACCGCAATAGCCCATCGCCTGCGCAAGTACGGAATCCCTTCCCAACTCTAAACGCACAGTGGCGTAACGAATTCAACACACCGTAACGATTTCATTCCACTCTCTCTCCAAGCGCCACCGGTACGAGCGGACTTGTCCGCGAAAAGGCCAGAACCCTCAACAAAATTCCAGAAGTGGAACGATTTCGCTACACCAGCCATTCGCTATAACTACAACAGATAGATAAGTTGTTGATTTATATAATAAAAACCGTTGTGGCCGCAAAATTGCTAAGAGTTCCTCAATAACGTTCGCGCCCCCAAGCGCGAACCATCGAACCCTGAGGAGTTTTTATGAGCGAGTTGCGATTCACCGTTGAGCACGAATGGCTGCGGGCCGAGGCCGATGGCAGTGTGACGGTGGGTATCACCCCTTATGCGCAGGAATCGCTCGGCGACGTCGTATTCGTACAACTCCCGGAATTGCAGGCCTACACTCAACACGCCGAAGTATCGGTCGTGGAATCGGTGAAAGCCGCCAGCAGCATCAACATGCCACTGGACGGCGAAGTGGTCGAAGTCAATGCTGCGCTGGACGCCACTCCAGAGCTGGTCAATGAAGACGCCCTCGGCGCAGGCTGGTTCTTTCGCTTCATTCCCGCCAACGCTGATGCCATCCACGGCTTGCTGGATCAGGACGCCTACGACCGCCTGATCAAAGCCAACGCCGAAGCCTGAGGAGCGCGCCATGACTGACCGTATCGAATTGAACACCACCAACGAATTCATCGCCCGTCACATCGGCCCGCGCGCCGCTGACGAACGCGCCATGCTCGAAACCCTGGGTTTCGACTCCATTGAAGCGCTGAGCGAAAGCGTGATTCCGGAAAGCATCAAGGGCACCAGCGTCCTGGATCTGCCTGCCGGGCAAAGCGAAGCCGATGCGCTGGCATCGATCAAAGCCATCGCCAGCAAGAACCAGCTGTTCAAGACCTGGATCGGCCAGGGCTATTACAACACTCATACCCCGGCGCCGATCCTGCGCAACCTGCTGGAAAACCCGGCCTGGTACACCGCTTACACGCCTTATCAGCCTGAGATTTCCCAAGGTCGTCTGGAATCGCTGCTCAACTTCCAGACTTTGATCAGCGACCTGACCGGTCTGCCGATCGCCAACGCCTCTTTGCTCGACGAAGCCACTGCGGCCGCCGAGGCCATGACATTCTGCAAGCGCCTGAGCAAGAACAAAGGCAGCCAGCAGTTCTTCGCTTCCAGCCATTGCCATCCGCAGACACTCGACGTGCTGCGCACCCGCGCCGAACCGCTCGGCATTACCGTAGTGGTGGCTGACGAGTCGGAACTGGGCGACGTCAGCGATTACTTTGGCGCCCTGCTGCAATACCCGGCCAGTAACGGCGACGTGTTCGATTACAGGGACCTCGTGGAGCGTTTCCATCAGGCCAACGCGCTGGTCGCCGTTGCCGCCGACCTGCTGGCCCTGACCCTGCTGACGCCACCGGGCGAGTTCGGTGCCGATGTCGCTATCGGTACCGCGCAGCGCTTCGGTGTACCGCTGGGCTTCGGCGGGCCGCACGCGGCCTACTTCTCGACGCGTGATGCGTTCAAGCGCGACATGCCGGGCCGTCTGGTTGGCGTTTCCGTCGACCGCCATGGCAACCAGGCCCTGCGTCTGGCAATGCAGACCCGCGAACAACACATCCGCCGCGAGAAAGCCACCAGCAACATCTGCACAGCGCAGGTTCTGCTGGCCAACATCGCCAGCATGTACGCCGTTTACCATGGGCCGCGTGGCCTTGTGCAAATCGCCAATCGCGTGCATCGCCTGACCGCGATCTTCGCCGAAGGCATGAGCCAACTGGGTCATAAAGCCCAACAGGCGTTCTTCTTCGACAGCCTGACCTTCAACACCGGCGCCAACACCGCAGCCTTGCATGCCAAGGCCCGTGCGCAGCAGATCAACCTGCGTGAAGTGAGCGACGACGTGCTCGGCCTGTCGTTCGACGAGACGACTTCTCAAGCCGCAGTAAAAGCGCTGTGGGCAATCTTCGCCGCCGATGGCCAGGCCGTGCCTGACTTCGCAGCGCTAGCCGACAGCGCGCAATCGCGCCTGCCGGATGCCCTGCTGCGTCAGTCGGCGATCCTCAGCCACCCGGTATTCAACCGTTACCATTCCGAAACCGAACTGATGCGCTACCTGCGCAAGTTGGCGGACAAGGACCTGGCGCTGGACCGCACCATGATCCCGCTGGGCTCGTGCACCATGAAGCTCAACGCCGCCAGCGAAATGATCCCGATCACCTGGGCCGAGTTCGGCAACCTGCACCCGTTCGCACCTGCCGAGCAGAGCGCCGGTTACCAGCAACTGACCGACGAACTGGAAACGATGCTGTGTGCCGCCACCGGCTACGACGCGATTTCGCTGCAACCTAACGCAGGCTCCCAAGGCGAGTACGCCGGCCTGCTGGCGATCCGCGCTTATCACCAGAGCCGTGGTGACGATCACCGCGATATCTGCCTGATCCCGTCTTCCGCCCACGGCACCAACCCGGCAACGGCCAACATGGCCGGCATGCGCGTAGTTGTGACCGCCTGCGACAGCCGCGGCAACGTCGACATCGAAGACCTGCGCGCCAAGGCCGTCGAGCACAGCGAGCATCTGGCGGCGTTGATGATCACCTATCCGTCGACTCACGGCGTTTTCGAGGAAGGCATCCGCGAGATTTGCGGCATTGTCCACGACAACGGCGGCCAGGTTTACATCGATGGCGCGAACATGAACGCCATGGTCGGCCTGTGCGCACCGGGCAAGTTCGGTGGTGACGTTTCGCACCTCAACCTGCATAAGACCTTCTGCATTCCCCATGGCGGTGGCGGCCCGGGCGTCGGCCCGATCGGCGTCAAATCGCACCTCGCTCCGTTCATGCCCGGCCATGCCCGCATGGAGCGCAAGGAAGGTGCGGTGTGTGCCGCGCCATTCGGCAGCGCCAGCATCCTGCCGATCACCTGGATGTACATCCGCATGATGGGCGGCGAAGGTCTCAAGCGTGCTTCGCAGCTGGCGATCCTCAATGCCAACTACATCTCCCGCCGCCTTGAAGACCATTACCCGGTGCTCTACACCGGCAGCAACGGCCTGGTTGCTCACGAATGCATCCTCGATCTGCGCCCGATCAAGGACAGCAGCGGCATAACCGTCGACGACGTGGCCAAGCGCCTGATCGACTTCGGCTTCCACGCCCCGACCATGTCGTTCCCGGTGGCCGGGACGCTGATGATCGAGCCGACCGAAAGCGAATCCCGCGAGGAGCTGGACCGCTTCTGCGACGCGATGATCAAGATTCGCGAGGAGATCCGCGCGGTCGAAAACGGCACGCTGGACAAGGATGACAACCCGCTCAAGAACGCACCGCACACTGCAGCGGAAATCGTCGGCCAGTGGAGCCATCCGTACAGCCGCGAACAGGCGGTGTATCCGGTCGAGTCGCTGATCGACGGCAAGTACTGGCCACCGGTGGGCCGCGTCGACAACGTTTTCGGCGACCGCAATCTGGTTTGTGCCTGCCCGTCCATCGAGAGTTATCAAGAGGCGTAAGGCGCATTTTGATTGTAGGAGCCAGCTTGCTGGCGAAGCGTTGGCTCCTACGTCTGCCTATTTAACAAGGATTGAAACCATGACCACCGAACAACTGCTCACCACACCGTTGCACGCCCTGCACCGCGAACTGGGCGCGAAGATGGTGCCGTTCGCCGGCTACGACATGCCCGTGCAATACCCGGCGGGCGTCATGAAAGAGCACTTGCACACTCGCAGTCAGGCGGGTCTGTTCGACGTCTCGCACATGGGTCAGATTCTTCTGACCGGGCCTGAAGCAGCCATGGCCCTAGAGACCCTCGTGCCGGTCGATATCATCGACCTGCCGGTGGGCATGCAGCGTTACGCAATGTTCACCAACGAAAGCGGCGGCATTCTGGATGACCTGATGGTCGCCAATCTGGGTAACGATCAGCTGATGCTGGTAGTCAACGCTGCCTGCAAGGACCAGGATCTGGCGCACCTGCGCAAGCATCTGGGCGGCTATTGCACCATTCAACCTCTGTTCGAGGAGCGCGCGCTGCTCGCCCTGCAAGGACCGGCAGCCGTAACCGTGCTGGCGCGTCTGGCGCCGGAAGTGGCGAGCATGACGTTCATGCAGTTCGCTAGCGTCAAATTGCTGGGCGTCGACTGCTATGTCAGCCGCTCGGGCTACACCGGCGAAGATGGCTACGAGATTTCCGTTCCCGCCGGGCAGGCCGAAGCGCTTGCTCGCCGCTTGCTGGCTGAACCGGAAGTTGCGCCCATCGGCCTGGGCGCGCGCGATTCACTGCGCCTGGAAGCAGGCCTGTGCCTGTACGGCCACGACATGGATACGCAAACCTCGCCGATTCAGGCCAGCCTGCTTTGGGCAATCTCCAAAGCGCGGCGGGCCGACGGCATTCGAGCCGGTGGATTCCCGGGCGCTGAGCAGATCTTCGACCAGCACAAGAACGGCGTGAGCCAGAAACGGGTCGGCCTGTTGCCGCAGGAACGTACACCGGTTCGCGAAGGCACGGAGATCGTCGACGCGCAGGATCAGCGTATCGGGACGGTGTGCAGCGGCGGTTTTGGCCCGAGCCTCGGCGGCCCGCTGGCGATGGGTTATCTGGATAGCGCCTTCACCGCGCTCGATACACCAGTCTGGGCTATCGTGCGTGGAAAGAAGATACCGATGGTGGTGACTAAAATGCCTTTTGTTGTGCAGCGTTACTTCCGCGGTTGAATAACGGCGTCAAAAAACCGCTGCCGTTTTTTCGTTCTAACTCGCTGTTGCATTGCTCGTTTTCGGGGCGCGCAACTGCGTGTTAGAGCGCGCGCGAAGTGCACCGTCGCAGGGCAAAAACCTTGCCAGAACGAAGCCCTGCACCTAATAGGGGAAGGCGCTTGCATGGCCAGTCAGGGCCGCTGAATCAGGTAGCGAAGCGGGGCTTGTTTTTGTAACGAGAGTTGGCGTAGAGTTTCTGAACTGTGTTTGCATAGGTCGCTGAATCTGGACCTGGGCAGTAGCTCTAGGTTTGCTACATCCCGTTCTACGTTTCTTACTTCCTGCAACCAGCCCAGTACTCTTTCAGTTGAAAGAGGCTGTTATTAATTCAAGCGTCAAGGAAATAAGAAAATGTCTCAACGTCAGAGCGGCACCGTCAAGTGGTTCAACGATGAAAAAGGTTTTGGCTTTATCACTCCAGAAAGCGGTCCGGACCTGTTTGTACACTTCCGCGCTATTCAAGGCAGCGGCTTCAAGAGCCTGAAAGAAGGCCAGAAAGTGACATTCGTTGCGGTGCAGGGCCAGAAAGGCATGCAGGCTGACGAAGTTATCGCCGAGGGTTGATAGCTCGGTCACAAAAGCCTCTGATATTGATATCAGGGGCTTTTTTGTGGGCGCGATTCCGTACCATGCAGCCTCCACATGATCGAGAGCCCTGCGATGCCTCAACACCTGCTGCGACCGCAAGGCGATTTCGCCCCCGCCAGCTTTCCCCGACGTCTGGCTGCCATTTGCTACGACGCCCTGCTCTGCCTCGCCCTGTGGCTGGTTACAGGCTTCATCTACAAGCTGCTGCAGATGGCCTCCATCGGTGAGGCCCGTTTGCGCGAACTGTCCGAAGCGGGCGCCCTGGATGGCGATCCGTTGCTGTCTTCCATTCTGCTGCTGGTGACGTTCGGGTTCTTTGCCAAGTTCTGGACCCATGCCGGACAGACGCTGGGGATGCAGGTCTGGGGCATCCGCGTGCAGAACGCCGATGGCACCGCGATCAGCCTGATGCAGGCGCTGCTGCGCTTTATCGTGGCGATTGCGTCCTGGCTATGCGCGGGACTGGGATTTTTCTGGTGCCTGTTCGACAAGCAGCGCCGTACCTGGCATGACCGGTATTCGGACAGCGTGCTGGTGCGGGTGCCAAAGCAGAAATAAAAGGGGCCGCGTGCGGTCCGTGGCCGGCAAGCGCGCTCCTGCAGCGCGCCTGCCCGGGATCGTTAACCGGCGCGGCGCAGGAGCCAGACGCCCGCCAGCGCACAGAACGTGGCGGGAAGCAGTACCGCGAACAGCGGCGAGAAGCCGAACACCAGACTCGACGGCCCCAGCAGATCCTGAATGATGCGGAAGGTGAACCCGACCAGCACGCCAGTGAACACGCGCTGACCCAGAGTCACCGAACGCAGCGGGCCGAAGATAAAGGAAATCGCCATCAATACCAGTGCAACGGTTACCAGCGGCTGCAAGACCTTGGTCCAGAACGCCAGCCAGTAACGGCCGTTGCTCAGACCCTGATCGGCCAGATAATGCGTATAGCTCCACAAGCCGGTAATCGACAGCGACTCGGGCGGCATCACCACCGTGCTCAGCAGTTGCGGGCTCAGTGAGACGTCCCAGCGCTCGGTCGGCGTGTTGATGACTTCGGTGGCGCCTTCGCGGAAGAAGGTGGTTGCGACATCCTTCAGCTCCCAGAAATCGGTGTTGAAGGTGGCCTGACGGGCGAAACTGGATGAAAGCATGTGGCGCTGGTCGTCGAAACGGTAGCGCGTCACACCGTACATGACCCCGTTGGGCTGCACGCTGTTGATATGGATGAACTCGTCGCCCTGGCGATGCCACAGACCATGCTTTGCGCTTTGCGCGTCGCCACTGCCCTGCGCCAGGGAACGCGCGGCCTGGGCCTGGTTCTCGGCGTAGGGCGCAACGTATTCGCCGACCAGCACGCCGGCCACCATCAGAAACAGCATGGGTTTCATCACGGCCCAGACGATGCGCCCGATGGAAACGCCCGCCGCGCGCATGATGGTCAGCTCGCTGCTGCTGGCCAGACTGCCAAGGCCGATCAGGCAGCCGATCAGCGCCGCCATCGGCAGCATTTCATAAACCCGGCGCGGCGCGGTCAGCATAACGAAGCTGCCCGCGTCCCACAGGCTGTAGCTGTCGCTGACATCGCCCATCTCGTCGATGAAGGCAAACAGCGACGCCAGACCCAGGATGATCCCCAATACCGCGAGGATCGCCACGAAAACACTTTTGCCAATGTACCGGTCGAGCTTAACCACGAGCCACCTCCGAAACGCCGCGGCGACTCGCCATTTTCAGCCGCAAGGGCTCCCAGTAAAGCAGGCCCAGACCGATCAGCAGGAACAGGGCGTGCACCCACCACATGCCCAGCGCGAATGGCAGCCGGCCTTTTTCCAGCGCGCCGCGCACAGCGATGAGGATCGTCAGGTAAGACATGTACAACAGGATCGCCGGCAACAGTTTCAGGTAGCGACCCTGGCGCGGATTGACCCGCGACAGCGGCACGGCCATCAGCGTCACGATGAAGACCAGAATGGGCAGCGAGATGCGCCATTGCAGCTCGGCCTTGTAGCGCGGCGTGTCGTTGCCGAACAATTCTGGGGTAGGGATCGCTTCGCGGTCAGTGATTTCGTTGCTGATGTCGGGCTTGGGCAACATCGCGCCATAAGTCTCGTACTGGATGGCGCGGTAATTGGCCTGACCCGGATTGCCGTCGTAACGATAGCCGTTCTGCAGAATCAGAAACCGGCTGCCGTCGGGCCGGACTTCCAGATGGCCCTTTTCGGCGACCAGCACGGTGATGCCGCGATCCTTGGTCTTGTCGGTCGACAGACGTTTCTCGGAGATGAACACACCTCCAAGCCCGGCGCGGTCTTCCGACAGTTCCTGCGTATAGGTGACTCGCGTGCCATCACGCAGCGCCTGGAAACGTCCCGGCACCAGCGTGTCGAACTCTGTCATGGCGTCCTGCTTGTTGAGCAGCAGCGAAAATTGCGTGGCGCCCTGGGGCGCGAGGCTGAAGCTCAGCCAGGCCACCAGCAACGCCACCAGCGCAGCCGGAGCCATCGTCACTGCGAGCAGGCGCTGCTGGCTCATGCCGGTGGCGGCCAGCACGGTCATTTCGCTTTCCAGATACAGCCGGCCATAGGCAAGCAGAATGCCGAGGAACAGGCCCAGCGGCAGGATCAGCTGCAGAAAGCCCGGCAGGCGAAAGCCCATGATCATGAACAGCACGCCTGGGTCCAGCGCGCCCGAGGCAGCCTGGGCCAGGTATTTGATGAAACGCCCGCTCATGATGATGACCAGCAGTACGGCGCTGACCGCACTCAAAGTCACCAGCACTTCACGGGAGAGATAACGAAAGACAATCAAACCAGACACTCCAGAGTTGTCAGGCTCAGGCAGCCAAACAGAGAAAATGGTGAGCCACGGCAGCCCGGACTCGCAGCCGGTTAGAGGGCCGGCCGCCAAAAAATATGCGGCATTATCCTGTGATTGAGGGTTTCTGTCACTGCGCAGGCTGGATAGTTCGCACATACGCGTCCTACAAGCCTTTGATCGGGGTTGTCACAGGTCGTGCAGCGGGGTCAAACTGCGAGACTGATCGCCGGCATCGCCCTGCAATAGGCCTGAGTCCTGCCGCGTACGTCACGCAAACTTGCGAATCTCACAGATCATTTGAGGACCCGACATGGAATTGGTTGTTAAAAGCGTAAGCCCAGAAACCTTGAAAACCGCCACGCTGGTGGTCACTGTCGGTGAAGACCGCGTTCTGGGTCCCGCTGCGCAAGGCATCGACGCACTGAGCGGCGGCGCCATCGCGGCTGTTCTCAAGCGCGGCGACCTGGCGGGCAAGGTTGGTCAGAGCCTGCTGCTGCACAACCTGCCAAACCTCAAGGCCGAACGCGTGCTGCTGATCGGGATCGGCAAGGAATCCGAGCTGTCCGACCGCCAGCTCAAGAAAGCCGTGACCGGTGCCCTCTCGATCCTCAAGAGCCTGGGTGGCGCCGATGCAGCCATCGCGCTGGACGGCATCGCCGCCAAAAACCGCGACACCTACGGCACCGCACGCCTGCTGGTCGAAGCCCTGGCGGATGGCGAGTACGTGTTTGATCGTTTCAAGACGCAGAAAGCCGAACCGCGCGCGCTGAAGAAAATCACCCTGCTGACCGCCAAGCTTAATGTCGCCGAAGTCGAGCGCGCCGCCGCCCACGCACAGGCTATCGCCACCGGCATGGCGCTGACCCGCGACCTGGGCAACCTGCCGCCCAACATCTGCCACCCCGTCTACCTGGGCGAACAGGCCAAGGCGATGGGCAAGGAATTCAAGAATCTGAAAGTCGAAGTCCACGACGAGAAAAAGCTCGCCGAATTGGGCATGGGCTCGTTTCTCGCTGTCGGCCAGGGCAGCGCCCAGCCGCCGCGCCTGATCGTGATGAACTACCAGGGCGGCAAGAAAAACGATCAGCCGTTCGTGCTGGTGGGTAAAGGCATCACCTTCGACACCGGTGGCATCAGCATCAAGCCGTCTGCCGGCATGGACGAAATGAAGTTCGACATGTGCGGCGCCGCTAGCGTGTTCGGTACCCTGCGCGCCGTTCTCGAACTCAAGCTGCCGATCAATCTGGTGTGCATCCTGGCGTGCGCGGAAAACATGCCGAGCGGCAACGCGACACGTCCAGGCGATATCGTCACCACCATGAGCGGCCAGACTGTCGAAATCCTCAATACCGACGCCGAAGGCCGTCTGGTGCTGTGCGATGCGCTGACTTACGCCGAACGTTTCAAACCCAAAGCGGTGATCGATATCGCCACCCTGACCGGCGCTTGCGTCGTGGCACTGGGCGGTCACACCTCGGGTCTGCTGGGCAATAACGATGTGCTGATCAATCAGTTGCTCGACGCCGGCAAGCAAGCCGACGACCGTGCCTGGCAGTTGCCGTTGTTCGACGAGTATCAGGAGCAACTGGACAGCCCGTTCGCCGACGTCGCCAATATCGGCGGCCCGAAAGCCGGGACAATCACTGCGGCATGCTTCCTGTCGCGCTTCACCAAGGCTTATGACTGGGCGCATCTGGACATCGCCGGTACCGCCTGGCTCAGCGGCGGCAAGGAAAAAGGCGCCACCGGCCGTCCGGTACCGCTGCTGACTCAATACCTGCTCGACCGCGTCGGCGCTTGAGATGACCTGCGGCGTATCGCCCGTCCGGGCCATACGCCGCATGCTCGGAAACCCACATGACTCAAGTCGACTTCTACATTCTTCCCAGCGCAGACCCGGCGGCTCGCCTGGACTTCGCTTGCAAGCTCACGGAAAAAGCTTGGCGGCTGGGCCACAAGGTCTACCTGCATTGCAGCGATGCAGCGCAGCGCGACGACCTCGACGCCCGGCTCTGGCGTTTCAAAGGTGAGGTTTTTCTGCCGCACGGCAATGCCGAGGGCGATCACGACGCTCCGGTAGTCCTCGGTCTGGGCGAAGACGCCGGCCCCCACGAGGACCTGCTGATCAACCTCGACCTGCGCATCCCGGGTTTCTTCAAGCGCTTCGCGCGGGTGGCGGAAGTGGTTGTCGAAGAGCCTGCCATACGCCTGGCCGCGCGCGAGAGTTTCCGCTCGTATCGCGAACAGGGCTATCCTCCGCAAGACCACCGACTGCAGCGTCTTTGAGGACACGATGGACACTTCAAAAAAAGCTGAATCCGCACATTTGCTCGATGATCTTGAATCGATCCGCGAGCTGCTGGGCGATGACAGCCTGCAACCGCCGCTGCTGACCGATACCGTGCACCGCGAGGGCCAGATCCCGCTGTTGTTCGATGTGGTTGGCAGCCGACCCGAAATCATCGGGCACGATGATCATGACCCGGTCGAAATCCCGACCCTCGCGGTCGACCCCGTGCTTGCCGCCCCCGACGTGGAGCCGCCGTCAAACGCCGACGCCCTGCTCTATCTGGACCGCGAGCTGCGTGCCGCCGCCGAGCTGATCATGCAGGACGTCATCGACGACTTCGCGCCGCATATCGAAACCGAGATCAAGCGCCGCCTCGATGCCCGTCTGGAACGGCTGCTCAGCCAGTACCAGATCTGAGCGCCAAATCCGTCCGCAAGAGTGACGAAGGCTGCCCGCAGGCTTGAGCTTGTGGCCTGCGGCTGCCCCCATCGCTATACTTGTCGGCTTTCCCGAATTAATGCCACAGGTTCCCGCCGCGCATGGACAAGACCTACCAGCCGCACGCCATCGAAACTTCCTGGTACCAGACCTGGGAGTCCGAGAATTATTTCGCTCCGCAAGGCGCGGGTGACTCCTACACCATCATGATCCCACCGCCGAACGTCACCGGCAGCCTGCACATGGGCCACGGTTTCAACAACGCGATCATGGACGCGCTGATCCGTTTCCGTCGCATGCAGGGCCGCAATACCCTGTGGCAGCCGGGCACCGACCATGCCGGTATCGCGACGCAGATGCTGGTGGAACGCCGTATCGAAGCCCAGGGCCAGAACCGTCATGACCTGGGTCGCGAGAAGTTTCTTGAGAAAGTGTGGGAATGGAAAGCCGAGTCCGGTGGCAACATCAGCCGGCAGATTCGTCGCCTCGGCTCGTCGGTGGACTGGTCCCGCGAGCGCTTCACCATGGACGACGGCATGTCCAGGGCCGTTCAGGAAGCCTTCGTGCGCCTGCATGAAGACGGCCTGATCTATCGCGGCAAGCGTCTGGTCAACTGGGACACCAAACTGCACACGGCGATTTCCGACCTTGAAGTCGAGAACCATGACGAGAAAGGCAGCCTGTGGAACCTGCGTTATCCGCTGGCCGATGGCGCGAAAACCGCCGACGGCCTGGATTACCTGATCGTCGCCACCACCCGTCCGGAAACCATGCTCGGTGATGCCGCCGTTGCCGTAAACCCCGAGGACGAGCGCTACAAGGCGCTGATCGGCAAGTTCGTCGAGCTGCCGCTGGTAGGCCGTCGCATTCCGATCATTGCCGATGACTACTGCGACCCCGAGTTCGGCACCGGTTGCGTGAAGATCACCCCGGCCCACGACTTCAACGACTATGAAGTCGGCAAGCGCCACAACCTGCCGCTGCTCAACATCTTCGACAAGAACGCCTCGGTGCTGCCTGCCGCGCAGGTCTTCAACCTCGATGGCACCTTGAACGAAAGCATCGACGGCAGCCTGCCGGCCGAATACGCGGGTCTGGACCGCTTCGAGGCGCGCAAGCGCATCGTCGCCGCGTTCGACGCCGCCGGCCTGCTGGTCAGCGTGGATGATCACGCGTTGAAAGTACCCAAGGGCGACCGCTCCGGCACGATCATCGAGCCGTGGCTGACAGACCAGTGGTACGTTTCGACCAAGCCCTTGGCCGAGCCCGCCATCGCCGCCGTGGAAGATGGCCGCATCGCGTTCGTGCCCAAGCAGTACGAAAACATGTACTTCTCGTGGATGCGCGATATCCAGGACTGGTGCATCAGCCGTCAGCTGTGGTGGGGCCATCGTATTCCGGCGTGGTACGACGAGTCCGGCAAGGTCTACGTCGGTCGCGACGAGGCCGAAGTCCGCGCCAAACACAACATCGGCCCGGACGTTGCGCTTCAGCAGGACAACGACGTGCTGGATACCTGGTTCAGCTCGGGCTTGTGGACCTTCTCGACCCTCGGCTGGCCGGAAAAGACCGAAGCGCTGAAGACGTTCCACTCCACCGACGTGCTGGTCACCGGTTTCGACATCATCTTCTTCTGGGTCGCCCGGATGATCATGCTGACCATGCACCTGGTGAAGAACGAGGACGGCACGCCGCAGGTTCCGTTCAAGACCGTGTACGTGCATGGCCTGGTTCGCGATGGCCAGGGCCAGAAGATGTCCAAGTCCAAGGGCAACGTACTGGACCCGCTGGACATCGTCGACGGCATCGACCTGGAAACCTTGGTACAGAAACGCACCAGTGGCCTGATGCAGCCGCAGCTGGCCAAGAAGATCGAGAAGCAGACCCGCCAGGAATTCGCCGACGGTATCGCCAGCTACGGCACCGACGCGTTGCGCTTCACCTTCTGCTCGCTGGCGTCCACCGGTCGCGACATCAAGTTCGACATGGGCCGCGTCGAAGGCTATCGCAACTTCTGCAACAAGATCTGGAACGCTGCGCGTTACGTGCTGGACAAGGGTGAAGACTGCGGCCAGAACGGCGAAGCGGTCGAGCTGTCGCTGGCTGATCGCTGGATCATCTCGCAGCTGCAACGCACCGAAGCCGAAGTGACCCGTCAGCTGGAACAATTCCGCTTCGACCTCGCGGCCCAGGCGCTGTACGAGTTCATTTGGAACCAGTATTGCGACTGGTACCTGGAACTGTCCAAGCCTGTGCTGTGGGACGAAACCGCGCCGATCGAGCGTCAGCGTGGCACACGCCGCACGCTGGTTCGTGTACTGGAAGTAGCGCTGCGCCTGGCCCATCCGTTCATGCCGTTCATTACCGAAGAAATCTGGCAGCGCCTCGCGCCGCTGGCCGGCGTCAGCGGCAAGACCATCATGCTGCAGCCGTGGCCGGTGGCGAACGAATCGCGCATCGATCAGGCCGCCGAAGATGACATCGAATGGCTCAAGGGTTTGATGCTCGCCGTGCGCAACATCCGTGGCGAGATGAACATCGGTCCGGGCAAGCCGTTGCAGCTGTTCCTCAAGAACGTGACCGCCGAAGACCAGCGCCGCCTGAACGAGAACGACTACCTGCTCAAGAAACTGGCCAAGCTGGAATCCATGACCGTACTCGCCCAGGGTGCCGAAGCGCCGTTGTCCGCCACTGCGCTGGTGGGCGAGATGGAAGTGCTGGTGCCGATGGCCGGCCTGATCGACAAAGGTGCCGAACTGGCGCGTCTGGACAAGGAAATCCAGCGCCTGCAAGGCGAAGTGCAGCGCGTGGGCGGCAAGCTGTCCAACGCCGCATTCGTCGACAAGGCGCCGCCGGAAGTGATCGCCAAGGAACGCGCCAAGCTGACCGAGGCCGAACAGGCACTGGGCAAGCTGGCCGAACAACACGCACGCATCACCAGTTTGTAAAGGCTTGAGGTACACCGGCCCACGTCGGGCCGGTGGACGGCTGTAGGAGCGCTTGCCCGCGACAACGCGCTCCCGGTCGACATCTATATCGACCGGACATACGCCGTCGCGGGCAAGCGCTCCTACATACGTATCACGCCCATGACCATCTCTGATAAACCCAAACCTCCCCGCAAAAAACCGCAAAAGCCGGCCAAGCCCGCCGAGCCGCGCGAAAAAGCCACCCTGCACCCGCGCAACCGGCACCAGGGTCGCTACGATTTCCCCAAGCTGATCAAATCCAGCCCGGAACTGGCGGAGTTCGTGATCCTCAATCCGTACGGCAAGGAAAGCATCGACTTTGCCAACCCGCTGGCGGTGCGCGTGTTCAATCGCGCGTTGCTCAAGGCGTTCTACGGCATTGCCCACTGGGACATCCCGGCTGACTACCTGTGCCCACCGATTCCGGGGCGCGCGGATTACCTGCATTTTCTGGCGGACCTGCTGGCCAGCGACAACGACGGCACGATCCCGCGTGGCGCGGCGGTCAAGGTGCTGGACATCGGCACCGGCGCCAATTGCATCTATCCGTTACTCGGCCACAGCGATTACGGCTGGCACTTCGTGGGCTCGGACATCGACAAGGTTGCCATCGCCTCGGCCACCACCATCGTCAAGGCCAACGGGCTGCACAAGGCGATCAGCGTGCGTCAGCAGGCGGATCGCAAACACATTCTGCTGGGCCTGCTCGACAGCCAGGAGCAGTTTGATCTGAGCCTGTGCAACCCGCCTTTCCATGCGTCGCTGGACGAAGCGCAACGCGGCAGCCAGCGTAAATGGCGTGCGTTGGGCAAGGCCGATCCGAAGCGCAAGCTGCCGGTGCTGAATTTCGGTGGGCAGTCTCAGGAGTTGTGGTGCGAAGGCGGTGAGATCGGCTTCGTGACCCAGCTGATCAAGGAAAGCGCGCAAATCCCGATGCAAGTGCTTTGGTTCAGCACACTGGTGTCAAAAGCCTCGAACCTGCCCCCTATCCAGAGCGCACTGAAAAAAGCCGGAGCGCTTGAGGTGCGGGTCGTGGAGATGGGCCAAGGCCAGAAGCAAAGCCGATTCGTGGCCTGGACCTTCCAGAATCCGGCGCAGCAGCAAGCCTGGCGGCAACGCTGGAAGTAGACAGCCTCTCTGTGGGAGCGGACTTGTCCGCGAAGACTCACGTATATCCGCAGCAGATGCGGAGCCTGACGAAATGTCTTCGCGGACAAGTCCGCTCCTGCAAAAATGCGCCGCCACAATATCAACGCCCACAAAAAAGCCGTGCCCGGTTGTCCGGCGCACGGCTTTTTTACAGCAAGCGGATGCTTACTTGTTGATCGAGTCGCTCAGCACTTTGGCTGGTACGAACTTGATAACTTTCTTGGCAGCGATTTCGATGGCTGCGCCAGTCGAAGGGTTGCGGCCAGTACGGGCTGGACGCTCAGCCACTTTCAGCTTACCGATACCCGGCAGAGTGATTTCAACGCCGTTTTCCAACTGATCGGCAACGATCTGGCCCAACTGCTCAAGAGCATTACGCGCGGTGGTTTTCGGCGCGTCGATAGCTTCGGCGATATCGGCGATCAATTGGTCTTTAGTAAGAGCCATGGTGGTGTTCCTTCCCTATCAAATTCATTTGGATTGCAGAGCACAACATCGGCCGGCGGCCAGGCAACGAACCTGACCACCCGCTAGCAGCCACGATTAATCGCGAAATGTAGATACTGAAACCGGGTATTGGTTCGGCCTACGCGTGCACAAACTGCATGCTTGACGCGCTAGTGTGCGCAAGACCGCGCAAAACTAGCACAGAGCCGTGGCAAAATCCGCACCTACCTATCCTTTTGGTCAGGTTTAACGGCATTTTGCGTGAAAAACACTTCTCAAAGCCGCGCCGAAGGCCGAAAACCGGGCTGTGCAGGCCCGACCGGGGCGGACGTGAGTTACACTTGCCGCCCTGCAACGAGCCATGCGCTCTTCACCTCCACCAGCCGAGAAGCCCATGCCGATCCGTCACTGCATCGTCCACCTGATCGACAAGAAACCCGACGGTACGCCCGCTGTTCTCCATGCCCGCGACTCCGAACTCGCTGAGTCCCAAGCCATCGAGAACATGCTGGCCGACCTCAACGAAAGCTATAACGCCAAGCAAGGCAAAGCCTGGGGATTGTTCCATGCCGAGTCCGGCGCGCACCCCTTCAGCGGCTGGCTGAAGGAGTATCTGGACGGTGGCAAGGATTTCACGGCGTTCTCCCGCGTAGCGGTCGAGCATCTGCAGAAGCTGATGGAGGAATCCAATCTGTCGGTCGGTGGGCACGTGCTGTTCGCGCATTATCAGCAAGGCATGACCGACTACCTGGCCATCGCCCTGCTCCACCACAGCGAAGGCGTCGCTGTGGACGAAGAGCTGGACGTGAAGCCGTCCCGTCATCTGGATCTGGGCCAACTGCATCTGGCAGCGCGCATCAACATTTCCGAATGGCAGAACAACAAGCAGTCCAAGCAGTACATTTCGTTCATCAAAGGCAAGAACGGCAAGAAGGTCTCGGAATACTTCCGCGACTTCATCGGCTGCCAGGAGGGCGTCGACGGCCCTGGCGAAACGCGCACGCTGCTCAAGGCCTTCAGTGACTTCGTCGAAAGCGAAGACCTGCCTGAAGAATCCGCGCGCGAGAAAACCAAGACGCTCGTCGATTACGCCAGCAGCCAGACCAAGATGGGCGAACCCATGGGGCTGGAAGAGCTGTCCGAACTGATCGACGAGGACCGGCCGCGCGCTTTCTATGACCACATCCGCAACAAGGACTACGGCCTGTCGCCGGAAATCCCGGCCGATAAGCGCACCTTGAATCAGTTCCGTCGCTTCACCGGCCGCGCTGAAGGCCTGTCGATCAGTTTCGAAGCGCACCTGCTGGGTGACAAGATCGAATACGACGAAGCCGCCGGCACGTTGATCATCAAGGGACTGCCGACCCAGCTCACTGACCAGTTGAAGCGACGCTGACCGATGCTGCTGCGCACGCTCAAGAAGTTCGCCCTGATCATGCTGGTGGTCGTGGTCTGGCAGAACTGGGGCAAGATCGAAAACTTCTTCAGCCCGCCGCCGGCCACGGTCGCCCAGACCTACAGCCAGGCCAGGGTGGTGATGTACGCCACCGAATGGTGCGGCTACTGCAAACAGACCCGACGCTTCCTCGACAGCAAAGGTATTCCATTCAAGGAATACGATATCGAAAAGTCAGAAGAAGGCCGCAAGGCCTATGAGGCCCTGGGCGGGCGCGGGATCCCGATGATCGACGTCAACGGAACCCTGATACGCGGCTTTGCGCCGGATGAAATATTGGCGGCGTTGGAATAAGCGGCGGAGTGAAGCCTGTGGGAGCTGGCAGCGGCCAGCTCCCACAGCCTCAGCTAGAGCTTTTCGACGCGGAACCCCAGACGTGGGAAGTGCACGTGCACGATGCCGGCGCGTGGATCTTCGCGGCGCAGGATCAGTTCTTCGCGGCCGGCGAATACCAGCTCCCCTTCCACCGTATCTACACCGTAATCCACTGCGCTGATCGCTACCCGATCGCCCGGCGCGAGCCCGTTGAATGCTGCGAAGGGTTCTTCGGGCAGCGGCGCGGGAGCCGAGCGGGCGGCAATTTCGATCGCTTCAGCCGGGCTCAGCTCGCTCGGCGCGCCGTGACCGAAACCCAGCACGCGGCCCAGCCAGGCGGCCACGGTCGGGTAATCATCGACCAGCGGCGCGGTGACCGGCGTCTGTTTAAGGAACCACAAAGTGTGCGCCACGCTGAAGTCGGCAATCGAAGGTTCGTTCAGGAGGAAATCTCCATCGCGTGACAGTTGCTGCTCCAGGCGGCTCATCAGAGTCGGCCATTGCTGCAAGGCTTGCTCGGCCGGCAACCGCGTGGCGCTGCCTCCATCGAACAGCTTGCCGCGGTCGGCTACGAACGCCTTCATCACTTCAGCCGGAACATTGGCGAAGCGGGCCGCCAGGGACGCGGGCTGAAAAACCAGGCTGACGGCGTGGAAAAACATCGTCGCGTCGGCCCACGCGGCCAGGCTGGCGGCAGCGAACTCCTTGCCTTCGGGGTAGAAAGACGGCGATGCCTTTTCCTGCTCCAGGCGGCGCGCCATCAAGGCTGTGTCGCAATACACATCCGCGCCGATCTGCAGAACCGGTGTCTTGCGGTAACCACCGGTCAAGGCGGTCAGATCGGGCTTGGGCATGATCGAAGGAACGGTCACCGAGCGCCATGAGAGCCCTTTGAAGCCAAGCATCAGACGGGCCTTTTCGGCAAACAGCGAGGCGGGATAGTGGTGCAGAATCAATTCGTTCATGTGGATTCTCTTGGTCTGATCGGGCGTTTCCAGCGTAGCGCCTCAAACGGCTAATGCACAGCACGAACCATGGGCCTGGACATGTATTTACGGTGAAGCTTGTCTGCCGCCCGTCAGAGAAAGTTACCTCTTCGCGTAAAAAGACCGAGCAACCTTGAACCAATCACAAAAAACGTTAAGCACTGACATTTCTGTCAGCAGACAAAAGCGCTGAAAAACTTAAAATAAATGAACACGGATGTCATCTCATCAGCTGCAGTACGCGCGATCAGGAGCCCAAAACCTGATCATGGATAACCACCATGGAAAAGGCACTTCTCAAACAGCTCTATCAACTTCCGAAGAATACTCCGCTCCGCGTTCACGGAAATTTTGGATCAATCTCCGGCGACTTGGAGAAAGGCAATCTGGTTTCTCTGGATCTTGCCCGAAAGACTCTTACTCTTTATAACACGGTTTACAGCTCTAACCGAACCATCAACACTGAAAACATTAGATACATTACCTATACCCTTAACGGCAAATCATATCCGTTAGTACCGGATCGGCCTTCTTATTTAAACACCGGCATTGCGGAACACAACGACGGGGACTTACAAACAGGCGAATTCAATGCTTACTTGCCCATATCCAACCTCATCGGAAACAACGGCATGGGGCCCTCGCTGGCACTAAACTACTACTATTCAGTGGGTGTGGAATTTACCTTGGGCGGTTGGGCACCCCGTTTCAGCTACGTGACCATTTACGATACGGTTGTAAAGTTACACCTGCACACGGGGCAGACATTCACTATCTTCGAGTCGATGGTACCTTACTCCCCACAACCCGGACTTACTATCAAAGATTTCTCTACACCTTCGCAGATGAAAATCGTCCACAAAGACGGGACCGTAGAGATCCTGGAAGACATATTTGTAAAAAATATCAATAGCGATACCGTCTTCCAGCCCGAAATCTCGGCTTACGCCGGCAACGTCGATAGGTGCCTGGTGCCCACACAGATCATCAACAGCGCAGGCCACGCTCTTTATTTCGAATGGACGGGCACGCTGTATGCCAACCTCCTGCTCAGCAAGATTTCAGACGACACCCAGGTACTCTTAAATACAAGTCGGCTGACAAAGAAAACACTGCTTGCCAACCAAACCGTCAGCCTTGACGCCGTTGAATTTATCGAGCGCCCGAACCAGGCTCCTGTCACGCTGTGCACCCTTTATCTACAAGATTCAAAACTGATCAAATACGAGAAAAATAACGGTCCCGACGCTGATACTCAGGAGTTCACCTACACCGGTCAGCATCTTACAACCATCCAGCATTCTCGCCCTTTGAAAGAGCTGGTGACCTACTCCACAGACAACCGCGTTTCCCGTTACACCGTGACAGGCAACAACGCTTCATCCAGCCGAGTCGAAGACTATACATTTACCGCATCTACTGCAAAACGGGTCACCACCTTTGATAATACCTCGCTGACGACAGAGCTATTTTTTGACGCTGATGATCTTTTAACCAAAACATCTGTCATGCAGGGCGATTGCATAAAGAGCACGGAATATAAGCGGGAATTCGATTCGACAGCCGGCTTGCTATTGCTACACACTTTGACAACGTACAAAAACAAGCAATCACAAAGAACCGAGACCCAGTGTTCGGTGTTTGATGTCTTGGGCAACCTCGTCAAGCGGACCGCTAACGACGTAACAACTGAGTTCACCTACTACCGGGGGCAGGCCAAGGAAGAAGAAATGGTGACCAACACCAGCACCTATACTGATACATCTGGGCTGCACGGGAAACTGGGATGGATGCTCGATTACATGAACCCTATTGGCTGGGGTTTTCTGATGTTTGGCAAACAAGGGATGACGTGGGGAACCATCGAACATCGAAGCGTCGTACACAACCCTTACCCGACCAATACTGGAATGACATCCTATAACCTGCCCCTCAGAATAGAGTGCCCGGGCGACCCCAATTACTTCCGCGTTTACGTTGAGTCTGAAAAGAGTTACCGCACCATCAATGGAAAGCGGCTCGATCTACGCTGGACGTTCTATGGCTACACCAGCCTGCCAGTGAAGGGACAACGGGCGTCCGGCCCCGCAGTAAGACCGAGTGTGAAACTGATCATTCACAACCCGCAGTCCGATGACACGCTCAAACTCAGAGAGTGGAGCAACAGTCGCATGGTAGTGCAAGAGACCGACTATTACACCGACCCTGGAGACCTGTCTTTCGGCCGCATCAGATCTCTGACCCAGCGACTGCTCGATGCGTCCGGCAAGACCATCCCCCTGTCGCTCCAGAAGACCTCCTACACCTACCAGCTGCAGGGCGACGCGCTCACCACGACCACCACCTTCCAGTCTTCTGAAAACACTCAGGATGTGACTCAAGCTACGCATTCCATGAGGTCTTATCAGCTTGTACATTCGCAGGATCCGCACGGCAACAGCGTGAGCTACAGCTACGATGCCCGCGGTCGGATGTTGACCAAGTCCGAACAGCCCCAGGATAAAAGTGCCCCGCACAAAACCGGTTATGCATACTCGCTTACTCAGGGTTGCCCTACGGTGATCACGACATTCCCAACGGGGCAGCAGTATCGAGAATGCTATGACGCCTTTGGCCGCATCGCCAGCACTGAAACCCGTGCCTCAAGCGATACCAGCCTGGGATGGCGGCAGCTTTCCAGTACGGTCTACGATGGTCTGGGCCGAGAAAAAACAACCCTTGAATATGACTACGCTACTGCTGCCTCTGAAACTTCCCCGATCACCAAACGGCAACTGGAGCACATCTACGATAACTGGGGAAACCCTACAGGCCTCCAGGTACAGGGCGGCATTGCTCGCCATAACGAGTATGACCCCGTGACCCAGACGAGAACGGTGAGACAGCAATACCTCTCCACCGCGTGCTGCAAGCAAATCACGCAGTACAACTCACTGGGCGGTATTGATAAGCACTCTTTTGTCGACGCAGCCGGCACGGTGTGTCAAACGGTCCAATACGGATACGATGCTGCTGGCCGAATCAGTACACAAAGAGGGATCAATGCCCTTGAACAGACGTATGCGTGGGACAGTTTTGGTCGACTGCAGAAGTCTTGCGGCGACGCCGTTGAACACACGTGCGAATACCCTGATCACACGACATCGTCTCTTGCGTCACGCATTAAGCTCGACAGATTGTCTGACGCATACGCCTACGAGTGGGGAAGCCGCAAGATTGACGGCCTTGATCGAGTGGTCGAAGTGCGGGCAGGTGGGCGTGCCAGAACTTACACTTATACGGGAAGTAACACCTGGGGCACGTTGAGCAGCGCGCCTGCGCCATCGGTCAATCTTTCTCAAAGAGTGAGCACGCAACTGGCGTATGACTCATCGACATCCACATTGACCCAGACGACGACCGGCTACCCCGCGCAAACAACCAAGTCCGCCTACACGTATTCGCTACGAGGCGTGTTGCTTAAGTACACGGACGATTTCGGCAACCAGACAACATTCACCTACGACCTGCTGGGGCGTCTGACCGGTACTTCCGGCACGTGGGGCAGCACTGCCTTGAGCTATGACAGCGATGAGCGCCTCATCAAAGAAAGCGTCACGGAGTCGGCCGGCAAGGTCTGCATGACAATCACGTATAAATACGATAATCAAAGCCGCGAAATAGAGCGCGTCTTCACTGCTTCCGGGTACCCTAACCTGACAGCCAGGCAAAGCTTCGATGCCAACAACCGGTTGGCGGTTATCACGCTGCTTCGAGACAGCACCGAACTGTCCCAGGAACGTTTTTCCTACACTCCCGGCGGCCAGCTCGCTGTCTATGAATGCAGCGGATCGCAACGCCCCCTGGATGCCCAAGGCAAGAAGCTGAGCAAGCAGACATTTTCCTATAATCCGTTGGGCGGTATTCAACAGTGCATCAGCGTCTTCGACGGCGGTCAGGACACTGCCACTTTCAATTACGATGCTAAAGACAAGACCCAACTGCGCTCGATCAGTCACTCGGCTGCTGGCCGGAGCACCGTTACGCTTGACTACGATACGGATGGACGCCTGAGGAACAACGAAAGTGGATACTCGTTGTCCTACAACGCTGCTGGCCGGCTTGCTCGGCTTGTCCGCTCTGACGCGAACTTCCGTGAATACAGCTATCTCTATGACGAGCAAGGCAAGGTGATGGCTTGCTTCGGTACTTATTATTACGAGCGTTACTATTACCGTAATGGCCAGCAATATGCGCGAGATGGTGTGGTTCAGATCAACGGCAGCTATTACTCGCGTCTGTCTCGTTTTGCGAACCAGAGTGATGCCTGCCAGCTCCTGCAGCAGACTTTGACTTTGGCAGACACCAGCGGCAGCGGCAAACCCAGTTACAGTTTTGAACTCAAAAACGCCATGGGTTCCGTCATTGCCAGTTATGACTTGGCGACCAAAGCCCAGACGCTTTTCAGTTATACCCCATTCGGTTATCGCCCCGATGACTGGACGCAGCGAAGCTGGCTGGGTTTCAACGGTGAGCCCATCGACCGGCCTACCGGTGCCTACCATTTGGGCAATGGCGCTCGGGTCTACAACAGTGCATTGCAGACCTTCCAGACGCCTGACAGCTTCAGCCCATTCGGGATAGGCGGGCTTAATGGCTATGTGTATTGCAGCAATGATCCAGTTAACTTCAGTGATCCGGATGGCCATGCAGAAGTTGTCAGACAGTACAGTGAAGTGAGCCACGGCGCGTTTGTAGAAGACACGATCGTCAGGGCTTCAATGGACCTGGTCTTCGGCGCTGCCCTGTCCGTGGCAACCGGGGGGATATCCACAGGCTTCGGCGTTGCAACATTAGGGCTTGAGATTGTTTCAGGTAGTTTTGGAGTTGCCGCAGCAGCGTTGGCAGAGCGAGACCCTCACACCGCAAACATATTAAGTTGGGCGTCGTTTGGCACGTCTACGACCGGCAACATTTTCGATGTTGCTGACATGATAAAGGTCGGGCGCTATGCCACCGGCTCGCTTTCAGGCATTGCTATCAGTGCCGAGCGTCGAGCCACGGCCGCACTGACGAAAACCTTTGACGCCGCAGACCACCTGGTCACGATGGGCGGAACGATGCGCTCGCTCACGCAGATTGACGGGGAGCTTTACACCTTCGTCGACACTTACAAAGCCAAAGACCGTCTGAATATTGCGGTACACGGCAAAGACCTGAATTTCATTGAGGAGAAACTGCTTAACAACAGCTCATCCGTCATCCTGAATAATGCGGAGCATTCCGCCGCCGATGTGCTGAGGATGTTGAATGATCAAAACGTTGACCCGACGCTCTACGACAATATTCGTCTGCTGATCTGTTTTTCAGGCAACGGTGGGGCCAGTTCATTCGCTGCGCAATTCAAGAACCTTGTCCACCGACCTACCAAGGGGTTCATCGGCCCGGTCACAATGAATTATGGGTCTACCCCCATGGCCAAGATATTCTCCCACGCAGCCCAGTCAGGGGGCGCTGGAACGGCAGAACTGGCCGCAGTTTTTTCGCAGAGCATTGAGCACAGGGTGCTCAAGAAAAACCCTTATAACCTGTTGGAGAAACCTTTGCTTTACGCTGGTTTCAGGTATAAACCCGTCAAATTCTGATAGGCAGGATGTGAGTGCCAAGGTCGCCATTCGGCCTTGGCACTTCCGTGCGGCCGCCTGTCCTGGCTGTCTCTACCAAGGCCTCTTTGGCGCTCTTGCGCAACTTCTTGATCAGCCGTTCGTGACGCAGCGCCTCGCTCTTGCTGGGCCAGGCTTCCAAGTACACCAGAGCCACCGCCGGGCTGGAGTGGAAATAGCGCGCTCCTTTGCCACACTGGTGCGCAGCAAACCGCCGTTGCGGGTTATCGCTGATCCCGCAGTACAACGAGCCATTAGCGGCGCGCACAAGGTAGACGAACCAGGGTTTCGTCGTCGGCTCCTCAGGTTTGAAGTCAGACACGACGGCTCTCGGTGTAGGCATTCAGCCCCTTGAGCGCCTGGGCGCGGATAGCGTTCTGCACCAGCGGCGTCCAGCCCAGCAGCAGGCCCTTGGCGCCCAGCGCCTGGCGGGACCAACGCCAGAGGTCGAACCGGTCACGGTGCTCGCGGATCCTGCCATCACGAAAGACGAAACTTCCCTGGATATCGTTGACCACGGTGCGGCCGGTCTGGCTGAACAGGTAGGTGGCCACCCAATGCGCGCTGCCGATCCGGTCGTCGGCGCGGACCTGATCGAACACTACATTGAAGTCCCGTGCCCGCGACGTCAGCATCCGCCACATGTTGCCGACCTGCTCACCACGCAGCTCGCCGAACGCCGGATCGCTGAACACCACGTCCTCGGTGTAGCACGCAGTCATGGCTTCGGCGTCCAGCCGGGCGAAGGCTTCGTAGAATCGGGTGATCAGCGCACTATTGGCCTGGCTGGCTGTTTCGTAGCTCATGTCTGCGGGTCCCTTCCAAATGGTGCGAGCACGATAAGCGGCAACGCGAGGCTTTGCCATCCTTGATCGCGGCGCACTTCCGGTTACTCGACTTTCTCGCTGGTCACCTGCACGTACAGCGCCCGACCAGCGCCCAGACCAGCCACCGCCGCACCCAGGCCAAGCACAGCGAAGATCCAGCCGATGGCGTTCCAGCTGCCGGTCACGTCATGCACGACGCCGACCGCAAATGGCCCCATGGAAGCGATGGTGTAGCCGATACCCTGGGCCATGCTCGACAGGTTGGCGGCCACATGGGAATCGCGCGAGCGAAGCACGATCAAGGCCAGCGCCACGCTGAACATTCCGCCCTGCCCCAGGCCGAGCAGAATCGCCCAACCCCACAAACCTTCGAGCGGTGCATACAGACAGCCGAAAAGTCCGCTGAGCGTCAGCGTCATGAGAATCATGATCGGCAGGCGCTGATCCTTGCCGCGAGTCGCCAGCCACGGAACGCCCAGGGCACTGACGACCTGGACGATGATTGAACCCGACAGCAGCAGACCGGCGTGGGTAGGCGTCAGGCCGCGACCGATGAGGATTGACGGCAACCAGCCAAAGACGATGTATGACAGCGACGACTGCAACCCCATGTACAGCGTCACTTGCCACGCCAGCCGATCACGCAGCAGCCCTTTGACTCGATACACGGCTCGGTTCGAGTCGTGCGATTCGCGGGCCTGCGGAAACCACACCACTGCCGCGATCAGCGCGGGGATCAGCCAGAACCCGAGCCCTGCCTGCCAACTGTCATTGAAATACTGGCTCAAGGGCACGGTCGAGCCGGCCGCAATCGCGGCGCCAAGACACAACGCCATGGTGTAGACGCCGGTCATCGCGCCGGCCTGTTTCGGGAAGTCGCGCTTGACGATGCCAGGCAGCAGAACGCCGATCACACCGATGCTGGCACCCGCCAGCAGGCTGCCGCCGAACAGACCGATTTCGCCGAACAGGCTGCGCAGTGCCAAGCCGGCAGCGAGGGTCAGCAGAATCATCAGCACCACCCGCTCGCTACCGAAGCGACGCGCCAGCACCGGCGCCAGCGGCGCGAAAAGCCCCAGACACAGGACCGGCAAGGTGGTCAGCAATCCCGCCTCGGCGGCGGACATCCCGAGGTCTTTGGAGACCGTATTGAGTAGCGGCGCGATGCTCGACAACGCAGGACGCAAATTGAGAGCGACCAGCACCAACCCCAATAGCAGCAACCACGGGCGCTTCAGAATCGGATGGGCATGGTCGGAGGCAGGTTGAGGGGTCGGGGGTGCCTTGGCAGTCATCAGCTTCTCGTTATCAGGAATATCAGCCCGTTTCAGGGGGGCAATATCCTGTTGGAGAACGCAGAGGAATACAAGGTTCAGGCGGGAGGGGAATTCGGCGGGCCTCAGGCCCGTGGGAGCGAACTTGTTCGCGAAGACTTGTGTACAGCCAATGCAAATGCTTTGACTATACAGGCCTCTTCGCGGACGAGTCCGCTCCTACAGAGCTGTCTGCTCCTACCAGGGCATCAATGAATGATCTGGCTCAGGAACAGCTTGGTGCGGTCACTTTGCGGGTTGTCGAAGAAGTCGTTCGGCGCGGCCTGTTCGACGATTTCGCCCTTGTCCATGAAGATCACCCGGTTTGCCACGGTGCGGGCAAAGCCCATTTCGTGGGTCACGCAGAGCATGGTCATGCCTTCTTCGGCCAGGCTGACCATGGTGTCGAGCACTTCCTTGACCATTTCCGGGTCGAGCGCCGAGGTCGGCTCGTCGAACAGCATGATCTTGGGCTTCATGCACAGGGCACGGGCGATGGCCACACGCTGCTGCTGGCCGCCGGAAAGCTGGCCCGGATACTTGTGCGCCTGCTCCGGAATCCGCACGCGCTCCAGGTAGTGCATGGCGATTTCTTCAGCTTTCTTCTTCGGCATGTTACGCACCCACATCGGCGCCAGCGTGCAGTTCTGCAGGATGGTCAGGTGCGGGAACAGGTTGAAGTGCTGAAACACCATGCCGACTTCGCGGCGAATGGCTTCGATCTGCTTGAGGTCCGAGGTCAGCTCGGTGCCGTCCACCACGATCCGGCCTTGCTGATGCTCTTCCAGACGATTCAGGCAACGAATGGTGGTCGACTTGCCCGAACCCGAAGGCCCGCACAACACGATACGTTCACCCTGACGCACATTCAGGTTGATGTCCTTGAGCACGTGGAACTGGCCGTACCATTTATGGACGCCTTCCATGCGGATCATGCCTTCAGCGCCCAGAGGCTTATTGATAACTTCACTCATCACAAAACTCCTAACGCTTGTGGCCTGTGTCCAGCTTGCGTTCCAAATGCATGGAATAGCGGGACATGCCGAAACAGAAGATCCAGAACACCAGGGCCGCGAATACATAGCCCTCGGTAGCCATACCCAGCCATGACGGGTCGGCAGTGGCTTGTTTGACGCTGTTGAGCAGGTCGAACAGGCCGATGATGATGACCAGGCTGGTGTCTTTGAACAGGGCAATAAAGGTGTTGACGATGCCGGGGATAACCATCTTCAACGCTTGAGGCAGAATCACCAGCCCCATGCTGCGCCAGTAACCCAGGCCCATCGCGGAGGCGGCCTCGTACTGACCCTTGGGAATGGCCTGCATGCCGCCACGCACCACTTCAGCGATGTAGGCGGACTGGAACAGAATGACGCCGATCAAGGCCCGCAGCAGTTTGTCGAAGTTCATCCCTTCCGGCATGAACAGCGGCAGCATCACCGAAGACATGAACAGCACGGTGATCAACGGCACGCCGCGCCAGAACTCGATGAAGGTCACACACACCACGCGCACCGCAGGCATGTTCGACCGACGACCCAGCGCCAGCAGGATACCCAGCGGCAATGCACCGGCGATGCCGACGGTGGCGATCACCAGAGTCAGCATCAGGCCGCCCCACTGGCTGGTCGGAACGGTGGTCAGACCGAACGCGCCGCCATGCAGCAGGTAGAACGCAACTACCGGGTAGACCACCAGGAAACCGATGGCATAGATCGCCTTGCGCGGGAACCGGGAGATGAACAGCGGCGCAGCGCCGACGATTGCCAGAATAGCCGTCAGGTCTACCCGCCAGCGCAACTCGGTGGGGAAGTAGCCGTACATGAACTGGCCGAAACGCTGCTGGATGAACACCCAGCAAGCGCCTTCCTTGGTGCAGTCGGCGCGCGTGCTGCCGATCCAGTTGGCATCCAGCAATGCCCAGCTGATGATCGGCGGCACCACCAGATAGACCAGATACAGCGACAGCAAGGTCAGCAGCGTATTGATCCAGCTGGAGAACAGGTTCTGACGCATCCATGCAACCGGACCGAACACTTTGCCCGGTGGCGGCATATCAGGTTTGAAAGTATGAGTTGTCATGCGCGTTTCCTCACCGCTCGATCAGCGCAATGCGCTTGTTGTACCAGTTCATCAGCAGGGAAATGCTGATACTGATCGCCAGGTACACACTCATGGTGATGGCAATGACTTCGATTGCCTGACCGGTCTGGTTGAGCACCGTGCCGGCAAACAGCGAAACCATCTCCGGATAACCAATGGCTGCCGCCAGCGAGGAGTTCTTCGCCAGGTTCAGGTATTGGCTGGTCAAAGGCGGAATGATCACCCGCAGAGCCTGCGGAATGATGACCTTGCGCAGCGTCGGCCCGGGCCGCAGCCCCAGCGAACGCGCCGCCTCGGTCTGACCGTGGCTGACCGACTTGATACCCGAACGCACGATCTCGGCGATGAACGCCGCGGTATAGACCGTCAACGCCAGTGTCAACGAGATCAGTTCCGGGATCAGTACCCAGCCGCCTACGAAGTTGAAACCCCGCAGTTCCGGCATTTCCCAGTGCACCGGTGCGCCGAAAACCAGCATGCACAGGCCGGGAATGGCAAGCATCAGCGCCAGACCGACCCAGAACTTGTGGAACGGCTCGCCGGTGGCTTCGAAGCGCTTGTTGGCCCAGCGGGCCATCAGGATCACAGCCACGATGGCCAGCACGATGCTGATCACAAACGGCCATGCGCCTTCGGCGGCGATTGCGCTGGGCATGTTCAGGCCGCGGCTGCTGACGAAGAACATGTCGAAATAACCATGCGCCTGTCGCGGACCCGGCAGGGTCAGGAAGACGGCGGTGTACCAGAACAGGATCTGCAGCAGTGGCGGAATGTTACGGAAGACTTCGACATACACCGTTGCCAGCTTGTTGATCATCCAGTTGGGTGACAAGCGCGCAACACCAATGATGAAGCCCAGAATCGTGGCCAGAAAAATGCCGATGACCGAAACCAGCAATGTGTTCAGCAAGCCGATCACGAAGACCCGGGCATAGCTGTCCGATTCGGTGTAGTCGATCAGGTGCTGGGCAATACCGAAGCCCGCACTGCGTTCAAGAAAGCCGAAACCCGAGGTAATACCACGGTGTTCGAGGTTGGTCTGGACATTGTCGAACATGAACCAGCCCAACGAGACCACCGCCACGACGGTGATGATCTGAAACAACCACGCGCGCACTTTTGGGTCGCTCAAGGAGAGCTTTTGCTTGGGTGCGACGATTTGCTTTTCCATGAAGTGCCCCAGGGAAAATGAAACAGAACGACGCCCGACAGCCGGTGAAGGCTGTCGGGCGTCGGGTCAATCAGCGAATTGGTGGTGCGTACTGGATGCCGCCTGCGTTCCACAGAGCGTTCTGGCCGCGCTTGATTTTCAGCGGGGTAGATTCGCCCAGGTTGCGTTCGAACATTTCACCGTAGTTACCCACTTGCTTGACGATCTGTACTACCCAGTCCTTCGGCAGTTTCAGGTCAGCGCCGTAAGCGCCGTCAGCACCGAGCATACGGGCCACGTCCGGGTTCTTGGTGGACTTGGCTTCAGCTTCGACGTTCTTGGAAGTCACTTTGGCTTCTTCGGCGTTGAGCATCGCGAACAGGGTCCACTTGACGATCGAGAACCACTCTTCATCGCCTTTGCGAACGACAGGGCCTAGTGGCTCCTTGGAGATCACTTCCGGCAGAACGACGTAATCGTCCGGCTTGGCCAGCTTGCTGCGCTGTGCGTACAGCTGCGACTGGTCGGAGGTCAGTACGTCGCAACGGCCGCCTTCCAGCGACTTGGCGCTTTCGTCGGAGGTGTCGAAAGTGATAGGGGTGTACTTCATGCCGTTGGAGCGGAAGTAGTCGGAGACGTTCAGCTCGGTGGTGGTGCCGGCCTGGATACAGACGGTCGCGCCGTCCAGTTCCTTGGCGCTCTTGACGCCCAGCTTGTTGTTCACCAGGAAGCCGATACCGTCGTAGTAAGTCACGCCGGCGAAGACCAGACCCATGCCCGCATCGCGAGAGCTGGTCCAGGTGGTGTTACGCGACAGAACGTCGATTTCACCCGATTGCAGAGCGGTGAAACGCTCCTTGGCGTTCAGCTGGCTGAACTTGACCTTGTTGGCGTCGCCGAAAACGGCAGCAGCTACGGCACGGCAAACGTCAGCGTCGATACCGGTGATCTTGCCGCTGGCATCCGGAACGGAAAACCCTGGCAGGCCATCGCTGACGCCGCATTGAACAAAACCTTTCTTCTGAACAGCGTCAAGCGTGGCACCGGCGTTAGCCGCCCCGGCCACGCCGAGCGCTGCTACAGCTGTGACTACAGCCAGGGTGGATTTCAACATCTTCATTCAAACCTCCAGTTTGCTCTTTGTTGTTTGGGAGCCTTGATCTCGTCGCACCCTTGTGAGGCATGATTGACCCGTGCTGGCTTGTTTTTGGGTCATGCGACGTCGGGCCGGGTAATGAATCGCCTGCAAGCCTGGCTTGCCATGCGTCTCCATTGAAACGGCCCCTTGAATCCAAGCCCCGTGATTTCCCGATTACCGCACTGGTTTCCGGGTGAATCGTGCCGCGAATCCTGACGCATGGACTCCCGTGCTGCTTTTCGACCCTCACCTGTAATAGCCTGTGAGTGTTACCGGTCGAGGTGAGCGCTATGGCTCCAGTCGTTTCATAGCAAAGCCCGTACCAGCATGGTGGCAATGTCGAATTAGCGACAGCACAAGAGCTAAACTTGTAGCCTTGCGACATCTTCGTTCAGATTTGAACAACACGCGCACCGTATTAATGCGCTAAAAAAGCGCCCAGCGCACAACATTGGAGCAGTCATGACCGACCCGCTGATTCTCGAACCTGTCGACACCGTCGACGCCTGTGTCATCTGGCTTCACGGCCTGGGCGCCGACCGTTATGACTTCCTGCCAGTGGCCGAAGGCCTGCAGCAAACCCTGCGCAGCACAAGGTTCGTGCTGCCGCAGGCCCCGACCCAGCCGGTTACCATCAATGGCGGCTACCTGATGCCGAGCTGGTATGACATCAAGACCATGAGCGCTGCGGCTCGCGCCATCGACCATGATCAGATGGAAGCGTCGGCCCAGCAGGTGCTGAACCTGATCGAACAGCAGCGCGACAGTGGCATCGACCCGGCGCGGATCTTTCTCGCAGGCTTTTCGCAGGGCGGCGCGGTCGTGCTGCATACCGCCTATCTACGCTGGCAAGGCCCGCTGGGCGGCGTGCTGGCGCTGTCCACCTACGCGCCAACCTTCAACGAGCAGATGATTCTTTCAGCCAGTCAACAGCGCATTCCGGCGTACTGTCTGCACGGTTTCAACGATGAAGTGGTGCACGCCGCGATGGGACGTGCCGCCTACGAGCACCTCAAGGCTCAAGGTGTCACCGCACAATGGCAGGAATACCCAATGGGCCATCAAGTGTTACCGCAGGAAATTTCCGACATCGGCGGCTGGCTGGCCGACAAGCTGCGCTAAGTCGCGTTGACGCCGGCCGCCCCGACATCAACGGGCAGCTGCTCCGCATGAGACTACGCCGAGCACGGTTCTTGCTTTACACTGCTCGGCGTATATTCCTTAACCAATTGATGAGATGACCGTGCTCAAAGCACTTAAGAAGATGTTCGGCAAAAGCGAGGCCGGGCAGCCCGCGCCGAGCCCCGTAGTGCCCCCCGCTCCGCAGGCTGCGGCCCCGGCCATTGCGCGCGAACCCGTTGCGAACGAAGCCGCCGCCGAACCCGCTATCGCCATGCCCGACCCTGTCGCGCCACCGAAAACCGAGCGCCCGCGCCGTGAACGTGCGCCCAAACCGCCCGTCAAGCCGTGGAAGATCGAAGATTTCGTCGTCGAACCGATGGAAGGTAAAACCCGCTTTCACGACTTCGACCTCGCCCCTGAACTGATGCATGCCATCCAGGACCTGGGCTTTCCCTACTGCACACCCATTCAGGCGGGCGTTCTGGGCTTTACCCTCAAGGGTCGTGACGCCATCGGCCGCGCCCAGACCGGTACCGGCAAGACCGCCGCGTTTCTGATTTCGATCATCACCCAGCTGACCCAGACGCCGCCGCCCCGCGAGCGCTACATGGGCGAGCCACGCGCGCTGATCATCGCGCCTACCCGCGAGCTGGTGGTGCAGATCGCCAAGGACGCGGCCAACCTGACCAAGTACACCGACCTCAACGTGATGACGTTCGTCGGCGGCATGGATTTCGACAAACAGCTCAAGCAACTCGAAGCCCGTCACTGCGACATTCTGGTCGCGACCCCGGGCCGTCTGCTGGACTTCAACCAGCGCGGCGAAGTCCATCTGGACATGGTCGAAGTCATGGTGCTCGACGAAGCCGACCGCATGCTGGACATGGGCTTCATCCCGCAGGTACGGCAGATCATTCGCCAGACTCCGCACAAGGGTGAGCGCCAGACGCTGCTGTTCTCCGCGACGTTCACCGACGACGTCATGAACCTGGCCAAACAGTGGACCACCGATCCCGCCATCGTCGAGATCGAAGCCGAAAACGTGGCGAGCGAGAACGTCGAGCAGCATATCTACGCGGTAGCAGCGGCAGACAAATACAAGCTTCTGTACAACCTGGTCACGGATAACGGCTGGGAACGGGTGATGGTCTTTGCCAACCGCAAGGACGAAGTGCGCCGTATCGAAGAACGTCTGGTACGCGACGGCGTGAACGCCGCGCAGCTGTCAGGCGACGTTCCGCAGCACAAGCGTATCAAGACGCTGGAAGGCTTCCGCGAAGGCAAGATCCGCGTGCTGGTCGCCACCGACGTGGCCGGCCGTGGCATTCACATCGATGGCATCAGTCACGTGATCAACTTCACCCTGCCGGAAGTACCGGATGATTACGTGCACCGTATCGGCCGTACCGGCCGCGCCGGTGCCGACGGCGTATCGATCAGCTTCGCAGGTGAAGATGATTCCTATCAGCTGCCTGCCATCGAAGAGAAGCTGGGCCGCAAGATCAGCTGCGAAACGCCGCCGACCGAGCTGTTGCGTGCAGTGGTGCGCAAGCCAGCCCAGCCGCAGTAACTCCACGCTGAGCCAAACGGCAATCGTCCCCTGCACATTGCGCCAGGGGACGACTCTGGCAGGTCAATCCGTACCGTATTTCGGTGAACGCGGCCCGTACAGCAGGCCGGCTGGATGGCCCGCCGACAGCAGACGGTTGCTGGCGATCCCCGCAATCGGGTGGCCGGCATCGGTTGCGCTGTTGATGATCTGCTTGACGGCTGCAGTGATCAGCATGCCCACGAGCCCGCCACCACTGTTATTCCCGCCTTCATCACTGGACGCCGAAGCCGTGCCGGTCCACAAGGCAGCGCCTGTGCGCAGGTCCACCAGCTTGGCAGTGACCGTTACCAGCGTCTGACTAGAGATGACCATGTAGCTGGTGCCGTACTGCTTCACCGTGACATACATGGCAGCATCCGCACCGAATATCTCGCGCAGCTTGGCTGGCGAGGTGGCGTGAATGTCATTGGCGTTGGTCAAGCCATTGTTGCGGAAAGTCTCATCGACCAGAGCGACGGGCAGGACGTAATAGCCCGACTCCGCCAGCGGATAGGTCACTTGGGAGAATGTGCTGTACGTTGCCTTGATGTCCGGCGACTCGTTCACAGGTGGCAGCACCAGAATCGAGCGTGGCCGGCTTTCCTTGAAAGCCGAGTAGTCGATGGTCTTCGGTGCGACACAGCCTGTCAGCACGGCCAGGGCAAACACAGTACCTGCCACCCTCAGAATTGCACGGCTCATTTCACGACTCCTGTCTGGGTATTCTTGAGCAGAAAATCCATGTACGTGGCCGACTCCGGGAACAGAGCCTTTTCGGTACGCAGTTGCTGCACCATTTGATCGTCCTTGCCCAAGCTGCCATAGAGCATGCCGAGTTGTGCGTGATATCCCGGCGGCGGGGTAGCGTTGGATGCACGGATTTTCTGCAGATCCTCTTCCAGCTTGATGACCTGGGCTTCCTTGGATTCGCCTTTGAAATACTCGTATACCTCAGGCTGGTAACTGCCCCACTGGTACAGGGTTTTCGGCTGTTGTACGCAACCGGTGGCACACAGGCCCACCACTACAGATGTTGCGACCAGGCGCAACGAGACACTCATACTGCTCATAAACTTGAAATTCCGTTTCAGATATCAGTTGGCGGTGGGCTTCCAGGCGCCGCTGTCGAGCGCGCGAACCATATTGTTCACGGCCTCTCGCATGGCCAGATCCAAGACCTTGCCGTTAAGGGTCGAGTCATAGCTGGCGGTACCGCCAAAGCCGATGACTTCACGATTGGAAAGCTCGTATTCACCCGCGCCCTGGGTCGAGAAGACCACTTCCGACGTGCTGATGTTGACGATATTCAGCGCCACTTTTGCATAAGCGATCTGCGACTTGCCGCGACCCAGCAGACCGAACAGTTGCTGATCGCCTACTTCTTTGCGACCGAACTCGGTGACGTCGCCTGTGACCACATAATCGGCGCCCTTCAAGCGCTGAGCAGTGGCCTTGATGGTCGCCTCTTGCTGAATCTCGGCCATATTGTCCCGATCCAGGACATTGAAGCGGTTGGTTTGCTGCATGTGAGTTATGAGGATGGTCTTGGCCTGACCGCCGAGACGGTCGACGCCGTCGGAGAAAATTCCGCGCATGTAACTGGAGCGGTTATCAAACTTGCCGACCGCCACCGGATGGCGAGTTCCGCTGTAGGCAACACTCGCGCTCTCTACCTTGGCCACGGGCAGCGCCCGCGAACTTTCCGTCGCACAGCCACTGATCAGTGCGAGTGCAACTGTCGTCATCCCTGCTACTAACCCCTGTTGCAATCTCTTCACGTACCTACTCCATTTTTTCGGAAAACCTGTCTGCAACACCGGTTTCGCGAAAGCGAGCGCAGCCAGACAGCACAGTGCGTATCTGCCGGAAGACGGATAACTGTAGGTATCAGGCTGTTTTAATTGAACGATCCTGCGAATTGCGCTGGGGGCCGTCGCTCACTTCCAGCGTTGCGCGGCTTGCTCGTCGCTGAGACGCCCTTCGACCCAGCGCGGGCCCTGTGCGGTATTTTCGCGCTTCCAGAACGGCGCGCGGGTTTTCAGGTAGTCCATGACGAAATCGCAGGCCTCGAACGCGGCCTGGCGGTGGGCGCTGGCGACGCCGACAAAGACGATGGGTTCGCCAGGCTCCAGCGCACCGACCCGGTGCAATACCTCCAGCCGCAGCAAGGGCCAGCGGGCTTCGGCCTCGGCGATGATCTTATGCAGGGCTTTTTCGGTCATGCCCGGATAGTGCTCCAGGAACATGCCGGACACTTCGTGCCCGTCATTGAAATCCCGTACATAGCCGACAAAGCTGACCACCGCGCCGATGCCGACATTGGCAGCGTGCAGTGCGTTGACCTCGACGCCCGGATCGAAGGGTGCCGCCTGAACGCGAACGGCCATGGTCAGCCTCCGGTCACGGTGGGGAAAAACGCCACTTCATCGCCGTCCTGCAATGGCTCGTCCAGTGAACAGAGTTCCTGATTGCGGGCACACATCAGGTTCTGCTCGGCCAGCACCTGCCAGTTTTCGCCACGCTGCAACAAGTGCTGGCGCAGCGCGTCGAGGTTGGCGAACGAGCCGTCAACCTGTTCGCCGTCCAGACCGAGCGCCTCGCGATAGCGCGCGAAGTATTGAACCTGAATACTCATTGCGCCGACTCCGCGGGCTGGGCGATGAAGTGCCCGCTCTTGCCGCCGAGTTTTTCCAGCAGTTGCACGGACTCAATGACCATGCCGCGATCCACGGCCTTGCACATGTCATAAATGGTCAGCGCGGCTACGCTGGCGGCGGTCAGCGCTTCCATTTCCACACCGGTCTGACCGGCAAGCTTGCAGCGCGCCACGATCGATACGGCATCGTCGCCTTCGGCGTTGAGCTCGACTTTGACGCTGGTCAGCATCAGCGGGTGGCAGAGCGGGATCAGGTCACTGGTTTTCTTCGCGGCCTGGATGCCGGCGATACGAGCAACAGCGAACACATCGCCTTTGGGATGACCGCCGCTGACGATCATTTGCAAGGTAGCGGGCAACATGCGCACCCGCGCCTGAGCCACAGCCTCACGGGACGTCACAGCCTTGTCGGTAACGTCGACCATATTGGCGCGACCTTGAGAATCGAGATGTGTAAGCACGGGATGACTCCTTGACCGGAGCCCGGATTGTAAACCTGTAGCGGCGCGGTGTGGGAGCGGACTTGTCCGCGAAAGGGCCGGAGCAGGCGGCCCATTTGTTTTACCTTCGCCGACGCCTTCGCGGACAAGTCCGCTCCCACAGGCTCAGTTCAATTGCTGTGGGAGCGGACTTGTCCGCTCCCACAGGGTTAACTGTTACAAATGACTCTCCGCATATTCAGCCAGGATGGAGCGTGGCACGCCTTGCAGGGTGATGTGCACGCCGTTGGGGAAGTCCTTGAAGCGCTCCGTCAGGTAGGTCAGGCCGGAACTGGTGGCCGACAGGTAGGGGGTGTCGATCTGCGCCAGGTTGCCCAGGCAGACCACCTTGGAACCGGCGCCAGCACGGGTGATGATGGTTTTCATCTGGTGCGGTGTGAGGTTCTGGCATTCGTCGATCAGGATCAGGCTCTGCTGGAAGCTGCGGCCTCGGATGTAGTTAAGGGATTTGAACTGCAACGGCACTTTGCTGAGGATGTAATCGACGCTGCCATGGGTGTTTTCGTCATCCATATGCAAGGCTTCGAGGTTGTCGGTAATCGCGCCGAGCCAGGGTTCCATTTTCTCTGCCTCGGTGCCGGGCAGAAAGCCGATTTCCTGATCCAGGCCCTGCACGCTGCGGGTGGCGATGATCCGGCGATAACGCTTGGTGACCATGGTCTGTTCGATGGCGGCGGCCAGCGCCAGGATGGTTTTACCCGAACCGGCGGCGCCGGACAGGTTGACCAGGTGGATATCCGGATCCAGTAGCGCGAACAGTGCCAGCCCCTGGTAGATATCGCGCGGTTTCAGTCCCCACGCTTCCTGATGCAGCAGCGGTTCCTGATGCATGTCCAGGATCAGCAGTTCGTCGTTGCGGACACCCTTGATCCAGCCCACAAAACCCTGCTCATCAATGATGAATTCGTTCATGTGCACTGCGGGAAGGATTTCCGTCATCTGCACCCGGTGCCAGGTACGACCGCGGTCCTGGCGCGTGTCGACCTTGCTGACCCGATCCCAGAACGAGCCGGTCATTTCGTGATAGCCGCGCGACAACAGGGAAACGTCGTCCACCAGCTGATCGGTGCTGTAGTCCTCGGCCTCGATGCCACAGGCCCGCGCCTTGAGGCGCATGTTGATGTCTTTGGTCACCAGCACCACGCGCAGGTCCTTTTCGCGGGCGTGCAGGTCGATCAACTGGTTGATGATGATGTTGTCGTTCAGGTGGTCGGGCAGCAGGCTGTTTTCTTCGCGCTTGCTCATCAGGATCGACAGATAGCCCTTGAGCACACCCGTGCCGCGGTCTATCGGGACGCCCTTTTCAACTTCGTCCGGCGAGGCTTCGCCCAGCGTCTTATCGATCAGGCGGATGGCCTGGCGACATTCTGCGGCGACCGAGTGCTTGCCGTCCTTGAGTTTGTCCAGTTCCTCCAGAACCGTCATGGGGATGGCGACGTGATGCTCTTCAAAATTCAGCAGTGCATTTGGATCATGGATCAATACGTTGGTATCGAGCACGTAAAGGATAGGCTGGTTGGTGGAGGGGGTGCGTCCGTGATCATCCATACTCGCTCACCTTTTCAGAAGCCAGGTAGCGCAGAACCACACAAAGCTGCGCCACGGAAAGGCCGCCGGGGTCTTCCCTTAAGGCAGGGAAGATATTGCTCAAGGTGGGTCTTGGAGGACGCCACCTGTGTTGCAGGTTTCGGCGGTCTGTCTTCGTAATACAGCAAAACAGATGACAGGAAAAAGCTCTTTGACAGTTTTTTGAAGTTTATTTCACAGCTTGACGAATAGCGCTTGGCGGACGTTCCGGACGCGTTTACAGTCCGAAGTCAGCTCATGTCATTTACTGCCCGGATTGCTCTGCGAATCACTCCTGCGGCTGCTGTTCACTCCCCTCCTCCTGCACGTTCCCGCCTTGCTCTTCGGGTTCGGTGGCCGGCGTTTCTGCGGGCTCCGTCGACTCCTCGGACGACTCATCAGACGCAGCTTCCGGCACTTCCTCAGGCTCGGGCGCTTCTTCCGGCTCCGGCTCAGGTGCTTCGTACAGGTTGCGGCAGTCGTCCCAGATCAGCTCGCTCTGCCAGGTATTGGCAAGCAGCAGCGGCAGCGCCGACTGCGCCTTGTTGGCCGTGTCATGGAAAACCACTGTCCCGCGACGCCAGAGGAGCATCAGGGTCAGTACACGGTCGCTGATCTGCTCGGCGGTAAGCCGGCCGGTTTCGTCCTTCGCGTCGATATTCCAGAGCGAAACGCGCAGATGCTGTGAGCGAAAGAACTCGCCGCTGTCGGCGCGCCGATGGCCGTAAGGCGGACGGAACAGGGGAACGAAGTTATCCGGCAACACCTGCTCGACCAGACTCAGGGTGCGTTGCACTGAATCCTGCCAGCCTGTCCACTGGCTGTGCGACCGATACTCCCAGCCCTGTATGCCGACGCATTGCTGCCGGTACAGCGCCTGCAGGCTGCCCGCCGAGGAAGCTTGCAGCCGCTCCTGAAGATTCTTGCCCAATACGAAAAACGTCGCGGTCATCTTCTGCTGGCGCATGAAGTCGGCCAGCCAGTCTGTGTTGCCATTGGCTGCGCTCGGGCCGCTGTCGAAGTTGAGCATGAAGGTGCGATCCGGCATTTCATCGCCGCTCATCTCGTCGGAGTTGTAGCGCTCGATCTCGCTGCTGGTCTGCGGGAACAGCGCCGCCATATACAGCAGCTCGTTGAGATAGCGCTCATGGAATGCCGCGCTGGGCTGAGCCCACGCCGCATAGAACGAATCACCCGAGACGACATATTCCTCGGCGCGCTGACGCAGCTGTTCCATGTCTTCGACCAGCACGCAGAAGTTGGCATCTTCGCCGCAGCTCTTTTGCGCATGTTGGTAGTTATCCAGCAGACGCTGCCACAGTCGGTGACGCACGACATTCACCGAAGACAGATTGACGAAGCGCAGGCCCAGGCGGCGCTTGAGCCCTTCTTCATCGAGTTTTTCGCTGAGGTACAACGCATGGGCGAAGGCGAGAATCTCCGCGCGCGATGCCACGTCGAACAACGCCGCCGTTTCCAGGCGCTCAGGCCACACGCTGCGGTCCATGGTCGCGCTGACCGGTGGCGCCGCTTGCACTGTAAGCCCCGACAGACACGCGCACACTGCTAGAACGATACGCCAACCCACTACTCTCTCCTTCAATCAACCGCATCACGCAACGCCGGCACTATAGCCGATCTGCGGTCCGCATCCGGCATGCGGCAACGATGCCTCAGGCCTGCTATCGCCACCATAGATGGAGTCACGCGCCTCCATCCCCTAGAATCGCGCCTCGATCAAAGGAGACGATTTCATGCTGATGGTGATATCTCCGGCAAAGACGCTCGATTTCGAGACGCCGCCGACCACTGCACGTTATACCCAGCCGCAATATCTGGATCACTCCCAGGAGTTGATCACTCAGCTCCGCGAGCTGACGCCCGCGCAGATCAGCGAACTGATGCACCTCTCGGACAAGCTTTCGGGCCTCAATGCCGCACGTTTCGGCAGCTGGAACCCGGCTTTTACGCCGGATAACGCCAAGCAGGCACTGCTGGCTTTCAAGGGCGATGTGTACACGGGACTGGACGCTGAAACGCTGGATGAAGCCGAACTCAGCTATGCGCAGGACCATCTGCGCATGCTGTCCGGGTTGTACGGCCTGTTGCGCCCACTGGACCTGATGCAACCCTATCGTCTTGAAATGGGCACGCGCCTGGCCAATGCGCGTGGCAAGGATCTTTATGCGTTCTGGGGCACGCGGATCAGCGAATGGCTGAACCAGGCACTGGCAGACCAGGGTGACGACGTGCTGTTGAACCTGGCATCCACCGAATATTTTTCAGCGGTAAAGCGCTCGGCGCTCAATGCACGAATCATTGACACCGAATTCAAGGACCTGAAAAACGGCCAGTACAAGATCATCAGTTTCTACGCGAAAAAGGCACGCGGGATGATGAGTCGTTTCGTGATTTCCGAACGTATCAACGACCCCGCACAGCTCAAGTCATTTGATATTCAAGGCTACCGATACAGTGCCGAACAGTCCTCGCCGGACAAGCTCGTTTTTCTGCGCGATACCCCCGAACGATAGAAGTTACCCTCAAGCGCGGTAAGCCAAATACCGCGCAAATACCGCTTAAATACCCGTGCAAAATACAGATTTGCCGGGAATCTGACGCCAGCCAAACGTCAAAAAACAGCATGTGTATTCGACCCCTCGTTTGATACGAAAAAAACTTAAATTTTTTTTTGTGGGACGCATCGCAAGCCGCTCGTGATGGCAAAACCGTAGCTACGCCGCTTCACCCTTACAGAATCGGGCTTGCGTCGTAGTTGCCATCATTGTGCAACCACAGTCTGTAATCGCGTTGATACGATTGAATCTCGAAATGAGGACGAACGGCCTGGAACTATCGCCAAACGTTACGCTCCTACATCCCGTAACAATTCTCGCCAACCTTGTAAGAGATCACTTACAACGAGGCGAGACAAAGGGAAGTTACCGACGACGAAGTTTGATCTCAGGATCAAGGCTGTAGGTACCAGGTTAAATGCACATCACAAGTTGAATAAGGTAGCCAGGCCAAGCCCCGGAAAGGTGTATCGAGCAGGACACGAGCTGGACGCGCAGGGCTCTAGCCCATGGGTTTTCAGATCGGGAGTTCAGGTATTGCCCTAAAGGAGTGGTTCACCACACTCAGAGAGCAGGGCCCTTCCCAACAGGGACAGGACACTTGCCGCTTGCACTTAGTGCCATTGAGTCAGCCTCATTGATTTAGGCACTCACTTATTAAATATGCCTGCGTTAGTTATGTGGACTTTATAAGCCCGCATCCACTGACGTGTGATATCTGCTGGCCAAAATTAATATCCAGCCAACTTTGGCGTGAAATCGAGGAGAGTACGATGCGTATCAGCATCTTTGGTTTGGGTTACGTCGGTGCAGTATGTGCCGGTTGCCTTTCTGCACGTGGTCATGATGTTGTGGGTGTAGATATCTCCAGCACCAAGATCGACCTTATCAATAACGGCAAATCGCCTATCGTTGAACCCGGCCTGGAAGACCTCCTGGCGCAAGGTATCCGCAACGGCAAACTGCGCGGTACTACGGACTTCTCCGAAGCCATTCGCGCCACTGACGTTTCGATGATCTGCGTCGGTACGCCAAGCAAGAAGAACGGCGATCTGGAACTCGATTTCATTGAATCGGTTTGCCGCGAAATCGGTTACGTTCTGCGTGACAAGACTTCCCGCCACACCATCGTGGTTCGCAGCACCGTTCTGCCAGGCACTGTCGCCAACGTGGTCATCCCGATTCTGGAAGACTGCTCGGGCAAGAAAGCCGGCGTTGATTTCGGCGTGGCAGTGAACCCTGAGTTCCTGCGTGAAAGCACCGCGATCAAAGACTACGATCACCCGCCAATGACCGTTATCGGTGAGTTCGACAAGGCCTCCGGTGACGTACTGCAATCGCTGTACGAAGAACTCGACGCACCGATCATCCGCAAGGACATCGCCGTTGCCGAAATGATCAAGTACACCTGCAACGTATGGCACGCGACCAAGGTCACTTTCGCCAACGAGATCGGCAACATTGCCAAGGCTTGCGGCGTCGATGGCCGTGAAGTCATGGAAGTGGTCTGCCAGGACAAGCAGCTGAACCTGTCCCAGTACTACATGCGCCCAGGCTTCGCCTTCGGTGGTTCGTGCCTGCCAAAAGACGTTCGCGCCCTGACCTATCGCGCCGGCAGCCTGGACGTGGAAGCGCCTCTGCTCAACTCGCTGATGCGCAGCAACGTTTCCCAGGTACAGAACGCTTTCGACATCGTGGCCGCCCACGACACTCGCAAAGTCGCCCTGCTGGGTCTGAGCTTCAAGGCCGGTACCGACGACCTGCGTGAAAGCCCGCTGGTAGAGCTGGCCGAAATGCTCATCGGTAAAGGCTTCGACCTGAGCATCTACGACGCCAACGTTGAATACGCTCGCGTTCACGGTGCCAACAAGGACTACATCGAATCGAAGATTCCGCACGTTTCCTCGCTGCTGAATTCCGACTTCGACGAAGTCATCAACAACTCTGACGTCATCATCCTGGGTAACCGCGACGAGCGTTTCCGCTCTCTTGCCAACGAAACCCCGGCTGGCAAGCACGTTGTGGATCTCGTGGGCTTCATGTCCAAGAGCACCAGCGAAAGCGGCCAGGCCGAAGGGATCTGCTGGTAAATCAGCCGCAAGCCACAAGCGCCAAGTTCCAAGCCACAAGTTTCAAGCCCCGTGCTTGAAACTTGGGGCCTGAGGCTTGCAACTGACTCAGGGATACCGATATGCAGAGGCTCAAGCACGGCCTTTTAGAGGCCGCCGGTTGGCTGTTTTACCTAAGTTTGTTAATGGGCATCGCTACGGCGTTGCCTACCAGTATCTTCGACTCTCAGTCGAAGAACTTTATTTTCCTGATTGGCGCCGTGGGCATCTGGCGCTATTCGATGGGCATCACGCACTTCGTGCGCGGGATGATCTTTCTGTACATCGTCTACCCTCGCCTGCGCCGCAAGGTTCGCAAGCTGGGCAAGGCTGCGGATCCATCCCATGTGTTCCTGATGGTCACCAGCTTCCGGATCGACGCGCTGACCACCGCCCAGGTGTACAGCTCGGTGATTCGCGAAGCGATCGACTGCGGTCTGCCGACCACAGTGGTCTGCTCGCTGGTGGAGATGTCTGACGAGCTGCTGGTCAAGAGCCTGTGGGCCCGCATGAATCCGCCGGATCGGGTGACACTCGACTTCGTGCGCATTCCCGGCACCGGCAAGCGTGACGGCCTGGCTTACGGCTTCCGCGCCATCTCGCGCCACATGCCGGATGACCGCGCTGTCGTGGCGGTGATCGATGGTGACACCGTGCTGAACGAAGGCGTCGTGCTCAAGACCGTGCCGTGGTTCCACATGTTCGACAACGTCGGCGGCCTGACCACCAACGAGTTCTGCGAAGTGCGTGGCGGCTACATCATGAGCGAGTGGCACAAGCTGCGCTTCGCCCAGCGTCACATCAACATGTGCTCGATGGCGCTGTCCCAGCGTGTTCTGACCATGACCGGCCGGATGTCGGTGTTTCGCGCCACGGTGGTGACCGACCCTGAGTTCATCGCCGACGTGGAAAGCGACTCGCTCAAGCACTGGCGTCTGGGCACTTTCCGGTTCCTGACCGGCGACGACAAGTCCAGCTGGTTCAGCCTGATGCGCCTGGGCTACGACACGTTCTACGTGCCTGACGCAGCGATCAACACAGTGGAGCACCCGCCCGAGAAGAGCTTCTTCAAGGCCAGCCGCAAGCTGATGTATCGCTGGTACGGCAACAACCTGCGTCAGAACTCCCGCGCTCTGGGCCTGGGCGTCGGTCGTCTCGGTCTGTTCACCAGCGTGGTGCTGTTCGACCAGCGTGTGTCGATGTGGACTTCGATCCTCGGCCTGACCGTCGCGATCATCGCCAGCTTCAAGTACGGCGGCGCTTTCCTGCTGATGTACCTGCTGTGGATCGGCATGACCCGCCTGATTCTGACGCTGCTGCTGTCGTGCTCGGGACACAGGATAGGCCCGGCCTACCCGATCATTCTCTATTACAACCAGATTGTCGGCGCCCTGATGAAGATCTACGTGTTCTTCCGCCTGGATCGCCAGTCCTGGACGCGCCAGGACACCAAACTCAGCCGCGATCTGGCCAGCTTTCAAGGTTGGTTCAACACCTGGTCGTCCCGGACCATGACTTTCTCGGCTGGCACCATCTTCGTCGCTGTGCTGTTGACGATGGTTTGACCGGGCCAATGGATTAAATCGATTAAGTAGGAAAAATAGCCATGAATACAGCCGTGAAGAATGTAAACGTCGTACACGAATCCGAAGCCCAGCGCCAACACGCCCGGGTCAAGATCCCAGCCAAATTGCGCCTGCTCGACGAGCCGAACGCACCTCTGGTTCGTATCGAAGACCTGTCCGCCGGCGGTCTGAGCTTCATCGCTCCGGGCCAGCGTCGCCTGCAGGCCGGTGAAGTGCTCAAGGGCCGTCTGCAGTTCCTGATCGACAACCTGGGTCTGGCGATGGATGTGGACCTGCAGGTTCGCTCCATCGATTCGAGCACCGGCCGCGTCGGTTGCCAGTTCCAGAACCTGGAAGCTCAGGACATCGCGACCCTGCGCCACCTGATCACTTCGCACTTGTCCGGTGACATCGTCAGCATGGGCGAAGTACTCGCCACCCTGCAGCGCGACAACTTCACCAAGGCGCGCAAGACCAAGGGCAGCGACGGCGGCATGAGCACGGCGGGTCGTATCCGCGCCGTGGTGTTCAGCCTGGGCATCTTCCTGGTAGGTCTGGCAGCGTTCGGTTTCATCTTCAAGACTGTTTACGGCCTGTATTTCGTCAGCCACGCCTCGGCTGGCCTGGTATCCGTACCGAGCATGGATGTGACCATGCCTCGCGAAGGCACCGTACAAAGCCTGGTACCGGTCAACAGCGAAGCCACCAAAGGCGCGCCGCTGGCGACTTTCAACACCAGCATGCTGGAAATGCTCAAAGGCAGCCTGACCGGTGAAGACCTGCAGCCTGCCAAGATCGAAGAGCTCTACGGCAAGCAAATGAACGGCACCATGACCAGCCCATGTGACTGCGTCGTTGCTCGCCAGCTGGTTCCGGACGGTCAGTTCGCATCCAAAGGCCAGGTGGTTTTCCAACTGGTGCCACGCAATGCTCCGGCCACTGTTGAAGCACGCTTCACCTACCGCCAGTTCAACGACGTCAAACCAGGCACTCGCGTGAGCTTCCAGGTTGCCGGCGAAGACCGCACCCGTACCGGTCAGATCATCAGCAGCGCCAACCTGAACGACGCCGACCTGGCCACCGACATCCGTGTCCAGATCAAGCCTGACGAAAGCCTGAGCAGCTCGCTCGCCGGCCGTCCAGTTGAAGTGGTCAGCGACCGTGGTCCTTCGATGAACTGGCTGATCGACAAAGCCATGGCTGCAGGTCTGTAACCATGACCAGCCCACTACGACGCCTGTCGACCCCCACGCTATTGAGCCTCGCCGTCGCGCTCGGCCTGAGCGGCTGTGCCGGCCTGCCTGATCAACGCCTTGCCAATGAAGCCTTGAAAAACGGCGACACCACATTGGCCGAGCAAAATTATCGGCAGCTGGCGGACCTGGGCTACAGCGATGCACAGGTCGGTCTGGCCGATATTCAGGTGGCCACGCGCGACCCTGCGCAGCTCAAGGAAGCGGAAGCGACCTACCGCGCAGCCGCTCAGACTTCGCCACGGGCGCAATCGCGCCTGGGGCGTCTGCTGGCCGCCAAGCCTGATGCCACCGACGCCGAACGTCAGGAAGCGGAGGCCCTGCTCAAGCAGGCCTTCGCCAACGGCGAATCCGGCACTCTGTTGTCGCTGGCAATGCTGTATCTGCAATATCCGCACAGCTTCCCGAATGTGAACGCGCAGCAGAAGATCGATCAATGGCGCGCCCAGGGTTATCCGGAAGCTGGCCTGGCTCAGGTGCTGCTGTATCGCACCCAGGGCACCTACGACCAGCACCTGGACCAGGTCGAAAGCATCTGCAAACAGGCGCTGACGACCACCGACATCTGCTACGTCGAACTGGCGACCGTCTACCAGAAGCGTGGCCAGACCGAGCAGCAGACTGCGCTGATCGAACAGCTCAAGAGCGCCCATGCCGCCGGCCGCGTCAATGCGCAGCGCGTCGACAGCGTCGCTCGCGTGCTGGGCGATGCCGAAGTCGGTACGCCGGACCCGAAAACCGCTCAGCAGTTGCTCGAAGGCATTGCTCCGGGCTACCCGATTTCCTGGGTCACCCTGGCCAAGCTGCTGTACGACTTCCCGGAGCTGGGTGACGTCGACAAGATGATGGAATACCTCGACAACGGTCGCGCCGCGGACCAACCGCGTGCCGAACTGCTGCTGGGCAAGCTCTATTACGAAGGCAAGTGGGTGACGCCAGACGCCAAAAAGGCCGAGGAACACCTCAAGCGCGCCGCTGCGACTGAAATCTCTGCCCACTACTACCTCGGCCAGATCTACCGCCGCGGTTACCTGGGCCAGGTTTACCCGCAGAAAGCCGTGGACGAGCTGCTGATCGCTGCTCGCGGTGGTCAGAACAGCGCCGATTTCGCCATGGCGCAGCTGTTCTCCCAGGGCAAGGGCACCAAGCCGGATCCGGTCAACGCCTGGGTCTTCAGCCAGCTCGCACTCGCCAATCAGACCCCGCAGGCTGTTGAGCTTGCGCAAACCCTGAACGCACAACTGCCGCCTGAAAAACTCGCCGTCGCCAAGGACCTGTTGGCCCGCGAGCAAAAAGTACGGGGAGCTACCGCCAGCCAGAACGCGCTGGTGATGCAGTCCCTGCAAGAAGAAAAAGACGGTGAGGAAGCACTATGAAGTTGAAACCCCTGGTGGCCGCGGGCATGGGCCTGGGCTTCACCCTGCTTTGGGCCTGCCCGACATTGGCAGCGCTGACCGAAGCACAGAATTTTGGCCTGGAAGTGAAAGTCACTGCTCAGGCGGAAGACGACCGTGATCTGGGCACTCGCTCGGGCGGCGACGTCAATGGTCTGGGTCTGGACCTGCGCCCTTGGGTCTACGGCGAACGCGGCAACTGGAGCGGTTATGCAATGGGCCAGGTGGTGACCGCCACTGACACCATTCAGACCGACCCGCTGGAACAGGCAACGACGGACGGCGAAGGCACCACCCAGGCTCGCGGCAACGCCAGCGAGCGTGAAGTCGACAAATCGTATGCCGCACTGCGGGAATTCTGGGTCGGCTACAGCGGTTTCACGCCCTACCCCGGCGAACTGCTGAAGGTCGGTCGCCAGCGCCTGCGCAATGACGACGGCCAGTGGCACGACGTGAACATCGAGGCGGTGAACTGGGTCTTCGATACCACGCTGCTGCGTGCCGATGTGGGCGCTGCACAGCGCTTCAGCGAATATCGCACCGACCTGACCGAACTCTCGCCTGAAGGCGAAGACCGCATGCACCTGTTCGGTGACGTCAGCTACCAGTGGCTGCCCGGCCATTGGGCAGGCGTCCGCGCTCATTACAGCAAGGATGACGGCAGCCTGAAGAATGAGGGCGAGCGCCTCGACGATCTGGACAAGATCGAGAACGGCAAGCTTACCTGGCTGGGTCTGCAGGCCAACAGCGACGCTTACAACTACCGCAACACCAACACGGTCAATTACTGGGGCAGCGTCACCTGGCTCAACGGTGACCGGACTCGCACCGGCGCCAATCTGGTCGACGGCACCAGCGATCAATATGAAGCCGGCGCCAGGCAAAAACGCGATGTCAGCGGCTGGGCAACTGACCTGGGCCTGCGTCTGCGCGTCGATCCCCAGTGGCAAGTAGGCGCCGCCTACTCCCGCGCCAGCAAGGACTACGAGCAGAACGGTCTGGAGAGCAACCGCTCGAACTGGACCGGTACCCGCTCGCGCGTTCACCGCTTCGGCGAGGCGTTCCAGGGCGAAATGGCCAACGTGGAAAGCGGCTCGCTGTTCGCCTCCTGGCAGATGAACGACGAGTACGACGCATCGCTGATCTACCACAAGTTCCGTCGCGTGGACGGCAACTCCGGTATCGGCGGCGCGGGCGTCAACCCGGTGCGCGAGAACCGCGACGGCGCTGGCGCACTCGACGGCACGTTCAGCTCGCTGCCGCTGGAAGACGGCCGCAAGGACCTGGGTCAGGAAATGGATCTGGTAGTCACTAAGTACTTCAAGGGTGGCTTGCTGCCCGCTGCGGTGAGCCAGTCGTTCGACGAGCCATCGGCTCTGGTGCGTCTGCGTGCCGGCGTCTTCAAGCCTGGCGATGCTTACCACAACGGCGTGGATGAATACATGCACCGCGCCATTGTCGACGTCATCTGGCGCTTCTGATGCAAACCGTCCAAGGAGTGCGATAGATGAACAGTCAAGCAAGCAATGTGCGTAACCGCACCTGGCCGCACGCTCTGCTCGAAAGCGCAGTGTTGAGCGGCGCGCTGTTGGTCGCCAGCACCGCGGCGCTGGCCAACACGCCGGTCGCAGTCAGTCCGGCTAAAGGCATAGTCAAGGAGCTGCAACAGGCCAAGACCTACACCATCAGCAGTCCGCCTGCCGAACCGCTGGCGATGGAAAAGCCGGTTCTGCCTGATTTGAGCGGCTACACCGCCGAGGCGGCGCTGAAAAAGATCGTGCGCAACAAACCGGGCAAGGTCACCGTCACGCGGATGATGGAAGAAATCGGCCTGAAGGAGTTCATCGGCGGCGATAACAAGATGGCCGAGTGGGTGGAGCGTCAGCGCGGCATCCCGCAAGCCATCATCATCTCCGACGGTTACGTGAATCTGCAGGACCTGGCGAAGAAAGTCCCCAAGCAATTCCTGAGCGAAGTCTCGCCGGGCGTCTACGTGGCGCGCCTACCGATTCTGGTCAAGGAAACCGGGATTTTCGAGATCGACAAGCAGACCAAAGAGCTGCGCCTGTCCCAGGAAAAAGGCTCGTTCCTGGTCAGCGAAGGCAAGCTGCTGATCACTCACACTCAGGTCAACGCCTGGAGTGAGTCGCGCAACAGCCTGGCCACGTATCGCAAGCCTGACGAGTTCCGCCCGTTCGTGCTGACCTGGGGTGGTTCGGAAACCTGGATCGCCAACACCAAGATGGCGAGCATGGGCTATGACCAGAGCAAGTCGTACGGCATCAGTATTTCGCAGTACACGCCCAACACCGCCAAGGTGCTCAAGCGTCCGGAACCGACCGGCTGGATCATCGATTCGGAGTTCTCGGACTTCTGGTACGGCTTCTACTGCTACGAAACCCGCGACTTCGTGGTCAAGGGCAACGTCTACCGCGACAACATTGTTTACGGCATCGACCCCCACGACCGTTCCCACGGTCTGATCATTGCCGAAAACGATGTGTACGGGACCAAGAAGAAGCACGGGATCATCATTTCCCGTGAAGTGGACAACAGCTTCATCTTCCGTAACAAGAGCCACAACAACAAATTGTCGGGCGTGGTACTGGACCGTAACAGCGTCAACAACATCGTCGCCTACAACGAGATCTATCAGAACCACACCGACGGCATCACCTTGTACGAGAGCGGCGACAACCTGCTCTGGGGCAACCGTGTGATCGCCAACCGTCGCCACGGCATCCGCGTGCGCAACAGCGTGAACATCAAGCTGTACGAAAACGTCGCGATAGCCAACGGCCTGATGGGCGTCTACGGGCACATCAAGGACCTGACCGACACCGACCGTGACATCCAGCTCGACCCGTTCGACGCCCAGGTCTCGCTGATCGTGGTCGGTGGCGAGCTGACCAGCAATGGTTCCGGCCCGCTGTCCATCGACTCCCCGCTGAGCGTGGAGCTGTATCGCGTAGCGATGCTGGCTCCCACCAAGGCGGCGGGCATCACCTTCAACGGTGTGTTAGGTGATCGCCAGGATGAAATCCTCGACCTGCTGGTCCGCCAGAAGAAAGCCGTATTGATCGATCCCGTCGAAAGCCAGTCGGAGCTGCGGGAATGAGGAAGGGTATTGCCATGCAAGCACAATTGATCAAGTTCCTGGGCCTCTCCGGCCTCACCGCCGCGCTCATGGCAGCGGCCGGTGCGGCGCGTGCCGATGACACCCAGGCGCCATCGTTCACCGCTGAACCGTGCTGCCAACTGTGCCCGGCCGCTCACGATGCGAAGAACTACGTCACCCGTTACCAGCAGAACTTCACCACCCTGGTACAGGCCGAAGGCGACTGGCTGTTCCGTACTCAGGAAGACCTGCGCACCGAGTTCGACACCACGCCGGCCGGCTATCGCCGCATGAAGCAATTGCACGATGCCTTCAAGCGCAAAGGTGTGGAACTGGTAGTGGTGTATCAGCCAACCCGTGGTCTGGTGGATCGCAACAAGTTGCTGCCAACCGAACGCAACAAGTTCAACTACGACACCGCGCTGAAGAACTACCAGGCCATGCTCGGTCGCTTCAGCAAGATGGGTTACTGGGTGCCGGATCTGTCGCCGTTGACCAACGAGCAGCAGGCTCACGATTTCTACTTCCGCGGCGACCAGCACTGGACGCCTTATGGCGCGCAGCGTACGGCGAAAATCGTGGCCGAGACCGTGAAAAAGATCCCGGCCTACAACGACATTCCCAAGCGTGAGTTCGAGAGCAAGGTCACCGGGCGCATGGGCAAGACCGGCACTCTGCACAACATGGCCGGCCAGCTCTGCGGCACCAGTTATGCAATCCAGTACATGGACCAGTTCAGCACCGAACCCAAGGGCGAAGCCGGCGACGGCGACCTGTTCGGCGATTCCGGCAACCCGGAAATTACCCTGGTCGGCACCAGCCACAGTGGCAAGAACTACAACTTCGGCGGCTTCCTGCAGGAATACATGAGCGCCGACGTGCTCAACGTAGCGTTCCCCGGCGGTGGTCTGGAAGGCGCGATGATCCAGTACCTGGGCAGCGAAGACTTCCAGCAGCGTCCGCCGAAGATCCTGATCTGGGAATTCTCGCCGCTGTATCGCCTGGACCAGGAAACCATCTATCGCCAGATGATGGCGTTGCTGGACGGCAATGGTTGCGAAGGCAAGCCGGCGGTCATGAGCGCCAGCACCACGCTCAAGCCGGGCAACAACGAAGTGCTGGTCAACGGCAAGAACGGCATCAAAGACATTCGCAACGGCAACAACCAGATCGACATCCGTTTCGCCGACACCTCGGTGAAAACCCTTCAGGCCCGTCTCTGGTACATGAACGGTCGCCACGAAGACGTGAAGATCGAAAAACCGAACACCGCCGATACCGACGGACGCTTCGCCTTCCAGCTGCGTGAAGACGAGGACTGGGCTGGCCAGCAACTGCTGGCGCTCGAAATCCAGGGACCGGAAGCAGGCACAGCACCACAGAAAGTCGAAGCCAAAGTATGTAAACGCAACGTGCTTTCGAGCGCTGCGCAACAGACCGCTCAAGCCGGACTATGAGGTGACCGATGCAGACTCCGAAACTGATTCGCCCTACCCTGCTGTCGATGGCAATCCTGTCGTCGATGGCTTGGGCAACAGCCGCGTCCGCTGCCGCGACGCTCGTGCCACCAAAGGGCTACGACGCGCCGATCGAGAAAGTCAAAACCGGCAGCAATGACTTCAAGTGCGAAGCCGTGCCGAAGCCGTACACCGACAAACTGGTGTTCCGCAGCAAGTACGAAGGCTCGGACAAGGCCCGCGCGACGCTCAACGAAGAGTCCGAAAAGGCCTTCCGCGATGCGACCAAGGACATCACCACACTTGAGCGCGGCATCAGCAAAGTGGTCATGCAGTACATGCGCGATGGCCGCCCCGAGCAACTCGATTGCGCCATGAACATGCTGACCACCTGGGCCGAAGCCGATGCGCTGGAGTCCACGGACTTCAACCACACCGGCAAATCGATGCGCAAATGGGCATTGGGCAGCATGGCGTCGGCCTACCTGCGCCTGAAGTTCTCGGACTCCCAACCGCTGGCCAACCGTCAACAGGAAGCACAGGTCATCGAAGCCTGGTTCGCCAGACTGGGTGAACAGGTGGTCGGTGACTGGAGCAACCTGCCGCTGGACAAGGTCAACAACCACTCGTACTGGGCCGCCTGGTCGGTGATGGCAACCTCCGTCGCCACCAACCGCAAGGACTTGTTCGACTGGGCGGTGAAGGAGTTCAAGGTCGCCGCCAATCAGGTGGACAGGGACGGCTTCCTGCCGAACGAGATCAAGCGCCGTCAACGCGCTCTGGCCTATCACAACTACGCGTTGCCGCCGCTGGCGATGATCGCCAGTTTCGCCCAGGCCAACGGTGTCGATCTGCGCCAGGAAAACAACGCCGCGCTCAAGCGCCTGGCCGACCGGGTGCTGGCCGGCGTGAAAGATCCGGACGACTTCGCCTCGCGCGGCGGTGAGAAGCAGGACATGGAAGACCTGAAAAAGGATCCGAAGTACGCCTGGCTCGAACCTTATTGCTCGCTCTACAGCTGCAGTGCGGATGTGTTGCAGGAGAAGCACGACAAGCAACCGTTCAAGACGTTTCGCCTCGGCGGCGACCTGACCAAGGTCTACGACCCGGAGCATGAAAAGGGCGACAAGAACGGTTCTTGATGGGTCAGGAACTTTTTGTAGGAGCGAGCTTGCTCGCGATGGCGATTGTTCGATCAACACCTCTGTTGCGAACGTACCGGCCTTTTCGCGAGCAAGCTCGCTCCTACAAGACAGTGATGTGAGTGGATTCACCCCCCTTGGTTTCCACGGGGGGTTTGGGGGGGCCTTGAGCCCTTGAATGTTGGACCTACGGAGAGATAAGGATGGTTTTCTCATCCAACGTGTTCCTGTTCCTGTTCTTGCCGATCTTCCTCGGCTTGTACTACTTGAGCGGGCAACGCTATCGCAACCTGCTGTTGCTGATTGCCAGTTACATCTTCTACGCCTGGTGGCGTGTGGACTTCCTGGCGCTGTTCATCGGCGTGACCGTCTGGAACTACTGGATCGGCCTGAGAGTGGGTGCCGCCGGGGTCAGGACCAAACGCGCGCAGCGCTGGTTGCTGCTGGGTGTTGTCGTCGACCTGGGTATTCTGGGCTACTTCAAATACGCCAACTTCGGTGTGGACAGCATCAACGCGGCCATGACTTCCATGGGCCTTGAGCCGTTCATCCTGACCCACGTGCTGTTGCCGATCGGTATCTCGTTCTACGTGTTCGAGTCCATCAGCTACATCATCGACGTCTATCGCGGTGACACGCCGGCGACCCGCAACCTGATCGACTTCGCAGCATTCGTCGCGATCTTCCCGCACCTGATTGCAGGTCCGGTGTTGCGCTTCCGTGACCTGGCCGATCAGTTCAACAATCGTACGCACACGCTGGACAAGTTCTCCGAAGGCTGCACGCGCTTCATGCAGGGTTTCATCAAGAAGGTGTTCATCGCCGATACCCTGGCGGTCGTTGCCGACCATTGCTTCGCCCTGCAGAACCCGACCACGGGCGACGCCTGGCTTGGCGCTCTGGCCTACACCGCGCAGCTGTACTTCGACTTCTCCGGTTACAGCGACATGGCGATCGGTCTGGGTCTGATGATGGGTTTCCGCTTCATGGAAAACTTCAAGCAGCCCTACATCAGCCAGTCGATCACCGAGTTCTGGCGTCGCTGGCATATCAGCCTGTCCACCTGGCTGCGTGATTACCTGTACATCACCCTGGGCGGCAACCGTGGCGGCAAGTTCGCAACCTACCGCAACCTTTTCCTGACCATGCTGTTGGGAGGTCTGTGGCACGGCGCGAACGTCACCTACATCATCTGGGGTGCATGGCACGGCATGTGGCTGGCGATTGAAAAAGCGATCGGCATCAATACCAAGCCATACAGCTTCAACGTGATTCGCTGGGCGTTCACCTTCCTGCTCGTTGTCACTGGCTGGGTGATCTTCCGTGCCGAGAACCTGCATGTCGCCACCCGTATGTACGGCGCGATGTTCAGCTTCGGCGACTGGCAGCTGTCCGAGCTCAACCGCGCAAGCCTGACCGGCCTGCAAGTAGCAACCATGGTCGTGGCTTACGCGACGCTGGCTTACTTCGGCCTGCGTGACTTCTACCAGAACCGCGAGCCGCAGGACCGCAAGGTTGCCAAGGCCGACGGCCCTGCTACTGAACAACCCGGCACCATCAAGGCGGTACCTGGCGACAACCCAGGCAGCCTGCATCTGCCCGGCTACACCGTAGGCGCCGAAGCTCAAGTACAACCGGCCTACTGGACTGCCGACTGGCCCCGCTACGCCATGCGCACGCTGATTCTGCTGCTGTTCGTGGCTTCGATTCTCAAACTTTCGGCGCAAAGCTTCTCGCCGTTCCTTTACTTCCAGTTCTGAGGAGACTGACATGACCCGTTCATTACGAATCCTCTACATCGCGATCTTCCTGGGCCTGCTGCTGGCTCTGGGCATCTGGTCGCTGCGCAGCTTTGCCAACTTCTCCACGTCGACCGAGACCACCGTGCTCGACGGCAAATGGACCAAGGCGGCAGAGACGCACTACGACGACGAGTTTCCGATCAAGCGGCTGGGCACCAACCTCTGGGCGGCGCTGGACTACAAGCTGTTCAACGAAGGCCGTCCTGGCGTGGTGCTTGGCAAGGATCAGTGGCTGTACACCGACGAAGAGTTCGACGCGGTGGTCAACGCCGAGCAGAACGAAGCCGATAACCTGGCGCTGATTCAGGGTGTCCGCGACACCCTGGAGGCCAAGGGCAGCAAGCTGGTTCTGGCCATCGTCCCGGCCAAGACCCGCTTGTATCCCGAGCACATCGGTGACAACAAGCCGGCCAGCCTGCACGTCGATCTTTATCAGCAGTTCCACGCCGAAGTGGCCAAGGCCGGCATCGTCGCGCCGGATCTGCTCGCCCCGCTGCAAGCGGCCAAGCAGAAAGGCCAGGTGTTCCTGCGTACTGACACCCACTGGACGCCCATGGGCGCCGAAGTGGCCGCGCAGCAACTGGGGCTGACCATTGCCGAGAAGGCGCCGCTGGAAGGTGAACCCGCGCAGTTTGTTACCCAGGCCAAGGACAGCGCCCCTTATAAGGGCGACCTGACCAACTTCCTGCCGCTGGACCCACTTTTCACAAATTTGCTGCCAAAACCAGATACTTTGCAACAAATGAGCACCGATCTTGTCCAATCTGCGCCAACCGGTGACGACGCTCTTTTTGCAGACAGCGAGGTACCGGTCGGCCTGGTTGGCACCAGTTACAGCGCCAACCCGAACTGGAATTTCGTAGGTGCGCTCAAGCAGGCACTGCGCAGCGACGTGGTCAATTACGCCGAAGACGGCAAAGGCCCGATCCTGCCAATGCTCAAGTACCTGCAAACAGATGCATTCAAGAATTCAGCGCCACAAGTGGTGATCTGGGAATTCCCTGAACGTTATCTGCCCGCTCACAACGACCTTGGCGAGTTTGATCCACAGTGGATCGCCGAGCTGAAGAAATCGCGTGATAACCAAGAAAATCTGGCACTAAACGCCAAACAATCCGAGTCGCCCAACCGGGCGCAAAACTGAGAGGACTGACTCATGACCTTACAGAAAACTCCAAATCGTCTGGCTAAAAACCGCCTGTTCAAAACCTGCGCCATGGCTGCCGGCCTGGGCCTGATGTCCTTGCAAGCGTTTGCCGGTGATTCGGCTCTGTACGGCCCGACCGCACCGAAAGGCTCGACCTTTGTGCGTGTCTACAACGCCAGCAGCGCTGAAATCAGCGCCAGCGTCGGCAACACCAACATGAACGAAGTTGCGCCGTTGGGCAGCACCGCGTTCAGCTTCATGCCACAGGGCGACTACACCGCCAAGCTGGGTAGCCAGACCGTGCCGGTGAAACTGGCCAGCGATCACTACTACACCCTGGTCAACCACGCGAGCGGCAAGCCGCAACTGGTGGAAGAGCCTCCATTCCGCAACAAGCAAAAGTCGCTGGTTCGCGTTCAGAACCTCACCGACAAATCCCTGACCCTCAAGACTGCCGATGGCAAGACCGAGGTCGTCAAGACCGTAGCCGCCAAGGGCACTGGCGAGCGTGAGATCAACCCCGTCAAGGTCAGCCTGGCGCTGTACGACGGCGACAAGAAAGTCACTGATGTGAAACCGGTAGCGCTGGAGCGTGGCGAAGCCGCCGTGCTGTACATCACCGGCAGCGGCAACAGCCTGTCGCCAGTGTGGGTCAAGCCACCTGTCGCTAACCGCTAAACGGATTTGATCGGTCGGTCACGGCCCTGCCCATGACCGACCGACGCGGTACAAGAACGAGAAAGAAACGACAGAAACGACGTACAGCCCTTATTGAATGCTATTGGAGAAACAAAATGATTCCAGTGATCTTGTCAGGCGGTAGCGGTTCACGACTCTGGCCGCTTTCGCGCAAGCAATTCCCGAAACAGTTCCTGGCACTGACCGGCGAACACACGCTTTTCCAACAGACGCTTGAGCGTCTGGTCTTCGACGGCATGCAACAGCCGATCGTAGTCTGCAACAAGGAACACCGTTTCATCGTCACCGAACAGCTGGCGGCCCTGAAACTGCAAACCCAGGCGATCCTGATGGAACCGTTTGGTCGCAACACCGCACCGGCCGTGGCCCTGACCGCGATGAAGCTGGTCAATGAAGGCAACGACGGCCTGATGCTGGTCATGCCGGCCGACCACGTCATCGAAGACCAGAAAGCGCTGCAACGCGCACTGGCTCTGGCGACTGTCGCCGCCGAACGCGGTGAGATGGTGCTGTTCGGCGTTCCGGCCACCAAACCGGAAACAGGTTATGGCTACATCAAGTCCACCGCCGACGCCCTGCTGCCTGAAGGCGTGAGCCGCGTATCGCAGTTCGTCGAGAAGCCGGACGAAGTGCGCGCCGCCGAGTTCGTCGAAGCCGGCGGTTACTACTGGAACAGCGGCATGTTCCTGTTCCGTGCCAGCCGCTTCCTGGAAGAGCTGAAAAAGCACGATCCGGACATCTACGACACCTGCATGCTGACCCTGGAGCGCAGCGTTCACGACGGCGACGCGGTCGAGATCGATGCAGCCACCTTCGCATGCTGCCCGGACAACTCCATCGACTACGCCGTGATGGAAAAAACCCAGCGCGCTTGCGTAGTGCCACTGACAGCAGGCTGGAGCGACGTGGGTTGCTGGTCGTCGCTGTGGGACGTCCATGAGAAAGACGCAAACGGCAACGTGACCAAGGGTGACGTGGTCATCCAGGACAGCCGCAACTGCATGATCCATGGCAACGGCAAGCTGGTATCGGTGATCGGTCTGGACAACATCGTGGTTGTCGAAACCAAGGACGCGATGATGATTGCCCACAAGGACAAGGTCCAGGGCGTCAAGCAGATGGTCAACACCCTGAACGAACAGGGCCGTACCGAGACCCAGAACCACCTCGAAGTTTACCGTCCGTGGGGTTCCTACGACTCGGTGGACATGGGCGGCCGTTTCCAGGTCAAGCGCATTTCGGTCAAGCCAGGCGCGTGCCTGTCGCTGCAGATGCACCACCACCGCGCCGAGCACTGGATCGTGGTGTCGGGTACTGCTCAGGTCACCTGCGACGAGAACGTGTTCCTGCTGACTGAAAACCAGTCCACCTACATCCCGATCGCTTCGGTACACCGCCTGAAAAACCCAGGCAAGATCCCGCTGGAGATCATCGAAGTGCAATCGGGCAGCTACCTGGGCGAAGACGATATCGAGCGGTTCGAAGATATCTACGGTCGTTCGGGCGCACTGGAAGCGGGCGTGAAGACCCAGACCATCGCGCGCTGATAACAGGCAAGCGGCAGGCGGAAAACCTGACCCTCAACACTTTTCTGCGTATCCCCATCCGCAGGAGAGTGTTGAGGGTTTTTTGTGCCAATCAAAAAATACCGCTGAATCGCGCCGCGCGAGGTCTTTGCCGGCCCATTGGCAACTCACACCTCGCTTTCTGTAGGATGTCCGCTTCACCTTCAAAGAGACGCGACTCATGTTGATCGGTGTGCTGCTCATCCTGGCCTGGCTTATCCTGCTGCTGCGCTACCCTGCCAAGGCGCTGCCGGTGTCGCTGGCGGCCGTGGTCGGTCTGGCTATCGTCGCCGCCGTCGTGGTCTGGCAGGACAGCCGCGAGACACACCAGCTGGAGCGGCTGGATATTCGCCTTGGCTACGCGCCACAGGCATGCCCGGCCGACCGGCCGCTGCAGGTGCAGATCACCAATACCAACCGGGTGCCGTTGCATGAGCTGCGCTGGCGAATCGCGGCCTATGCGCCGGGCGACACGGTGAATCTGGCGGACAACACCTACACTTCGGCACGCTATCGCGGCCCCGGTGCGCTGCAAGCGGACGCGCAGTGGCAGGACTGCGTGCCGCTTCCGGCGTTGCGTAACGGCTATCGCCCGCAGACGCTGGAATTTCGTGCGGAACACCTGCAAGGCAGTTTCTCGGATTGACCTCTATTGTTTTCTTCACAAGCCTTTACAAGGACCTGCCATGCCCATCGCTCTGATTACAGGCTGTTCCAGCGGCATCGGCCGCGCGCTGGCCGATGCTTTCAAGGCCACCGGCTATGAGGTCTGGGCCACGGCTCGCCGCGCCGAAGACGTCGCCGCATTGAGCGCCGCCGGGTTCATCGCGGTGCAGCTGGATGTCAACGACAGCGTTACGCTGGAGCAGATCGCCGCATCGCTGGAGCACGGCGGTCTGGACGTATTGATCAACAACGCCGGTTACGGCGCGATGGGTCCGTTGCTCGACGGCGGCGTGGAGGCCATGCAGCGCCAGTTCGAAACCAATGTGTTTTCCGTCGTCGGCGTCACCCGTGCGCTGTTCCCGGCGTTGCGTCGCAATAAAGGGTTGGTGATCAACATCGGCAGCGTTTCGGGGATTCTGGTCACGCCATTCGCCGGCGCCTACTGCGCATCCAAGGCCGCCGTTCATGCGATCAGCGATGCCTTGCGTCTGGAGCTGGCGCCGTTCGGGGTGCAGGTCATGGAAGTCCAGCCCGGTGCAATCGCTTCGAGCTTCGCCAAAAACGCCAGTAATCAGGCTGAGCAACTGATCAACGAACAGAGCCCTTGGTGGCCGGTGCGAGAAGGCATCCGCACACGGGCCAAAGCCTCCCAGGACAATCCTACGCCCGCTACGGACTTCGCCCGCGACGTGCTCAAAGCCGCCCAACAAGCCAACCCGCCACGTCTGCTGCGCCTGGGCAACGGCTCGCGGGCGCTTCCGCTGTTGGCGCAATGGCTGCCCAAAGGGTTGCTGGAGAAGGTGTTGAGCAGACGATTCGGGTTGAATACGTCGTTGTAGCTGGTTTCTGCAGTTGGTGGCTCGCCGCTCACGCGTGGGAGGGAGCTTGCTCGCGACGACTGTCTAACCGCCCCTACAAGGGCGACTGACACACCGCAGTCGCGAGCAAGCGCCCTCCCACAGTTTTCGCCGTCACAAGGATCAATGCACATCCGCAGGATTCACGATTACCGTGCAGGTGATTCCGGCAGCCAGCAGTACATTGTCCGGCACCGGGTCCAGGTGGATGCGAACCGGTACGCGCTGGGCCAGGCGTACCCAGTTGAAGGTCGGGTTGACGTCGGCGATCAGCTCCCGGCTTTCTGGATTGTCACGGTCGTAGATCCCTCGGGCGATGCTTTCGACCTGGCCGGTGAGTACCTGGCCGCTCATCAATTGCATTTCTGCAGGGTCGCCGACCTGAACGCGGGGCAGTTTGGTTTCTTCGAAAAAGCCGTAGACCCAGAACGAGTTCATGTCGACTACCGCCATCTTGGCGTCGCCGATCCGCGCGTAGTCGCCCCGGTGGACGTTGAGGTTGGTGACATAACCGTCAACCGACGCCAGAACCCGGGTGCGAGACAGGTTCAGCTCGGCGGCTTCCAGCTGCGCCTGGGCCATCTGGTAATCGGCCAGTGCCGATGAAGCAATGTTGCTGGCGTCGTCGCGGTTTTCCGCAGAGATCACCAGCTCGTCCATGTCCGCCCGGCGCTTGGCGTTGAGCTTGCGCATCTCCCATGTGGCTTTGCGGGAGGCCAACAACGCCTGGGCCTGCTTGACCGCCAGTTGGTAATGCTCCGGATCGATCTGCATCAGCAGGTCGCCCTTCTTCACCCGCTGGTTGTCACGCACGGGCACGTCGACCACGATCCCGGACACGTCGGCCGCCACATTGATGATGTCGGCGCGAACCCGGCCGTCGCGGGTCCACGGGGTGTCCATGTAATGCACCCACAGCGTCCTGCCAATCACAATGGCCAGGGCCAGGACCAGCAGCGTGGCAATAAAACTGAACAGCTTTTTCATCGAAATTCTCGAACCGGGGTCAGCGATAAAGAGGCAGCGCCAGGGCGCCGAACAGGCAAACGAACAGGCTCAGGCGCAGCAGCGCCGGGTGCCAGAAGAATCGGTACAGGTCCAGCCCGGACAACAACCGGTCCAGCGCCCAGGCCAGCACACCGGCGATCAGAAACATCAGGGTCATGCTGGGCATGTACAGGCCGTGGAAGGCGATTTCACGGGGCACTGGAAGGTCCTTGTGCAAAGCGGTCAGGCGCATAGGTCGCCAGCGGTGATTGTGGGTCGAGCAGCGAGCTGCGTATGAAGTGCAGGTAACTCTTGACCCGGCGCAGCACCGAGGTGTCGAAGTGCGAGGCGAAAGGCTCGTCGGTGCGCTGGACGCGCTCAATGGCATGATCGACAGCGTTCAGGCAGCGTTCGAGGTTGCTGGCGTCCGGCTGGATGAACAGGCGGATCAAGGCGCGGCCCATGGCCCGGATCGCAATGCGCCAGGAACGATATTCCGCATAGCTGGGGTGAACCGGCAGCACCGCCTGCTCACGCCGCAGCTCGATCACCGCATGGCCGATTTCCAGTACTACGAACATCCAGCGCAGCAGTTCGCGCTGCACCAGAGGTTTGCCGATCGCCAGGCCATATGCCTGGTGCATCAGGTCACGGGTCTGGCTTTCAAAGCTGGAGCCGAGCCGGTTCAATGGCGCGCTGATGGCGAACACCACCTGTCGGCGCAACTCGTTCTCCATTCGCATCCACATCCAGCGACTGTTGGGCGGCAGGATGATCGCGCCAGCCGCCGCGCACAGCAGCATGCCGATGACCATGGCGATGTAGTCGTTGATAAAGGTGTAAGGGTTGTAGATCGTCAGGTTGTCAGGCACCGAACCGATGCTGAAGAAAATCAGCAGGCCCAGCCCATAACCGGACCACTGCGGGCGTGAGCCCAGGAACGCGCCGAACATGAAGACCGGAGCGAGCAACACGCACAACAGCGGAAAACCGTCGACGTGCGGGAACAGAAAAAAGGTTTCGACAAAGCCTGCGATGGCGCCGAGCAATGTGCCGCAGGCCATCTGGAAGGACAGCCGTCGCGGGTTGTTGGTGGTCGACGACAATGCAACCGTCGCCGCTGATGCGAGGGTCATCATCGCGCCGCTGGGCCAGGCGGTGAGCACCCAGTACGCGCTCATCAGGCCCACCACACAACTGGCGCGAAGCCCGGCTGCCAGCGCGGTCATCCAGTGCGTTCTGGGAACGAAGGACTCCTGCCACATTTCGCGCACGTGGTTATGGTCCGCCAGAGAAGCGTGGGTTTCGGCGTAGTTGAGCAACTCGCCGACGAAGCGATACAACAGTTCATAAGCGGTGTGGAAATCCAGCAGCTCGGCTTCGCTCGGCCCGGTCTGTTCCAGCTCGGCTCTGGCGCTGCGCACCCGGCGCGGGAAATCCGCCTTGAACGACTCCAGCCGCTGCACCAGGTGCAGCGCATCGTTGTTGGTCAGGGCGCGGTCGGCGAACGCTTCCAACAGATCGGTCAGCCCGTCGATGCCCGGCTCGATATGCATGATCAGCGAACCTGCCCGCTCGGCCCGCAGCCTTTCGAGCAACTGGTGCATCGCATTGAACCGCGTCGTGATCGCCATGAACTCGCTGTTGAGGCGGTTCAATCGACCGTTGCGCCTGCGCATGTGCGGGTCCTCGAAGACAGTGACGCTGCGCAGCCCTTCCAGGCCGATGGCCTCGGCCACGAAGCGCACGTTGCCTGTCTCGAACGCGGCTTGTTCATGACGGCCGTGCAGCCCTTCGACGACGAAACGGGCGAACACGCCGAAGCGCAGGTACAGCGCGTTGCGCATGGCGGCAGCCGAACTCTGCGGCAGGATGGCGGCGGTGATCGCCGTGGAGCAGACGATCCCCAGCGAAATCTCCAGCACCCGCCAGACTGCTGCCATGAACGAGCCCTCCGGGTGCGCGAGCGCGGGCAAGCCGGCCATTGCCGCGGTGTAGCCGGCGAGCACAAAGCCGTAGGCGCGGAAGTTGCGATAGCGCGCGCCCCCCGCCGAGCAGAGCCCGACCCACAGCGCAAGGCAGCCCAGAAACGGCACCGAATTCTGGGCGAACAGCGCCATCAACAGGACCATCATCACCGAGCCGGCCAGCGTACCCAGCAAGCGATAGAAGCTTTTTGCGAACACCTGCCCGCTCTGCGGCTGCATCACGATAAACACCGTGATCACGGCCGTCCGCGGTTGCGGCAACTCCAGGCGCAGCGCCACCCAATAGGTAACAAACGCAGCGAGCAGCACCTTGAAGATATAGATCCAGGTCACCCCGTCGCTGCGCGCCCAACCGTTGAATTCACGACGCCAGGGTAAGGCCGTGAGTTGTTGCAGGAGGTGGGTCATTGGATAAGGCCGTAGGAGTGCGCTTGCCCGCGATGCCCTGTCGCGGGCAAGCGCGCTCCTGCCGGAACTGCGCGCGATTCATGACAGCGGACAAATCGCATCATTGATGAAGCACCGCCAACACCGCCGGGGTCTTGGGCGCCTGGGTCTGCTCATCGCCTGGCGTGTCATCACCCGCCGACAGGCCGCCGCCCAGCGCAACCACAAGGCCGGCGTAAGCAGTCAGACGCGCGGCTTCGACCTGCTGCTGAATTTGCTGCTGGCGGAATAGCAGAGTCTGCGCATTGAGCACATTCAGGTAGTCGGTCAGGCCGCGCTGGTAGGCAATCATCGCGATGTCATAGGTCTTTTGCGCCGAAGCGACCGACTCGGCGGCGAACACTTGCTGCTTGTCCATCGATTCGCGACGAATCAGCTGATCGGAAATACTCTTGAGGGCCATCACCAGCGTCTGGTTGTACTGCGCCACGGCGATGTCGTAACCGGCCGAAGCCTGCCCGAGCTCGGCACGCAGACGACCGGCGTCGAAAATCGGCAGGCTGATGGCCGGGCCCACTTTGTAGCTGAATTTTTTGCCGGTCAGAAACTCCAGCATCCCGCCGCCGGTTGCCATGTAGCCCAGGCTGCCGACCAGATCGACATTGGGGTAAAAACCGGCGTGGGCGACGTCGATACCGCGAGCCTGGGCGGCAACTGCCCAGCGACTGGCGACAACGTCCGGACGCTGACCCAGCAACTGCGCAGGCAGTGCCGAAGGCAAGCGCAGCGCAGTGCGCAACGACAACGTCGGTCGCTGCGCGGCTACAGGTTCACCCGGTCCCTTGCCCGTCAGCGCCGCCAACTGGTTACGACCTAGCGCAATCGCTTCTTCAAGCGCATCGATCTGCCGATGGGTTTCCGGCAGGACGCTATCGGCCTGGCTCACTTCGAAGTGCGTACCCAGGCCACCTTTCAGACGTCGTTGAGCAAGGTCCAGAAGCTGTTGTTGCTGGCTGAGAGTCGCTTCGGCGATATCGAGCTGCGCGTAGTTCAACGACAGCTGGATGTAGGCGCGGACGATATTTTCCTGCAGCTCCAGCTGTGCCTGGCGCTGTTGCGCGGCGCTCTGATGCGCCATGTCAAGCGCCTGTTCGCTGGCGTTACGGTCACGCCCCCAGAAATCCAGCGGGTAGCTCAAGCCAAGCGCTGCATTGTTGTCCCAGGTGCGAGTATCGGCCAGGGCGCCCGGCCCATAGAACTGATCGTTCGGCCAGCCGTGACGCGCCAGGTTTGCCGTCGCGTTGACCTGAGGGCCTTCGGCAGATTCGGCAAGGCCTGCCATCGCTCTGGCCTGACGCACCCTGGCCGCCGCGATGGCAAGACTCGGGCTGCCCTCGACGGCGAGTTCGATCAAACGGTTCAGTTGGGGGTCGGCATACGCACGCCACCACTGGCCGGTCGGCCAGTGTGCGTCCTGTGCAGCGCTCTGGATCGCCTTGTCAGTGGCCAGGCCATCGACTGACAATGCGCTGCCTTGAGGTGCGATTCCGTGGGTTCCGATACAGCCGCTGATGACAAATGATAAAGCCAGAACACTGAGGGGCTTGAACCCTCCGATGATGCGACGCGGCACAGCTGCAAGTTCCCGAATGGAGATGAAGCACCTTTGAGTGGCGCGATTCTAGGGGGCGGCTGGCACGGCGATAAGCATGGAGAAATGTGAATCTTTATTACAGATTCGGTGATAATCCGACGGTAAGGCTGACATGGATCAGTAACTTCATGTCACAATTTGGTATCTCTCCAGAGAAACTCCCATGGACACCCTGCAAAACATGCGCGCCTTCAGTTGTGTGGCGCAAGCGGGCAGCTTCACCGCAGCCGCTGCACAGCTGGACACCACCACTGCCAACGTATCGCGCGCCGTCTCGAACCTCGAAGCCCATCTGCAAACCCGTCTGCTGAACCGCACCACCCGGCGCATCGCGCTGACCGAAGCGGGCAAGCGTTATCTGCTGCGCTGCGAGCAGATTCTGGCCTCGGTGGAAGAAGCCGAAGCCGAAGCCAGCGATGCCCACGCGCGCCCCGCCGGCCAGCTCAAGGTGCATTCGATGCCCGGCGTTGCCCAGCATTACGTGATTGACGCCATCGCACGCTATCGGCGTAATCACCCGGACGTCTCCTTCGACCTGACCATGACCAACCGCGTGCCCGACCTGCTTGAAGAGGGCTATGACGTTTCAATCGTGCTGGCCAGCGAGCTGCCGGACTCGGGTTTCGTCTCCCAGCGGCTGGGCATCACCTACAGCATCGTGTGTGCGTCGCCGGAGTACGTCAAAACCTTCGGCATGCCGCACAAGCCCGCGGAGCTGCTCAACCACGCCTGCCTGCGCCTGGTGAGCCCGGTCTTTCCGCTGGAGAAATGGCTGTTCGACGGTCCTGAAGGTCAGGAAATGGTGACCATCACCCAGTCGCCGCTGCTGGTCAATTCCGCGGATGCCATGCAGACCGCGATCTCCAGCGGAATGGGCGTCGGCATCCTGCCGATCTATTCGGCCATTGACGGCCTGCGCAACGGGTCGCTGGTGCGGGTGCTGCCCGACTATCGTTCGCAGGAGCTGAACCTGTACGCCATCTATCCGTCGCGTCAGTACCTGGATGCCAAGATCAAGACCTGGGTGGAATACCTGCGCGGTTCCTTGCCGGAAATCCTCGCGGCGGACGAGGCGGACCTGCACGTTCAGGCGCTTAAAGGCTTGGCATGACATCGTACAACTGAAAAAAATCGGCTGCCAAAGGGTGGGCAGGAATGTTAGGTTGCTTAGCATCAACCGCTCAAGAGTGACTGCCCAATGAAAAAAACCGTACTCGCCTTCAGCCGTGTTTCCCCTGAGCTGGCCGAACGCCTGTCTGAGGAATTCAACGTCATCGTGCCCGACCCCAAGCTGGGTGACATCAGCGCTCAGTTCAACGAGGCGTTGCCCGAATCGCACGGCCTGATCGGCTCCGGTCGCAAGCTGGGCCGTGAACAGTTGGAGAGCGCGAAGAAGCTGGAGGTGATTTCGAGCATTTCAGTGGGCTATGACAATTACGATGTCGGCTACCTGAGCGAGCGCGGCATCATGCTCACCAACACCCCGGACGTGCTGACCGAAAGCACCGCCGACCTGGGGTTCTCGCTGATCATGAGCAGCGCCCGCCGCGTCGCGGAACTGGATGCCTGGACCAAGTCCGGCCAGTGGAAGCGCAGCATCGAGGCGCCGCATTTCGGCACCGACGTGTATGGCAAGACTCTGGGCATCGTCGGCATGGGCAACATCGGCGCGGCCATCGCCCGTCGCGGTCGCCTGGGCTTCAACATGCCGATTCTGTACAGCGGCAACAGCCACAAGCCCGAGCTGGAAAAAGAGCTGGGCGCGCAGTTCCGCAGCCTGGACCAGTTGCTGGCCGAATCCGATTTCGTGTGTCTGGTCGTGCCGCTGAGCGAAAAGACCAGGCACATGATTGGTCGTCGTGAACTGTCGCTGATGAAGCCGAACGCCATTCTGGTGAACATCGCCCGCGGCCCGATCGTCGACGAACCGGCACTGATCGAAGCCCTGCAGAACGGCACTATTCGTGGCGCGGGCCTGGATGTGTATGAGAAGGAACCACTGAGCGAGTCGCCGCTGTTCCAGCTCAAGAATGCCGTCACCCTGCCCCATATCGGTTCCGCCACCTCCGAGACCCGCGACGCCATGGCCAATCGCGCCTGCGACAACCTGCGCAGCGCACTGCTGGGCAGCAAGCCGCAGGATCTGGTGAACCCGCAGGTGTGGAAGGGCTGATGCCTTGAGGTACTTCCCGTTACAGGAAGTACCTCGTTTTGTGGGAGGGAGCTTGCTCGCGACTTCCGGATCACAGACTGAAAACTTGTTGTGAATCCGCAGCCCTCATCGCCAGCGAGCTGACTCCTACATTGCTCGCGCCCAGCCTGATGGCCGTCACGCCCTCGCAGGCACCAGCACCGGCCTGGGTTTTCTGAACACCAGGACGTTACCCAGCATCACCAGCACCAGCCCGAACAATGCCGGCATGGTCCACTGGTAACCCTCGACCCACGCCGAGATATTCAGCGCCACCACCGGGAACAGTACGGTGCAGTAGGCCGCGCGTTCCGGGCCCATGCTGCCGACCAGGGTCAGGTAGGCGGTAAACCCGATGACCGAGCCTGGCACCACCAGATACAACAACGAACCGACGTAACGCCCGTTCCATTCGAAGTCGTACGGCGTGCCGCTGGCCACGCAGTACAGACCCAGAATCGCGGCCCCGTAAAACATGCCCCAGGCATTGGTGGTCAGCGGTCGCAGGCCGGCTTTCTGCTGCATGCTGGACAGCATATTGCCCGCCGAGAAACACAGGGTGCCCAACAGGGCCAGGCCAAGCCCCAACAGCGTTTCGAAACTGGCGCCATGCCCGGACAGCTCCGGCCAGAACAGAAAGCCCAGGCCCAGCAAGCCCATGCCGCCGCCCGCCAGCACATTGCTTGCCACGCGCTGGCGGAAGAAGATCCTCGCATTCAGCGCATTCCATAGCGTGGCGGTAGAGAACACCACGGCGATCAGGCCGCTGGGGATCCAGCGGCTGGCGCTGTAGAAACACATGAAATTGATGCAGAACAGGCACAGGCCCTGCGCCAGACAGATCAGTTGCCCACGACGATTGACCGGTTGCAGCCGCCGGCTCAGCAGCAGAATCGCGAACAGCACCAGCGCCGCCAGGGCAAAGCGATAGAAGATCGAAACGGGGATCGCGACCACACCCAGTTGCAGTTTCAAGGCGATCCAGGTCGTACCCCAGATCAGCACGGTCAGCAGGTAAAGCGAGATGTTCATGATGCGGCTCCTTTGCGAGCCCGCAGTCTGAGGCGCGAATTGCCCGGGCCGTTTGCACAAACTTGCGCATTTGATCACGCCTCTGCTGGCAAGCGGTCGCGCGGCGCGTAGGATGCGAGGTCTGGAGGAAACGTCATGCCACCCATTGAATCCATTCAGGTCTTTGAGTCCCTGAGCAATTCGCCCCACGCGCGTCTCGAACAGAGCGCGGCGCTGGGCGACGGGCTGGTGGCTGCGCTATGGAATAACCGGCATGACGCGCGGGAGTATCACGCCCCGACTCACCACACACTGTCCTGCTACATCGCCGACGGCACGGGCACTTTCCGTCGCGATCAGCCGGACCAGAAAGGCGCGCCGGGCAAACTGTGCATCTTGCCCGCCGGACATGAATCGGCATGGGTCATCAACGGCGAGATACGTCTGGCGCACTTGTACTTCAGCCAGGAGCAATTCGCGCTGGGTTGCCTCACGCTACTCGACCGCGAACCCCGCGAGATGCAGCTGCGCGAAAACACCTTTCTGGAAGATCCGCGCCAAGCCGAGCGTTTCCAGCAACTGATCCGCATGAACTGGAACGAACCCGGCGAACGCCTGCTGACCTGCAGCCTGGCGCATGAAATGCTCAGCCACGCCCTGCTCAGCCAAGTGGGCAAACGGCAAGGGCTACGGCTAAAAGGCGGGCTTGCTTCTCATCTACGACGCCGTCTGGTGGAGTTCATCGAAGCACATCTGGCCGATCCTCTGACGCTCGGTCAGCTGGCAGGCATGTGCGCACTGTCCGAATATCACTTCGCACGGATGTTTCGCGAGAGCTTCGGTTTGCCGCCTCACCAGTACTTGCTCGCCCGGCGCATGGAGCACGCCCGACGTCTGCTTCGGCAGACCGAACGGCCGTTGGGCGATGTAGCGCTGGCCTGTGGATTCGCCAGTGCCAGCCACTTCAGCAATCGCTTTCGTCAGGTTATGGGCGCTACGCCCGGAGAATACCGGCAGGCACTGGCGGGTGCCCGGGTCAGCCACTGACGCCCGCGACAATCGGCACAAGCACCGTGCTCAGTGCAGCGAGCTTCAATACCCAGCCCGGTCGGAACGGCATCAGAAAGACCAGCAACATGACGCTCGCCATCAGCACCGCGACGCCCTGCACAAGTCCGAACCCCCAACCATCCGCCGCGACCGATGCCCACATCGACAGGGCCAGCAACAGCCAACCGGCCAGCTTGACCAGTCTGGCGCGACCGGGCGAAATCGTCCCGCTCAGCAGCTCGCTGTAATGCCTCGGCATAGACAGGCAAAGAGCGGTGAAACCCATGTAGGACAGCAAGGCAGGCAACAGCATCAGCTCGGTTCCTGCGTATTGGCATGTAGAGTCACCCGGGACGCGCGAAGCGATGCATTCGCCGGTTGCGCCTTGAACTTCATCGCCGCCCAGCCAAGGAATACGCCAGTGCCGAGGGCGGTGAGGTTGAACGCCAGCAGCACCCATTGCCCCTGCGCCACGGCTTCAAGCATGTAACGAGCATTGCCGGTCAGCAGATCGAGCAGCGGCAGGCCGGCGAACAACAGCGCGCCCAGCGCCAGCTGTTCGCGCCAGCCTTGCTGGCCGGTGCGTAACGCGGCGTGCAGCACGGCCAGCCCCCAGATCACGAAGAACAGATCGACTTCCCAGTCAGCACGACCGGCCAGCCCGGAAGGCAGTAGCCGGTTGGCCCAGAAGAAACTCGCCACAGCGATCATCAGCCCGGCCATGCTGGCGATATTGAGCACCTGCACCAACCGCAGCTCGAACGGCAGCACGCCGCTTTTCGCATGTTTGAGCTGACGTTTGCCCAGCCACATCACCAGCCCGGTGCCGATCATTGCCGTGCCCGCAATACCAAAGATGAAGTACAGCCAACGCATAGTCGGCCCGGCGAAGTGCCCGACATGCAGACCGTACATGGCGCTGGAGATCAGCAGCGGCAAGGAGCGCGCTGGCACTTCGCTCTCCAGCTCGCCGCTAACTCCATTGAAGGTCAACGCGCCGCCACGGTCGGGCACGATGCTGCCCCGGTCATCACGAGACAGAGTGACCGAGGCGGTGATATCGCCCGGATTGTTGATAAAGACACGACCAACCCGGTCGCCTGCCCAGCGCTCATCTGCAACCTTGAACAGCGGTGCCAGCGGCACCAGCGGAACGGGCGTGCCTTGCGCCTTGACCATTTTGCCGGTCGGAAATACTTCGTTGTAGAACGCCTGGACGCTGCCATAGCTGGTCAGGATGCTCGCCGGCATGACCATTGACATAAAGATCACCAGACTGCTGTAGGTGATCATCAGGTGAAACGGCAACGCCAGAACGCCCACGGCATTGTGGCCATCCAGCCAGGAGCGCTGGCCCTTGCGCGGGCGGAAGGTGAAAAACTCTTTGAAGATTTTCTTGTGAACGATCACTCCAGAGACCAGCGTGATGAGCATCACCATTGCAGCGGCGGCCGCGAGCCAGCGGCCCCAGGGGTGCGGCATCTGCAACTGGAAATGGAAGCGATAGAAAAAGTCCCCGCCACGGGTTTCGCGGGCCTGCACCTCGGTGCCGGTCTGTGGGTCTAGCAATGCGCGTTTGAAATTGCCACGCTGCCCTGGCTTGCCTTCCGGCAACCAGCCTACCGACAGTGCAGGCGTGCGCTCGTCGGGCATGTTGATAAACCAGCGCGACGCACCCGCTGCGTGATGCTGCAGGTATTGCTGGGCGACCTGGATGCTGGCCGCGCCATCGACCGCGCGCACCGGGATTTCCGGCTGCATCCACTGAGTGATTTCGTTTTTGAAGTACGAAAGCGTGCCGGTCAGGAAAATCGCAAACAGCAGCCAGCCGAACAGCAGGCCGATCCAGGTGTGCAGCCAGGCCATGGCCTGACGAAAGCCTTCCTTCATGACAGCCACCGATCACAGCAGTACATGGCACCCAGCACGGCACACGGAAGCAGCATTCCCGCCCAGGCTCGCGAGGCCGAGCGACATGAGAAACACCACAACACTGCCCCCAGATAAACCAGAAAGGACAGCATCATCGAAATGACCACCGCCTCGGCGCGGGCCACGGGCAGCCAGTGAGCAAGGCAAATGCTTGCAAGGGACGCCAGCAGATAGCCGGCAAAGATCGCGGCCAGCGCGCGCGATGCGACGGCCAGCCGGTAGGCGAGCGTTACGCCGCCGGTCTTTACCTTGCCACTGCGCTTGTCAGCGATCGGGCCGCTTACAGAGGAGCCGTCCATCATCGAACCTTTAGCCGATGCGCGCCGCACATAACGAGCTGCCGGCGCTGCGAGAGATCCGCCGGGAGCGCGGCGAACGATACGCAATATTAATGATAAATATTCTCATATGCAAAAGACTCTGCCAGAATCCACGCCTTCCAGAGACTTCGTGAATCGGTCCGCGTGATGCCCGTCACTCATCCAGCCCTCAACAGCACAATCGACAGCCTGTATCGCGCCCACAATGTGTGGCTGACCGGTTGGCTGCGACGCAGGCTCGGCTGCCCGCACAGCGCCGCGGATCTCGCTCAAGACACCTTCATCAAGGTACTGACGGCGCGGGATGCGGCGCGGATCAATGAACCGCGTGCGTTTCTGACCACCATCGCCAGACGCGTGCTGGGCAACCACTACCGACGTCAGGATCTGGAGCGCGCTTACTGCCAGGCGTTGGCGCAAATGCCGGAAGACCTGGCGCCATCCGAAGAAGAACGCGCCATCCTGTTTGAAACCCTGGTAGAGCTCGACGAGCGTCTGGACGGCCTGCCGGCGCTGGTCAAACGTGCATTCCTGCTGTCGCAGGTCGACGGCCTGAGCCACGGCGAGGTGGCAGCCGAACTGGGTATTTCCATCGCGACCGTCAAACGCCACCTGAACAAAGCAGCCATGCGCTGCTATTTCGCGTTGTGACATGAACGGCGAATCCTTGAACAAATCCGGTATTTCACCGCAGGTTGCCAGGCAGGCGGTCGACTGGCTGCTCGAAATCCAGGAGGCGCCGTTACAGGGGCAGCGTCAGGCGGCCTGGCAACAGTGGTTGAACGGCAACGCTGAGCACCAGCGCGCGTGGGCGCACATTCAGAAGGTCAACCAGCGCTTGAGCGGCCTGCCGTCGCCACTAGCCCATGCCGCCCTCGCCTCCCGCACAAGCGGCGGCCGTCGCCAGGCGCTCAAGCTGCTATTGCTGCTCGGCGTCGGTTCGGCGGTGGGCTGGAACGTGCGCGAGCAGATTGCCCTGCAACCGATGTTTGCCGATCTCGACAGTGGCGTAGGTGAGAGGCGTGACGTGCGCCTGGATGACGGCAGCCAGCTGCAACTTAATACCGCCACTGCGGTGGATGTGCGTTTTGACGTGCAACAGCGGCTGATTCGTTTATTGCAGGGCGAAATCCTCGTGACCTCTTCCCCGGATGCCCGACCGCTGGAACTGGTGACTGCTGAAGGTTCGCTCCAGGCATCACCGGGCGCCGCACGTTTCAACCTCCGTCAGCTGGACGGGCATACTCGACTGGAAGTATTTGCGGGCTCGTTACTGGTCCGGCCGACGGCCCGATCCGGTCAGGGTCTGCAGCTGGAGGCCAGGCAGCAAGTGAGCTTCAGCCACGAGGGCTGGGCCGACATCCGTCCTCTGGACGCCGGCAGCGGTGCCTGGGCCGACGGCATGCTCGTGGCGTCGCGCATGCGTCTGGCCGATTTTCTCGCCGAGCTTGGCCGCTACCGGCGAGGGCGTTTGCAATGCGACGCCGCAGTCGCTGACCTGCTGATCTCCGGCAGTTATCCGCTGGCCGATAGCGAGCGCATCCTTGCCATGCTGGAACTCGCCTTGCCGGTTCGCGTGCAGCGCTTCACCCGGTATTGGGTGAACGTGCAAGCGCGGGTTTGATGCTGCCGGCAGGCCTGACCTCAGCACCCTGTGGGAGATTCTATGTCTGGGGGGTAGCCCTAAACCGCCCTTGGGCAGAAACTCCTGGTGCCCGCGAATCCGCTTTTGATTCTGCCCGCAGGGCGTGGGAGTGAGCTTGCTCGCGATCTGGCGCGTAGCGGCAGTAATCCTGGCGACCTTGGTTATACCGCATGAACCATCTTGCTGCCGGTTCCCGGCAGATCGCAGGCAAGCCAGCTCCTACAGTTCGTGCAGCGCTGCGGTTCTTGTGGGCCAGCTTGCTGGCGAAAGCGGTCTCGCCGTCATCAATGCAACATCAGGCAGATTGCCGTCGCGGGCAAGCGCGCTCCTACGATGATAAAAATTCATATTCGTTGAGCCGTTTTCCCGCGCTCGCGTGACAGACAGGGAAAGCATTTCTTCCCTTACCGGTCAAAGGACTCCTGCATGTCAGCCCGCCCAACTCAACCTGCCCCACTGGTTCGCGCCCTGCGTCATGTACTGTTCGGCGCAAGCCTTTCCCTTGGCAGCCTGTCGATGACCCAGGCCGCGGAAACGGCGCCCAGGGTTTACCACATTGCACCCAGTGATCTGGAAACGGCTCTGACTCAGTTCGGCCGTGAATCCGGCGTGCTGATTTCCTACGGTTCGCAAGTCACCAGCGGCCTCAAGACCCAGGGGCTTGAGGGTCAGTACACCGCCGAGCAGGGTCTGAACGCGCTGCTCGAAGGCACCGGTCTGCGGGCGCAGGCCGATGGCAATGACGGCTTTACCGTACAGCAGGCCAGCGCTAGCGTGAGCGGGCCCATCGAACTCGGTGCTTCTACCGTGGTTGGCGACTGGTTGGGCGATGCTCAGCAGACCGATGTCTTCGAGCACCCCGGCGCCAGGGATGTAATCCGCCGCGAGGAGTTCGAACGCGTCGGAGCGACGTCGGCACGAGAAGTGCTGAACCGTATTCCGGGCGTCAATGCGCCGGACAACAACGGCACCGGCAGCCACGACATGGCGCTGAACTTTGGTATTCGCGGCCTCAATCCGCGTCTGGCGTCGCGCTCGACAGTGCTGATGGACGGCATCCCCGTGCCATTTGCGCCATATGGCCAGCCGCAGCTTTCGTTTGCCCCGGTGAGCATGGGCAACATGGATGCGGTGGACGTCGTACGCGGCGGCGGCGCGGTGCGTTACGGTCCGCAGAACGTCGGCGGGATCGTCAACTTCGTGACCCGCGCCATCCCCGATGAGCCAACTCTCAAGGGCGGCATCCAGACCGAAACCAGCCCGTCTTCCAGCCACGACGGCTTCAAGACGACCGGCAACCTGCTTGCAGGCGGCACTGCCGACAACGGCCTGGGCGGCGCGATTCTGTATTCCGGGGTGCGTGGTGGCGACTGGCGTGAACACAGCGACACGCAGATCGACGATCTGATCCTCAAGGGCAACTACCAGATTGACGATGCCAACAGCGTCAATGCCATGGCCCAGTATTACGAGGGAGAAGCACAGATGCCCGGCGGCTTGAGCGTGGCCGACTATGATGCCGACCCGTACCAGTCCACGCGCCTCAAAGACAAATTCTGGGGTCGTCGTACGCTGGTCAACTTCGGCTATCGCTACGAGCAGGACGCGCGGGTATTCACCGCCAACACCTTCTTTACCAAAACCCTGCGCAGTGGTTACCTGGACCAAGGCAGTTTTGTTTCCCTGTCGCCCCGCGAATATTGGGTGCGCGGCGTGGAAACCCGCTTCTCTCAAGGCTTTGCGCTGGGCGAGACGTGGCATGAAGTCGGTGTCGGCTACCGTTACGTCAACGAGGCAGGCCATGAACTGCGCTATCGCGAGCCAGTGACCGGCGAGCTGCCGACCACCGCCAGCCGCAACGACCGGGACACCCGCGGTGCCACCGAAGCCAACGCGTTCTACATTGATGACCGCATCGATATTGGCAAGTGGACTATCACCCCCGGTGTCCGGTATGAGCGGATCGATACCGCGCAGAACAACAATCTGACCAACGTCAAATACCAGGGCAATTACCACACGGCTTTGCCCGCTCTGAACGTGCTGTACCACCTGACCGACACCTGGAATCTGTACGCCAATACCGAAGGTTCGTTCGGCAGCGTGCAGTACAGCCAGATGCCCAATCGCGTCAGCGGCGGTGCCGTCAAACCCGAAAAAGCGCGCACCTGGGAGCTGGGGACACGTTATGACAACGGTCATCTGAAGGCAGAGATCGGCGCGTTTCTGATCAACTTCGACAACCAGTACGAAAGCAACCAGACCAACGACACCGTCATCGCCAGAGGCGAAACCCGGCATCAGGGCATCGAGACAAGCGTCAACTACGCGCTCGACGGACTGAGCCCGGCACTGGCTGGGTTCGACGTCTACGCCAGCTACGCGTTCGTGGATGCGACGATTCGCGAGGACGGCCCCAACAAGGGTAATCGCGTGCCGTTTTCGTCCCGCCACAAAGGCACGATGGGTGTGACCTATACCGAGGGGCCGTGGAAGCTGAATCTGGACAGCGCGTTCCAGAGCAACCAGTTCGCCGACAACGCCAACACCTCGGCTGAAAGCGCCGACGGCAGCACCGGCAAGATCCCCGGCTACATGCTGTTCAGCACCCGCGCGGCCTACGATTTCGGACCAAAGATGTCGGATCTGAATGTCGCGGTCGGCGTTAAAAACCTGCTGAACCGCGAGTACTTCACCCGCTCTTTCGATGACAACAACAAGGGCAAATACGTGGGCGAACCGCGCACGGTCTATGTACAGACCTCGGTGGCCTTCTGACGATGACATGTCCGCGCCATGCCCGGCATGGCGCGCGCGCAATCCGGAACAGCTTGCTCAGCGTCGACTGGCAGGCAGGCGCAACTACGTGTGACCTCTTATCCAAACGAATGGTTGCACCTTTCGTAGAGCGAAATATTTCTTACATTTGGGGGGTTGAATTGTTCGAGCCCAGACGCCAACACTGTAAGCGAGCGCAAACGAAATCGGTTCCGCATGGAGCCGGACAGCCTGCCTCAGGCGAGCAAGCCCAAGAAGGATTAACTATGCAGATCCAGGTCAATAGTAATAATCACATCGAAAGCAGTATCCGACTGGAGGAATGGGTTCGCACCACCGTTGAAAGCACGCTCGAACATTACGACGAATACCTGACCCGCGTGGAAGTCCATATCCGCGACGAGACTGGTGACAAGCCCGGCCCCGGCGATATCAAGTGCCAGATGGAGGCCCGGCCAAAAGGTCATCAACCCATTTCCGTTTCCCACAAGGCCGACACGCTGGACCAGGCCGTGGATGGCGCAGCCGTCAAACTGGATCACGCCCTTGAGCACCTGTTTGGCAAACTGCGCGACAAGCGTGGTGCCGCTCCCGTGGACCCCGAATCTGTAGATACAGAAAGCGCCGACGCACTCCTTCAACAGGAGTTCCTGGAGAAGGAGCAAGCTCAGGAGGCTGCCCGCCTGGCTTGACGCAATCGGTTCCAGACATAGGCGACCCCGAAAGGGCTCGCCTTTTTTCATGGTTGCTGTTTAGTACCGATACCAAAGCGTCGCACCATGGAAGGTCACTGTGCGCTTTTGTCGAACAAAGCCAAGGATTTGCTTAATGTCACGGTGACGCTCGGCTGGCTGAAACTGCCCACTGATGCGTCCGCCGCGTTCTAGCCGAAGGGTGGCCCGAACCGTGCATTGGTCGAAGCAATGCACCATGACGCTGGCCATCTAACGTTGACCAGGCTCCAGGGCGAGCCAACCGCCGATGAGCGGTTGAGAACTAAATGAAGTAACCCTCGGTCAACTTATGCAGAACCATTGAGCAGGTAAATGAAAATGGATAATCCTTTTCAGATGATCACGGACACTTTTCATCCTCAATATCGGGTCAACCTGAGTATTCAGGGCCTGGACGGCAGCATCATGCTGACCCTCTCCAACGAGGATGGCGTTGTGGCCAAGCGCTTGATCAGCGCTGCCCAGCGCAATGACCCGGAAAAGCTCAAGCGCCTGATTGAAAGCGTGCAGTTCGGCATCGCTATCGAGCAAGGCGACAGTGCGATCAAGGTCCTGGCCGCCATGACGGACAGTGTGACTTCCAAAACAATGCCCGCTCCATCGCGCGACTGGATGCGCGGTCGTTCCAGCCTTGCGGTTGGCATCTGAGCTGACACCTGATCAGGGTGTCAGCCACCTGTCAGATCTCGCCTTTCTCCTCGGTCACTGCACCTTTCACGGCGCTGGACGGGTCCGGAATCTTGGCTGACGGGTACTTGTACGATGCATAGCGCACCACAAGAATCGCAAACGCCAGCAGCAGAATACCGCCGCACAGATAGATGATCCCGATATCTGGCGGGTTGTGGTGCGAGACATCCGAGATCAGCAGTCGGGTCAGCGCAGTGATCGCCACGTAGATCAGAAAGCGCACGGGCATGTGGTTGGTTTTGAAATAAATCCCGGTCATCGCGCCGAGTTCGAGGTAGATGAACAGCAGCAGGATGTCATCGACCGTGACGTTCCCCTTCTCGACCATCCCCAGAAAAGCAACGATCGACGCCCAGGCTGTGATGGCTCCGATGGCGAACAGCGCCAGAAAATGGAAGCTCTCCACGCAAAGATTGCCCAGCGATTCGGCTTGCGAATGCACCTTGTGGCGCATTTTTTCTGCCCATCTGTTTCCCATGACTCTCTACCTCTGAACCTTCATGTATGCCCGTCAGCTGATGCCGACAGGTCGTGACGTTTTTTCCGCCCGCGTGCTTTGTAAAGCAGAAACGGGGCCATCGGCTATGGTTGAGAGCGCGACGCGTTGTCGCAAGGCACAACCGGCTGACGAAAAGATGCATCAACGCCACTTTCCAACGAAGAGGTATTGGCTTATTCTTACCACTGTACAAAGATACAGTAATCGCTGAAATTATCGCAAAGGCATGTGAGGTGGTGAATGGCCGTCGAAGTGGTATACCGCAGCAGCCGAGATCTGGAGCGTTTGTTCATGGATAAAGCCGAAGCTGATCGTCATGACAAGATGCTGGAACTCGCTGAATTGCTCGCAACCGTGTTGAACAAGGCAGTGCCGTCGCTGACGGATGCGCAAGTGGAAGAAGCCGGCATTTACATGGCGAAAAATCGGGATGTGTTCGCCCGGGCTTTCAAGAACCAGCCGGATGCGTTGAACGAGCTGTTGAGCGACTCGGCAGAGTAACCGCCGACCCGCGTTAATCAATGTGCAGCAAACGCTCCGCCAACGCATCGGCAACCCGCGCAGGCGAGCGTTTTTCGGCTTGGGAGTGGGCATAGACCTCGGTCAGCCGCAGCCCGATTCGCGACAAATGATTAGTGACGGTGGCGAGGTTTTCTCCGGAATGCCTCAGCGCCACGTTGATCAACCCCCCCGAATTGATTACATAGTCAGGCGCATACAGGATGCCCCGGCCCTCAAGCTGATCGGCAATCTGCAAACTGCTCAGCTGGTTGTTGGCGGCCCCCGCCACTGCGGCGCAACGCAATTGCGGCACGCTCTGCCCGCTCAGGATACGTCCCAGACCACAGGGCGCGAGAATGTCGCAAGGCGTGCTGAGCAATGCCTCGCAGGCAATCGGATGCGCGCCCAGCTCTTCCATCGCGCGTTGCACCTTGCTGCTGTCCAGATCGCTGACCAGCAATTCGGCACCGGCGGCATGCAGCTGTTCAGCCAGTGGGTACCCGACATGGCCCAGCCCCTGGATCGCAACACGCAGCCCCTCCAGGTTGTCGCTGCCCAGACGCGCCAGGGCCGTGGTACGGATGCCGGCAAACACGCCCATCGCGGTGAACACCGAGGGATCGCCCTCCTCGCTGGTGCTGGTCACGTGCCGGGTGTGCAACGCGGCGCAGTCCATATCGGTGCTGGACGTTCCGCTGTCGACAGCCGTGATGTAACGACCGGCCAGCGTCTCGATGAAACGACCGAACGATTCAAACAGCGCGGTGCGGTCATACACATGCGGCGGGCGCATGATGACCGCCTTGCCACCCCCGAGCGGGAGACCGGCAAGGACCGCTTTGTAGCTCATGTTTCTGGCCAGCTGCAGAGCATCTTCGACGGCGCTGTCTTCGTCTGGATAGGCCAGAAAACGACATCCTCCCAGCGCCGGCCCCATGCGAGTGCTATGAATGGCGATAACGGCTTTGAGGCCGACTTGCGGATCGCAGACCAGATGCAGGGACTCAGCGCGCGAATTTTGCATGAGAGCGAACATGGTGGGTGCTCCCGTCTTCTTGTAGCCGGAGTATAGGAGGCAGGTGAGAAACCGCCCGACCATTCAGGCATATCCATGCGGTGCTGGACGAAATTCACAGGCAAGGCTAAAACGGTTGTGGATGTGTACGTTCAATAGACGAGGCCAGCGCGAGGAGCGTCGATGACTCAACACCGACCGTATCTGGACTGCCTGCAACGTACCCCGCCTTCTGTGTTCGAGGCCGCGTTGTGGATCTGTGCCGAACATGACTCGCGGTTTCTGATGGCGCCGGTCATGGACGCGATGGATCGCCTGGAACGGGAAGTCGGCAAAGCACTGCCTGCCTCTCCGACTCAGGAGTTGGCGCAGCTCATGCTGCGACACCTCAATACGCTGGGTTTCCAGCAAGATGACTGGAATCCGCCGAAGCCTGAATCCGCACTGCTGCACCGGATCGTCGAACGCCGACGCGGGCAGCCTTTAGGCTTGGCGTTGATTGCGATAGAAATCGCCAGGCGCCTGGGCCTGGCGCTTGAAGGGGTGAATTTCCCTGGTCACTTCCTGCTGCGGGTGCCTGGCGCGGACCATTTGCTTGATCCATGCGGCGGACGCAGGCTCTACCCCAAGGATTGCCGCGAACTGCTCGTACGCCAGTTCGGCGCGGACACGCCGCTGCGCGCCGAACATATGGTCAGCGCAACACCGGTCGGAATGCTGCAACGCATGTCGCGCAACCTGCGCCATTTGCACAAGGTCAATGACGACCTGATCTCGGCCCTCAAGGACGCCAACCGGATTCTCGAACTGGGCGAAGCCACGATCAGCGACCACATTGCCCGCGCCAGCCTGTACCGCGCGCTCGAATGTCCGCAGGCCGAGCGTTTCGATCTGGAGCACGCAATGCTGCTGAGCGACGATCCGGTCCAGCGTCTGCGCCTGGCAGAGCGTCTTAGCCAGCTGCCGACCAGCAGGAGCCTGCACTGAGGCTCCTTGTCCCGGTTGCCCGCTACTTGCCGCGACCAACTAACATTGTTGCGCTCAGGGCAATAAACATTATCTTCGCCAGGGATTTTTCGACCCGGCTACAACTTCTATCATTGGCGCCCTGAATCGCTGTTAAACCTCTTCGATTTAGTGACGTTGATTTTCAAGCTCCTGGATCACGTCTTGTTTAGCCGCTGCCAGTGCAGCGGCTTTTTTTATCCAGCGCTAACCCTGCATGGGGCGGCCTTTGGGTATTTTCCCTTCTTTTTCCAAGGCGATAATCTTGAGCATTTCAGGACTATCACCGGAGCTTACGAACGTGTACAGATTCTTGATAACGTGGACGGTTCTGACGTAATCGGGCATCAACGCTTTTGCATAAGGATCTCCAGACAGCGACTTTTCCTGCATGCGCGCAATCCGATTGGCGAAAAACTCCAGTGCGTTAAGTTGCTTGTCCGGGTCCACGACATTGCCTTCCTTGTCGAATTCTTCCCCGGCGCTGTTGAGCAGATTTGCCGTCAGATTATCGATAAAGCCGCCTTTGTAGAGCAGCGCCCCGACGCGTCCGAGCTCCTTGGGCGTGACCTGCTCCGGATTGAAATTCTTGAACAGCGGCTTCATGCGCCGCTTTTCCATTTCAACAGAGTTGAGTGCAATGGCGTTATCCCCGATCTCGCGCAAAACTTGTGACGCATGCACGGTCGTTTTCTCTGCCTCCACCTTCCTGGCGGCCATTTTGATTTGAACGGGCGGCAAGTCGCCCCAGATAGGTTTTGGCATGTCCTGTTCCCTGACTTTTGAGTGAGTTCACAGGTGCTATCGGTGCCGTTGCCCAGGAATTAATGGCCAATTGGGACGTGCGTGAAAATCCAGAGCCGGCTTACTTGCCACAAAGATACATCCTACAAATAGCTCGGAATTATCGCGAATTTTCGTTAGTTGCAGCGAGACAAGTTACTTACCCGTCGCGCAATTATCGCAGCGACCTGGCCATTTGAAATCTCCGCTTGCCGGGTTGCTGCGTGCGACGTTACCTGACGTGCTTCTGAAGATGCGCCATCATTTCCCGCAGCGCCTCGACGTTGTCCGCGGGGTGGGCAGCGCCCTGGAAGTTACCGATGTCTGACCATCGGGCAGCGATGTCTTCGGGGCTGAACCCGGCATGCGGATCGAAGCCGACGCCGAGGCTGCGCTCCCAACGGACCTTGCCGACCCAGCCGCCACCGACCTCGTAAAGCCCGCCCGTGTCCTGGCACTGTTCGCTGGCCAGGTACACCACCAGCGGGCTGACCAGCTCAGGTTTGAGCAACGCGAAGATTTCAGGCTCGATCAGCCCCTCGGTCATTCGCGTCCCGCCAGTCGGAGCAATCGCGTTGACCAGAATCCCGTGCTTGCGGCCTTCCAGCGCCAGGGTGCGGGTCAGGCCATAGAGCCCAAGTTTGGCCATCGCATAATTGGACTGGCCGAAGTTGCCATAAATGCCCGAGGTCGAAGAGGTAAAGATGACCCGACCAAGATTCTGCTCGCGCAGATGCGGCCACGCGGCGCGGGTGACCTTGTAGGCACCCTCCACATGAACGCGATAGACCAGGTCCCAATCGGCGTCTTCGATTTTGGCGAAGGTCTTGTCGCGCAATATGCCGGCGTTATTCACCACCACATCCACTCTGCCGAAGGCATCGAGCGCGTGCTCCACGATGCGCTCGCCGTCGGTAACGGATTCGTGGTTGGCAACGGCGGTGCCGCCCGCCTCGCGGATCTCTGCCACCACAAGGTCGGCAGCCGATGCATTGGCGCCCTCGCCATGCGCCGAACCGCCCAGGTCGTTGACCAGAACGCGGGCGCCGTGCCGCGCAAACAGCAAGGCATGAGCGCGGCCCAGACCTCCGCCTGCGCCGGTCACGATCACTACCTTATCGTCGAATCGAACGGGATCACTCATCGCTGGCCACTCCCTCAGAGGATGTATGGGTCTGGCGAAGAGTGTGGGTCAGCCGTACGGCGCTGACCATCAACCCGACAATGCTGAATGGTGTTCGATAACGCAGCGGGATGGCCTCAGCCCAGGCGTCCGACGAACCCGGCCAGCCAGGGTTCGGCATCAGTCTCGGGCGTAACGCTTTCGCTGCCGTCCAGACGCAGCATGTCCTGCACCTCGGTCACGCCCAGTTCGGCGAACAGCTCACGCAGCTGCTCCCCGCCGGCACAGAAAGTATCGCCGTAACTGGCATCGCCCAAGGCAATCACACCACCTGGCAGACCACGCAGCGCACCTGGCAACTGATCGCGCAGTTGGGCATAAAGCGGATAGAGGTTATCCGGCAGCTCACCCATGCCGGTGGTCGACGCTACGGCCAGCAGCGCCTGTGGTTCGAATGCAAGCAACTGCGCCAATGCAATGCGCGGGTTGTGCAGGACCTGATGACCGGCGGTGCTCAGAATACGACCCGCATGATGGGCGACTTCCTCGGCCGAGCCATAGACCGAACCGGAAATGATGGCGACTCTCATGACAACCCCGATGGCAGCTTAAACAGCCAGACAGTATGCCCTATCAGCTAGAATGCAGACTTCGCATTTTTTTCAGGGGCGACGTCACGAATGATCAATGCAAAACTGCTGCAGCTGGTGGTAGACGCTTCGAGCGATGGAATCGTGGTCGCCGAACAGGAAGGCGAAGACAACATTCTTATCTACGCGAACAAGGCTTTTACCCGCCTGACCGGCTACGCTAATGAGGAAATCCTCTACCGGGATTGCCGCTTCCTGCAGGGCGATGATCGCCAGCAACCTGCCTTAGACCTTATTCGGCAATCGGTTGCGCGGGGCGAGCACAGCCGACAGATTCTTCGCAATTACCGCAAGGACGGCAGCGTATTCTGGAACGAGCTGTCCATCACTCCGGTCCGCAACGAGGCCAACAAACTGATGTACTACATCGGAATTCAGAAAGACGTGACCGAACAGGTCCGCCGCGAAGAGCGCATTCGCGAACTGGAAGCCGCCCTGGCCGCCGCGCAAGCCAGAATCGCCGAGCTGAGCAAATGATACTGGTACGGAACCCGACGGCAATTTTGCGGTCATTCTCCTCACCTGCCGAATCCGCATGAGTAGCTCAATGCACCCCGACTCCCTGCTGACCCAGGCTGAACTGGACTTTATCCAGAGCATGCAGCACAACCCCAGGCTGAACGTACGTGACAGTACGCGCAGCATGCTGGTCAATGGCGGCGTCCAGGTTCAGGACTTGCTGACGCGTCTGGCTGCCCATGAACAGGTGACGATCCACGCGCAGTTCAAGAACCAGCAGATGAACTTTCCGCTGCACCTGGTCGAGGACGAGTTCCACGCGCTACATCTTGAGCTGGGCGCGCCGAGCATCTACGAGGAAGGCCCAAGGATTCGCCCCTGGAGGCTGGTGTTGCCCGAGCCCGTTCCGCTGGAAACCGAGAAAGGTGCGCTTACGGCGCTGTGGGCCCACGAAATTTCCTTCAAGGGCGTGCTGCTTGAACTGCGCAAACGGGGCAATTTCCCCAAGCAGTTCACTGCATGGTTCAACCCGGCCGGCCTTGCGCCTATTTCAATGCGCGGTCGGCTCGAACGACTGACCGAAAAGGGTCTGGGTGCCTATCGTCTCAGCCAGCACAACAAGGACGACTCCGAGCGCCTGCGCCAGTACATCCTGCAGCAGCATCAGCGCATGCATCCAGGCTTGCACCGCTAGACCGAACTTCCTTCAGGTATCCATCCGCCCCGCCAGGAACTGCTGCAGCAATTGTTGCATCGAGCGTCCCTCGCTGCCCAGGCAGGCAATCGGCGAGCCGTTGAGCATGTCCTGCGCCAGATGCGACGCCTCACCAGCCAGTAACACCGGACAATCCAGCGTCAGCGCCAGGCGGTTAAGTCGACGCGGCAGATCAGGCGCGGGCGGGACATTGGAGTACAGCACCAGCGCCACCGGCTGAACCTTGTCGCAGATCAGGCTCAGTTCTTCCAGCGGCTGCCCGACGGCCAGCACTTGCACCGTGATGTCAGGGCCGCCCATCAACAGCCCGGCCACCCACAGCTCCAGCTCCCGGCACTGCCCCGAAAGACCGGCCAGCATGACCGGCGCCACACTTGCGCCGGCGGCGAGCTGCAAACGTTGCAGAGTCCGCGCGCGAAGGAACGTGTCGAGGAACAACCACTCGCTGGTTCTGCCGAATTCGTCCTGATTGACCAGCAGCTCGCGCCACACAGGCATGAAGATTTCTTCGAACACTACCGTCAGCGTGTAGCTGGAAAATATCTGGCCATAGAGCTGCTCAAGACGGCGTTCGTCAAATGCGTTGACCGCACGACGAACCTGCGTCTGCCACTGCGTCCAGTCTTCGCGAGCGACCATGCTGTCCGCGCAGACCGACTGGCTGCGCGATATGTCGGTGCGAGCCAGAATCTTGCCAACCTTGCTGACCGCCACGCCTCGCTCGATCCAGCCAAGGATGCTACGCACCGCTTCGATGTCGGCCTGTGAATACAGACGGTGACCGCTGTCGGTGCGGGTCGGCTGGATCAGCCCGTAACGGCGTTCCCAGGCTCTGAGAGTGACGGGATTGATGCCGGTCATCCGCGCCACTTCCCGGATCGGGAAAAGCTCTTGCTGCTTGAAGCCCGATTTCGGATCGGCGCCAGAGACCGGGCCTTCGGCAAATTCAGTCATGACGGATCATCGTTCTGGGGAGTCCGCGCATTGTACTGCCCGATGGCACAGGGTCACAAAAGATAACGTCGACGAACTGCGGCTGACAAAGTCCTATGTCCGGTGTCTGTATTGGGGAATAATCCTTGCTTGCTTTTGTATGAAGCTGACGCGGCCCACCACCCCGGTGCCGTGCCATGTGAGTTCCCTACCCGGGAAGTTCACGCATCCAATGGAGATACACAATGTCTACCTCACCCGTCACCTTGATGGTGGCCCGCCGTGTCGCCCACGGTCGCTACCAGGAAATGATGGCCTGGCTGCAAGAAGGCGAACAGCTGGCAACCGATTTCCCCGGCTATCTGGGTTCAGGTGTGTTGGCACCGCCACCAGGCGGCGATGAATTCCAGATCATTTTCCGTTTCGCCGATGAGCAAACGATGCACACCTGGGAGCATTCCGCGTCACGACGCTCCTGGCTGGTGCGCGGCAGCGGGCTATTCGCGCAGCCCTCCGAGCATCGGGTGAGCGGCATAGACGGCTGGTTCGGCGCGGCAGATCAACGCCCGCCGCGCTGGAAGCAGGCCGTGGCAATCTGGCTGGCCTTCTTTCCGGTATCGCTGATCTTCAACTTCCTGCTCGGGCCGTTGCTCAACCATCTGGAGCTGATACCACGGGTAATGCTGAGCACGCTGGTACTGACGCCGTTGATGGTCTACCTGTTCATCCCGCTGTCCACTCGCCTTCTGGCTTCGTGGCTGCACAGCTCGCCCGCCGCGCCGACACGCAGCGCCCAATCGGCGTCGTCACGCTGATGCCGGCAGGCCCCGTATCAGGCGGATGACTGCGTGCGGGTCTTTTGCCTACGGCCTTACGGTTGTACAAATACACCCGTTGGTTTAACTTCGCGCTCAATCAACGCGGATTTCTGGGCCTGGCGGCCGGCTTGCCGACCAGGCCCGCCTCCGCGCCGACCCGATTCACGAGCAGCCGATGGCCTTTTCTTCAGCACCCATTCTGATCACCGGCGCCAGCCAGCGTATCGGTCTGCACTGCGCACAGCGGCTGCTCGCCGACGGGCACCCGGTCATTTTCAGCTACCGCAGTGACCGGCCCGGCGTGGCGGCATTGGAGCAGGCCGGTGCGACGGGGATTCAGGCAGACTTTTCCTCGCAGGCCGGAATTCTGGATTTCATCGCGCGGCTCAAGGACCACACCGTGAGCCTGCGCGCCATCGTGCACAATGCCTCGGAATGGCTGGCGGAAACGCCGGGCGAGGAAGCCGAGAACTTCACCCGGATGCTCAGCGTCCACATGCTGGCGCCCTACCTGATCAACCTGCACTGTGAGCAGCTGCTGCAAGCCAGCGAAGTCGCCGACATCGTGCATATCAGCGACGACGTAACGCGCAAGGGCAGCAGCAAGCATATTGCCTATTGCGCCAGCAAGGCCGGCCTCGACAACCTGACGCTGTCGTTCGCCGCGCGCCTGGCCCCGCACATCAAGGTCAACGGCATCGCTCCGGCGCTCCTGATGTTTCAGCCTCAGGACGACGAGGCTTACCGGGCCCGCGCGCTGGCCAAGTCGGCGCTGGGCATCGAGCCGGGTCCTGAAGTGATCTACCAGAGCCTGCGTTACCTGCTCGACAGCCCTTATGTGACCGGCACTACCCTGACCGTGAACGGCGGCCGCCACGTCAAATAGCGAATACCTGCAACTGATCCGACGGAGCAAACAGTAATGGCAAGACTTGAACCAGGAACGGCGCGGATACGGGTCAAGGATCTGCGCCTGCGCACCTTCATTGGTATCAACGAGGACGAGATTCTCAACAAGCAGGATGTGCTGATCAACCTGACCATCCTGTATGCCGCGCAGGACGCGGTGCGCGATAACGACATTGAGCATGCGCTCAACTACCGCACCATCACCAAGGCGATCATCCAGCACGTGGAAGGCAACCGCTTTGCCTTGCTGGAACGCCTGACCCAGGAAGTGCTGGATCTGGTGATGAGCCATCAGGCAGTGAGCTATGCCGAGGTGGAAGTAGACAAGCCCCACGCGCTGCGTTTTGCCGAATCGGTGTCGATCACGCTCGCTGGTCAGCGCTGAACCTCTTATCATTGCGCCATCAACCGCCTGAACAGAGCCTCTCATGACCGAGCAAGAACGCCTCCAACTCGAAGCCGCCGCCTTTCGCCGACTGGTCGCGCATCTGGACAGCCGCAAGGACGTCCAGAACATCGATCTGATGAACCTCTCCGGCTTCTGCCGCAATTGCCTGTCCAAATGGTACAAGGCAGCGGCCGATGAAAAGAACATCGACGTCAGCCTTGATGACGCCCGCGAAGTCGTCTACGGCATGCCGTACGGCGAGTGGAAAGCCCTTTACCAGAAAGAAGCCAGCGCCGAGCAGCAGGCTGCGTTTGCCAAGGAACCCAAGCATGACTGACCTGAACACCCTGCGCGCCAGCTTGCGCAACGGTCAACACGCCTTTGCCGATACCCTGGCGTTCATCGCCCAAGGCTACGACTACCAGCCTCAGGCGTTCACCAATGGTGATGTGGAAAACGCCGCCGGCCAGAACGAAGGTTCGTGCAAAACCTTGAGCCTGGCACTGCTCGAAGGCCTGAGTGATGAAGAAGCGCTGCTTGCGTTCGGCGAACACTACCGTTCCATGCTGGCAACACCCGAAGGCAGCGACCACGGCAACATCCGCGCCCTCATCGCCAATGGCCTGGCCGGCGTGAAATTCCAGGGCGAAGCGCTCAAGCGCAAGGCCTGATACACGCCCGTGGGAGCGGACTTGTCCGCGAAGTAGTTGGCATCGACGAAAAAAACGGCGACTGCACCGGCCCTTTCGCGGACAAGTCCGCTCCCACAACTCTGCTGTCGCACAGCAGTTTTGCGGCAATAAAAAAACCGGCCCTGAGGCCGGTTTTTTTATGCTTGATGGTTGCTGTCAGAAAGAGACTTCTGCCAGACCATCCAGATAACGCTCGACGTCCAGTGCAGCCATGCAGCCTGCGCCGGCCGAGGTGATTGCCTGACGGTAGACGTGGTCAGCCACGTCGCCTGCGGCAAAAACACCTTCGACGCTGGTCGCCGTCGCATTACCTTCACGACCGCCCTGAACGACCATGTAGCCGTCTTTCAGCGCCAGCTGGCCTTCGAACAGCGAAGTGTTCGGGGTGTGGCCGATGGCGATGAACACGCCGTCGACTTTCAACTCGTCAGTGGTGCCGTCATTGTTCTTCAGGCGCGCACCGGTAACACCCATGTTATCGCCCAGCACTTCGTCCAGAGTCGCATTCAGCTTGAGCTCGATCTTGCCTTCGGCAACACGGGCGTGCAGCTTGTCGATCAGAATCTTCTCGGCGCGGAATGTCTCGCGGCGATGGACCAGGGTCACTTTGCTGGCGATGTTGGCCAGATACAGCGCTTCTTCAACCGCGGTATTACCACCGCCAACCACGGCTACTTCACGGTTGCGATAGAAGAAACCGTCACAGGTCGCGCAAGCGGAAACGCCCTTGCCCATGAACGCTTCTTCGGATGGCAGGCCCAGGTAACGTGCGCTGGCGCCGGTCGCAATGATCAGTGCATCGCAGGTGTAGGTGGCGCTGTCGCCCTGCAGGCTGAAAGGTTTGCCGGCCAGATCCACGGAGTTGATGTGGTCAAACACGATCTCGGTTTCAAAACGTTCAGCGTGTTCGCGCATACGTTCCATCAACGCCGGGCCGGTCAGGCCATGTGGATCGCCTGGCCAGTTATCGACCTCGGTGGTGGTGGTCAACTGACCGCCAGCCTGCATGCCGGTGATCAGCAGAGGCTTGAGGTTGGCGCGGGCGGCATAGACCGCTGCGCTGTAACCGGCAGGACCGGAGCCGAGAATGATCACTCGGGAATGACGTACGTCGGACATGACACGCTCCTATGGCCGGCCGTTAACGCCGGGCTGAATAAAAAGGATTGCCGATGCGCTTGGGGAAGCGCGGTGCAGCTCGGCAATCCGAAAGTTCTGACGCGGTGGCCTGGCCGTAGTCGGACACGCGAACCGCTGTGACCTGTTACGGGCACCGGACATTGCGAATCTGTGAGCCGCAAGTCCGGGCTATCGGCGACGCCCTGTGCATCGACCATCGCGAAAGTTAATGAGACAGGTCCGGAAATTGCTGCCAAGCCTATCGAGGTAGGAAAGGTTAAGGAAATATCGTTTCACAATCCACCTTATAGGACGTCTCTATTCATAATCGTGTGCCAACAAAGGGTTGCGCGTGTCTCGTGACGGAGACTCGCCAGCAGTACTCGACCGCTTCCGATGGCTCTATCGCGCGCATCGCAAAGTCGGTAAGGTCGGGCGTTTCCACGCTTCGGAGGCTGCCATGCCCGCGCCCGCTCTTACCGGCCCTCAATACCTCAGCCAAGGCCTGAAACTGGTCTTGAGCCCCGGCCTGCGGCTGTTTGTCCTGCTGCCGTTGAGCATCAATCTGGTGTTGTTCTCGGGTCTGATCTACCTGGCGATCCATCAGTTTGACATGTGGGTCGACACCTTCATGCCAACCTTGCCCGACTGGCTGAGTTTTCTGAGCTACATCCTGTGGCCGCTGTTCGTGGCGCTGGTTCTGCTGATGGTGTTTTTCAGTTTCACCATGATCGCCAATATCATCGCGGCCCCGTTCAATGGTTTCCTGTCCGAAAAGGTCGAAGCGGTGGTGCGCGGCGTGGACCTGTCGCCAGCGTTCAGCTGGGCTGAACTGGCCGCGATGGTCCCACGAACCCTGGCGCGCGAAGCACGCAAGCTCGGCTATATGCTGCCGCGCATGCTGGGGCTGTTTATCCTGTCCTTCATTCCAGTGGTCAATCTGATCGCCGCACCGCTGTGGCTGCTCTTCGGTATATGGATGATGGCGATCCAGTACATTGATTACCCCGCCGACAACCACAAGCTGGGCTGGAACGAGATGCTCGCCTGGCTCAAAAGCAAACGCCTGCGGAGCCTGAGCTTCGGCGGCGTGGTCTACGCGGCGCTGCTGATTCCAGGCGTAAACCTGCTGATGATGCCAGCGGCGGTGGCCGGTGCGACGCTGTTCTGGGTCCGGGAACGCGGGGAAGAAGCGCTACTGACGCACAGGGCTTCGGTTTAACGTGGCCGGCGTGCCGGGACGCAAACGAATTGCGGCCCGGCCGATTGCGCCTCACCCTTTCGATCATTCAGATCCCGGGCAACAGGACGACTGCCAGGTTAAGCGTCCAGAACAGGCTGCCAAACACGATCCAGGCCCAGTTCGCACCGGTGAAGGTGGAGTTGCTCGCTCCGCCGGGATCCAGCGCCGCGACGTTCATCTTGCGTTGCACGATAGAGAGGTTAAGGATCTGGGCGGTCAGCAACGCCACGGACAGCCCGAACCACGCGGCCCTGTCCTCGATCCGCGTATTTCCACTGGCCAGAAACATCAGCACAGACGCAAGGCTCAGCACCAGCAAAACTCCGGCGCTGACCAGCCAGGATCGCATGGCGCCGAGTCCCTGCCGCCTTAGGCTCTGATCCACCTTGCGAAATAGCGGGAATGCAAAAATAAAGGGAAAGATGGCGCGAATGACCGGCAAGACTGAAGTGCCTGAAAATCGCCTGTGTTCTGACCAATGACGGTAAAACCAGTACAGGCTATACCAGCCGAAAGTGGCCACATAAAGCATGACGAATTTACGCATCGAAACTCTATAAAACTCCACGCGCTCAACGAAAAGTTCAGGCTCCAGATTGGAGCGCGGGGGCGCGTACATCGAATCAGCCATGACTAATCTCCTTGAAACCGGAGATCATACCCGTTCAATAAAATGAATTTAAAACTACAATAAAAATAAGGAAAATCCTTCAGGCGATACCGAATAAGCCTACATCACAGCTCTTCCAGTAGATAACCGGCAACGGCAAATTATTGCCGCCACTGGCTATAAGTTGCCGGGATCGCTACTGATAGGTTATGTAAGAATAAAAGTTGTGGGACCAAATTATTTCATTCCGGTTTTCTCGAATAAAACGTGTAGGACGGCACAGTTCAATAAACAATCGGCACCGTATTTGCTCTTCTGTCAAAAACCACAGGAGCAATGCAATTATGGAAATCAACGCTAAAACCGCCGTTAGCCACCCAGACACCTGGAGCCGTGCCAGAGCTGCCAACACCGCTGCGAACGACGGCCCGTTCTCGCAGATCTTCAAGAATGCCGTCAAGCCTGCAAGCAGCACTCCCCTCGTCCCCGCCCCCGCGACCCTGACCCCTCTGGCTCCCACCCGCTCGGTCTTCTTCATGCAGAACATGCCGATTGAACAACGCCGGTCTGCGGTTGAACACGAAACGTTCAAACCTCAGGCCGCTGCGCTGGAGCCGCAGAAAGGCGCCGCGAACCGGGTTTTGACGCAGAACGCGGTTAGCGGAAGGTAACTGTAGAACCGGACTCGCCGAACTGGTTGCCTCGACTGAATCTGACCGGGGCAACTTCAAACCCGCCACCATGGCTTTGCCAGATGGCCGTCACAAATCCATCACCCCGTTGCCACATGGCAGACACGCAACCGGTGGAGACTGGTGTCATGAGCAAATTTCTCCATGTCACGCTGATCACTGAAACGTTTTCCCCCGAGATCAATGGCGTCGCCAATACGTTGGGGCGGCTGTGTGACGGGTTGCGTCTGCGCGGGCATCGGGTCGAGCTGGTGCGGCCTCGTCAGAATCGCGAGGCGCGGGCCGGTGCGGCTGAGGATTTGCTGTTGTGCCGGGGCTGGCCGATTCCGGGATATCCGGGATTGCAATGGGGGCAGTCATCGATGCACAAGCTGCTGCGGCGCTGGCAGCGGCGGCGTCCGGATGTGCTGTACATCGCGACCGAAGGCCCGCTCGGACTCTCCGCATTGCGCGCGGCGAGGCGGTTGGGGATTGCGGTGGTGAGCGGTTTTCATACCAACTTCCCGCAGTACACCCATCAATATGGAATGGGTTTCATCACGCGGCTGGTGACCAATTACCTGCGCTGGTTCCATAACCGGTCCAGGGTCACGCTGGTGCCCAGCATCAGTCAGAAGATCGAACTGGAGCGCCGGGGTTTCGAGCGAATTGAGCTGCTGTCGCGCGGCGTCGACAGCCAGCTGTTCCACCCGGCCAGGCGCTCGCAGTCACTGCGTGAAAGCTGGAGCCTGCAAACCGACGATACCGCCGTGATCCACGTCGGGCGGCTGGCACCGGAAAAGAACCTCGGGCTGCTTCAGAGCTGTTTCCGGGCACTGCAGGTCGAATATCCGCAGCGCAACCTCAAGCTGATCATCGTCGGCGACGGTCCGCAACGCGCCGCACTGCAACAACAGTTGCCCGACGCAATCTTCTGCGGCACTCAGCGAGGCGAAGAACTGGCCACGCACTATGCGTCGGGCGACATGTTTCTATTCCCCAGCCTGACCGAAACGTTCGGCAATGTGGTTCTGGAAGCGCTGGCCTCGGGTCTTGGCGTGGTGGCGTACGACGAAGCCGCAGCCGGGCAACACATCCGCCACGGCCACAACGGCGCATTGGCGATGCCGGGCGATGAAGATGCGTTCATCGACGCCGCCCGCTGGCTGCTCGAAGACAGCGAGACGCTGCGCCGGGTAAGACTCAACGCCCGCCAGCACGCCAGTCGCCAGGGCTGGCAGGCGATCATCGAACAGTTCGAGCAGCAACTGTTGAGTGCCTGCCCGGCGCAGGAAGTCACCAGCGCGGCGCCTTTGCGCAGCGCACCGATGATCAGACCAGAGTCGTCAGCGCCTCTCGACTGAATGGCAGGATATCCTGCTCGCGGCCGTCACGGACCTTGATCGCCCAATCGGGATCGACGAGCAAGGCACGACCAACCGCTACCAGGTCAAACTCTTCGTTGTTCAGCCGCTCAAGCAGCTTTTCAAGGCTGGCCGGCTGGGCAACCTTGTCGGTCTTGACCATGAATTGCAGAAACTCATCGTCAAGGCCGACGCTGCCCACGGTAATGGTCGGCTTGCCGGTCAGCTTGCGAGTCCAGCCCGCGAGGTTCAGCGACGAGCCTTCGAACTCCGCTTCCCAGAACCGTCGTGTGGAGCAGTGAAAGATATCCACACCCGCGGCGGCCAACGGCTGCAGAAACCCGGCAAGCGCTTGTGGCGTTTCGACCAGACGCGCGCTGTAGTCCTGCTGCTTCCATTGCGAAAAGCGGAAGATGATCGGATAGTCCGGACCGACCGCGGCACGTACCGCTTCAATCAGCTCGATGGCGAAGCGCGAGCGGTTGGCGAGGCTGCCACCATACTCGTCGGTTCGGCGGTTGCTGCCCTCCCAGAAAAACTGGTCGATGAGATAGCCGTGCGCGCCGTGTATCTCAACGCCGTCCATACCGATGGCTTTTGCATCCGTCGCGGCCTGGGCGAATGCCGCAATCACTTCCTTGATGTCCGCCTGGCTCATGCCATGGACCAGCACTTGCCCGTCCTTGATTTTTTCGCTCGGGCCGTAGGCCGGCACACTGCCGTCCGGTTCGGTGCCCAGACGACGAACCGCGCCCACATGCCAGAGCTGCGGAACGATCTTGCCGCCCTCGCCATGGACCGCTTCGACCACATTTTTCCAGCCCGCCAGCGCGGCCTCGCCGAAGAACTGCGGCACATTGGGGTAGCCATTGGAAGCCTTGTGGTTGACCGTGGTCCCTTCGGTGACTATCAGCCCGACGCCTGCGGCCGCACGACGACGGTAATACTCGACCACCTGGGCGTTCGGCACATGCCCCGGCGAAAAGGAGCGGGTCATCGGCGCCATGACCACACGCGAGGTCAGCGACAGGCCGCCGAGTTGAAAGGGTTGGAACAAGGCTTTGACCGGCATGCGTAACTCCTCCAATGGAATGGTGGTCGAGCGCGCAGCATAGGGCCGGACGTGACAGGCAGCCCAGTACTATTGATCCGGTTGATCGAGTTGTAAAAGCCTGTAGGTAAGGCACCGGGCCAGCTTCGCCTGGCCCGGCGAATCAGGTCACGGGTGGGCAAGAGCCTTTTCGATGGCCTGGATGACTGCGGGATCGTCCGGCGCCGTGCGTGGCGAGAAGCGTGCGATGACCGCGCCGTTTCTGCCCACCAGGAATTTTTCGAAATTCCAGGTAATGTCGCCGGGAAACTCAGCGCCTTCGCCGGCCAGCAGGCGATACAGCGGATGACGATGCGCGCCGTTGACGTCGAGCTTTTCGCCCAGCGGGAAGGTCACGCCGTAGTTGAGCTGACAGAACGACTGAATCTCGTCCTCGGTTCCGGGCTCTTGCCCGGCAAATTGATTGCAAGGCAGCCCCAACACGCTGAAGTCTCTACTCTTGTATTGTTCGTGAAGGTTTTCAAGCGCTGCGTACTGCGGCGTCAGCCCGCACTTGGACGCGACGTTCACCACCAGGACCACTTTGTTCTTGAAAGGCGCCAGCGGCAATGCCTGCCCATCCAGAGCCTTCAGCGTGATGTCGTGAAAAGCACTCATGAAACACCCCCTTGAAGCCCAAATCCCGAAGCCAGAACCTGAAAAAAGGCGCCGTGGCGGTCCGCGTAACGAACTTCGTCATCGCAGGACAGCCAGGGCGCCTGTGTCAGTGACCTGAGCTTAGCAGGACAATCAGTGGTGATGACCACCTTCGCCGTGGATATGGCCGTGGGCCATTTCTTCGGCGCTGGCGTCGCGAATGTTCACGACCTTCACTTCGAAGTTCAGGCGCTGGCCTGCCAGCGGGTGATTGCCGTCGACGGTCACGTCGTCGCCGTCCAGGTCACGGATGGTCACGATCTGCATGCTGCCGTCCGGGCCGGAGGCGTGGAACTGCATGCCGACTTCAAGCTCATCGACACCTTCGAACATGCTGCGGCTCAGGGTGCTGACCAGCTCGGCGGAGTATTCGCCGTAGGCGTCTTCCGGCTCGATGGACACTTTAAGCTCGTCACCGACATCCTTGCCGTCCAGCGCTTTTTCAAGACCCGGAATGATGTTACCGGCACCTTGCAGATACACCAGCGGCGCGCCGCCGGCAGAGCTGTCGATGACCTCACCAGCGTCATTGGTCAGGGTATAGTCAATGGAGACAGCCTTATTGGCGGCAATCGGCATGGGAACAGGACCTTTGCTTTGGATTCAAGAAAGGGCCAAGTTTAACCAAGCAATCGCCCGAAAGCGAACGCAACTCTGACAGACGGGCTGGCAGGCGGCTTACATGGAAAATTCGACACTGATCGATTTCAGGCAGGACGAGGACGGCCACTGGGTCGCGGTGCTGTCCTGCGGGCATACTCAGCATCTGCGCCACCAGCCGCCCTGGCAATCGCGCGCCTGGGTACTGGACCCGCGCCAGCGGCAGCAGAAAACAGGTCAACCGTTTCACTGCGGCTGGTGTGCTAACGCGGCGGATAAAGATAGTCTTGTCGACGAGGCGCCGCGTTAGACGGCTCCCGGCATTTTTCCGGTCGTGCCGCTGTCCATTATCGGGACGACCCTTGCACTGCTCAATCGAGAAGCCCGTATGCAGACGTTTTTCATTGCCCCGACCGATTTCGGCGTGGGGTTGACCTCTATCAGCCTGGGCCTGGTGCGCACCCTGGAACGCGCAGGCCTGAAGGTCGGTTTCTTCAAGCCTATCGCACAGCCGCACCCCGGCGATCTCGGCCCTGAGCGTTCGACCGAGCTGATCGCTCGCACCCATGGCCTCAAGCCGCCCAGACCGCTGGGGCTGGCGCATGTCGAGCGCATGCTCGGTGATGGCCAGTTGGATGAGCTGCTCGAAGAAATCATCACGCTGTATCAAGAGGCCTCGGTCGGCAAGGACGTGCTGATCGTCGAGGGCATGGTTCCGACCCGCAATGCCAGCTATGCGGCACGGGTCAATCTGCATATTGCCAAGAGCCTCGATGCCGAGGTCATTCTGGTGTCCGCGCCGGAAAACGAAGTGCTGACCGAACTCTCCGGCCGGGTGGAGTTGCAGGCGCAGCTGTTCGGCGGCCCGAAAGACCCCAAGGTGCTGGGCGTAATTCTCAACAAGGTGCGCACCGAGGAAAGCATGGAGGACTTCGCCACCCGGCTTAAGGAACATTCTCCCTTGCTGCGCAGCGGTGATTTCCGGCTGCTGGGCTGCATCCCGTTCCAGGCCGACCTGAACGCACCACGCACGCGGGACGTTGCCGAGCTGCTGGGCGCGCAGGTGCTCAATGCCGGCGATTACGACCAGCGCCGCATGTCGCGGATCATCATCTGCGCGCGGACCGTGCTTAACACCGTTCCGCTGCTCAAACCCGGCGTGCTGGTCGTGACGCCGGGTGACCGCGACGACATCATTCTGGCGGTCAGCCTTGCGGCGATGAACGGCGTGCCACTCGCTGGCCTGCTACTAACCAGCGACACTGTGCCGGACCCGCGGATCATGGAGCTGTGTCGCGGCGCGTTGCAGGCCGGCTTGCCGGTTCTGTCGGTCAGCACCGGCTCGTACGACACGGCCAATCAGCTCAACCAGCTGAACAAGGAAATCCCCATCGACGACCGCGAGCGCGCTGAAATCATCACCGATTTCGTCGCCGGTCATCTGGACGCCGCCTGGCTGCATCAACGCTGCGGCACGCCGCGCGAGCTGCGCCTGTCGCCTGCGGTATTCCGTTATCAACTGATTCAGCGCGCCCAGGCCGCGGACAAACGCATTGTGTTGCCGGAAGGCAGCGAGCCGCTGGTGATCCAGGCCGCGGCCATCTGCCAGGCGCGCGGAATCGCACGCTGCGTGCTGCTGGCCAGACCCGAAGACGTCCATGCAGTGGCCAAGGCGCAGGGCATCGAACTGCCGCAAGGGCTTGAGATTCTCGACCCGGATCTGATCCGCGAGCGCTATGTTGCGCCCATGGTCGAACTGCGCCGCAGCAAAGGGCTGAACGAGCCGATGGCCGAGCAGCAACTGGAGGACCCGGTGGTGATCGGCACCGTGATGCTGGCGCTGGATGAAGTCGACGGGCTGGTGTCAGGCGTCGTGCATTCGACCGCCAACACCATCCGCCCCGCCCTGCAACTGATCAAGACCGCGCCGGGCTGCACGCTGGTGTCCTCGGTGTTCTTCATGCTGTTTCCCGAGCAGGTGCTGGTTTATGGCGACTGCATCATGAACCCGCACCCCAGCGCCAGCGAGCTTGCTGAAATCGCTCTGCAAAGTGCCAGTTCCGCGGTGGCCTTCGGGATCGCGCCGCGGGTGGCGATGATCAGCCATTCGAGCGGCGATTCGGCCAGCGGTGAGGAAGTGGATAAAGTCCGCGAGGCAACCCTGCTGGCGCGTGAGACAAGGCGCGACCTTCTGATCGACGGACCGCTCCAGTATGATGCCGCCGCCAACGAAAACGTCGCGCGGCAACTGGCGCCGGACAGTCAGGTAGCGGGTCGTGCCAATGTGTTCGTGTTTCCGGACCTCAACACCGGCAACACCACGTACAAGGCGGTGCAACGCAGCGCCGACTGCGTGAGTCTGGGGCCGATGCTGCAAGGGCTGCGCAAACCGGTCAACGATTTGCCCCGCGGTGCTCAGGTAGATGACATCGTTTATACCATCGCACTGACGGCCATTCAGGCCGACACACTTTCCTGATAGACATTCAGGGCGCCGCAGACAGAACCTGCGACGTCCCCTATTTTTTCGGAGTCTGATCCTTCATGGATTTCCTGCCTGCCCCATTGCGCGGCGTCATCGCCTCGCTGCTGTTGGCGCTCAACACCGTGGTGTGCTGTTCGGTGTTGTTCGTGGTCACGATCTTCAAGGTCTGCCTGCCGTTCAAGGCCGCTCAGCGTTTCACCGACTGGCTGATGAGCCACATCCATGAAACCTGGATTGCTAACAACAACGCGTGGATACGCCTGCTCGGCCACACCCGCTGGCATTTGTCCGGGCTGGAAGGGCTGGATTATCGTCATTCGTATCTGGTGACCAGCAATCACCAGAGCTGGGTCGACATCATGGTCCTGCAGTACCTGCTCAACCGTCGAATCAGGCCGCTGAAGTTCTTCCTCAAGCAGGAGCTGATCTGGGTACCGGTCATCGGCCTGGCGTGGTGGGCGCTGGGTTTTCCGTTCATGAAGCGCTATTCCAAGGCGTACCTGGCCAGACACCCGGAAAAGAAAGGCAAGGATCTGGAAACCACCCGCCGCACCTGCGCGCGCTTCCGGCATAACCCGGTAGGGATTTTCAACTTTGCCGAAGGCACGCGATTCACGCCGGGCAAGCACGCCGCGCAGAATTCACCGTTCCGCCACCTGCTCAAACCCAAGGCCGGCGGCATTGCTTTCGTGCTGGATGCGATGGGCGACCAGCTCGAATCGATCATCAATGTGACCCTGTACTACCCAGGCGGCCGCCCGGGCTTTTGGGACCTGCTGTGCGGCAATGTCCGGGAAGTAGTCGCGCACTTCGAAGAGATCCGCATCCCGCCGGAGTTCGTCGGCAAGAGCTACGACCAGGATCAGGAATACCGCCTGGCTTTCCAGATGTGGATCAATACGCTGTGGGAAGAGAAAGACCGACTGCTGGAGCGAATGGAGCAGGAGCATCCGCCAAAGCGGTGAAATCTGTGAAAGCGGACTTGTGGGAGCGGACTTGTCCGCGAAGAGGGCGGTACATCCACAACAATTGCCTGGCCTGGAATGCCGTCTTCGCGGACAAGTCCGCTCCTACGCCCTCCGGGCAGAATCAAAAGCGGAATTCGCTTCTGCCCGGAGGGCGTAGGAGTTAGCTTGCTGTGGGCGGCAATCCGACGATCTGGCGCGAAGCGGCAGCAAGTACGGTGGATGCAGTCTGTCTGACCGTTGATCAGCGGTGGGTGTAAGACAGTTGGCCCCTACAGGTCTTGGCTATGACTGGGGGCCGAGGGAGGCGGTGGGCACCGATCCAGCTTACTGGCGAAGGCGGCGGTGACTACGCAAGATATCTGTTCTCAGGACCGGCCTCTTCGCTGTCGCCAGCAAGCTGGCCCCCACAAAAGCGTCTACACGTGGTGTTGGTTACTGCTGATACTGCTCGTACTGCTGACCCGGAATCGGCTTGAGGTTGACCTCGACGCGACGGTTCTGGGCGCGGCCGTTGACATCGGCGTTGCTGGCAACCGGCTGATCGGGACCGGCACCGCGCACCGACAGGTGAGTCTGGTCAACACCCTGCGACGTCAGGTAAGTCGCCACGCTCTGGGCGCGTTGCAAAGACAGATCCATGTTGTGCTGGCGGCTGCCGGTGCTGTCGGTATAACCGACGATCTCGATATTGTTCTGGTTGAACTGCTTGAGCGAGCCGGCCAGGTTATTGAGCGGCGAATAGAAGCTGCTGGCGATGGCCGAAGAGTCGGTAGCAAAGGTAATGTTGCCCGGCATGATCAGCTTGATCTGATCGCCCTGGCGTTGCACTTCTACACCGGTGTTGGCCATGCTTTCACGCAGCGCGGCTTCCTGTTTGTCGGCGTAGTAACCGTAACCGGCCGACGCGGCACCTACTACGGCGGCACCGATCAGCGCGCCCTTGCCGCGGCTGTTGTGGTCGATGGCGGCGCCGGCCACGGCACCTGCCAGAGCACCGAGACCGCCATACTTGGCGGTCTTGCTCATCCCGGCGGAGTTCTGCGCCTGGCCCTGATTGTCATACGGGTTGTTGGATGCACATCCCGACAGCATGGCTACTGCCGTTGCAGCCAGAATCAAACGGCGCGAGGTCAACATGGAAAACTCCTGATTTTACGGACGCTAATGAGCGGATTAGAGCACGGAGCACGGAAAAAATTCCTTAACCCGGCCTGAACCGACGACGCGCCCGGCCTTCAGCGCCTCTCCTCGCGAATGTAGGGCTCTCCCAAAGCGCCCGGCTGACTGCTGGCCTGACGCTTGCTCATGGCCACCCAGACCATCACCAGCAACGTGACCGCGTAAGGCGTCATCAGCACGAAATACTGTGGCAAGCGCACCCCGGTGGCGGCCAGTTGCGGAATCAGCGCTTCTATACCGCCGAACAGCAGCGCACCGGCCAGCGCCCGCCACGGCGACCAGCGGGCGAAGATCACCAGCGCCACCGCAATCCAGCCGCGCCCGCCGGTCATGTCGGCGATCCACATCTTGGTGCTGAGCACCGCAATGAACCCGCCCGCCAGCCCCATCAGAGCCGACCCTGCAATGATCGCCAGGAGGCGGTAGCGCAACACCGCGATTCCCGCAGCGTCGGCCGCCTGCGGATTTTCGCCCACCGCGCGCAGGCGCAGCCCGGTGCGAGTACGCGCCAGCAGCCAGACCACTGCGACGAATATCAGCGCCGTCAGGTACACAACGGGGTTCTGCACGAACACCTTGCCGACCACCGGTAAATCCGACAGCGGCCACAACTCCACGGCCTGCAAGCCGCTGACCGGACGGTTAGTCCAGCCCAGCACCGTGCCCAGCAGGCCGGTCAGGCCCTGGCAGAAAAAGACCAGCGCAAGTCCCGCGATCACCTGATTGATGCGCAGCACCAGCACCATCAGTGCAAACAACAAGGACACCGCGCTGGCGGCGGCCATCGACGCCAGCAACGAAAGCCCGGGCAGCCCGAGACCCAGCTGCATTCCGATACCGGCCAGCGCGCCAACGAGCATCAGGCCCTCGGCGCCCAGGGCCAGTACGCCGCTTCGTTCGATCAGGATCAGGCCCAGTGCCGCAAGAGCAAAAGGCACGGCGAAGTCCGGGACGCTGCCCAGCCAGTGAGCGATAAGATCCATCAGCGGTCTCCGGCCTGGATGCGGCGCAGGCGGTGGCGTATGAAAAAGTCCGAGGACGCGACACAGATCACCAGGATGGCCTGGATCAACTGCACCATTGAAAACGGGATCTGGTAGAACACCTGCAGATTGCGTCCGGCCACGAACAGCATGGCCATGAGCAAGGCGACCACTGTTGCAGCCACCGGGTTGTTGCGGGCCAAAAAGGCAATCAGGATCCCGGAAAAGCCGTATCCCTGGTAGAACGACTGGGTCAAGCGGCCTTCCTGCCCGGCGGTCACCACGAAACCGGCCAGGCCGGCCAGCGCTCCGGAAAGCGCGACCGTGCCGACAATCATCTTGCCCACCGGCACGCCCACCGCACTGGCGACCCTGGGGTTGGCGTCGACGAAGCGCAGATAGAAGCCGCCACGCGACACGCCGATGAACCAAAGGGTCAGCCCGGTGACCATCAGCGCCAACACGATCGCCAGGTTGTAGCCATCAAACAGGTCCGGCAGTCGTTCGAAGCCCTGAAACGCTGGCGAGTAGGGAAAATTGTCACGCGGGTCCTTCCAGCTGCCATAGACCAGATGCAAAAGGAAGTTGGCGGCAATGTAATTGAGCATCAGCGTCGAGATGATCTCATTGACCTGCCACTTGAGCTTCAACAGGATCGGGCCGAGCGTCCAGAGCACCGCGCAGACCAGAGCGGCCAGCGCCATCAGCGGCAACCTTAGAAATTCAGGCCCGATCTGGAACAGCGAGATCGCCGTGGCGCCGATACCGCCCCAGATCATCTGGCCTTCGAGCCCCAGATTCCAGAAACGCGCACGGAAGGCCATGCATCCGGCAAGTCCGACCATGATCATCGGCGCAGCCTGAAACAGAACCGCCCGGAAGTTCTGGGCATCGAACACCGTCTGCATGACGAACTCGTTGAGTAGTTCGCCAGCCGGCACGCCGGCCAAAATCAGGATCAGCGTGCAGATCGCCAGGCCCAGAACCAGCGCCAGGGAAATGATCAACGCTTGCAGCGGCCAGGGTGTCTGCTGGCGGAGCTCCAGCGCGTAGCGGCGTCCAAGCAAGGGTTGCCGGGCCGGCGCAGCTTGTTGCAGTGTCGTTTCAGTCATGGCTCACCATCGCCTTGCCAATCGCCTGTCGATCCGCCGGCCGGTCGAACTCGGCGACGATGCGCCCGCGGTTCATCACACCGATGCGGTCGGCCAGAGCCAATACCTCGTCCAGGTCTTCACTGATCACCAGCACCGCCGCGCCCGCGTCACGCGCAGCGCGCAGGCGCCCATGCACGGCCTGGCTGGCCCGTACGTCCAGACCACGGCTGGGGCTGTGAACCAGCACCAATTGCGGGTCGCGGCTGAATTCGCGGGCGATCACCAGCTTCTGTGCGTTACCGCCCGACAGCAGCGCAGCCTTCTGTTCCAGAGAGCGCACCCCTTGTACGTCGAAATCCGCGACCGCCTGCCGGGCATCCTGCTGCAGACGCGGGTAGCGCATGCGCCAGAACGAACCGTAGCGACCGCTGTGCAGATTGCCGACGCCGAAGTTTTCGGCGATCGACAATGAACCTGCCAACGCGGCGCCATATCGGTCCGCCGGGATCGAGGCAATGCGCAGCTCACGGCGCTGCTCGGTCGAGGCGGTGCGCAGGTCGCCGAACTGTGCCAGGTGAATCTCGCCTTCGGTCGGCTGCGGCAGGCCCATCAAGGCATTGGCGAGCTCGGCCTGACCGTTGCCGCCGACGCCCGCGATGCCGTAGATCTGGCCGGCGCGCAGGGTCATGTCGACGCCATCGAGCGGGCCGCTGCCTGGCAGGCTGCGCAGGTTGCGCACCTGCAGGCGCGCTTCGCCGGGCGTCGCGCAAGGATGATCGGTGACGGCGGCACCCGACTCGCCAACCGTCAGGCGCACCAGTTCTTCCACACTGACGTGCTGTGGGTTGAGCGTTTCAATCGTCCGTCCGCCGCGCATCACCGTCACGCGGTCGGCGTAGCGTTTGACGTCCGCCATCTTGTGAGTAACCAGAATCACCGCCGCGCCCTGCCGCGCAAAGGCCTGCACGGTCGCCAGCAGGCGCTCGGCCTCCTGATCGGTGAGCACCGCGGTAGGTTCATCGAGGATCAGGATTCGCGCGCCGGCCAGCAGCACCTTGAGGATTTCCACCCGTTGCTGCTCAGCCACCGACAGGGTGTCGACGATCTGCCGAGGATCGAGCACGAACCCCAGCCCCCGAGCCTTGGCGCTGATCCGCTCTTGGAGGGCGGCGAGACGCTTGCCATAGCTGCCCTCGCCCAACTGCTCGGGAAGGCCGAGCAGAATGTTCTGCGCAACGCTGAAGGGTTTCACCAGCTTGAAATGCTGGTGAACCATGCCGATCCGGTGAGCGCTGGCATCCTTCGGCCCGCCCAGCCGGACGGGGTTGTCATCGATCAACAGCGCGCCGGTTTCGGGGGCATACAGCCCGGCGGCAATGTTCATCAGCGACGACTTGCCCGCGCCATTTTCGCCCAGCAGCGCGTGCACCTCACCCCAGCGCGCGGTGAAATCAGCGTCGCTCAGGGCCTTGAAGCCGTCGAAGGATTTGCTGATGCCAATGAGTTGAAGCGCGTTGGCCTGGCTCATTGCTGGGTCTTCACGCCCTGAACGAACCAGTCCATCTTCCACAGTTCCGGATCGGCCATGCTCTGCCCAGCGGCAATACGCTCTTTGCCATCGCGGTCGGCCATTGGCCCGCTGTACAGAATCTTCTTGCCCGCCAGCAGCTGCGCGCGCTCGGCCTCGATGCGCTGGCGGTGTTCGGCGGAGATCACCGGATCGCCGGTGAGGCTGATATCGGTGCCGCCCTGCTCCATCGACAGCAATGCGCCGTTGGGTGTCGGGGTCCAGTTGCCGGCCATGACTTTCTTGAGCTCGGGCGCCAGGAACCGGTCCCAGACCCACTTCGACGAGCAGATGGTTGCCTTGGGCGCGAACTCGCTGAGGTCGCGATGGTAACCGGTGCCGTGAACGCCGCGTTCCTGAGCGACAATCTGCGGTGTCGGGCTGTCGACGTGCTGGCCGATCACATCCGCGCCATTGTCGATCAAGGCCATGGTCGCAGCGCGCTCCTTGACCGGATCGTTCCAGGCGCCGGTATAGATCACCGTCACCGTTGCGTCGGGGTTGATTTGCCGCGCGCCCAGCTCATACGCGTTGATGGTCCAGTTAACCTGGCCGAACGGATTGGCCGCCACGAAACCCAGCTTGCCGGATCTGGACGCCGCGCCTGCCGCCATGCCGCACAGGTACTGGCTTTCGTAGGTTCGACCGTAGAAGGATTCAAGGTTGGCGGCGTTGGTGGTGCCGGAGCCGTTGAGAAAGGCGACATCCGGGTATTTTTTCGCCAGGTTCAGGAAGGTGTCCGAATACCCGAATGCGGTGCCAACGATGATGTTGGCGCCGCGCGCGATCAGACGGTCGACCACTGGCGTGATGGCGGCGGCGTTTTCCGGCACGCTCTCGACGAACTGGATTTTCTGGTCCAGCTCTTTCTCCAGCTTCACGCGGGCTTCGTCGAACGCCTGGGTCCAGCCGCCGTCGTTGCGCGGGCTGATATAGACCATGGCGATTTTCGCCGGCCCCTTGAGCGTGAGTCCTTCAGCCTGGGCAAGGCTGCCCATCCCCAACGCTACAGCTGCACACAATGTTCCGGGCAACAGTTTCTTGTACATAGACGTTTTCCTGTAGGTAAGGGCCTGACCTCTTGCGTCAGGTCCAAAGCAGCATCCATGCCACTACAGAAAACTCGTCTGGTAACAATGACTTCGGTCATATCGTGGGAAGAAAGCAGATCAAACGGTCCGATTCAGAGCACTTGGTTTGTGCGCTGCGCGCGGCGCGTGCGCTTTTCAGGTTCGCGGCCGGATGCCATCCAGAATCATGCTGATAAGGCTGGCGAGCACCTCTTCGAAGAACTCGGGGTCGTTGAGGGTCTTGCCGGTGACCGCTTCCACCTGGGTCCGGAAATCCGCGTAATGCTGAGTGGTCGCCCACAGCGAAAAGATCAGGTGATGAGGATTGACCGGTGCCAGTTGCCCGGCGTCGATCCACTGCTGGATTACGGCTACCTTTTTCTCCACCGTGTCTCGCAACGGATGCTGCAGCTCGCCTTGTATCAGCGGTGCGCCTTGCATTACTTCCATGCAGAACAGCCGCGATTCGGCCGGATGATCGCGGGACATCTCCAGCTTGGCTCTTATATAAGCGCCAATCGCCTCGGCCGGGTCCTTGTCGGCGGTGAAGTACACCAGGGGCTTGAGCCAGACTTCCAGCAGCTGCCGGAGCACGCTGAGGTAGAGGTCATCCTTGCTGCTGAAGTAATACAGCAGGTTGGTCTTGGATACATCGGCAAGGCTCGCCACCTGATCCAGACTGGTGCCATGCACGCCAAAACGGGAAAAGACCTCCAGCGCGGCATCGAGAATCGTCGCGCGCTTGCTCTCCATGACCCGCAGGCGGCGCTTGAGGGATTCGGCGCTAGGCTCACGAGTTGCCTTGGTCGAGGCCTTGGTTTTGGTCGAGGCCTTGGCTTTGCCCGACGCTGTGATTTTGGGCAGCGCTTTAGGCTTGGGCTGAGTTTTGGGCAGGACCTTGCGTTCGCGCTTGGCGGGCTCGGTCACGGGAGGCTTCTTGTTCACGCAGATCCAACCAGTGATGCCGGAATGAGCGGGCATCTTAACGGGCGCGGGCGTTTTGTCGATATGACGGTTCGCCTTGCCAGCCCTGCCCCGACTGCAAGCGAAACACGCTCCAACAGCGTGCACGACGCACAAACCAAGTGCTCTAATTCAGACCAAATGGTCCGATATTGAGGAACTTAACTCTCAAGTAGTTGAATAATAACGATAAAAAAATATGGCCCGCTATATGCAAACAGCGATTGCAGTGCCGCTCCTCTCACGGCATTCATCGACCCACGCAGCGAGGCCTCACATGGACATTGGTATTTTCATCCCCATTGGCAACAACGGCTGGCTGATCTCCAGCAATGCTCCGCAATACAAGCCCACCTTCGAACTGAACAAGAACATCGTGCAAAGAGCCGAGCACTACGGCTTCGACTTCGCGCTGTCGATGATCAAGTTGCGCGGTTTCGGCGGCAAGACCGAGTTCTGGGAACACAATCTAGAGTCCTTCACACTGATGGCCGGCCTGGCTGCGGTCACCAGCAAAATCCAGCTGTTTGCCACAGTCGCTACGCTGACTATTCCGCCCGCCATCGTTGCGCGGATGGCGTCGACCATCGATTCCATCTCCAACGGCCGCTTCGGCGTCAATTTGGTTACGGGCTGGCAGAAACCCGAATACGAGCAGATGGGCATGTGGCCGGGCGACGAGTTCTTCCACACGCGCTACCAGTATCTGGGCGAATACGCTCAAGTGCTGCGCGACCTCTGGGGCACCGGACGCAGCGACTTCAAGGGCGAGCACTTCACCATGCAGGATTGCCGCGTCAGCCCGCGTCCGCAGGCCGACATGAAGTTGATCTGCGCCGGCCAGAGCGAAGCAGGCATGGCCTTCTCCGCGCAGTACGCCGATTACAACTTCTGCTTCGGCAAAGGCGTGAACACGCCGACGGCTTTCGCACCAACCGCACAGAAACTGATCGAAGCCAACGCCGTAACAGGTCGCAATGTGACGTCCTGCGTATTGTTCATGGTCATCGCCGACGAGACCGACGAGGCCGCGCGAGCCCGCTGGGAGCACATCAAGGAAGGCGCCGACGAGGAAGCCATCGCCTGGCTGAGTGAAAAAGGCGCGGCGGACAAGAGCGCCGGATCGAATCTGCGGCAGATGGCCGACCCGACATCGGCAGTCAACATCAACATGGGCACGCTGGTCGGTTCCTGGGCAAACGTCGCACGCATGCTCGATGAAGTGGCCACGGTTCCGGGCACCCAGGGCGTCATGCTGACGTTCGATGACTTCGTCAAAGGCGTCGAAGACTTCGGCCAGAAGATCCAGCCGCTGATGACCAGTCGCCGACACGTATCGCCGCTCAAGGAGGTGGTTTGATGAACGCGCCTGCCACCCTCGCCGGTCTGGTCACGCCAGACGACAGCCGGCCTTCCTGCAACTTGCCGGCCCGCCCCGAAGCGCTGCACATGAAGGTTGCCGAGACCGCACTGGTAGTCGTCGACATGCAGAACGCCTATGCGTCGCTTGGCGGATATCTGGATCTGGCAGGGTTTGACGTCAGCAGCACCGCGCCCGTCATCGCCAATATCAACAAGGCCTGCGACGCCGCCCGTGCAGCCGGCATTCCGGTGATCTTTTTTCAGAATGGCTGGGACCCGGCCTATGTCGAGGCAGGCGGCCCCGGCTCGCCTAACTGGTACAAATCCAACGCACTGAAAACCATGCGCAAACGCCCGGCGCTGGAAGGCAAGCTGCTGGCCAAAGGCGGCTGGGATTACGACCTGGTGGATGAGCTGAAGCCGCAACCGGGCGACATCGTGGTGCCCAAGACGCGTTACAGCGGCTTCTTCAACTCCGGCTTTGACAGCGTGCTGCGCAGTCGCGGTATCCGCAATCTGGTGTTCACCGGAATCGCAACCAACGTATGCGTCGAATCAACCCTGCGCGACGGCTTCCACCTTGAGTATTTCGGCGTGGTGCTGGCCGACGCCACTCATCAGGCCGGCCCCGAGTTCGCCCAGCAGGCGGCCTTGTTCAACATCGAAACCTTCTTCGGCTGGGTCTCCAGCGTCGATGACTTCTGCGCCACCTTCCGCCCGGCCGGGCAACCTTCTTAAGGAGACCAGCATGACCAAGAAAGCGATTATCCCTGCAGGCACCGGCACTCCACTCGCGCCTTTCGTCCCAGGTTCCATGGCGGACGGCGTGCTTTACGTTTCCGGCACGCTGCCGTTCGACAAGGACAATAACGTCGTGCATGTCGGGGACGCGACCGCCCAGACCCGGCATGTGCTGGAAACCATCAAAGGTGTGGTGGAAACCGCTGGCGGCACGCTGGACGACGTGACGTTCAACATGATCATGATTCGTGACTGGGCCGACTACGCCAAGGTCAACGCGGTCTACGCCGAATACTTCGCCGGAGAAAAACCGGCCCGCTACTGCATTCAGTGCGGACTGGTTAAACCCGATGCACTGATCGAAATCGCCAGCATCGTTCACATCGGCTGACCGGGGAGACGCGCATGTATCACGAAATCCATGGTCTTCAAGATGCCGACGCGCCGACGCTGGTGCTCAGCCCGGGGCTCGGCGGCTCCAGTCGTTACTGGGCGGACGACCTGTCTGTGCTGGGGCGCGATTACCGCGTGGTGGTCTACGACCACGCCGGCACCGGACGAAGCCCGGCGACCCTGCCGGCGGGCTACTCGATCAGGCACATGGCCGAGGAGCTGCTCGCTCTGCTGGATTCGCTGGACATCGCGCGTTGCCACTTCATCGGGCACGCGCTTGGAGGGCTGGTCGGGCTGGAGCTGGCGTTGCTGCGCCCCGAGCTGCTGCAAAGCCAGGTGTTGATCAACGCCTGGAGCAGCCCGAACCCGCACAGTACACGCTGCTTTTCACTGCGCAAAAAACTGCTCGCCGGTTGCGGGCCCGACGCTTACGTCCAGGCACAGGCGCTGTTCCTGTATCCGGCGGACTGGATCGCCGCCAATACCGAACGGCTGGCTGCCGACGAAAAACATGCGCTGGAGCACTTTCCGGATACGGAAAACCTTCTGCGCCGGATTCATGCTCTGGAAACGTTCGATATCGAATCGCGCCTGCGGAGCATCAAGGTGCCGACGCTGCTGATCGCCAACCGCGACGACATGCTGGTGCCCTGGCAACGCTCGAAGCACCTGGCGGACACCCTGCGCGACGCGGAACTGGTCCTGTTGGAGTACGGCGGCCACGCTTCCAGCATCAGCGATCCGCAGCCATTTCGTCTTGCCCTGCTCGATTACCTCAACGCCCGCACCCGGTCGACACCCGCTCTGATCTGAAGGAGATTCCCATGCACAGCACTCAAGTCAGCGATGCACTGCCCACTGCGGCCACACCGGTCGCCGCCCAGGAGTTTCGCGATGCCATGTCCAGCCTCGCGGCGGCGGTCAACGTTATCACCACGGACGGCCCCTGCGGACGCGCGGGCTTTACCGCGACCGCAGTGTGCAGCGTGACCGATCAACCGCCTACGCTGCTGGTGTGTATTAACCGCAATGCTTCGGTCTACGAAGCATTCCTTGGAAACGGCACGCTGTGCGTAAACACCTTGGGCAACGAGCAGCAGGCGCTGTCCAACCTGTTTGGCGGCAAGACCCCGCAGCGGGAACGTTTTGCCTGTGGCAAGTGGACTACGGGCGTAACCGGGGCGCCGATCCTGGAAAATGCCAAACTGGCTTTCGACTGCAAAGTCAGCCACTCGGTCAGCGTCGGTACCCACGACATCCTGTTCTGTGAGGTACTGGACATCCGTCATCAGAACGAAGCGGATGTGCTGGTTTATTTCGGCAGGCGTTATCACCGGTTGCCCACTACGCTGGCCGTCGAAAGCGGAATCTGACGACACGGCTGCCTGCATCTGGAACTTCGCGGATAGTCGCTCAGTCCACTATTCATCCGTTTGGATATATAGGTCGGCTGAACGAACTCCGCTTCTGGAGCTTTTATTCAATATTTTTTGCCGGCTGTTTGGCGTCAATTATTTGAAACCCATAAACCACTGATTTTATTGAAATAAATCAGAATAATGCTTTATTGACGGTTGAAAAATCCTGTGATTTTTCGCTGGCCCGCCCCGTATACTGGCCTTCCGAGATCAGGATGATCCTTGAGTCGTACGAGGTGAAACCATGTCGATCAGCGACAACTGCAAAAATTTTTACTGCCGTTTGGATATACGCCCGTGGGTAGCTGCGTTCGCTGCTGTCTCGTCCAGCCTCTCAGATGATGCCTGCGGGGTCTGAAGATGCTGAGAAAAATCCGGGTATCGGAACTGACCCTGGGGATGCACATCCACAAGTTCTGTCGCCCCTCTATTGATGATCCGTTCTGGATAGAACAGGTCGAGGTGGTGCTGCGAGACGCTGCTGTACTTGAACGCATCCAGAAGTCCGACACTCTGGAAGTCTGGATCGACACCGGGCGCGGCAAGGCACCTTCGGATGTGGCTTGCGCTGGCGCTGAACAGATCTCTACCAGGCCCGCCAGCCTGGAAGAAGAAGTACGGCGTGCCCGTAAAATCTGCGACCGGGCCAAAGGCGCGGTCATGGTCATGTTCAGCGATGCCAAGATGGGCCGCGCCATGAATGTGCACGACGTAGACCTGCTGGTAGAGGAAATTTCCAGCTCGATCCTGCGTCACCCTCACGCTCTGATCAGTCTGTCGCGTCTCAAGACTTCCGACGAATACACCTACATGCACTCGGTGGCGGTCTGCGCCTTGATGGTCGCGCTCGCCCGCCGCATGGGCATGCCGGAAGAGCAGATACGCGAGGCCGGCGTTGCAGGGCTGATGCATGACGTCGGCAAAATGATGATCGACCCGCAGATCCTCAACAAACCGGGACGCCTGACGCCGGAAGAATACGATGCCATGAAGCACCACCCCGAAGCCGGCCTGAAGATTCTAGAGGCCAGCCTGCAGGTCAACGCCATAGTCCGGGACGTGTGTCTGCACCACCATGAGAAGTTCGACGGCAGCGGTTACCCGCATGGCCTGGCAGGCGAACAGATCAGCATCTTTGCCAGAATGGGTGCGGTTTGCGACGTGTACGACGCGATCACTTCGGACCGGCCTTACAAAAAGGGTTGGGGCGCGGCGCATTCGATTCGTGAAATGGCGTCCTGGAAAGGCCACTTCGACGAAGTGGTGTTTCAGAACTTCGTGAAGACGGTCGGCATTTATCCGGTCGGCGCGCTGGTACGTCTGGAGAGCGGGCGGCTGGCTGTCGTCATTGAACAGAATGAGCAGACGCTGTTGCTGCCCAGGGTGAAAGCCTTCATGTCGGCACGAACCGGCAGACGGTTTACCCCGCAGGTCATCGACCTTGCCCGGCAGGAGGAGCGTGACTCGATCATCAAGATCGAACTGCCTGCCGACTGGGGGCTTGAAGACGTCGAGGCGTTGTGGAGCGGAGAATAATCGGGCGCCAGCGGCGTACGCGCGCCCGCCTATAGCAGGCCCAGCGCCTTGGCCCGGGCCACGGCCTGGGTGCGGCGCTCCACGCCGAGTTTGCTGTTGATGTGGCTGGCGTGGGTCTTGACGGTATGCAGCGAGATGAACAACTGCTCGCTGATTTCCTGGTTCGAACAGCCCTGAGCGATCAGCTGCAGCACGCCAAGCTCGCGCACGCTGAGCGTGTCATTGCCCGTGGCCGGGCAACCGCAATTCGGTGTCGGCAGCCGCTCCAGAAGAAAGTCACGCACCGGGCATGGCGCGGCTCGCAGCAATTGCTCGCGGCACCAGCGAGGATGCTCATCGAGCAGCGCCTGAAAGGGCAAAAGTGCCCCGCCTGCCGCGACGTGAAGACTGCGTCCGAGTAACTCCCGCGCTTCTTCACAGCGAGCATCAGCGAGCAGCAGGCTGATGCGCTGCACCGCAGCGTAAAGACTGGGCAACAATGCGCCCGCCTCCTGAGCCCGCTGGTCAAGCTGCTGCAAGCGATGGCCGCTGGTGCGCAGATCGCCGCGCAGACGCTCCAGTACCGCGCGTTGCAACTCAATGTGCTCGGCCAGCTGTGGATGGCATTCCGGCGCGGCGGCCGGCAGCCCGCCGCCGTAGGTCTGAGTCAGGCGCAGCAACCAGGCTTCGGCCAGGTCGACGCGGCCTTGCATCAGCCACAGCTCGCATTTGATCAGGGTGATCATCGCCAGGTAATACATCGGCGGCACGTCCCAGATGTGCATCAGCCGCTCGGCCTCGGTCAACTCGGCGAAGGCTTCAGGAAAACGACCGGCCCGCCCTTCCAGACCGGCAATCACACAATGCCCGATCAGCACGCTGATATCCCGGCAGGCACGGGCCTCGGCCAGGCCGGCGAGCAATTGCACGCGGCCGCCGTCGGTCTGCATGCGCATGGTCAACAGATAACCTTCGTACAATTTCAGACGGGCGCGTACGGCATACAGCCTCGACGCAGGCAGATCCTTGAGCCGTTGCAGCCCCAGCCGGACTTCTTCCAGCGCCCGGAGGATCTGGCCGCGCGCCTGCATGACCCTGGCGCGGTCGTAATGCGCCAGCGCCTCGAACAAGGGATTGGCCACCCGCTGCGCCAGTTCCAGCGCGTCTCGATTCAGCGCCCTGGCGCGCAGCAGATCACCGTCGGCAATGGCCAGGTTGGCGAGCGTCGACAGGCAGACCAGACGCTGGCCATAGCGTTTTTCCGGCAGGCTCAGCAGGGCTTCGCCGCAATAAAGCCGGGTTCGCTCGCTGTCACCACGGCCGCGTGCGATCACGCCGCTCAGCGCCAGCCACTGCGCAAGCATGGACTTTTGCGCCGAGGCCGAGGGCGCCGGCAGGAATCGGCTCAAGTGGCTGGCCAGCGCTTCGGCGGCATCCAGCTGACAGGCCAGCGCCAGCGCCCATGCGTAGAGCACGATCAACCGAGGCGTGCTGGTCAACAGGCTGTCGGGCAAGTCGAGCTTCCAGCGCAGCAACATGCCGACGTTCTGCTCGGAAAGAAGCTGCTCTTCGGAAAGGTTCTGGACCAGGTTTGCCGCGACTTCCGGATGCCCGGCGCGCAGGGCCTGTTCCACGGCTTCGTCCAGCAGCCCTTGCTCGCTGAACCAGCGACAAGCATTCAGGTGAAGATGAGTGTGGCGCGCCTGGTCTGCGTTGCGGGTGCGCAACAGATCCGAGAACAGGTGGTGGTAGCGAAACCAGCGTTCTTCTTCATCGAGCGGCACCAGAAAAACTTGATGAGCCTTGAGATAGCCGAGCATTTCGGCACTGTCACGGGCGTCTCGCGCCGCGTCGCAAAGCGGGGCGCAAAAGCGTTCAAAACAGGCCGTATCGTAAAGAAACGCCTGAACGTCGGCGGGCAGGCACTCGATGACTTCTTCCAGCAGGTACTCACGTATCAACCCGTCGCCGTCGTGCAAGGCGCGTGGCCGAGCGTTTTCGTCGCCGGGCCCAGTGGCGGCCAGCAACCAGAAGCGCAGACCGGCGACCCAGCCTTCACTGCGGCGGATCAGGCTTTGCAGGGCGTCGCTTTCCATCGTCCCGCTGCGGCTGTCGAGCACCGCCAGCGATTCGGCATCGGTAAGGCGCAGGTCCTGCTCGTTGAGTTCGACCAGTTGGCGCGACAGGCGCAGGCGCGCCAGGTGCCAGTCCGGGCGCTGGCGGCTGGTAACCAGCAACACCAGACCGGCCGGCAGGTGGCTGAGCAGCAGTTGCAGGCAGCGGTCGAGTACCGGGCTCTGGGCCAGATGATAGTCGTCGAGCACCAGCAGCAACGGGCGGCTCAGCATCAGGTGCATCGCCAGCTCATCGAGAAGCCCGTCCAGCCATTCGTCGAAAGCGAACGGCTCGTGGCGCTGGCGCATTTTCAGCAAGCCCATGGCCTGCGTACCAAGTTGCGGGAAAAACTGCTGAAGGCCGCCGAGCAGACGTTCCAGAAAACGGCCGGGGTCGCGGTCACGCTGGCTCAGACCCAGCCAGACGCTCTGCCATCCGGTTGGCAGACGCTGACAGAACTCCACCGCCAGCGAACTCTTGCCGAAACCCGCAGGTGCGCATACCAGCAACAGGCGCCCGGCGAGCCCGGCGTCCAGCCGCTCGCACAGCCGCGCACGAGGCACGTGCCCTTCAGGCAGTGGCGGACGGAAGTATCGCCCTTCCAGCGCGGAGATCGCGCTGTCTGCAAATCCTTGCATTCGGGACAGGTCAGTCATGGCCGGCTCTTATTGGAGTCATTATTCGGCGTAACAGGTTGTGTCCCGAGACTAGCGGGTAATCCCGGCCTTTTGAAGGCAACATCCGATAACTCTGTAACAAAATTCCTACAATTTACGAGCCGAATGCCTCGGCATAAAAAAGCCCCGACGACGGGGCTTGATGGGTAGGAGCGGACCGGGCGACGATCCAACTGGTGAGGATCTGCGTGCGCTTCTGCCCGAAGGGCGTAGGAGCTGGCTTGCCTGCGATCTGCCGCGCAGCGGCAGCAGTCCGGTTCACCCCGCAGATCAGTTGGTACAGTGCGGCTTGTTTTGCTGCCGCTAAACGCCAGATCGTCGGATTGCCGCCCACAGCAAGCACGCTCCCTCCGCGAAGGACATCAGATCAACGCACACCCTCCTGGCGCAGCGCGTTGGGCGTGAAGTCGCTGCTGCTGGCGGTAAAGCCGAACTGGTAGGCGCTCTTCTCTTCGTTCTTCATGCCCAGCGCTACGTAACGGCCGGACTGCAGATCGTAGAGGGTTTCGATCGCGTACCACGGCACTTGTTTGTCGTAGTAGTTCTGGGCGTGCGCCTCGGCTACGCGCCACAGTTGTCCACGGCCGTCGTAATGATCGATGACCGCCGCCTGCCAAGTGTCCTCGTCGATGAAGAAGTCACGTTTGGCATAGATGTGGCGCTGCCCTTCCTTCAAGGTCGCGGTTACGTGCCAGACGCGGCGCAGCTCGTAACGCGTCAGATCCTGGTTGATGTGGCCGGCCTTGACCACGTCGGCGTACTTGAGTTTGGGATCGTCAAGCTTGTGGCTGTTGGCGGCGATATACATTTCCTGCTTGCCGATCAGCTTCCAGTCGTAGCGATCCGGAGCACCGTTGTACATGTCGAGGTTGTCGGAAGTGCGCAGCCCGTCCGACGCAGTGCCAGGGCCGTCGTAGGACACTTGCGGCGCCCGGCGCACGCGACGCTGACCGGCGTTGTACAACCACGCCGAGCGCGGCTCCTTCACCTGGTCGAGCGTTTCGTGCACCAGCAATACGCCACCCGCCAGACGTGCAGGCGCGGTGACCTCTTGCTTGAAGTAGAACAGGATATTGCCCGGGTTCTTCGGATCGAAATCCTTCATCCGGTCGCGGAACACGAACTGGTCACTGAAATACACCAGGTTGTAGGAACCGTTGGGCTGCGGCGTAGCCTGGGTAACGAAGCGCCGTACGCTCCCGCCACGGTAACGCGTGATGTGGTTCCAGATGACTTCAACGCCATTGGCGGGAATCGGGAACGGGATTGCGGTATCGAAGTTTTCCAGACCGCTGCCGCCACCCACGATTCGGGTGCTGGTGGCGTTCTTGCGGATTGCGTTGAATACCTCGGCAGGCACCGTGGCGCCGCGATGGGTGGTGTAGACAGGAATCCTGTAGCTTTCCGGATAACGTTTGAACATCGCGTATTGGCCCGGCGCCAGCTTGTCCTTGTACTGCTCCACATTCGCTGCGGTGATCGTGAACAGCGGCTTCTCACTGGCGTACGGGTTGGCGAGGAAGCCCTTGCTGTCCACCGCGCCGGCGTTGGCCGGCATTGGTGTCCAGGCGGAAATGGTATTGGCCGCATTGCCGGCCTTTTCCGCGCCCATTGGCGTCAGAGTCGTCCCCAGTTTCGCCGCCTCGGACTCGGGTACCGCTGCCATCACCCCCGTCGCCAGCAATGACACACCCAACACCCCGGCTTGCAACAGACTCTTTGTTATTTTCATTTTCATAGTCATCCCGATACCGTGTTCTTAGAAGTTCATGCCAAAGCTGAGCGCCACGAAATCTCGGTCATCGACCGTGGTGTACTTCCCATCAAAGAAGTTGGTGTAGGACAGGTTCGCGGTGTATGTATTCTGATACTCGGCATCCAGGCCCAGGCTGACCGCCTTGCGGCCTTCCTCGAAGTTGCCGCCAGGGCCGGGCGAGTAGCCCTTGACGTCATGGGACCAGGCCACGCTCGGCCGCAGGTTTACGCCGGCGTACACGTTGTTGTAGTCCCAGATGGCCCGGGCGCGATAACCCCAGGAGTTGGATGTGGTGAAACCATCGTTTTCGCAATAACGGCTGAGGTTGTTCTGCTCGGCGCCGGTTAGCGTGCCGGCGTTGAGCACAGCGCACTGGCCGGCCGGGAGCGGGCCGGGACCGTAGACCGGGTCGCGGCCGTAGCGGATTTCCGAAGTGCTTTCCAGACCGCCCACATGCGTCCAGCCTACTTCGCCGACCACGGTCAGACGATCAGCGCCCATCACCTGATCGAAGAAGTGCGTAAGCGTGGTTTGCAGCTGGGTGATTTCCTTGCGGCGGTAGCCCGGCTGATCCGTATTGGGACGCCCAGGCAACAGCGACACGTTCGGGTTCAGCGGGGTGATGCCCGAATACAGGATGTCAGTGGTGTTGACCTGCACCGGCGCGTTCGGCCGATAGCTGATCTCACCGCTCCACGCTGTACCGGTCGCCAGCGTGGTGGAGAAGCTCAGACCATACAGGCGGATGTCTTCAGGGTATTCGACGTAGTAGCTGGAGTTGCCGGCCACCACCAGCGGCAGCAGGGTCGGTGCAAGACCTACCGCAACCGACGCGGGAATGCCATTTCGAACCAGCGAACCCACGAGCCCCGGAGCACTGAACGAGGCCGCCGAGCCACCCCGTCCGCTGAAGATCGGCGCACGGCTGTGATAGTTCATCATGTACGCGCCGAACTCGGTGTCCAGCGGCTCGTAGTTGTAGCGCAAGGCAAAACCGAACTGGCCGCCGTCACGCGCATCCCGGTCCGGGCCGCGACGCACGATGGCGCCTTCGTCGGGATTGCCGAAGGTAACGCCCTGCTGCGATAGCGAGTTGAATATCGCGCCCCGCGCAGCAGCCGGCAGTCCCGCCGCGGCCAGGGAACTGTTGAGGCCGGCGCGGCTGCGCAGCACAGCGAGATTGTTGTCACAGCCATCGGCGATAACATCCGGCTGCGAGAAGAAGGTGCCGCAGTTGTCGACCACCGTCTGGTCCCACTCCAGCTGGTAGAAACCTTCAGCCGAAAGGTTGTCGGTCAGGCTTTGCTGCAGATAGAACATGTTGACCGGAATCAGGCCTTCCTTGATTTCCGAACCCGGACGCCGGAAGGCGGAAACATCGATCGGGTTGACGCTGTTGATGCCGCCCTGGATGAAAGTACTTTCACCCCAACTGATCACCTGTTTGCCGAAACGCACCGCACCCGGCTGATCGGCAATGGCGTAGTTGTGATAGACGAATGCATCGAGCAACTGGAAGCCGGAAGACTTGGCGCCTTCCTTGCGGTTGGAATCACTGATGTCCTTGAACTCGCGGCTTTCATCCTTGAGTTCGAAGTCATACCAATACTTGCCGCGCAGAAACACGCCGGTATCGCCGTACTTCAACTCCAGATCGTGAATACCTTTGAAGATCTTCGAAAAGGTCTCGCCACGTTTGAAGTTAAGGTGGCCGTCATCGGAAGTCTGCGACAGGCCGCGTCCGCCGTTGTTGGCACCGATGAGATTCTTGTTGGCTTTCTCGGTCGACCAGCTGGCACCCACCGACAACGAGGAGTCGAAACTGCCCTCGATTTCGCCGACATTGAAAGTAACGCCGAAGGCCGGGCCGGCGAGCGAGGAGGCAAGGCTGACTGCCAGGGGAAGTTTCGCCCGGCGCCAGAAAGGGTTTGCTGTGGTCATCGACGCTACTCCATGTGCTTTATTGTTATGGCAGTGGGAACTTCAAAAAAGCGGACCAGCCATCGAAATCGGAAACTGACGGTTACAGCTCGTTCAGACAGCCCGGAGGCTACAACACGAAATGCATGCTTTCGCTCTTGCTCATTCCCTGTGCCGACTATATCCAGCAGGCCGCTGCGCTTGATCCCTCTAAAGTGTGATTTGCAGCATGAAGGCCTCTGGCCCGCCGGTTCCCGAGAGGTTCCGACAGGCCTGAAACGCAGAATGGCTTAAATTGAAAATTTGGCAAGCAGTGCTCGCGGCCCGACTACGCACACGCCTGCCGGGCCCGCCAGGCATGGCACGGGCGTTTGTTACAGCCTGGACAGAAATGCGCTGTCAGTGTTCTGCCATTCAATGATGTCCTGACGCATACGTTTTTTATCGAGCTTGCCGACACTGGTCTTGGGAATTTCAGTAACAAGCGCGATCTGGTTTGGAATCGCCCACTTGTTGATATGACCTTGCTCGACAAACGGCGTGAGGTGTTGCTTCAAACCTTGCGCGTCCAGGCTGTGACCTTCGCGCAATACCAGCAGCGCAAAAGGCCGTTCGCCCCATTGCGAATCGGCTACTCCGACCACTGCAACTTCGCGCACGGCCGGATGACGACTGCACAGGTCTTCCAGCTCCAGCGACGAAATCCATTCGCCGCCGGTCTTGATCACGTCCTTGATCCGGTCCCGAATATCGATAAAGCCCATGTTGTCGAGCGTCGCCACATCGCCGGTGTGCAACCAGCCACCGGCCCACAGCTCGGCGCCCTTCTCCGGCTCGCGGTAGTAACTCTGCGTCAGCCAGGGCGCACGCAGCACCAGCTCGCCTTGCGTTTGGCCGTCGGCAGGCAGGAAGTTGCCGTCTGCGTCGACAATCGCCGCTTCCACCAGCATGCCCGGCACGCCGGCTTTGATCCGGTAGTCGATGCGCTGCTCTTCGCTGCCGGCGAACAGTTCCTCGTTAAGGTGTGCCACCGAGATCAGCGGACCGGTTTCGGACATTCCGTAAGCGGCAGTCAGCTGGATACCCCTGGCCTTGGCGGCGTCATACAGGCTGCGATTCAACGAACTGCCGCCGATGATGATCTTCCAGCCGCCAAAATCCGTGTCCTGCGCGGCCTTGGCATTGAGCAGCATCTGCATGATGGTCGGCACGCAATGGGAGAAAGTGACTTTCTCCTTGCGCCACAGCTCCACCAACAACTCAGGGTCGTAGCGGCCCGGATAAACCTGCTTGAGGCCAAGCATGGTCGCGGCATAAGGCACGCCCCAGGCATGCACGTGAAACATCGGCGTGATGGGCATGTACACGTCGTCGGTGCCCAGCAGCCTGACGCTGTCGATACTGCCCATGATGGTCGCCACGCCCAGGGTATGCAGCACCAGCTGACGGTGGGTGAAGTAAACGCCCTTGGGGTTGCCGGTGGTGCCGGTGGTGTAGAACGTGGTCGCCACCGAATTCTCGTCGAAGTCCTCGAACACGTAATCGGGGCTCGCGGCAGCCAGCAGCTCTTCGTATTCGCCGGCAAAGTTGGGCAGATCGGCGGTCTTGTCTGGCAAGTCGGTGAGCAGAATGGTCTTTTCGACCGTTGTCAGATGGCCTTGAATGGCGCTGTACAGCCCGAGGAATTCGCTGTTGACCAGCACGACCCGGTCGTCGGCGTGGTTCATGGTGTAGACGATCTGTTCGGGGGAAAGCCGTACGTTGACGGTGTGAATGACGGCTCCAATCATCGGGATCGCAAACATGCATTCCAGATAACGATGGCTGTCCCAGTCCATCACTGCCACGGTGTCGCCGGCCTTGACGCCGGCAGCCGTCAGCGCGCTTGCCAGGCGGCAGATGCGTTCGTTAAGGGTCAGATAGGTGTAGCGAACAGAATCGCGATAGACAATTTCGCGCGTTTTTTCATAGCGGCTGCCGGACATCAGCAGCCGTTTGATCAACAGCGGGTACTGGTAAGCGCCGTCGGCGGGCGCTAGAACGCGAGTCTGTAACATATGAGTCCCTTTTCAAAGTCCACAGGCGAGGCTTGAAATATGGACTCTGAAACCCACCCTCGCCAGTCGCATCAGTCAAAGGGATGATTTGCTGACGAGCGAGGATGTAACGCGCGGGTCAACGCACCTCGGTAAGCGCCAGCTTCAGGCCCAGCGCGACCAGCACACCGCCCATCGCCCGGTCGAACCAATGCCCCATGCGTGCGAAGCCGGCCCGCACCCGGGCCTGGCTGAACAGCCGCGCCACCATGCAGAACCAGGCGGCGGTCGCCACGGCCAGATAAATGCCGTAGCCGCCCTGGACCAGCAACGGCGTATGCGGGTTGATCACCACCGTGAACAGCGACAGGAAAAACAGGGTGGCCTTGGGATTGAGGCCGTTGGTCACAAAACCGCTGACGTAGGCGCCTTTGGCGCTGCGCTCGCTTGGCGCGGCCTTGAGTGCGTCATCCGACGGCTTGGCCGGTCGGGCACGCAGTGCCTTGAAGCCGATGTACAGCAGGTACGCGGCAGCGGCCCATTTCAGCGCGTTGAACAGCACGATGGACTGCGACACGATAAAGCCGATACCCAGCAGCGAATAACCCACATGCAGAAAGATCGCCGAGCCCACGCCCAGCGCGGCCCAGGTGCCGGCCTTGCGTCCATGGGTAACGCTCTCGCGCACCACGACGGCGAAGTCAGGGCCGGGGCTGGCGACTGCTAGCAAGTGAATCAGGGCAACGGTGAGAAATTCTGCCCAATACATGAGCCCTCCTGGAATGTTGACGAGCATCGGCTCTGGTAGGCTCATTACCTTACGCTTCCCATTCACGGCACAAAAGGTACAGCTATGAGCAATACCGGCAGAGCAGTTTTCCTCGACCATACCTCGCTGGATCTGGGTGATCTGGATCTCGGCGCATTGCATCAGAGCTTCGCCGAACTGCAGCTGCATGCGAGCACCCTGCCCGATCAGGTAGCCGAGCGGTTGCGGGGCGCGCAGGTGGCGATCACCAACAAGGTCGTGATCGACGCACATACTTTCGCATCCTGCCCAGAGCTGAAACTGGTTCTGGTCACCGCCACCGGCACCAATAACGTCGACCTTGTGTCGGCGCGGGAGCATGGCGTGACGGTGTGCAACTGCCAGGGTTACGGGACGCCATCGGTGGCCCAGCACACCCTTTTGTTGCTGCTGGCACTCGCCACCCGCCTGCCGGACTACCAGCACGCCGTGCAGCATGGGCTGTGGCAGAAATCTTCGCAGTTCTGCCTGCTGGATTTCCCCATCGTCGAGCTGGAGGGCAAGACGCTCGGGCTGTTGGGCCACGGCGAACTGGGCAGTGCGGTGGCGAAACTGGCCGAGGCGTTCGGTATGCGCGTGCTGCTCGGGCAGATTCCGGGACGACCGGAGCGCCCGGACCGCATTCCGCTGGCCGAGCTGTTACCGCAGATCGATGCGCTGACCTTGCACTGCCCGTTGAACGACCAGACCCGCAACATGATCGGCGCTCACGAGCTGAGCCTGCTCAAGCCGAGCGCGTTCATCATCAACACCGCGCGTGGCGGCCTGATCGACGAACAGGCACTGGCCGATGCATTGCGCAATGGTCATCTGGGCGGTGCTGCATCGGATGTTCTGAGTGTCGAGCCTCCCGTGACGGGCAACCCGCTGCTGGCCGGTGACATCCCGCGCCTGATCGTCACCCCGCACAGCGCCTGGGGTGCCCGCGAAGCACGGCAGCGCATCGTCAGCCAGGTCGCGGAAAACGCCACAGCGTTCTTCGCCGGCGCCCCGGTGCGCGTTGTGGGTTAACGCCAGCAGGAGCGCCCGGGCGGCGATCCGCTTGCCCGCGACGACGGCGCATCTGGAGACACAAATGTGTCGGATGTATTTGCGCCGTCGCGGGTAAGCGCGCTCCTACGCGGTAACCCGCTGCATCGGTGTTAAACTCCGCGCTTTTTCAGGAGCCCAGTCCATGGACCCGCGCAGTGAAGTGTTACTCCGTCAGGCCGAGTTGTTTGAGGGTTCGGTGCTGTTGGCCGGGTTGCCGGCTGACGATCTGCTGGGCAAGCTGCCGGACGCACGTGGCTGGTGCTGGCATGCTGGCGATCAGGCGGCCCTGGACGCCCGCTTTGCCGAACGCACGCATTTCGGCGTTGAAGCTCCTGAACAGACTTTCGACGCAGCGGTGCTGTTCCTGCCCAAGGCCCGCGACCTGACCGACTACCTGCTCAACGCACTGGCCTCGCGACTGGCGGGGCGCGAGCTATTCCTGGTCGGCGAGAAGCGCGGCGGTATCGAAGCCGCTGCCCGGCAACTGAGCCCCTTTGGCCGTGCCCGTAAACTCGACAGTGCACGCCACTGCCAGCTCTGGCAGGTCACGGTCGAGCACGCGCCGCAGGCAGTCGCCCTGGAAAGCCTTGCAAAGCCCTATCAGATCGATCTGCCGGACGGCCCATTGACCGTGGTCAGCCTGCCGGGCGTGTTCAGTCATGGTCGGCTGGACCGCGGCTCGGCCCTGTTGCTGGAAAACCTGGACAAGCTCCCGAGCGGCAACTTGCTGGACTTCGGCTGCGGAGCCGGAGTGCTCGGCGCTGCGGTAAAGCGTCGCTACCCGCATAACGATGTGATCATGCTGGACGTCGACGCCTTCGCCACTGCCAGCTCGCGCCTGACGCTGGCAGCAAACGGCCTGGAAGCCGAGGTTCTGACCGGCAATGGCATCGATGCAGCGCCAATGGGGCTTAATACCATTCTCAGCAATCCACCATTCCATGTCGGCGTTCATACCGATTACATGGCCACCGAGAACCTGCTGCGAAAAGCACGTCAACATCTGAAATCAGGCGGCGAACTACGCCTGGTAGCCAACAGCTTTCTGCGCTACCAGCCACTGATCGAAGAGCATGTCGGAATGTGCCGAATCAGGGCTCAAGGCAACGGGTTCCGGATCTACAGTGCCAAGCGCTCGTAGAAATAAGCGCTTGCCGAATGGATTCTGCAAAGGCAGAATCCGCTCCGTCCTAGGGGAGTAGTCTCCCACGAGCGCCATGCTCGTCCGGCGCGCATCAACATACTTGGTCCTCAGACCATGGTGCGTGCGACCCAGGTCCGCTCAGACGGATCAGTGGTTTGACAAGACCTATGACACGCACACCTTACCCGGGGCGGGGAGGTCGTACGTGTCATAGCCGTGTCGACCCGCCCCTCAGGAAACCTGATGCTGGAATCACTTCTAATCCCCACTGCAGTCGTTGCGCTCGCTGAAATCGGCGACAAGACGCAATTGCTCGCGCTCATTCTGGCTGCACGCTTTCGCAAGCCCTGGCCGATCATCGCCGGCATCGTCGCAGCGACGCTCGCCAACCACGCGGCGGCAGGTGCCGTAGGTGCCTGGGTCAGCAACTTTCTTTCCGACGCGGTGTTGCACTGGATTCTGGCCGCGAGCTTCGCCGCCACGGCGTTGTGGACACTGGTTCCGGACAAGATGGACGAGGATGAGGCCAGCACCGCGCGCAAGTTCGGCCCGTTCATGACCACACTGATCACCTTTTTCATCGCAGAAATCGGCGACAAGACCCAGATCGCCACCGTGATGCTGGCCGCGCAGTATTCCTACCTGTGGCTGGTCATCATCGGCACCACGGTAGGCATGCTGATCGCCAACGTGCCGGTGGTACTGGCGGGCAACTTCGCCGCCGAAAAACTACCGCTGACACTGATCCGCCGACTGGCGGCCAGTGCCTTCTTCGTCCTGGCCCTAGTAGCCGTGTACAAGGCCATGCAGGTCAGCGGCTGGGTTTGATTCGTATGCTGCGGCGCGTAGGATCGGGTCAGGCTTTCAAGATTTTTTGGCCTGCTGATACAGCGGCATGACTTTGGGAATCGCGGCCTGCAGGGCGGCGATTCGGTTTTCCGAAGCCGGGTGAGTGCTCATGAACTCGGGCTGCGAACCACCGGCGTTCTGCGTCATCTTCTGCCAAAGGGTGATGGCAGCGTTGGGGTTGTACCCGGCGCGTGCCGCCAGCTCCAGACCCAGCAGGTCCGCCTCGTTTTCGTTGCCACGACTGTTGGGCAGCGTCAGGCTGTAATTCACGACCGTGTCGGCGAGCGCCAGGCTGTCCTGCCCCAGACCCAACAACGCTCCGGCGCCCTGCCGCGCCATCTGCACACCATAGGCCTTGGACATCGCCTCGCGGCCATGCTCGCGTAAAGCGTGGGCGATTTCATGGCCCATCACCGCGGCGATTTCATCGTCAGTCAGCTTCAGCGTGTCAATCAGGCCGGTATAGAAAATGATCTTGCCGCCCGGACCGCAGTTGGCGTTCAGGTCGTCGCTTTTGATCAGATTCACTTCCCATTGCCACTGCGCCGCATCAGGTCGCAGCTTGGGTGCCTGGGCGATCAGCCGATCGGCAATGGCATGTACTCGCTTGGCGCTGGCGCTGGTGGTATCGAGAACGCCCTGGCTGTTCGCCTCGCCCACGGTCTGTTGATACGACTGGGCGTACATTTTGTTCACTTCGTCGGTCGAGAGCATGCTGAACATGTATTGCTTGCGCTCGACACCGACCGCATCGCCCGACGTCGTGTTGACGGCCTGACAGCCGCCGAGCAGTAGCGCAGCGCCGAGCGCGCAACTTGAGGCACCACGGGCAAATGACTGACGCATGTTGGTTCTCCTGGTAGATAAGGCGGTGATCCTGAGACGTGCAGCTACTCTGCGCCAGACACCGGCCGGTCGCCACATTGGTCCGTGATTCGCAAGGATGGTTCCCGGCCCTGTATCGTGGTTGTGTCTGCTGTGTACCAGATTTTCCACGCATCGCAAGGCCGTTCAATCAAGCTGTATCAACTCAGTGGCGTCAGGCACTCGGGCGCATTGAGTTTGGGGTCGTTGACCAGGTTGGCCAGCGGCCGCTCGCGCAACGCCATCTGTGGCGCGGCGAGCAATGCCTGTAACGCAGGCAATGGTGTATCGCTGGCAAGCCAGGCCTTCTGCCCTTCGGCATCGAGAATCAACGGCCGGCGCTGACTGGCCGCGGCCTGAGTCACCACCGCAACACTCAGCCATGTATGGCCCTGAACCGGATAGGCTTCCCAGACAGCGGCAAAAAACAGCGCAGAGCCTTCGGCGGGCGTGAGCCAGAACGGACGCTTGCGCACGGTGCCGCGCCATTCGTAAAAACCGTTGGCGGGCAACAGGCAGCGGCGCAGGCGGAACGCTTCGCGAAACATCGGCTGTTCAGCCAGCGTTTCCGCCCGGGCATGAGCCGGTGTGCGGGAGAGGTCGGTCAGCCAGGCGGGCGTCAGGCCCCAGCGAGCGCGTGCCAGTTCAAGCGCGCCCTTGTCTTCGCCTGCCCGCAGCATCAGCACCGAGTCCGACGGAGAGATATTCCACTGCGCCTGCTGATCCGCCGGAAAGCCGGGCAAGGCCGCAAACGCGGGCGTCCATCGAAACAAGGCATAACGTCCACACATGAGGGTAACAGCGCTCTTTTTCAGGCAGTAATCAGCACACCAATATATCGGGAATACTGTCCGGCTCGTCGCCGGATAATGGCAGGGCCGCATTGTACGCGGTGATCAGCGCCCGCGCCCGCTCGACCTGATGATCATCCACCGCGATGGCCAGCAGGCCGGACATCGGCAGCTCGCCCATCCCGCCCAACAGGTCGCGGCCGGTGAGGCGCGCCTGGATGCCTTCGCTGGCGAGCATGCCCTGCAACAGTTCGCCTTCCAGAAGATTTTCAGGCTCGTAGATTTTCTGCATCATTCGTTCTCGCTGCGAACGTCCAGACTCCAGTCATGGCCGTCCGTGCGCAGGTCGAACGCGATGGGTCGGCAACAGACCGGGCAGTCTTCTATGTACTGCTGGTCACCTCCCGACAGGTCGAGCACGGCCTCCACGGGTTCGCCACAATAAGGGCAGTCATAACTCTGTAGTTCCTGCATCGCGGCCTCCGGGACCAGTTGTGCGTATAATTGCCCCATTCTTTGAAGGTAGTTTTGCCAAGCATCACCTTCTTTTACCCTATCCGATTCCAACAAGAGAGCATGATGGGCGAATTCGATGCCATCCGACCTTACAACGATGCAGAAGTCCCCGCCGTACTGGCGCGCCTGCTCAGCGACAAAGCCTTTCTCGCTATCCTTACCAAATTCCGCTTCCCGCGGCTGGCCAGTACGCTCGGCTGGTTTCTGCAACCGACCCTGGCGCGCAAGTTGCGCCGCGAATTTGCAGGCATCAACTCGGTCGCCAGCCTGCAGGACAAGGTCGAGTATTACGTTGACCACACCATCGAGCGTGCCACCGACGGCGTGACGTACACCGGCGTGGAGCAGCTGAAATCCGGCACCGCTTATCTGTTTCTGGCCAACCACCGCGATATCGTCATGGATCCGGCGTTCGTCAACTACGCGGTGTACCACGCAGGCCTGCCGACGCCGCGTATCGCAATTGGCGACAACCTGCTGCAAAAGCCTTTCGTCAGCGACCTGATGCGCCTCAACAAGAGCTTCATCGTGCATCGCTCGATCAGCGGGCGGCGAGAAAAGATGGCGGCTTATCAGTTGCTGTCGGCTTATATCAATCACTCCATCACTCAGGACGGTACATCGATCTGGATCGCCCAGGCCGAGGGCCGGGCCAAGGATGGTGATGACCGCACCGAGTCGGCGATCCTCAAGATGTTCCACATGAGTCGCAAGGATGAGCCGTTCGGCGAGGTGATCCGCTCGCTGAACCTTATTCCGGTGTCGATCAGCTACGAATACGATCCATGCGACCATGCCAAGGCCCGCGAGTTGTATATTCGCGCCACGACCGGCAGCTACGTCAAGACGCCGGGCGAGGACGACGTGAGTATCGCGATGGGCATCACCGGCTATAAAGGCCGCGTGCACGTGAACTTCGCGCCGCCGATCACCGAACTGTTCGAGGACACCAAGCAGCTGGCCACCGAAATGGATCGCCAGATTCTCGGCGGTTATCGACTGTTCCCGGTGCATTACCTGGCGTATGCGCAGTGGAGCGATGCCGATCCTGCGCTGGACGTGCCAAAAGCCGAAGACCTGTTCCCCGCCGAGGAACTGGCACGGGCAAAGGAGGAGTGGCAGAACAGGCTGGAAGGCGCGCCGGTCGAACACCGGCCGTATCTGGTCCAGCAATACGCCACGCCGGTGCGCAATCAGTATCGGGTGAAGGCAGGGTTGCCGCTGTAATGTGGGAGGGAGCAAGCTCCCTCCCACAGAATTTCGCACCGAATCTGTGGTTGTCACCAGACCGTAATCCAAGCCGGGCATTGTATGGCTCCCTGAGGGACGACCTCCCCCTTTTCCGGAGCTTTTGATGCTGCACGCAATGAATCAGGACCGCCTGTATCTGATCGCACCGAGCGATGAACAACAGGACTTGATCGACGGCCTGGCCTTCAACGTTCAGGACCGCCACTGGCTGGTTTACTGCGCCTTGGGCGGGCATGTTCATCATGATCTGCCGGACCTGGATCACGCGACCGGCCTGAGTTTTCTGGAGCTATATCAGCAGGCCGCCTGACCGCTTCGGCAGCCACAAAAAAGCCCGGCTCTCTTACGAGGGCCGGGCTTTTTCATGGCTTGTAGGCTGCAACAGCAGGCTTTATTGCGACAGCGTGGCGCCGATGGTCGCGTCCTGGAAGACACGGGTCAACGCATCGCTCAACACGTCGCTCACCAGCTTGGTGTTGGTTTCCTGGTTGGGTGCCATGCCGAACCGCTGGTCCAGCGAGGCGGCGTAGCGACCACTGTAGTTGCGACCGTTATTGCGAACGTCCGCGCGGAACGTCGAGCTGATGGTGGCTTCGGTCACGTACATGCTTTCCTTGGGCGACTGATATTTAAGATCAGCCAGGGTCACGGTCAGCTGTGGAGCGTTGCCGTTCCCGGAGGTCGGCGTGAAGCCCAGCAGACGCACGGCGGCTTCAGCCTGAGCCTGCAGCTTGGGAACAATGTCGTTGCTGCTCACGCTGATGGAACTGGTTTCCGGGTACATCCCGCCTCGTGTACCCAGATTCGGGCCGGGACGACCGTCTACCACGCGAACGACCACCGGCTGACCATGGCCGACCGGGGCCAGTTGCGCGTTCAGCTTGGGTTGAGGACTCAATTGTTGCGGGCTGTGAGCACAACCCACCAGGGTCAGACTGCTTACAGCAAGCAAACCGAACAAAAGGCGACGCAGCATGCTTATCTCTCCATGGGTCAGGCACTGAATGGGCGGCAGTATAGCGGCGTGGAACGCCGGCTCACTAGTTGAAAATGGGACTCGCGGCAAACCGCAATGGTTCAGCCATGGAGGTGTCACGAGGGTGTCACGTCAGCGCGGCAAGATTGCCCCCATCACTCGTCAGGAGTCGCGCCATGAATCTGTTCTGGTCGCTGTTCACCACCCGCCGCCAATACCGCTATTACGCACACGTCGATCAGGCCGGAATCTGCCGCGCCATCAAGCATTGCGCGCAGCGCCCGACCGGCTCCGAATGGGTCGAAGTCACAGAGCAGCGGCTTGCCTGGCTCGATCAGCCTTTGCCGGCCAACGCCAGGGTCAGCCGCCCGCTATCGCGCTCGACAACGCGGCGTTTGCTCACTGCCTGACCGGATGGCGAATAAAAGTCAGTTAATCCGATCAATTTGCGTCGTTTCATCGCTATAATCTCCCCCCGATTATAAGGACGTCTCCTGATCGGGCCTCGCAGCATCGCCAATCGTCGTATTGGCACCTCCGTATCGCCCACAGAGAGCCGCCCACACAGGTCATGTGCACACCGACGTGCTCGATGGACGGCAGTGAATCGCTCGAACGAATCGAACCTTTCTCCCGCGCCAGCGCCTCACAGTGTATGCATCTGGTCTGCCAGAGCTGCTTGAGCAGCCCTTTTCGAGGTTTGGTTCACGTTTCCAAAAGGACGTGAAAAACGGGTTTCACTACTTCACAAGAGTGTGGCGAGCAAATGAATAGGTACGCGTTTGTAAAAGCACCATTAGCGTCTGAACCGGCCCCCTTGAACAGGACTGACCGCGACTGCGCCTCCAATACCGGTGCCTGAAACCCTTGAACGGGCCTGGTCGAAAGACAAGTGCCTTGACGATGGTCGAATGGCCCAGCGGGTCTGAAAATGAGTTCATATGCTTATGATGGACACTTCATTCAGCCTGACCGGGACCTGCGCTTTAAGATGCGAAAAATTGCGAAGAATCGGACAGGTGATCCTGGCCGGGACCAATGGGGCCCAACCTTGCTGCACGCCCCGGTCTTCCGGCATCCAGCCTCAGGATCGTATGCCGTCAATTTGGTGCTGCAGATTTTGGAGACGCGTTAATGGCGCATAACGAAACAGTCGACGTGGTACTGGTCGGAGCGGGCATCATGAGTGCCACCCTGGCGGTACTGCTCAAAGAGCTCGACCCCGGCCTCAAGCTGGAAGTCGTTGAGCTCATGGATTCCGGAGCCGCGGAGAGTTCCAACCCGTGGAACAACGCCGGTACCGGTCACGCCGGCCTCTGCGAACTCAACTACACGCCGCCGGCCGCCGACGGCTCCATCGACATCAAAAAAGCCGTACACATCAATACCCAGTTCGAAGTGTCCAGGCAGTTCTGGGCATACCTGGCTCGCAAAGGCACTTTCGGTTCGGCACGATCCTTCATCAACCCGGTTCCTCACCTCAGCTTCGTTCAGGGTGAGAGCGGCATCTCGTTTCTCAAGACCCGCTTCGAAGCCATGAGCAAGCACCACGCCTTCGCTTCGATGGAGTACACCGAAGACAAGGCCAAACTTGCCGAGTGGATGCCACTGATGATGCCTGGGCGCCCCGCCGATGAGAAGATCGCCGCGACGCGAATGCTCAACGGTACGGACGTCAACTTCGGTGCTCTGACAAACCAGTTGCTCAAGCACTTGTCCAGCGCGCCTGACGCTCAGGTCAAATACTGCAAACGCGTCACCGACATCAAGCGCAACGGCGCGGGCTGGACGGTAACGGTCAAGGACGTCAACAGCGGCAGCAGCCGCGACATCGACGCCAAATTCGTGTTCCTCGGGGCTGGCGGCGCGGCCTTGCCGCTGTTGCAGATGTCTGGCATCGAAGAGAGCAAGGGCTTCGGCGGCTTCCCGGTCAGCGGCCAGTGGCTGCGTTGCGACAACCCGGAAGTGGTCAAGCATCACCAGGCCAAGGTCTACAGTCAGGCAGCGGTAGGTTCGCCGCCAATGTCGGTACCGCACCTGGACACTCGCGTGGTCGACGGCAAGAAGTCGCTGTTGTTCGGACCTTACGCGGGCTTTACCACCAAATTCCTCAAGCACGGCTCGTTCCTTGATCTGCCGTTGTCGGTGCGCGTTGCCAACATCAAGCCGATGCTGGCGGTGGCCCGCGACAATATGGACCTGACCAAGTACCTGGTCAGCGAAGTGATGCAGTCGATGGAGCAACGCCTCGAATCCCTGCGTCGTTTCTATCCGCAGGCACGCGCCGAGGACTGGCGCTTGGAAGTGGCCGGGCAGCGGGTTCAGATCATCAAGAAGGATGCGAAGAAAGGCGGCGTGTTGCAGTTCGGCACCGAACTGGTGTCGGCAAAGGACGGTTCTCTTGCGGCATTGCTGGGCGCCTCGCCGGGCGCTTCGGTAACGGTTTCGATCATGCTGGAATTGATTGAGCGCTGCTTCCCGGAGAAAGCCAGGACTGAATGGGCCGCCAAGCTCAACGAAATGTTCCCGGCCCGAGAAAAGGCTCTGGAAAGCGACGCGCAGCTGTACCAGCGTATCAGCGCCCAGAACGACGAAATCCTTGAGCTGGTTGAACACACCAGCGAGGCACCTAGCCTGGCGTAACGTTGCGCCGTGGCAATAAAAAACCCGTGTGCTCATTGAGCCACGGGTTTTTTATTGCCAGACCGGTATCTGTTCGCCTGTGACGCCTGTGGGGGCGGTGCTGCACTTGCAAGCTAACGGTCTTTCATCTGCCGCAGGCGTAGGAGCTGGCTTGCCTGCGACCCGCCCGGAACCGGCAGCATCCAGATTGGTGCGGTGTGTCTGGCACGGCCAAGGCGCCTGACCTGCTGCCGCTGCGCGCCAGATCGCAGGCAAGCGGAGCGCCGCCCGGCCAGCTCCCACGCCCTTCGGGCAGAAGCGCACACAGATCACCTCACCAGTAGGCGCCACCAGGCGGCGCTGCGCTTGTTTACGAAAGGGCCAGGCCATCCGGCAAACGGTTCAGGGTCAGCCGCGAGCCTGCTGGATCAGCTCGATGTAGTCTTCGGCGTTGCGCTGATCCTTGATGAGGGTCACGAAGTCGTTGCCCTGCTCGTCCTTGCCATCCAGGTCGTAGCCGGCGTCCTTGAAGAACGCCAGGAAGCGCTCGAAATCGTCGATCCGCAATCCACGGTAAGCCTTGATCAGCTTGTGCAGCGACGGCGATGTGGCGTCGTGCGGCTCGAAGTCGAGGAACAGTCTGATCTGCTCGTCGCCGATCTCATCCCCAATCACCTGCTTCTTGTCTTTACGCATTGCGGGCTCCAGCTTGTCGCGGCTTTTCAACGGGCGGGCAGTTTACCCTCCGCCATGCGCGCGGCTCAACGCGTGCGTGAGACGGCGGTGTGCAGGTCGGCCCAGATGTGCCCGTTGGCATAGCTGAGAAACTGGCAATAGACCTTTTCGTTACGCAACAGATCGATGAGCACTCGATACTCCGACGCCGGGTAATACAGCGTCAGCGTGCGCGAAGGCTCGTCGTAGCTCGGTTTCTTAAGGCTCTTGCTTTCGCCGCTTTCAAAATGAATCAGCACCTGCCCGATGGTCGCGCCCTTGTTCAGCGGCTTGCCTTTGAGGCGCAGCATCAGGGGCGATGTGACCGGAATCGGTTGTTGGCTGGACTGACGCTGGTTGCCGGCGACCACCGAATATTCAGTGATCTGCAACAGTTGCTGCTGCTCGGGAACGCCTTCACGCAGGTTCAGGTCATCAGGCGGCAGATACTGCTCATGCATGGGTTCGGCAAAAGCCGGAGCGAGTGGCGAGAAGCCGAGCACCACGGCGAGCGCCAGAAGGCGAGGATGGATGTACGTCATGAGAACTTCCCTGGGACCGACCGATGCGTACTACAGCGGTTCAGGGCGCGCGGGTCAACAGCCCTTCTTCCATCCGCCAGCGAATGCCCCCGCGCAGACGCGGGGACAGGCGCGCATTACAAGCCTTTGACGGCGTAGATACCGGCTGCGTTGCGCCAGTAGCCTTTATAGTCCATGCCAAAACCGAAGATGAAACGGTCGATGCAAGGCAGGCCTACGTAGTCAGCCTTCAGGTCCGGGCGGGCTTTGCGATTGTGGTCCTTGTCGATCAGGACCGCAGTGTGCACCGCCCTAGCGCCGGCATGCTTGCAGAAGTCGATGATCGCACTCAGGGTGTGACCTTCGTCGAGGATATCGTCGATGATCAGCACATCACGGTCGATGAACGAGATTTCCGGCTTGGCTTTCCAGAACAGGTCGCCGCCCGAGGTCTCGTTGCGATAGCGGGTCGCGTGCAGGTAGGAAGCTTCCAGCGGGAAGGTCAGATGCGTCAGCAGTTTGCCTGAGAAGATCAGGCCGCCGTTCATGACGCAGAACACGACAGGGTTGCGATCAGCCAGTTCGGCGTTGATCTGCGCGCCGACACGGGCAATGGCGGCATCGACTTCGGCTTCCGTGTACAGGCAGTCAGCCTCGCGCATGACAAGACGGATATGCTCGAGATCAGCGGACATGAGGCTCTCCAGATGGGGGCAGTGTAAGAAAAGCGGGCAAAGGTACGCATCCCGACGATTCAGGGCAAGCGATTCTGGACTAACGTTGCGCATGACCTCAGAGCGAAGTCTATCCATACGGTAAGACAATACTGCACGCGCCGTAAGACAGTAACTGCTGAATAGATTAATCTAGGCCGTTTTTTTGCCCCCGCTGGAGCCTTTCCCTATGCCCATCCGTGAGATCCGCCATCCGCTGATCCGCCACAAGCTCGGCCTGATGCGCCGCGCAGACATCAGCACCAAGAATTTCCGTGAGCTGGCTCAGGAAGTCGGTGCATTGCTCACCTACGAAGCCACTGCAGACCTTGCGCTGGAAAACTATGAAATCGATGGCTGGGCCGGCCCCGTGTCGGTCGAGAAGATCGCCGGCAAGAAGATCACGATCGTGCCGATCCTGCGCGCCGGCATCGGCATGCTCGATGGCGTGCTCAGCCTGATTCCGGGCGCCAAGGTCAGCGCCGTGGGCGTGGCCCGCAACGAAGAAACCCTGCAGGCGCATACCTATCTGGAAAAACTGGTTCCGGAAATCGACGAGCGTCTGGCGATGATCATCGACCCGATGCTGGCCACCGGCAGCTCCATGGTCGCTACCATCGATCTGCTGAAGAAAGCCGGCTGCAAGGAAATCCGCGCCATGGTTCTGGTCGCGGCTCCCGAGGGCATCGAAGCCGTCGAGAAGGCGCATCCGGATGTGATGATCTACACGGCATCCATCGACCAGCGCCTGAACGAACACGGTTACATCATCCCGGGCCTCGGTGATGCCGGTGACAAGATTTTCGGCACCAAGCAAAAGGACGCGTAACCCGATGACGCAGCACGAGTTCAATGATCCACTTTGGCGCACGGTGCTTTCCGGTGCGCAGATGCTGTTCGTGGCGTTTGGCGCGCTGGTGTTGATGCCGCTGATCACCGGACTCGACCCTAACGTCGCCCTGTTTACCGCAGGTCTGGGCACCTTGCTGTTCCAGATCGTGACAGGTCGTCAGGTGCCGGTATTCCTGGCATCGAGTTTTGCGTTCATCACCCCGATCATCCTCGCCAAGGGTCAGTTCGGCCTGGCCGCGACCATGGGCGGCGTGATGGCGGCAGGTTTCGTCTACACCTTCCTCGGTCTGGCGGTGAAGATCAAAGGCACCGGTTTCATTGACCGGCTGTTGCCGCCGGTGGTGATCGGTCCGGTCATCATTTCCATTGGTCTGGCGATGGCCCCTATTGCCGCGAACATGGCGATGGGCAAGTCAGGCGATGGCGCAGAGCTGATTCACTACCAGACGGCGATGATGATCTCGATGCCCGCGCTGCTGACGACGCTGATCGTCGCTGTGTTCGGCAAGGGGATCTTCCGTCTGGTGCCAATCATCTCCGGTGTGCTGGTGGGTTTTGCGTTGTCGTTCTATTTCGGAGTGGTCGATACCGCGAAGATCGCCGCCGCTCCGTGGCTGGCGCTGCCGCATTTCACCGCGCCGGAATTCAACTGGCAGGCGATTCTGTTCATCGTTCCAGTGGCACTGGCGCCAGCCATCGAACACATTGGTGGCGTGATTGCTGTCGGCAGCGTGACGGGTCGCGACTATCTGAAGAAGCCGGGCCTGCATCGCACTCTGTTCGGTGATGGCATTGCCACCACAGCGGCAGGCCTGTTCGGCGGACCGCCCAACACCACTTACGCCGAAGTTACCGGCGCGGTGATGCTGACCAAGAACTACAACCCCAAGATCATGACCTGGGCGTCGATCTTCGCGATCACTCTGGCGTTCATCGGTAAATTCGGCGCGTTGCTGCAGAGTATTCCGGTGCCGGTGATGGGCGGGATTCTGTGCTTGCTGTTCGGTTCGATTGCAGCGGTGGGCATGAACACCCTGATCCGTCACAAGATCGACCTGTCCGAAGCGCGCAATCTGGTGATCGTGTCGGTGACCCTGGTGTTCGGCATCGGTGGCGTTCTGATCGGCACTGGTGACGGCCCGGACGATTTCGGCCTCAAAGGCATCGCCTTGTGCGCCGTGACCGCTATCCTGCTGAACCTGCTGCTGCCCGGCAACGACAGCTGGAAGAACAAGAAGCTGGACGATCAATTGCCGTAGGATTGCTGCCGCTACGCGGCAGAAGCGTGATCGCGTTTTTTACGGATTGCTTTTGATTCTGCCCGAAGGGCGTAGGAGCTAGCTTGCTTGCGATCTGGCGCGTAGCGGCAGTATTACGCGGCAGAAGCATGATCGGGTTTTTACTGATCTGTTTTGAATCTGCCCGAAGGGCGTAGGAACTAGCTTGCTGTGGGCGGCAATCCGACGATCTGGCGCGTAGCGGCAGTAAACCGGAGCGCCGCCCGGTGCGCTCCTACAACATCACCGGCGCGCGTTCGCACAGCCGGTTCAGGGCCTTGGCCCAATTGGGGTCGTCATTCAGGCACGGCACCAGCACCAACTCTTCCCCACCCGCTTCCTTGAATTGCTCGGCGCCACGGTCGCCGATCTCTTCCAGGGTCTCGATACAGTCGGCCACGAACGCCGGACACATCACCAGCAGTTTCTTCACTCCTTGTGCCGCCAGTTCGTCGAGACGCGCTTCGGTGTAGGGCTCGATCCACTTGGCGCGGCCCAGCCGCGACTGGAACGACACTGACCATTTACCGTCCGGGATGCCCATGCGGCTGGCAAACGCTGCCGCGGATTGCAGGCATTGCGCGCGATAACAGGTGGCAAGCACTTCGGGCGGCGCCTTCATGCAGCAGTCGTCCTTGAAGCAGTGTTTGCCGGTCGGATCGAGCTTGTGCAGATGGCGTTCCGGCAGACCGTGAAAACTCAGCAACAAATGATCGTAAGACTGCTCAAGATGCGGCCGGACGTTTTCCACCAACGCATCGAGGTATTCGGGCTGATCGTAGAACGGTTGCAGCAGAGAGAACTGAATGCCCAGCGCCCTGGCTTTCACAACCCGTCGGGCTTCTTCGACCACGGTAGTGACGGTGCTGTCGGCAAACTGCGGATACAGCGGCGCCAGCGTGACCTTCTTGATGCCCTGCCCGGCCAGACGAGTGAGCACGGTTTCCAGAGAAGGCTCTCCGTAGCGCATCGCCAATTCCACCGGACCCTGCGTCCATTCTTTCTTCATCGCCTGCTGCAGACGCTTGCTCAGGACTACCAGCGGCGAACCTTCGTCCCACCAGATCGAGGCATAGGCGTGCGCGGACTGTTCCGGGCGCTTGATCAGGATCAGCGACACCAGCAGCCGCCGAACCGGCCACGGCAAGTCAATGACATAAGGGTCCATGAGGAACTGATTGAGGTAACTGCGCACATCGGCGACTTCGGTCGACGCGGGCGAACCCAGATTGACCAGCAACAGCGCGTGATCGGTCATGCAACACACATCCTATTCAAAGCGTTCAATGGCGACCCAGCAAGTTGTTCAGGGCTGCATGCAGATCGGTGAAGCGAAAAGTGAACCCGGCTTCCTGCAGGCGACTCGGCCGGACCCGCTGGCCGCCCAACAACAGCACGGACAGCTCACCCAATAGGGCCCGCAGAGCCAACGCAGGCATCGGCATAAACGCCGTGCGATGCAGAATGGCGGCGAGCGTCCTGGCAAACTCCCGGTTACGTACCGGTGCTGGCGCGCAGACATTATAGGGACCCTGCGCGTCAGCATGATTCAACAAGAAATCAATCGCCCCGATTTGATCCTGCACATGAACCCACGGCATCCATTGCCGTCCGTTGCCAATCGGGCCGCCCATGCCGAATTTGAACGGCAGCAGCAGCTTTTGCAGAAAACCGCCTTTGCTGGACAACACCAGCCCGGTGCGCACGATCACCACCCGCACACCCAGCGCCTCGGCGCGCTGCGCGGTTTCTTCCCAGGCGATGCACAACTGGCTGGCAAAATCTTCCTTGGCGGGTTGGGATGTCTCGTCAACATCGCGCTCACCGCTGTCCCCGTACCAGCCAACCGCCGAGCCCGAAATCATCACCTTTGGTCGGACCTTGCGACTGCTGATCCAGCCGAGTAATTGCTCGGTGAGGCCGATCCGGCTTTCCCAGAGCAACAGCCGGCGCTTGCGGGTCCAGGGCCTGTCCGCAATCGGCGCCCCGGCAAGATTAATGATTGCATCGACGGGCTGATCGCCCAGTTCATCGAGCCGCGCAACCGCGCGCACTGACGGCCCGCACAGGCTGGCAACCTCAGCCGGACGACGACTCCACACAGTCAGCTGATGTCCCTGCGCGGACCAGAACCGGCAGAGCGCCTGCCCTATCAAACCAGTACCGCCTGTCAGCAATATGTGCATGGCCGGTTACCTCGCGTGGCGTTCGTGACGATTGAGTAGTCTATTTTTCACAGGTTGTGCTTATCCGGTCGACGAAACTGTTTGCTGAACCATAGGCCAAACCTGAATGGACTGGAGCTTTACTACCCGTTCGGGTAGTTGGCCCGTTGTCGATCGGCACCAGACTTCCCGTGCTCGAACCTACCCATTGCGGCGAGATCGAGAGGCAAAATAGAGAACCAGTGCAAGTTATACCAAACAGCAAGATTGTACAGGTTTTACCGACGGCGTAGTCTGTGCAGACAAGGTAAAGAGGCCTCTATGACTGTACCTATCGCAATCATTGGTACCGGTATCGCCGGACTCTCGGCGGCTCAGGCACTGAGCGCTGCCGGGCATGATGTACATCTTTTCGACAAGAGTCGTGGCAGCGGCGGCCGTATGGCCAGCAAGCGCAGCGATGTCGGATCTCTGGATCTGGGTGCGCAGTACTTCACTGCACGCGACCGGCGTTTTGTCACTGCGGTCAATCAGTGGCAGGCTCAGGGCTACGTCGCCGAATGGACGCCATCGCTTTACAACTTCCATGGCGGCAGGCTGACGCCTTCGCCGGACGAACAGAGCCGCTGGGTCGGGCAGCCCGGCATGAGCGCCATCACCCGCGCGATGCTCGGCGATCTGCCGGTGTCGTTCTCGTGCCGGATCACCGAGGTGTTCCGTGGCGAACGGCACTGGAACCTGCTGGACGCGGACGGCGAAAGCCACGGCCCGTTCAGTCATGTGGTGGTCGCCACGCCAGCGCCCCAGGCTACGCCGTTGCTGGCCGCAACTCCCAAACTGGCAAGCGTCGCCGCCGGGGTGAAGATGGACCCGACCTGGGCCGTGGCGCTGGCATTCAGCTCCCCATTACAGACTCCCATGCAAGGTTGCTTTGTGCAGGACAGCCCGATCGACTGGCTGGCGCGCAACCCCAGCAAGCCGGGACGCGACCTTACTCCCGACACCTGGATCCTGCATGCCACCAGCGCCTGGAGCAGACAGCATCTGGATATGCCCAGAGAGCAGGTCATCGATCATCTACATGGTGCGTTTGCTGAATTGATCGACTGTGCCATGCCGGCGCCGAGCTTCAGCCTCGCCCATCGCTGGCTCTATGCCCGACCTGCAACCGCTCACGAATGGGGCGCGCTGTCCGACCCGGATATGGGGATCTACGCCTGTGGAGACTGGTGCTTGTCCGGCCGCGTCGAAGGCGCCTGGCTCAGCGGCCAGGAAGCTGCCCGGCGGCTCTTGGAGCATTCACAGTGAACGCCATCAACCCGCGCAAACTGCTGCTGTCGAAATGGACGGCAGCAACGCCTCGTAATCGTGAAAAGCATTTTCTGGTCACTGAGTTAATCAAGGATGAAGAAGGAACGGTGCTGGAAATCGAGTTGCAGGCAGTGCTGACACGACGCAGTGAACGCCTGCCGTGGCAGGTGCTGCGCGATGCGCAGGCCTGGCGAATGGGCTGGAAATAAGGCGCACAGCACAGGCAGCCAGTAGCCCGCCTGTACAAATGCCCTCCGAAAAGCTGTACAAATTAATTGACTTGTACAGACGCACACCTATGATGAACCGAGGTTGTACAGAGCTTTATATCTGTATAAGTCTTTGAAGAGGTTCATGATGTCTCTGCCCGTGCTCGACAAACCAAAACTCGGTATCAGCGCTTGTCTGATGGGCGTTGAAGTGCGCTTCAATGGCGGCCACAAGGAATCGCACCTGTGCACGCGGGCTCTCAACGAATATTTCGACTTCATTCCGCTGTGCCCGGAAGTCGCTATCGGCATGGGCGTGCCCCGCGAACCCATCAGGCTGGTGGGTGATCCGGAGGCTCCGCAGGCCGTCGGCACTGTGAACAGCGAATTGAACGTAACGGAAGCGCTGGCCGAATACGGCGCACACATGGCTGCCGAAGTGGGCGATATCTGCGGCTACATCTTCATGCAGAAGTCGCCGTCCTGCGGTCTGGAGCGGGTCAAGGTCTATCGGGAAAACGGCGCGCCGGTCGATGGCGGCGGGCGCGGTATCTACGCCAGGGCGTTCTGCGAACGTCATCCCGATCTGCCGGTGGAAGAAGACGGTCGCCTCAATGACGCGGTACTGAGGGAAAACTTCGTCACCCGCGTGTTCGCTTATGCGGCGTGGCAGCAGTTGCTCAAGGGCGAGATTACCCGCCGTTCGCTTACCGAATTCCATTCCCGCTACAAATACCAGCTGATGGCTAACAATCCGGTGCAGTACAAGGTTCTGGGCAACATGCTCGGCAGCATGGGCCGCAGCGATCCGAACGAAGTCGCGCCGCGCTACTTCACCGCCTTGATGGCGGCGCTGAAGAAATGCGCGACGCGCAGCACCCACACCAATGTCCTTCAGCATCTGAGCGGTTATCTGAAACAGACCATCAGCGCCCAGGACAAACAGGAAATCCAGCAACTGATCTCTCAGTACCATCAGGGCATCGTGCCGTTGATCGTTCCGCTGACGTTGCTCAAGCACCATTTTCGCCAACATCCAGACCCGTACGTGGCGCTTCAGGTGTACATGCAGCCTCACCCGGAAAATCTCAGCCTGCGCAATGCGATCTGAATCATGAATCGACCCCGTACCCAAGGCCCCGGTGATGGCGAAGCCTTGCCGCCCGACTGGCTGCCCATTCGCGAAGTTGCCCGGCAGACCGGCGTCAATGCCGTCACGCTGCGAGCCTGGGAGCGGCGCTACGGCCTGATTGTCCCGCATCGCACCGCCAAAGGTCATCGCCTGTATTCCGCCGAACATGTGCAGAGGGTGATGAAGATCCTCACGTGGCTGGACCGCGGCGTCTCGGTCAGCCAGATCAAGGCTCTGATCGACGATCAGCAACCGCAACCTTCCGTGTCGGGTGACGACTGGACAGCGCTGCGGCAGACCTTGATGCAAGCCATCGGTCAACTGGCCGAACGCCGGGTCGATGATGCGTTCAACCAGGCCATGTCGCTCTACCCGCCTCGCACCTTGTGCCAGCAATTGCTGCTGCCGCTGCTGACCGAGTTGGAGCAGCGCTGGCGGGGCAAATTTGGCGCGCATCTGGAGCGCACGTTCTTTCATTCCTGGCTGCGCAGCAAATTCGGGGCGCGGATCTACCACAACAATCGCCAGCTCAACGGCTCGCCCCTGCTGCTGATCAACCAGTCGGACCTGCCTTTCGAGCCGCATCTGTGGCTCACCGCCTGGCTGGTCAGCAGCGCCGACTGCCCGGTAGAGGTCTTTGACTGGCCATTGCCCGCGGGTGAGCTGGCACTCGCCGCCGAATATCTGCGACCGCGCGGCATCGTGCTGTACGCCAGCAGAGCATTGAATCTGCAACAGTTGCCCAAGCTGCTGGCCAACGTTGCGTGCCCGATCGTGCTCAGCGGCCCCGCAGTGCAGATTCACGACGCCGAACTGCTCGCCATCGCCGAGCCGCTCGCAGGCCTGACCCTCGCCCATGATTCGCTCGGCGCCCATACCGAGCTGGCCAGGCTCGGGCTTATTTGAAGGACTGACTATGCAATTGCTTTGGCTGCGCAGCGATCTACGTGTGCACGACAACACTGCCCTCGCCGCTGCCATGGAGCGCGGCCCGACACTGGCGGTTTATCTCATCAGCCCCGCGCAGTGGCAGAGCCATGACGATGCCGCCTGCAAGGTGGATTTCTGGCTGCGCAATCTGGTGGAGCTGAAAAAAGCGCTGGGCGCACTGAACGTTCCACTGCTGATTCGCGAAGCGGACACCTGGGATCAAGCGCCCGGGGTTCTGGCCGAGCTCTGCAAAGAGCATGGCGTAGAGGCCGTCCACGCCAACGAAGAATACGGCATCAACGAAAGCCGGCGTGACCTGGCCGTGAAGCGCACGCTTGAAGACGCCGGGGTACTGTTTCATGACTATCTGGATCAATTGCTGTTCGCGCCGGGCAGCATTCTGACCAGGACCGGCAATTATTTTCAGGTGTACAGCCAGTTCCGCAAGGTCTGTTACCAACGCCTGCATGCGGCCATGCCACATCCGGTCGTGACGCCCAAGGCGCAACCGCCGCTGTCGATCGCAAGCGATGCGGTCCCGGAACAGGTTGCCGGGTTTGAAACGCCATCCGAGAGTTTGCGGCAGCTATGGCCTGCCGGAGAAATCGAGGCTCGTCGACGGCTCGAAGCGTTCGCCGATGAGCAGATCAGTTATTACCTGGCCGAACGCGACTTCCCGGCAAAGCCCGGAACCAGCCAGCTGTCGGCCTACCTTGCGGCGGGCGTGATCTCGCCCCGGCAATGCCTGCACGCCGCGCTGATGAGCAACCATGGCGAGTTCGAAACCGGTGATATCGGCACGGTGACCTGGATCAACGAGCTGCTGTGGCGCGAGTTCTATAAGCACACGCTGGTCGGATACCCGCGCGTGTCGCGCCGTCGAGCGTTTCGTCCTGAAACCGAGGCGCTGCAATGGCGTGACGCGCCCGAGGAACTCGCCGCCTGGCAGCAAGGCCGGACCGGTCTGCCGATCATTGATGCAGCCATGCGTCAGATGCTGGAAACCGGCTGGATGCACAACCGTCTACGAATGGTCGTGGCGATGTATCTGACCAAGAACCTGTTGATCAGTTGGCAGGAAGGCGAGCGCTTTTTCATGCGCCACCTGATCGATGGTGATCTGGCCGCCAACAATGGCGGCTGGCAGTGGAGCTCTTCGACAGGCACTGATTCGGCACCCTATTTCAGGATCTTCAACCCCATTGCCCAGTCAGAAAAGTTCGATCCCGAGGGCGTATTCATCAAACGCTGGCTGCCTGAGCTGGCCGGGCTCAACAAAAAACAGATTCACAATCCCGCCGCGGCGGGCGGCCTGTTCGGAGTCGCCAGCTACCCGGCGCCCATCGTTGATCTGAGCGCCAGCCGCGGTCGCGCACTGGCCGCGTTCAAGGCCCTGCCCCGTCGCCAATCGGTGGCGGCGCCAGACGAGGAATAAGCCTGGGTCACCCGAAAGGACCCGGCGTTGCCAGCCTGTATCGGCCTGGCGCTAGAGGAGAGTCGGTATGAACAATCCCGTTGCACGTCGTATCTGGTTGACCGGTGTCGACGGCGGAACCGGCCTGGCGCTGGCCAGTGAGTTGCTTGCGGCCGGGCATCGCCTGGCGTTGACCGCGCGGGCACCGGCACCGCTGGTGGAGCTGAGTCGACGCTTCCCAGGCCAGGTCTTGCTGGTGACCGGGGACATGAGCGACGGAGTGCAACTCAAGGCCATGGGCGATCGCATCGACCGGGAATGGGGAGTGCTCGACACCGCAGTGTTCTATGCGGGCGGCCTTGAGGCGGCCGCCCTCGATGAAACGGCTTCACGGGACAACGCCTCGCAAGCTGTCACGCCGCACGATGAGGTAGTTGCCGCCAGCCTTTACGTTCAGGAAGCGCTGCCATTGTTACGCAGCGGAAGGCGACCTCGCCTGGTGGGCATCGCAAGTACGCCCGGGCACGGCTACACCGCCGCCGACATCGCCGGACCAGACCTGCGCCAGGTCTTCCAGGCGTTGCGGGAGAATCTGACGCAGGGGCCTATCGATATCAGCGTCATCGACCCAGTGCTCTTGACCGTACATACCGATAAAGCCGAACGCGAAGCATCGTTAAGCGATATCGCCCTCAAGTGCCTGGCCGAACAACTGGTCATACCTGGCCGCCCTGCAGAGATATCCAGCCCGGCCCGACAGCTCGCAGCGCCACCATCTCGCGCCCAGGCGGTGCTCAACCTGTTCCCGGCCCACGACCCCTCATCGAAAAAGGACCAGTGATCAGTCGTCGCCAGCGTTTGTTCGCGTACCATGCAGGCCCCGCTGACGATGTGCCGCCTTCAACCGTCGTCCGCACGTATTGGCCATCCAGACCCTGCGCAGGAGATTGCACTGAAACCCGCCCTTATCGCCCACGCACAACTGCCCGATGAGCCGAAGGTCACTTGCTCGACTTGCGCGGCGTGCTGCTGTCAGCTGGAAGTGATGCTTATCACTGATACCGGGGTGCCGGAACGCTTCATCGATACCGACGATTGGGGTGGCGAGGTCATGCTGCGGCTGGACGATGGCTGGTGTGCGGCGCTGGATCGCAACACCATGATGTGCACCATTTACGAAAAGCGCCCACTGATCTGTCGCGAATTCGAGGCGGGTGCCGAAGACTGCTTAAACGAAAGAAAAGGGATTGCGACGGCTTATCTCTGACCCTGCGCCGGCGTCAGGCATGCACCGTGGGAAACCGTGGGAAGTAGCTTGCTCGCGACAACGCTGACACAGACTCTGTATTTCCGCGCTGTTGTCGCGATCAAGCTACCTCCGATGGCAAATCCGATCAGTCAGGCGACGATCAGAACGGCATCTTGTAATGCAGGGCGTAACTTTCGATACCGTCGTTCGGCTGCTTGATACCGGCGTTGGAGTAGTGAGTGGCGCGGATGCCGACCTCATGCCCACCGGCGAAGCGCAGGCCCAGGCCAATGCGGTCTTCGAAGTTGAAGGCAGAACCGAATTTGCGGTCTTCAACCTGAGTGTTGGAGAACACCGAAACACCGATACCCGCTTCGACGTATGGTTTTACGCTGCCGTTGCCGAATTCATACACCAGCACTGGCGAGAACGACAGGCTGTGGTTGTCGGAATAGTCCTTGCCGTCCCAGTAGGTATAGGCACCATCCCAGTAACCGGTCAGGCGACCGATATCGCTTTCCAGCCAGCTCTTGTCCCAGTCGAACTGCACACCCAGGCGATAGGTCATGGTGGACTCGCCCGTTTGGCCAACCGAAAACTCGACGCCGTCGGCTTGCGCCAACGCGCTTTGCCCGGCGAAGAGCGCCGAGAGCACAGCCATGCAAAAGAGTCTCTTCATGAGAAACGTCCTATTCATACAGCAGTTATTAGAAGTGTTGGGATCACCAGACGCGGTATAGAAAACTGGCGGTGATCTTTAGTTCAGCTGTAAAACGTCTTTTTCACGTTTTTTTTACAAACTGAAGCTTCGCACACTGTCAGAACTTTGCCAAAGGTACGGTAGGATTTTTCCGAAATTAGCGGGATTGCCGCTGGTCCAGTACAAAACCTCGCGCGCAGGCCCCTGCGCCAGAAGCTGCCGGCCAGCCAGAAGACGTTGCAACTGGCGCGCTACCGCCGCCCCTGTGTCAACCAGACTGATCGATTCGGGGATCATCTGCGCCAGCAGTGGCTTGAGGAAGGGATAGTGTGTACAGCCGAGGATAATGGTGTCGCAGCCCGCTGCCAACAACGGCTCGACGTAACTCCATAGCAACTGGCGAAGGTCAGGGCTGAGCAGATCCCCGGCCTCGATCCGCTCCACCAGGCCGGGGCACGGCTGAGTTACGACGCGCACGTCGCTGGCGAAGCGGTCGAGCAGCGCCGCGAACCGAGCGCTCTGCAGCGTACCGGTGGTTGCCAGTACGCCGACCACGCCGCTGCGAGTGGCTTCGGCCGCCGGCTTTACGGCCGGTTCCATGCCGACCACTGGCCAGTCGGGGTAGCGCTGGCGAATGTGCGCCACGCCCGCTACCGTTGCGGTATTGCAGGCGACGACCAGTGCCTTGGCACCCTGCTCGCGGAAGAAACCGGCGATTGTCAGGCAACGCTCGATAATGAACTGCGGCGTTTTTTCACCGTACGGGATATGCCCGCAGTCGCCCAGATAAAGCAGCGATTCGTCAGGCAGCAACTGGCTGATTTCTTTGAGCACCGAGAGGCCGCCCACGCCGGAATCGAACACGGCGACGGGCGCATTGCTGCCGAAGCTCATGTGGATTTCCGACATGCTCAACTCCGTACGCCCGACGGGCCGCAGACAGCGCAGGCCGGATCGCGCCTGACCTTCAGCTCGCGAAAACGCGTGCTCAGTGCATCGACCAACAGCAGGCGGCCCACCAGCGGCTCACCAAAGCCGGCCAGCAGTTTAAGTGCTTCAAGTGCCTGAAGACTGCCCACCAGTCCTACCAGCGGCCCGACCACGCCTGCTTCGCTGCAAGTCAGTTCGGTTTCATTGCCGTGGCCATACAGACAGTGATAGCACGGGCTGTCGGCACGACGCGGGTCAAATACCGACAATTGTCCTTCAAGGCGGATCGCCGCGCCGCTGATCAATGGCCTGGAGGCCATTACGCAGGCAGCGTTGACCGCTTCGCGAGTCGAAAAATTGTCCGAGCAATCCAGCACCAGATCGACGTCGCGCACTGCCGCACCAAGCGAGTCGGCATCCAGCGCGCTGCGGTGCGCGACCAGTTTCACTTGCGGATTGATCGAGGCAAGCCGGGCGATGGCCGAATCTACCTTGGCCTGCCCGACACTCTGGCTGTCATGGATGATCTGGCGTTGCAGGTTGGTCAGGTCGACAGTGTCAAAGTCCGCCAGATGCAGCTCGCCGACGCCGGCCGCGGCCAGATACAGCGCAACCGGCGAACCGAGGCCGCCCAGCCCGACGATCAGCACACGACTGTTCTTGAGCCGTAGTTGCCCGTCGATATCCACGTGCTGCAGCAGGATCTGCCGGCTGTAGCGCAGCAGCTCCTGATCGCTCAGCACGGCAGTTGTCCAAAGCTGATGCGCTCGTGCTCGCCCAGATCGCGACGAGTCTGCACGCGCTCGAAACCCTGTTGTGTCAGCAGGTCGCGAACGGCCGCACCCTGGTCATAGCCGTGCTCCAGCAGCAACCAGCCGCCTTCTTTCAGATGGTCCGGAGCCTGCTTGATGATGGTCCGCAGGTCGTCCATGCCGTCGCTGCCGGCGACCAGCGCACTGCTCGGCTCGAAACGCACGTCGCCCTCGACAAGATGGGGATCGGCATCGGCGATATAGGGTGGATTGCTGATGATCAGGTCGAAGCGACGACCTTCCAGTGCACTGAACCAGTGGCTACTCAGCACTTCGGCGTTATCCAGATGCAGTCGTTGCCGATTGCGCTCAGCCAGTTCAACGGCTTCGGGCACACGGTCGACCGCGGTGACCTTCCATCCTGGCCGGTCATTGGCGAGCGCAAGAGCGATGGCGCCGGTACCGGTGCCCAGGTCCAGAACCTCGGCGGGAACGAAAAGCGGTACCAGCTCCAGCGCGGCTTCGACCAGCATTTCGGTTTCCGGACGAGGGATCAGCGTATGCGGCGCGACTTCCAGATCAAGTTTCCAGAAACCCTGGTGGCCCAGAATGTAGGCCACTGGCTCGCCGGCGCGACGCCGTTGCAAGTAGTCGGCGAACGTCAGCGCGGCTTCGGAGCTGACGATGCGCTCCGGCCATGTGTGCAGGAAACTGCGCGGTTTGCCTAGCGCGGCGGCCAGCAGCAGCTCCGCATCCAGCCGGGCAGTCGGTGAATCGGGTAGCTCGGCGCTTCTTAACAAGCTGGCAATGATGGTCATTTAATCACCCAGTGCCGCAAGTTGATCAGCCTGATATTCAGCGAGCAGCGGCTCTATCACTGCATCGACCCCACCGGCCAGAACTTCATCCAGTGAATACAAAGTCAGGTTCACGCGGTGATCCGTTACTCGCCCCTGAGGGAAGTTATAGGTGCGAATCCGCTCGGAGCGATCGCCCGAGCCGACCAGCAGCTTGCGCTCCGACGCAATGGCATTGGCGGCGGCGCTGGTCTGCTGATCGTTGAGTTTGGCAGACAACCACGACATTGCCCGTGCGCGGTTCTTGTGCTGCGAACGCTCTTCCTGACACTCCACGACGATGCCCGACGGCAAGTGCGTGATACGGATCGCCGAATCGGTCTTGTTCACGTGCTGGCCGCCGGCGCCCGAGGCGCGGTAGGTATCGACGCGCAGGTCGGCCGGGTTGATTTCGATGGCCTGTTGCTCATCGGGCTCGGGCAGGACCGCGACGGTGCAGGCGGATGTGTGGATGCGGCCCTGAGACTCGGTTTCCGGCACGCGCTGCACGCGATGTGCGCCGGATTCGAATTTCAGCTTGCCGTACACATTGTCGCCTTCTACCCGCGCGATCACTTCCTTGTAGCCGCCGTGCTCGCCTTCATTCTCGGAAAGAATCTCTACACGCCAGCCACGACGCTCGGCGTAACGCGAATACATGCGGAACAGGTCGCCGGAAAAGATTGCCGCCTCGTCTCCGCCGGTCCCGGCGCGGATCTCCAGAAAGACATTGCGCCCGTCGTTGGGGTCCTTGGGCAGCAGCATGCGTTGCAGCTGCTCTTCCAGTTCGGCCAACTGCTGTTTGGTGTCGCGAACCTCCTCCACGGCCATTTCGCGCATGTCCGGGTCGCTGTCCTTGAGCAGGGCCTGCGCGCCGTCCAGGTCTGCCAGCACCTTGGCCCGCTGCTTATAGAGCTGGATTACCGGCTCGACCTCGGCGTATTCACGCGAATAAGCGCGAAATTTTGTCTGGTCACTGATCACTTCCGCGTCGCCAAGCAGCGCGGTCAGTTCCTCGAAACGGTCGCTGAGTACATCCAGCTTATTGAGCAGCGAAGCTTTCATTGCGGGGTTTTATCCGTCGAGCCCTCACCGAGGGCGAATAGTTCCTGGGCCATGGCCAGCGCATCGACGCGGCCTTCGGCAGACAGCTTCTTGAGCTGGACACTGGGCGCGTGCAGCAGCTTGTTGGTCAAACCACGCGCCAGCTGGACCAGTACGTCCTCGGCATTGCTGCCGTTGGCCAGCATCCGCTGCGCCTTGGCCAGTTCCTCGTCGCGAAGACGTTCACTCTGCTGGCGATAAGCACGCAGTACATCAACCGCGGCCAGCTCACGCAGCCGCGACATGAAATCGTCGACACCGACGCTGACCAGTTCTTCCGCCGCCAGAGCCGCGCCCTGACGACTCTTGAGGTTCTCGGCGACCACTTCATGCAGGTCGTCGACGCTGTACAGGTAAACGTCGTCCAGCTCGCCGACTTCAGGCTCGATATCGCGCGGGACGGCAATATCGACCATGAAAATCGGTTTGTGCTTGCGCAACTTCAATGCGCTTTCCACCGCTCCCTTGCCCAGAATCGGCAACTGGCTGGCCGTGGAACTGATCACGATATCGCTGTTGACCAGCTCTGCGGGAATGTCCGAGAGCAGCACGGCGTGAGCACCGAATTCCGCGGCCAGCGTGTTGGCGCGCTCCAGTGTGCGGTTGGCAACCACGATACGCTTGACGCCCAGGTCGCTCAGGTGCCGCGCGACCAGCGTAATGGTCTCTCCGGCACCGATCAACAGGGCCTGGCTGCGTTGCAGGTCGCTGAAAATCTGTTTGGCCAGGCTGACGGCAGCGAAGGCCACCGACACCGGGTTCTCGCCGATGGCGGTATCGGTCCGCACCTGTTTGGCCGCGCTGAACGTAGCCTGGAACAGTCGACCAAGCAGCGGGCCGACGGTACCGGCTTCGCGGGCAACGGCGTAGGCGGACTTCATCTGGCCGAGAATCTGCGGCTCGCCGAGTACCAGGGAATCGAGACCGGAGGCCACGCGCATCATGTGACGAACAGCCGCATCGTCCTGATGGATATAGGCGCTGGCGCGCAGCTCATCGAGGCTCAGATGGTGATAATCGGCCAGCCATTTCAGCACGCTGTCGGCAGCGAGCTGGTCATGTTCGATGTAAAGCTCGCTACGGTTGCAGGTCGAGAGAATCGCGGCTTCGCGGCTATGGGTAAGGCTGCAGAGCTGCTGCAGAGCCTCAACCAGCTGTTCTGGCGTAAATGCCACGCGCTCGCGAACGTCTACCGAGGCAGTCTTATGGTTAATACCAAGTGCAAGGAAGGCCATTCAGGGTCGCTGGTGGTGACGTGAAGCCGACAATTGTCCTACTTCGATAGGTTCAGAACAACCACCACATATTATTGTCCCACTAGAATCGCGCGTAATCGGGCGCTCGCAGGCGTGCGAGGCGGCCGGGACCGCTATCCTTTAGTTTTTCGTCGGCTGTGGGTATTGCCTGCGGCCTTGTGTCATGATGCTCCCACCGCAGGTAAGCCGCCCTTCTATATATGACTAGATCCTCCGCGTTGTTCCTCGCCCTCGCTTTTCTCGGCGGCTGCCAGTCGATGACACCCGAGTCATCGTCCGTTGCACCCGTTCAAAAAGACGCGCCGCCCGCGCCTGAAGCCAAGCCCGTGGTGTACGGCTCTTTCTCCCAGGAAACATTGGTCAGCCTGCTGAGCGCGGAGCTGGCCGGCCAGCGCAATCGTTTCGACATTGCGCTGGACAACTATGTCAGTCAGGCGGTCAGCACGCAGGACCCTGCGGTTTCCGAGCGGGCGTACCGGATTGCCGAGTACATGGGCGCCGATCCGGCGGCTCTGGAAACCTCGCTGATCTGGGCCAGGAACGATTCGACCAACCTGGAGGCGCAGAGAGCGGCTGCCATTCAACTGGCCCGTTCGGGGCGCTACGACGACTCGATGGTCTACATGGAGCGCGTACTGCAAGGCCAGGGCGACACGCATTTCGACTTTCTGGCGCTCGCCGCCGCCGAGACCGATTCGGACACCCGTGACGGTCTGCTCAAGAGTTTCGACCGGCTGCTGAGCAAATACCCCGACAACGGCCAGCTGATCTTCGGCAAGGCCCTGCTGCTTCAGCAGAACGGCGACGCCCAGCAATCGCTGCGCCTGCTGGAAGACAATCCGCCCAAAGAAGGCGAGATCGCGCCGATCCTGCTGCACACCCGGCTGCTCGCCAGCATGGATCGAGGCGACGAAGCGCTGCCGATCCTCGAAAAAAGCATCAAGAAATACCCGGAAGACAAGCGCCTGCGTCTGACTTACGCGCGCATGCTGGTCGAACAGAACCGCATGGACGACGCCAAAGCCCAGTTCGCCAGCCTGCTGCAGCAGTATCCCGATGATGATGAGCTGCGGTTCTCCCTGGCGCTGGTCTGCCTGGAAGCCAAGGCATGGGACGAAGCGCAGGGTTATCTGGAAGAACTCATCGCCCGTGGCGCGCATGTCGATTCGGCGCATCTGAACCTTGGGCGCATTCACGAAGAACGCGACGATCCGCAAAGCGCGCTCGCGGAATATGCCCAGGTCGGCCCAGGTACTGATTTTCTGCCTGCACAGCTGCGTCAGAGCGACATTCTTATCGGCAACGGCAACTGGGCCGAAGCCGCCAGGCGTCTGGCCGATGCCCGCGACGAGCAACCCGAATATGCCGTGCAGCTGTACCTGATCGAGGCTGAAACGCTGACCAGCAACAATCAGCCCGATCGTGGCTGGCAGGTGCTCACTCAGGCACTCAAGCACTATCCGGACGATGCGAATCTGCTGTACACCCGCGCCATGCTGGCCGAAAAGCGCAATGACCTGGTGCAGATGGAGAAGGATCTGCGCAGCATCATCAAACGCGAGCCGGAAAACGCCATGGCGTTGAACGCGCTGGGTTATACGCTTTCCGACCGCACTACCCGCTATGCCGAGGCAAAGGATCTGATCGAAAAGGCGCACCGCCTGAACCCCGACGATCCGGCCGTGCTCGACAGCCTCGGGTGGGTGAATTACCGCCTTGGCAATCTCGACGAAGCCGAACGCCTGCTGCGTCAGGCGCTGGCACGCTTCCCGGACCATGAAGTCGCCGCCCATCTGGGCGAGGTCCTCTGGGCCAAAGGCGAACAGAGCGAGGCTCGTGAAATCTGGGGCAAAGCCCTTGAGCAACAACCCGACAGCCCTATTCTGCGCAGTACCGTGCTGCGTCTGACCGGATCAGAGACTCTTTGACGTTATGTTTTTGCGCCACGTAGTTGTATTCAGCCTCATCGCCCTGCTCGCCGGTTGTGCCGGCATGACCTCCCGTGAAGCCTTGCAAGGCAAGGGCGACCCCGCGCAATGGCGCGAACACAAACAGGAGCTGACCAGCCTCGACGGCTGGCAGATCAACGGCAAGGTCGGCATTCGTGCGCCCAAGGATTCCGGCAGCGGCACATTGTTCTGGCTGCAACGCCAGGATTACTACGACATTCGCCTGTCCGGCCCGCTGGGGCGCGGTGCCGCCCGCCTGACCGGTCGCCCCGGCGGCGTGGTTCTGGAAGTCGCCAATCAAGGCCGTTACGAAGCGACAACGCCGGAAACCCTCCTTCAGGAGCAACTGGGCTGGAAGCTTCCGGTCTCGCATCTGGTGTGGTGGGTACGCGGCCTGCCCGCGCCCGACTCCAAAAGTCGTGTCACTCTGGACAGCGACAGCCGTCTGGCGAGCCTCGATCAGGACGGCTGGCAGGTCGAATATCTGAGCTACGTCGAACAGAATGGCTATTGGCTGCCTGAGCGCGTCAAACTTCACGGCCAGGACCTCGACGTCACGCTGGTCATCAAGGACTGGCAGCCTCGCAAGCTTGGGCAATGATCATGAGCGCACCTCGCCTGACCCTGCCCGCTCCGGCAAAACTCAATCTGATGCTGCACATTCTCGGGCGCCGCCCTGACGGCTATCACGAGCTGCAGACCATCTTTCAGTTTCTCGACTACGGTGACGAGCTGAGCTTCGCGGTCCGCGACGACGGGCAGATCCGCCTGCAAACCGATGTGCCAGGCGTTCCGCACGACAGCAACCTGATCGTCAAAGCGGCTCGGGCACTGCAAGCGCAGTCCGGATGCAGACTGGGAATGGACATCTGGCTGGACAAACGCCTGCCCATGGGCGGTGGAATCGGCGGCGGAAGCTCGGACGCCGCTACCACGCTGGTGGCCTTGAACCATCTCTGGTCACTGGATTGGGACGAGGATCGGCTGGCGGCGCTCGGGCTGACTCTGGGCGCGGACGTACCGGTTTTCGTGCGCGGACGCGCCGCGTTTGCTGAAGGTGTCGGAGAAATTCTCACCCCCGTGACACCCGAAGAACCCTGGTATTTAGTGCTCGTTCCGCAAGTGTCTGTAAGTACAGCAGAAATTTTTTCAGATCCACTGTTGACACGCGACACTCCTCCCATTAAAGTGCGCCCCGTTCCCAAGGGAAACAGTCGAAATGACTGTAAGGCGGTTGTAGAGAGGCGTTACCCAGAAGTACGTAATGCTTTGAATTTGTTAGGTAAATTTACCGAAGCAAAATTAACCGGAACTGGAAGTTGTGTGTTTGGGGCCTTCCCAAACAAAGCTGAAGCTGATAAAGTCTCGGCCCTTCTTACAGAGACCCTTACAGGGTTCGTAGCAAAGGGAAGCAACGTTTCGATGTTGCATCGCAAGCTACAGATTCTGTAACAGGAAACGAGTGCCAGGCACTCGGATTGATCACTACAGGGGCGTCGCCAAGCGGTAAGGCAGCAGGTTTTGATCCTGCCATGCGTTGGTTCGAATCCAGCCGCCCCTGCCATTTTCTATACTCATCCAGGTTACCCTCAGCCTCTAGGTACTGCGCGTGTCCAAGATGATGGTCTTTACGGGGAATGCTAACCCCGATCTGGCTCGGCGTGTGGTACGTCAGCTGCATATCCCACTGGGTGATGTCTCTGTCGGCAAGTTCTCCGACGGCGAAATCAGCACTGAGATTAATGAAAACGTCCGCGGTAAAGACGTATTTATCATTCAGCCTACCTGCGCTCCGACCAACGATAACCTGATGGAACTCGTCGTGATGGCTGACGCCTTCCGCCGCTCCTCAGCGTCCCGAATTACTGCTGTAATTCCTTACTTTGGTTATGCCCGCCAGGATCGCCGTCCGCGTTCCGCACGTGTTGCCATCAGCGCGAAAGTCGTCGCCGATATGCTGACCGTGGTGGGTATCGATCGTGTTCTCACGGTTGATCTTCATGCTGACCAGATTCAAGGTTTCTTCGATATTCCGGTAGATAACATCTACGGCTCCCCTGTTCTGGTGGATGACATCGAAGACCAGCGCTTTGAAAACCTGATGATCGTTTCCCCGGATATCGGTGGCGTCGTGCGTGCACGTGCCGTTGCCAAGTCCCTGGGCGTGGATCTCGGGATCATCGACAAACGCCGTGAGAAAGCCAATCACTCCGAAGTGATGCATATCATCGGTGATGTCGAAGGGCGTACCTGTATTCTGGTCGATGACATGGTAGATACCGCCGGCACTCTGTGCCACGCGGCCAAGGCCCTGAAAGAGCATGGCGCCGCCAAGGTCTTTGCCTACTGCACACACCCTGTGCTGTCGGGTCGGGCGATCGAAAACATTGAGAATTCCGTGCTGGACGAACTGGTGGTGACCAACACCATCCCGTTGTCCGCCGCCGCACAAGCCTGCAGCCGTATCCGTCAACTGGATATCGCGCCGGTAGTCGCCGAAGCGGTCCGCCGCATCAGCAACGAAGAATCGATCAGCGCGATGTTCCGCTAAGGGTTATCCCGAAGCCTGCATCTCGTCGACGAAAAGCGCCCCGCCCTGGCATTCGGTCAGGGCGGGGCTTTTTTGCCCATACCGCTTTGGCGCTGGTCGCAAACGCCAAGTGGATGTGGTTATTTTGGAGAAACAAAATGAATGATTTCACTCTGAATGCCGAACAGCGTTCCGACCTGGGGAAAGGTGCGAGCCGCCGCCTGCGTCGTCTCGCAAGCCTGGTTCCTGCTGTTGTCTACGGTGGCGACAAAGCCCCTGAGTCCATCAGCATGCTGGCTAAAGAAGTTGCCAAGCTGCTCGAAAACGAAGCTGCCTTCAGCCACGTTATCGAACTGAACGTTGCTGGCCAGAAGCAGAACGTCCTGATCAAGGCTCTGCAGCGTCACCCAGCAAAAGGTCACGTGATGCACGCTGACTTCGTACGCGTTGTGGCCGGCCAGAAGCTGACCGCCATCGTACCGGTTCACTTCATCAACGAAGAAGCTCCGGTCAAGAAAGGCGGCGAGATCTCTCACACCGTTACCGAGCTGGAAGTTTCCTGCCTGCCGAAAGATCTGCCTGAGTTCATCGAAGTCGATCTGGGTGCTCTGGAAGTTGGTGACAACGTTCACCTGTCCGACCTCAAGGCGCCAAACGGCGTTGAGTTCGTTGCACTGGCGCACGGCACCGACCTGGCTATCGCCAACGTCCACGCTCCACGCGTAGTTGTAGAAGACACCAAAGAAGAAGGCGCTGCCGAGTAATCAATTACTTGGTAACGTCGGAGTTGCTCAGGAAACATCGCGAGCCATAGCAGGCAAAGCGGGCGAGATCGCGGAGTTTACATCATGGTAAATGAGCAGTTTTCGTCCACATTTGCCGCTGTCGCAAGCGGTGTTATCCACAACTCCAAGGAAGAGCCCCTGCCGTGACCGCCATTCAACTGATCGTTGGCCTGGGAAATCCAGGCGCTGAATACGAACAGACCCGGCATAACGCAGGGGCTCTTTTCGTTGAGCGTATTGCTGCGGCGCAACGAGTCAACCTCGTTCCCGAGCGCAAATTCTTCGGCCTGACCGGACGCTTCTCGCATCAGGGTCAGGATGTTCGTCTGCTGATCCCCACCACGTACATGAACCGCAGCGGCCAGGCAGTGGCGGCGCTCGCCGGTTTCTATCGCATTCCGGTCGACGCGATTCTGGTGGCCCACGACGAACTCGACCTGCCACCGGGCGTTGCCAAACTCAAAGTCGGCGGCGGTCATGGCGGTCATAACGGCCTGCGCGACATCATCGCCCAGCTCGGCAACCAGAACACATTTCATCGCTTGCGGCTTGGCATCGGCCACCCGGGCGATGCCAGCAAGGTATCGGGTTTCGTCCTGGGTCGCGCGCCGCGCGCCGAACAGGAGAAACTGGATGCCAGTATCGACTTTGCCCTCGGCGTGCTGCCGGATATCTTCGCCGGTGAATGGAACCGGGCGATGAAAAACCTGCACAGCCAGAAGGCCTGACATCACTCGAGGGGAAACATCATGGGATTCAATTGCGGCATCGTCGGCCTGCCCAACGTCGGCAAGTCCACCCTGTTCAACGCCCTGACCAAATCCGGTATTGCGGCTGAGAACTTTCCCTTCTGCACCATCGAGCCTAACAGCGGCATCGTGGCCATGCCCGACCCGCGCCTGGCGGCGCTGGCGGCCATCGTCAACCCGAAGCGCATCCTGCCGACCACCATGGAGTTCGTCGACATCGCCGGCCTGGTAGCAGGCGCCTCGAAAGGTGAAGGTCTGGGCAACAAGTTCCTGGCCAACATTCGCGAAACCGACGCCATTGCCCACGTCGTGCGCTGCTTTGAAGACGAAAACGTGATTCACGTTTCCAACAGCGTCGACCCGAAGCGCGATATCGAGATCATCGACCTGGAACTGATCTTCGCCGACCTCGACAGCTGCGAAAAGCAGTTGCAGAAGGTCACGCGCAACGCCAAGGGCGGCGACAAGGACGCAGTGGTCCAGAAAGGCCTGCTGGAGCAGCTGATCGCCCACTTCACCGAAGGCAAGCCTGCACGCAGCCTGATGAAGACCATGAGCAACGATGAGAAAGCCGTCATCCGCGGCTTCCATCTGCTGACCACCAAGCCGGTCATGTACATCGCCAACGTCGCCGAAGACGGGTTCGAGAACAACCCGCTGCTGGACGTGGTTCGCGCCATCGCCGAAGAAGAAGGCGCAATGCTGGTGCCGGTCTGCAACAAGATCGAAGCCGAAATCGCCGAACTGGAAGACGGCGAAGAAAAGGACATGTTCCTAGAAGCACTGGGCCTCGAAGAACCCGGCCTGAACCGCGTAATCCGCGCTGGCTACGAAATGCTGCACCTGCAGACCTACTTCACCGCCGGCGTCGAAGAAGTCCGCGCCTGGACCATCCGCGTCGGTGCAACAGCGCCGCAAGCCGCAGGCGTGATCCACACCGACTTCGAAAAAGGCTTCATCCGCGCCGAGTGCATCGCCTACGACGACTTCATTCAGTACAAGGGTGAAGCCGGTGCCAAGGAAGCCGGCAAATGGCGCCTGGAAGGCAAGGACTACATCGTTAAAGACGGCGACGTGCTGCACTTCCGCTTCAACGTCTGACCGTTGCCGTGGTTGTCACGGACAACTGGTTTAAAAAAGCCCCCGACTTGGCAAGCGAGTCGGGGGCTTTTTTTCGCCGGGGTGAACGCGTTCGTTTAAAGCACGGCGCGAGCAACTGTCACAGAGCCCTTTACTCGCGAGCGGATGGCAAAAGATGCCTTCGGCAAGCCGCCGGTTATTACCAATAATTTTTGGGGCATGGCCGTTCTTCTATGTAAAATGTCGCCCCTAACTACCACTTGCCGGCGAGTGTCTATAAACACAGGACCGGCACGGGTGTTCACAAGCGGCGATAGATCGCCATTGCTTCCACGGACCAGGCAGCGCCTTGTCATAACTCAAGGTAGACATTCTTTTGAAGATCCTAGTAACAGGTGGTGCCGGCTTCATCGGCTCGGCAGTCATTCGGCACATCATCTCCAACACGACTGACTCGGTCGTCAACGTAGATAAACTGACCTACGCCGGAAACCTCGAATCGCTTCAATCGGTTGATCAGAGTGAGCGCTACGCGTTCGCCCATGTGGACATCTGCGACCGCGAAGCCATCGACCGGGTTTTCAACGAGCACCAGCCTGATGCCGTTATGCACCTGGCGGCTGAATCCCACGTCGACCGTTCCATCAGTGGCCCGTCGGAATTCATCCAAACCAACATCATCGGCACCTACACGCTGCTCGAAGCAGCGCGCGGTTATTGGAACCAGCTGAGCGACACACGCAAAGCCGCGTTCCGGTTCCACCACATTTCGACCGATGAAGTGTACGGCGACCTGGAAGGCCCGGAAGACCTGTTCACTGAAACCACGCCTTACCAGCCAAGCTCGCCCTACTCCGCCAGCAAGGCCAGCTCGGACCATCTGGTACGCGCCTGGAGCCGAACCTACGGACTGCCAACCCTGGTAACCAACTGCTCGAACAACTACGGCCCGTGCCACTTCCCTGAGAAGCTCATTCCACTGATCATTCTCAATGCACTGGAAGGCAAGCCACTGCCCATCTATGGCAAAGGCGATCAGGTACGTGACTGGCTGTATGTCGAAGACCACGCTCGCGCGCTCTACAAAGTCGTGACCGAAGGCGAGATCGGCGAGACCTACAACATCGGCGGTCATAACGAAAAGCAGAACATCGAAGTAGTGCACACCGTTTGCGCCCTGCTCGACCAATTGCGTCCGGACTCGGCCTACCGCCCGCACGCGGACCTGATTACTTATGTACAGGACCGCCCCGGCCACGACCTGCGTTACGCCATCGATGCGAGCAAGATCCAGCGCGAGCTGGGCTGGGTCCCGGAAGAAAGCTTCGAATCCGGCATCCGTAAAACCGTCCAGTGGTACCTCGATAATCCTGAATGGGTGGCGCATGTGAAAAGCGGCAGCTATCAACAATGGATCGACAAGAACTACGCAGGACGCTCGGATAAATAATGAAAATTCTTCTGCTGGGTAAAAACGGTCAGGTGGGCTGGGAGCTGCAACGCTCGCTCACCGTATTGGGCGAAGTCATCGCTCTGGATCGCCATACCGTGGCAACGGCCTACGGTGAGCTTTCAGGCGACCTTTCGGATCTGGACGGGCTGCGGAACACGATACGTCGCGTCCAACCGCAAATCATCGTCAACGCTGCGGCCTACACAGCCGTTGATAAAGCCGAGACCGATCGGGAACTTGCACGTACGGTCAACGCCCTAGCCTCCCAAGTTCTGGCAGAAGAAGCATTGAAACTGGACGCCCTGCTGGTCCACTACTCCACGGACTATGTATTTGACGGTACGGGGACTACAGCCTGGAAGGAAACCGACAACGTGGCGCCGGGCAATTACTATGGCGCGACCAAGCTTGAAGGCGAGCAGCTCATCATTGCGACGGGCTGCAAACACCTGATCTTCCGCACCAGCTGGGTCTATGCAGCGCGCGGCAACAACTTCGCCAAAACCATGCTGCGCCTGGCCAGGGATCGCACCTCACTTAACGTGATCGCCGACCAGATCGGCGCGCCAACCGGTGCCGACCTGCTGGCAGATATCGCGACAGCCGCCTTGCAACAGGCGCTGGTTCGCCCTGAGCTCTGCGGTGTTTATCACCTTGCGCCAGCCGGCGAAGTGTCGTGGCATGCCTACGCGGAGTTCGCCATCAACTTTGCTCGCGCGCATGGGGAACCGCTGGCGGTCGAAACGATCAATCCTATCCCCACCACCGAATATCCCACTCCGGCTCAGCGTCCGTTGAACTCTCGTTTGAACACAGAGAAGCTGCGCCGTAATTTTTCCCTGCACTTGCCGGACTGGCAAAGTGGTGTAACCCGTATGCTCATGGAAGTTCTGAATAAATGACCACCATCAATCGTAAAGGCATCATCCTGGCCGGCGGCTCGGGCACTCGTCTGCATCCGCTGACCCTTGGCGTTTCCAAGCAAATGCTGCCCATCTACGACAAGCCGATGATTTTCTATCCGCTTTCGGTATTGATGCTGGCCGGTATGCGGGAAATTCTGATTATTTCCACGCCGGAAGACCTGCCATGTTTCCGTAAGCTGTTGGGCGACGGCAGCCAGTACGGGATTGAACTGACTTACGCCGAGCAGCCGAGCCCGGATGGCCTGGCGCAGGCTTTCATCATCGGCGAAGAGTTCATCGGCGACGATCCTTGCTGCCTGATCCTCGGCGACAACATTTTCTACGGTCAGCACTTCTCCGAAAACCTGCGCTCGGCCAGTCAACAGGCCAGCGGTGCGACCGTCTTCGGCTATCACGTGTCGGATCCCGAGCGTTTTGGGGTTGTCGAGTTCGATGAGACCGGTCGTGCGCTGAGCATCGAAGAAAAGCCTGCCGCTCCAAAGTCGAGCTACGCGGTGACCGGCCTGTATTTCTACGACAACCACGTCGTTGAGATCGCCAAGAGCATCAAGCCTTCCGAGCGCGGCGAACTGGAGATCACGGACGTAAACCGTGTGTATCTGGAACAAAAGAGCCTGAACGTTGAGATACTGGGCCGCGGCTTTGCCTGGCTCGATACCGGTACCCACGAGTCGCTGCTCGAAGCCAGCCACTTCGTGCATACCATCGAACAGCGTCAAGGCTGGAAGGTCGCGTGCCTGGAAGAGATCGCATACACCAACGGTTGGATCACACCGGAGCAGCTGGGTGAGCAGGCTGAGAAGCTGAAGAAGACGGGCTATGGCCAGTATCTGAAGAAGTTGCTGGATCTGGGCTCGTTCTGACATTGAGCGAAGTCATGCTGCCGGGCTGTCAACCGTATGAGCCTCCCAAGGTCGCCGTACTGTTGGCGGCTTTCAACGGTACATCCTGGATAGAAGAACAGCTCGACTCGATCCTGGCACAGGCCAGGGTCGAAGTCAGCGTATTCATCAGTGTCGATCCATCTACCGATGGAACCGAAGTCTGCTGTGCCTCTTACGCCCAGCGGCATGAAAACGTAACTCTGCTGCCACCATCGGGCCGCTTCGGCGGTGCCGCACGTAATTTTTTCCGGCTGATCCGGGATGTCGATTTATCCCCTTTCGATTACGTAGCCTTTTCCGATCAGGATGACATCTGGCTCCCTGACAAACTGGAGCGCGCCACCACTAGACTGGGGACGAAAGAATTCGATGCTTACTCGAGCAACGTCACCGCATTCTGGCCTGACGGCAAGCGGCTTCTAGTCGACAAGGCACAGCCTCAGGTTCGCTGGGATCATCTCTTCGAGGCTGCCGGCCCTGGCTGTACCTATGTGCTCAGCCAACGTCTAGCGGCTGCGTTCAAAACATCATTGCTCGAACGATGGGATGCCGCGCAGCAAGTCACACTCCATGACTGGTATTGCTACGCCTTCGCGCGCAATCATGACTTCCGCTGGTTCATCGATCCGGTTCCCACTATGGATTATCGGCAACACGCCGGTAATCAGGTTGGAGCAAACACGGGAATCGCAGCATTTGCGGCACGTTTGAAAACGATAACAAACGGCTGGTGGCCAGCTCAGGTGTTGTTGATTGCTCGACTGACCGAAGCACCCCATGGGCAGCCGCTTAAATCGAACGGGTCAACACGACTGCTGTTTCTTCAGTTGATATTCAAAGCAAATGCATGCCGAAGGAGAAGAAGGGATAAAGTCCTGTTTGTCATCGCATGCCTGGCGGCCAGCCTAAGCGTGCCAAGACACGCCGTTTCCGGTTGAACTTTCTGCATTCCAACCATCCAATCAGCGTGGCGTTAATCCTATGCTTTTCAACGGCCTTGCCCTCACTATCAGCATTTTCCTACACGCCGTTCAATGTTCGTGTGGAGCGGCTTATGTTAATGTGCGGCCTTTGTTTTTTGCGCCTTAAGGCCGCGAGCAGCCGGCCGTTGGACAGATAACCCGGTACCCAGCAAATACGTGTCCCCTAGATGGGATCGGCCTGTGATCCGCGATAAAAATGCTGCAGCGACGCAGGACCGCTCATTTCGCGAAGAGCACTCGACGATTCTGGGTCATCTCCCGGAGACGCTAGAACACTTATTAAGCAGGCTTCGCTGTAGCGGCTTGTCTGGGCTGATGCCATGCCCGCCCGCCCCGATCAGCATTTCGGAGATACGTACATATGAATGCTACACGCCTTGCAATCCCAGACGTCATCGTATTCGAGCCCAAGGTTTTCGGCGACGACCGTGGATTTTTCTTCGAGAGCTTCAACGAACGGGTGTTCGAGGAAACCGTTGGCCACCCGGTGCATTTCGTACAGGATAATCACTCTCGCTCAGTGAAAGGCGTTCTGCGTGGCATGCACTATCAGATCCAGCAGCCGCAGGGAAAGCTCGTCAGAGTGACTCAGGGAGAGGTATTCGACGTCGCAGTCGACTTGCGCAAAAGCTCGGCCACCTTTGGAAAATGGGTCGGTGTCCACCTCAGCGCTCAAAACAGAAAACAGCTTTGGATACCTGAGGGCTTCGCTCACGGGTTTGTTGTGTTGTCAGAGACCGCTGAATTTCTTTACAAGACCACCGACTACTGGGCACCACAGCATGAGCGGAGCCTGGCATGGAACGATCCGACTGTGGGAATCAGCTGGCCGTTCGAAGAAGCGCCAGCTTTGTCTGCTAAAGACCAGAAGGCCGTCAGCTTCGAAGATGCAGAGGTGTTCGCGTAGTGAATCCTCATTCAACGCCATCCGCCGGTCCCATCAGACTAGCGTCCAGCTTGTGGACCAACCGTTCACTTATCATGCAGATGACTAAGCGCGAAGTCATCGGACGTTATCGTGGTTCAGTGATGGGCTTGACTTGGTCGTTCTTCAATCCAGTCTTGATGCTTGCGGTCTATACCTTCGTGTTCTCGGAAATCTTCAGCGCACGTTGGGTGGGTGTGGACACAGGCAAAGGCGGCTTCGCCATTTTGCTCTTCGTGGGAATGATCGTGCATGGCCTCTTCGCGGAGTGCGCGAACCGAGCCCCATCCCTCGTGATGACCAACAGTAATTACGTGAAGAAGGTAGTGTTCCCGCTGGAAATTCTTCCTGTCATTACGCTCGGTTCAGCGCTGTTCCACAGCTGTATAAGCCTGCTGGTACTTGTCGCGGCGCAGTTGTTGATACTGAACACGCTGTACTGGACGGCGTTGCTCTTCCCCCTGATTCTGCTGCCACTGATTTTCGGCACCCTTGGGATCTGCTGGCTTCTTGCCTCATTAGGGGTATATCTGCGAGACGTGGGCCAAGTCATCACAGTCCTGACAACCGTCCTTCTATTTCTCTCACCTGTGCTCTACCCCATGGCTGCGCTCCCTGAAGCGTATCGTCCATGGCTACAGCTGAACCCGTTGACTTATATCATCGAAGAAAGCCGCAATGTGCTGCTGTTCGGTGGTACGCCTGACTGGTCAGATTGGGGAGTCGCATTGCTGATAAGCCTCGTAATAGCCGTTATAGGTTTCTGGTTCTTCCAAAAGACGCGCAAGGGTTTCGCTGATGTCATCTGATCAACCGGTTATCAGCGTCAAGAACGTCTCGAAGTGCTTTTACACGTATGACAAGCCGCGCGATCGTCTCAAGCAGGCGATCGTTCCTCGTCTTCAGCGCTGGTCAGGCCAGGATCCGACCACTTACGGTCGCGAGTTCTGGGCGTTGCGCGACATAAACTTTGATGTCAATAAAGGTGAAACAGTCGGCATCGTAGGCCGCAACGGATCAGGCAAGTCGACTCTGCTGCAAATTATTTGCGGAACACTGACCCCGACAATAGGCCAGATTGAAACGCGTGGTCGCGTGGCTGCATTGCTGGAACTAGGCTCTGGCTTCAACCCGGAGTTTACCGGGCGTGAAAACGTTTACCTGAACGCCGCAGTGCTAGGGCTGAGTCGCGACGAGGTTGATGACCGATTCGACGCGATTGCCGGTTTCGCCGACATCGGCGAGTTTCTCGATCAGCCGGTCAAAGCTTACTCAAGCGGCATGGCAGTACGCTTGGCTTTTGCCGTTCAGGCGCAGGTCGATCCCGAGATTCTGGTGGTCGATGAAGCGCTTTCAGTAGGCGATGCACGCTTTCAGGCCAAGTGTTTCGAGCGTCTTAGACAGCTGAAAGACAACGGCACCAGCATCCTGCTGGTGACGCACTCGAGCGAACAGGTAGTTACCCACTGCTCGCGTGCAATATTGCTGGAGAAAAGCCGGATAGAAATGATCGGCGAGTCACGCCCGGTGATCAATCGCTATACAGATATATTGTTCGGGCGTGAGAAAAGTCCTGTTACCGACAAAAGTCTGGACCTTGCTGAAGCTGAGCGCGTGGAGCTTCAGCCTTCGGCGCCTGACAACGTCGTGTTGCGTTTTGACGCAGACGCCTACGCTGAACGGTTCGGGTACAACTCGCATGAGTATCGCTGGGGAGACGGTGCCGCTACTCTTCTCGACTTTCATTTGAGCGCTTCGGGGCGCGAGTACCCTCCAAGCGTCGAGTCCGGCGAGCACATCACGCTCCAGGTGGCGATGCTGTTCAATCGGACGGTTATCAATCCGATCATCGGCTTCACGATTAAAACCAAGGAAGGCGTTACTGTTTACGGGACAAATTCTTACATGCTCGACTGCCGCGAGACTGACTTGATCGGTCTGGCGGGCTCCCGGGCGAAAGCCCTCTTGACATTCAAAAACGCACTCGCAACTGGTGATTATTTCATCTCCGTGGGAATCGCTTCTCGCCAGGGAGAAGATATTGTGCCCCATGACAGGCGGTACGACTCGATACACTTCGTGGTAGAGCCGACTCCAAAGCTTCTCGGCCTAGTTGATCTCGGCGCCTCTATAGACATTGAACCGGTAACCGTTGATGTTTGAACTGGATAAGTACGGCTACACCTTTGATTCAGACACGGCAGTTTGGGTTCGCTCTGACTACCAAGGCATTGCCTACAGTGACGGTGATAAGTCGGAGAACGAGCTGGCCGAGATCGTACGCAAAGCTCAGGACGTCTCGGTGTTTTCCAGTGAGCTTTCACTTAATTGCACGGATTGGCCAAAGCTCTATCACCTGAGTGCCAGCCGTGGAAATATATTCCGCCCCTTCGAGCACATGTTGAAAGACAGCTCAATCCTTGAAATCGGTGCTGGTTGCGGGGCAATAAGTCGATACCTTGGCGAAGCCGGCGCCCAAGTACTTTCTCTGGAGGGCAGCCCTCGCAGAGCGGCTATAGCTTCAAACCGAACTCGTGATCTGGCTAACGTCACAGTGCTTGCTGAAAGATTCGACGATTTCAAAGTCGATCAGCAGTTTGATATGGTTACCCTGATTGGTGTGCTTGAGTACGCCAGCATGTTTAGCAACGATGCGGACCCCGCATATGCCATGCTGGCTCGAATTCGCAAACTACTGAAGCCTGATGGCCGCTTGTTCATCGCCATTGAAAACCAGCTAGGGCTGAAATATTTCGCTGGTGCCCCGGAGGACCACGTCGGGGTCGCGATGTATGGGATCGAAGGCCGCTACGCAGATGGTCAGCCGAAAACCTTCGGCCGTAGGGACCTGGAACAACTGATTGCTCGGGCAGGATTTGAAACGTCCAGTTTTCTCGCTCCCTATCCAGACTATAAAATCCCTAACTCCATCATCACTGAGCGCGGATTCCACTCTGAAGAGTTTGACGCCGCCGCGTTGGCATGCCAGAACACTCGCAAAGATCCTCAGCTCCCGGCTAACACGACTTTTAATCTCGAAAAAGCATGGCCTGTTGTCATAAATAATCGTTTAGGCATGGATCTCGCCAACTCGTTTTTGGTCGTTGCCTCTCTTAACCAAGACAATCCTGTTCCTGAGTCTGCACTGGCATACCACTACAGCACCGGCCGTAGCGCTGAATACTGCAAAGGTGCTGTATTCGTCGAAACGGCAGAAGGCATCAAGGTGCGGTACCACCGTCTGTCAGGCACAACCACAACGGAGAGCGAAAGCGATCAGTTTAATTTCATTCTTCCGGCTGCTCATGACTACAGCCAAGGAGCTCTGCTAAGCCAGAAATTCCTGGAAGCCTCGACAACTGAAGGTTGGACGGTAGAAACATTCGAGCCGTTCATGCGTCTTTACCTAGACACGCTAGCACAGCTCCTCGCCGGGGAAGGTTACGCCGTGGCGCTGGATCGAGCCGATGAATGCTTGCCTGGTCATTACATTGATGCTGTTGCGCAGAACATCATCATCGACGGAAAGGGAAAACCTCACCTCATAGATATCGAGTGGGAAATGAAGGACGGGGTTGAGCTGGGACATCTGCTCATGCGCGGCCTCCTGCTGTTGATCGCTTCCGCGACGCCCTTTTATCCGACCGCTACGATGGTAAATAAACGCGATTTCATCACGCGCTTGCTAGCCAGCATCGGGATTACGGTCACCGACCACGAGCTGAACCGCTATGCAGTGCTGGAAGCTATGTTCCAGGTCAAAGTTACAGGTCGTGAAGCCACCAGCTTTTTAAACTGGTCTCCAGAAGCCACGCTTCAAAAACTGGGCTCACTAGGGAACGAACGGCCTCAGATCGCAACGCTGTACGTGGGCAACGCGGACGGCGCCTTCTCAGAGGAGCGGACCGAGAATCGCTTCGTGCATGACGGGCAGCAAACCCTTGCATTCACGGTCCCTGCAACATCGAAGTGCGGAGCGTTACGCTTCGACCCTGTGAACGCTCGACAAGCATTTTCCATTGATGCTATCAAGATTTATGTTGCCGACTCGGTCGTATGGCTCTGGCAAGACGGCATCGACCCACAACTCGACGCCGTTAAGACCACTTCACTGCACGACCCTGTTGACAACACTACGATGTTCATGGCGTTAGATGAAGATCCGTATGTGCTTCTGCCTCATGATATCAATTCGCTTATAGCTGAGAACTCGTTCAAAATACAGATCGCGTTTACTCTCTATACGGAAATGCAGATGGCTGACAGAATCCTTCAACAGGAAGAAGAACTCAAGCAAGCTCTTGAGTCCATATCGGATTTGAACCTCAAAGATCGTTCTGCCCTGAAAGCAATAGACGAAGCCCATGATGCGGCTCAGGAAAGCCGCCGTGTGGCATTGCAGGAGCTCGAGGCTGCCAACTTGGCATCTCAAGAAAGCCATCGCGTCGCGCTAGAAGAATTTGAAGCGGCCAATCTGACGGTTCAGGAGAATCACCGCCTCGCATTGGCAGAACTTGAGGCCGCCACCTTAATTGTTCAAGACAGCCACCGTCTTGCACTGGCGGAGCTGCAAGCTGCCAGCATCACAGCTCAGGAAAGCCATCGCTTGGCGTTAGCAGAACTTGAAGCCGCTAGCGTCGCTGCTCAGGAAAGCCATCGTATCGCATTGGCTGAACTTGAGTCGGCAAGCTCAGCAGCGCAAGAAAATCACCGCCGCGCGTTGATAGAGAAGGACACACATGTCCACAATTTGAATCTGCATATCATAGCTATGCAGTCGTCCTATAGCTGGAAAGTCACTGCTCCGCTAAGGAGGATGACCAGAGCATTTTTCCGAGCCAAACGCGCTGCCGCCGCTTTACCTCAGATCATTCGCCGTGGCGGGGGCATCTCCAGTACCGCGCGTAAAGCTTTCCGAGTCTGGCGACTAAGGGGCCTATCCGGCGTCATTGCCCAAGCTCGCTGGATTAAGAGCGACGCGCAGCACGTTTTCGTCGGGCAAGAAACTCGTGAGATCCCTGACCGCCACGACTATTCCCGCTGGGTCGAATATTACGACACGTTGGACGAGGTCGAGATAAAGCGGATCAACGAACATATGAATCGCTGGGTTGAATACCCGGTGATCTCTATCATTATGCCCGTTTACAACCCACCCCTGGATCTACTCAGGGAGGCGATCGACAGCGTTCGCGCTCAGCTCTATACACACTGGGAACTGTGCCTGGCTGATGATGCATCGACCAACCCGGCGGTCATTGAGTATCTGAAGTCACTTCGAACCCAGGACAAACGCATCAAGGTTGTCTTTCGAGATAGCAATGGCCATATATCTCAGGCCAGCAATTCGGCGCTGGCAGTCGCCAAAGGAGAGTTCGTCGCTCTCATGGATAATGACGACTTGTTGCCTCGTCATGCCCTGTACTGGATCGCGCGCACAATTCGCGAGAACCCTGAGGCGGGCCTGATCTATTCCGATGAAGACAAAATAGATACCGAAGGCGTTCGTAGCGCTCCTTACTTCAAGTCCGACTGGAACGAGTTTCTGTTCCGCTCCCAAAATATGATCTGCCACCTGGCTGCTTATCGTCGAGATCTAGTAAACAAGGTCGGGCAGTTTAGAGTCGGTTACGAGGGCGCGCAGGACTACGATCTTGCCTTACGCTGTGTAGACAGTCTTGAACGGAACCAGATCATCCACATCCCGCGTGTGCTCTACCATTGGCGGATCCATGCCGGAAGTACCGCAATGGCCGGCGACGAAAAACCCTACGCGGCACTCGCAGGAGTGAAGGCTCTTGACGACCACCTGCACCGCAAAGGGGACATCGGCTCGACCGAGTTGCTTCCTACCGGAATGTACAGGGTCCATTACAAGCTGCCAGAAAACCTGCCGCTGGTGAGCCTGATCATACCAACCCGAAATGCCCATGCATTGGTGAAGCAGTGTATAGACAGCATCAAAGCACTCACGACCTATCCCCATTATGAAATTATCCTGATTGATAATGGTTCGGACGAGCAGGAGTCACTGGAATATTTCGCTCAGATCGATCAGGAAGACAACATCCGTGTGCTGCGGGACAACGGCCCGTTTAACTACTCTGCGCTGAATAACGGTGCGGTGAAGATCGCAAAGGGCGAGTTGATCGGATTGATCAACAACGACATTGAAGTAATTACGCCGGACTGGTTGAGCGAGATGGTGTCAATCGCACTTCAACCCAAGGTCGGGGCGGTGGGCGCGCGGTTGTGGTACCCCGATGGCCGGCTGCAGCACGGTGGCGTCGTGGTCGGTGTGGGGGGCGTCGCAGGGCACTCCCATAAGTATCTTCCGAAAGGCGCTCATGGGTACTTCTGCAGAGCAGAGCTGATTCAGGAGTTTTCTGCTGTCACCGCAGCGTGTTTAATTATCAAGAAATCAATCTTCGACGAGGTTAGCGGCCTTAATGAAGAGAATTTGAAGATCGCTTTCAACGACGTGGATTTCTGCCTCAGAGTGCAAGAGGCTGGCTATCTGAACATTTGGACGCCGTTTGCAGAGCTTTACCATCACGAGTCTGCTACCCGCGGCCTTGAAGACACGCCACAGAAGCAGGAGAGATTCTCGCAGGAAATACAGTACATTAAGACTCGCTGGCCAAATATTCAGGTGGACTATACCTACAATCCTAACTTGACGCTGGATCACGAGGACTTTGGACTGGCTTGGCCTCCAAGAATTACAATTTAATGATAAATCTCTATCTGTCATGCAGGACATTCGACATGTATCGCAAGGGTATGCAATGAACGCCGCATATAAACGCGCCGAAAAGATAAAGGCGGCATCAAGACTGATACTGATAATTCTACCTGTCTTGAGCTTCCTAATAAGTGTCTGGTCGTGGCTACGATACGGAGTTGATATTCCGGTTTATGATGACTGGCGTCAATACAACGCGAACGATATGGGCCGCCTAGATTTAGCCTACCTGTTCACACCGCACAATGACACCTTGTATACGTTCGGATTACTGCTGGATTCTCTGGCGTTTCGTTTTCTCGACGGAAATACTGTTGCGTATCAATTTATCAGCATGATATTGGTGCTGGGAGGGCTATTGCTTCTGCAATGGAAGCTCTTGAAAAGATATGCCGGCGACACTACTTCCCTTGCAATAGCATTTTCCTTCACACTTCTGATGCTTCAGCCTGATACATACTGGGGTTGGCAGAACCTAGCTTACCATCAAGCCATACCGCTTCTGTGTGCCCTGGGAATATTCGTTATTGCCACAAGCCGAAGCCTTAACAAAATCTTGGGTCTAGCGGCGGTAATGGCATTAGGGTGCGTTTCAGGGCTATCTTACATAAGCGGTGCATTCTCAATGTTTGCGCTGAGCGCCGTTTGCATCGCGTATGGGCTGGTTACGGACAGACAGAATCGCAAAAACGTTCTGAATGTAGGCTGTGTGCTTATCATCCCCGCCGTGCTAACTACTGCGGCTCAGTTATGGGTAATCGTGGCAGTCCAACACGGCACGCACCGAGCTGACGCGCCTATGGCCTTCCCATGGGAAAGCGACTTTTGGCTGTTCATGCTTGGTAAAGTAGGAAGATCGCTGATGCTTCCCATGGCGCATCCGACTTTTTCGTTCCTAATAACGGTCGCTGCAACATGCCTGCTGGCATTTATTTGCTTTAAAAGTGTGCTCGCAGTGTCGCGAGAAAACAATTCACGTCCAACCGAGCCGCTATTCGTTTTCATCAGCCTTTGTGCGATTGTTTTCATTTATCTGCTATTGATCTCAGCGGGCCGTACAAACTTGCGCCCTGATACCACTGATGCGCCATTGGAAATTTTCACCTATGGATTTTATAGATTCCATTTTTTCTGGCTGACATTGTTATGGCCATGGATGGTGCTTTTACTACTTAACTGGCTGAAGGATGCAAAGAAAGCTGGATATCTGATTTTGCCTGCGGCGGTATTGTCTGCATGCCTATGGGCCGGAATGTGTTACTACACAAACATTATCGACAATAGCAGCTTTTATCGCGCGACAATGAAGCAGCGTACGGACGGCATTCAATGCATCCTGAATAAGATCCAACAGCCCGGACCTATCCAGTGCTCAAATATCGACCTCGGCAACATACAGAGCGGTATCAAAAATGCGCGTAATGCGGACGCGTCCTTTGCAAGAATTATTCGCCCGTTACCCATACCGATTGGCACTAACAATCCTGAGCCTGACTACCGATTGTCCGCCAACCTGGACAAGGCCGCACTGCATAACGCAGAAATATCGCACCGAGATCAAACTGGAATTAAATTGCTAACGCAGAGCGACCCGAGTCTCACATTCAAGACGACTAAAGACATCTCCAGATGTGAAATGCTGAATATCTCAGCCTCTCTCGTCACAGCCAATAGCAGCGTGGCCCAAATCTTCTACCTGGTTCCCGGTGACAACGGCTACAACGAGGTCCACTCTGTAACGACCGGAGTTGCAGCCTCTCTCGCCCCCCAGCAACTTGACTTTACAATTAGCAGCTCCACCGGCTTTGAAAATCAGATCAGGTTCGACCCGGTCACTGGAGCGCAAACACTAAATATTCTTGACTTGGAAGTTCGCTGCCGTTCCTTCCTTAACGCGAACTAACTAGGCTTTTGGAGCACGTAACAATATGAACCCGATTCCTTTATTCTCAGCGGTAGCTGCCAACGATGGCTTGGATTTCGTTACACCCATCCAAAAGGTTCTAGATAGTCATTGGTATGTTTTAGGCCAGGAAGTCGGTCTCTTTGAGGAAGAATTCGCCGCGTATGTGGGCGTAGACCACTGCATCAGCGTGGCGAACGGCTCCGATGCGCTCGAGCTGGCGCTGAAAGGCTTAGGCGTCATTCCTGAGAATCGTGTGATCGCGGTCGCGAACGCTGGCTTCTACGGCAGCACGGCGATTCATGCTGTAGGAGCACAGCCCATCTATGCGGACATCGACCCAGTTACACTGACCCTCTGCCCCACTTCACTGGCAGCCATGATTTCCGACGTAAAACCGGCCGCCATCATCGCAACTCACCTATACGGCCAACTGGCAAACATAGAAGAAATCGTGCGTGTCGCCGAGACTGCTGGCATTCCAGTTCTGGAGGACTGCGCTCAGTCCCATGGCGCACGGCGGAACGGCAAACAAGCCGGTAGCTTCGGGACGGTGGCATGCTTCAGCTTTTACCCCACCAAAAACCTAGGAGCGCTTGGTGATGGGGGTGCAGTTGTGACCGCTGACTCGGTACTCGCAGCCCGTATTCGCCAGCTTCGGCAGTATGGCTGGGACCAGAAGTATCGCGTGGCGGTACCCGGCGGACGCAACAGCCGTCTTGACGAGATGCAGGCCGCGATTCTGCGCGTCAAGCTGCCTCTGCTTGATACCTGGAATGAGCAGCGTCGTTCAATCGCCCAGCGTTACAATGCAGCGTTTGCGGGTCTAGGTCTCATCCTCCCGGCTTCTGTGGGTGATGACTACGTCGCACATCTATACGTGGTGCGTGTAAACGACAGGGCAGCGTTCAGCGCGGCCATGAAAGCTGAATCAATCAGCACGGATATTCACTATCCGATCGCCGACCACAAACAGCCGGCTTACCTCCATACCGCGCGTGCCACCCTAAGCGTCACCGAACGCGCCTGCGACACCGTTATCTCGCTGCCGTGCTTCCCCGGCCTGAGCGACGAAGAAGTCAACCGCGTCATCAGGGCCGTGACTGCGTATTTTTCCAAGGAGATGTAATTTTGCTGACATTGGTCATTCCGGTATATCGCAACGAGAGCAATCTCCCGGATTTGCTTAAGGCAGTCGCTGCTCTTGACGTGCAGCTTGAGCACGCCCTGGAAGTGGTATTCGTTGTCGACGGCAGTCCTGACCGCTGTTACGAAATTCTTCGGGAGCAGCTACCTGCCCAGCCGTTCACGTCGAAGTTAATTCTGCTTTCAAGAAACTTTGGATCGTTCATGGCTATTCGGACCGGTCTTCAACACGGTAGCGGCGATCGTTATGCGGTAATGGCTGCAGACCTGCAGGAACCGCCCGAACTCGTCCTGAGGATGAATCAGGTATTGAACGGGGGGGACGCCGACGTGGTGGTAGGCGTGCGTGAAGCTCGCCAAGACCCTTGGGCGACGCGCACCGCTTCCAGAATATTCTGGGGTTTTTACCGACGATATGTCATACCAGAGCTGCCACCCGGCGGCGTGGATATGTTCGCTTGCAACAAAGCCTTCCGAGATACACTTCTGACGCTAGAAGAGCGGCACAGCTCCTTGATTGCGCAGATTTTCTGGATGGGTTATCGCCGAGAAGTTGTAACCTATACCCGACAGGAAAGGATGCACGGCACCTCTGCATGGACCTTCCGTAAGAAAGTCAATTACCTCATGGACAGCGTGTTTTCGTTTACGGACATGCCGATCAGGCTGCTGACCAGAGTCGGCGCTTTCGGTTCTGGCCTGGCGGCGCTTTTCGGAGTAATAACGCTGATAGCGAAACTGGAAGGCATGATTGATGTGCCGGGTTACGCCATGATCATGCTCACCATAACCTTCCTCGGATGCTTGAATTTGCTAGGCTTGGGAATCGTCGGGTCCTACGCATGGCGTACCTACGAAAATACAAAGAACAGACCCTTGGCCATCCCCATGCGCGTCGAAAGATTCGGAGATACCGATGAGCACCTTTAAGGAATTTTTTGTCCATAGTCATGCTCTGTGTGAGTCCGAGAAAATCGGGAAAGACTCGCGGGTATGGGCGTTCGCGCACATTCTGCCGGGCGCAGAGCTGGGTAGTGAATGTAATGTGTGCGACAACGTATTCATCGAAAACGATGTAATCATTGGTAACCGAGTGACGCTGAAATGCGGAGTTCAGGTGTGGGACGGCATAACGATCGAGGACGATGTATTCATAGGCCCGAATGCCACTTTTACCAACGACCTGTTTCCGCGCAGTAAGGTCTACCCACAGACGTTCGCCCGCACCATTATCAGGAAGGGGGCTTCTCTGGGGGCCAATTGCACCATTCTGCCTGGCATCACCATTGGCATCAACGCTATGGTGGGCGCCGGTGCAGTAGTAACAAGGTCCGTGCCTCCCAACGCAATTGTGGTAGGTAACCCTGCAAAAATCATCGGCTATGTAAACGCCAAGCCTGTGAGCGCGAGCAATGAGGCGGCTGCTGATCCCTCTGCACCTAGTGTGACGCCGACCTCAGTGCGTAACGTCACTCTCCACAGGCTGAATGAAGTCACCGATATTCGAGGCAGCCTGTCTGCGGGTGAGTTTGAAAGATCGATCCCGTTCAAGTCCGAAAGATACTTTCTGGTGTACGACGTTCCCACTGCGGAGACACGGGGCGAGCATGCCCACCGGCTTTGCCATCAGTTTCTCGTCGCCGTAAAAGGCTCCGTTCATGTGGTGGCCGATGATGGTATAACTCGCGAAGAATTTGTTCTCGACAAGCCTAATCAAGGCATCCATCTTCCGCCGATGACGTGGGGCATTCAATATCGCTATTCCCCTGATGCAGTGCTATTGGTCTTTGCTTCACACTATTACGACTCGGCGGATTACATACGTGACTATGACGAATTCAAATCTTTGATTACCGAACAGGGGTCGCGCTGAAATTGAATCAGGCGATCTCGAAACTATTGAACAAAGGCTTTGCCCGATTCCTGATGTCAGGCGGTGTGAACACCGCCCTGACCTACGGGCTGTACCTTTTACTTTTGCTGTATTTCCCCTATGCGGTGAGTTACACCATTTCTTACATAAGCGGAATTCTGCTCGCTTACGTGTTGAATCGTTTTTTCGTTTTCAAGAGCCATAGGGGAATCCGTTCTATCCTGTTGCTTCCTCTCATTTACCTTGTCCAATACCTGTTGAGCCTTGTCATACTTTGGTGGTGGGTTGAGCAGTTGCACTTTGACGCAAGAGTAGCGCCCTTGATTGCCATTGCAATCACGCTGCCTGTTACTTTTGTTCTGTCAAAGCTGGCGTTCTCCGATAAGAATTCAGTCCAAGGGTGAACGTGCTCAGTCAAACTCAGGGGCGGGACTCCGCCATTATGGCAACAGAGCCGTTCAATGCTCCGATGGCCACCGCTGTGAATGCGTGACACTCGAACCTTACAGCCCGAGGATGCCCCTAGCGCCTGACTTTCCAACGGACCGATGTTCAGCGTTGCCGGTACCAGATATGACATATGGCTGACGCCTCAAGCGCGATGACGCTGACAGGCAGGACGAAGAGGCAGAAGGCAGCGAACCGGATGAGTCCCGCCGTAAGAAGGGCAGCGAAAGAAGCGACTAACAGGTACGGCCTACAAAAGGCATAGTGCACGCCATTGTGATACGACGCGGAATACACCATGAATCATGCAGCGCACAAACATGGAGCGAATGGACTCCTGCTCTGGTCCATAGCGGCCATTTCGTTGCGGGGAATTTCCTCTGGCAGGGCCATGACGGCTTCAATCTTTGGGACGAAGGATACCTCTGGTACGGCGCCCGACAATTACTCGCAGGCGAGATTCCGATTAGGGACTTCATGGCATATGATCCGGGACGGCACTACTGGTCAGCCGGATTTTTTTTGCTTTTCGGTGACAACGGAATCATCCCTTTACGCATAGCAGTAGCAGCCTTTCAAACATCGGGCGTATATGCGGGCTTATGGACTATTTCCGTCGGACTGCGAGAGACCACCGCAAAAAACGTTCTTTACCTGTGCATTGCCGCCATCACTCTTATGACCTGGATGTACCCACGCCATAAGATTTTTGATATCTCGATTTCAATGATGATTGTCGCAGGGATTACTTACTTACTGATCAACCCTGTAACAGTACGATATTTCTTGCTCGGCGCCCTTGTAGGCCTTGCCGCAGTATTCGGCCGCAATCACGGCGTTTATGGCGTGGCGGCCAGCTTGCTCGCCATTATCTGGCTAATGATCCGAACAGCTCAAACGTGTCATATCTGGAGGGGCCTTGCGGTCTGGGCAACGGGCGTCATCATAGGCTATACGCCAGTTTTGATTATGTGCCTGCTCATACCAGGCTATTTTGGTGCGTTTGTCGAAACCATTATTTTCATGTTTCAACAAGGTAACACCAACCTCCCCCTTCCTATACCCTGGCCATGGACGGTTGGATTTGGTGGTGCAGGCTACATCATGGAAACAAGGTGGTTCCTGATAGGGGTCTGCTTCATGGCTCTGGTAGCATTCGGCGTAGGAACACTAGGATGGATATTCAGGCAGCGACTTCGAGGTAATTATGTACGGCCCGAACTAATCGCGGCGGCCTGCACCGCACTCCCCTACGCTCACTTCGCTTTCGCCCGAGCGGATTTGGGCCATCTGGCACAAGCAATTTATCCTCTACTGCTCGGACTGCTGATCTCCTTGGCGGCACTCAGATCGTGGTTCGCACGATTGGGACTGAGCGCGCTTACCGGATCAGTGAGCCTATTCATACTGGCTGCTTGGCAGCCTGGCGTTCTGGCGCGCACTCAGGACGGATGGAGGCAACTAGATGTATCAGGCTCGACCCTGTCCATGGATGCTAGCACCGCTGAAGCAGTAGAGCTTTTGCGAGGCTTGACTGCCCGCTATGCTGCAACGGGACGGTCGGTACTTGTGGCGCCTTTTTGGCCAGGCGCCTACGCTCTGCTGGACAGGCGCGCGCCACTATGGGAAATCTATGCACTATCGCCTCGCGCTGAAAAATTCCAGCAAGCAGAAATCGAGCGTATAAAAAAAGCAGATCCAGGCTTTGCTTTGGTCATGAACGTGGCAATGGACGGGCGGGAAGAATTAAGATTTTCCAACTCTCACCGGCAGATTAACGACTACATTCGCACCCATTTTGAAATCGTTCCAGGCTCCCCAAATCCTGCGTACGAGATATATAAAGCTCCAATGAGCGCAAAGGCAGCGCCCTGAACGCGGCATACCATTTCACAACGTGTTGGGCGCGAATGCTATTTCGTGTTCGAACGCCCTAACCATATAGCGATGCCATCGCGCAGCTCCACTGACAGCACCAGAGACTGCGCGAACCATAATCCACGATATTGAAGAAAACAGGCTACTCACCTAACATTCCTACTCGCCAAACTGATCCAACCAGCTATGGCAGCTATACAGCGCAACACACCTACAGATCACCACTCTCTTTCTCACCACAAAAAGACTAAACTTTTCCTAAAAAAACTGCTAAAAGAAGGCTAACATCACCCTGGATAGTCTGTCTGTAAACTCCCGACTTTCGAAAACTCAGAACCCGCTTTATCAGCTTCTCCTTCCTACCGCGGTCAAAAAACATTAATGCCTTTACGCTACCCTCTGTCAGCAACGGATGCATCATTTTCAATATGTGGACGTTTGCATCATTCCACTTAACGAAGCGCCCTTGAAGCATTCTCCTCAACCGCATCACGCGTGCTTTAGCAGAGGAATTGGCACCGATTAAATTACTTGGATGCTGTCGATAATCAAGACTTGGCTCGCGATCATAAACCACATGACCGCCACACCCCGTAACGAGCAAGTATGTCAACCAATCGTGCGCTACCAATGATGCTTGCCCTGGTAACTTGAGAAGCAGGGTACGTGCAGACTGGTTGACAAGCATTGTATTGGCGCCCGCAATGCTCTGAACCAAAGCATTTTGAAACGAAGGCGGCCTGACGAACAGCGGCGAAAAGCCAATGACTTTGTTGTTTGCGTCTACAAGGCGGGTTCTCGAACAATACAGCGCTGGCTTTGTCTCTCCGAGCGGCAGCAGACGGGCAATACTTCGTTCCAGCTTATCAGGAAACCAAATGTCATCCTGATCGCTGAAGGCAAAGAAGTTCCCTACTACTTCCGGCCTGCGAACCAGTGAAATGAAGTTTTCTGCAAAACCAAGGCAAGGCCCTTCGAAGATAGTTAGACGGCCTTCCCCCCACAGGTTCTGATAATCGCTCAGAATCTGTCGCGTCGCGTCTGTTGACCCATCGTCGGATACATAGAGGGTCCAGTTCCTAAACGTCTGAGCGCCAAACGATTCCAGCTGTTCTCTTAGATAGGGCGCACCGTTATAAGTACACATCAGGATGGCAACGTGCGTCGGCAGCTTGAACGCGTCGGGTATTGAAGGACCACACCCTGGCGCCAGGGTCACGCTGCCTGTCATGTTCGTCCTGGTTAACCGCATTCTCAAGGAAACCTTCGTATAAAGCCCTCGAGTTTACCCGCTTGTCATATCCCAGTCAGCATAATGGAGGCACCCTCGTTGCCAATGTTAAAAAATAGCCTTTTCCTACAAAATAAAATGAACTTTTTGGTTCTCGCCCAGCACATCTGGCCCTCAGCCTCGACTCATAATGGGGAACAAACCAAAGGTTGCTTCGCTTGTTTAGGGAACTGCCCCATCACCCCAACCTAAACCGCGCCGTGTTCTCATTCAAAGCCCGGCTCCCCTGACTCAAGGTATCCGCCGCACGGTTCACCGCCCTGGCGCCGTCCAGCAGTCGCCCGGCTGCCTGGTCCACCTGCTGGATGTTGCTGCTCACTTCATCCGCGGTATATGCCTGCTCTTCGACGGCGGTGGATATCTGGGTCAAGGTATCGGTCACGCCTTGCACCGCTGTCGCGATCTCGCCCAGGCGGATGCCGAGACCGGCGACGGATTGGGCGTCCGTGACTGCCTGGCCGCACGCGGCTTCCATCAGGTTGACGGCCTGGGTCACGGTGGAGCGCAGGCTGTCTACCGTTCCGGCGATTTGTGCGGTGGACGCCTGGGTGCGTTGCGACAGGCTGCGCACTTCGTCCGCGACCACAGCGAAGCCCCGACCTTGCTCGCCGGCACGCGCGGCTTCGATGGCAGCGTTCAGCGCCAGCAGGTTGGTTTGTTCGGCGATGCCCCGGATGGCGTCGACCACGGACTGGATCTGCTGGCCTTGCTCGCTGACTCGCCCCAGTGCGGCGGCGGTGTCGGTCAGGCGCTGGTTGAGCTGTTGAATGCTGTCGGTCGTGCGCTGGCTGTCGCGACTGCTTTGCTCGGCGATCTGCCGCGTCTGGCGAGCACTGTCCGACGCCTGTTCGCAACTGCGTGCCACGCCTTGCGAAGTGGCAGCCAACTGGGTCGCGGCCGCCGCGATCTGGCTGATCTGCTGTTGCTGCTCTTCCACTTCGTTGAGCGTCCCGCTGGACTGGGCATTGAGCGTGGTGACGGCCTCCCCTACGCGCAGGGTCTCTTGATTGACGCCCAACAAACTGGTGCGCAGTTGCACGACCGCGACGTTGAGCGCCTTGCTGATGGAGGCGAGTTCGTCGCGCCCTTGCACCGACACTTCCACGCACAGGTTTCCGTCGCGCAGCGATTCGGCAAGCGTGGTGATACCGCTCGCGCTGCGGCGAATCGACGCCTGCAGGCAGGCAAACAGGTACAGGGCGGCGAGCAACAGCACGCCAAAGACAATCGCCAGTGGAATGAACGCCATGTTCGCGGCGTTGCGATGGTAATCAAGCCGCTCGTTCAGTGATGCCAGCGATTGTTTGCGCAGGTCTGCCATGCCCCCGAGGAGCGTGTCGATGCTGCGCTCGAATTCCTGCGGCTTGAGTTTGATCGTGCCACCGAAAACGCCATCGTCGAGCACTTTGAGTTCTGCATCCAGCATCGCAGCCGAAGCCTTGTACTTGTCTGCCCAGTGCGCGAGTTCAGGAGGAAGCCTGGAGAGCAGCAGATCACCGGCCTTGTGCATTTGCTCTTTGGCGTCATCGATACGGCTGCGCAAGTCGCGCATCTGCAGGCGGCTCTGCAAGCTGAACTGGCCGGAAACCACGGAAGTCTGGCCGATGCTGGAGGTCCGACCGATGCGCTCGACCAGATCCGGGATCTGCTGCGTCGACAGCTGCATCAGCAGGTAGGTTTCAAGCCAGGGATCGAGCATCAGGCCGCTGTCCATGCCAATCTGCTCGCGCAGACTCTGAACCTGACTCAAGGCTGAGGTAAAGCGATCGTAGCCATCAGGCCACCAGCCGACAGTTCGCAGTGCGGCCGTATCCATGCCAGTAACAGCCGCTTGAACGGCTTTATAACGGGCCATGGTGTCGGCGCTCGCGCCTTCATGCGCCAACACGGTGCCCAGCGACGCCAGCGCCTGCGCCATTTTGGGGCCGCCAGCGTCCACGCGCTCTATGGCGGCTTTGGCTTCGGGGGTCGGCTCACGGAGGATATCGACGGCCTTCCAGCGCGCGGCGCGATCGCGCTGCGCGGACAGTTCTGCGTCCAGGTCATCAAGCGCCCTCAGCTGTCGCGTGCCCGACTGCTCGCCGGAGATCACCGCCAGCTTGCTGCGGTAATCCTGCGAGATTACCCAGATGCTGCCCAGTAAAGGCAGCATGAATAACAGGAACAAGACCTGAAACTTGCGAGCAAACCCGAAGCGCCCCATAAGGCGCATGCCCGGCGACAAAAGACTGTTCATGTCCTGCAACTCCTTTGAGCCCGCGCTGGCGACTGACTGCGCGAGTATCATCTGACCCGAAAAGATTACCGGCAAAATGCCATACCACTACTCCCATCCAAGCAAGAACCGGACCCGTCAGGCCAGCAGGCAACATAAGCGTTTCAGAAGCGGCTACAGCCGTCTGGCGCACCACTTTGCGGCAAAGGGCTTTGAGCGAGGCAGGACTGACATACAGGCGAGGTGGGATGTTGGCGCGTAACCGGGCTGCAAAGCGTCACCTCCGGAAACAGAAGCGCGGTGCCAGGCCCGCGTCATTACCGACCTGCAGACGCCGGCGGAATGGCTTCAGAACCTAACCGATTGATCACACGCAAATATTTTTCAGAACAACGCTTGACAGGTATCCGTTATCCACGAATAATGCGCGCCACTTGGCTACATAGCTCAGTTGGTTAGAGCATAGCATTCATAATGCTGGGGTCCGGGGTTCAAGTCCCTGTGTAGCCACCAAGTACCTGCCACTAGATGCATAGCGTCTTGTGGCAAATCAAGAAGCCCGCCTTGTGCGGGCTTTCTTGTTTCTGGCAGAAGCAAATGCTGGCAACAAGCCGAGGCCCGTTTCAGCGCCGCACTCAGCCAGCTATCCCCCCAATCCTGTCGAGCGCCTGTTTAAGCTCAGCAGGGCTCAGCATCTTCAGATCAAGCGCGAACAGAGCATCAAAGCGTCGACGGATGTGCTCGACAGTAGCGTCGAAGGCTGCCTGGACCTGCTCGTCACTACCTGTGACCTCAGACGGATCCGCCAGCCCCCAATGGCTTTTTACCGCTGGCCCGAAGTACACCGGGCAGGGTTCGCCACCCGCCTTGTCACATACAGTGATGACGATGTCAGGTGGATTATCTGCAAAGCTTTCCGACCCTTTGCTGTGCAGCGTCGAGGTGTCCACTCCCAGACTTTGAAGCGTGCTGACCGCACGAGGGTTCAAGCGACCACTTGGGAAGCTGCCGGAGCTCACTGCGGTGAAACCGGCTGGGGCGATGTGATTGAACAGCCCCTCGGAAAGCACGCTGCGACAGCTGTTGGCTGTACACATGAACAGAATCTTCATCGTTTCTCCTACACAGAAAGGCTCAGTCGCACAGCCAGCGCGGCCAGCGTTGCGAGCAGGATGGGCAAAGTGATGATGCTTCCGACCTTGAAGTAGTAGCCCCACGTGATGCGGATATTCTTCTGTGCCAGAACATGCAGCCAGAGCAGCGTCGCCAGACTGCCTATCGGTGTGATTTTCGGACCCAGGTCACAGCCGATCACGTTGGCGTAGATCATTGCCTGCTGGATCAGCCCGGTCGCCTCGCTGCTCTGGATGGACAGCGCGCCGATGAGCACGCTGGGCATGTTGTTCATCACCGAAGACAGCAGCGCCGCGGTCATGCCAGTGCCAAGCGTCGCCGCCCACAGGCCATGGCTGGCAAACACGTCGAACAGCGAAGTCAGGGCATCGGTGAGTCCCGCATTGCGCAGCCCGTAGACAACCAGGTACATCCCCAGTGAAAACACGACCACTTGCCAAGGGGCGTGCGTGATGACTTTGCGCGTGGAGATCACATGCCCGCGACCGGCAATGACCAGCAGGATGATTGCGCAGGCCGCCGCTACAACGCTGATCGGAACCCCAAGCGGTTCGAGGGCGAACAGTCCCACGAGTAATAGCGACAGGACCCACCAGCCCGCGATAAACGTGGCGCGATCACGAATGGCTTCGTCCGGCATTTCCAGTTGCTGCGGCTCATACCGGGCAGGAACGTCCTTGCGATAGAACCACCAGAGCATCAGCAGCGTCGCAAGCACGCTGACCAGATTCACCGGCCACATGATCGAGGCGTATTCGCCGAAGCCCACCTTGAAAAAGTCGGCGGAAACGATGTTGACCAGATTCGACACCACCATTGGCAGGCTGGCCGTATCGGCAATGAAACCGGCCGCCATGACGAACGCCAGGGTTGAAGCAGGACCGAAGCGCAGAGCCGTAAGCATCGCAATCACGATTGGCGTCATGATCAGCGCCGCGCCATCGTTCGCGAACAGCGCCGACACCGCAGCCCCAAGCAGGATCAGCAGAACGAATAACCGCCCGCCGCTGCCGCGCCCCCAACGCGCAACATGAAGGGCTGCCCACTTGAAGAATCCAGCCTCATCCAGCAGGAGGCTGATGATGATTACAGCAATGAACGTCGCGGTGGCATTCCACACGATGTGCCACACCGTCGGAACATCGCCCAGGCTTACAACGCCCGTCAGCAGCGCAAGCCCGGCGCCGCCCGCCGCGCTCCAGCCGACCCCGAGGCCCCTGGGTTGCCAGATCACGAGTATCAGGGTGAAAACGAAAATCGCGGCAGCTGTGAGCATCGATAACCTCTGTTTGAAAATTCAGCAGCAGGCCGCCTGACGAACAGGCCGGCCGTCCATGCCTGCAAGGCGGCCGAGATCGGCATCGACCCAGCCTTGATTGGCCTTGAGCGTCAGCTCAAGAACTTCCGTCACCCAGGCCGGCAAGTCAGGATGCACGCGGTAGTAGATCCACTGGCCTTGACGGCGGTCCTGCAGTAACCCGCTGGTGCGCAACTGGGCAAGATGACGCGAAACCTTCGGCTGGTTGTCATCCAGCGCCCAGATCAGTTCACAGACACAGAGCTCACCTTCCGAGCTGAGCATCAGCATGATCCGCGCGCGGGTTTCGTCTCCCAGACACTTGAAGAGCGCAGAGGGGGAAAGAGTCATCGGAATCTCTCGCATGTGTATCGGTTGAAATACGTACATACAGATATGCGGATTAGCACATATACAGGGCAAAATGTGAAGGCTGGAGAGCCACCAAAACGGGTCCGAATAGTGCCTGACACATCTGTCGCCCACCTCGCACCGCTCTAGTCCGGGCCTGCGACATCTCAACGCGTTGACATAAAGTTAGAAATAATTTGTCTCACTATTTTCAAACCTGTTAGCATCAGAGCCCCGTGATGAGCAGACGATACCCGAGTATCGCACCTCAATGCTGTGCTGAATGAACGCTGTTCATACAGCCGCCCGTTGCAAACGATCACAATTAGAGCAGCCTTCGAGGCCTGCCAGCCCTGTTCCAGATTGCGCGCCCGCGCCCGAAAGCGGTTCCAGGTCGAACGCTGTGCCAGCCTGATGCTGGCGCGCACACGACAGGTCGAAGAACCAGCCCTCCGCTTTTGTTGAAACGATCCGGAACCTGAAAAGCCGCCGCTCATGTCCCTTTTACTCAGGGTGTATTCGGCTGCCCGCTATTCACGTTCGCTCAAGGTTTGCACAGCGTTTCAGGCTACTTGCATCGCCCCGGGGTTTTTCTTGTGAGCAGTCATAGGGGCCTCAAATGTTACTGAACAAACCTACGTCACGAAGGAAGTTCCTGCTTTCCTCGCTGATTGCCTTGCCTGCGATTGGCGTTGCCATCAAAGGTCTGAGCGCCGCTGAAGCTGCCGAGATGGTGGCGCCGAAGCTCGACGAGTACCGACCAACCTTCCTCACGCCCGAAGAGTGGGCGTTCGTCATGGCGGCCTGCGACCGCATGATCCCTGCCGGCGGCCGCGGACCTGGCGCGCTGGAAACCAACGTTCCGGTGTTCATCGACCAGCAATTGGCCAGCGACCTGGGTAGCGATATCTACCTGGAAGGCCCCTTCGAGATCAATGCGTCGCCTGACATGGGCTACCAGATCCCGTACACCCCGCAGCAGATCTACCGCAACGGCATCAAAGCGGCCGACGCCTGGTGTCAGGAGCAGCATCGCGCCGTCTTCGCCAAACTCGACGCGGCGACCCAGGACACCGTGCTGAAGAAGCTGCAATCCGGCGAAGTGAATTTCAAGGCGTATGGCGAGGACATCCTCAAGTCCAAGCTGTTCTTCGGCGAAATGCTGGCCCATGCCCAACAGGGCTATCTGTCCGACCCGATCTACGGCGGCAACAAGGGCATGAAGGCGTGGATCGCCATCGGCTTTCCGGGCGCTCGCGCCAGCTACCTGGAATGGGTCGCGCAGCACAACGTCAAGTACCCACTCGGGCCGGTCAGTCTCAGCGGCCAACGCGGCTGACACTCCATTCGCCAAGCATTCAGCAAAGGTTTTTTATGGCAACTATTACCAATGACGAAGTCGATGTCGTCGTCGTCGGCCTGGGTTGGGCTGGCTCTCTGATGAGCATCGAACTGGCCCAGGCCGGTTTGAAAGTCCGCGCCCTGGAGCGCGGTGAAGATCGCAACAACGCCGATTTCGCCTACCCGAAGCCGGCCGACCAGTACGCCTACGGCGTGCGCAACAAGATCATGGTCACACCCAAAGATGGCGCGCTGACCGTTCGCCACAATATGCAGGCCACTGCGCTACCGACCCGCAAATGGGGCGCCTTCGTGCCTGGCACAGGCGTAGGCGGTTCCGGTCTGCACTGGACCGGCGTGCTGATCCGCCCGACCGAGACCGACATCAAGCTCAAGACTTATGCGGACCAGGCCTACAAGCCCGGCATCCTGCAGGAAGACATGCGCATCGGTGACTACCCGTTCACCTGGGACGAAATCGAGCCGTACCTCGACAAGTTCGACAAGATCTGTGGGCTGTCCGGCAACACCGGCAACCTGAACGGTCGCATCATCGAAGGCGGTGATCCGTTCGAAGGCCGCCGTTCCAACCCCTACCCGCTGCCTGCGCTGGAAGACACGCTTAACAACAAGATGTTTGCCGACGTCGCGCGCAAGCTCGGTTACCACCCGTTCCCAAACCCATCGGCGAACGTGTCCCGCGCCTGGACCAACCCTTACGGTAACCAGATCGCGCCGTGCAACTACTGCGGCTATTGCAGCAAGTATCCGTGCCTGAACTATTCGAAGGCTTCGCCGCAGACTGCGGTGATGGATTCGCTCAAGCGCATGAAGAACTTCGATTACAAGTGCAACGCCAACGTTCTGAAGGTCGAGCTGCACCCGGACGGCAAGACCGCCCGTGGCGTGACCTACGCCGATCAGGACGGCAACCTGGTGTTCCAGCCTGCCGGCATCGTCGTCCTTGCCGGTTTCCAGTTCGTCAACGTGCGCCTGATGCTGCTGTCCGGCATCGGCAAGCCTTACGACCCGATCACCGAAACCGGCACTGTGGGCCGCAACTACGCGTTCCTAAGCAACGGTGGTTCGACCCTGTTCTTCAAGGACAAGGAGTTCAACCCGTTCGCCACCGCAGGCGCCACGGGCCAGATGTTCAATGACGTCTCGCCGGGCAACTTCGACGGCCCTTCGCTGGGTTTCATCGGCGGCGCGAAAATCCACAGCTCGCAAGCCACCGGCACGCCGATCGGCACGTCTCTGCCAGCCGGGACACCGGCGTGGGGCCAGGGCTGGAAAGACGGCATGCAGGACTGGTACGGACGCTCGATGAAAGTCAGCATCTCCACCGGCTGCATGTCGTATCGCGGCCATTACGTGGACCTGGATCCGACCTACAAGGACCCATGGGGCCAGCCGCTGCTGCGCATCACATTCGACTGGAAACAGAACGAACTGAAGCTCCAGCAGCACCTGCGCAAGATCGTGCTGGATATCACCAAGGAACTGAACCCGGACAGCTACAGCGAAAGCTTCCTGGGGATGGATTCGCACTGGGACATCACCAAGTACGTTTCTACCCACAACGTGGGCGGCGCGGTCATGGGCGATTCACCCAAGACCAGCGCACTGAACCGCTACCTGCAGAGCTGGGACGTGCATAACGTCTTCGTACCTGGCGGCAACGCTTTCCCGCAGAACTTCCAGGCCAACCCGACCGCGCTTATCGGCGCACTGACTCTGTTCTCGGCTCAGGCCATCAAGGAACAGTACCTGAAAAACCCTGGCCCGCTGGTTCAGGCATGAGGAGCGCGAACATGAAATCGAAAACCCGCTCTCCCCTGCTGATCCTGCTTGTTGCCTGTTTGGTGCTCGCGCTGCTGGCGTGGCTGGTCAGTGTCTTTCTGAACCGCTCAGGTGATGCTTCGGCGCAGCTGACTCAGGAAGTCACGCCAGAGCTGATCAGCAAAGGTGCCTACCTGGCGCGCGCCGGTGACTGCGTGGCGTGCCACACCAGCCACGATGGCAAACCTTTTGCCGGTGGCCATGGTATCGCGTCGCCTATCGGCACGATCTACGCGACCAACATCACCCCGGACAAAGACACCGGTATCGGTGGCTGGACCTATGGCGATTTCGAACGCGCAGTACGTCGCGGCGTAGGTCACGATGGCAGCGCGCTGTATCCCGCGATGCCGTTCCCGTCCTATGCCAAGGTGACCGACGAAGACACGCAAGCGCTGTATGCGTACTTCATGAATGGCGTGGAGCCGGTCAAGCAAGCGAACAAGGCCAATGATATTCCGTGGCCACTGTCGATTCGCTGGCCATTGGCTTACTGGCGTACGCTGTTCTCGCCGTCGCCGGAGTCGGTCGCCGTTCCGTTGGCTGCGGCCAAGTCCGGCGCGGATGCGCAGATCGCGCGTGGTGCCTACCTGGTTCAGGGTCTGGGCCACTGCGGCTCGTGCCACACGCCACGTGCGCTGACCATGCAGGAAAAAGGGCTCGACGAGAAATCCTCGGACTACCTGACCGGCGCTGTGCTCAACGATTGGTCCGTGCCTGCGCTGCGCGGCATCAAGCACTGGTCGCAGGACGAGATCGTCGACTATCTGGGCTCGGGCCGTAACGCCAAGGCCTCTGTGGCCGGTGAAATGACTGACGTGGTCGCCAACAGCACTTCGCACATGAGCGATGAAGATCTGCATGCGATGGCTGCCTACCTGAAGTCTCTCGCCGCCAGCGGTGAAGGGGTCTATCAGCATCAGGCTCAGCGCAGCGAGGCCACCACTCGCAAGCTGACCGCCGCCAAAGACCTGACCCTGGGTGAGCGGCTGTACCTGGACAACTGCGGCGCGTGCCACTTCGTAGCCGGTGACGGTGCTTCGCGGATCTTCCCGCGCCTGGACGGCGCCTCGGTGATCAACGCGGAAAACCCGACGGCGCTGATCCACGTGATCCTGGCTGGTGCCCAAACGCCATCCACCGAGCGCTCGCCATCGGTCCTGCCGATGCCAGGTTTCGCCGAGCGACTGGACGACACCGAGGTTGCGGTACTGGCGACGTTCCTGCGCCAGGGCTGGTCGAACAAGGCGCCTGCCGTGTCCGACAAGCAGGTGCATGAAGTTCGCTCGACGCTGAATGAAGGTCACCAGCAGGTGACGAAGAAGCTGGAATCGAGCAACGAGCAGTAACCACTCGACTCAAGCCCGCTCCAAACAACAAAGCCCGCGCAATGCGGGCTTTGTTGTTTCTGCTGTCGGGAGATTGATTTACGACGGCTACGCAGCCGGTCGCGGGCAAGCGCGCTCCTACGAGCAAGCGCCGCTGTTTTTGCTCTGCAATAAGGAGTTTCTGCTGGATGAGAGCCGGGCAGGAGCGTTGGTGATATCCGTCGCTGGAACAATGCATGGAACGGCTGCGGCCTGATGCTTACTAACGAAATTCATGGCCCGCTCCGGCATAGCAGATCCGAAGCGACGAGGGCCACCATTCACGAGCGCAGAGACGCCACATGTCGGGCCAGAGGATGCCTGCGAGTCTCTGCGGCGCAAGTGAGGTGAACGACGTATGGAACACGGCTTCATAGGTTTTCTGTCAGACACGACAGTGCTCGGTATTTCCATCCTCAACCTGATGCTCGCGCTATGCGCCACGGTGCTGAGCTTCATCATCGCAAGGACGGCCATTGGCTTCGTGCTCAGGCGGATCCGGGCGCGCGCCAACAAGGCGGACAATCATTTCAGCCAGATCGCGATGGAGGTGCTCTCCGGCACCAGCAACACCCTTTTGCTGCTTGCCTCGCTGCTGATCGGCGTGGGCATGCTTGATCTGCCAGAGCGTTGGCTCACCCGGGTCAGCAGTCTGTGGTTCGTGGTCGCCGCGCTTCAGGTCGGCCTGTGGGCCAACCGGGCGCTGGCACTGGCGCTGATGCGCTATTTCTACCGGCACAGCAGCAACAGCGTTTACCGCGGCAGCGCCTTGGCGACCTTGTCGCTCTGGGGCACTCGTGTACTGCTCTGGGCGGTCGTGCTGCTGGCGATGCTGTCCAATCTGGGCGTGAACATCACGGCCTTCGTCGCCAGCCTCGGTGTTGGCGGTATCGCGGTCGCTCTGGCAGTGCAGAACGTACTGGGCGACTTGTTCGCCTCGCTGTCGATTGCCGTGGATAAACCATTCGAGGTCGGCGACTTCATCGTCGTTGGATCGCTGGCAGGCACCGTCGAGCACATCGGCCTCAAGACCACGCGTATCCGCAGCCTGGGTGGCGAGCAGATCGTCATGGCTAACGCCCAGATGATCGGCACTACGATTCAGAACTACAAACGGCTGCAAGAGCGCAGGATCGTCTTCGAATTCGGTCTGACCTACGACTGCTCGCCCGAGCAGATCAGGCAGGTGCCCGAACTGGTGGAGCAGATCATTCGCCAGCAGCCTCTGGCACGCTTCGACCGGGCGCATTTCCGCGGCTTTGGCGAGAACGCGCTCGAATTCGAGAACGTCTACATCGTGCTCGACCCCGGGTACAACGTTTACATGGATATTCAGCAAGCCATCAACCTGGCCATGCTGGAAGCTTTCAACAAGCTTGGCGTGAGATTCGCGCTGCCATCGCGCACGTTGTACATGACTACCCCGCCGCCCCGCCCCGGTACCGATCCGGAAGCACAGCCGAACGCTCGTCACACGTGGCAAAACGAGCGGGTCTCACAAGCGCGCTAAAGGGTACGCCATTCAGGAGCGGACTTGTTCGAGAACACGCGGGTACATCCGATAGGCCTGTATCGGATGTACCTAGATCTTCGCGAACAGCCGGGGAATGCGCCCGCTCGGCCCTGTAACCGAAGCGCCGTCAGATCCTGAACTTGCCCACCAGGCTGTTGAACGACACGGCCAGACGTGAGAGTTCCTGACTTGAAGCGCTGGTCTGATGCGCGCCGGCGGCGGTCTGGGTCGACAGGTCCTGGATGTTGATCAGGTTGCGGTCAACCTCGCGGGCGACGTGCGATTGCTCTTCCGACGCTGTAGCGATGAGCATGTTCCGGTCGTTGATTTCGGCGATGCTCTGGGCGATTCGTTCCAGCGACTGGCCGGTGGCCTGGGCCAGCGACTGGGTGTTGCTCGCCAGCGTACGACTGTTGCCCATGGCGCGCACACCATGGTCGGCGCTGTTCTGCACGGTGCCAATCATCGCTTCGATCTCACCGGTAGACGCTTGAGTACGCGCGGCCAGTGCCCGTACTTCGTCGGCCACAACCGCAAAGCCACGACCCTGTTCGCCAGCCCGAGCTGCCTCGATTGCCGCGTTCAGCGCCAGCAGGTTGGTCTGTTCGGCAATTCCGCGAATCACGTCCAGCACTTGCCCTATGTCGCGCACCTTCCCGGCCAGTTCTTCGACCATAGTGGTCGACGAGCTGATTTCGTTACTGACGTTGTTGATGGCCTTCACCGCCTCACGCGCCTGATCCCGGCCGCTGGCCGCTTCAGTGCTTGTCAGCTTCGACGCTTCGGAGGTCGACAGCGCGTTTCGCGCCACCTCTTCCACCGCAGCGGTCATCTCCGTGACAGCGGTCGCGGCCTGTTGAATTTCGTCGTTCTGGCGGTTCAGGCCACGACTGCTTTCTTCAGTTACGGCGTTGAGTTCCTCAGCGGCCGAAGCGAGCTGATCGGCAGCGCTGGCGATCTGCTGAATGGTGTTCTTGAGGCTGTTCTGCATGTCGCCCAGTGCCGAAAGCAGCTGGCCGGCTTCATCACGGCGGGTGCTGACGATAGGCTGAGTCAAGTCACCGCTGGCCACGCGCTGGGCACTGACCACGGCTTCCGCGATCGGGCGGCTGATCGTACGGCTGATGAACATGCCAAGCACGAACGCGGCCACAAAGGCCAGGCCTACGCCGACATACAGGTTCAGGCGGGCGGTGGCTTCGGTCTTGGCGGCCGCCATTGCGCCCTCGTTGGCCTGACGGCCATTGGACGCGACGATAGTGTTGAGCTGGCTCATGATCTGGCCATAGCTCTGGTGCATGTCGCTGCTGATCAGCGCCCGCGCGCCGTCAATATCGCCGGAATCGATCCGCGCAACGATACGGTCCAGCAACGCCTGGTAGGCGGGCCAGTCGCGATCCATCTGTTCGGCCGCCGCCCGTTCATCATCGGCCAGCGGAGTGACGCGGTACTGAGCATAGGATTTTTCCGCGCTCGCCCGGTTGTCGCGCATGCTGACCAGGATTTCGTCTTTCGATGACTGGGGCGCCTTGGCAGCCGCAGCACTCAGATAGCGATAGAGATCGCGGTTCTGCGCGATAGTGTTGCTTTTGGCGTCTGCCGTTTTGGACACCGATACCAGATTGTTGGAAAAGACCGATTTGAGACTAGCGGAAATCGCGGACACGCCCTGCCCACCAACCACGCCGACGGCCAGCGTGATGAGCGCACACAGCGCGAATGCAATAAACAGCTTGGTCGACAGCTTGGCGTTGTAAAACCAGTTCATCCTGATTACCTATGGAACAGCCGCGTGGCTGCGAACATCGAGAAAGGTTGCGCGCCGCAAGGTGGCGTCAAACCTGCTATCGGCCCGTCCAGGGGTGGCTACAGGTTGTTCATCGGACATTTGCCGCCAAATTTCCTACCTTGCAGTGCCATAGCCGCAGGTGCCTGGCTTCATTCATCAGATCAATTCAGCGATGGTTTCTGACGGGTCACAGCGCCATCATCCATGAGGAATTTTTCACAGTGGTTGCGCTAGTATCGGCGGTCCTTTGTCAGCAGAGCCTCGAGTCGTGAAACCCGCCAACGTCTCCGTACGACCCTCCACCGTCCCCGCCGTTATCGCTGGCCCCATCCTGCGCCGCCAGGAGTCAGGTCGGGTGGTGCTGTGGCTGGTGGGTACGCGCAAGTTGGCGTTGACCTTACGACTGCGGGTTGCCCAGGAAACGGCGTTCACCGATTACGCGCTCGATGCCGGGCAATGTCAGGTTGTTGCAGTGGGTGGCCATGCGTTCGTGCACCTGATTGACGTACAGCTCGATGCCGAGCTGCCTCATGACACGCTGATCGACTATGACCTGCTGGTCGAAGGCGAGCGTGGCGGTATTGCCAGCTGGGCTCCGCATCTGCTGTACGGCGACGCGGAGTTCCCAAATTTCGTCGTTCGTAGTCAGATCGACCAACTGCTCCACGGTTCATGCCGCAAACCCCATCACAGCTCGGCCGAAGGCTTGTTGTGTGTCGACCGCCTGCTGGCGGAGAGCCCGCAGCCGCTTGACCGCCCGGCGCTGCTGATGATGAGCGGCGATCAGATTTACGCCGACGATGTCGCAGGCCCGATGTTGCGAGCGATTCATGCGCTGATCGAGCGCCTCGGACTGTTCGGCGAAACCCTGGAAGGCGCGGTGGTCGACGACAGTGCCGAGATTTATCGGCACCCGGCCAGCTACTACCGGCGCGCCGACCTGTTACCCGCGCTTAAAAGTAACGAAACCCTGCGCGACCGCTTTTTCGGCGGCACCAGCAAACCGGTGTTTACCAGCGCGACCGCCGATAACCACTTGGTGACTTTCGCCGAAGTCATGGCGATGTACCTGCTGGTCTGGTCGCCCACGCCGTGGGCCCTGATCGAACTGGACATGCCTGACCTGGACAGCAAAGAGCAGGAGCGCTGGGCGAGCGAGCTGGTATTGATCAATGGATTCAAGGACGGGTTGGGGGGCGTTGCCAGGGCCATGGCTCACCTGCCCTGCCTGATGATATTCGATGACCATGACATCACTGACGACTGGAACCTGTCGGCAAACTGGGAGGAAACCGCTTACGGCCATCCTTTTTCCAAGCGGATCATCGGTAACGCGCTGATTGCCTATCTGCTCTGCCAGGGCTGGGGAAACAATCCCGACGCGTTCGCCAAGGTAATCCGGGAAACAGCCGAGTTCAGTGCCGAAGCCGCCGGACACGGTCAACACTGGCAACCGCGGAGCCAGGACGTACTGATCGGGCGACTGCTGAATTTCCAGCAATGGCATTACGTGTTGCCCAGCAGCCCGGCGCTGGTAGTGCTCGACACCCGCACGCGGCGCTGGCGCAGTCAGTCGAATTTCAACCATCCCTCCGGCCTGCTGGACTGGGAAGCGCTGAGTGAACTGCAGCAGGAATTGCTCGATCACAAATCGGCGATCATCGTTTCACCGGCACCGGTGTTCGGCGTCAAACTGATCGAAGCCATCCAGCGAGTGTTCAGCTGGTGCGGCTACCCACTGCTGGTAGACGCAGAAAACTGGATGGCTCACAGGGGCGCGGCGCAGGTGATCCTGAACATCTTCCGGCACTCGCGCACGCCGGGTAACTACGTGATCCTTTCAGGTGACGTGCACTATTCATTCGTTTACGAGATTCTGATCCGCGACCGCAGCGGCGGTCCACGCATCTGGCAAGTCACCAGCAGCGGCATCAAGAACGAGTTCCCGCGTGGTTTGCTCGACACCTTCGATCGCCTCAATCGCTGGCTGTATTCGCCGCGCTCCCCGCTGAACTGGTTCACCAAGCGCCGCTTGATGAAGGTCATTCCGCGCACTCCGGAGCACAGCAAGGCGGGTGAGCGACTGTGGAATTCGGCGGGTATCGGCCAGGTTTTCTTCGATGATAAAGGCCAGCCGGCGCTCATCAACCAGCTCAACGCCAACGGCGCGCCGCCTACCTGTTTCGTCGAGCCGCAGGAGTACAAGGACGAGCGGGCCGACACTGAGCGCAGTTTTATGGAAAATGAGCGGAAAACGAGCGATAGTCGTCGCTGAACCTTCTCGCCGGTTACCGGGTCGATAGTGGTTACCGGTCAGGTTTACGGCAAACCCTGACAAGCATTACTCCTGGAGAGCGCCCCGTGATATCCAATCAACGCATAGCCAGACTCAACGCATGGGGCGCACACGGCTTTACCGCCACCGGCGTAGTCCTTGCGTTTCTGGCAACCATTGCCCTGTTTAACAACGAACCCAAGGCCTGCCTGCTCTGGCTGGGTGCCGCGCTGATCGTCGACGGTGTAGACGGCTCGCTGGCTCGCAAGGTCAACACCACGTCAGTGCTACCGCATTTCGACGGTTCGGTACTTGACCTGGTCATCGACTATCTGACGTATGTCTTCATACCGGCGCTGTTCATCTACCGCTACATTCCGGTACCGGATTACACGTTGCTGTTGAGCGTTTCGGTCATTCTGGTTTCGTCCCTGTTCTGCTTCTGCAACGTCGACATGAAAAGCAAGGACAACTACTTCCAGGGCTTCCCGGCTGCGTGGAATGTCGTGGCGCTGTGTCTGTACATCCTGTCGCCGGCACCGTGGCTGACGTTCATCACGATTATCGCCCTGGCGCTGCTGACACTGACGCGCATGAAGTTCCTGCACCCCTTCCGCGTACGGCGCTTCATGCCGATCAATATCGCCGTTACCACGGTATGGCTGCTCAGCAGCGCGCTGCTGATCATCAATCATCCGCACAATGGCCCGGTGGTCATGGGCCTGTGGCTGGCGATGTCGGCGTATTTCCTGGGGATCTGTATCTGGAGAACGTCGCTGGAATGGATCGGCAGGCTCAAGGCCTGATTCAAACGAGCCGACCGGACAGCGAGTCCGGTCGGCCTTCGAGTACTCGATCAGGACTTCGCTTGCGTCTGCGTGTCTGCGACGGTCGGAGTCTTGCCAAAATGCCAGGTGCTGACGCAGCACAGCGCCAGGCCGGCCACCGCCAGCAAGCCCCCGACGATTCCTACGTTCGCCACGCCCAACTGGCTGCTGACCACGCTGCCCAGCAGCGCCCCTCCGCCGATCCCGATATTGAAGATGCCCGAGAATAGCGCCATCGCCACGTCGGTAGCATCCGGCGCCAATGACAGCACTCTGGCTTGCAACAACAGCCCGAAGCACATCACCGCCACGCCCCAGATCACGGTAATGGTGATGAGCGCCGGCTCATGACCGGAAAGCGGCAACAGCAGCAACAGGCACCAGGAGATCATCAGAATGGCGATAATCAGCATCGCATTGGGGAAACGGCTGCTGAACAGGCTGAACAGCACCGAGCCCAACACCCCTGAACCGCCGAATACCAGCAACAGCACAGTGGTCATGTCGCCGCTCAACAGAGCGACGTTCTGGGTAAAGGGTTCAATGTAGCTGTAGGCGGTGAAGTGCGCGGTCACCACAGTCGCAGTCAGCAGATAGACCGCCATCAACCGCGAGCGCTTGAACAGCATCGGCAGGCTTTGCAGCGATCCGGAGTTCTGGCTAGGCAGCAGGGGCAGCGCCTTGGTCAGCAACACCACGACTACCGCGGCGACCGCCGCGATGCACAGGAACGTGGCACGCCAGCCAAGCGCCTCGCCGAGCATCCGGCCAAGGGGAATACCCAGCACCATGGCCAGCGAGGTGCCGGTCGCCAGCAGCCCCAGCGCCTGAACCTGCTTGCCCGGCGGGGCGATACGCACGGCAAGCGACGCGGTGACCGACCAGAACACGGCGTGGGCGAAGGCGATGCCGACGCGGCTGACCAACAGCAAGGCAAAGCTGGTGGATACCGCCGACACGATATGGCTGACCACGAACACGCCGAACACGCAGATCAGCAACTTGCGGCGTTCAATATTGCGGGTGATCAGCATCATGGGCAGCGACATCAGGGACACCACCCAGGCGTAGATCGTGAGCATCAGGCCCACTTGGGCGGTCGTCATGTCGAAGCTGACGCCAATGTTGCTCAACAGACCAATCGGCACGAACTCGGTGGTATTGAAGATGAAGGCCGCCAAGGCCAGCGCGACGACGCCAAGCCAGCTTCCGGCGTGTGCATTCGGGGGTGTAGTCATCAGGGAAACAGCGCTCAAGAAGATTCCGAACCCGAAGGTCGTTCGCCATGCAGTGACAACACACATGGCACCTGGACAACAAATCAGGCATGCAAGGCAACCACACGGCAACGCGAAAACGCACTCAAGGTTCGGGACCGAGTGCAGCACGCGATGTGGATTATTGTGGGTATTGGAGATTACAGCCGGATGCCGCGGATTTTACGTCTCGCACGGTTGGACCACAACACATCGTCCGCGACGCCATCTGGCTCATGACCGCTCGTCGATTCCGCACAGCGCAGCGGCGCGTCCTATGTCCTCTACGGCTGCGGCGAATGTCCGAGAAACCGCTGCGCATGTTCCGGGCTCGGCAGCAGGCAATGGTCATAGCGACCAAACAAGCGATAGCGGTTCAGGGCGATCCGGTTGTAGGCCCAGTCCCGCAGAAAACGCGGGAAGATGCCTAGCAGACTCAGCAATGGCCATGGCGCTGGCAGCTGCCGCATGATGTACAGGAACGCATCGGAACGCACATACACCCGTTGATTGACGATCACGGCGATAGTGTGGAATTCGTCCTGCGGCAACCCGGCCCACTTCAGCAACGCCTGGCCTTCGGGCGACTGCACCGGTGCCAACCGCAGTCGCTGCTGTGGGTCGTGGCGAATAAGGAAATTGACGACCCCGTTGCACAACTTGCAGACGCCGTCGTACAGCACGACGCATTCATCGGGGCCAAGGTAGGGAGCGGGAGTGGCTGGCATGACGTGTCTCCATTCAGCAACAACAACTGCCGAATGCGCTGCAAAACGCAAACGCCCCGCGATCCGGAATGAATCGCGAGGCGTTCAGGTTACTGCGACGACAGTGTGAATCAAACCTTTCTGACAAACTCGGACTTGAGCTTCATTGCGCCGATGCCGTCGATCTTGCAGTCGATGTCGTGGTCGCCGTCCACCAGACGGATGTTCTTGACCTTGGTTCCGACCTTGACCACCAGCGACGAACCCTTGACCTTGAGGTCCTTGATCACAGTAACGGTATCGCCGTCCTGCAAGACATTGCCGGTGGAATCCTTAATGACCTTCGCGTCTTCCGAAGCTTCGGCGCTGTCACCGTCGGCAGACCACTCATGGGCGCATTCCGGGCAGACCAGCATCGAGCCGTCTTCGTAGGTGTATTCGGAATTGCATTTCGGGCAGGACGGTAAGCTCACTGGATTCTCGCATCGAGGGGTAAAAACCATGGATTATAAAGGGCTTTTACCCGCTTGGGTGAGGGCCCGTATTACAACTGCGGCCATGATTCGCCGAGTAGATTTAGCACTGGCTGGTTGTTGCGGTATTTCTTGCGCAAAGAATGCCACACCTGCTCCAGATCGCCACAACCCTCGCCGGTGGAAGGTGGCGTGCAGGCTTCCGTCAAGTCCAGATATTGCTCGACCTCCGGGTCAAGGGTTTCTTCAGGCAGCTCGCAGCCAGGACATGCGTTGAGCACCACCTGCGTCTGGTCCAGCCAGCCGGCGTATTCCTTACCGTTCTTCGCAGTGTAGGTCGAGTAGACCCAGCCGCTGTCGGCTCCCATCCAGACCTTCACATGGTCGCCTGCCACGAGATAGGTTTTCTGCGCCGAGCACGAAGCATGAGGCGCGTCGTGAAAGTAGGCCCGACGAGTGCCCGTGATGGTGCCCTGCAACAGCGGTCGATAACCGCCGTTATCCAGCCTGACGTTTTCATCGAGGACCTCGCAGTCCATCGACTCCGCCGGCGTACCCTCCAGCAGCTGCACCTGTTGCAGCAGTACCTGAGAATGGTGATGGCCAGTAAGGGCGCCGAACAGCGTCCCCTTGAGGGTGACGGTTTCGCTCAGGTACGGGCGCAGCTTGTCGTAGCCCTCCTGGTCCAGCACCAACTGGATCAGGCGCAGATCGTCCTCGACACCCACGCCCTCATCGTCGTCGTTGCCGGTCACGCACAGCGGTTCAGCCAGCGCCAGGTAAAAGCCCACCTCCGGTTCATCGCCCGCGGTCAGGTCATCGTATTCCGGCGGCCCGGGAAACACATGGCGCTCCAGCGTGCCGCGAATGGTCACTTCGTCGGGTGCAAAGCTTGCACAGCGCTCCTCGGCTTGTATGGAAATACAGGGCAGGAGAGAAAAGGCCAGACACATCAGAAAGCGCGAGCGCAAGGTGAACCCCATGGTGCTACATCCCGGAAACACGTCGAAGCGACGCGGCCGGGAGATTAGAGCAAAGTAGTGCAGCCGTCAGCCGCGGCGGATTGAACAGGAGATGTCGTTCACATTACGCAGGCCGCCGATGCCAAAGATGGCCGTACGGCTGAACTCTGACCAGGCGTTACATAAGCAACAATCAATGGTCCGACGCTGGACAGCCTCGCCGAGCTGAGCTAAACACACAGAAAACCTGCGGTTTTGTTCCCCGGCCACTCCATGGCCAAGTCACACGCCAGATCAAACCTCATCTTTTCTTCGCCTCGCGTTGGCGGTAGCTATTCCAGCCCGCAGTAACCGCCGTCTGTCCGGTCCACCTTCAAGAGCACAACTCATGGGCATCTCCCACAACCCAGCGCTGGGCTATCGCCCGGAAATCGACGGACTGCGCGCGGTCGCCGTCCTGCCCGTCATCCTGTTCCACTCCGGTGTCGAGCTGTTTCCCGGGGGCTACGTCGGCGTCGACATTTTCTTCGTCATTTCAGGCTACCTGATCACCTCGATCATCCTTGCGGAAATGCAGGCCGGCCGGTTTTCGCTGATCAATTTCTACGAGCGCCGGGCGCGCCGCATTCTGCCCGCGCTGTTCGTGGTGATGCTGGTGTGCCTGCCGCTGGCCTGGTGGGTGCTGGACCCGGAGGATTTCAAATACTTTTCCAAGAGCCTGGTCGCCGTGCCGACCTTTTCGTCGAATCTTCTGTTCTGGCTGGAAAGCGGTTACTTCGACGCGAGCGCGGAGCTCAAACCGTTGCTGCACACCTGGACGCTGGCGGTGGAGGAACAGTACTACCTGTTCTTTCCGCTTTTTCTGATGCTGGGGTGGGGCCTGGGCCGAAAACGGCTGGTGATTGTGCTGGCGATCATCGCGATCATCAGCCTGACCATTTCCCAGACCGGCGCTCACCATGACGCCACGAGTACCTTCTACCTGCTGCATTCGCGTGCGTGGGAGCTGCTGGTCGGTTCGTTCATTGCGTTCTATTTCTCCTGGCGCCCGCAGTCGACCCACACCACCTATTGGCTCAACCAGGCGGCGACTCTGCTGGGGCTCGGACTGATCGGCTACGCCATCGTCGGCTTCGACGGCAGTACGCCGTTTCCAGGTTTCAACGCCCTGGTGCCGACCCTCGGTGCGGCATTGATCATCCTGTTCGCCGACGGGCGCACCTGGGTGGGCCGAGCCTTGAGCACTCGGGTTCTGGTTCTGATCGGCATGATCAGCTACAGCGCCTACCTGTGGCATCAGCCGGTGTTCGCGTTCGCGCGCCACAGCAGCCTGGTCGAGCCGGAGTTGCCCGTCATGCTGGCGCTCGCCGGGGTTTCACTGGTCCTGGCGTGGCTGAGCTGGCGTTTCATTGAGCAGCCCTTTCGCATCAAGGGCAGATTCAACCGCCGCCAGATTTTCAGCTTCAGCGCGACCGCATCGGTACTGTTCGTCGCGCTGGGCCTGACCGGCTACGTCAACAATGGCTTTACCCAGCGGTTCAAGGTCGACCCGGCGATCTTCGAAGAGTTTGCCGACCCGCAAGTGCGCGACCGCTGTGACCAGAACTACGACGGCAAGGGCTGGAATATCGACTTCTGTCTATTCGGCCTGGCCGACAGCTCGGCGACGCCGGACGTCGCGATGTTCGGCGACAGCCACTCCGAAGCGCTGCTGTCGACCTTCGACGCCGCCGCTCGTGAACAAGGCGAAACGCTGGTACACATTGGGCTGGGCGGTTGCCTGCCGCTGCTGGGCGCCGATGTCGTCCACGGTAATTACGACCCTGGCGTTTGCGAGGCGTTGGCCAACCGTCAGTTTGAGTACGTCAAGAAACGCAAGATCCCCAAGGTGGTACTGGTCGCACGCTGGACGCTTTATACCGATGGCGATTACGGTACCCAGAGAAAGAGCAACTACTTCCTCGTATCTCGCCAGAGCCATGAACGCAGCAAAGAGGCGTCGAGGGCGGTCTTTCAGACAGCGCTGCGGACCACCTTGCGCGCCTATCGCGAGATCGGCACCGAGGTGTTCATCGTTGCCCAGGTTCCGCAACAGATGGTCAATCCAAAAAATCTCTACTACCGTCTGGCCCGCAGCGCCTCGCAGAATGCCGATCAGAAGCTGCTGATGGTCAGCAAACTGTCGGTCCCATTCGACAAGCACGATCAGTTGCAGCGCTTTACCCGGGAAACCTTCGAGCATGAGCGGCAGCTTGATGACAACATCCGGCTGGTCACGCTCGACGATGTGTTCTGCCGCCGACAACAATGCCTGATCGGCGACATGAACTCCTGGTACAAGGACTTCAACCACCTGAACAATCATGGCGCGCGGCTGCTGGCCGGGCACATCGGCGAGATACTGGCGCAGTAGTCAGTTTCTGGCGCCAATATCCAGCTGCATCGAGAGATGTCATAAAGACATCACACATTTGCCTTATAAACGCCTCTCCGAGTTGGTTGTTTAAAAGGTCGTGTGCTGTGAAAAAACTTCTGCCTCGCTTTCTGCGCCAGCGAAACGCGACGCCGCTGCTGCGTCGCTTCAGGATTACCCAGCGCCTGGTTGTGTGTTTCGGTATCACATCAATGTTGATGGTGAGCCTGGGTATATTCAGTCTGTTGCAGATGCAGGACATCCGTAATCAGGGCGAGGCCGTGGAAAGCGGCGCCATGCCGAGTATCGCCATGGCGGACGCGATTGCTATCGGCCTGGTCAAGCTGCGCAGCGAAACCACGCGACTCGTCGCCAACGCCGATGATCCGGGTGCCGTGATCAACAGCAAGATCAATGTGGAACAGCTCAGGAACGAAGTGGAGAAAGGCTTCAGCGACTATCTGGCGCGGATCGGGAACGGCACCGAGCGCGATTCGCTGCTGGCTTTGCAGGACGCTTACAAAGCGTTCATGCCTGGCTTGCAGGATGAAATCGCGCTGATCGAACAACGCAAGATCGATGAAGCCCGCATGCTCTCCAATACCCTGCTGTCCATGCAGGGCGACCTGATGGATATGCAGGTGCAGCTGCTGCGCGAACTCAACACCCAAAGCGCCGCGACCGCAGTCGAGGCCGCCAGCGCCAGCTATGCGCGTACCCGCATCATCGCGTTGAGTGCCATCGGCCTGGCACTGGCGCTGACCCTGCTGCTGGCATGGCGCCTGAGCGTCAGCATCATTCACCCGGTGCGCCACGCCCTGCACATTGCCAGCACCATCGCCGATGGCGACCTCTCCCGGCACGACATTCCTGAAGGCAAGGACGAAACCGCGCAGCTGCTGATCATGCTCGGTCGCATGCGCACCAATCTGCATGGCACCATCGATCAGATCTACGCAGCCGCAAGTCAGCTGTCCCAGTCGGTTCAGGAGATGGGCACCATCGCCGAAGCCAGCGCCCAGAACCTTCAGTTGCAGAACAACGAGATCGAGCAGGCGGCGGTTGCCGTCAATCAGATGAGCCAGGCGGCAGTGGAAGTGGCCGGCAATGCCAGCAACACGGTAACCGAATCGCAAGCCTCGACCCAGGCGGCAGCCCAGGGCCAGATGCGCCTGTCGGCCACGATCAGCTCGATCAAGGAGCTGACCGACAATGTGCTGGACTCCTCGCAACAGGCCGAAGGGTTGGCCGAGCGGACGCAGAGCATCAGCAGCATTCTCGACGTGATCCGCGCCATCGCCAACCAGACCAATCTCCTGGCACTCAACGCAGCCATCGAAGCGGCACGCGCAGGCGAAGCCGGACGCGGATTTGCTGTTGTGGCTGATGAGGTGCGTTCCTTGGCACAGCGGACCAGCGCTTCCACCACCGAGATCGAGACGCTGATCAGCGGTGTACAACAGAGCACGCAGGAAACCGCCGAATCCCTGCGTCATACCGCGACGCAGGCGAGTCTGACGCTGGAACAGGCAGCCGCAACCGGTGAAGCCCTGACCGTCATCATCAGCTCGACCAACACCATCAACGACCGCAACCTGCTGATCGCCAGCGCCGCCGAACAACAGGCCCAGGTGGCGAGCGAGGTCGACCGCAACCTCAGCAGCATTCGTGACCTGTCCAGCCAAACCGCTTCAGGCGCGCAGCAGACAACCGTGGCGAGCAACGCGCTCTCGATGCTGGCCACCGACTTGAATGCCATGGTGCAGCGCTTCGTTCTTTGATACCGGCAAGCGCGCTCCTGCCGGACCTGCAAAACCGTAGGAGCGCATTTACCCGCGACGGCTACGCCGTAATCAGTCCTGCGGGCGGAGTCGGTACTGCGGCGGCAGTTGGTCCAATCCGCTGATCGTCACGTCCAGGCTTTTCCAGCGTCCATCCTTGATGCCGTAGATGCAGCCGTGGACCGACAGGCTCTGCCCGCGGTGCCAGGCGTTCTGCACAATGCTGGTGTGGCCGACGTTCGCCACCTGCTGGATCACGTTCAGTTCGCACAGCCGGTCGACGCGTTCTTCTTCGGTCGGCAGCTTGGCCAGCACCTCGCGGTTCTCGTAGTACAGGTCGCGGATCGAACGCAACCAGCCGTCGATCAGGCCCAGCTGGCGATCCTGCATGGACGCGCGCACACCGCCGCAGCCATAGTGGCCGGTCACCAGAATGTGTTTGACCTTCAGAACGTCGACGGCGTATTGGATCACCGAAAGGCAGTTGAGGTCGGTGTGCAGCACGACGTTCGCCACGTTACGGTGCACGAACAGGTCGCCGGGCAGCATGCCGACGATCTCGTTGGCAGGGACGCGCGCGTCCGAGCAGCCGATCCAGAGGAATTCAGGAGTTTGCTGGCGGGCCAGCTTGGCGAAGAACTCAGGGTCCTCCTGTTTGATCGCATCGGCCCAACGCTCGTTGTTATCAATCAGGTCTTGTAGATCGTTCATGCTATGACGCCTCGGTAATGATGCTGTGCGTTGGACTGGCGCCCACTGCATGAAGTCACTTACAGCGTCAGCATCCGATGCGGGCGAGGCATACGCCCGGGCAGAAAAACGGAATCTTCAAAGTTGCGGCCGGTCCACCCTACAGGCCCCAAACAACGAGGATTTGCCATGAACGATTCACGCCGCCCGTTCGATGCGCCCCAGCCGGAGTCCATCGATGATACTGAAGACCGTATGGGTTCGATGCGCGAGCTGCGCTTCGACGATGACGATACCGCCCGTATCGGCGACCTGATGCCCGAGGATGAGTTGGCGCAGCAGATCCCCGACTCGCGGGTTGCCGAGGCAGGCTTGACCGGCGCGTCTACGCCTGACCATCACCAGACTGACGACGACATGTCGCCGGAAACCCTGATCCACGAAGACGGCGCGCGTTCCCCGGACGAAATTGGCGAAGACGAGCCGGCCGATCTCGATCTGACTGTGGTCGATGAAGATGACATCGGCGGCGGTAACGGCCTGGACGAGGAAGAGTTGGCGATCGTCGATCCGCTCGACGGCCAGACCCAACGCTGACCGCCTGTCGACAGGCGCTATTCCAGCAGCGTGCAGGCCATGACAACCGCGTCTTCACGGCCGCCGACTGCTGGATAGTAATCGCGACGCCGGCCGATCTCATTGAAGCCGTAGTTTTCGTAAAGCCGATACGCGGGCCGGTTGCTGTCGCGCAGCTCCAGAAAGCACTCGCGAGCATTCAACTGGTACGCGCGCTTCATCAGGTGGTCCAACAGCTTCAGGCCCAGACCGCGCCCCTGACTTTCCGGCTTGACGGTAATGTTCAGCAGATGCGCCTCGTCGATGATGACTTGAATCACGCCATGCCCGACCTGCTGCGAGCCCTCGAACATCAACCAGATTTCGTAGGACTTGAGCCCGTCCAGAAAAATGCCGCGAGTCCATGGATGACTGAACGCGGCGTACTCGATCTTCAGCACCGCATCCAGATCGGCTTCGGTCATCGGGCGGAAGCTGATTGCATCATTCATCGTTGGTTTTCCAGCGCGTCATCAGCCGACGCATGGCTTGCCAGACATCAGCCTTGCGCTCGGGCTCGTCCATCAGCAGTTCAAGACCCGGTAGTGCCCAGGCAGTACCCAGACCGTCAATCGGCAGGTCGAGATAGTAAGACTCGGCGTCCACGTTACCGGCGAAACGCATTGCCGGCAGCCCGATAAGCCATAGACAACCGCAGGGCTCTTCCTCCAGGCGGGCCGCCACGAAACCCTGCACGAAATCCCGCGCCGCGTCGGGGCCCTGATCCATGTTGCCGCGCACCAGCAACGGCCAGCGCACCGGCTCGCCGATGATCTGCGGGCTGTCCGGCAGGCCGGCGGCGCGCAACATGTCCTTGAGCAACAGATAGGACGGGTCACGGCTCTGAAACGGCTGGCCTGTGGATAACTCCACCAGAATCAGGCAGCGTCCGGCGCGCAATAACTGCAGGGCAAAGCGCGGTGGTGGCACGACCGCAACCTTGACCGGCGCGGGCTCGACATTCTCGACCGCGGCGGGGGCAGCCGCTTTGGTTGCCGCCGACGGGCGCGGCACCTCGATCTTCGGCCGCTCGGTCTGACGCGTGACCGGCACAACATCGGCAACGGCAGGCGTAGCAGGCTCGGCTTTCACCCGCGCGACCTGTGCCGGCTCATCGACCGGCACCGGCAACGGCGCGAGCAGTTCCAGCCGGGACGGCGCGGCGAAAGGCAGTTCGGTGCGCGGCAGCCAGCTGACCACTTGCATCGAGGTCAGGTAGGCGCGGCGACGGGACTCGTTGAGCAAGGGTCGACCACCAGGGGATAAGTTAAGCGCGCAATTCTAGGCGCTGCGCCGGAAATCGTCGAGCAGCGATCCGCCGCAGGAAAATGCCGATCAAGTTTGTGCTTTCGTACAGGGAACGCGCCGGGAGGTGAAATCTTGCCAGGTCGATGAAGTACAATCGCCGCCTTTCACTTGCCAACAATCGGCCTAACAATGATCGAACCCAAGCGCGTCCTGCGCGCCCTTGCCGAGCACTGGGCGTTACTCGAGCCTTTGTGCGAACACTTCGACCAGGGCACCCTGAGCCTGAGCGAGTTGCGTCAGCAATTGGCCGTTCAGCAACAGGAGAGCACTGCGCAGGACATCACCAACCTGCTCGACGTCTGGATTCGTCTGGACATTCTGGTCCCCGTCGCCAAAAGCCCGAACCGCTTCGAGCTCAATGCGCAGATCCACGACTTTCTGTCTTATCTGCGCCGCGAGCATCGACTCGGTCTGTGCCTGGAAATCGAAGCCTACCTGCGCCATCTGGAGCGGCTGGCCGGTTACATTCAGGACGCGTTCGATATACGCGATGCCAACGACCTGGCGCGGCAACTGCGCCTACTCGACATGCGCGTGCGCGACGTGCTGAAAAAGCTCGCCAACGACGAACAGGCACTGGTCGCCGTGGCCGATCGGGCCAAGACCAGCGACCGGCAGATCCCGCTGCGTCAGCGTTATGCCGAGGTGCTGGCAACCTGGGACGAATACGTCGAGCCCATGATCCAGCTGGTCAATGCCGACGGCGCGTTCGAGCAAGGTGTTCGCAAGGTCGAAAACGTTCTGCTGCGCCTGCTGAGTGAGCAGCAGCGCCTCGGCCATCTGGTCGACGACGACATGCTGCTGCGCACGCACGCGCGGATTCTGGAAATGCAGACCAGCGCCCAGCTCACCCTGCGCCATGCCCGCGAACTGCTGCTGCCGCTGCGCGAAGAAGCCCGTCGCCATAACGCCGTGACCCGTGGCGCCGCGCTGGCGCTGTCAGCGATTCGCCGCAAGGGTCTGGATGCCGTGCCGCAAGCGGCGATGCCACTGTTCACTCGTCCGCAGAGCACCTTCCTCGGCAATGCAAGCCAGGTTGAGGCTTACGTCTATGCCCTGGCGCGCTTCGAGCCCAAGCCGGCGAAGTTTCCCAAGGCCAGCAGCACGCGCAAGGGAGAACCGCCGAGCGCGCCCCGCACCGTCAAAGAGATGCTGGAACGTTGCGAACAGGCCTTGCCACTGCCTGACCTGATGGTCTGGCTGCTGGACCAGGAGCCGAACGGCGAAACCGAAGAATTATTGTACTGGTTCTCGCGCCTGTCGCGTGACAAGCGCTTTGCCCGCGAACGCCTTGAGCGCCGCGAATACTTCACCCGGGAGCACCGCGTCAGCCTGCGCTCCTTTGCCCTGCTCGCCGGTCAGAGCGAGCAGCCAGAGAATTCCGAGAGCACTGTTCATGCATCTTGATCTATCCGAAATGTCCCAGCTGGCGCCGATCTTTCGCGAGCTGTTCAAGGGCTATCACATCAGCCGTCGCGATCCCGAGCTGTACGCTCAGCTCTCCAATTTTCAGGACCAGTACCGGACGCTGTTCAAGGCGCTGGGCTTTGAGCTGGTGTGCGACACCCGCGGCTTTTACTACTTCGTGCCTGAACTGGCCGCCGCGCAGGTCAACAAGACCGCGCAAAGGCTGGCGCTGTTCACCTTCATTCTGGTCGAGCATCTGGCCGACCAGGGACGCGATCCCATCGCCGTGCTCGACGGCGGCAGTCTGGGCCGCGACGAACTGCCTTCGATGCTGGAGAAATATCGCGATCTGTTCCTGCAGGCTGAAGTCCAGACCGTTGAAGAACTGGAAGAGAAAATCCTGCGCCGCATGACCCAGCTCGGCTTTGCCAGTGAAGAGGTTGGCGCTTACCGCTTCCTGCCACCGATGCATCGTTTCCTGGATGTATGCCTTTCGGTGCAACAGGACCGCGATCTGGCGGCGAGTCTGCACAGCGCACTGCCGCTGCCGACCCCGGTGCTCATCGATGACGACAGCGATGAAAAGCTGCTGGAAACCGATGACCCGCTGGATCTGGCCGAGTTTGAAGGCCAGGACCAGGAAACCGAAGAGCAGGCGCTGGCCCGCGCCATCGCGGATGAACAGGAGATGAATGCATGAGCCAGGAACGCTATGGCATTCGCCGTTTCGCCTTGCTGAACACCGCCGGTTACAGCCTCGGGTTGTTTCCGCTGGAACACCCGCTGTCTGTGTATGGCGCGAACAACCTGGGCAAGAGTGCCTCGATCAACGCGCTGCAGTTCCCGATTCTTGCCCGCATGTCGGACATGAGCTTCGGCAAGTACAGCCTTGAACAGTCGCGCCGTTTCTATTTCGCGTCCGACACCAGCTACATTCTTGTGGAAGTCGCCCTGCCCCACGGCCCGCACGTCATTGGCGTGGTCGGGCGCGGGCCGGGTGGCGGTTTCGGCCACCAGTTCTTCGCCTACGCGGGTGAGCTGGATCTGGGCCACTACCAGAAAGACGACACCTGCCTGCGCCAGAAAGAATTGTTCAGCAATCTGGAAAGCCATGGTCTGAAGGCATATGAACTCAAGCCTGACGAGTTGCGTCGCCTGTTGGTGGGCGGTCATACGTCGATCCCTCTGGACCTGACGCTGATCCCGCTGCGCTCGACCAGCGAGCAGAGCCTCAAGTCCTTCCGCGCCTTGTTCATCAACCTGCTGCACATGCGTGAAATCACCGCCGCCAAGCTCAAGCAACTGTTCCTCGATGCGTTCGAGCACAGCCTGCGTTCCGGTAGCGTCGATTACATTGCCGCCTGCGAAGAGGCTTTCCGCGATGTGCGTCGTATGGAGCAGGACTACAACTCGCTGGTACTGGCCGGTCCTCTGGTCGAAGCACTCGCAGCGGGCGTCAAGCAGCGCGATATCCTGCGCGGCAAGCTGCATCGGCTCTCGCCGTTGCTGGATTCGTTGCTGGGCAGCTGGTCCGATTACTCGGGCGCGCGCAAGGAAGAACTGGTCATCCAGGCCGAGCACTACCGCGCTCAGCAAGACGCCATGCAGAACGATCAGCGCAACAGCACTCAGGAGCTGATGCGCCTCGAACGCGAGATAAGCAGCATTCAGCGATGGCTGGGCGAGCTCTCCGTGCTGAAGAATCGCTTCGCGCTGGTCGACGACGTCAAAATCCTGGAGCAGCAATTGCTCGCCGCCAAGGATGCACACGACGAATTGGCAGGAGCACTGGCTCAGTCTCGTCAGTTCAGCGCGGAAGATCTGGACGAGCGTCTGCGTGACCTCGAAAAACGCTTGAAGTCGGTCCGGCAGCAACTCGACCACGCCGATAACAACAGCTATGCACGTCTGCGCGAAGAGTTTTCGCAACCTGATGTCGAGCGCTTGATGCGGCTGTTCAACGGCGCGCTATTCAGCCTGCCGCTTGGCGAACAAGGTATTGCGCTGGACGAGGGCGACGCGTGGGTGAAATCGCTGGAAACCGTCCTCGATGGGTTCAAGGGCGAACAATTCCAGGTGCCCGGCCTTTCGATCAACCTGTCCAGCATCGAGCCACCAGCGCTTCAGGCACTGGCCGACCGCGCAGCGCTGCGTGATCAGAAAGAGCGTCTGGAAAAGGAACTCAAGCAGCTCAAGACCCAGCAGGCCGTTGCAGCCGACCGTTCTGCGGGCAAGAACCAGACCGAAGCGCTGTATCAGCAGGTTCTGGATGCTCAGAAGGCTCTGGAAGATTTCCGGCGCTGCCAGACGCTGACGGCGGAAGAACCCGGCAAGCTGGAAGAACTGGCACAGATGGAAGCGGCGCAGGACGAGCTCAAACGCTCCAGCGACGCGTTCACTGAACGCGTCCAGCAACTGTCGGCGAAGCTGCAACTGGTGGCGCGCCAGATCGGCGACCTGGAATCAAAGCAGCGTACGCTGGATGACGCGTTGCGCCGTCGCCAATTGCTGCCGGCAGATATGCCGTTCGGTACGCCATTCATGGAACCGGTCGACGACTCCATGGAAAACCTGCTGCCGCTGCTCAATGACTATCAGGACAGCTGGCAGGCCCTGTTACGCAGCGACGGCCAGATCGAAGCGCTGTACGCGCAGGTACGCCTCAAGGGTGTGGCGAAGTTCGACAGCGAGGACGATGTCGAACGGCGTCTGCATCTGCTGATCAATGCCTATGCGCACCGCACCGACGAGGCGCTGACTCTGGGCAAGGCGCGGCGCGCCGCAGTAACGGACATTGCGCGCACCCTGCGCAATATCCGCAGCGACTACGACAGCCTCGAGCATCAGCTGGCGCTGTTCAACCGCGAGATCAACAAGCGTCAGGTATCCAACCTTGCGAGCTTCCGTATCGTTCTGGCTCCCAACAAGGAAGCGCTCAAGCATATCGACCAGATCATCCACAGCGCCGGCCAGTATGAAGAAGGTGAGACGCTCTCGGTGTTCGATCTGAGCCAGAGCGCGGAGCAAGACAACAAGAACGAAGAAGCCAAGGAATACCTGGCGCGACTGGTAGCGGCCAACCATAACCAGCTGGGCCTGAAGGACCTGTTCGAACTTGCGTTCGAGATCACCAAGGTCAATGGCCAGCCTGTTATTCACACCGATATCGACGGAGCGGCATCCAATGGTACGACCATGACCATCAAGGCGCTGACCAACATGTATCTGTTGTTGCACTTGATGGATCGTGATCTGGCCGGCCGAGTGCGTCTGCCGTATTACCTCGATGAAGCAGCCGACATCGACGAGAAGAACCAGGCAGCACTGCTGGAAACCAGCCTGCAGCTGGGCTTCGTGCCGATCCTGGCGAGCGTTAAACCTCAGGTCTCGGCGCATGTGGCGATCGACCTTGAAGGCGGCAGCGGCCCCAACGGGATCTACATCGACGAGGCGGACTGGAAGCACATACGCCGCCGTGAAGAGGCTCTGCCACAAGTGGTGGCGGCGCTTGAAGACGCTGCAGTGGAATGATTGAACTGAAGTAGCAGAAGGCCGCATGAGAATGCGGCCTTTTTTTGCGCCTGTAAAAGCGTGCTCGCTCGCGGCCATCCTTCGCGGTGTGCCTGACACAGCGCGTCGTACCTGCCGCGGGCAAGCGCGCTCCTGCACAGCGAGCTGCCGCGAGGGCGACGGTATCGGACTAGGGTGCGAGCGGTGTTGTGGGAGCGGACCGGAGTTTTCTGTCTTGCCGGAAAAGACAAAACCCCTGACTGCATGCGCAATCAGGGGTTTCGGAATGAATCTTGACGATGACCTACTCTCACATGGGGAAACCCCACACTACCATCGGCGATGCATCGTTTCACTGCTGAGTTCGGGATGGGATCAGGTGGTTCCAATGCTCTATGGTCGTCAAGAAATTCGGTGTGCCGGGACGTCGTTACCGACGCTCCAGCGAATCGGGTATGTGATGTTTGTGAGCTGCAGTTTTCGGTGTGTGTCGTCTTCACAGTCACCGCAATCTGGTCGTTTCTTTCGAAGCGTGCAGATTGCTTGGGTGTTATATGGTCAAGCCTCACGGGCAATTAGTATGGGTTAGCTCAACGCCTCACAGCGCTTACACACCCCACCTATCAACGTCGTAGTCTTCGACGGCCCTTCAGGGAACTCAAGGTTCCAGTGAGATCTCATCTTGAGGCAAGTTTCCCGCTTAGATGCTTTCAGCGGTTATCTTTTCCGAACATAGCTACCCGGCAATGCCACTGGCGTGACAACCGGAACACCAGAGGTTCGTCCACTCCGGTCCTCTCGTACTAGGAGCAGCCCCTCTCAAATCTCAAACGTCCACGGCAGATAGGGACCGAACTGTCTCACGACGTTCTAAACCCAGCTCGCGTACCACTTTAAATGGCGAACAGCCATACCCTTGGGACCGGCTTCAGCCCCAGGATGTGATGAGCCGACATCGAGGTGCCAAACACCGCCGTCGATATGAACTCTTGGGCGGTATCAGCCTGTTATCCCCGGAGTACCTTTTATCCGTTGAGCGATGGCCCTTCCATACAGAACCACCGGATCACTAAGACCTACTTTCGTACCTGCTCGACGTGTCTGTCTCGCAGTCAAGCGCGCTTTTGCCTTTATACTCTACGACCGATTTCCGACCGGTCTGAGCGCACCTTCGTACTCCTCCGTTACTCTTTAGGAGGAGACCGCCCCAGTCAAACTACCCACCATACACTGTCCTCGATCCGGATAACGGACCTGAGTTAGAACCTCAAAGTTGCCAGGGTGGTATTTCAAGGATGGCTCCACGCAGACTGGCGTCCACGCTTCACAGCCTCCCACCTATCCTACACAAGCAAATTCAAAGTCCAGTGCAAAGCTATAGTAAAGGTTCACGGGGTCTTTCCGTCTAGCCGCGGATACACTGCATCTTCACAGCGATTTCAATTTCACTGAGTCTCGGGTGGAGACAGCGCCGCCATCGTTACGCCATTCGTGCAGGTCGGAACTTACCCGACAAGGAATTTCGCTACCTTAGGACCGTTATAGTTACGGCCGCCGTTTACCGGGGCTTCGATCAAGAGCTTCGCTTGCGCTAACCCCATCAATTAACCTTCCGGCACCGGGCAGGCGTCACACCCTATACGTCCACTTTCGTGTTTGCAGAGTGCTGTGTTTTTAATAAACAGTCGCAGCGGCCTGGTATCTTCGACCGGCGAGGGCTTACGCAGTAAATGCTTCACCTTCACCGGCGCACCTTCTCCCGAAGTTACGGTGCCATTTTGCCTAGTTCCTTCACCCGAGTTCTCTCAAGCGCCTTGGTATTCTCTACCCAACCACCTGTGTCGGTTTGGGGTACGGTTCCTGGTTACCTGAAGCTTAGAAGCTTTTCTTGGAAGCATGGCATCAACCACTTCGCGTCCTAAAGGACACTCGTCATCAGCTCTCGGCCTTAGGATCCCGGATTTACCTAAGATCCCAGCCTACCACCTTAAACTTGGACAACCAACGCCAAGCTGGCCTAGCCTTCTCCGTCCCTCCATCGCAGTAACCAGAAGTACAGGAATATTAACCTGTTTGCCATCGACTACGCTTTTCAGCCTCGCCTTAGGAACCGACTAACCCTGCGTCGATTAACGTTGCGCAGGAAACCTTGGTCTTTCGGCGTGGGTGTTTTTCACACCCATTGTCGTTACTCATGTCAGCATTCGCACTTCTGATACCTCCAGCAAGCTTCTCAACTCACCTTCACAGGCTTACAGAACGCTCCTCTACCGCATCATCAAAAGATGATACCCGTAGCTTCGGTGCATGGTTTGAGCCCCGTTACATCTTCCGCGCAGGCCGACTCGACTAGTGAGCTATTACGCTTTCTTTAAAGGGTGGCTGCTTCTAAGCCAACCTCCTAGCTGTCTAAGCCTTCCCACATCGTTTCCCACTTAACCATGACTTTGGGACCTTAGCTGACGGTCTGGGTTGTTTCCCTTTTCACGACGGACGTTAGCACCCGCCGTGTGTCTCCCATGCTCGGCACTTGTAGGTATTCGGAGTTTGCATCGGTTTGGTAAGTCGGGATGACCCCCTAGCCGAAACAGTGCTCTACCCCCTACAGTGATACATGAGGCGCTACCTAAATAGCTTTCGAGGAGAACCAGCTATCTCCGAGCTTGATTAGCCTTTCACTCCGATCCACAGGTCATCCGCTAACTTTTCAACGGTAGTCGGTTCGGTCCTCCAGTCAGTGTTACCTAACCTTCAACCTGCCCATGGATAGATCGCCCGGTTTCGGGTCTATTCCCAGCGACTAGACGCCCTATTAAGACTCGCTTTCGCTACGCCTCCCCTATTCGGTTAAGCT
>NZ_CP071658.1:4070000-4889755 GCF_051132095.1 Pseudomonas sp. R1-18
CAGGATTGCCACGAAAGGGACGCGGCCTCTGAGGTCCAGCTCCTTGAAGCTGTTGTATTTGATGTTGCTGACCATCAGCATGCCCGCTGCTGCAACCAGCAACGCGACCAGGAAAGACAACTTGGAACCCTGGATGCCGAAGTCGCTGAACGCCCAGACAGTACCGGCTACCACGCCTGCGGCCGCCGGGCTGGCGAGGCCGATGAAATAGCGCTTGTCGGCTTTGCCTACCTGAGTATTGAAACGTGCCAGGCGCAACGCAGCGCCTGCTACATAGATGAAGGCGACCATCCAGCCAACCTTGCCCATGTCGCCCAATGCCCAGCCGAAGGCTAGCAGCGCCGGCGCCACGCCAAACGCGACCATGTCAGACAGCGAGTCGTATTCGGCACCGAATGCGCTTTGCGTGTTGGTCATGCGCGCCACGCGCCCGTCGAGACCGTCGAGCACCATCGCAACGAAAATGGCGATGGCGGCAAAGGCGAAATACTTGCTGGCACTCGCGGCGTCGCCCGCACTCATGGCGCTTTGCGCGCTCATCGAGCTGATGATGGAATAAAAGCCGGCAAACAGGTTTGCGGTGGTGAACAGGTTAGGCAGCAGATAGATCCCGCGGTGCCGGACCTTGCGGCCCTCGGCGTCATGGCCTTCTTCTACGTGTTCATCGATCGGCAGCATACTTTCAGCGTCAGAGGCCTTGTTCGGCTCTTCAGGACGTTCGCTCATGGACATTACCTTGCAGCGGTTTGAAAAGAATCGACAGATGTCTGCGGCGAGCATTCGCCGGCAAACGATGCAGCTTTATACCAGAGCCTTGCCCCGGAACGAAAAAACGCGGCCAATTGGCCGCGTTTTTTCGTAAGCAGAAAACTCAGTTCTTGTCTTTGTCGACAATCTTGTTCGCTGCGATCCACGGCATCATCGAGCGCAGTTTCTCGCCGATCACTTCAATGCCGTGCGCGGCGTTGTTACGACGCTTGGCGGTCATCGATGGGTAGCCGGTTGCACCTTCGCTGATGAACATCTTGGCGTACTCGCCGTCCTGGATGCGCTTCAGAGCGTTACGCATGGCCTGACGGGATTCGGCGTTGATGACTTCAGGGCCGGTCACGTACTCGCCGTACTCGGCGTTGTTGGAGATCGAGTAGTTCATGTTGGCGATACCGCCTTCGTACATGAGGTCAACGATCAGCTTCAGTTCATGCAGACACTCGAAGTACGCCATTTCCGGCGCGTAGCCTGCTTCGACCAGTGTCTCGAAGCCAGCCTTGACCAGTTCAACGGTACCGCCGCACAGAACGGCCTGCTCACCGAACAGGTCGGTTTCGGTTTCGTCCTTGAAGGTGGTTTCGATGATGCCGGTACGACCACCGCCAACGCCCGAAGCGTACGACAGAGCGACGTTTTTGGCGTTGCCCGAAGCGTCCTGGTAAACGGCGATCAGGTCAGGAATACCGCCGCCTTTGACGAACTCGGTGCGCACGGTGTGGCCCGGAGCTTTCGGCGCGATCATGATCACGTCCAGATCGGCGCGTGGCACGACCTGGTTGTAGTGGATAGCGAAGCCATGGGAGAAGGCCAGGGTAGCGCCCTGCTTCAGGTTCGGCTCGACTTCGTTCTTGTACAGCTGGGACTGGAATTCGTCCGGGGTCAGGATCATGACCAGGTCGGCGGCAGCGACAGCGCTGGCGACATCAGTGACTTTCAGGCCATGAGCTTCAGCTTTGGCGACAGTTGGCGACCCCTTGCGCAGGCCGACAGTGACATCAACGCCGGAGTCTTTCAGGTTGCACGCCTGTGCGTGACCCTGGGAACCGTAACCGATGATGGCGACTTTCTTGCCCTGGATGATGGAAAGGTCGCAGTCTTTGTCGTAGAAAACTTTCATGGAAATCCCCTGTTATCTCGGCCTTCAGGCCATTATTGCTAAATGGGTCAGATGCTCAGCACTTTGTCGCCACGGGCAATGCCCGTCACGCCACTGCGTACGGTTTCAAGGATAGCGGCGGTGCCGATGGCCTGAATGAAGCTGTCCAGTTTGTCGCTGGTACCGCTCAGTTGAACGGTGTAGACGCTGGCGGTCACGTCGACGATCTGCCCGCGGAAAATATCCGTGGTGCGTTTGATCTCCGCGCGCTGGGCGCCGGTGGCCTTGACCTTGACCAGCATCAGTTCGCGCTCGATGTGAGCACTCTCCGACAGGTCGACCAGCTTGACCACCTCGACAAGCTTGTTGAGATTCTTGGTGATCTGCTCGATGACCTCATCCTGGCCGACGGTGGTCAGCGTCAGACGCGACAGGGTCGGGTCCTCGGTCGGCGCCACGGTCAGGCTTTCGATGTTGTAGTTGCGCTGAGAAAACAGCCCGACGACGCGAGACAACGCACCCGGTTCGTTTTCCAGCAGCAGGGAAATGATGTGCCGCATGATTATGTCCGCTCCGTCTTGCTCAACCACATATCGCGCATGGAGCCGTCCTTGATTTGCATCGGGTAGACGTGCTCGGTGACATCGACCTGAATGTCGATGAATACCAGGCGGTCCTTCATGGCAAAGGCTTCTTCCATTTTCGGCTTCAGGTCCTTGAGGTCGGTGATGCGCATGCCTACATGGCCGTAGGCCTCGACCAGCTTGACGAAGTCAGGCAGCGATTCCATGTAGGAGTGCGAGTGACGGGACCCGTAGCTCATGTCCTGCCACTGGCGAACCATACCCAGCACGCCGTTGTTGAGCAGGATGATCTTCACAGGCAAGTCGTACTGCAGGCAGGTCGACAGTTCCTGGATGTTCATCTGGATGCTGCCCTCGCCCGTCACGCAGGCGACGTCGGCGTCCGGGAAGCTCAGCTTCACGCCCATTGCAGCAGGGAAGCCGAAGCCCATGGTGCCCAGACCACCGGAGTTGATCCAGCGGTTGGGCTTGTTGAAACGGTAGTACTGGGCCGCGAACATCTGGTGCTGACCCACGTCGGAGGTGACATAGGCATCGCCCTTGGTCACTTCACACAGGGTCTCGATTACCGCCTGTGGCTTGATGACGCTGCCATCGCCGCGGTTATAGGGGAACAGGTCGCCACCGGCACGCCACTCGTCGATCTGCTTCCACCAGGCTGAGACGTACTCCGGATTCGGGGTCTCGCCGATATCCTTGAGGGTAGCGACCATTTCGGTCAGCACGCTTTCAACCGGCCCCACAATAGGCACGTCAGCCTTGATGGTCTTGGAGATAGAAGCCGGGTCGATGTCGACGTGAATGATCTTGGCATTCGGGCTGAATTTGGCCGCACCGTTGATGACGCGGTCATCGAAGCGGGCGCCCACGGCGAGAATTACGTCAGTGGCATGCATCGCCTGGTTGGCGGTGTAGCTGCCGTGCATGCCCAGCATGCCGACGAACTGGCGATCGGTGCCGGGATAACCACCGAGCCCCATCAGCGTATTGGTGACGGGTGCGTTCAGCATCTGAGCCAGCTCGGTCAGTTGTGCCGAACCGTTGCCCATCACGACTCCGCCGCCCGCATAGATGATCGGCCGTTTGGCCGCGAGCAGCATTTCCACCGCCTTGCGGATCTGGCCGGAATGACCGCGCACCGCCGGGCTGTAGGAACGCAGCTTGGCTTTCTTGGGGAAGACGTACTCGAACTTTTCAGCCGGGTTGGTCATGTCCTTCGGAATATCCACGACCACCGGACCGGGACGCCCGGACTGCGCCAGATAGAACGCTTTCTTCAGGACTTCGGGAATTTCCGACGCGTGCTTGATCATGAAGCTGTGCTTCACGATCGGCCGCGAGATACCGATCATGTCGGTTTCCTGGAAGGCATCGGTGCCCACCAGAGTGCTGGCAACCTGACCCGACAGGACAACCATTGGGATCGAATCCATGTAAGCGGTGGCGATACCGGTGATGGCGTTGGTGGCACCGGGACCCGAGGTCACCAGGACCACGCCGGCCTTGCCTGTAGCGCGGGCGTAACCGTCGGCCATATGTGTGGCGGCCTGCTCGTGGCGAACCAGAATGTGGTTTACGGCAGGTTCTTTGAACAGCGCGTCGTAGACATGCAGAAGGGCACCACCCGGGTACCCGTAAATGTACTTAACGCCTTCGTCACGCAGGAAGCGGACGACCATTTCAGCGCCAGATAAAAGCTCCACGTTGTTCACCTCTAAAACGCCAGAATACCGCCCATCCGGGGCGGGTCTTGATAGGTTTTACTGCCAAGCAGAGCATGAGCGACGGTGGTCGCCGACTACGTCAGCACTGACTGAGCAAGTATTGGGATGTCCCTGAGTGTTGCGGAACATTCCCACCCAGCGCGAGGTAACGCGTTGCGGGTGTTACAGGTCGGCGCGGGTGTGCGCCTCATGATCTACTGAGAGAGTCTGCTTCTGGCAGTCCTTCTACAGCGAACTTTGGATTGTTGTGATTCGCCTCCCTCAAGTCAAGTCATCGTTGCGCTTTCTTCCTACCAACCTGACCTTGCGCCCCGCTTCGGACGCCGTCGCGGCGATATGATAGTTTTCGCGATGCATAGACATTTCAAGGAAACAGCATGCGCTGGATGATCCTCATGGCCGCGCTGTCGATGGCAGCAGGTGCGACTCAGGCAGCTCCGATCTACAAATGGGTGGATGCCCAGGGCGTCACCCATTTCGACGCACAACCGCCTGCCGGCCAGCAGGCACAGGAAATCAATGTGCAGAAGCCCCCACCGCCCGCCTCTGCTTCTCCCGCACCCGCAGCGGACATCGATGGGGACGCGCAGCAACGCAGCATCGATGCCAAGGTCAAGAGTCAGATCAAAAGCCAGGAAGCCCGACGAGCCGAAAATTGCGAGCGGCTCCGCACCAACCTTGCTCAATTGCAGAACAACCCGCGAGTGCGTGAAGAGACGGAGAATGGAAGCCGACGCCTGACGGAAGAAGACCGCAAGGCGCGGGTAGAAGAAACGCAGACGGCCATCAGCGAGCATTGCAGCTGACGGCCGTCGGTATTCAGCGGACCTCGGCGATCAGCTGGTCGAACCGAGCCAGATGCTGTTGCAGCAGCCGGGCCTCGGCCTGACGTCCGGCGTAGACCATCTCGGCCATTTCCAGAATCCCGGACGCGTTAGGCAACGGCAGATCCTGCTCAAGGATGATCTTCATTCGCGGCAGGAAAATCCATTGCAGCCACTGCGCGAACTCCAGAGTGTCCACGCAGAAAGGCTCCACGCTGGACAATGCATGCTCGTCGGGCGGCAGGGCATCCCACCAGCCCAGCGCTCTCAGCTCGCGCTCGATCAGCAGCAACTGTTCGGCGACCTCGGGAAAACGCCGGTCCATCAGGAGCTGGCCCCGGCTTTCTGGCGGGCCAGCGCGGCACCGGCCGAGTCACCCTGCTTCTCGCGGGACTGAGCGATCAGTTCCCACAGGCTTGCCTGCAGGCTGGCACGTCCGTTGGCGTAAGTCAGGCCACGACGCGCGAGCTGTTCCGCCTGAGCCGCGTCACCCTGGGCCAGGCGAACCTGGGCCAGACGGTAAAGCACCTGCGGTTCGCGAGGTGCCACGCGCTGCGCGCGCTCAAGGCTGGATGATGCGCCGTTGAGGTCGCCGCCGCTCTGCTGTTGCTGAGCAGTGGTCAGCAACGCCAGAACCGGACCGTCCAGCTGCTCATCTGCCGACAACCCGCCGCCGCTCGATGGAATGCCGCTTGGCGCCGAGGCAGCCGGGGCGCTGTAGGTGCCACTGTTGACCGGGGCCGTGTTGATCGGAGCAGTGTTGATTGGGGCGGTGTTGATCGGCGCTGTATCGATCGGCGGCGTATCGACGCTGAATCCGGACTGTGCGGCAGGCGTATAGACCTGGCTCGACTGACCGGCACCAGGCACCATCACCACTACGCCGGAATCCTGCGGCACGGCCTGAGGCTGCTGGGCCTGCACGGTGCTGGCCCGGCTCGCCCCGCTGCGCGACGCAGAGACACGCTCACTATTGGACACTTTGGAGCTCGAATCCACGACCGGGATCGAGCCACGTTGAACACTGGCGCAGCCGTTAAGCAAAGCCAGCGCCGTTAAAGCCGGAATCCACCATCTAGTCACTTCAAACCCTCATCGCTTAGTTCAACCACCCTTTGACCCAGTCCATCACCTCGGTAGCAGGTGCCGGGCCGCCGCCGCAGGTCGCGCCGGGCTGGGGTTCACTGCCGCGAATATACGGCATCTGTACCGCGTTCGGGCAGCTGGCGTCGGAGCCTTGCCCGGTCTGCGCATCGACCCATGCCTGCACCACGTTGTCGGGCAGGGCCATATCGAGTGGCAACGGATCGGCCTTGCGCATGAAACTGGTCCAGACCTGCAGCGCACCGCTGGCACCGGTGAATGGCGTCTTGCCGTTGTCGTCACGCCCCATCCACACGACCGCCAGCAGATCCTGGCTGAACCCGGCGAACCAGCTGTCGCGCGAGTCGTTGCTGGTCCCGGTCTTGCCAGCAAGGTTCAGCGAACCCGGCAGAACGCTGTAGACCGACTTGGCCGTCCCTTCACGCATCACTCGCTGCATCGCGTTCTGCACAAGGTAGATCGCCCCCGGATCGAAACGCTGCTCGATCTGGAACGGATAGCGTTTGAGCGGCTCGCCCTCGGCGGTAAGCACGCTGCGAATGCCGCGCATCGGTGTATTGAAGCCACCGCTGGCGATCGTCTGGTACATGGTCGCCACTTCCATCGGGGTCAGACCGCCCGCGCCCAGCAGCATCGACGGGAACTGCGGCCATTCGCGACTTACGCCGAGTTTCTTGAGCGTCTTGAAAACATTGGGCAGGCCCAGATCCAGCCCCAGCTTGGCGGTCGACAGGTTGTAGGAATGCGCCAAGCCCTGGTACAGGAAGACATTGCCGTGCGACCTGCGGTCGTAATTCTGCGGTTTCCAGATCTGGCCGTCGGCACCCTTGACCTGGAACGGCTGGTCGGCGACCCAACTGGTCAGTGTGTACTGGCTCGGGCGCTCCAGCGCGGTCAGATAGATGGCCGGCTTGACCAGCGAGCCAATCGGGCGCACGGCGTCGATGGCGCGGTTGAAGCCGGCGAATCCTGCCTGACGGCTGCCCAGCAGTGCCTGCACTTCACCGGTTTCAGGGTTGGTCACGACCATGGCAGCCTCGACTTCGTCTGCGCCCTTGCGCCCGGACAACCGCTTGAAGGTGTCATCCATGGCCGCCTGGGACTTCATTTGCAGGATCGGATCGAAGCTGGTGAAGATACGCAGACCTTCTTCAGTCAAGTCTTCGTCGCGATAGTCTTCACGCAGCTGACGCTTGACCAGATCGAGGAAGCCCGGGAACGAGGTATCGGCCAGACTGCCGGTGCGCGTCACGCCCAATGGCATCTTCTTGGCGGCTGCGACGACTTCCGCGGTCGCCACGCCTTGTTGCTCCAGCAGATCGAGAACGAGGTTGCGTCGTTCAAGCGCGCGTTCCGGATTACGACGCGGGTTGTAATAGGATGGCCCCTTGACCAGCCCAACGAGCATCGCCACCTGATGGATCTTCAGTTCCGACAACGGCTGGCTGAAGAAATACTGGCTGGCCAGACCGAAACCGTGAACGGCCCGCTGACCATCCTGGCCCACGAAGACTTCGTTGAGGTACGCCTCCAGAATCTCCTGTTTGCTGTAATGCAGCTCCAGCAGCATCGACATCATGGCTTCGGTGAGCTTGCGGGTCAGGCTGCGTTCGTTGGTCAGGTAGAAGTTCTTGACCAACTGCTGAGTCAGCGTACTGCCGCCCTGACGCATCTGCCCCTGGGAGGTGTTGACCCAGATCGCACGCGCGATCGACTTGGGCGACACACCCCAGTGGCTGTAGAAGTCGCGGTCTTCGACCGTTACCAGCGCTTCCAGCAGGTACGGCGGTGCCTGATCCAGCTTGATCAGGATGCGGTCTTCGAGGTTCTTCGGATAAAGCCCGCCGATCAACAGCGGCTCAAGCCGGGCCACGGCCAGCTTGGCACCATTGGCGGACGACAGCTGGGCAACGTAATCGCCGGAAAACCGTACCCGGATCTGTTGCGCGGCGTCGGTGCCTTCATAGAACTGGAAGCCACGGGTATTGAGGTCCACGGTATTGCCGTTGACCGCGGCCGCGCCCGGACCGTTGGCCACGCTCTCACGTCGGTAGCCCAGGGCATCGAGTTCGATCAGAAAGTCGTCGCGGCTCAGCTTCTGCCCGACAAACAGTTCCAGCGGTCGTGCATACACCTTGGCGGGAATCATCCAGCGCTTGCCGGAGAATTTTTCCTGAACCACGGCGTCGAGGTAAACCGCCAGGCCGGCGAGGATCACCAGGCCGACAATACCGAGTTTCAGCCCCCAGCCCAGCCATTTGCGCAGGCCGCCGGAGGGTTGTTTTTTTGCTTTGCGAGGAGTGCGGGATCGAGTCATGGCGGCGGATTATACGCACTTTGCAAGCGATCGACAGACGCCCGGGCCTGCGGTTTGCAGCGCTGCGCCGAGCGGCCATAATGGCGACCTTGCGCAACTCCATTTCCACTCATTCTTGAAGGATCGTCCGTGAGCCAGTCACTGATCGCAGCCCTGCAGAACCCGGCCCTCTTCCCCCACCCCGTGGAGGGTTTCCAGGTCATCGAGACGCACATCTCGTGGGTCCTGCTCACCGGCCCGTACGTTTACAAGTTCAAGAAACCGGTCAACTTCGGCTTTCTGGATTTCTCTACCCTTGAGGCTCGTCAGCATTTTTGTCAGGAAGAGCTGCGCCTGAACCAGCGGTTGACTCAGGACCTGTATCTGGAAGTCATTCCGGTGACCGGTTCGGCCGAAGCGCCGCAACTGGGTGGCACAGGCGAGGTCATCGAGTATGCCTTGAAGATGCGTCAGTTCCCGCAGGACGGCCTGCTCAGTACCCTGCAGGCCAACGGCGAACTGACCACCGCTCACATCGACCAGCTGGCGCGCCAGATCGCCGATTTCCACATCGAAGCGCCGCGTGTCACCTCGGAAAACGAACTGGGCTCGCCTGACAGCGTCATGGCTCCGGTCCTGCAGAACTTCGAGCAGATTCGGCCACTGATCAGCGAAGCATCTGACCTGTCGCAGCTCGAAGCATTACAAGCCTGGGCGGAGTCGAGCTTCGAGCGCCTCAAGCCGCTTTTCGCCCAGCGCAAGGCCGACGGTTTCATTCGCGAATGCCACGGCGATATCCACCTGGGCAACGCAACCCTCATCGACGGCAAAGTGGTGTTGTTCGACTGCATCGAATTCAACGAGCCGTTCCGCATGACCGACGTGTACGCCGACATCGGTTTCCTTGCCATGGATCTTGAAGACCGTGGGCTCAAATCGCTGTCTCGCCGGCTTATCAGCCAGTATCTGGAACTGACCGGCGACTATCAGGGCCTGGAACTGCTGAATTTCTACAAGGCCTATCGCGCCATGGTGCGCGCCAAGATCGCGCTGTTCAGCCTCGCTGCCGACGCGGACGGTGTGCAGCGCGCGGCCACCCTGCGTCAGTATCGCAACTACGCGAATCTGGCCGAGAGCTACAGCGCGATTCCGTCGCGTTTTCTGGTCATCACTCACGGCGTATCGGCAGTCGGCAAGAGTCACGTGGCCATGCGTCTGGTGGAATCTCTGGGCGCTGTGCGTCTGCGTTCGGATATCGAGCGTAAACGTCTGTTTGCCGGTCAAGACGGCGAATCGCTGTACGGCTCGCAGGCCAGCGAAGCGACTTATGCACGCCTGAACGAGCTGGCAAGCCAGGCGTTGCGCGCCGGGTTTCCGGTCGTGATAGACGCCACCTACCTCAAACGCGAACAGCGGGAGGCGGCCGCGCAGGTTGCTGAAACCACCGGCGTGCCGTTTCTGATTCTCGATTGCGAAGCGCCGCAGGCGGTGATCGCTGGCTGGCTGGAACAACGCCAGACGCAGAACAACGATCCTTCCGACGCAACCCTCGAAGTCATTGAGGCACAGCAGGCCAGTCGCGAACCGCTGAGCGCCGAAGAAGTCCTGCGCAGCAAGCGTGTGGAAACCAACGTCAGCAGCGATCTGGACAACCTGATCGACAATCTGCGCCAGCGTCTTCCCGGACTGTGACGCGGTCGTCGAGCCGTTGGGCAGATGATGCTTCCCGGCTCGACAGTGGTGGCGATATACTGGCGCCATAAATCCAACGCAACTCAAGAGGCCGCTATGAGCCAGCCCAAACAAATCGACTCACCGCTGTACATGCTGCTGCGCAAGGATGACGTCGAAGGCTTCAATCAGGAGAAGCCGCGGACCGGCACCATCGACATGGTCGGCGGCGACTTCCGGGGTCTGGATCTACGAAATCTGGATACCACCGGTATCGACTTCACCGATGCCTACTTCCGTTCGGCAGACCTGCGCGGCCTGGACCTGCGCAACACGCCGATGGAAGGCGCGAGCATCGCCCATGCGCAAATCTCCGGTGCTTACTTCCCGGCAGAACTCTCGGCGGACGAGATTCTGATGTCCGTGAACTTCGGCACTCGCCTGCGCTACCGCACCCGCTGAAACGCTGATGCCAGCCAGCATGCGCAACGCATGCAGGCTGGCATCGGATGCTTGCCCTTCCGTAACCCCCTCCATCTTCAAACATTCACACCAGGGCAGCCTTCAACAATCCGGGGCGCATGTCTGCGTGCGAAATTCATATCGGAAAAGCCTGTTGACTTACAAATGAGAATCGTTATGATTATCACATCCGGTCGCAAGACTGGCCGATATTCGAAAGACCTTGGTTCGGACTCTCGAAATATCTCCTCATCAGGCTAATCACGGTTTTTGACCCGGCTTTTTGCCGGGTCTTTTTTTGCCCGGCGCAAAGCAAACAGCTTCAGTAACCGCCATATCCGGACGCCTCTATCACGCCCAGTCGCGTCAGCAGGTCGTCCAGCAGACTGGAAGCGCCCAGCCGCACGCGCTCGGGCTTGACCCATTGCGGGCCGAAACGGCTACGCGCCAGGTCCATGAACGCCTGAGCGTCCTGCAGCGCGCGAATACCGCCAGCCACTTTGAACCCCACCTGCCCGCCGACTTCTGCAATGGATTCGAGCATGATCCGCGCCGCCTGCGGAGTTGCATGACCAGCGCTTTTGCCGGTGCCGGTTTTGATGAAGTCGGCACCCGACTGAATGACGCTGCGGCACGCGTGGCGAATGATCTGCGGGTCTCGCAGCTCGCCGGTTTCCAGGGTCACGGTCAGGTTGACGTTACGGGTACAGGCGGCCTTGACCGCTTCGACCAGCTCGACACCGGTCTGCTGATCGCCTGTCAGCAATGTCCGATAGGGGTAAACCAGATCGATCTCGTCCGCGCCGGCATTTATCGACGCCCGCACCTCGGAAACCGCAGAACTTATGTTCGATCCGCCGTAGGGAAAATTCACTACCGCCACAACGCGAAGGTCGCGCGCCTGCTGCCGATCAAGAAGTGTGCGGGCCAGGCACACAAATCGTGGGTAGACACAGACCGCGGCTACCGGCCCCAGCGGTGTCACTGCTCGTCGGCATACGCCGGCTACCCGTTGCTCGGTTTCATCATGGTTGAGTATGAAAAGCTCCAACAGGCCGAGTGCCTGAAGCGCCAGTTGGTCTTGGTTTGATGTTGTCGTTCCGCTCATGAGTGTCCGCTCTGAATAACCTGAGCGGACAATAAACGAGGCCGTTGCCGAAGAATCCCGCCCGCTGCAATGAGAGAGATGGACTACATCAAGACAGGAACAATCCTAACGTGACAGGGGGTCGGACAGCGCCGCGGTGTACCAGACATAGTCGGCGGCGCCCGGTTCGATCACCTCGCCGTGCTGCGCCAGAAGCAGGACCACCGGAGCTCGGGTCGCATCGAGCTCCATCATATGCAGCGGTACGCCGGTGGCCTGGCGCACCAGTTCGCTTCTGGCAAACAGCGTCGCCGGAACGGGCGCGGCCAGCAGGCTCCGGGCCATGTGCCGGGCACGCTGCCGCGAGGCCTCTGGTGTCGGAGCGCCTTCCGGACCGCCTTCAACGGCATCCAGACCAGCGGCGAGCAACGGGCAGGACTGCGACAGCGCAAAACGCATCACCGGGCCGTACACAGACCAGTCCCAATGCGAGCGCCATTGCAGGGCCGCAGGCAGATCCGCGGGATACTTTGCGGCGCGGATATCGGCATGAGCGGCGTCGATGCTCGCCTGTTGCGCAGCGGCCAGCACTTCGAACAGCAGGCTGCCTTGAGGACGGCGATCGCTCAGCACCTGCAAAAGCCACAACTGCAAAGCCTGGTGATCGGGGTTACCGTGCTGCTCGCCCACCAGAACATAGGGGGCGGTCGCCAGGCGTTCGGCAAGCTGCCGGGCAGTCATTACCTGCCCACTCTCGATATTACGAATCATGCCTAAGTCCAAATGCTCGCGCCAAACCGGGGTTCCGCCAAGTCTGTATATTCAGCAACGCAGGCGGCCCTTGGCGAGCGACGAGCAGTGACAATGCAGCGATCCGGGAAGGGATGCCACAGAGTCCTTTCTCTATGAACGTCTGAACGCCCATGGAAAAAAACCGTAATGACGGCGGCTTTTGCCTGGATGACCAGGTGCGCCGTAACGCCATACGCCTCCATTGACGATTTTTTATATCCAAAGGTCAAGCCCTACGGAGGCTTCTTGAAATTTCTCTGTACCTCTTCTCACCTTCCAGACGCCCGAAGTCGAGGCTTTGTGCTGGGCGAGCACAACCTGCTGGCCGTACGTCGCGAAGGCAGAGTCTTCGTCTACAACAACCGCTGTCCACACCGCAGAGTCCCTCTGGAGTGGGAGCCTGATCAATTTCTGGACAGCAGTGCCAGCCTGATCCGCTGCGCTACACACGGTGCGCTGTTTCTGATCGAAAACGGCGAATGCGTGGCCGGCCCCTGCGAAGGGCAGTCACTGCGCGCCGTGCCTTGTCAGGAGACCGACGGTGCAATCTGGGTCAGCCTGCCGGACGAGGACAGCGCATGATCACTCCCACCGCTGGTCGCCCACACCACTTGCAGACGGCGGTCGATGCAAATCTCTAGCGGCGTAAGCCGTACGCCATACGCCAGAACCTGCACCCCGGCGGCAATCGCTTCCAGGAGCGCGGCGGCGTAGACCGGGTCGACTTCCTGGGCGGGACGCACAGCCTGCACACCGGTCAGCCCCACGCAGTACAGCAGCACTGCGCGCACGCCATCCCGGGACAATGCCGCCAGCTCTCGCAAATGCCGTGCGCCTCGCTGCGTGACGGCATCCGGAAAGGCTGCAACGGTCGAGTCATCGAAGCCCAGTGTCACGCTCTTCACTTCAAGATAAAGATGCCCTTCGGGATATTCGAGCCGGAAATCCACGCGACTTTTCTCCTGTCCGTAAGGCACCTCGCGCTTGAGCGACGTAAAGCCCTGGAGTTCGGTGATCACACCGGCATGCAAGGCCTCCTCGACCAGCGCGTTGGCGCGTGCGGTGTTAATGCAGGCGAGCCGCCCCTGCGGTGTTTCGCTGATTTCCCACGTGCCGGGCAGCTTGCGCTTCGGATCGCTGGAGCGGCTGAACCACACGCGCCCGCCCGGCATCATGCAGTTGAGCATCGAGCCGGTGTTGGGGCAGTGGATGGTCAGGCGCTCACCGCTATCGGTTTCGATATCCGCCAGGAAACGTTTGTAACGCTGCAGCAGGCGACCTTGTTCAAGTTCGGGGAAAAAGCGCATCAGGCTTGCCAGCTACGCAGACCACGGGCAATCCGTGTGACCGCCTCCTCAAGACGCGGCAGGCTCTGGGTGTAGGCGAAACGCACGTGGTGGCTGGCCTGGTAATGGCCGAAATCCAGCCCTGGCGTGATCGCCACGTGTTCGGTTTCAAGAAAATGACGGCAAAAAGCAAAAGCGTCACCGCCGAAGGCGCTGATGTCGGCATAGAGATAAAAGGCGCCTTCCGGTTCCACGGCGATCCCGAAACCCAGTTCGCGCAACGCTGGCAGCAAAAAATCACGCCGACGGGCAAACTCGGCACGCCGCTGTTCGAAGATTTCCAGAGTCTGAGGCTCGAAACATGCCAGCGCGGCATGTTGCGCCATGCTCGGCGCGCTGATGTAGAGGTTCTGGGCCAGTTTCTCCAGATCCGCGACTGCACCTTGCGGCGCGACCAGCCAGCCGAGGCGCCATCCGGTCATGCCGAAATACTTCGAGAAACTGTTCAGCACGAAGGCATCGTTATCGACTTCGAGCACGCTGCTGGCGTCGATGCCGTAAGTCAGGCCGTGATAAATCTCGTCCACCACCAGATGCCCGCTGCGCGCTTTAAGCGCGTGGGATAACGCGGCCAGTTCCTCACGGTGCAGCAGCATGCCGGTCGGGTTGGCCGGCGAGGCGACCAGCGCGCCTACGCTATCCGCGTCCCAATGCTGCGCCACTAACTCGGGGGTCAACTGGTAGCGCTCCTGAGGCCCGATCGGCACCAGCTTCGCCGAGGCCTCGACCAGCCGCAGAAAATGCCGGTTGCACGGATAACCCGGGTCAGCCAGCAGCCAGTGTTTGCCGGGGTCCACCAGGAGACTGCTGGCCAATAAAAGCGCACCTGAACCACCTGGCGTGACGAGGATGCGCTCGGCATCGATATCGAGCCCGTAACGTTGCGCATAGAAACCGGCAATGGCCTGGCGCAGTTGCGGCAGACCGCGCGCCGCGGTGTAGCGCGTCTTGCCGTCTGCCAGTGCGGCCTGCCCGGCTGCAACGATGGGCGCGGCGGTGGTGAAATCGGGCTCGCCGATTTCCAGATGAATGACGTCATGCCCAGCGGCCTGTAACTCATTAGCCCGCGCCAGCAGCGCCATGACGTGAAACGGTTCGATAGCGCGACTGCGCGCACTGTAGAGCTGGGCCATGGGTGTTCCTTCAGATAAACGCGATTGCTACTAAACGACAGCGCCTGATTCTACCCAACCCGCGCACCCGCGCTAAGCAAAATGACGCCACAAGTCCTGCCCGGCGACCCTGGCAAAACAGCCCGAAAAAGAAGGTTACGACGACGGGTTTTCGGCAGAGTTCATTCAAACGAATGCACTTTTCATAAAGCGCGTATACAGTGGCTGGATAGCGGCCATGCGCTCGACAACCGGGAGTAGCGCACTCCGATTTGATCTGGTAAGTTCGCCCGCTTGCAGCTGCAGGGCCGACGGGTGTCGGTGATGGAACAATCCTGCGCAATAGATTAGAAGAGTGAGAGGCGGTCCTATACATGCCCACCCAAGAGAAGCAACAGAATCATCTAATCAGCGGCTTTGAACCCTACGTGGAAACGAAGGGCGAAGAGTACATGGGCGAGCCCATGCGCGCGCACTTCACCAAGATCCTGAACAAGTGGAAACAGGACTTGATGCAAGAGGTCGACCGCACGGTAGACCACATGAAGGACGAAGCGGCAAACTTCCCCGACCCGGCAGACCGTGCCAGTCAGGAAGAAGAATTCAGCCTCGAACTGCGTGCCCGTGACCGCGAGCGCAAGTTGATCAAGAAGATCGACAAGACGCTGCAACTGATCCTCGACGAAGAATACGGCTGGTGTGAATCCTGTGGCGTCGAAATCGGCATTCGCCGGCTCGAAGCACGCCCTACCGCCGATCTCTGCATCGACTGCAAGACACTGGCGGAAATCAAGGAAAAGCAGGTCGGCAAGTAATCTGCCTGCGCCTCGAACAAAAAGACGCCTCGGCGTCTTTTTTGTTTTCCGGTCGACGACTCCGGTTCAAGCCGCAGCTTGCCGGTAAAAGCCTGGCACCAGTAACATCCCCGCCATGAAAAATCCTGCCTATATCGGGCGCTTTGCGCCGACACCCAGTGGCTACCTGCATTTCGGTTCGTTGGTCGCGGCGCTGGCGTCGTATCTCGACGCGCGCGCCGTGGGCGGAAAATGGCTGATGCGCATGGAAGACCTCGATCCACCCCGCGAGGTAGCTGGCGCGCAGGCGGCGATTCTTCAGACGCTGGAGAGCTACGGATTCGAATGGGACGGCGAACTGGTCCGCCAGAGCGAACGCCATGACGCCTACGCCGAAATTCTTAATCGCTGGCTGAACCACGGCCTCGCGTATGCGTGCACGTGCTCACGTAAACAGCTGGAAGATTATCAGGGCGTGTACCCGGGCTTCTGTCGCGACGCGGGGCACAGCTGGGAAAACGCGGCGATCCGCATCCGGGTGCCGGAGCTCAGCTATAGCTTCGAAGACCGCGTGCAAGGCGCTTTCACCATGCACCTGGGTCGTGAAAGCGGCGACTTCGTTATCCGTCGCCGGGACGGTCTGTACGCCTACCAGTTGGCGGTGGTGATCGACGATGCGTGGCAAGGCGTTACCGATATCGTGCGCGGGGCCGACCTGCTGGATTCGACGCCTCGTCAGCTGTATCTGCAGGAATTGCTCGGCGTAGCCCAACCGCGCTATCTGCATGTGCCGTTGATCACTCAACCGGACGGACACAAGCTCGGCAAGTCCTACCGCTCGCCTCCCTTGCCGGCGGATCAGGCAACTCCGCTGCTGCTTCGCGCACTGCGCGCTCTGGGCCAACACGCCGGACCGGAACTGGCATGGGCCAGCGCCGCCGAGGTCTTGAAGTGGGGAGTGGAACATTGGGACCCGACATCGATACCTCGCGTGCCGACCCTTGAAGAAGCCCGGATAGACTGATCCAGAGCGGTCGGCGAAAACTCATACATAAGGCTACTTGCAGCCGGCCCGGCATCCGTTACCATGCCGCTCCTCATCTACCCGCGCAGGGAGACCGGATGTACATATACCGATTGGTTTTGCTCCTGGTGGTAGGCATCTATCTGTTTTCCCCGGCCATCATGGACTGGTGGATCGATGCGACCGGCGCCTGGTACCGACCTTACATGCTATGGCTGATCCTGATCGTGGTGACGTTCATCCTGCAAAGCCAGCGAGACGCCGATGAGCTTTAGCCTGACGCAGATGCTGCTGGTCAGCGCCGCCTATCTGCTGGTGCTGTTCGGCGTAGCGTGGATCAGCGAGCGCGGAGTGATCCCGCGCTGGATCATCCGTCACCCGCTGACCTACACCCTTTCTCTGGGCGTGTACGCAAGTGCCTGGGCGTTCTATGGAACGGTCAGCCTGGCCTACCAGTACGGCTACGGATTTCTGTCCAGCTACCTCGGTGTATCCGGCGCCTTCCTGCTGGCGCCGGTGCTGCTCTACCCGATTCTGAAGATCACACGCACCTATCAGCTGTCATCATTGGCCGACCTGTTCGCGTTCCGTTTTCGCAGCACCTGGGCCGGAGCGCTGACCACCGTCTTCATGTTGATCGGCGTGTTGCCGCTGCTCGCGCTGCAGATCCAGGCGGTCGCCGACTCGATTGGCATTCTGACCCGCGAGCCCGTGCAGGATCGGGTCGCCGTCGCGTTTTGCGCATTGATCACGCTGTTCACGATCTTCTTCGGTTCGCGCCATATCGCCACCCGTGAAAAACATGAAGGTCTGGTGTTCGCGATTGCCTTCGAGTCGGTCATCAAACTGGTCGCGCTGGGCGGCGTCGGGTTTTACGCGCTCTACGGCGTTTTCGATGGCCCTCAGAACCTGGAGCTGTGGCTGCTGCAAAACCAGACCGCCCTTGCCTCGCTGCATGCTCCGTTGCAGGAAGGGCCGTGGCGGACACTGCTGCTGGTGTTCTTCGCTTCCGCGATCGTGATGCCGCACATGTATCACATGACTTTCACCGAAAATCTCAACCCGCGCTCGCTGGTCAGCGCCAGTTGGGGCCTGCCGCTGTTTCTGTTACTGATCAGTCTGGCGGTGCCGCTGATCCTGTGGGCCGGGCTCAAGATGGGCGCCACCACCAGCCCGGAATACTTCACGCTCGGCATCGGCATCGCTGCCGGCAGCAAATCATTGGCCTTGCTGGCCTATATCGGCGGGCTGTCGGCCGCCAGCGGGTTGATCATCGTCACCACTCTCGCGCTGTCGGGCATGGCGCTCAACCACCTGGTTCTGCCGCTGTACCAGCCGCCCGCCGAGGGCAATATCTATCGCTGGTTGAAGTGGACCCGACGGGGCCTGATCGTGGCGATCATCGCCGCCGGCTATGGCTTCTACCTGATGCTTGGCGCCCAGCAGGATCTGGCCAATCTCGGCATCGTCGCGTTCGTCGCCACGTTACAGTTCCTGCCAGGGGTGCTTTCGGTACTCTACTGGCCGACCGCCAACCGCCGAGGCTTTGTTGCCGGCCTGCTGGCGGGTATCGCGGTCTGGGTCGTGGGCATGCTGTTGCCGCTGATCGGCAATCTGCAGGCCTTCTACATCCCGCTGCTCAACACTATCTATGTGCTGGACGATACCAGCTGGCACATGGCGGCCATCGCCTCGCTCGCCGCCAACGTGTTGCTGTTTACCCTGGTCTCGCTGTTCACCAACGCCAGCCCTGAAGAGGTCAGCGCCGCGGAAGCCTGCGCGGTGGACAACGTACGCCGCCCGCAGCGCCGCGAGCTGCATGCCGTGTCGCCTCAAGAGTTCGCCACGCAACTGGCCAAGCCGCTGGGTGCCAAGGCGGCGCAAAAAGAAGTGGAACAGGCGCTGCGTGACCTCTATCTGCCGTTCGACGAGCGCCGCCCATACGCCTTGCGTCGCCTGCGCGACCGCATCGAAGCCAACCTTTCAGGGCTGATGGGCCCGAGCGTCGCCCAGGACATGGTCGAAACCTTTCTGCCGTACAAATCCGGCGGCGAAAAGTACGTGACCGAGGACATCCACTTTATTGAAAGCCGGCTTGAAGACTATCACTCGCGGCTCACGGGCCTTGCCGCCGAGCTCGATGCGTTGCGTCGTTACCACCGACAGACCTTGCAGGAATTGCCGATGGGCGTGTGCTCGCTGGCCAAGGATCAGGAAATCCTGATGTGGAACCGGGCGATGGAAGAGCTCACCGGCGTCGCCGCGCAGCGCGTTGTGGGCTCGCGCCTGGAAACCATTCCCGAACCCTGGAAAGGCCTGCTGACCGCGTTCATCTATGAACCGGATGAGCACTTGCACAAGCAGCGACTGGGCCTGGATGGCCAGACACGCTGGCTCAACCTGCACAAGGCGGCCATCGACGAGCCACTGGCGCCCGGCAACAGCGGTCTGGTAGTGCTGGTCGAGGACCTGACCGAAACCCAGATGCTGGAAGACAAGCTTGTCCATTCGGAACGCCTGGCAAGCATCGGCCGTCTCGCGGCGGGCGTCGCCCACGAGATCGGCAACCCGATCACCGGCATCGCGTGCCTTGCCCAGAACCTGCGCGAAGAGCGTGAGGAAGACGGCGAACTCAAGGAAATCAGCAGCCAGATACTCGAACAGACCAAGCGAGTGTCGCGTATCGTGCAATCGCTGATGAGCTTCGCCCATGCCGGAGCGCACCAGAATTCCGATGAAGCCGTCTGTCTGGCCGAAGTTGCCCAGGATGCGATCGGTCTGCTGGCATTGAACCGGCGCAACTTCGAGGTGCAGTTCTACAACCTGTGCAATCCGGACCATTGGGTCGATGGCGACCCGCAACGTCTGGCGCAAGTCCTGATCAATCTGCTCTCCAACGCCCGCGACGCCTCGGTGGCGGGCGGTGCGGTACGGGTCAAGAGCGAAGCCTCCGAACACACTGTGGACCTGATCGTCGAGGACGAAGGCAGTGGCATTCCCAAAGCAATCATGGACCGATTGTTCGAGCCGTTCTTCACCACCAAGGAGCCCGGTGAAGGAACCGGACTAGGCCTCGCACTGGTCTATTCCATCGTTGAAGAGCATTATGGACAAATCACCATCGACAGCCCGGTCGACGCCGAGCAGCAGCGCGGCACCCGTATCAGGGTAACCTTGCCGCGCCATGTCGAAGCGACGTCCACCGCGAACTGAGACCGTCGAGAGAACTGAATCAATGCCGCATATTTTGATCGTCGAAGACGAAACCATCATCCGATCAGCCCTGCGTCGCCTGCTTGAACGCAATCAGTATGAAGTCAGTGAAGCCGGCTCGGTTCAAGAGGCTCAGGAGCGTTTCAGCATCCCGTCGTTTGACATGATCGTCAGCGACCTGCGCTTGCCCGGTGCTCCCGGCACCGAGCTGATCAAGCTCGGCGAAGGCAAGCCGGTGCTGATCATGACCAGTTACGCCAGCCTGCGTTCGGCCGTGGACTCGATGAAGATGGGTGCGGTGGATTACATCGCCAAACCCTTTGACCACGACGAAATGCTCCAGGCTGTCGCGCGCATCCTGCGTGACCGGCAAACCGTGCAGAGCCTGCAGGCCGAACGCAGCGCGCTGGCCAGCAAGGCCGGCGGCTCGGACAAGGGAGCGTCGAACGCCAACGGCGAGATCGGCATCATCGGTTCCTGTCCGCCGATGCTCGATCTCTACAGCAAGATCCGCAAGGTAGCCCCCACCGATTCCAACGTTCTGGTTCAAGGTGAATCCGGCACCGGCAAGGAGCTGGTCGCCAGGGCGCTGCACAACCTGTCGCGTCGCGCCAAGGCGCCGATGATTTCGGTGAACTGCGCGGCGATCCCTGAATCGTTGATCGAGTCCGAGCTTTTCGGTCACGAGAAAGGCGCATTCACCGGCGCCAGCGCAGGCCGCGCGGGGTTGGTGGAAGCGGCGGACGGCGGCACGCTGTTCCTGGACGAAATCGGCGAGTTGCCGCTCGAAGCACAGGCGCGTCTGTTGCGCGTCCTGCAAGAGGGCGAAATCCGCAGGGTTGGCTCGGTGCAATCGCAGAAAGTCGATGTACGCCTGATCGCCGCCACTCACCGCGACCTGAAAACCCTGGCCAAGAACGGTGAGTTCCGCGAAGACCTCTACTACCGCCTTCACGTCATTGCCCTGAAGCTGCCGGCGTTGCGTGAACGCGGCAGCGACGTCATCGAAATTGCCCGCGCGTTCCTGGCCCGCCAGAGCGCCAGGGTCGGCCGCACCGATCTGAAATTCGGCCCGGACGCCGAACAGGCGATCCGTCATTACAGCTGGCCGGGCAACGTTCGTGAGCTGGAGAACGCGGTCGAGCGCGCAGTCATTCTGTGTGAGAACCCGGAAATTACGGCTGACCTGCTGGGCATCGACATCGAGCTCGACGGCTTGAACGACGACGAGTACATGGGCCTGGCTCCGCTGCCCAATGCCTCGAATGCAAACTCCAGCAATCACGAGCCTAGCGAAGACCTGTCACTGGAAGATTACTTCCAGCATTTCGTACTCGAACACCAGGACCACATGACCGAGACCGAGCTGGCACGCAAACTGGGCGTCAGCCGTAAATGTCTGTGGGAACGCCGCCAGCGTCTGGGCATCCCTCGACGCAAAGGCGTGGCCAACGAGACCTGAAGCCTTGCGAAGGCTCTGGCTCGCGGTGCGCAGGCCGGTTCGAAAACTGTTACCGCTACAGATTCACGTAACAAAAGCCGGGGCATGCGGTAACGTATCCTCGGCTTTTTTTGCGCCATCAAAAAGCCATGAAAGCCTTTAAAGCCGCGGTTTCCAAGGGTTTTCAAAAGTTGGCACAGGTCCTGCTATATCTCAGGTACAAGAAGAACAATAAGCCGTACGACACTCACAATAAAAATAAGACGAATCGACTCACGCATAACAAGAACAAGACGGCGGAGGCGCAGCTAACTGATTCTTTTGGAGAGGAGTTGTATTTGGGGCTTGCCCCGCAACCAGGCCGAGATCAATAAAAACTACCCTGAGGTAGCGCCTGAACTGGTTGGATCGAATGATCATTGCAACGCAGCGACCAAAGCAATCCGTTTGCTCTTGACTCTCGATTGAGAGGTTTCACAGACGAAGGTCTCGTGAATGGGCATTCAACAAAAATAAAAAGCCCGAACAGACAATAAGAATAAAGAGCACGCACTTTGGGGGAGCTTCGGCTCCCTCGGTAGCTTATCCCCCCTTTCGTTTCGCCTCCTCGCTTCAGCGTCCTACACCATTCCCTGACTAAATGCTAGAATCCCCGCCCACCATGCGGTCATTCTCCATTTTTGGCCGAATATTCCTTCAAACAGTGCATCCCATGCTGAAGAAGCTGTTCCAGTCATTCCGGTCTCCGCTGCGTAAACCGCAGCAACACACGCGCACTACGCCTGAAGTGCTCAACGCCAGCCAGCATTCGCTGCAGCGAGGCCAGTTCAGCCGCTATGCCGTCAATATCGTCGAGCGTCTGCAGAACGCTGGCTACCAGGCCTACCTGGTGGGCGGGTGCGTCCGCGACCTGCTGTTGAACATCGAACCCAAGGATTTCGACGTCGCGACCAGCGCCACGCCGGAGCAGGTTCGCGCTGAATTCCGCAATGCCCGGATCATCGGTCGACGCTTCAAGCTTGTGCATATCCACTTCGGTCGCGAAATCATCGAAGTCGCCACCTTCCGCGCCAATCATCCCGAGGATGACGAGGAAGAAGACAGCAACCAGTCGTCGCGCAACGAAAGCGGCCGCATCCTGCGTGACAACGTGTATGGCACGCTCGAAGACGACGCCCAGCGTCGCGACTTCACGATCAACGCGCTGTATTACGATCCGGTCAGCGAGCGCATTCTCGATTATGCGAATGGCGTGCACGACATCCGCAATCGCCTGATTCGTCTGATCGGCGACCCGGAGCAACGTTACAAGGAAGACCCGGTGCGCATGCTGCGCGCCGTGCGTTTCGCCGCCAAGCTGGACTTCGGCATCGAGAAGCACAGCGCACTGCCGATCCGGCCGCTGGCTCCCATGCTGCGCGATATTCCTTCAGCTCGTCTGTTCGAAGAAGTGCTCAAGCTGTTTCTGTCCGGTCATGCCGAGCCGACCTTTGAAATGCTGGTGGACCTGGAGCTCTTCGAGCCGCTGTTCCCCGCAACCTCCAAGGCGCTGGAATACAACCCGACTTACACGCACACGCTGGTCAGCCAGGCGCTGATCAACACCGACCTGCGTATCAAGCAAGGCAAGCCGGTCACCCCGGCGTTCCTGTTTGCCGCCCTGCTGTGGCCAGCGCTACCCGCCAAGGTCCTGCGCTTGCAGGAGCGTGGCATGCCACCAATCGCGGCCATGCACGAAGCGGCACACGAGCTGATCATCGAGCAGTGCCAGCGCATCGCGATCCCTAAACGTTTCACCATGCCGATCCGCGAGATCTGGGACATGCAGGAACGTCTGCCACGCCGCTCCGGCAAGCGCGCCGACCAGTTGCTGGACAACCCGCGCTTCCGCGCCGGCTACGACTTCCTGTTGCTGCGCGAAACCGCTGGCGAGCAGACCGATGGCCTGGGCGACTGGTGGACCGAGTATCAGGAATGCAATGACAGCGAACGTCGCGAGATGATTCGCGACCTGAGCAACAAGCCTGAAGCGACCGGCACCGGCCCGCGCAAGCGTCGTCGCAGTAGTGGTGCCAAGCGCAAGCGTAGCGGTGCGCAGAGTGAGTGAGACGGCAATCGAGCGCGTCTACATTGGGCTTGGCAGCAACCTCGCTGATCCGGCCGAGCAACTGCGTAGCGCACTGAAGGCGCTGTCCCGCCTGCCGCACAGCGAGCTGGCGGGTGTTTCCTCGTTCTATGTCAGCGATTCCCTGTTGCCCGGCCAGCCGCGCTTCACCAATGCGGTGGCGGCGCTCGACACTGCGCTGACGCCCCTGGCTTTGCTCGACGCCTTGCAGTCCATCGAACTGGACCAGGGTCGCGAGCGTCACGAACGCTGGGGCCCGCGCACGCTGGACCTCGATATCCTGCTGTTCGGCGAACGCGTCATCGACGAGCCTCGACTCAAAGTGCCCCACTACCACATGCAGGCCAGAGCCTTCGTGCTGTACCCGCTGGCGGAACTGGCACCCGGCCTGCGACTGGCCGACGGTCGCGAGCTGAACCGGCTGCTGGCCGACTGCCCGTTCGTGGGCCTTGAGCGGCTGGCCGCTCCGGCCTGAATGATCCTGTCACCCGATACCTGCCGTTGTAACCGGCGAGGCAAACGGGTAACACCCGCAATTGACTTCACGCCCCCTCCTCACGAAGATAGGCCTCCCGCCGCCAACCCGTTGGTGAATGGGCGCGAAACAGGCCTTTGCGAAACACCGCGCCACGACGGTGTGCCTGCTTTTCAGGATGACTCTCACGCGTTGCTTTGAGGCTCTGTTGCAGTTTGACGACAGCCCTGGGTTCACAGCGCCTGATGGAGGACTTTACATGCCGGATACAACCGTTACGTCGCTGCTGGCCCTCAAGCAGAAAGGTGAAAAGATCACCATGCTGACCTGTTACGACGCGACTTTCGCCCACACCGCCAGCCAGGCGGGTGTCGAAGTGCTGCTGGTCGGCGATTCGCTGGGCATGGTCCTGCAGGGTCACGACAGCACCCTCCCGGTCACCACCGCTGAAATGGCCTATCACGTTGCCTGCGTCAAACGCGGCAATCAGGGTGCGCTGATTCTCGCGGACCTGCCGTTCATGGCCAACGCCACTCTGGACCAGACCTACGTCAACAGCGCTACGTTGATGCAGGCCGGCGCGCACATGGTCAAGGTCGAAGGCGCGGCGTGGCTGGCAGAGTCCATACGCCTGCTCGCCGAGCGCGGGATTCCGGTATGCGCGCACATGGGCCTGACACCTCAGTCGGTCAACGTGCTGGGCGGTTACAAGGTTCAGGGGCGTCTTGAAGGCCAGGCGCGACAGATGCGTGCCGACGCCATTGCCCTGGAGCAGGCCGGTGCCGCGATGATTCTGCTGGAATGTGTGCCCAGCGAACTGGCCGAGGAAATCACACAGGCGGTCAAAGTCCCGGTGATCGGCATCGGCGCAGGCAGTGCAACCGACGGCCAGGTGCTGGTTCTGCACGACATGCTGGGGCTTTCGCTGAGCGGCCGGGTACCCAAGTTCGTGAAAAATTTCATGGTCGGCCAGCCGGACATCCCGTCGGCCATCCAGGCGTACGTCCGCGCAGTGAAGGACGTGAGCTTCCCGGCAACTGAACACGGATTCTCGGCATGAACACAGTAAAAACCGTACTCGACCTGCGCGCAGCCGTTGCCCGCGCGCGCAGCGAAGGCAAGCGGATCGGACTGACGCCCACCATGGGCAACCTGCACAGCGGCCACGTTGCGCTGGTTTCCAAGGCAGTGCAGCGCGCGGACTTCGTGGTAGCGACCATCTTTGTCAATCCGTTGCAGTTCGGTCCCAACGAAGACCTGGCGACCTACCCGCGCACTCTGGCCGCGGACCAGGAAAAACTGCTGCAGGCCGGCTGCCATCTGCTGTTCACCCCGACTGTCGAGGAAATGTACCCTCACGGCATGGCCGACCAGACCCTGGTCAGCGTTCCGCACCTGTCCGAAGGTCTGTGCGGTGCCAGCCGCCCCGGCCATTTCGATGGCGTCGCAACCGTGGTCAGCAAGCTATTCAATATGGTCCAGCCCGACCTTGCGGTATTTGGCGAGAAGGACTTCCAGCAGTTGGCGGTCATTCGCGCGATGGTTCGCGACCTGAACATGCCGATCAAGATCATCGGCGAGCCGACCGTACGTGCCGTCGACGGTCTGGCGCTGTCCTCGCGCAACGGGTATCTGAGCCCTGAACAACGCGCTGCCGCGCCTGCGCTATACCGCGTCATCAGTCAGATCGGCACGGCAATTCGCGCGGGCCAGCAGGATTTCGTGCGTCTTCTGGAAGACGGCAGACGCGAGCTGGAAGCCGCGGGTTTCCGTATCGACTATCTTGAAATCCGCGACGCCACCAGCCTGCGCCCAGCCACCGCAGAGAATTCGGATCTGGTGATTCTGGCCGCAGCGTTCATGGGCAAGACACGGTTGATCGACAATCTGCACCTGAACGCCGAATAAGTCAGGAGCGCGGTCGGCTTGCACAGCGGCCGCATCCCGGACCGGACTGCAACGTGGCCGCATTGTGGCCACATTATGCCTATGCTGTGCTCGGTGCCGGTGCCCGTACGGCTATCCGGCGCGGAGCGCACAGGCACTGAACTAAGCCACACCTGCAATGCCATATCGGTACAGGTGCTTGCATGCCCTTCATCATTCGAGAAGCAAAACCCGGCCATTGATGTGTGAAATAGTACCGGGCTCAAGTACGGCAAGGCGCAGACAAACGGTCAGACGGAAGGTAGTCTCCGTGACGTTGCCAGATTTCGAGTCAGTGGCCTCGCTTCAAAACGTTAAAAGACAGTTCAAAGCCAAAGGAAACCCGCAGCGATGGCGTACTACCGCACTCCTTCCGATGTGACCGCTCTGCCCGCCTGGCAAGCGTTGAGTCAACACCGTCAAGCCATGCAGGATTTCAGCATGCGCGAAGCGTTCGCCGCAGATCCACAGCGCTTCAACCAGTTCACCCTCAGCAGTGCCGGTCTGTTTCTGGACTACTCGAAGAACCTGATCACCAGCGAAACCCGCGACCTGCTGGTGCGCCTGGCCGACGAAGTGGGTCTCAAGGACGCTATCAAGGCCTTGTACGACGGTGAACTGGTCAACTCTTCCGAAGGCCGCCCTGCCCTGCATACCGCCCTGCGCCGTCCGGTTGCCGACAAGCTCAAGGTCAACGGCGTCGACGTGATGCCCGACGTACACCGCGTGCTGAACCAGATGACCGAGCTGGTCGGGCGCATTCACGACGGGTTGTGGCGCGGTTACACCGAAAAGCCGATCACCGACGTGGTGAACATTGGCATCGGCGGCTCGTTCCTGGGCCCGGAACTGGTTTCCGAAGCTCTGCTCGCTTACGCCCATAAAGGCGTGCGTTGCCACTACCTGGCGAATATCGACGGCAGTGAGTTCCATGAACTGTCGATGAAGATCCGCGCCGAGACCACGCTGTTCATCGTTTCCTCCAAATCCTTCAATACTCTGGAAACCCTGAAGAACGCTCAGGCCGCTCGCGCCTGGTATCTCGCTCAGGGCGGTTCGGAAGCCGAGCTGCACCGTCACTTCATCGCCGTGTCCAGCAACAATGCGGCGGCTGTGGCGTTCGGCATTCGTGAAGAAAACATCTTCCCGATGTGGGACTGGGTAGGCGGTCGTTACTCGCTGTGGTCGGCCATCGGCCTGCCAATCGCGCTGGCGATCGGCATGTCCAACTTCAAGGAACTGCTGTCCGGTGCCTACACCATGGACCAGCATTTCCAGAGCGCGCCGTTCGAGCAGAACATGCCGGTGCTGCTTGGCCTGCTGGGCGTGTGGTACGGCAACTTCTGGGGTGCGCAGAGCCATGCGATTCTTCCGTACGACCACTACCTGCGTAACATCACCAAGCATTTGCAGCAGCTGGACATGGAATCCAACGGCAAGACGGTACGCCAGGACGGCACGCCTGTTTCGACCGATACCGGCCCGGTGATCTGGGGCGGCGTGGGCGCCAACGGTCAGCACGCTTACCACCAGTTGCTGCATCAAGGCACTCAGTTGATCCCGGCCGACTTCATCGTGCCGATCGTCAGCTTCAACCCGGTCGCTGACCATCATCAATGGCTGTACGCCAACTGCCTGTCGCAGAGCCAGGCCCTGATGATGGGCAAGACCCGCGCCGAGGCCGAAGCCGAGTTGCGTGACAAGGGCTTGCCCGAAGATCAGGTGCAGAGCCTTGCGCCCCATAAAGTCATTCCGGGCAACCGTCCGAGCAACACGCTGGTGGTCGAACGCATCAGCCCGCGCCGCCTTGGCGCGCTGGTGGCGATGTATGAACACAAAGTGTTCGTGCAAAGCGTGGTGTGGGGGATCAATGCCTTTGACCAGTGGGGTGTGGAACTGGGCAAGGAAATGGGCAAGGCCGTGTATCAGCGCCTGACTGGCGGCACCGACGAGCCGGCGGACGACGCCTCGACCCAAGGCCTGATCAACTACTTCCGCGGCCGTCATCGCGGTTGATATAGATCTCTCCCTGTACCGCCCTCTTCGCGGACAAGCGGATCGCCGCCCGGTCCGCTCCCACGGGTTCCAAACAACACCTGTAGGAGCGGACTTGTCCGCGAAGCTTAGGTACAAGCACAACATCTTCGTTGGCTTTACCGGCCTTTTCGCGGACAAGCAGATCGCTGCCCGGTCCGCTCCCACGGATTCCTACAGATTCAGCCCGCCCCCACATGTTGTGCGCAGTCCGCCTATTCTTATGATTCCAAGAATAAGGAGGCGGTCATGTTCGACATCAGCGCGTTTCCCAAAGCCGAAGCGGTGCGACAGGCCGCGCAGTTAAGCCAGGCTGACTACCGGCGTCTTTACCAGCAATCCATTGAGCAGCCTGATCAGTTCTGGGCCGAACAGGCGAAAGCGTTCCTGGACTGGTCAACACCCTGGACCGAAGTGCAGCATGCCGACCTGAAGACGGGCCAGGCGAGCTGGTTCAAGGGCGGCAGACTCAACGTCAGCGTCAATTGCATCGACCGACACCTCAAGAACCGCGGCGACCAGATCGCGATCATCTGGGAAGGCGACAACCCTTCCGAATCCGCTGAAATCACCTATCGCAAACTTCGTCACCATGTCTGCCGCCTGGCCAACGTGCTCAAAAGCCGAGGCGTGAAGAAAGGTGACCGGGTGTGCATCTACATGCCGATGATTCCCGAAGCCGCCTACGCCATGCTGGCCTGTACACGGATTGGCGCGGTGCATTCGGTGGTGTTCGGCGGCTTCTCGCCGGATGCGTTGCGCGACCGGATCCTGGACGCGGACTGCCGCTTCGTGATTACCGCTGATGAAGGCGTGCGTGGCGGCAAGTACATCCCGCTCAAGGGCAACGTCGACAAGGCCCTGCAAAGCTGCCCGAATGTCGGCACAGTGCTGGTGGTGCAGCGGACCGAAGGCGAGGTCGAGTGGGTTCAGGGCCGCGATCTCTGGTATCACGAAGCGCTGCACGGAATCAGCGAGGATTGCCCGGCCGAGCCCATGGATGCCGAAGATCCGCTGTTCATCCTGTACACGTCCGGCAGCACCGGCAAGCCAAAGGGCGTACTGCACAGCACCGGCGGTTATCTGCTCCAGGTCGCGATGACCCACAAGTACGTGTTCGATTATCGGGACGGCGAGGTGTTCTGGTGCACTGCAGACGTCGGCTGGGTGACCGGTCACAGCTACATTGTGTATGGACCGCTGGCCAACGGCGCGACCACGCTGATGTTCGAAGGCGTGCCCAATTACCCGGACGCGTCGCGCTTCTGGAAGGTCATCGACAAGCATCAGGTCAACATCTTCTATACCGCGCCAACCGCCTTGAGGGCCCTGATGCGCGAAGGCCAGAAACCGCTGCAGGACACGTCGCGCGAAAGCCTGCGCCTGCTGGGCAGCGTCGGCGAGCCGATCAACCCGGAAGCCTGGGAATGGTATTTCCGCGAAGTCGGCAACGGCCGTTGCCCCATCGTCGATACCTGGTGGCAGACCGAAACCGGCGGCATCATGCTGACCCCGCTGATCAGCGCCAGCCGCATCAAGCCGGGCTGCGCCACCGGGCCATTGTTTGGTGTACAGCCGGTATTGCTTGATGAGCAGGGCAAGGAAATCGACGGGCCCGGCAGCGGCCTTCTGGCGATCAAAGCCAGTTGGCCGGGGCAGATTCGCAGCGTTTATGGCGACCCGCAACGTATGGTCGATACCTACTTCAAACCCTACCCCGGTTACTACTTCACCGGCGACGGAGCACGCCGCGACGAAGATGGCGACTACTGGATCACGGGCCGGGTGGATGACGTGATCAACGTTTCAGGCCACCGCATCGGCACCGCCGAGGTGGAGAGCTCTCTGGTGCTGCACAACAGCATCGCCGAAGCCGCCGTGGTCGGTTACCCCCATGACGTCAAGGGCATGGGGATCTATGCGTTTGTCACACCCATCAACGATATCGAGCCGAACGAGGCACTGAAGAAAGAGTTGCTGGACCACGTCAGCAAGGAGATCGGCAGTTTCGCCAAACCCGACATGATCCAGTGGGCGCCAGCGTTGCCCAAGACCCGCTCGGGCAAGATCATGCGCCGCATTCTGCGCAAGATCGCGTGTAACGAACTGGACAGTCTGGGTGACACGTCGACACTGGCCGACCCGAGCGTGGTGGAGGATCTGATCGACAAACGCTTGAATGGCTGAGGCAGGCGAGGCATGGTCATGGCCGTGCCCGCTGTTTCAAACATGAGAGCCCATGGAATTCATTCGCAGCCGTATCGAAAGCCAGGTTATCAACCTGACCGGATTGTCACTGGGCCAACTGGATCTGGAAAACCCCAAAGGCGACCCCGGCCTGTTCGGGCCGGATTCGGTCTGCTGGCGGGTCCACGGCGACTTCACCAGCATGCTCATCGGCGGAATCGCCGCGCTTATGCTGCAAGCGCTGCATCCGCTGGCTCTTGCCGGAGTGTGGGACCATTCCAACTTTCGCCAGGACATGCTGGGCCGGCTGCGCCGCACCGGACAGTTTCTGTCGGGCACCACCTTCGGCTCTACCCGCGATGCCGAATGGCTGATCGACAAGGTGCGCACCATTCACCTGCAAGTGGTAGGGACAGCGCCTGATGGCCGGGCATATGCCGCCAGCGATCCGGAGCTGCTGACCTGGGTCCATGTCGCTGAGGTCAGCAACTTTCTGGCGGCCCATCTACGCTATCTCAACCCTGCAATGTCGCTGACCGATCAGGACACTTACTACGCAGAAACCGCACTTGTCGCGGAGCGACTCGGGGCTCGCGATGTGCCGCGATCCCGCGAGGCGGTAGCGAAATACCTGACGGATATACGCAGCCAGTTGGTATGCGACGCGCGCAGCCGCGAGGTGCTGCGCCTGCTGCTTACCGAACCGGCGCCCAATCGACTGACCAGGCCGTTTGGCGCTTTGATGATGCAGGCCGGTATCGATCTGCTGCCGGACTGGGCCAGCGCAATGCTCGGCGTTCAGCAGGGCACTCTGCACCGTCGGCTGATCCGGATCGGCGTCGGCACCAGCGCACCGGTATTGCGTTGGGCGGTACGCGACGGGTCGAGCCATCGAGCGAAACGACGAATGGGCCGTTGAAACAGGCAAAAAGTGACCGACGGGTTCGCAGTTGGAACCCGCGCCCCCATCTATGACACCATGAGCGACTTGATCGCCACGGGCAAACGTCCACCGCCCGACCTCCAAAAACAATGAGGATCAGCACCATGCAAGATGTCGTTATCGTTGCCGCCACGCGTACCGCCGTGGGCAGTTTTCAGGGCGCACTGGCCAGTGTTCCCGCCGTTGATCTGGGCGCCGCCGTGATTCGCCAGCTCCTGAACCAGACAGGTGTGGATGGCGCTCAGATCGATGAAGTCATCATGGGTCAGGTGCTGACCGCCGGGGCTGGTCAGAACCCCGCGCGTCAGGCCGCTATCAAGGCCGGTCTGCCGTTTGCCGTTCCTGCGATGACGCTCAACAAAGTGTGCGGTTCAGGCCTCAAGGCCCTGCACCTTGCGACCCAGGCCATTCGTTGCGGCGACGCCGAGATCATCATCGCCGGAGGCCAGGAGAACATGAGCCTGGCCAATTATGTCATGCCCGGCGCCCGTACCGGTCTGCGCATGGGCCACGCGACGATGGTCGACACCATGATCAGCGACGGCTTGTGGGACGCGTTCAACGATTACCACATGGGGATCACTGCCGAGAACCTCGCGCAGAAGTACGAAATCAGCCGTGAAGCGCAAGACGCGTTCGCTGCGCTGTCGCAGCAGAAGGCTGCAACGGCCATTGAAACCGGACGCTTCGCCGATGAAATCACTCCGATCCTGATCCCGCAGCGCAAGGGCGAGCCGCTGTCTTTCGCGGTTGACGAACAGCCTCGGGCCGGTACCACTGCCGAGTCGCTGAGCAAGCTCAAGCCCGCTTTCAAGAAAGACGGCACGGTCACGGCGGGCAATGCGTCGTCGCTCAACGATGGCGCGGCTGCCGTGATGCTGATGAGCGCCGCCAAAGCCCAACAGCTGGGCCTGCCGGTGCTGGCGCGAATTGCCGGTTACGCCAATGCGGGCGTTGATCCGGCCATCATGGGCATCGGCCCGGTCAGCGCGACCCGTCGCTGCCTGGACAAGGCCGGCTGGACGCTCGGCGAGCTGGACCTGATCGAGGCCAACGAAGCGTTCGCGGCCCAGTCGCTCTCGGTGGCGCATGAACTGGATCTGGACCCTGCCAGGCTCAACGTCAACGGCGGCGCCATTGCCCTCGGCCACCCGATTGGCGCGTCGGGCTGCCGGGTGCTGGTCACGCTGCTGCATGAAATGATCAAGCGCGACGCACGCAAAGGCCTCGCCACACTATGCATCGGTGGCGGCCAGGGCGTAGCGCTGGCGCTGGCGCGCTGACGCCATCCCGCCGCGAGTTGCCTGGTCGCGGGCAAGCGCGCTCCTACGGGTCCCGGCCTGCGGGAGCGCACTCGTCGTTCGCGATAAACGGTGATACGGGCTGACAGATGTTAAACTCCCGCGCCTTCATTTCGTGCCAAGGCGCTTTGTATGTCTCCCTTGAATCAGGCGCTCAGCGTCGCTCTTGATAACCGCCAGTCGTTGCTCAGCGAGCTGCATACACAGGGTACGGACTGTTATCGCCTGTTTCATGGCAGCCAGGAAGGCGCAAGCGGCCTGACCATCGATCGCTATGGCCCGCAACTGCTGGTCCAGAGCTTTCACAGCACTCTGGATCGCGACGCCCTGCTCGGCCTTCACGCGCAAGTGAACACCTTTCTCGGCCTCGACACTCTGCTGGTCTACAACGATCGCTCGCGAGGCAACTCACGCGTTGACCGCGAGGACCCGGTGTACAAGGCCCAAGAGGCTGCGTTGCAGGATCTGGTCGGTCACGAGTGGGGTCTCAACTACCGGGTACGCGGTCGCCACCCAGGGCAGGACCCTTTGCTGTTTCTCGACCTGCGTAATACGCGCGGCTGGGTGAAAGCCAACAGCGCCGGCAAAAGCGTACTCAATCTGTTCGCCTACACCTGCGGCGTCGGCCTGAGCGCGGCAGCGGGCGGCGCGAGCGAGGTCTGTAACCTGGACTTCGCCGAAGGCAATCTGGCGGTGGGTCGTGAAAACGGTGCGCTGAACCCTGAGTTGCCTGCAATGGAATTCATCCAGTTGGACTACTTCCCCGCGATTCGCCAATTGGCCGGCCTGCCGGTCGCCGCGCGTCGCGGTCAGAAACTCCCCAGCTATGTGAAACTGGAGCAGCGCCAGTACGACGTGGTGCTGCTGGACCCACCGGCCTGGGCCAAAAGCGCGTTCGGCACTGTCGACCTGCTTCGCGATTACCAGAGCCTGCTCAAACCGGCGCTGCTGACCACCGCTGACAACGGCACGCTGATCTGCTGCAACAATCTTGCAAAAGTCAGCATGGAAGACTGGCGTGAGCAAGTACTGCGTTGCGCGAGCAAGGCCGGTCGCCCGGTCCGTGACTGCGCGGTGATGCAGCCAGCCGCTGACTTCCCGTCGCTGGATAACCAGCCACCGTTAAAAACGCTGATCCTGAGGTTCTGACTCATCCCGCAATTTAGGAACTTTCCTACCTCCCCCGAGGGCGTTGCCTTTGGAACCGAGTGGGCGTGCCATACTCCAAGCACCTCCGAAAGAGAGAGACGACGCCCCCCATGTCCAAAGGTTTGATACGCACGATCGGCACACTGCTCGCCCTTTTCGTGCTCTACAGCTTGCTGGGATTCTTTATCCTGCCCGGTGTCGCCCTCCGCATCGCCAACCAACAGCTGGCTGATTACGCCACCGTTCCGGCAAAGCTGGAACGGCTGGAGCTCAATCCCTACACACTCGAACTCACAGTATGGGGATTGAACATCGGCGAGCCCGGCAAGGAGCAGATCGGCTTCGAGAAGCTCTATGCCAATCTGCAGATCGACAGCCTGTGGAACCGCGCTCTGCACTTGCAGCAGGTTGAGTTGGTCAAGCCCAGGACCGAGGTGTTGTTCGACAAACAGGGCAAGCTGAATCTGGCGCAGCTGTTCAAGCTGCCCGCCAGCGATCCCGGCCCGCAGGAGCCCGCAGGCAAGCCTTTCCCTTTGCGCATCGATCAGATCAGACTCGCCGACGGCTACCTGCATTTCCAGGATGTGCGGCCGAGCGATCCCATCGAGTTCCTCTACGACTCGCTCAACTTCGAGCTGACCAATCTCAGCACGCTTTCGGAAGACAACGCCGACATGACGCTGGTCGCGGCCGGCCCGAATGGCGGGCAGATCGACTGGGTCGGGCGCATCAGTCTGGTGCCGATCACCTCCGAAGGTAAGCTCAAGATCACCGACGGCAAGATGAAGCTGTGGTGGCCTTACGTACGTGACGCCCTTCCCCTGGCGCTGAAGGATGGCGTGCTGAACTTCAGCACGGCATACAAGCTCAATCTGGCCAAGGAGACCGAGCTGCAGCTTACTGGCGCTTCCGCCAGCATCGCCCCGTTCGCGCTCGACACGCCGGACGGTCGACCGCTGGTGCGCCTGCAACGGCTGGAGGTGAGCGATACGACGGTCGACCTGGCAAAACAGAAAGTGACAGTCGGCAAAATTCGCAGCCAGAAGCTTGAAACCTGGGCTGCCCGTGAAGCTGATGGCCAGCTTGATTGGCAGAAGCTTTTTGCCAGCTCCCCGGCCAAGCCCTCGGCACCGAAAAAGCCGAAGGTCGATGAAAAGGCAGCCGAATCGCCCGCCGTCACTGAAACGACCGCCCAGGCAAAAGCCCAGCCTGTCGCCGCCGACAAGCCTTGGCAGGTAATGCTGCAGGATGTGCAGCTGCGCGATTATCAGGTCCACCTGGCTGACCGGGTGCCCGCCGAACCGGTCCTTCTGGATATCGGTCCGCTGAACCTGGATATGCAGAACTTCGACAGCCTCAATACCAGACCCTTTAACCTCAAACTGGATACCGGCTTTGGCAAGCAGGGCCGTCTTTCCGCCACTGGCGACGTAAACCTCGCACCGGTCAGCGCGCGGCTGAATGTGACGACCAAGGATGTCGACCTTCGCGTCGCCCAGGCCTACATCACGCCTTTTATCCGCCTGGAATTGCGCAGCGGCATGCTGGACGGTGATCTGGCGGTCAATCTGCAAGGCACTGAGCCACTCGCACTGAATGTGACCGGCAAAGCCAGGGTCAACCAGCTGCACACGCTCGACACCCTCAAACAGCGTGATTTCGTCAGATGGCAGCAATTGGAGCTCGAAGGCCTCGATTACCGACACGGGCAGAGTCTGGCGATATCCAGGGTCAATCTGGATCAGCCGTACGCCCGCTTCATGATCAACGACGACCGCAGCACCAACGTCGACGATTTGCTGATACCTCAGCCTGCCGATCAACAGGCCAGGCCCGAGCCACGCAAGGCAGCCGCGCAAGACAAGCCGCTGGCGATCCGCGTCGGTGAGGTGAATATCAAGAACGGCTCGGCAAACTTCGCGGACTTTACCCTTACACCCAATTTCGCCACCGCCGTGCAACAACTCAATGGTCGCATCGGTACCATCGACAACAGCCAGTCCCGGCCGGCGCCAGTCGACATCGAGGGCAAGGTCGACCGTTATGCGCCGGTTACCATCAAAGGCAGCGTCAACCCATTCGACCCCATGGCGAGTCTGGACATCGCCACCAGCTTCAAACGCGTCGAGCTGACCACGCTGACGCCTTACTCCGGCAAGTTTGCCGGATTCCGGATTCGCAAGGGCCGTCTCAATCTGGACCTTCATTACCTGATTACCGAAGGCAGACTCAAAGCCCAGAACAAGGTGCTGGTCGAGCAGTTGCAACTGGGTGAAAGGGTCGACAGCCCGGACGCCGTGGATTTGCCGATCCGGTTGGCTGTAGCTCTGCTCAAGGATTCGCAGGGACGCATCACCATCGAGCTGCCGGTTGAAGGCGACCTCAATAATCCACAGTTCAGTGTCATGCCCATCGTCTGGCAGACCTTGCGCAATCTGGTCGTGCGTGCCGCCACCGCGCCGTTCAAGATGCTGGGCGGACTGGTCGCCGGGGGAAGCTCCGAGGACCTCGGCACAGTGAGTTTCGCCCCAGGCTCCAGCGAGCTCGGCCCGGACACCCAGAAGGCGCTGGACAAGCTGTCAGCCGCTCTCAAGGAGCGCCCGAGCCTGCGTCTGGAAATCGAAGGCACCAGCGCCGCCGCCAGCGATGGACCGTTGATCGCGCAGCAACGTCTGGAGCGTGAATATCAGTACACGTACTACAAGATTCTGCAGCGGCGCGGCGAGAAAGTACCGGCTCGCGCAGGCCTGCTGGTGGTGCCAGAAGACGAGAAGTCGCCGATGCTGGAAGGCATCTACCGGGCGCGCCTGAAGCAACAGCCGCCAGCGCAGTGGCAGGACCTTGGCAAAGAGGAGCGCTCGAACCAGATGCGCGCCGCCGTGCTCAAGTTCTGGAGCGGCAATGAAGCGCTGCTGCGTGAGCTGGGACAGGAGCGGGCCAGCAGCATCAAGGACTACCTCGTGCAGAAGGGTCAACTGGAAGACGAACGTGTGTATTTTGTGGACGCGCAACTGGGTCAGGCGCAGCCGGACGGACGCGTCATCAGCCCACTGCATCTGGACAGCGAGTAACCTTTTGAGCCGACAACGAACACCACATTTGATGATCATCGCCCTGGCAAGCATGGGCTTCGCTGCGGCGCTGAATGTTCAAGCCGCAACGCTTCGCTGCGGCAGTCAGCTGGTCAGCACCGGAGATCATCTGTTCGAAGTCGAGCGCAAGTGCGGAACACCCGCCAGCCAGGCAATAGTCGGCACGCAGGAGACGTTCAACAACACGTACCGCAAATCCGAACAGGTGCAGATCGAAGAATGGATCTACGGTCCGGACCACGGCATGTACCAGTACTTGCGGTTCATCGGCGGGCGCCTGACCGAGATTACCAGCAAGCGCGGTAACTGAGCCCGGCGATCTTTTTCCTGCACAAATAGAACAGGCCCCGGTGGTAAGCCGGGGCCTGTGGTTGCTACGTCCCTGTAGCCCTTCGCATGAACTTCCGTAGGTCAACAGACATCAGGTGTTCATAGCCGAATCAGAATTATTCTGCTTTCAGGCCATCAGCCGATACAGCCTTCACGCCTTTGATTTTCTTGGCGATAGCAACGGCAACGTCCTTCTGAGATTCGGTTACGGCAACTGTCGAGGACAGGGAAACCACGCCTTTGTTGGTTTCAACCTTGATATCCGAACCAGGGACGCCTTTCTCGGTGACGAGGTCAGCTTTGACTTTGGTGGTGATCCAAGTGTCGGACACTTCTTCTTTCGCCTGGGTAACTTCACCAGCTGCCAGCATCATCGGCGCCTGGGCGGTGGTCTGAGCGAAAGCAGCGTTAGCCATGGTCAGAGTCAGAGTAGTAGCAGCGGCAGCAGCGATAACGAACTTCTTCATACGATAACTCCTGTTTTTCTCGGAATCTGCGCCAGCGAATGGCTGCAGGGTTGAGAGATATATCGCAAGCGCTGTGCCAGCTTTGGAAAAAATTATTTTCTTTTATTTTCAATTACTTAGAAATATCGCAAATTAGTGGGGTCGTGCAAATTGCCCGTTACCGTGCCGCTTCGCTTGCAAGTTGCATGTTTTTCCCCAGCCGCAAGGCGGCGAAGCGTAAACCCTTAATTGCGCTCAAAAAAAAGGACCCCGAAGGGTCCTTTTCAACGTCGGGTTAAATCGAATCGATTAAACGCCGGACGCCTTCGCAGCAGCTACGTCTTTGATCGACAGCTTGATACGGCCGCGGTTGTCGACGTCCAGTACCAGAACTTCAACTTCCTCGCCTTCTTTCAGGATGTCAGTCACTTTCTCAACGCGAGCATCGCTCAACATCGAGATGTGAACCAGACCGTCCTTGCCTGGCAGGATGTTGACGAACGCACCGAAGTCAACGATACGCTCAACCTTGCCGACGTAGATCTTGCCGATCTCGGCCTCAGCGGTGATGCCCAGTACGCGCTGACGCGCAGCTTCAGCAGCGTCTTTGGTTTCGCCGAAGATCTTGATGGAGCCGTCGTCTTCGATATCGATCGAAGCCTTGGTCTCTTCGCAGATCGCACGGATTGTCGCGCCGCCTTTACCGATAACGTCACGGATCTTGTCGGTGTCGATCTTCATCGCGATCATGGTCGGAGCGTTTGCCGACAGCTCGGTGCGGGACTGACCGATGATCTGGTTCATCTGGCCCAGAATGTTCAGACGCGCTTCGAGAGCCTGGCCCAGGGCGATCTCCATGATCTCCTCGGTGATGCCCTTGATCTTGATGTCCATCTGCAGTGCAGTAACGCCTTTGGCGGTACCCGCTACCTTGAAGTCCATGTCGCCGAGGTGGTCTTCGTCACCCAGGATGTCGGTCAGAACTGCGAACTTCTCGCCTTCCTTGACCAGACCCATCGCGATACCGGCAACCGGTGCTTTCATCGGAACGCCAGCGTCCATCAATGCCAGCGAGGCACCGCAGACCGACGCCATGGAGCTGGAGCCGTTGGATTCGGTGATTTCCGATACAACGCGGATGGTGTACGGGAACACGCTCGCGTCAGGCAGCATGGCCTGTACGCTGCGGCGCGCCAGACGGCCGTGACCGATTTCGCGACGGCCAGCACCACCCATGCGGCCACACTCGCCTACCGAGAACGGCGGGAAGTTGTAGTGCAGCATGAAGGGGTCTTTCTTCTCGCCTTCAAGAGTGTCCAGCAGCTGTGCGTCACGCGCGGTACCCAGAGTCGCGACGACCAGGGCCTGGGTTTCGCCACGGGTGAACAGAGCCGAACCGTGAGTCTTCGGCAGAACGCCGACTTCGATGTTCAGCGGACGTACAGTGCGGGTGTCACGACCATCGATACGCGGCTTGCCGTTGACGATGTTCTCGCGCACGGTGCGGTATTCGATTTCGCCGAATGCAGCTTTCACTTCGCTGGCAGACGGGCTGCCGTCTTCTACCGCCAGCTTGGCAACGATCTGCTCACGCAGCTCGCCCAGACGAGCGTAACGATCGGCCTTGATGGTGATGGTGTAAGCCTGGGAGATCGCTTCGCCGAACTCGGCGCGGATAGCGCTGAGCAGGCTGGTGGCTTCCGGCTTTGGCTGCCAGTCCCAGGTCGGCTTGGCGGCTTCGGCAGCCAGCTCCTTGACGGCGTTGATCACGACCTGGAACTCGTCGTGAGCGAACAGGACAGCGCCCAGCATCTGGTCTTCGGTCAGCTCTTTGGCTTCCGATTCAACCATCAGAACGGCTTCCGAAGTACCGGCTACGACCATGTCCAGGCTCGAAGCCTGCAGCTGCTCGTAAGTCGGGTTCAGCAGGTAGCCGGTGCTCTCGTGGAAAGCAACACGGGCAGCGCCGACCGGGCCATCGAATGGAATGCCGGAGATAGCCAGGGCCGCCGAGGTACCGATCATCGCAGCGATGTCCGGATCGGTCTTCTTGCTGGTGGAAACGACGGTGCAGACAACCTGCACTTCGTTCATGAAACCTTCAGGGAAAAGCGGGCGGATCGGACGGTCGATCAGACGCGAGGTCAGCGTTTCCTTCTCGGAAGGACGACCTTCGCGCTTGAAGAAACCGCCAGGAATCTTGCCGGCAGCGTAGGTTTTTTCCTGGTAGTGCACGGACAGAGGGAAGAAGCCTTTGCTGGCGTCGGCTTGCTTGGCGCCGACCACAGTCACCAACACGCTGACGTCATCGTCAACGGTGACCAATACTGCGCCGGAAGCCTGACGGGCGATGCGGCCTGTCTCGAGGGTTACGGTCGATTGACCGAACTGAAACTTCTTGATTACCGGGTTCACGGTTTCCTACCTTTCTTTGTGGCTCTTGGGGAACTGGTTTCTTGCGAATTCTTGGGCAGCGCGGGGAATCGGCCCCAACGGCAGTCCAGATAAAACTTGAGGCTGGATGCCTGCCGGAACATCGGGAAAACCCGATGAATCGCGACAGACAACCAACCTCCAGAACGTCGTTATTAGCGACGCAGACCCAGACGACCGATCAGGGCGCTGTAACGGCTAACGTCCTTACCTTTCAGGTAATCCAGCAGCTTGCGACGCTGGTTTACCATACGGATCAGACCACGACGGGAGTGGTGGTCCTTACCGTTGGCCTTGAAGTGGCCTTGCAGTTTGTTGATGTTGGCGGTCAGCAGTGCAACTTGCACTTCTGGCGAACCAGTATCACCAACAGCTTGCTGGTAGTCGGTTACGATCTGAGCTTTTTCTTCAACGCTGAGTGCCATGTGGGCAATCCTTTATTCAGGGAACCGCTCCGGGAAGACGATTCCAACAGGCCGAGGACGAAACCTCGTATTAAAAAATGAGATGTGACCGTGCCTGTTTACAGCCACCCTCGTCCAGCCCGTCTACAGGAAAACCTGCCTACGGCCTGGTTCCGGTCATTCTGACCGAATCAATCGACGCGGCGCGATTCGCCCGTCTTCGCTGACTTCACCGATACCGATGAAGCGACCTTCGTGATCCTGCACCCGAACCATGCCGAACTTCGGCGCGTCCGGTGCTCTTACCGGCTGACCATGCAACCAGTAAAACGAACTGTGCTCCGAAAACTTCAACAGCGGCCAGTCGAGCAACCCGCTGTCCGACGGCATGAGGAAGCGATCAACCGCTTCGTTGCCGCCCTCGGCATGCACCTGTTCCAGCTCCTCCAGAGTGACCGTCTGGGCCAGACTGAAAGGACCGGCCTGGGTCCGACGAAGCTCCGCGACGTAAGCACCGCAGCCGAGCTTTTCACCAATATCCTCCACCAGAGTGCGGATGTAGGTGCCCTTGGTGCAATCGACCGACAGGCGTGCCGTCTCGCCTTCGCAGGCAAGCAATTCCAGGCGCGTAATAGTAACAGAACGAGGCTCGCGCTCCACTACTTCACCTGCACGCGCAAGCTTGTACAACGGTTGCCCGTCACGCTTGAGGGCCGAGTACATCGGGGGTATCTGACTGATTTCGCCACGAAAAGCCGGAAGCACCGCTTCGATATCGTCGCGACCAACGGTCACCGGACGCGTCTGCAAAACCTCACCTTCGGAGTCCGCCGTAGTGGTGGTCTTGCCCAGTTGCATCAGGGTCTCGTAGGACTTGTCGGAATCGAGCAGGTACTGGGAAAACTTGGTTGCCTCGCCGAAGCACAAAGGCAGGACGCCGGTTGCCAGCGGGTCGAGGCTGCCGGTGTGCCCGGCCTTCTCCGCGTTGAGCAACCAGCGGACTTTCTGCAAAGCCGCGTTGGAAGTGAAGCCCAGAGGCTTGTCGAGCAGGATGATCCCGCTGACGTTGCGGCGTATACGCTTGACCTGAGCCACCGCTTACTCCTTGGAACTGTCTGGCTTGGACTCTTGCGAAGCCGAACCTTCCTGGTGCTGGCCGTCTTCAGCCACGGCCCGCTCGATCAGTGCCGAAAGATGCGCACCGCGGACAACGCTTTCATCGTAGTGGAAGTGCAGTTGAGGCACGCTGCGCAGCTTCATTTCGCGGGCCAGCTGCATGCGCAGGAAGCCTGCGGCGGCGTTGAGCACCTTGATGCTCTGGGCAATTTCTTCGGCGCTGTCCTGACCCATGACGGTCATGAAGATCTTGGCGTGGCCTACATCGCGGCTGACATCCACCGCAGTGATGGTGACCAGACCGACGCGCGGATCCTTGATTTCGCGACGGATCAGCTGGGCCAGCTCGCGCTGCATCTGATCGCCGATACGTTGGGTACGGCTGTATTCTTTTGCCATGTTTGTTACCTGTTACTGATCGGGGAGCAAACCCTGACAGTCTGAAAGCGGCAAACGCCCGGCCGACAGATGTCAGACCGGGCGTTGCGTTGAGAGCCTACGGCTCCTGAAGCTCGCGATTTAGAGACTGCGAGCCACTTGGACCTTCTCGAACACTTCGATCTTGTCACCGACCTTGACGTCGTTGTAGCTCTTGACGCCGATACCGCATTCCATGCCGGCACGCACTTCGGAAGCATCGTCCTTGAAGCGACGCAGGGATTCCAGCTCGCCTTCGAAGATAACGATGTCGTCGCGCAGTACGCGGATCGGACGGTTACGGTGAACGACACCTTCAACCACCATACAGCCGGCGATTGCGCCGAATTTCGGCGAGCGGAACACGTCGCGCACTTCGGCGATACCCAGGATGTTCTCCCGGACGTCGCTGCCGAGCATGCCGGTCAGGGCTTTCTTGACGTCTTCGATGATGTCGTAGATCACGTTGTAGTAACGCATATCCAGACCTTCCTGCTCGACGATCTTGCGCGCGCCGGCATCGGCACGCACGTTGAAGCCGAACAGTACAGCGTTGGAGGCCAGTGCCAGGTTGGCGTCGCTCTCGGTGATACCACCGACACCGCCACCCACTACGCGCACTTGCACTTCATCGTTACCCAGGCCGCCGAGGGCGCCCTGCAATGCTTCCAGCGAACCACGGACGTCGGATTTGAGGACGATGTTGAGCGTCTTCTTCTCTTCCTGACCCATGCTTTCGAAGATGTTTTCAAGCTTGCCGGCGTGAGCACGTGCCAGCTTGACTTCGCGGAACTTGCCCTGACGGAACAGAGCGACTTCGCGAGCCTTCTTCTCGTCCTGCAGTACCGACATCTCGTCGCCAGCGTCCGGCGTACCGTCCAGGCCGAGAATCTCGACAGGGATCGACGGACCGGCTTCCTTCACAGGCTTGCCGTTCTCGTCGAGCATGGCGCGGATGCGACCGAAGTTTGAGCCGACCAGGACCATGTCGCCTTGACGCAGCGTACCGTCCTGAACCAGAACCGTCGCAACCGGGCCACGGCCCTTGTCCAGACGGGATTCAACGACCACACCACGACCTGGGGCCGATGGCGTTGCCTTGAGTTCCAGAACTTCGGCCTGCAACAGAACAGCTTCAAGCAGTTCGTCGACGCCGGTACCCATTTTCGCGGAAACCGGAACGAACGGCGTATCACCGCCCCACTCTTCGGAAGTCACGCCGTGAACCGACAACTCGCTGCGGATGCGATCGAGATCAGCACCCGGCTTGTCGATCTTGTTCACTGCCACGACCAGAGGAACGCCAGCCGCTACGGCGTGCTGAACCGCTTCGATGGTCTGCGGCATGACGCCGTCGTCTGCAGCCACGACCAGGATCACGATGTCGGTCGCCTTGGCACCACGAGCACGCATTGCAGTAAACGCGGCGTGACCCGGGGTGTCGAGGAAGGTGACCATGCCGCGTTCGGTTTCAACGTGGTATGCACCGATGTGCTGGGTGATGCCGCCGGCTTCGCCAGCAGCAACCTTGGCACGACGGATATAGTCGAGCAGCGAGGTCTTGCCGTGGTCAACGTGACCCATGACGGTTACAACCGGAGCACGGGAGAACGTTTCGCCTTCGAACTTCAGCGATTCAGCCAGGGAGTCTTCCAGGGCGTTGTCGCTGACCAGCGTGACCTTGTGGCCCAGCTCTTCGGCGATCAACTGGGCAGTTTCCTGATCCAGTACCTGGTTGATGGTCACCGGAGTGCCCAGCTTGAACATGAACTTGATGACTTCGGCAGCCTTGACGGACATCTGCGCGGCCAGTTCGCCGACAGTGATGGTCTCGCCAATGGCAACGTCACGAATCACAGGACCGGTAGGGTTCTGGAAGCCGTGCGCATTGCGCTTCTTCAGCTTGGACTTGCCGCGACCGCCACGACGGAAGCCATCGCTTTCTTCGTCGGTGGTACGAGGTGCAACGCGAGGGGCCGGAGCCTTCTCTTTTACCGAAGCGCGATGCGGAGCGTTCTTGCGCTCGCCATCACCGCCACGGGCATTGCGATCGTCGGCGCGTGGCTTGTCGGGACGACGCTGGTCGTCGCGCTTGCGCACTTCAGCCGTCGGCGCTGCGTTGGCAGGCGCCGGCGCAGCGGCGGCAGGAGCCTCACGCGGAGCCTGGACCGCAGCAACCGGTTCGGCAGGAGCCGCAGCGGCCGTTTCATTGGTCGATTGCGCAGCCGGCTGGCGAGCCGCTTCTTCCTGAGCGCGACGCTTGGCTTCTTCTTCAGCCTTCTGACGCGCGGCGTTTTCTACCGCACGGCGCTCTTCCAGCTCACGCTGACGCTCGGCTTCGATCTCTTCCGCGCTGCGCTGTACGAATACTTTCTTTTTGCGTACTTCAACGCTGATGCTCTTGCTGCCAGCAACACGCAGGGTGCTGGTGGTTTTACGCTGCAAGGTGATCTTGCGCGGTTCTTCCACTTTCGCCTTGTGGCTGCTTTTCAGATGAGTCAGCAACGATTGCTTCTCACTGTCGCTCACATGTTCCTCGGCGGCGGTGTGCGGCAGACCTGCCTCACGCATCTGCTGCAACAGGCGCTCTACCGGTGTTTTGACCTCATCGGCCAGTTGTTTCACCGTGACTTGCGTCATGCACTTCTCTCCTCAGGCCGCGCCTAATTACTCGAACCAATGGGCTCGCGCGGCCATGATCAACTTGCCGGCACGATCATCGTCAATGCCGTCGATGTCGAGCAGATCGTCAATAGACTGCTCGGCCAGGTCTTCGCGGGTAATTACGCCGCGCACCGCCAGTTCCATCGCCAAATCCTTGTCCATACCCTCAAGCGAGAGCAGGTCTTCGGCCGGATGGGCGTCTGCCAGCTTTTCCTCTGTAGCGATGGCTTTGGTCAACAAGCGATCCTTGGCACGAGCGCGAAGCTCGTTGACGGTATCTTCGTCAAAGCCATCGATGTTGAGCATTTCCTCCACCGGTACGTAGGCAATCTCTTCCAGGCTGGTGAAGCCTTCATCAACCAGTACCTGCGCCAGATCTTCGTCGACTTCCAGTTCGTCGATGAAGTTGCGCAGAATGTCACCGGTTTCTGCCTGCTGCTTGGCCTGGATGTCCGACTCGGTCATCACGTTCAGCGTCCAGCCAGTCAGCTGACTTGCCAGACGAACGTTCTGACCACCACGACCGATAGCCTGGGCCAGGTTGTCCGCACCTACCGCGATGTCCATTGCATGGGCATCTTCATCAACGATGATTGCCGCAACTTCCGCAGGGGACATGGCGTTGATGACGAACTGCGCCGGGTTGTCGTCCCAGAGGACGATATCCACACGCTCACCACCCAACTCGCCGGAGACAGCCTGAACACGCGAGCCGCGCATGCCGATGCAGGCGCCTTGCGGATCGATTCGTTTGTCCTTGGAGCGAACGGCGATTTTTGCACGCGAACCCGGGTCCCGAGAGGCAGCCATCACCTCGATCAGACCTTCGGCGATTTCCGGTACTTCGATACGGAAAAGCTCGATCAGCATTTCTGGCGCTGTACGCGACAGGATCAGCTGGGGGCCACGGTTTTCAGTGCGAATTTCCTTCAGCAGAGCCCTTAGACGGACACCTACACGGAAAGTCTCACGAGAAATGATGTCTTCGCGAGCCAGCAACGCTTCAGCGTTGTTGCCCAGATCAACGATGACATTGTCACGTGTAACCTTTTTTACGGTACCGGAAATGATTTCACCCAGACGCTCGCGATAAGCATCGACGACCTGGGCGCGCTCGGCTTCACGAACCTTCTGCACAATGACTTGCTTGGCGGTTTGCGCAGCGATGCGACCGAATTCGATGGACTCGATTTTCTCTTCGATCACGTCACCCGCTACAGCACCGGGCTTTTTGGCTTGAGCCTGGTCAACGGCCAACTCGTAGGCCGGATCATCCAGGTCTTCGTCCTCGACCACTGTCCAGCGACGGAACGTCTCGTAGTTACCGGTGTGGCGATTGATCTCCACACGCAGTTCAACTTCATCCTCGAAACGTTTCTTGGTAGCAGTGGCAAGAGCCAGCTCCAGCGCTTCAAAAATCACACCTGCCGGAACGCCCTTTTCATTGGACACCGACTCAACAACCAGCAGTACTTCTTTGCTCATCGTACGCCTCGCCTTTCGCAAGCCATTGGATCCGCGGGATCCGCAGTATCTGGCACGTATCAGTCAAACGTGGGAATAATGTTGGCTTTGTCGATCAAGTCGATCGGCAACAGGTATTCGTGGTCTTCTACATGCACCACGACATCCTGCTCCTCCACCCCGCGGAGAAGGCCTTGGAAGTTGCGTCGGCCGTCAAAGGGCGAGCGCAGCTTGATCTTCACTTGTTCCCCAGCGTGCAAAGCAAACTGTTCAAGAGTGAACAGCGGGCGATCCATGCCAGGAGAGGACACCTCAAGCGTGTATTCAGCACTGATCGGATCTTCAACATCCAATACACCGCTGACCTGACGGCTGACTATTTCGCAGTCCTCCACCAGAACGCCGCCCTCTTTGTCGATATAAATGCGCAACAGTGAATGTCGGCCCTGGGAAATGAATTCAATTCCCCAGCATTGATAGCCAAGAGCCTCGACCACCGGGGCCAACAAGGCCTGCAACTGTTCTAGCTTGCTCGACACCTGAACCCCCTCGTGCATGCTTTTAAAATAAAAAAATGGGCGAACGCCCATCCCGTGAAAACGCCGCTGAACATCGACGTCATGTACTGTCCAGCTAACAAAAAGCCCCTAAAAAGGGGCTCAGCTAAAACTGGTTGCGGGGGCTGGATTTGAACCAACGACCTTCGGGTTATGAGCCCGACGAGCTACCAAGCTGCTCCACCCCGCGACAAAGCTGGGGCGGAAGTATACGACCGATCCCTTTCAGGGTCAATCGAACATCCACCTACAAGAAAGCCCGCTAGTGCGGGCTGTCCTGTTTATTGGTACCGAGAAGGGGACTCGAACCCCTACACCCTATGGGCACAACCACCTCAAGGTTGCGTGTCTACCAATTCCACCACCTCGGCATTACAACTTTTTGGCGACCTCTGAAACATCGCCGAATTCTGTATTACTTCTGCTCTGGAGCTTGAGGTACGTCAGCTGGAACTACAGCTGGCTTTTGCCCTTCGAGCACCGGTACATCATCAGTAGCCGGTTTTTGCTTAACTTCCAGTACCGCTGGATCCGGGAGACCTACTTGAGTCAGCTGTTGAGCCTTCTCTTTAGCAAAGTAACCTAACCCCAAGCTGGTTATGAAAAAAGCTGCGGCGAGTATAGCAGTAAACTTACTAAGAAAGGTAGAGGTTCCTTGCCCTCCGAACACAGTATTTGATGCACCGGCTCCGAAAGACGCACCTGCGTCCGCACCTTTACCCTGCTGCAGCAATACCAGAGCAACAACGCCCAGAGCGCCCAGCAGATGAAAAACGACTACGACTGTTTCCAGCATTTTCTCAGTTTCCCGCGGCGCGACAAATCGCACCGAACTCATCTGCATTCAGGGAAGCCCCACCAATGAGACCCCCATCGATATCCGGCATGCCGAACAGTTCGACCGCATTGGTCGACTTCACGCTGCCGCCATAAAGAAGCCGCACGCCTTGTGCGACTTCGGCATTCTTTTGCGCCAGCTGCGCACGGATGGCTGCGTGCACTTCCTGCGCCTGCTGGGGCGAAGCAGTCAATCCGGTACCGATGGCCCAGACTGGCTCGTAAGCGACTACTGCGTTGGCAAATGCATCAATACCGAACGCGTCGATGATGCTGTCAAGTTGCTGCCCGACCACTTCAAGCGTCTGACCCGCCTCACGCTGCTCAAGGGTTTCCCCTATGCACAACACCGGAGTCAGGCCACTTTCCTGGATAGCCGCAAACTTGCGGTTCAGCACATCATCCTGCTCGCCAATCAACTGACGACGCTCGGAGTGGCCGACCAACACGTACTTGCAGCCAGCTTCCTTCAGCTGGCTAGGCGCAACCTCACCGGTCAACGCACCCTGCCCCACCTGGAACGCGGCATCCTGAGCACCAACTGCGATTGCCCGGCCTTCAAGCCCTGCAACCGCCTGATTGATGAACAGGCTCGGCGGCATTACAACAACATCAACATCACTCGGCAGCTCTTGCTTGCCAAGACCCTCGATCAGCTCAGCGACACTGGCGCGGGTACCGTGCATTTTCCAGTTACCAGCTACCATTGGGCGACGCATGCTGCACCTCGTAGGTCAAAGTGGGCGCAGATGTTACCCAACACTTTCACGACTGGCAAGCCGAAATCAGGCGCAAACTTCAGCGACCAGTTTCGCCAGCTCGTCAGCATAAGCCTGGACCTGGGCTTCGTCTTCACCTTCGACCATTACGCGCACCAGAGGCTCTGTCCCGGACTTGCGCAAAAGAACCCGGCCGCGGCCCGCCATTTCAGCGGTAACACGGGCGCAGGCGTCTTGCACCGAAGGGTGAGTAACCGGGTCCACACCGCCTGAAAACCGGACGTTGACCAGCACCTGAGGGCATTTGCGCAGCCGTTGCCGAGCCTCGGCCAGCGTGATGCCACTGCGGCGCAAGGCCAACAGAACCTGCAGCGCGGCAATGATCGCGTCGCCTGTCGTGGTGTGCTGGAAACATACGATGTGGCCCGAGTTTTCGCCACCGACTTGCCAGTTACGCTCAAGCAGTTCGGCAATCACATAACGGTCGCCGACATTGGCCCGCACGAACGGAATGTTCTGCTCCGCCAGCGCCAGCTCCAGGCCAAGATTGCTCATCAAGGTGCCCACCACGCCGCCCTGCAGGCGGCCACGCTCATGCAGATCCCGCGCGATGATGTACAAGAGTTCGTCGCCATCGACGACGGTGCCGGTGTGATCGACCATCAGCACCCGGTCGCCATCACCATCGAAACCGATGCCCATGTCGGCTTTATGCGCCACCACGGCAGCCTGGAGGGCTTCCATGTGGGTCGAGCCACAGTTTTCATTGATGTTCAGCCCGTCAGGCTGAGCGGACAGCACGACCACCTGGGCGCCCAACTCACGAAACACATTGGGCGCAACCTTGTAGGTCGCACCATGCGCGCAGTCGATCACCAGCTTCAGACCCGCAAAGTCGGTGCTGGTCGGCACACTGCTTTTGCAGAATTCGATATAGCGGCCGGCGGCGTCATTGATACGCGACACCTTGCCAAGCTTCTCGGATTCGGCAACGGTCATCGGCGCGTCGAGCAATTTCTCGATCATCATCTCGATCTCGTCCGGCAGCTTGGTGCCCTGACCCGAGAAGAACTTGATGCCGTTGTCGTAGTGCGGGTTATGCGACGCGCTGATGACGATCCCCGCTTCAGCGTGGAACGTTCGCGTCAGGTAGGCGATTGCCGGAGTCGGCATCGGACCAAGCAGCATGACATCCGCACCGGCCGCGGACAGGCCGGCTTCCAGCGCGGATTCGAACATATAACCTGAGATGCGGGTGTCTTTGCCAACCAGAATCCGGCAAGCGCCCAGGTGACGGAATGCCATGCCCGCAGCCCAGCCGAGCTTGAGCATGAAATCAGGAGTAATAGGAAACTGCCCCACGCGACCACGAATGCCGTCGGTTCCGAAATATTTTTTGGTAGTCATGGATGCCCCGCTATTGTTATTCGGCCGCTTCGACAGCCGTAATCATGCGCACCACGTCGGCCGTTTCGGCGACATCGTGCACACGTAGAATTCTTGCGCCCTTGGTCATCGCCAGCGCCGCCAGAGCCAGACCACCGAAGAGCCTTTCACCGACGGGACGACCCAACACGGCGCCAATCATGCTCTTGCGCGACACACCCACCAGCAGAGGGCGCCCCAGGGCCAGCAAGGCAGGCATATGCTTGAACAGGCTGAGATTATGCTCCAGTGTCTTGGCGAAGCCAAAACCCGGATCAAGAATGATGCGATCACGTTCGATACCGGCCGACTCACACCGCGCCATCTGCGCGGCCAGGAACGAGCCGACCTCGCCAAGCAGATCGTCGTAATGAGGGTCGTCCTGCATGTCTCCAGGCTCCCCGAGCATGTGCATCAGGCAGACCGGCAAACCGGTTTGCGCCGCTGCTTCCAAGGCACCGGGGCGACGAAGGGAACGCACGTCATTGATCAGACCCGCCCCTAGACGCACTGTCTCCAGCATGACTTGCGGGGTCGATGTATCGACCGAAATGATGACGTCCAGCTCACGAGCAATGATTTCGACTACCGGCGCTACACGCTCCAGCTCTTCGGCGGCGGTAACCGGTCGAGCACCCGGCCGGGTAGATTCGCCCCCGACATCGATCAGTGTTGCTCCAGCCTGGACCATTGCCTCGGCGTGACGCAGCGCAGCATCGAGCTGACTGTAGCGACCGCCGTCCGAGAAAGAATCAGGCGTGGCGTTGAGGATACCCATGACATGCGTATGGGCCAAATCAAGAACCCGGTTGCCGCAAGGCAACCGGGTCGGGTACAGCGCAGAAGTCATGTCAGACCTTAATGTTCAGCAGCAGGACCGCCGATAGGGGCTTCCGGACGAGGATCCGGGGTGATCGGTGTACCATTGGTGCCCGAACCACCTTCCCAGTCGCGCGGCTCACGTGGTGGACGGCCCGACATGATGTCATCGATCTGATCCGCATCGATGGTTTCGTATTTCATCAAAGCCTCGGCCATCGCGTCCAGCTTGTCACGGTTGTCGGTCAGCAATTGACGGGCCGTGCCGTAGCAATGGTCGATGATGCTGCGCACTTCAGAGTCGATCAGCTTGGCGGTTTCGCCCGATACGTTGGAGTTCTGGCTGCCGCCACGCCCCAGGTAACCGGCGTCTTCGTCTTCCGAATACATCAGCGGACCCAGCTTCTCGGACAGGCCCCACTTGGTAACCATGTTCCGGGCAATCTGGCTGGCACGCATGATGTCGTTGGAAGCACCCGTGGTAACGCCGTCAAAACCGAGCGTCATCTCTTCAGCGATACGTCCACCGTACAGCGAACAGATCTGGCTAACCAGCGCACGCTTGGAGAGGCTGTAGCGATCCTCTTCCGGCAGGAACATGGTGACGCCCAGTGCACGACCGCGAGGGATGATCGAAACCTTGTAGACCGGGTCATGCTCGGGAACCAGACGACCAACGATGGCGTGACCCGCCTCGTGATAAGCCGTGTTCTGCTTTTCCTTTTCGGACATGACCATCGATTTGCGCTCGGCGCCCATCATGATCTTGTCTTTGGCCAGTTCGAATTCCTTCATCTCGACCAGACGCTTACCGGCACGAGCCGCGAAAAGCGAGGCTTCGTTGACAAGGTTTGCCAGGTCGGCACCGGAAAAACCAGGAGTACCACGCGCAATCACGCCAGGATTGACGTCGTCACCCATTGGCACTTTACGCATGTGAACCTTGAGGATCTGCTCACGACCACGAATGTCCGGCAGACCAACGACTACCTGACGGTCGAAACGACCCGGACGCAACAGCGCGGGGTCCAGCACGTCGGGACGGTTGGTCGCTGCGATGACGATGATGCCGTCATTCATTTCGAAGCCGTCCATCTCGACCAGCAACTGGTTGAGCGTCTGCTCGCGCTCGTCGTGACCGCCGCCCATGCCGGCGCCGCGATGGCGACCTACCGCGTCGATCTCGTCGATGAAGATGATGCATGGCGCATGCTTCTTGGCCTGTTCGAACATGTCACGAACGCGGCTGGCACCTACACCAACGAACATTTCAACGAAGTCGGAGCCGGAGATCGTGAAGAACGGAACCTTCGCTTCGCCTGCGATAGCCTTGGCGATGAGCGTCTTGCCGGTACCCGGAGGACCTACCATCAGCACGCCGCGTGGAATACGGCCGCCCAGGCGCTGGAACTTGCCCGGATCCCGCAGGAACTCGACCAGCTCGCCAACTTCTTCCTTGGCCTCGTCACAACCTGCAACGTCGGCCAGTGTTGTTTTGACCTGGTCCTCGGAGAGCAGGCGCGCCTTGCTCTTGCCAAAGCTCATCGGGCCGCCTTTGCCGCCGGCGCCGCCCTGCATCTGGCGCATGAAGAACATGAAGACCGCGATGATCACCAGGATCGGGAAGCTGGCAACCAGCAACTGGGTCCAGATGCTCTGCTGCTCAGGCTGCTTGCCTTCGACAACGACATTGTTGTCGACCAGATCGCCGATCAGACCGTTATCCTGAATCGCGGGACGGATAGTCTTGAACGTATCGCCATCGCTGCGTTTGCCGGTGATGACGTAGCCGTCGACGGACACCTTCTCTACCTTGCCATCCTTCACTTGCTGGATGAACTCGGAGTAGTTGAGGGTCTGCGGCTCGTTCGGGCTGGAGAAGTTGTTCATCACCGTCACCAGGACAGCCGCGATGATCAACCACAGGATCAAATTCTTTGCCATATCGTTCAATTAGCTACCCTCTGAAGCAAGCTCCACGCAGGAAGCGTGCCTCGCATGATATTCACCGGCCTAACTTACTACAGAACCTACAGATGTGGCAGGCGCCGTCTGTAACCCTTTGTGAAACTTTTACTGCGTGATGTTCGTACCGCATCACGCACAAAGCTATTTGATAAAAGCTATCGGCCAGCCTTAAAGACGTTCATCACTCGTGTAGCCTTCAATGCCACGGAAGCCCCTGGCCAGAAGATACTGCTCCCTTGAGCGGTCTCGGGATGACAAGGGTTTGCGCATCTGTACCTTGTCGAACAGCTTGCGAATGTCCTTGTGATACACATCGAACCCTTCGCCCTGGAAGACCTTGATCAGGAAATCACCACCGGGGCGCAGCACTCGACCAGCCAGATCCAGCGCCAATTCGCACAGAAACATGGCTCTGGGCATATCAACAGCGCTCAATCCACTCATATTGGGGGCCATGTCGGAAATCACAAGGTCAACTTGCGTATTACCTACCGCCTCCAGGATCTGAGCGAGCACCGCGTCTTCGGTAAAGTCGCCCTGAATGAAGGTCACATCGGGGATGCTGTCCATTTCCAGGATGTCGGACGCGATCAATCTGCCTTGACCGCCAATCAGACGACTGGTCACCTGAGACCACCCGCCAGGAGCGGCGCCAAGATCGATGACCGTCATGCCGGGACGGATGATCTTGTCCTTCTCCTGGATCTCCAGAAGCTTATAACTGGCGCGGGAACGGTAGCCGTCCTTCTGCGCCATTTTGACGTATTTGTCGTCGAAGTGTTCTTTGAGCCAGTTATGGCTTGTCTTGGAACGGGCCACGGGGCACCTCAAAAATAAACGAGTCGTGATTAACTGGGCGGTCCCGGACTCGCTCGGGTAAACTGGCCGCCGCTTTTTACAAGATCAGACGCAGGGGTCAGATTATGCCGCTCACTCAAGAGCAGAAGAAACAATACAAATCCATTGGCCACCACCTGAAACCGGTATTGATCGTGGCTGACAATGGTTTGACTGAAGGTGTGCTCGCAGAGCTTGAACGTGCATTGAGCGATCACGAGCTGATCAAGATCAAGCTCAACATCCTCGACCGCGAAAGCCGCATTCAGGCCATCGACGAGCTGTGCAAGGTCGGATCGGCAGATCTGGTCCAGATCATCGGCAAGATGGCGCTGATCTATCGCAAGAACCCAAAGGTAAACAAGCAACTGTCCAACGTCCACCGCGCACACGGATAAAAAACCGGGTCAGGGCCGCTTCGAGCGCGCCCTGCCTGGGTCCTGGCCTCGCCGCAATGGCATTCAGGCCTCTTTCAAACCGCCCTCTTTCTCACCGAAACCTTTCGGACTCTGCGAGTCACCCGAGCGGCGCGCCCGTGCGAGCACGGACGCGATACTTCAGATGTGACGGACCTCGACGATCTCATACTCGATGACGCCGCTCGGCGTCTTGACCGTGACGACATCACCCTCTTCCTTGGCAATCAAGGCACGAGCGATGGGTGAGCCCACCGAAATCTTGCCTTGCTTGATATCGGCTTCGTCTTCGCCAACGATCTGGTAGGTCACCGACTCGTCAGTCTCGACGTTGGCGATCTCGACCGTGGTGCCGAAGATCACCTTGCCGGTATGGGGAATGGTAGTCACGTCGATGATCACCGCATTCTGCATACGCCCTTCGATGTCCCGGATACGCGCCTCGACCATGCCCTGCTGTTCGCGCGCGGCATGGTATTCAGCGTTTTCCTTGAGGTCACCCAGCTCCCGCGCCGTGCCGATATCCTGGCTGAGCTTGGGGCGGACGACCTTGGTCAGATGGGTCAATTCTTCTTCAAGGGCGCGAGCGCCCTGAACAGTCATTGGGTATTTGATCATGCCTTCAATCCTGCATGGAGATCCTGCAAGCGACGCACGGTCTTTTCAGGACCGAACTTGAGCGCTTCGCAGATAGCTTCGCCTGCCGCAATGGTAGTGGTGCAGTAGATCTTGTGCTGCAAGGCGTTACGACGAATGGAGTAGGAATCCGCGATCGACTGGCGACCTTCGGTGGTGTTGATGATCAAGGTGACTTCGTCGTTCTTGATCATGTCGACCACGTGCGGGCGACCTTCAGTGACCTTGTTGACGCGGCGCACTTTCAGACCGGCCGCTTCGATCAACTTGGCGGTACCTGCGGTTGCGACGATCTCGAAGCCGAGGTCGATCAGGTCCCGAGCGACGCCGGCCACCAGTGGCTTGTCGTCGTCACGCACGCTGATGAACGCGGTACCACCGGTTGGCAGCACTTCGCTCGCACCCATCTGGGCTTTTGCGAATGCTTCGCCAAACGTGTCGCCAACGCCCATCACTTCACCGGTCGACTTCATTTCAGGGCCGAGGATCGGGTCAACGCCAGGGAATTTGGCGAACGGGAAGACCGCCTCTTTCACGCTGTAGAAGTTAGGAATGATTTCCTTGGTGAAACCCAGCTCCTTGAGCGTTTTACCGGCCATGACGCGCGCAGCGATCATCGCCAGGGAAACACCAATGCACTTGGACACGAACGGCACGGTCCGCGATGCACGAGGGTTGACTTCAATGACGTAGATATCCTCGCCCTGCAGAGCAAGCTGAACGTTCATCAAGCCGACAACGCCCAGTTCGAGAGCCATCTTCTTGACCTGCTCACGCATCTCGTCCTGGATGTGGGCCGGCAGCGAGTACGGCGGCAGCGAGCACGCGGAGTCACCGGAGTGAACGCCCGCCTGTTCGATGTGCTGCATGATCGCGCCGATTACCACGTCGGTCCCGTCGCAGACCGCATCAACGTCCATCTCGATGGCGCAGTTGAGGAAGTGATCCAGCAGAACCGGGCTGTCGTTGGACACCTGAACCGCTTCGCGCAGATAACGCTTGAGCTCGTCTTCCTGGTAAACGATTTCCATCGCCCGGCCGCCCAACACATAGGACGGACGAACCACCAGCGGGTAACCGATCTTCGCCGCGGCACGAATCGCTTCGTCTTCGCTGCGCACGGTGGCGTTAGGTGGCTGACGCAGGTTCAGACGCTCGACCATGTGCTGGAAGCGCTCACGGTCTTCGGCGCGGTCGATGGCATCCGGGCTGGTGCCGATGATCGGCACGCCGGCGGCTTCCAGAGCGCGCGCCAGTTTCAACGGGGTCTGGCCGCCGTACTGGACGATTACGCCCTTGGGCTTCTCGACGCGCACGATCTCCAGTACGTCTTCCAGGGTTACTGGCTCGAAGTACAGGCGGTCAGAGGTGTCGTAATCCGTGGAAACGGTTTCCGGGTTGCAGTTGACCATGATGGTCTCGTACCCGTCTTCACGCAGCGCCAGCGCCGCGTGCACACAGCAGTAGTCGAACTCGATGCCCTGACCGATACGGTTAGGACCGCCGCCGAGGATCATGATCTTGTCGCGAGTCGAAGGATTGGCCTCGCACTCCTCTTCGTACGTCGAGTACAGATAGGCCGTGTCGGTCGCGAACTCGGCCGCGCAAGTGTCGACGCGCTTGTATACCGGGAATACTTCGAGCTTCTGGCGATGGGTGCGCAGGTTCTTTTCCGTGACGCCCAACAGCTTGGCCAGACGCATATCGGAGAAGCCTTTGCGCTTGAGGCGGAACATCAGATCGCGGTCGATGGCCGACAGCCCGAGCGTCTTGACCTTTTCTTCGTCCTTGATGAGATCTTCGATCTGCACCAGGAACCAGGGATCGATCATGTTCATGGCGAAGATTTCTTCGACAGTCATGCCGGCACGGAACGCGTCGGCAACGTACCAGATGCGCTCGGCGCCCGGCACGGTCAGCTCGCGCTTCAGCGTGCTCATGCTGTCGGGATGGCTCAGATCCAGTTTCGGATCGAGGCCGCACACGCCGACTTCCAGGCCGCGCAGGGCTTTCTGCAGGGATTCCTGGAACGTCCGGCCGATAGCCATGACTTCGCCGACCGACTTCATCTGAGTGGTCAGACGAGCATCCGCCTTGGCGAACTTCTCGAAAGCGAAGCGCGGCAGCTTGGTAACCACGTAGTCGATGGAGGGCTCGAACGAAGCCGGAGTCTTGCCGCCGGTAATGTCGTTGGACAGTTCGTCCAGGGTGTAACCCACTGCCAGCTTGGCCGCGACTTTGGCGATCGGGAAGCCGGTCGCCTTGGAAGCCAGTGCCGAGGAACGCGAAACACGCGGGTTCATCTCGATCACGACCATGCGGCCAGTATCCGGGCAGATGCCGAACTGAACGTTGGAACCACCGGTTTCAACGCCGATCTCGCGCAGTACCGCCAGAGAGGCGTTACGCAGGATCTGGTATTCCTTGTCGGTCAGGGTCTGCGCGGGGGCAACGGTGATCGAGTCACCGGTGTGCACGCCCATCGGGTCAAAGTTTTCGATGGAGCAGACGATGATGCAGTTGTCCTTCTTGTCGCGGACAACTTCCATTTCATATTCTTTCCAGCCAATCAGCGATTCGTCGATCAGCAGCTCCTTGGTTGGAGACAGGTCCAGACCACGGGCGCAGATTTCTTCGAACTCTTCACGGTTGTAGGCGATGCCGCCGCCGGTGCCGCCCATGGTGAAGGACGGACGGATGATGCAAGGGAAGCCCAGCTTCTCAAGAACCGCGTTGGCTTCTTCCATGCTGTGGGCGATACCGGAGCGCGGGCATTCCAGGCCGATGGATTTCATCGCCTTGTCGAAGCGCGAACGGTCTTCGGCCTTGTCGATGGTGTCGGCGTTGGCACCGATCATTTCAACGCCGAACTTCTCCAGAACGCCTTCGCGCTCCAGATCCAGCGCACAGTTCAGTGCAGTCTGGCCGCCCATGGTAGGCAGTACCGCGTCCGGACGCTCTTTCTCGATGATCTTGGCAACGGTCTGCCACTTGATCGGTTCGATGTAGGTCGCGTCGGCCATGGCCGGGTCGGTCATGATGGTTGCCGGGTTGGAGTTCACCAGGATGACGCGGTAGCCCTCTTCGCGCAGTGCCTTGCAGGCCTGGGCGCCGGAGTAGTCGAATTCACAGGCCTGGCCGATAACAATCGGGCCGGCACCGAGAATCAGGATGCTTTTGATATCTGTACGTTTTGGCATGTTGGTCACTCAAATCCGCAGGTCAGTCGGCAAGCCGTCTTGAACATTACTTTGAGGTGGCCGGGGTGGCGGCTGCCGGACCTGCGCGGTCCGGGGCCACCCGAGGGCTCACCTGCTCACTACAGTCTCAAGGCAACTGTCAGCGTCGCTTGGCCATGGCGTCGATAAAACGATCAAACAGTGGCGACACGTCATTCGGGCCCGGGCTCGCTTCAGGGTGACCCTGGAAGCTGAAGGCATCCTTGTCGGTCAGCTCGATGCCTTGCAGGGTGCCGTCGAACAGCGATTTGTGGATCGCGCGGACGTTGGCGGGCAGCGTCGACTCTTCCACCGCAAAACCGTGGTTCTGGCTGGTGATCATGACCACACCGCTGTCTACATCCTGAACCGGGTGGTTGGCGCCATGGTGACCATGGCCCATCTTCACGGTCTTAGCACCGGCAGCCAGCGCGAGCAACTGGTGACCCAGGCAGATGCCGAATACCGGAGTCTCGGTTTTCAGCACTTCCTGAATCGCGGTGATCGCATAGTCGCAAGGCTCAGGGTCACCAGGGCCGTTGGACAGGAACACGCCGTCCGGGCTGTACGCCAACACTTCGCTGGCTGGCGTCTGCGCCGGCACCACGGTCACGCGGCAACCGCGCTCGACCAGCATGCGCAGAATGTTGACCTTGACCCCGTAGTCATAAGCGACCACGTGATAAGGCAGCTCGGCGGCCGCGATATCAGGGCAGTTGTCGGTCTTCAGGCTCCAGACGCTGGAGCGCCATTCGTAGGTGTCCTTGGTGCTGACTTCCTTTGCCAGATCCATGCCCTTGAGGCCTGGGAAGGCGCGGGCCGCTGCGATGGCAGCTTCTTCGGAAATGTTGTCGCCAGCCATGATGCAGCCGTTCTGCGCGCCTTTCTCACGCAGGATGCGGGTCAGGCGGCGGGTATCGATGCCAGCGATGGCGACGACGTTATTGACTTTCAGGTATTCATCCAGCGACAGCTTGTTGCGCCAGTTGCTGGCGACCAGCGGCAGATCACGAATGACCAGGCCGGCGGACCAGACGCGATCCGACTCGGCGTCTTCAGGCGTGGTGCCGGTGTTGCCGATATGCGGGTAGGTCAGCGTAACGATCTGTTGGGCATAGGAAGGATCGGTAAGGATTTCCTGATAGCCGGTCATTGCGGTGTTGAACACCACCTCACCAACGGTCTGACCGTCGGCTCCAATGGCTTCGCCGCGAAAAATGCTGCCATCAGCAAGGGCGAGTATGGCTGGCTTAGTCAAGAAGACCTCCCGTAAATAAAGCCTGAAAGGGCGTTCGCAGGTTGTAAAAAAGCGGAATGACGTAGATACGTCACCCCGCTTTCTTATAGATCCATCTGCGCGCTTTTAGTGGACACACTAAAGCTGTAGCTTACAGAAAAGACGAGTTTCGGTCTACCACCAATGAGTCCGAAAGACCGTCGAATGCGACAGCCCACCCCAATGGCATAGACCGAGGTTCATTTCTCAGCGCAGCTCCAGCACGTCCTGCATGTCGTACAGACCGGGCGCCTTGCCCTCCAGCCACATCGCGGCACGCACTGCGCCCTTGGCGAACGTCATGCGGCTCGACGCCTTGTGAGTGATTTCCACACGCTCGCCGTCCGCCGCGAACAACACGGTGTGATCGCCGACGATATCGCCCGCCCGCACGGTGGCGAAGCCGATGGTCTGGCGATCACGCGCGCCGGTCTGGCCCTCGCGCCCGTAAACCGCTACCTCTTCGAGATTGCGACCCAGCGCATTGGCGACGACCTCGCCCATGCGCAACGCCGTGCCCGAAGGCGCATCAACCTTGTGCCGATGGTGCGCTTCGATGATCTCGATATCGACCTCATCGCCCAATACGCGCGAAGCGGTATCCAGCAACTTCAGACACAGGTTCACACCCACGCTGAAGTTGGCCGCGAACACGATAGGAATATCCTTCGCCGCTTCGGCCAGCCGCTGTTTCTCTTCGGCACTGAAGCCGGTGGTGCCGATGATCATTGCCTTGCCTGCCTTGCGGCAGAAGGCCAGATTCTTCAGCGTCACCGATGGATGGGTGAAGTCGATCAGCACGTCGAACTCTTCAGCCACCCGCGCCAGATCACCCGACAGCGGCACACCGATCCGCCCCAAAGCAGCCAGCTCGCCAGCATCCGCGCCGACGAGCGTGCTGTCCGGCCGGTCGATGGCTGCGGTCAGCCCGGCGCCAGGCGTCTGCTGAACCGCCTCGACCAAGGTCTTGCCCATGCGCCCAGCGGCGCCTACTACAGCAATACGTCGCATGCTCTGCTCCCGTGATGAACCTTACAAATCGCCAAAGAAACGCTTCACACCCTCGAACCAGCCGCTGGCTTTTGGAGAGTGGGACTCGTCGCTCTCAAGCGAGGTACGGAATTCTTCGAGCAATTCACGTTGACGCTTGCTGAGGTTGACCGGCGTTTCGACCGCGACGCGACACATAAGGTCGCCAGGGCCGCCGCCGCGCACCGGGGCCACGCCCTTGCCGCGCAGACGGAACTGCTTGCCAGTCTGAGTACCTTCCGGGATTTTCAGTTTGACCCGGCCATCCAGAGTCGGCACTTCGAGCTCGCCACCCAGGGCAGCGTCAGTGAAGCTGATCGGCACTTCGCAGAACAGATGCTTACCGTCGCGCTGGAAGATCGCGTGCTCGCGCACGTTGATCACCACATACAGGTCTCCCGTCGGACCGCCTTGCGCTCCGGCCTCGCCTTCGCCGGACAGACGAATGCGGTCACCGGTATCGACCCCAGGCGGCACCTTGACCGACAGCGTCTTGTATTCTTCGACGCGACCTTCGCCGTGGCAGGAATCGCACGGATCGGAAATGATCTTGCCCTGACCATGGCAACGCGGGCAGGTCTGCTGAACAGAGAAGAAGCCCTGTTGCATGCGCACCTGACCGATACCGCCACAGGTCGGACAAGTAACGGGCGAGGAACCTTTCTTCGCGCCGCTGCCATCGCACGGTTTGCAGTTGACCAGCGTCGGAACGCGGATATTCACGGTCGTGCCGCGAACCGCTTCTTCGAGATTAAGCTCAAGGGTGTAACGCAGATCGCTGCCGCGCTGTGCGCCGCCACGACCACCGCCGCCCCCGCGGCCGCCGCCAAAGAAGTCGCTGAACACATCACCGAAAATATCGGAGAAGTTCGCGCCACCGGCACCACCACCAAAACCACCGCCACCCATGCTTGGGTCAACGCCTGCGTGACCGTACTGGTCGTAGGCCGCGCGCTTGCTTGCGTCGGAAAGCACTTCGTAGGCTTCGTTGGCTTCCTTGAACAGCTCTTCCGACGCCTTGTCATCCGGGTTGCGGTCGGGGTGATGCTTCATCGCCAGACGGCGGTAAGCCTTTTTCAGCTCCGCCTCGCTGGAGCCGCGCTCGACCCCCAACACTTCGTAATAATCACGCTTTGCCATAATTCTTCCGCACTCTTGAGGACGTCCGGCGAAAGCTCTCCTGAGCCTTGCCAAACTCGTTGAGCCCCATACAGGCCCGGACCCAACTCACGTCGTTTCAACGATCCTGGTCTTTATTCAAGGGCCAGCTGCCTGACCGAGAAAGCGGCAGAACGAATCGTCATGCAGGAGCATGACAACCTTGCCACGTGGTCTGCGGGCCTGAACCCGCACACCGGAATTTTGCTTGTTCCAGACACGCCAACGCGGGAGCAAGCTCCCGCGCGGCGACATCCTACCAGCCACCGCTCGAAAGGGGTCAACCGGCTGACAAGCAAGCCTGCGCTTACTTGTGGTCTTTCACTTCTTCGAACTCGGCGTCGACAACGTCGTCAGCCTTGTTCGCTTCTTCAGCCGGCTTGGCTGCTGCTTCAGGGTTCTCGGCCTGCTCGGCGTACATCTTCTGAGCGATTGGCGCGGAAACCTTGGACAGCTCCTCAACCTTGGCTTCGATGGCAGCCTTGTCGTCGCCCTTGACTGCTGCTTCAAGAGCAACAACAGCGGCTTCAACAGCGGCCTTCTCTTCCGCAGTCACTTTGTCGCCTGCGTCAGCGATCATCTTGCGAGTCGAGTGGACCAGCGCATCACCCTGGTTACGGGCAGAGGCCAGCTCTTCAAACTTGCGGTCTTCTTCAGCATTGACTTCCGCATCGCGAACCATCTGCTGGATTTCTTCCTCGGACAGACCGGAGTTGGCCTTGATCACGATGGACTGCTGCTTGCCGGTTGCCTTGTCTTTCGCGCCTACGTGCAGGATGCCGTTTGCGTCGATGTCGAAGGTCACTTCGATCTGAGGAACGCCACGTGGTGCTGGCGGGATCTCGGACAGGTCGAACTTGCCCAGAGACTTGTTCTGGCCGGCTTGCTTGCGCTCACCCTGCAGCACGTGAATGGTCACAGCGCTCTGGTTGTCGTCGGCAGTCGAGAAAACCTGGGATTTCTTGGTAGGAATCGTGGTGTTTTTCTCGATCAGCGCGGTCATCACGCCGCCCATGGTTTCGATACCCAGAGTCAGCGGGCTCACGTCCAGCAGCAGAACGTCTTTCACGTCGCCAGCCAGAACCGCGCCCTGGATAGCAGCACCCATTGCAACAGCTTCGTCCGGGTTGACGTCTTTGCGAGCTTCTTTGCCGAAGAACTCGGTAACCAGCTTCTGTACCAGCGGCATACGAGTCTGACCACCGACCAGAATCACGTCGTTGATCGAGCCGATTTCGATACCGGCGTCTTTCAGTGCCAGACGGCATGGTTCGATGGTGCGCTGAACCAGGTCTTCAACCAGCGACTCCAGCTTGGAACGGGAGATCTTCACGTTCAGGTGCTTAGGACCGGTAGCGTCTGCAGTGATGTACGGCAGGTTGACGTCGGTCTGCATGCTGGAAGACAGCTCGATCTTGGCTTTTTCAGCGGCTTCTTTCAGGCGCTGCATCGCCAGCGGGTCACCCTTGAGGTTCATGCCGCTTTCTTTCTTGAACTCGTCAACGAGGTAGTCGATCAGGCGAATGTCGAAGTCTTCACCACCCAGGAAAGTGTCACCGTTGGTGGCCAACACTTCGAACTGGTGCTCGCCGTCGACTTCAGCGATTTCGATCACGGAAACGTCGAAGGTACCGCCACCCAGGTCATAAACGATGACAGTGTGGTCGCCCTTGGCCTTGTCCATACCGTAAGCCAGCGCAGCTGCAGTTGGCTCGTTGATGATGCGCTTGACGTCCAGACCGGCGATGCGACCGGCGTCTTTGGTGGCCTGACGCTGGCTGTCGTTGAAGTAGGCCGGAACGGTAATGACCGCTTCGGTAACCGCCTCGCCGAGGTAGTCTTCGGCGGTCTTCTTCATCTTCTTCAGGATTTCGGCGGAAATCTGTGGCGGAGCCATTTTCTGGCCGTTGACTTCGACCCATGCGTCGCCGTTGTCAGCCTTGACGATCTTGTAAGGGACCATCTGAATGTCTTTCTGCACGACTTCTTCGTCGAAACGACGGCCGATCAGACGCTTGACCGCGTACAGAGTGTTGTGCGGGTTAGTTACAGCCTGACGCTTGGCCGACTGACCAACCAGGATTTCGCCGTCATTGGCGTAGGCAATGATCGAAGGGGTAGTACGAGCGCCTTCGGCATTCTCGATGACTTTGACGTTGCCGTTTTCCAGAATGGAGACGCAGGAGTTGGTGGTCCCCAGGTCGATACCGATAATTCTGCCCATCTTGACTCTCCCGAAACTTTGATTAGGTTGCCGCAACTGCGTTTACAAGTTGCGGTAGCTCTTAAACGCTTGGCCTTTAAATGGGGGCCTTACAGCTGATTTCAAGCCTGCTCGTCAATTGACGGCGTAGCAGGCGATGGTGCCTTGCTGACCACGACCATGGCCGGGCGCAGCAGACGACCATTGAGCTGGTAGCCCTTCTGGAACACCTTGAGTACCGTATTGGGCTCGACATCCTTGCTTTCCTGCATCGCCATCGCCTGGTGCTGTTCGGCACTGAAAGGCTGGCCATGCGGGTCGATAGCTTCAAGCTGATAACGCTTGAGCGTGTCCTGGAACATTTTCAGCGTCAGCTCGATGCCTTCACGCATCGGACGGATGCTTTCGTCATCCGGGCTGGAAAGATCCAGGCCGCGCTCCAGGCTGTCGATGATCGGCAGCAGGTCACCGGCGAATTTTTCCAGCGCAAACTTGTGGGCCTTTTCTACATCCTGCTCTGCACGGCGGCGGACGTTCTGCAAATCCGCGGCAACCCGCAGAGACTGATCCTGGGCGGCAGCCAGTTGCTCTTCGAGCACCTGCACGCGGGTAACCAGATCTTCGCCGCCGACCGCATCGGCGGTCTGGTCCTGGTTCTGCGCATCCAGATTCTGTTCGTCAGCCATAAATCCTCTCCTCTCAAAACGTCCGCGAACCCAACTCGCGCTTCTGCCCCCCTATATGGGATCGGAATTCGCCGCTTCAAGGGCTTTCCCCGTCGATATGCGCATTGCCTTACAAAAAATATGGGCGCGAACAACTCGATAACGGGGCGTGGGATACAAGGCGTGCTAAAAAACGCTGACAATCAATCAAATCGAGCTAAGCGAGGGCATTGTCAGAGCCGAGCGAAACACTGTATAAATAACCAGACAAATCGCTCGGGAGCCGCTCTATGCTGGTCCACCTTTCCGTACATAACTACGCCATCGTCGAACACCTCGATCTCGAACTGGATCGAGGCATGAGCGTAATCACTGGCGAAACCGGTGCCGGCAAATCGATCATGCTCGATGCTCTCGGCCTGACCCTGGGCGATCGCGCCGACAGTGGCGTGGTGAGGCCAGGTGCCGACAAGGCCGATATTCTGGCCACCTTCGATCTGGTCGATATTCCCGAAGCCCAGACGTGGCTCAAGGAGCGCGACCTCGATAACGACGGCCCGTGCATCCTGCGTCGGGTCATCACCGCCGAAGGCCGCTCCCGCGCCTACATCAATGGAACGCCCTGCCCGCAAGGCGACCTCAAGGCGCTCGGCGAACTGCTGATCGATATTCACAGCCAGCACGAGCACCAGTCGCTGCTCAAGACCGATACCCATCGGCGCTTGCTGGATGAATATGCCGGGGCCACCGATCTTGCCCGCCAGGTGCATCTGGCTGCCCAGCGCTGGCGCCAGACCCGTCAGGAGCTGGAGCGTCTGTCCAACTCCGGCGATGAGCAGCGTGCCCGGCACCAGCTGCTGAGCTATCAGCTTGAAGAACTGGAAAGCCTGAGCCTGGGCGAGAACGAACTGGAGCAGCTTGAGCAGGAGCACAAGACGCTGACCAACGCGGAAACCCTTCTGGGCATCTGTCGGCAGGTCGTCGAGCAGTGCAGCGAAAGTGACTCCGGCAATGTACTCAATGCATTGACTGCCAGCCTGAATCGGCTCGGCAGCGTCAACAACTCGCCCACCGCGCTGAGCGAAGCGACCAATCTGCTGGCCAGCGCCCAGATTCAGGTTGAAGAAGCGGTCGGCGAGCTGACTCGGTTCCTCGATCATTTCGATGCAGACCCGGCTCGTCTGCAGCAGCTCGAAGAGCGGCTGGACACTATCTATACACTGGCGCGCAAACACCGCATCCAGCCCACCGAAGTTGCGACGTTGCAGCAGAAGATTCTGGATGAGATCGAAACACTGAACGCCAACGATGAGTCCATCGAGCGTCTCGAAAATGAAGTGAACGCGTTCGCCCGTCACTATCAGGAAAAGGCCCGAGAGCTGAGCGATATTCGTCAGGCCGCTTCGGTCAAGCTGGCCAGCGCCGTCGAGCAGGAAATCCACCGCCTTGGCATGCCGGGCGGACGCTTCCAGATCGAACTGAAGCCCAATAGCGGTACGGATCTGATGCCGCACGGGCTTGAACAGGTCGAGCTGCTGGTCAGCGCGAACCCGGGCCAGCCTCTCAAGGCGCTGGCGAAAGTGGCATCCGGTGGCGAGCTGTCGCGGATCAGTCTGGCGATCCAGGTGATCACTGCGCAAACCTCACGCGTTCCCACGCTGGTGTTCGACGAAGTGGACGTGGGGATTGGCGGGCCCACCGCAGAGATTGTCGGCCAGCTGTTGCGGCGCCTGGGTGAACGCGGTCAGGTGATGACCGTTACGCACTTGCCGCAGGTTGCGGCCCAAGGGCACCAGCATCTGTTCGTGCATAAGGTAAGAGGCAACGATGCGACTCGAACCGCCGTATCGAAACTTGGCAAGACAGAGCGCATCGAGGAAGTCGCCCGCATGCTGGGCGGCATCGATCTGACAAAAGAGTCCTTGGCGCACGCCAAGAAAATGGTCGTTACAGCCAGGAACTGAATGGTTCTGTGAATACAAAAAGGCGACCCTCAGGTCGCCTTTTTCATTGGCTCACGCCTTCTTGTTGCGGACGTAGAGCACCAGGTTATGATCAACCAGGTCGAAACCATGCCTCTCGACGATAGCCTTTTGCAGCTTTTCGATCTCTTCGTCGAAAAACTCGATGACTTCGCCAGATTCCACATTGACCATGTGATCGTGGTGGCCGCCGTCAGCCAGCTCGAACACAGCATGACCACCGTCGAAATTGTGGCGAACCACCAGTCCGGCGGCTTCAAACTGAGTCAGAACACGGTAGACCGTGGCCAGACCGACATCTTCACTAGCCTCCATCAGTGCCTTGTAAACGTCTTCGGCACTCATGTGGCGCTGCTCGGCAGAATCGAGCATTTGAAGAATCTTGACCCGCGGAAGGGTCACTTTTAGTCCTGCTTTACGTAGTTCGCTATTTTCAACCATGGTCAGCTTTCTCGCAGACGCTGCTTCGCAGCTTCTCTTAATGCAGGTATGATCGGGGTTTACGTTGTCCCAGCCAAGATAGTGGAAGTCGCCCACCGATGCAAAACACCAAGCTCTTGCTAACCAGTTTCACCTTCGTGGGACTGCTCGCACTCGCCGGTTGTTCATTCCCCGGGGTTTACAAAATCGACATCCAGCAGGGAAATGTCGTGACACAGGACATGATAGACCAGTTGCGCCCCGGAATGACCCGGCGGCAAGTACGGTTTATCATGGGCAACCCGTTGCTCACCGATACTTTCCATACTGATCGCTGGGACTATCTGTACAGCCTCCAGCCAGGTGGCGGTGAACGCCAGCAAGAGCGCGTGAGCCTCATTTTCAATGAGAGCGACCAGCTCGTCAGCCTGTCCGGCGACTTCATGCCAGGCGTGAGCCGTGACGAAGCGATTCTGGGCAAGGGCAGCGACACCACCACCCCGGCAGAGAATCAGCAGCCAGCCGAAGAACCCGCCAAGCCGGGCTCCCTGCTGGATCGCATCCAGAAGGACGTCGACAGTATCGAGACCACACCGGTACCGACTCAGGAACCGCTGGAAATCGATCCACGCTGATTATCGCGCTCAACAAAAAGCCCGGCTCGCCGGGCTTTTTGTTGTCTGCTGTTTGCTGTCGTGCCGGTCAAGGGCAAGTGCGTCAAAGGTCTCAGGGCCGCCGATTCAACCGCGCCCTTTCCGCTCGCAAGCGGCGCACTTCCTTCGGATCAGCGAGTAACGGACGGTATATTTCGATCCGCTCACCGGCTTCCAGAATCCGAGACACCGGGTCGCTCACCACTTTGCCGAATATTCCTACAGGGCATTGCGTCAGATCCAGCTCAGGGAACTGCCGATCCATGCCAGACATAAGAAGCGCATGATGCACTGATGAGCCGAACGGCACTTTCAAGGGCAACAGCACTTGTCGGTCGACGGCCGCATAGACCACTTCAACCTCAATGCTCGCCTCAGGCATGCAGCTCTTTCGCCCGCTGACAGAATGCGTCGACAAGGGTATTGGCCGCCTGATTGAACAACGGGCCCAGCGTCGCCCTTACGATCGGGCCGGCGTAGTCGAACGACAGATCCAGGCTGATCTTGCAGGCCTTCTCGCCCAGTGGCTTGAACGTCCACACACCGTGGAGTTGCTCGAACGGCCCTTCGACCAGATCCATGATGATGGACTCACCCGGCACCAGCGTGTTGCTGGTCACGAATTTCTGGCTGAGACCGCCCTTGGCGATTTCGAGCCCGGCTCGCATGTGCGTATCACTGGATTCCAGCACCGTTGCCGAGGAACACCATGGCAGAAACTCGGGATAGCGAGCCACGTCGTTGACCAGGTCATACAGAAACCTGGCCGGGTACGGCAAAAGAGCCGAGCGTTGAATATGCGTAGTCATTTGAGCGTCATTTCCAAAGCTGAGCGGCAAACACCACAAGAATGCCGAACGGCGCCACATAGCGCATCAAAAAGAACGTCAGATTGAAGAGCAGCGGGCTGCGAATGGACAACTCGTCCCGCACCGCCTCACGCCCCATCACCCAACCAGCGAATACCACAAAACACAGTCCACCCAGCGGCAACATGATCCGCGAAGTGAAGAAATCGATGACTCCAAAGAAGTCCAGGCCATTTGCCGCGCCCCATTGATAGAGGTGGAATCCGGCTTCATCGTTCACGAAAAACTTGGCCCTCTGCCAGATGTTGAACGAAAACACAGTGCCAAGCCCTACGAACCAGCAGGTGAATGCCAGCCAGAACGTGACCCAGGCACGCCGGATTCCGGACCTTTCGACCAGATAAGCGACCATGGGCTCAAGCAGCGAAATCGCCGAACTCCATGCGGCGACGGCCACCAGCACGAAAAACACCACGCCCATCAGTTGACCGAACGCTACGTTACCGAACGCGAACGGCAAGGTGACGAACATCAGCCCCGGCCCTTCGCTCGGGTTCAGGCCTGCTGCAAAAACAATCGGAAACAATGCCAGACCCGCGAGCAGCGAGACGAAGGTGTCGAGCAGTGCGATACCCACCACCGTGGTACTGATCGACGAGCCTTTGGTCATATACGCGCCGTAGATCATGATCGAGCCCACGCCAACGCTCAGCGAGAAAAAGGCATGGCCCATGGCAGGCAGCAGCCCGTCGAGCAGCTTTTCCGGGCTGAAGTCGAACATGAAATGCACGCCTTCCATGAAGTGGCCGGTGGTCAGGCTGTATCCCAGCAGGATGACCATCAACAGGAACAACAGCGGCATCATGATCCGCAGGCTGCGCTCAAGCCCGGCCTCGACACCTTTGGCGATGACCACCGCCGACAGAAGCATGAAGATGGTGTGCCACAGCGTCAGCCGCCAGGGGTTGGCAATGACGTTGCCGAAATACGCGCCCACCTGGTCCGGCGTGACGCCCTGAAAATCACCACGCCCCATGTTGATAATGTAATCCAGCGACCACCCGCCCACGACGCTATAGAAAGACAGGATAAGCAGCGCCGTGATCATTCCGGCGAACGCGCCCCACGACCAGCGTGCCGATTGTCCGGCTTCCACCGCGAGAGTCTTGAGGGCATTGGCGGGGCTCAGACGCGAGCGGCGACCGATCAGGGTTTCCGCGATCATCACCGGAATGCCGATCAGCGCGATACAGGCCAGAAACACCAGCACGAAAGCGCCGCCGCCATAAACGCCGACCATGTAAGGAAATTTCCAGATACTTCCCAGCCCTACGGCCGAACCGGTGGCAGCGAGAATGAATACCCAGCGGCTTGCCCAGCCACCGTGGACCGAGACCTTGTCCGTCGACATCGTAGAAACGCCCGCCAAAAAAAGAGCGCGCATTGTCCGGGATTCACTCATCGCGCTCAAGCTCGCGCTTTCCCGTAGCCGACATTGATGCAACTCCCTATAATGCGGCCCCTATGGCTAAGCTCAAGAAACACCCCACAGGGACCATCGCGCAAAACAAGAAGGCGCGTCACGATTACTTCATCGAACACAAGTTCGAGGCCGGTCTGGTCCTGTCTGGCTGGGAAGTAAAAAGCCTGCGTGCCAACAAGGTACAGCTGGTCGACAGTTATGTGCTGCTCAAGGACGGCGAGGCGTGGCTGATGGGTAGCCATATCACCCCGCTCAAGACTGCCAGCACTCACGTCATCGCTGACCCGACACGCACCCGCAAACTGTTGCTGAACCAGCGCGAGCTCGAAAGGCTTACGACCTCGGTCCAGCAGAAAGGCTACGCCTGCGTCGCCCTTTCCCTTTACTGGAAGCAGCACTTGATCAAGTGCGAAATTGCTTTGGGTAAAGGCAAGAAGGAATACGACAAGCGCCACACCGAACGCGAACGCGATTCGGATCGTGAGCTGCAGCGTGCCGTACGCACCAAGGGCAAGGAAGACTAATCCGCTCTCGCGGGATCTTTTGTCGCTCCATGTAAGCCAGCCACGGCCGTTGATGTCCGTGAATGCGCCATCGCCAGCAAGCTGGCTCCCACAGGTTTGAAGTACGCCGAAAATCCTGCGGAGCCAGCAACTGTCTTGAGCAGTTCCGTGGGAGGCAGCTTGCTGGCGACGGCGGTCAGTCAGGTAAAGATGCAGGGCAGGCAGACTGCAGTCGCGAGCAAGCTCCCTCCCACATACTCAGCGCAAGCCGCAGGCCTTGTGGGTGGCAGCAACTGTCTTACGCAGTCCTGTGGGAGCCAGCTTGCTGGCGACGGCGGTCAGCCAGGTAAAGATGCAGGGGCAAGCAGACTGTAGTCGCGAGCAAGCTCCCTCCCACATACTCAGCGCAAGCCGCCGGCGTTGTGGGTGGCAGCAACTGTTTTGAACAGTTCTGTGGGAGCCAGCTTGCTGGCGATTGATGACACACGCTCCATGAAGACAATTGCTCTTACATCTTGCTGCGCCGCTCTGCTCTGGCGGTGCGCTGTACCTGCTGCCTGACTTCTTCCAGCACTTCCTGCACGTAAGTGATATGGCGGCTGGAGATATCCCGCGCATCTTCCGCCCGCCCTTCGATGATTGCCAGATACAGCTCGCGATGCTGCTGAATCAGCATGTCGCGGGTCTCGGTACGTTGTTTGTACATTCCGCCAATGTTGATCACGACGTTGCGCTTGAGCAGATCGAATAGCCCGCGGATGGTATGCAGCAGCACGGCGTTATGGCTGGCTTCGGCGATCGCCAGATGAAAACTCGCGTCCGCCGCGCCCTCCTCCGCTCGGCTTACCTCGTCCGCGCGGCCATAACAATCCAGAAGCGCTTCGAACGCGGTGCTCAGTCGCCGGCGGTCGGCTTCAGTCGCCCTCATTGCGGCGTAATAGGCGCAGGAAGCCTCCAGCGTATGGCGGAACTCCAGCAGATCGCGTTGCGAGTCGGGGCTGCTGTCCAACAGGTGCAACAACGGATCGCTGAACGTCGAACCAATGTTCTCCACCACGTAATTGCCGCCGCCCTGGCGACTTATCAACAACCCTTTGGCGGTCAGCTTCTGGATCGCTTCGCGCAGCGAAGGTCGGGAAACGCCGAACTGTTCGGCCAGGACCCGTTCCGCAGGCAAGCGCCCGCCCGACTTGAGCGTGCCTTCAAGAATCATCCGTTCGAGCTGCTCGACGATATCGTCAGACAAACGGCGCTGACGCACCTGATCAAAACTCATTCTTACACTCCACATCGCCGTTTCGCTGCCGGGCCGCAGACTCTGGCTGTTCGCGCTCGATCCGACACCGACGCTTGGCGTCCGAAATTTGCCCGCCAGAAATCATGCCCGACGAAAGTCTGGGCCTTACAAATTGACACATCAATAGCAGGGCCTCTAACCTAGCCGACAGACATTGTAAATTGGTATTACCAATTAGCCAATGCCAGCGTTTGGGGAAGTCTTCCATCACGCTGCAAGACCGCTCGATAAAGAGCGGCTTGAGCTGGTGAGCTGTGCGATTTCGTCGTCAGTATCGATCAGACACCCGTGACACGGCATGTCGACTCGAAGCCGCGCCTACACAGAACACCGGGCCTAACCAACAACAATTAGGGGCCACCTACATGCAGACTTGGCAACAACTCTATACACCTCTGGGCAGCCTCGGCTTTTCCGCCGCCGCTGCGCTCATCCCCATCGTTTTTTTCTTTCTGGCTCTGGCAGTCTTCAGGCTCAAGGGGCACATTGCAGGCAGCATCACACTGGCGCTGTCGATTCTGGTGGCGATCTTCGCTTTCGGAATGCCCACCGACATGGCACTGGCTTCAGCCGTTTACGGCTTTGCCTACGGTCTGTGGCCCATCGCATGGATCATCGTCGCCGCGGTGTTTCTCTACAAACTCACCGTTAAAAGCGGCCAGTTCGAAATCATCCGCAGCTCGGTGACATCCATCACTGATGACCAGCGTTTGCAGGTGCTCCTGATCGGCTTCTGTTTCGGGGCGTTTCTGGAAGGCGCCGCCGGGTTCGGTGCGCCTGTTGCCATTACCGCCGCGCTGCTGGTCGGGCTTGGACTCAATCCGCTCTACGCAGCCGGCCTGTGCCTGATCGCCAACACCGCGCCCGTGGCATTCGGCGCGCTGGGGATCCCGATCATCGTCGCCGGCCAGGTGTCCGGGCTCGATGCATTCAAGATCGGCGCGATGGCCGGCCGGCAGCTGCCGTTCCTGTCGATCTTCGTACCGTTCTGGCTGATGTTCATGATGGACGGCGTTCGCGGCGTCAAGGAAACCTGGCCGGCAGCGCTGATCGCCGGGACAACCTTCGCGATCACTCAATTCCTGACCTCAAACTTTATCGGCCCGGAACTGCCCGACATCACCTCAGCACTGGTGAGCATCGTCTCGCTGACCCTGTTCCTGAAGGTCTGGCAGCCGCAGCGTGCGTCCGACACCGTGATCGTCAGCGGTGGTTCGGCAGCGATGATGGGCGGGCCAGGCGGTTTCAATCAATCGTCTCGCGGCTCGACCAAATCGCCCTATAGCCTGGGCCAGATCATCATGGCCTGGTCACCCTTCCTGATCCTCACCGCCATGGTCACGGTCTGGACGCTGAAGCCGTTCAAGGCCCTGTTCCTTCCGGGCGGCGCGATGCAGGCGTGGACGTTCAACATTCCCGTGCCGTATCTGGATCAACTGGTGCTGAAGGGCGCGCCCATCGTCGCCAAGGTCACGGCCATGCCTGCCGTCTACAAGTTCGACCTGATTGCCGCCTCCGGGACTGCGATCCTGTTTTCGGCAATTCTGGCAATGCTGGTACTGCGCATCGCGCCGAAGATTGGTCTGACTACTTTCAAAGAGACGCTGATCGAGCTGCGCTGGGCGATCATTTCCATTGGTATGGTGCTGGCGTTTGCGTTCGTCATGAACTTCTCCGGTATGTCCTCGACCCTGGCACTGGTATTGGCCGGGACCGGAGCGGCATTCCCGTTCTTCTCGCCCTTCCTGGGCTGGCTCGGCGTGTTCCTGACCGGTTCCGATACTTCGGCCAACGCGCTGTTCGGTTCGTTGCAGGCGACTACGGCGCATCAGATCGGCGTCAGCGACATCCTGATGGTCGCGGCCAATTCCAGCGGCGGCGTGACCGGCAAGATGATTTCGCCGCAGTCCATCGCTGTCGCGTGTGCGGCGACGGGCCTGGTGGGCAAGGAGTCGGATCTGTTCCGCTTCACCCTGAAACACAGCCTGTTCTTCGCCACCATCGTCGGCTGCATCACCTACGCCCAGGCGTACTGGTTCACCGGCATGCTGGTGCATTGATTCACGAATAACGTGCCACCCTGACGTCGGCGCGTAGCCGACGTCAGCCATTCACACCGCCTGACGTGCCTGGCGGATAACCGGGCCAACCCGGAGAAACACCTGATGAGTGAGCTTTTCTATAACGCTGGCGCCAACGCCGCTCCCAACGCCACCCGCGTCGCACCGCCGCGTCGTGCGCCCCGCCAGTATCCGGCGCAGAAACCGCAACGCGTCTATCTGTTCGGCACGTGCGTGGTGGACCTGTTCTTCCCCGAAGCGGGCATGGATGCCATTCATTTGCTGGAACGTGAAGGCATCGAGGTCGAATACCCCCAAGGCCAGAGCTGCTGCGGCCAACCGGCCTACACGTCCGGCTACACCGAGCAGGCACGCGATGTCGCTCGCGCTCAATTGGCGCTGTTTGCCAATGACTATCCCGTTGTCGTGCCGTCCGGCTCGTGCGCCGGGATGTTTCGCGAACACTACGCGGATCTGTTCAAGGACGAGCCCGAGATGCTGGAGAAAGTGCGCAAGCTCGCCGAGCGCACCTACGAGCTCACGGAATTTCTGTTACTAGTCTGCAAAACCCGGCTCGCCGATCACGGCCAGCCAACTCGCATCGCATTGCACACGTCGTGTTCGGCACGGCGAGAAATGAACACTCACCTGCATGCTCGCGAGCTGCTCGCCCAGTTGAGCAACGTAGAGCGTGTCGACCACGATCACGAGAGCGAATGCTGCGGCTTCGGCGGGACCTTCAGCGTACGCATGCCGGACATTTCCGGCGCGATGGTTGCCGACAAGACCCGAGCCCTGAAGGAAACCGGTGCCGACCAGATCCTTACTGCTGACTGCGGCTGCCTGATGAACATCAACGGCGCGCTGGAGAAGCAGCGTGAATCAATCCGCGGCCAGCATCTGGCGAGTTTCTTGTGGCAACGAACCGGAGGTCAGCGATGAACATGCAAACCCGGATTCCAACCGTTGAAATCGAAGCACCGGATTTCCGCGCGCGGGCTCATAAAGCCTTGGGTGATGCGCAACTGCGGGGCAACTTCCGCAGAGCGATGGACTCGCTGATGACCAAGCGCGCTGCCGCTTTCAGCGACCCGGAGGAGCGCGAGGACCTGCGCGAATTCGGCAACGCGATCCGTGCCCGCGCCCTGTCGAAGCTGCCCGACTTGCTTGAGCAGCTGGAACGCAATCTGATCCGCAACGGCGTGAAAGTGCATTGGGCCGAAACGGTCGAAGAAGCCAACGCCATTGTGCTGTCCATCGTCGAAGCCCATGAAGCCAGACAGGTGATCAAGGGCAAGTCGATGGTCAGTGAAGAAATGGAGATGAACGACTTCCTTGGCGAGCGCGGCGTCGAGTGTCTGGAAGCGGACATGGGCGAGTACATCGTGCAGATGGATCATGAAAAGCCGTCGCACATCATCATGCCCGCCATCCACAAGAACGCCGGACAGGTCGGCAAGCTGTTCCACGACAAACTCGGCGTGGAGTACACCACCGACGTCGACCAACTGATTCAGATCGGCCGCCGCGTACTGCGGCAGAAGTTCTTCGAAGCCGACATCGGCGTCTCCGGGGTCAACTTCGCCATCGCCGAAACCGGCACGCTGCTGCTGGTAGAGAACGAAGGCAACGGACGCATGGTGACCAGCGTGCCGCCCGTTCATATTGCGGTCACTGGCATCGAGAAAGTGGTCGAAAACCTGCGTGACACGGTGCCGCTGCTTTCGCTGCTGACCCGCTCGGCGCTGGGCATTCCGATCACCACCTACGTCAACATGATCTCCGGGCCACGCAAAGCCCATGAATTGGACGGCCCGGAAGAAGTGCATCTGGTGCTGCTGGACAACGGCCGCAGCCAGGCATTTGCCGACAGCGAGTTGCGCCAGACCCTCAACTGTATCCGCTGCGGCGCGTGCATGAACCATTGCCCGGTCTATACCCGCGTGGGCGGGCACACCTATGGCGAGGTCTACCCCGGCCCCATCGGCAAGATCATCACACCGCACATGGCCGGCCTGGCGAAGGTGCCCGATCACCCCAGCGCCTCATCGTTGTGCGGCGCGTGTGGCGAAGTCTGTCCGGTGAAAATTCCGATCCCGGCATTGTTGCGCCGTCTACGCGAAGAGAATGTGAAAGCACCCGACGCGCCAGACCGGGTCATGCGTGATCAGGGCAGCAAGTACTCACGCAAGGAGCGGCTGATGTGGAATGCCTGGTCCAAGCTCAACACTTCGCCCGCGCTGTATCGCGCTTTTGCGCTGATGGCTACGCGTCTGCGCGGCCTGACGCCAGGCAAGATCGGGCAGTGGACCGAGAACCACAGCGCACCGAAGCCTGCCGCGCGCTCACTGCATGAAATGGCTCGCGAGCATCTGACCAAGCGGTCTGGAGAGAAATGATGAGCGCCAGACAAAACATCCTCGCCAAACTGCGCAACAGCCTTGCCGGCACCACGCCGATTCAGGACGACTTCAACGAAACGCTGGTGACCCAGCCGTGGCGCTACGCCGTGTCGGACCGAGTCACGCGGCTGCGCACATTGATGGAAGCGGTCCACACCGAAATCCATTTATGCACCGAACAGGACTGGCCGCGCCGTCTGGCCGAGCTGGCTCGCGATCGTCAGTTGCCAAGCCTGCTGATCGCACCGGGCACGGCGCATGGTCAGCGGGTCCGCGAACACTGGTCGTTGCATCCCGAACTGCCGACGCTCAAACACTACGACCGCCCCATTGAGGAATGGAAAACGGAGCTGTTCGATGACACCCCCGCAAGTTTCACCACGACGCGCGGCGCCATCGCGGCCACCGGCAGCCTGATCGTCTGGCCGACGCGCGAGGAGCCGCGGCTGATGAGCCTGGTTCCGCCTGTGCATTTCGCCCTGCTGAAGGCCAGTGAAATCTACGACAACCTCTACGAAGCGCAACTCGGCCAGAACTGGTCGACCAACATGCCAACCAATGCGCTGCTCATTTCCGGTCCGTCGAAGACCGCCGACATCGAGCAGGTGCTGGCCTACGGTGCTCACGGCCCCAAGGACCTGATCATGCTGATTGTGGAGGACGCATGAGTCTGCCTGCCGCATTTCTGCAAGAAGTGTCGCGTCTGATCCCGGAAAAGCGCCGCTTCGACGATCCGCTTTCGACGCTGGCATTCGGTACGGACGCGAGCTTTTATCGGCTGATCCCCGAGCTGGTCATACGCGTGGAATCCGAAGACGAGGTCGTCGCCCTGCTCAAGCTGGCACAGGCCGAGCAGGTGCCGGTCACCTTCCGCGCGGCGGGAACCAGCCTGTCCGGCCAGGCGATCAGCGATTCGGTGTTGCTGGTGCTCGGCGACAACTGGAACGGGCGTGAAATTCGCGGGCAAGGCGCGCAGATTCGCCTGCAACCCGGTGTCATCGGTGCCCAGGCCAATGCATGGCTGGCGCCGTTCGGCCGCAAGATCGGGCCGGACCCGGCGTCGATCAACGCGTGCAAGATCGGCGGCATCGTGGCCAATAACGCCAGCGGCATGTGCTGCGGTACCGCGCAGAACACCTATTACACGCTGGCAGGAATTCGCCTGGTATTGGCCGACGGCACGCGCCTGGATACCGAAGACGCAGCGAGCGTCGCCGCCTTTCGCGCCAGCCACGCAGATCTGCTGGAACAGCTTGCCCAACTGGGCCGGGAGACGCGGGCCAATGCCGAACTGGCGGCCAAAATACGCCACAAATACCGTCTGAAAAACACCACCGGCTTGTCACTCAACGCCCTGGTGGATTTCGACGAGCCGCTGGATATCCTCAGCCACCTTCTGGTCGGCTCCGAAGGGACTCTGGGGTTCATCAGCGCCGTGACCTACGACACAGTGCCCGACCACCCACACAAGGCGTCGGTGTTCATCGTCTTCCCGGACGTCGAAACCTGTTGTAACGCCGTGACGGTTCTCAAAAACCAGCCGGTCGCGGCCGTCGAACTGCTTGATCGGCGCAGCATGCGCTCGGTACAGGACAAACCCGGCATGCCCGCATTTGTTCGCGAGCTGTCGCAGAGCGCTTGCGCGCTGTTGATAGAAGCTCGCGCCGCCAGTCGTCCGTTGCTGCATGAGCAACTGGCGCAAATTAACGCTTCGCTGTCGTCGTTCCCGGTGGAAAAGCAGGTCGACTTCACCGAAGACGCGCGGGAAAACGCACGGCTCTGGGCGATCCGCAAAGACACCTTCCCGGCTGTAGGCGCTGTTCGCCAGACCGGCACCACGGTCATCATCGAGGACGTCACCTTCCCGGTGGAACAACTCGCCGCTGGCGTACGGCGGCTGATCGCACTGTTCGACAAGCACCGGTATGACGAAGCGATCCTGTTCGGCCACGCGCTGGAGGGCAATCTGCATTTCGTCTTCACCCAAGGCTTCAACAACCCGGAAGAAGTCGCGCGCTATCAAGCGTTCATGGACGACGTTGCCGAACTGGTCGCGGTCGAGTTCGGTGGATCGCTCAAGGCTGAGCATGGCACCGGACGCAACATGGCGCCCTTTGTCGAGAAGGAATGGGGTTCTGACGCTTATCAGCTGATGTGGAAGCTCAAGCGTCTGCTGGACCCGCAAGGCATTCTCAACCCGGACGTAGTGCTCAGCACCGATCCGAAGATCCATCTCAAGCATCTGAAACCACTGCCCGCCGCCGATGAGATCGTCGACAAATGCATCGAATGCGGCTTCTGCGAGCCGGTCTGTCCGTCTCGCGGCCTGACGCTCAGCCCTCGGCAACGCATCGTCATCTGGCGCGACATCCAGGCCAAAAAACGCAACGGCACCGACACCACGCAGCTGGAACGCGACTACCGCTACCAGGGCATCGATACCTGCGCGGCAACCGGGCTGTGCGCCCAGCGCTGCCCGGTCAACATCAACACTGGCGAGCTGGTGAAAAAGCTGCGCAGCCAGCAGGCCACCCATCAAAAAGCCGCCACCTGGCTGGCGAACAATTTCAAGACCGCCTTGCAGGGCGCGCGCTTTACGCTGCACGCGGCCAACGGCGCACGGATGATGCTCGGCGCGCCTCGTCTGGCGAAACTCTCGGCCGGTTTGAGCAAAGCAAGCGCGGGCCGCATACCGCAATGGATACCGGCCATGCCTCAGCCCGAGCGCAGCATTCGGGTCGGCACTCCTGTCGACGACCCGCGACCGCGCGTGGTGTATCTGGCCGCCTGTGTCTCCCGAGCCATGGGGCCTGCGGTCAGTGATCGCGAGCAGACCTCGTTGCTGGACAAGACCCGTGGCCTGCTGGAGAAGGCCGGCTACCAAGTCGTGTTCCCGGCGAACCAGGACAGCTTGTGCTGCGGCCAGCCCTTTGCCTCCAAAGGCTACAACGAGCAGGCCGACGGCAAACGCAATGAATTGCTGAGCGCTTTGCTTGAAGCCAGCCGCGGCGGCCTCGACCCGATCTACTGCGACACCAGCCCATGTACCCTGCGCCTGATTCAGGACCACAAGGACACGAGACTGGACCTCTATGATCCGGTGCGCTTCATCCGTACCCATTTGCTGGACAAACTGGAGTTCACGCCACAGCAGGAGTCCATCGCGGTTCACGTCACCTGCAGCACGCAGCACCTGGGCGAAAGCCAGGCGCTGATCGAACTCGCCCGGCTGTGCAGCCTGAACGTGGTGGTGCCCGAGGGCATTCATTGCTGCGGCTTTGCAGGCGACAAAGGCTTCACGACACCCGAGCTGAATGCGCACGCGCTGCGCAACCTCAAGGACGCCGTGCAACATTGCAATGAGGGCATTTCGACCAGCCGGACATGCGAGATCGGGCTGTCCAACCATGGCGGAATCGACTACCACGGGCTGGTGTATCTGGTGGATCGCGTCACACAGGCCAAAACGGTTCAATCCGGCCAGTAACGGCCAATATTGCCCCTTTTTGGGTCACGATGGCTGCCAAGTGGCTTTTTCACATGATCGGAAAATAAAATAGAACCCCTGCGTGTCAGCACAGTCCATCTTCATGAGCGCTTGGCCGATTCGGCGCTCGTCCAACCTCGGGCGACGGCCTCATAGACCGGCCACACCGAGTCCACAGGCTATAAGGAGATACACATGAAGCGTACTGCCCTCACTGGATTGTTCTTAAGCGCTGCACTGTTGGCTTCACCGGTATTCGCCGCCGATGATCTGTGCGGCAGCAACCTGCAAACCCTCAAGGACGCCCAGGTGTCGACCAACGCCAACCTGAGCCCTGACGTGAAGGAAATGCTGGCCAAGACCGAGACAGACGCCAAGGCCGCCCAGGCCAAGAACGACGAAAAAACCTGTATCGACCTGACCACCAAGGCTATCACCCGCCTGAAAACCATCGGTTCGGGCAGCGAAGGTGCCGGCAAGTAATCGACTTGCCCAGGCCAGCCGACCGGCTGGCCTCATCGAACGACTGGACGGGTCGACGCGAAGCGGCAAAGCGCGTACACTCCGCCCAGCGACTGCGAAAGCAGTCTCGGGGCCGATTAGGATTCGACGCCGGTGATGAAACTTTAGGTGCATGCCGAGTTGGTAACAGAACTCGTAAATCCACTGTTGCAACTTTCTATAGTTGCCAATGACGAAACCTACGGGGAATACGCTCTCGCTGCGTAAGCGGCGCTAGCCTTCCTTCTGGTAGCTTCGGCTCCAGCAATCATCAGGGGATGCCTGTAAACCCGAAATGATTGTCATACAGAACAGGATCGTCGCTTAGGACGTTGTGGCCGACGCGACTAAAACTTACACAGCTCGCCCAAAGCACCCTGCCCGTCGGGTCGCTGAGGGTTAACTTAATAGACACGGCTAAGCATGTAGTACCGACAGCGGAGTACTGGCGGACGGGGGTTCAAATCCCCCCGGCTCCACCAAACAAGCGTCACGAAAAAGGCACCTGTCAGGTGCCTTTTTTTGTTTCCGGGTGTTTGCCCCAGTGCCACAACCCTACCGGAGATCCCCCCAATGCTTCAAGAACAACTCGACCAGTTAAAGCTCCCCAAGCCAGTGCGCAATCAAATCGACGACATGGTGCGAGCGTTGAACGCGGCGAGTACGCGGGAGGATGTGGAGCGTGAAGGCGAGATGCAGATCGCTTTGATCGGGGCGCTGGAGAGCGCGAGGAAGCTGAAACCTGCGGATGTGGAAACGCTGTACATCATTTTTGATGATGCGGTGCAGGTGCGGTTGCAAGAGGTGGATCGGTAGACCCGTTACAGCTTGACCGAGCTTCGTGACTTGAAACGCCAGCTGGGCGACAGTGTCGCCCAGCCTGACTCAGAACACGTCAAACAGCCCTGCGCGCTCCCGCCTGCGGCAAATCCGCCTTTGCTCCCTTGACCGCCAACACGGCCACCAAGGAAACCAGCACGGTTCCCATCATGTACAACGCCACTGGCGTCCAGCTTCCGTCATAACGACTCAGCAGGTAGGTCGCGATCAACGGCGCGGTTCCGCCTGCCAGTGCTGCGCCCAGCTGGTAACCCAATGTAATGCCGGTATAGCGCACGCGGGTGGAGAAGATTTCCGAACTCATGGTGCCGAGCACGGCGGTGACGGGTGCCCAGAGGATGCCGAGGGCGACGACTGTGGCGATTGTCAGGCCCCAGGTGGTTTTGGTGTCGAGCAGCATGAAGTACGGCACGATGAACATGGCGATGGACAGGATGCCGATGATGTAGACGGTCTTGCGCCCGATCTTGTCGGACAGCCAGCCCATCAGCGGGATCATGAGCGATGCGACGGCGGCGCCGATCATGACGGCGTTGAGGGCGCTCACCTTGGTATAGGCCAGGGTGTTGACCGCGTAGCTAACCACGAAGGTGGAGAAGATGTAGAACGGCGCGGTTTCCACAACTTTCAGGCCGGCTGCGATGAGCACTTCGCGCCAGTGGTCGCGCAGTGTTTCTACCAGCGGCATTTTGGCGACGTTGCCGGTTTCCTTGGCTTTCTTGAAGTCCGGGGTTTCATCCAGGCCATGGCGAATCCACAGGCCGAGGAACACTAGGCCGGCGCTGAGCACGAACGGCACTCGCCAGCCCCAGCTCAGAAACTGGTCTTCAGGCAGCATCGCCATCAGGCTGACTGCCATCGTGGCGAGCAGCATGCCCACTGTCTCGAATGGAACCACTGCGGCCGCCATTGAAGTGTTTGAAGAAAAGGCCAGGTTACGCGAGTTGATGAAAGCGGCCACGGCTGCGGCCTACGACCGTTCGGTAGAGTTGTCGAACAACGGTTGAAACCCGATAGTTACTGAAGCGCAGCCGCAAGAATTTTTAATCTGAAACAGCGCTTAAAACATGGAGCTTCTAAGCATGTACCATTGCGCTCGTTAGAGCGAAGGCTCTGGCGCAATGGATACCAACTCTGAACACACGTTAGGAAGGAACGAGACGTTGATGAAGAAATTTTTTGCCGCTGCAATTTCCGCCGTGCTGCTCGCTGGATGCGGAGCGGATGCAGGAAGTGAATACATTGGAAAGTGGCAGGACATCAAGCGCGAAAACCGGACCGTGCAGATCGAGAAGAACGGCGACGGTCTTATCGTCCGCGAGACGTCGCCGAGCTTTGTTGATGGCAAGCCGAAGACCCAGAACCTGCCAGCGGTTGTGAAAGACGGCATTTTGCAGGTAAACGGGCAGATGACGGTCAACCTGGTCATCGACAAGTCCACTGGACATCTAACCGGCCCGGGCATGGAGTATAAGAAGGTCAATTAAGCCAGCTGCCGAGCGCATGAGTGATTGCGCTCGGCATGCTTACTCCTGCAGGCACTGTTCACTAGGCCGTCGCAGCCTTCACCATCGCCCTGAACAACACCGCACACCCCGCCCCTAAATCCTCCGGCGTCGCATTTTCGATCTCGTTATGGCTGATCCCGCCTTCACACGGTACGAAGATCATCCCCGCGGGCCCAAGCTCGGCAATGAATATCGCGTCGTGCCCTGCCCCGCTCACGATATCCATATGGCTCAGCCCCAGCTGCGCAGCGCCTTCGCGCACGGCGTCGACGCATTGGGAAGCGAAGTCCAGCGGTGGAAAGTCAGCGGTAGGCGTTAACTGGTAGGTCAGGCCATGTTGCTGGCAGGCGCTTTCGATGGCCTGTTTGAGGTCGTCGACCATGGCCTGCAGTTTGTCGGCATGCAGGTGGCGGAAGTCGATAGTCAGTTTCACTTCGCCGGGAATGACGTTGCGTGAGCCAGGGTGAATGTTGAGACAGCCGACGGTGCCGCAGGCGTGGGGCTGGCTTTGCACCGCGATGCGATTTACTGCGCTGACAACCTGGGCAGCGCCGACCAAGGCGTCTTTGCGCAGGTGCATGGGTGTCGGGCCGGCATGGGCTTCGACGCCGGTCAGGGTCAGGTCGAACCATTTCTGGCCGAGACAGCCCATGACCACGCCGATGGTTTTCTGCTGGTCTTCGAGGATCGGGCCTTGCTCGATGTGCGCTTCGAAGTACGCGCCTACCGGGTGCCCCAGCACAGCCCGGCTGCCGGCGTAGCCGATGCGTTGCAGTTCTTCGCCGACGATCAGCCCTTGTTCGTCTTGCTTGGCGAGGGTGTCGGCGAGGTCGAGTTTGCCGGTGAATACACCGGAACCCATCATGCATGGCGGGAATCGCGAGCCTTCTTCGTTGGTCCAGACCACCACTTCGATGGGCGCATCGGTTTCCAGGCCCAGATCGTTGAGGGTGCGGATCACCTCAAGGCCGGCCATGACGCCGAAGCAGCCGTCGAACTTGCCGCCGGTGGGTTGGGTGTCGATGTGGCTGCCGGTCATTACCGGTGCGCGCTCCGGGTTGCGGCCCGGGCGACGGGCGAAGATGTTGCCGATGGCGTCCACGCTTACGGCGCAGCCGGCTTCCTCGCACCATTTGATGAAGAGGTCGCGGGCTTGTTTGTCGAGGTCGGTCAGGGCCAGGCGGCAGACACCGCCTTTGGGGGTCGCGCCGATCTGGGCCAGGTCCATAAGGGATTGCCAGAGGCGCTGGGTGTTGATGAGTGGAGCGTTGGAGGTGAGCACTGTTGCCGGGGTGAAGGGTGTGTTCATAGTGAGTCTCCAATGTTGAAGTGAAGAGCTGTCTTGGTAGATCCATGGGAGCAAGCTTGCTTGCGAGAGCAGCAGACCCGGCGTTGCGGCAGTGACTGACGCACCGCACTCGCCAGCAGGCTGGCTCCCACAAGATCGTGGCGCACTTCTAATCTGTAGGAGCCAGCTTGCTGGCGAAGACGCTGGCACGGCCGCAACATTTGTGTTGCTTGTACTTCAGCCCTCGCCAGCAAGCTGGCTCCCACATAATTCACGGCACGCCTGGCATTGCAGCAGCGGCTGACACACCGCAATCGCCAGCAAGCTGGCTCCTACGCGAGTTGTGCGATTTTCACGGCGAGCTTTACCAGGCTGAGGTCGCTGCCTGCTGGGCCCATGAGTGAGATGCCTAGCGGAGCGCCGTCCTTGGAAACCAGCGGCATGGTCAGTTGCGGCGTGCGGCACAGCACGGCGATGGCCAGCAGGTGGTGGGAGATGCGGCGGGTTTCTTCGATCTCCTCATCCCTGGCGCTGAGCAGCGGCGCGATGTCCGGGACGGTGGGCATGACCAGCACGCGGTTGCCCAGCAGCTCTTTCCAATGGGCGGTGAAACGCTCGCGCAAGGTGCAGGCGTCGTTGTACTGCTCGTCGGTGACAGCCTTGGACCAGGCGAAACGTGCCGCCACGTCCGGCCCCAGCGCCAGGCCTTCGCGCTCGATCAGTTCACCCTGCGCTTCCCAGGCTTCGCGGCCCTGGATGTAACGGAATGCCCAATACGCGTCGCTCAACGAAGGCAACTCTGCGCCGAGTTTTTCCAGGGGGCCGCAGCAATCGGTGATTTGCGCGATAGCGGGCGCCAGGGCGTCCAGCGAGGCAGCGGGCAACAAACCAAACAACTCGTCGCTGATCATCAGCTGCGGCATTGCAGGCAGTGGCGCCGAATCCTCTCCCAGCAGGCACTCGCCGACCAGACCGAATACCTTGGCGTCGCGGGCGAAGTAGCCGGCAGTGTCCATGCTTTCGCACAGCGCCTGAGTATTGGCCAGCGACACTCGGCCATGGCTTGGGCGCAGGCCGAACAGGCCGCAATAACTGGCCGGGGTCCGCACCGAGCCACCGGTGTCGCTGCCCATCGCGAAGTCGCACAAGCCATTCGACACCGCCGACGCCGAGCCCGACGAAGAGCCCCCGGGAATGCGGTCATGGGCTGCGCCGTTGCGTGGTGTGCCGAAATGGGCGTTCTTGCCGCTCATGGAGAATGCCATTTCATTGGTGTGGGCCTTGCCGATCATTTCGGCACCAGCGTCCAGCAGGCGCTGGATGGTCGGCGCGGTCACGGTCTTGATGCCCGACATCGCCAGCACATGGGGGTTGCCGCCCCCGGTCGGGTAACCGGCGACGTCGAAAAGGTCTTTGGCGGCAAAGGTGTAGCCGGCCAGCGGGCCGCTCGCTGCGTGAGGTACGTCAACGTGTGGATACGGCATCAAAGCGAATGCGGAATCGGTCATGACAAGGACTCACTGAAGGAATGAACGGGAACCCGATGCCAGTGATGGCAACTCACGGAGTGGTCGGCAACGACGTCTTCAATGGCCGGCACGGCGCTGCGACATACGTCGCTGGCGCGCGGACAGCGTGGCGCGAAGGCGCAACCGGCCGGCAGGTTGGCCAGGTCCGGTGGCGCACCGGGAATACTGATCAGACGTTCGCCCTTGCGCAGGCCGTCCTTGGGGCGGGTGCCGAGCAGCACTCGGGTGTACGGGTGCTGCGGGTTGTCCAGCAGCTCGGCGAGCGGCGCCTGTTCGACGATGCGCCCGCCGTACATGACAGCCACTCTGTCGGCGACTTCCACCGCCGCGCCGATGTCGTGGGTCACGAAGATGATCGACAGGCCCAGTGCCTGCTGGAGCTCGCGCAACAGGATCAGAATCTGGATCTGCACCGTGGCGTCCAGCGCCGTGGTGGGTTCGTCCGCTAGCAGGATCTGCGGCTTGCAGGCCAGCGCCAGAGCAATCATCGCCCGCTGGCGCATGCCGCCGGACATCTCGTGCGGGTAGGCATCCAGGCGCTGTTCCGGGCTTGGAATCCGCACGCTGCGTAGTGCCTCAAGCGCCGCCGCTCGGGCCTCGGCCCTGGACATCGAGCTATGGCGGCGCAGCGCTTCGACGATCTGCTGTCCGATGGTGTACACCGGGTCCAGCGCCAGCAGTGGCTCCTGAAAAATCATCGAGGCGACCGGCCCGCGCAACGCCTGGAGCTGGCTGCGCGACAGCTTCATCAGGTCCTGCCCGGCGATGTCGATCTGCCCTTCAATGCGCGTCGAGCGCTCGGAGTGCAGGCGCATCAAGGCACGCAGGGTCACGCTCTTGCCGGACCCGGATTCGCCGATGAGCGCCAGCACTTCACCACGCGCCACTTGCAGGCTGACGCCGTTGACCGCCGAAAGAGTCTGCCCGCCCCGCTTGAAGCGAACCTTGAGGTCGCGCACGGCCACCATGGGTAGTTCACTCATGCCAATGCTCCTCCGTAGATCATTTCCACCGCCGGGCTGCGGCTGTGCCCGGCCCCCGGCTGAACCATCAGGCAGGCAGCCTGATGCCCGTTACCCGTCTCGGTCAGCGCGGGTGCCATCTGCGAGCAGATCGCTTCGGCGTGGGGGCAACGGGTATGGAAACGGCAGCCCGCAGGCGGGTTGATCGGGCTGGGCGGATCGCCCGACAAAGGCGAAACCAGGGTGCGATGAGCCGGGTCCATGGAGGGCATGGAAGTCAGCAACGCTTGGGTGTATGGGTGTTGGGCGTTGCAGAACAGCGCTTCTGCCGGGCCGATCTCGACGATCTCGCCCAGGTACATGACCATGATCCGGTCGGACAGATAGCGCACCACGTGCAGGTCGTGGCTGATGAACACGTAAGTCAGTTGCAGGCTGTCCTTGAGGTCCAGCAGCAGGTTCAAGACTTGCGCTTCCACGGATTTGTCCAGCGCCGAGACCGCTTCGTCGAGAATCACCAGGCGCGGATCGACCGCCAGGGCGCGGGCGATGTTCACCCGCTGGCGCTGGCCGCCGGACAGCTCGTGGGCATAGCGACCGGCAAACCGTGTCGGCTCCAGCCCCACTCGCCCTAACAGATCACGGGCGCGCTGCAATGCGTCGCGCTGGCTGACCCCGTGCACCGAAGGGCCGAACGCCACGGACTGTTCCATGGTCAGGCGCGGGTTCAGCGATGAGTAGCTGTCCTGAAACACCATCTGTACCTGACGCCGGTAGTCACGCAGTGGCAGCTGGTGACCGCCCACGGTCATGGCGTCGAACACCAGTTCGCCGCTGTCGTGCTCGATCAGCTGCATCAACAGCCGCGCGGTGGTGGATTTGCCACAGCCGGACTCCCCGACCACGCCAAGCGTCTCGCCCTTCTGCACCGCGAAGCTGATGCCATCCACGGCGCGGACGACGCTACGCTTGCCCAGCGCGCCCTTGACCGGGAAATGTTTGACCAGTTTTTCCACTTTCAGCAGTGGCTGAGCCGGACCGCCAATATCGCGCTTGGTCATCGTCAACTCCTGATTGCCATGGCCGCCCGCAGCCGATCGGCGAGCACGTTGAAAGATATCGAGGTGATAAAGATCATCGCTCCCGGCAAGGCCGATACCAGCGGCTGGGTGTAGATGGCAGTGCGCAGGGTGTTGAGCATCAGGCCCCATTCCGGCTCCGGTGGCGTGACGCCGAGGCCTAGAAACGACAGGCCGGAGGCGAGAATCATCGACACGGAAATCAGCCCGGTGGTGAACACGAAGATCGGCCCAAGCACGTTGCCCAGCACCTGGGTGCGAATGATGGTGAACGAGCCCGCACCCGAAGCGCGGGCGGCTTCGATGTAATCGCGGTTTCGTACCTGAGTGGTGACGCTCTCGGCGATACGCGCAACTTGCGGTACGAAAACCAGGGTCAGCGACAACAGCGCGTTACCGACGCCGGCGCCCAGCGCGCCGGAGAAAGCGATGGCCAGCAGCACCGACGGGAAGGCGTAGAACACGTCGACGGTGCGCATGATCAGGCTGTTCAGCCAGCCGCCGAAGTAGCCGGCAATCACCCCGATTGCGCCACCGATGAAAAAGGCGAAGATCACCGGCGTGATGCCCATGAACAGTGACAGGCGCGCGCCCAGCATCAGGCGTGACAGCAGATCGCGGCCCAGCTCGTCGGTGCCCAGCGGGAAGCCTTCGGTGCCGATGGGTTTGAGGCGTTTGAACATGGAGGTGGTGAAGGCGTCGCCCGGAACGATCCACGGACCGAACACCGCCAGCAGCAACAATACGAAAATGATGCCACCTACCAACAGCGCCACCGGATCGCGGCGCACGCGGCCAAACACTTCGCTCCAGTAGCCGGGCGAGCTTTCGATAGGCGTAATGACCGGCGCGGCCGGCCTGACTGTCGACATGTTCATGCTCAGCCCCTTTTGATACGTGGATCGAGCAGCGTTTGCAGGATGTCCACCAGCAGATTGAGCGCCACGAAAAACAAGGCCAGCACCCAGATCGTGCCCTGCAGCAACGGCAAGTCACGCTGGAAGATCGCGGAGTTGAGCAGTAGGCCGGTGCCGGGCCAGGCAAAGACCGTCTCGACCAGAATCGAGCCGCCCATCAGGTAACCGATCTGCAAGCCCATCACCGCCATGGCGGTGGGCGCTGCATTCTTCACCACATGGCGGAAAAGCCCCCACTCGCTCAGCCCCTTGGCGCGCAGGCCGATGATGAATTCCTGCGCCAGGGTTTCCGCCACTTGCGCGCGCACGGTCCGCGCAATGATCCCGGTGGGAATGACCGACAGGGTAATGGCCGGCAGAATCATGAACTGCAGGTGCGCCCAGTCCCATGCCCACGCCGCTTGCCCCAGCGGTCCGCCGCCGGTGGCGGGCAGCCAGCCCAGCTGCGAAGAGAAGATGATGACCATCAGCATGCCGAGCCAGTAATGTGGCACGCTGACACCAACCGCGGAAATGGCGGAGGCCACGCGGTCCAGCCAGCTGTCCTGAAAGTAACCGCCGACGAAACCGAACAGGCTGCCCAGGACAAAACCGATCAGGGTTGCCAGCAACGCCAGACGCAGGGAATAACCTACCGCTCCCAGCACTTCCGCCGTGACCGGACGGCCACTGGCGATGGACATGCCCAGATCGCCATGTATCGCATGCCAGAGCCATAAGCCAAACTGCACCGGCAGCGGTTTATCGAAGCCATAGGCCTGGATCAGCTGCGTGCGCAGTGCTTCGGAGGCATCCGGCGGCATGACCGAAACCAGCGGGTCGCCGGGCGCCATCTGCACGAGCATGAAACACACCAGCGCCACACCCAGCAAAATGGGGGTCGCCAGCAGAAGGCGACGCAAGATGTAAGAGAGCATAAGGGTTCCTCACCAGAGCAATCACGGTCATCGCGCGATAGCAAATCCTGTAGGAGCGGACTTGTCCGCGAAGACGTATACCCGGCCGATAACATGTAGAAGGTGTACCGGCCTCTTCGCGGACAAGTCCGCTCCCACAACGGTCTCGTCAGGCTTCTCAGTCCTTTTTGGAGACCAATGTCAGATCGATGAACCAGCTCTGAGCCGGCACCACGCCGGTAATCTTCGGCGAGATGGCGCGCGGGCCTACGTCGTGGGCGACGTACAGGAACGGCACTTCATCGACCATGGCGGCGTTGAGCTTGCCGGAGGCTTCGTCCAGCGCCTTGGGGTCAAAGGAGTTGCGCACCAGGGTGATCAACTTCTCGACTTCCGGGCTGGCGAAATAGCCCCAGTTGTTGGAGACCGGCGGGAAGGCCTTTTCGCTGGCAAAGCGCACCATGCCGAAATACGGGTCCATGACCGCCGCACTGACGTTGATCGCGTTGGCGCCTTGCGCTGCGGGGTCCTTGGCACCCAGGCGCCAGCCGCTGAACAGCGTGTTCCACTCGGTGACGGCAATCTCCACATCGAAATAGCAGCCCTTGAGGCTCTGCTGGATGTATTCGTTCATGGGCAGCGGCTGCATTTGTCCGGACCCGGACGCCGATGTCAGGACCTTGACCTTGATCGGCTTGTCCTTGCTGTACCCGGCTTCGCTCATGAGTTTCTGCGCGGCGGGCTGGTCGTATCTGATCTTGAATTCCGGGTTGCCGTACCACGGCGAATCCTTTTCGTAGGTGCCGGTGGCTTCCTGCATGTAGCCGCCCAGATAAGCTTTCAGTTCGCTGCGATCCAGGCAAAGGTTCGCGGCCTGGCGCACACGCTTGTCCAGCCACGGCGAGCCGGGCGCGAAGGAGAACTGCCATGGCCAGATATGCGGCTGGGCGTTGGCGTAGATCTTGAAATCCTTGCTCTTGATCTGGTCGATGGCATCCGGCGCGGGCGCTTCGATCCAGTCCACCTGGCCGGACAACAGTGCGGCCGTGCGGGCATTGGCCTCGGGCAGCGGAATCAGCTCGACGTGATCAACCTTGGGCACGCGCCTGGCGTCCCAGTAGTCCGGGTTCTTGTCCAGCACCAGCACCTGACGCGGCACCATGCGGTTCATCTTGAACGGGCCGGTACCTGAAGAATGGCTGGCGAACGAGGTCCAGGCCTGCTTGGAGCGCTCGGCCGCATCGGTGACGCTCGCCGGCACCGCCGAGAAGTCTTTCTGCCAGGCCGCGGGCGATGCCATGAACAGATTGGTCAGGTTGTAAGGCAGTACCGCGTCCGGCTCGCTGGTGGTCAGCTCGACAGTCAGGTCATCGATTTTTTTGGCGCTGCGCAGGGTTGGCATGCGCGAGACGGTCACGCCGATCTGACCCGGCGCGTATTGCGGCGCTTGCTTGTCGAGCACCTTGTTGACGTTCCAGACCACTGCATCGGCGTTGAATACCGAGCCATCGTGAAACTTCACGCCGGGCCGCAGTTTGAAAATCCACTTGGTGTGATCGTCCGGTTTGACCGCCCATTCGGTGGCAAGCCCCGGCACCAGAGTGCTGGGCTTCTCGCTCTGGGACAGATCCCATTCGACCAGCGAGTCGAACATGGTGATCCCGGTAAAGCGGTTACCTTCATACCCCTGATCCGGTTGACCGTGAGTCAGCGGAATGTCCGCTGCGGTCATGGCAATTCGCAAAGTGCTGTCGGCCATCGCCGCCACAGGCGACAAGGCTCCGATCGCCAAAGAGCAAGCCAGGGCCATTCGGGTCAAACTACGTGCGCGGGTTGCTGAAGCGTGCGTCATGGCGAGTTTCCCATCAGTCAGGTAAGGAGGCTGAGGGGGCTAACGCAATGCCCATACCAACTCCATTCCCGACAAATCCCGAAAATCCGCCGTGCTGTAAAAAATCCCGCAAGTTCAGAAACTTATGCTGAACAGAAAACTGCTCAAAAAAATCACCCAAACGTTTGGGTAGTGTTACGCAATCGTTTGTGCAATCTTTTGGAACGCAACGCTCCATCGTGGCGCAATGGCCCTGCCCTCCGGAATTTCCAGAGCGAACGGCTCAGATTCAGCGCCTGGATCCGGCCGTTGCGCCTTGCCCATCCGCGCGCTCAGGCATACCTCATGAACAGACGTCCAGCCACACTTCGCGGTATTGCCCAGCAACTCAACGTTCATGTCTCGACCGTCTCGCGAGTGCTCAACGGCACTCTGGACCATGCTGGCCGAGCTGCGTCCAAAGAGACGATCGAACGCATCCGCGCCTTGGCCGCCAGCCTCGACTACCAGCCCAACACCCACGCCCGCACCTTGAAAACCCGGCACAGCCGCGAGATCGCCATTCTGGTGCCGAGGCTTTCCGACATTGTGCTGGCGACTGTCTATGAGGGCATCGATGAGGCCGCGAGCGCGCGGCGCTACACCTCGTTCGTCGCCAACACGCTGGACCGTCCGGAACGCCAGCGGGAACTCGCCGAGCGGGCATTGGCACGCAATGTCGAAGGGCTGATCATCAGCGACGTACACAGCACGCCGGAGCCGGGTTTTCTCGAAGAACTGGCGGAGCGTCAGGTGCCTTTCGTTCTGGTGAGCCGACGGCGCGGCCAGCACTGCTCGATCACCTCGGATGACGAAATGGGCGGCCGCCTGGCCGCTGAACACCTGTTTTTCCAGGGCCACACCCGAGTGGCGGTCATTGCCGGCGAGGCGCACAGCAGCAACTCCGGCGAGCGAACCGCCAGCTTCGTCGAGTATTACCGGGAGCGCGGTATCGATATTGAACCGGAACGCGTTATATGCGGGCGCTTCGATACCCAGGCAGGCTTCAACATAGGCGAGCAGCTGCTGGCCCATCCACAACCGCCCACGGCGATCTTCGCGGTCAATGACTTCCTGGCCATCGGTCTGTTCGGGGCCATGCGCAATCGAGGCCTGCAGGCCGGTCGCGACATCGCCGTGCTGGGCTACAACGACACGCCTCTGGCCGCGCATCTGCAATTGACCAGTGTCAGCACCAGCATGCATGCGCAGGGCGTGCGTGCCGTAGAGACTCTGCTCAAACGCATCGCCGGCGAGCCGGTGCAATCGTATCGATTCCCGGCGTTTCTTAACGTCCGGGCCAGCAGCCTCTGCTCACCCGGCACGTCCTGATCCAGAGGTAGCGGACCGGGCGGCGCTCCGCTTGTCCGCGAAAGCAGCAGACCTGCCCCTGCAGCTGCGACTGACACACTGCAATCGCCAGCAAGCTGGCTCCCACAAGAACCGCAGCGCTGCACGAACTGTAGGAGCTGGCTTGCCTGCGATCTGGCGCGAAGCGGCAGTAAATCGGGCGACCTTGTTTTTTCAGGTACACCGCGTGAACCATCTTGCTGCCGGTTTCCGGCAGATCGCGGACAAGCGGATCGCCGCCCGGTCACCCCCACGCCCTTCGGGCAGAATCACAAGCGGCTTTGCGAGCTCCCTGAGCTTCTGCCCGGGGGCGTTAGAGGGCTGCCCCTCAAACATAGAATCTCCCACGCGGTTCGCGCCAAGCTTCGGCTCTGTAGCCCAACTGCATGGAGCATCGGCGCCACGCGACCGGCGATGACTAGTGGACCCGCTTTCCGGTCTGACTCACCAGCTCCGTAAGTTGCGCACGGGAAAACGGTTTGGCGAGGCACGGGACATTGATGGTCTGACCGGACGCTGCTTCCGCATAGCCAGACACCAGGATGACCGGCAGGTCCGGACAGAGCTCACGAGCGCTGGCCACCAGTTGCGAGCCAGTGACATGGGGCATGGCGTGGTCGGTGATCATCAGATGGAAACGCTGACGCTCAAGCCATTGCAGCGCTTCTTGCGCGGAGCGTGCTGCGAACACCCGGTGCCCCATGTCCTTGAGCATTTCAGTGGTGCTGGTCAGCACCAGCTCATCATCGTCCACCGCCAGAACATCCAGAACGACGCGCTGATCCCCGCCTTCGCTGTCCTCTTGAGCGCTGTCTTCGGAGGATATCTTCGGCGCGACGGCCACGGGCAGCCACATCTCGGCGGCCGTGCCAGACCCCGGACTGCTCCGCAGACGCAAGGTGCCGCCACACTGCGTGGCAAGTCCATGCACCATCGACAGCCCCAGCCCCGTGCCCTGCCCAACACCCTTGGTGGTGAAGAACGGCTCCGTTGCCCGCTTGAGCGTGTGCTCATCCATGCCGACGCCGGTGTCCGTCACACAGAGGCACCAGTAATCGCCCGGACTGAGCTGCGGATCGGATTCCGCAGCAGCATGTGCGCTGACATCGATCGTGATGTAGCCCTGCCCGTTCATCGCATCGCGGGCATTGACCGCCAGGTTGAGCAACGCGGTTTCGAGCTGGTTGATGTCGGTTCGCACCCAGGCCGGGACCGGCGCATGAACGATCCGCAGCTCGACGGTTGGGCCGAGCGAGCGCTGCAGCAGTTCGGTCATCCCGGCGATCAATTCGCCCAGTTCGACGTCCTGTGAACGCAGCTCCTGACGGCGCGCAAAGGCCAGCATTCGAGCGGTAAGCGACGCGCCACGGTCCGCACCTGCCTTGGCAGTGTCCAGCAAGCGAAGGAAATCCGGATTGGGCGGTATCCGCCTGCGCAGCAGGTCCAGACTACCCAGCACGGCCATCAGCAGATTGTTGAAGTCATGGGCGATGCCGCCGGTGAGGTTGCCCAGCGCTTCCATCTTTTGCGCCTGCTGCAAGGCCTGTTCGGTACGACGAATATTCGCCTCGCTCAGGCGCAATGCTTCAGTGCGCTCGGCCACCCGCGCTTCGAGGTCGTGCCGGAACTGCTCTTCGCTTTCGCGACGCCGCGCCTCGGCTCGCACCCGCTCGATATGCGCCCAGGAACGTTCGGTAACTTCGGCGAGCAGTAGCAGCTCATCACAGGTCCACTCATGCGGCACGCGGTCGTGAATCGCCATCAACGCGGTAAGGCGGCCCTCTTTGACGAGCGGCATGCAGATGGTAGCGGCCAGACCAATGCTCAGGAAGGCCACGGCTTCCTCGGGTTCCAGCTGCGCGGCGTTGTCATTGAGGATCAGCGGCAATCCTGCATGAAGATTCTTGAGCGCCAGTCTGCCAAAGCTTGCCAGCCGGTAATGTCCCACGATGCTTTGACAGCCGGGCGCATGCCAGTCTCCGCGAATGGTAAAGCCATCCTGATCCGGATCCATGTCCGCATAGGCACAGACCGACACGCCCAGATGTTCGCCCAGCATCTGTGTGGTAATCGCCATGATGACGTCTGCATCGGTGCTGCGCGCGGTTTCCCGGCCAAGTGCATCCAGAAACTTCAAGCGTCGTTCATTGGCCCGCAACGTTTCTTCTGCGTGGCGGCGCGCAGTGATATCCGAAGCCGAGCCAAACCACTCGATGATTTCGCCGCGCTCATCAAACAACGGGACCACGCGCGACAACGCCCAGCCGAGGGTGCCATCGGGCCGGGCGATCGGGTGCTCAAGGCTGAAACTGGCGCGATCACGAATCGCCTGCTCGATACTCGGCATGACCAGAGGATGGTCCGCCGGCTGAATATAGGTATCCAGCCAGCTGCGGCTAGACTGAACGCCTGTGTGAATGACGCCCCGACCATCGAGCTGACGCAGGTCACTCCAGTCGGGCGAGAGTCGGTAGATCTCGTCGGCGGTCGCCGTCACCAGCGCACGGAACCGCTGCTCGCTGTGCTGCAGGTTGCGAGCGGCCAGCACACGCTGAGTGGTTTCGATAACGATGGCGATAACACCGGCAGGCTGCCCGGATTCGTCGTAGATGGGCGAGTAATCGAGATCCATCCAGACCTGTTCCGGCCGACCGTTGCGATGCAGCGTCAGCTCCTGATCCTTGTAGGCCAGCGTCTGGCCAGCCAGCCCCACGCGCATGACCTGGTCGTTGAAATCGGCCACTTCGGGCCAGCCTTTACGCACCTCCGAGCCCAGCAACTGCGGATGGCGTCCGCCGGCAAATCCGGAATAGGCATCGTTGTAGATCATGATGCCCTTCTCGCCCCACAACAGCACGATGGGAACCGGCGAGGCCAGCAGCATCGCCGTGACCGTCTTCAGACTCTGCGGCCAGCCGGCCGGATCGCCTAGTCCGCTGGCAGTCCAGTCATGGCGACGAATCAGCTCACCAAGTTCCCCTCCATGAAGAAAGAGCAGGTTTTCCGGGGAGCTTTGCTGGGTCATAGCGACTCATGTCCGTCATGGCTGATAGGCGGGCGTGGATGGTTTCGGCATGTTACCAGTAAGCGGGAACGACTTCCCGGAGCAAGCTGGAGAAGATCGTGTGAATCACAATCGCCATAAAAAAGGATCGCCTGAGCGATCCTTTTTCATACTGCCGATGGTCCGGTCAGACTCAGAGCGCCTGATCCCATGGACGATCGCCGTGCTCGTCCTTGATGCGGGTCGGCAGGCCCATCACATCCAGCAGTTTGAGGAACGGCTCGGCTGGCAGTTCTTCAACGTTGGCCATGTGCTTGACGTCCCACTCGCCGCGGGCAACCAGCAGCGCGGCGGCTACCGGTGGAACGCCTGCAGTGTAGGAAATGCCCTGGCTGTCGGTTTCGGTGAAGGCATCGACATGGTCAGCGACGTTGTAGATGAATACTTCGCGCGGCTTGCCGTCCTTGGTGCCTTTGACCAGATCGCCGATGCAGGTCTTGCCGCTGTAGCCCGGTGCCAGCGAAGCAGGATCGGGCAGCACGGCCTTGACCACTTTGAGCGGCACAACTTCCAGACCTTCGGCAGTCTTGACCGGCTGCTCGGACAACAGACCGAGGTTTTTAAGAACGGTGAACACGTTGATGTAGTGCTCGCCGAAGCTCATCCAGAAGCGCACGTTAGGCACGTCCAGGTTCTTCGACAGCGAATGCACTTCATCGTGGCCGGTCAGGTACAGGTTCTGCGAGCCTACAACTGGCAAGTCATCGGTACGCTTGACTTCGAACATGGTGTTGCTGGTCCACTGGCTGTTCTGCCAGCTCCACACCTGCCCGGTAAATTCGCGGAAGTTGATTTCCGGGTCGAAATTGGTGGCGAAATATTTGCCGTGGGAACCGGCATTGACGTCGAGGATGTCGATGGAGTCAATGCGGTCGAAATGCTGTTGCTGCGCCAGGGCCGCATAGGCGTTGACCACACCCGGGTCGAAGCCCACGCCCAGAATGGCGGTGACGTTCTTTTGCTGGCATTCCTCGAGGTGCTTCCACTCGTAGTTGCCATACCAGGGCGGCGTCTCGCAGATCTTGCCCGGTTCTTCGTGAATGGCCGTGTCCAGATAGGCCACGCCGGTATCGATGCAGGCACGCAGCACCGACATGTTGAGGAAAGCGGAACCCACGTTGATGACGATCTGCGATTCGGTATCGCGGATCAGGGTTTTGGTCGCTTCGATGTCCAGCGCGTTCAGCGCGAAAGCCTGGATGTCAGCGGGCTGTTTGAGGCTGCCCTTGGCCTTGACGCTTTCGATGATGGCCTGGCATTTGGAGATGTTGCGCGACGCGATAGCAATACGACCGAGTTCGTCGTTGTGCTGCGCGCACTTGTGGGCCACCACCTTGGCGACACCTCCTGCACCAATGATAAGCACGTTCTTCTTCAATTTTTTCATCTCTCCTTAATACGCCAGCTTACGAGAGGCTGGACAAGTAGTCTTCGAAACCAAACTCACGAACCACCTCGACACTGCCGTCGAGCTGCTTCACAACAATGGACGGCATTTTCAGGCCGTTGAACCAGTTTTTCTTGACCATGGTGTAACCCGCGGCGTCGATGAAGGACAGCCTGTCGCCGATGGTCAGCGGACGATCGAATTGGTATTCGCCGAAGATATCGCCGGCGAGGCAGGATTTGCCGCATACCATGTAGGTGTGTTCGCCATCGCTGGGTGCCAGCTTGGCGTTGAGGCGATAGATCAACAGGTCGAGCATGTGCGCTTCGATGGAGCTGTCGACCACGGCCAGATTCTTGCCGTTGTAGAGGGTGTCGAGCACGGTGACTTCCAGCGAAGCGCTGTTGGTGATCGCCGCCTCGCCCGGTTCCAGATACACCTGCACGCCGTATTTTTCCGAGAACGACTTGAGCCGTGCGCAGAACGCGTCCAGTGCGTAGCCTTCGCCGGTGAAGTGGATACCGCCGCCCAGGCTGACCCACTCGACGCGGTGCAGCAGTTCGCCGAAGCGCTCTTCGATGGTGGTCAGCATCTGGTCGAACAGGTTGAAGTCACCGTTCTCGCAGTTGTTGTGGAACATGAAGCCTGTGATCTTATCCATCACCGCGGCGATCTTTTCCGGGTTCCATTCGCCGAGGCGGCTGAAGGGACGCGCCGGGTCGGCCAGCAGGTAATCGGAGCTGCTCACTTGCGGATTGACACGCAGGCCACGAACAGTGCCTTCGGTGGCGTCGGCGTAGCGTTCGAGCTGGCCGATGGAGTTGAAGATGATCTTGTCGCAATTGGCGATCATCTCTTCGATTTCGTCGTCAGCCCAGGCCACGCTGTAGGCATGGGTTTCGCCTTCGAACTTCTGCTTGCCGAGCTTGAGCTCGTACAGCGAGCTGGACGTGGTGCCGTCCATGTACTGCTGCATCAGGTCGAAAACCGACCAGGTCGCGAAGCACTTGAGCGCCAGCAACGCCTTGGCACCGGAGTTCTCGCGCACGTAGGCGATCTTCTCCAGGTTGCTCAGCAACTTCTGTTTGTCGATGAGGTAGTACGGCGTTTTGATCATTGCGCTATCCGTAATAAAGGTCGGCCAACAGGAGTCCGCTGGCCTCCCGAAAAAAGCGGACGCGAATTGTGCCGATAACCGACCCCGACTGAAAGGCCATTGTGCAAATTTTGTCCACTTGGCATGACAACTGGCAGGTGCCGACCATGCCTCATGAGGCATAACAGGGGTGTGACAGTTTCCTGATATTCCGTGTGCGGGAAGCAGATACGCTGACATTCAGGGCCTCTTCGCGGCTAAAGCCGCTCCCACAAAGGTGGCGCCGTACCTGTGGGAGCGAACTTGTTCGCGAAGGCTTTTTTTTAAAAGCAGCTAGCGCTTGCGCTCGTAAGACACGCGATGACTGCCGGGCGAGACGCCGAAGAAATCCCGGAAACGACGCTGGAAATGCGGGGTACTGACAAAGCCGGTGGCGACGGCTATTTCCGTCACTGAGCGATTGGTTTGCTGCAGCAACTGACGGGCGCGGGTCAGACGCAGTTCCAGGTAATAGCGTGTGGGCGTTGCGCCCAGCGCGCTGCAGAACCGGCGCTCCAGCTGCCGTTTGGAGATATTGGCGCAAGCAGCCAACTCATCAATGGTCAGCGGCTCTTCAATATTCTGCGCCATCAGCTCAAGGGCCAGCTTGAGGCTCTGCGGCAATGTCGGGTCTGATTCGACGAATACCGGGGGCAGGTCCGTCGCGTTGCCGGACTCATCGCAGCGCAATACTTCTTCAATAGCGCCGACGACCGCTTGCCCGCCGGTTTTGCGAATCAGTTCGAGCATCAGCCGCAGCGAACTGTTGGCACCCGCGCAGCTGAACCGATTGCGGTCCACCACGTAGGCGCGTCTGGACACCGTCACCTTGGGGAAAACTTCCGCCATCATCGCCCGGCCTTCCGGGTGAAACGCGCATTCATAGCCGTCGAGCAATTGAGCTTCGGCCAGGAAGTAGGCACCGTTCCACAGGCCGCCCATCAGCGCACCCGAGCCGGCGCTGGCGCGCAACTTGCGGCGCAGCAACGGCTCGCCTGCCAGCCGGACCCGGAAGCCGCCCGCGACGATGACCATGTGCTGCTGGTCGTCCAGCTCTGCCAGCACAGTGTCAGCGGAAATCACGATGCCCAGATCACTGGTGACCTGACGCGCGCGCAAACCGACCGTCAGCACTTCATACAGCGGCGTTTCACTCATCAGGTTGGCCGTGACCAGCGCGTCCACAGCGCCGGTGAAGGACATCATCGAGAAATTGTCCATCAGCACGAAAGCAACACGGGTAATGGATTGCTCGACAGGCAATGCCCGCCCCGGCCCGTGATAAGCCATGTTCTTGTTCTTGAGTACGCTTTCGAATGCGCTTGGCATAGTTTTCAATCAGACCTCAAAGCACCGGTTCACCGCCGAACTTGCACGGATTACCGATTAAATGAGGTTGATTATAAGAGCAACTCAGGCCAGCAACATTGGCTGTGATACCGATGAATCTACACTAGGCATCCGTGGCTGATTGCAGTGCTCATCGCAAATGCTTGTTATCCGAGCAATATTGCCCCCATTCCGCGCTGGCCTGGGAAACACGATCGCGGTAGCGGTCGTGTTCGGCCCATTCTTCTTCGCTCGCCGGGTAAGGCGTGGAGATGATGTGGTTTCGGTACGCCTGGTAGGCATCAGCGAATGCCTGTTCAAGCCGCTCGGCCTCGCTGCGGTATTGGCTGCTCATGTTTGTGCTCACACGAAGGGGTTCAGGGTTCTATAAACCAAAGTTGTGTCAGCTGCTACCGCGCCCGGCGCGGGGCTGGGGCGCGGAGCAATCGGGTTTCACCAGGCGCCTGGCGGTATACCGTCCTTGTTGAAGTCTTTCAGCCGTTCGCGCTCCTTCTCGGTGGCGTGAGCCGGGGTGTCGTCATCCTTGGGTTGTTCCTTTTTTTCTTCCTTTTCGTCAGCCATGGCAGTCTCCTCCGGGTTGTAAAGATTTGGGCACTGCTCCGCCGTGGCAGTTCAACGCACATGGTTTCCGAGGACCGGCGCTGGATGGCGCTTGATGATGTATGGCACGATCATGGCCACCTGCAATCAGCCATCAGACATGATCGCTGGAAAGCCGTTTTTCGTAGTTGGACGTTGAGGTAACTAATATTGAACAACCATCTGACGTCCCTGGAACTCGCCGTCATCAGCGAGATAGAAGCCACCTCCAGTCTGTTGAAGCTGGTCACACGCCTCACTGGAATGGGGTTTTCGGCCATAGCCAAGGTAACGGACACCACCTGGATGGCATGTGCGGTCCACGATGAAGTGCAGTTCGGTGTCGAACCGGGTCATCAGATGCAGATCGAGGAAACGATCTGCAATGAGCTTCGCCTGCATCGCACGCCCATAGTCATCAGCGAAGTGGCGTGCGACGCCCATTATGCCGAGCACCCCATTCCCAAGCTGTTTGGGTTTCAAAGCTACTTTTCGCTGCCGATCATCTTTCCCGACGGGCACTTCTTCGGCACTTTGTGCGGGCTTGATCCGCAGCCAGCCAGGCTGGATAACCCGCAAGTGCTGGATACACTGAAGGTCTTCTGCACTTTGCTCGCCAGTACTCTTTACGCGCATGAGCAGCTCTTCGCCGCGCGCCAGGATAGTGATCGCACATCGACAGCCGCCGACGCGTCCGCCTGACTGGATCGTCGCAAACTCTTTATACGACGAACGGCGCGGCACCTTGGCAGCGGACGCCGCGCCGCGCCGCTCGGGCGCTCTGGCACCGGGCCATGAGCAACACCAGGCTTGAGCGCCAGCTATCGCCGAAGACCTGATCTGGTCAAAGCCAAACCATCTGATACAGTGCGTGCAATCAAATTGACATCATTGATACGAGCACGCTCCATGAACTCCGGTGCCCCCATCCCGCTCAATGAAGCGCAACGTTTGCTGCGCATCAATGAACTGTGCGTGCTGGAAAACAGCACTGACCATGTTTTCGACGAAATCGTGGGGGTTGCCGCGGAGTACTTCAGTGCGCCTATCGCGCTGATATCGATTGTCGATAAACATCGTCAGTGGTTTCGTGCCCGGGTCGGAATGCAACCGCAGGAGACTCCGCGAGATGTGTCCTTCTGCGCCTACACGATTCTCACCGACCAGCCTCTCGAAGTCACCGACGCGAGGATTGACCCGCGTTTTGCCGACAACAGCCTGGTGACCGGACATCCGGGTATCTGTTATTACGCGGGTGCGCCGCTGATCACGGATGACGGGATCAGGCTCGGCAGCCTGTGCGTGATTGACACCAAACCCAGACCCGCAATGAGCGAGCGCGACATGTCGATGCTCAAGCGCCTGGCCGCGCTGGTCATGAAACACATCGTCGGCCTGCGTTCGAGCTGCTATCGGGATCAGCCGTCGGGGCTCTATAACCGCTTGCGCCTTGAGGAAGATGTCCGTCAGGCACTGGCTGCCGGACAAGACTGCACGCTGGTGGCGGTCGACATGTTCACCCCGGAATTCCTCAACGATGTCGTCAAGGCGCTGGGCTATGCGTTTGCGCAGGACCTGATGCACGCGATCAAGAACCGCATTCAGGAGCAGCTGCCTGCCGGCTGTCTGCTGTACAAAGTCAGCCCGACCCGTTTCGGCTTTCTGTTACACGGCACCGGGCCGGACGAAGGCTTGTACGGCTCGATACTCGACGCCTTCGCAGCGCCCGTGCATTGCCACGGCATGCCTGTGCAAATGCAGGCGGGCCTGGGCATCGTCAGTCTGCGCAGCGAAAATGGCGAGGATCAGGACTGGATGCGCCAGGTCATCAGCGCCGCCAACGACGCCCGTGATCGTAATCTGGGCTGGTCGCATTATCAGCCCGAGCTCGACATCGTCCAGCAAAGGGCTTTCTGCCTGTTGAGTTCATTGACCGACGCCGTGCATGCATCGGACCAACTGCGCTTGGTCTATCAACCACGCATCGACCTCGTCACGGGCCGCTGCACCTCCGTTGAGGCGCTGCTGCGCTGGACGCATCCGACTCTTGGCCCGGTCGGCCCGGCCGAATTTATCCCGCTGGCCGAAAAAACCTCGCTGATGCGCCCGCTCAGTTTGTGGGTCTTGCACCGAGCCGTCGAGCAGGCTGCGGCGTGGCGCGATCTGGGCTTCGATTTCAGAGTCGCGATCAACGTGACGCCGCAAGACCTCTCGGCGCCTGATTTCACCAACTGCATGCTCAGCCTGTTGCAGCAACACGCCATTTCCCCGACCCGCTTCGAGCTGGAGTTCACTGAGGGCGCGCTGATGCACAACCCCGCTGAAGTACGCCGCCAGCTGGAGCGCTTGCGCGGGCTGGGCATGGAGGTGGCCATCGACGATTTCGGGACCGGCTACAGCAACTGGAGTTACCTGCGGCAGCTGCCGGCCACCACAGTCAAGCTCGACCAGTCGCTGATGCGTAACCTGACCGACGACGAAAACGATCAGCGTCTGGTGAAAGCGCTGATCGGACTGGCGAAAAAACTGGACTATCGTGTGGTCGCTGAAGGCATCGAGACCGAGCAGATTATGGGCCTGATCCGCGACTGGGGCTGCGACGAAGGCCAGGGTTATCTGATCGCACGGCCCATGGAAACGGAGGCCCTTCTGCAATGGCTGGCATCCGATTGCACTCCTCAAATCAAAGTGCCGGACCGCCTCGCCGCGCGCGTCGGCTCAAAACGGTTATAACCTTAGAACACATCCTCATAACCCGTTAGAACATAAGACGCTATGCTGCGGCCACTTTTTGCCTGATGAGTCTGGTGTACAGGATCGTTTATGGATGTGGGTGGTGCGGGTTTTGTAATAGCGGGCCTGATTGTGGGCTTCATCGTAGGCATGACCGGAGTGGGCGGTGGTTCATTGATGACGCCGATCCTGCTGTGGTTCGGCATCAACCCGGCAACCGCCGTGGGCACTGACCTGTTGTACGCGGCTATCACCAAGTCCGGCGGCGTGCTGGTTCATCGCAAGAACAACAATATCGACTGGAAGATTACCGGCTGGCTGACGCTGGGCAGCGTGCCGGCCGTTCTGTTGACCTTGTGGTTTCTGAGCACGCTCGATAGCGCTCCGGAAGCCGTCAACGCCATCATCAAACAGGCGCTGGGCTTTGTCCTGCTGCTGACCGCGCTGGCCGTACTTTTCAAGAAAAAGCTTCTGGCCTTTGCCCACAGTCGTGGCGACGGGCATTCGCTGGTCAGTGGTTCCAGCCTCAATGGCCTGACCGTCGCGACCGGCCTGTTGCTAGGCACCATGGTCGCGCTGACGTCGATTGGCGCTGGCGCGTTGGGCACCGTCGCATTGTTCGTTCTGTATCCGTTGCTGCCGACCCGCCGCCTGGTCGGCACTGAAATCGCCCACGCAGTACCGCTGACCTTGGTCGCGGGGCTGGGCCATGCCAGCATGGGCAACATGGATTGGGAACTGCTCGGTTGGCTGCTGATGGGTTCGCTGCCGGGGATCTGGCTGGGCAGCCACATGGCGGGGCGGGTTTCCGATGATCTTCTGCGCCCATTCCTGGCGGTCATGCTCGGTTCGATCGGATTCAAGCTGGCGTTCTGACGCTTATCGCGACCGTTCATACCCGATATGTGCCCTGCGTCGATTCACTCATCGGGTTTTCCATAACAGTAGTGGCCGCCTCCGGAAATTCGGCGCACGATTCCGAGCGTCGATTTTGCCCGCCGCTGACCCGGCACCTGTTCGCCTTGCCAAATGGAGATGCTGATAATGCTTATCCGAATTGAAGAAGGTAACCACGGGAACCACTGGATTGTCAGGCTGGACGACTACCCGGTCACATGCAGGGACTGGCAGGAGGCGAAAGCATTCGCCGACCGCATGAAGTCGCGAATCGATGCGCCACATGCTTTGCCACCGGCCTCCGCACGCCAGACGCCAGCCGCTCACGCCCCGGCAGCGGCACCTTGAGTTATCCATGCGGCTCGACGCTCCCGGCAACAGCGTTGTCGATCCAGGCGGCAGCGCTGCATCGCTCTCCACGCTTGCGCCTGCCTGCGTCTACTGGCGGAAAACGGTTCTCATTTCCGTGACATCCCTTTCACATCCTCTTCACCTTCAGATCGGTACATTCACCCCACTCCTTTGATGAATCCCATTTGGCCCACCGCGTTGTGGGCCATTTTTTTGCCTGCGCGAAAGTGGCTACGGCGCTTATTCAGCGTGATCAAGAGCAGCAGCTGGCGCTGCCGCATTAACCGTCGCCAGTCGCGAATTGCCAGGCACAGCTGTCATCTGTGCCTGGGTCAACTGCGCAAGGCGTTCAGTACCGGTTCCGTTGACGATCCCGCTGCTCCACTGCGCCGCTACGGTCGCTGCCCAGGCGAACAGGAATACCGCGACGAGTTGTAATGCCCACTTTGCAATCAGGCTCATGTGTTTTCCCCTGCTGGTATCAATGGAGGGATCTAACCACCTGACTGTTGCAGAAGCATGGCAGCCGAGCCGCTCATCCTCGCTCAGGAACTCAGGTACCCGTCGGGCTTCATAATCATGAAGACGTTGAGCACATCAATCGCCGATCCGAAGGAGACACGTCATGCCTGCCGACAACAAAGACAAGTACACCGAGAAGCAAAAGCGCAAAGCCGAGCACATCGAAGAGGGCTACGAAAAGAAAGGCGCTTCCAAAGACGAAGCCGAGGCCCGCGCCTGGGCGACTGTCAACAAGCAGTCCGGTGGCGGCGAACGCAAAGGAGGGTCGGGCAGCAAGACCCCGGCATCCAGCAAGACCGCCGCCCGCAAGGATTCCGCCAAGCGTGCCGCCGCGACCCGCCAGGGCGAACCGCGCTCCGACCAGTCGCTGGAATCCCAGACCAAGGCGGACCTCATGCAGCGCGCTCGAAGCCTGCAGATCGCCGGACGCTCTTCGATGAGCAAGCAGGAACTGATCACTGCCCTGAAAAAAGCCTCTTGAAGGAGTGCGCCTATGAGCGGGTCTCGAACAGATGCCGTACCAGCTGAAGTCGTTCTATTACCCACCCACAAGAAGCTCGCAGCCCATGAACTGGCGGTCCATCAGGTTCTGGGGCAAAAAATCGCGCAGTTGCTCGGCGCGCAGTTCAGGGGGATCCACGACCCTGACACCCAACGTGATGCCGGCAAAAAACTGTACTTTGTACCTTCCGATACGCTGATCGGTCACGACCAGCACCGCCAGCTAGGCATCGAGTCGGCTGACGACCTGTTCGGCGGATGGGTCGCCGAGCCGTTCATGGCAACCAAGGCCATTTCCCACCCGCTGCTCGAAAACGCCACGGCTCGTCCTTCCGGCTGGTCCGATGAATTCCCTCGCCGAACCAGGGATGCGGTGCTCGACGGTTTCAGCGTGTTCAACCATGTCGATGCGCTGGAGGCCGGAAGACGGTTGCTCGAAAAAGGTCCGGTGCGTATCAAACCGGTCCTGGCCACAGCCGGTCGCGGCCAGATCGAGGTCAAATCCGAAGCCGAACTCGCAACAGCCATCGCCGCGCAGGACGTTGATGATGTGAGTACATGGGGCCTGGTGCTGGAAGAGAATCTGCAACAGGTAGTCACCTACAGCGTGGGACAGGTGCGCATCGCGGGCATGGTCGCCAGCTATCACGGAACGCAAGGTCTGACGCGGGATAATCAGGGCGAAAGCGTCTACGGCGGGTCGACTTTACGGGTGGTGCGCGGTGGATTCGATGCGCTGCTCACGCTGGAGCTGGACGATGCCGTGCGCCGCTCGATCGAGCAGGCGATGGCCTATGACGCAGCAGCGGCGGCGTGTTTTCCAGGCTTCATCGCCTCACGCCGCAATTACGATATCGCCCTTGGCGTTGATGCCAACGGGCAAGTGCGCTCAGGCGTGCTGGAACAGTCGTGGCGCATTGGCGGCGCAAGCCCCGCGGAAATCGAAGCGCTGCTGGCCTTTGCCGACGCCCCGGCGCTGCAGCGGATCGACGCATCCAGCCACGAGGTATACGGCGAGACCATACTTCCGCGCGGAGCTCAGGTGCTGTACGAAGGCGACGATCCGCAGGTGGGTTTCATCACTAAATACACACAGGTTGAGCCATATGACCGTTCGTAGTGAAACTATCGAGATAAGTGTCGACAGCCAGTCGATCTCCGGGACGATCCTGTCGCCGGGCGAGAAGATCCCCGGCATTCTTTTTGTCCATGGCTGGGGCGGCAGTCAGCAACGTGATCTGGCCCGCGCCAAGAACATCACCGGCCTGGGCTGCGTCTGTCTGACGTTCGACTTGCGCGGACACGAGCGCACCCATGAGCTGCGCGCCACCGTTTCCCGCGAGGACAGCCTGGAAGATCTGGTCGCGGCCTATGACCGGCTGGTCAGCCACCCGGCCGTCGACCGGGAAGCCATCGCCGTCATCGGCAGCAGTTACGGCGGTTATCTGGCCACCATCCTCAGTGCAATGCGCCCGGTAAAGTGGCTGGCATTGCGCGTACCGGCGTTGTACTGGGATGCCGACTGGGATATGCCCAAGCAGCAGCTCGACCGCGATAAGCTCGCACACTATCGCCGCTCCGCGGTGACGGCCGCAGACAACCGCGCACTGGCGGCCTGCAAGGAATTCAAGGGAGATGTGTTGCTGATCGAATCAGAGCAGGACGATTACGTTCCGCATGCAACGCTGATGAGCTATCGGACGGCTTTCGAACATGCGCATTCGTTGACCTACCGACTGGTGGATGGCGCCGATCATGCGCTGACCAGTGATATCAGCCAGAGCGTCTATAGCTCCATGCTGACCAACTGGATCAGCGAAATGGTCATCGGCGCGCGCCTGGTGGACTACCCGCATCACTCTGCGAAATATTCCTGAACGACGCTGTACTCACTACTACGCGTCAGTACTTCGTGCCCTGACGCTCCGGATCGGCGGGCCGCGGCACATGACGCGGTCCGGCGACCAGCAAAGCCAGCACGCCGAGAATCGGCACGGCCACGATCACAATCATCCACATCAGCTTGTCGTTGGACGCCGTCACGGTTTTACGTACCCGCATGATCGCCCAGATGTCTGAAATCACTACCAGGGCAGTGATCAACGTAAACAGCCAGAGATGATTTTCCGTTATCCAAGGCATTTGCAACCTCCTGCACATTAACTGGGACAACCGAACCGGCTGCCCTTGATGTAGAAGAGGCGTCGCGGCCACTTAAAGTTCAGCGAAGTAGGAAAAATGAACCGTTTTCCAGGCCAGCTACGCCCACTGGTCCGGCGTGCGCCGCCGGTGAGGAAACCATCGCAGCCTCGGGCATCCAAGCCGATAGAGGGCTCGCACGGAGCAGACGAGCCACGCACAGGCGGGAGGGACTTTCCATGAGCACGGTCATCGTCAAACTGTTCACGCAACCCAGGCAGGCATGGCGAGATATTCGGACGCAGGAGGACGAAGCGCCTCATCAGTACCTGCCTCATCTGGTCCTGCTCGCACTGATCCCCGTGATCTGCCTGTTCATCGGCACCACCCAGGTCGGATGGAGCCTGGCCGAAGGCGAGCGGGTCTGGCTCACGGGCAAAAGCGCGCTGCAACTGTGCGCCTTGCTCTATGTGTCGACCTTGCTGGGTGTCGCCGTGATGGGTGTCTTCATACGCTGGATGTCACGCACCTTCGAGACGCGACCGACCTTGAACCAGTGCATTGGTTTTACGACCTACACGACGGTTCCGTTCTTTCTGGCGGGCCTGGCCGGGCTGTATCCGAGCCGCTGGCTGGCGATTCTGGTGCTTGGGCTGGCGTCGGTATATTCGACGCTGCTGTTGTTCGTCGGGATCGGCACATTCATGAGGCTTGCCGAAGGCAAGGCCCCGCTCTATGCCGCCGCGGTGTGGGGAGTGGGTTTGCTGGTGCTGGTGACGATCCTCGTGTCGACCATCCTGCTTTGGTACAACGGCCTGACGCCGGAGTACGTGCGCAATGTGCTGGGAGAGATCCCGGATTGACCCCAAGCATTGAAAAAGCGGCGGACTGTAGGAGCGCGCTTGCCCGCGAAGAGGCCTTGCATCCACAACATATGTTGCGGATGCACTTGAGTCTTCGCGGACAAGCGAAACGCCACCCGGCCAGCTCCTACAGCGAGGAGGTCAGGTAACCGGTGCCGGGTTGAACAGGGTAATGTCGTTGTGCAAACGATAATGCTCGGTCCAGGTTTTCTTCTTGCCGCTGGCCACGTCCAGATAGAAGTGGAACAGCTCCCAGCCCAGGTCTTCGATGGTCGCGCGTCCGGTGGCGATGCGGCCCGCGTCGATGTCGATGAGGTCGGGCCAGCGCTGGGCCAGCTCGGTGCGAGTCGACACCTTGACCACCGGCGACATTGCCAGACCGTACGGCGTCCCGCGTCCGGTCGTGAACACATGCAGGTTCATCCCGGCTGCCAGTTGCAACGTCCCGCAGACAAAGTCGCTCGCAGGCGTGGCGCAGAAGATCAGACCTTTGCGATTGAAGCGCTCGCCTGGGCCAAGCACGCCGTTGATGGCGCTGCTGCCGGACTTGACGATAGAGCCCAGGGACTTCTCGACAATGTTCGACAACCCGCCTTTCTTGTTACCCGGCGTGGTATTGGCGCTGCGATCGGCTTCGCCTTTGGCCAGGTAACGGTCGTACCAGTCCATTTCACGCACCAGTTCCTGAGCCACCTGCTGGTTCTCGGCTCGCGAGGTCAGCAGGTAGATGGCGTCGCGTACTTCGGTGACTTCGGAAAACATGACCGTCGCACCGGCACGCAGCAAAAGGTCAGAAGCGAAGCCAAGCGCCGGATTGGCGGTGATGCCGGAAAACGCATCGCTGCCGCCGCACTGCATGCCCAGGATCAACTCTGAAGCGGGCACGGTCTCGCGACGACGCTGATCCAGCTTTTTGAGCCGCACCTCGGCCAGATCCATGATCTGCTCGACCATTTCATTGAAGCCGTGGCTGGAATCCTGAAGGCGATAGAGCCATGGCTCGCTAAGGTCAACGGAACTGTCGTCCTCATGCATCACCTGCCCGGCCTGCAATTTTTCGCAGCCCAGGCTGATCACCAACGCCTCGCCACCCAGGTTCGGATTGCGCGCCAGGTTGCGCACCGTACGAATCGGGATGTAGGCATCCGTCGCCGTGATCGCCACGCCGCAGCCGTAGCTGTGGGTCAGAGCGACCACGTCGTCGACGTTCGGGTACTTGGGCAGCAGCTCCTCACGAATGCGCTTGACCGCGAAGTCCAGCACACCGGTCACGCACTGGACAGTCGTGGTGATGCCCAGAATATTGCGAGTCCCGACCGTGCCATCGGCGTTGCGGTAGCCTTCGAAGGTGTAGCCTTCGAGCGGCGCCTGTTTTTCAGGCACGGCGTCGGACATTGGCAAGCTGTCCAGCGCTGGCGCCGAAGGCATGCGCAGTTGGTCTTCCCTGACCCAGCTTCCACGAGGTATCGGTTGCAGTGCGTAGCCGATGGTGGCGCCGTAACGGATCACGGCGTCCCCTTCAGCCAGATCAACGGTGTTGATCTTGTGGCTCTGCGGTACGTTATCGACAGTCACCAGGCCATCGTCGAATTCGGTTCCGGCTGGCACGCCCTGGTCATTGACCACCACGACCACGTTATCCAGCGGGTGAAGCCGGATATACCGTGGGGAGTCGGCATGTTGAATCAGGTTCATCACGGTTTTCCTCAGGATTTGGCTTGGGAAAGGTCGCTGGCGGTTTCATCCAGCAATGGCCCTTTGACTGGGGGCTCTTTCAATTCCACTCGCTTGATCTCACCAACAATGAAAATGTAACTGATCACAGCCAGCAGCGCGTTGGCGCCGACGAACACCAGTGCCCATTTGAATGAACCGGTGGTGCTGATGATGTAACCAATCACGATCGGGGTGGTGATCGAAGCGATGTTGCCGAAGGTGTTGAACAGGCCGCCGCTCAGGCCGGCAATCTGCTTGGGCGACACGTCGGACATGACAGCCCAGCCCAATGCACCTACGCCTTTGCCGAAGAACGCCAGCGCCATGAAGCCTACGACAACCCACTCCAGGTCTACATAGTTGCAGGTAACGATCGACGTGGAGAGCAGCAGCCCACCGATGATCGGCGCCTTGCGGGCGAAGGTCAGGGAATGGCCCTTGCGCAGCAGGTAGTCGGAGATGACCCCGCCCAGCACGCCGCCGATGAAGCCACAGATGGCCGGCAGCGAAGCGATGATGCCCGCCTTGAGGATGGTCATGCCGCGTTCCTGCACCAGGTACACGGGGAACCAGGTCAGGAAGAAGTAAGTGATGCCGTTGATGCAGTACTGGCTCAGATAGATACCCAGCATCATGCGGTTGGTCAGCAGCTGGCGGATGTAATCCCACTTCGGCCCGCTGCTGGCAGCCTTTTCCTTGCCTTTGCCCTTGTCCTGATCCATGTCGACCATGCCGCCGTTGTTGGCGATGTGTTCGAACTCGGCTTCGTTGATGCGCGGGTGATTGCGCGGGCTGTGGATGACTTTCATCCAGATGGCCGAGAACACGATGCCCGAAGCGCCCATCACGATGAACACATGCTGCCAGCCGTAGGTGTAAACGATCCAGCCCATGAGCGGAGCGAAAAGCACGGTGGCAAAGTATTGCGCCGAGTTGAAGATCGCCGACGCGGTGCCGCGTTCGGCCGTCGGGAACCAGGCGGCCACGATACGGGCGTTGCCGGGGAAGGAAGGCGCTTCGGCCAGGCCTACCAGGAAGCGCAACATGAACAGCGCGACGATGGCAGTGGATACGCCGAATTCACCGACATAGCCTTGCAGCAGGGTGAATAGCGACCAGGTAAAAATGCTTGCGGCATAGACTTTCTTCGAGCCGAAACGGTCGAGCAGCCAGCCGCCGGGAATCTGGCCGGCCACGTAGGCCCAGCCGAATGCGGAGAAGATATAACCCAGGGTGACGGCACTGATGCCGAGGTCTTTTTGCAGGCTGGAACCCGCGATAGCGATGGTGGCCCGGTCGGCGTAGTTGATTGTGGTGACCAGAAACAGCATCAACAGGATCAAATAGCGGACGTGAGTCGGCTTGGACTTTTGCATCGATAAAACTCCCACTATTATTTTTTTACGCGGGTACAACGAACTGTCTGTGCAACATCACAGGCCCCTTAGAAGCGTCGCGCTGACGGCCCCTACCTGTAACGTTCTCTGCGGTACAACGACAAAACCGCTGATCGCTCAGCGGTTTTGCGTATAGAGGTGTTACTGCTTGCCTTGCTTGTCCATCAGCGCAGCGAGCATCTCGCATTCTTCAGCAGTCAGGTCGGTCAATGGAGCGCGGACCGGACCTGCATCGTAACCGGCGATCTTGGCGCCAGCCTTGACGATGCTGACCGCGTAACCGGCTTTGCGGTTACGGATTTCCAGGTAAGGCAGGAAGAAATCGTCGATGTACTTGCCCACGGCTTCATGATCGTCACGAGAGATAGCGTGGTAGAAATCCATCGCCAGCTTCGGTACGAAGTTGAACACTGCCGAAGAGTAGACCGGTACGCCCAGCGCCTTGTAGGCAGCGGCGTAGACTTCAGCGGTCGGCAGGCCGCCCAGGTAGGAGAAGCGGTCGCCCAGACGACGACGGATCGAAACCATCAGCTCGATATCACCCAGGCCGTCCTTGTAACCGATCAGGTTAGGGCAGCGCTCGGCCAGTTGCTCCAGCAGCGTAGCGTTCAGGCGGCAAACGTTGCGGTTGTAGACGACAACGCCGATCTTCACCGATTTGCAGACCGCTTCAACGTGAGCGGCAACGCCGTCCTGGCTCGCTTCGGTCAGGTAGTGCGGCAGCAGCAGCAGACCTTTGGCACCCAGACGCTCGGCTTCCTGAGCGTATTCGATGGCCTGACGAGTCGGGCCGCCTACGCCTGCCAGAATTGGCACGCTGGTGGCGCAAGTGTCGACGGCAGTCTTGATGATTTCCGAGTATTCGCTGGCAGCGAGGGAGAAAAACTCACCTGTACCGCCAGCGGCGAACAGAGCGCTGGCGCCGTACGGGGCCAGCCACTCAAGACGCTTGATGTAGCCCGCGCGATTGAAATCGCCCTGAGCATTGAAATCGGTAACCGGGAAGGAAAGCAGACCGGAAGAGAGGATGGACTTCAGTTCTTGTGGATTCATTATTCGAACACCCTGGGGGACATGTATGTGAATAGATCATCGGGGCAGTGCCGATGTCGTAAGTCATCGTACAACTGAAAATAAAATGTCTCAACAGGGATTTTGAGGTTTTTCGTCACACAGGCGATGAAAGGCCTTCAATGCCTTTGAATACGTGGGGTTGGGGAAAATTTCGAGCGGACGGGAAGTTATATGACAACCCAGGGCGACTCAGAAGCAGTAGGAGCGGACCGGGCGGCGATCCGCTTGTCCGCGAAGACGTACGCAAAGGCGACATGGATGCTTTGACTGTCCCGGCCCTTTCGCGGACAAGTCCGCTCCTACAGGCTCAATGCTGTTCTGTAAGAGCGACCGGGCCGACCCGTCGGGCGGCGATCCGCTTGTCCGCGAAAACGCATCTCGCGGGCAAGCGCGCTCCCACGGGTGCGAGTCAGGCCCTTTGCGATTCAGCCTCTTCATGCGCATGGCGCAGACGTTCGCGGCTGTTTGTCAGGTGCAGGCGCATGGCCGCGCGGGCGGCGTCGGAGTCCTGACGGGCGATGGCATCGAAGATTTCTTCGTGCTCGCGGCTGAGGCGGTCCATGTAATGCTGCTGATCATCATGCGCCAGACGCGCCGAATTCAGCCGCGTACGCGGAATGATGCTGGTGCCGAGGTGGGTCATTATGTCGGTGAAATACCGGTTGCCGGTGGACAGCGCGATCTGCAGATGGAACTGGAAATCGGACGCTACGGCGTCGCTGTCATGGGCCGCGCTTTCGCTCAATGCATCGAGCGCCACGCGCATGGCCTGGAGTTGCTCAGGCGTTCGGCGCGTCGCGGCAAGCCCGGCGGACTCGACTTCCAGGCTGATGCGCAACTCCAGAATCGCCAGCACGTCGCGCAAGGTGACAATGGTCGCCGGATCGATCCGGAAACCGCTCGGGCTTGGCGTGTCGAGCACGAACGTGCCGATGCCGTGCCGGGTTTCCACCAGCCCTGAAGCCTGCAGACGCGAGATGGCTTCACGTACGACCGTGCGGCTGACGCCCTGCTCTTCCATGATTGCCGATTCGGTCGGTAACTTGTCGCCGCGCTTGAGCTGACCGCTGCGAATACGCTCGGACAGCTCGACCACCAGTTCCTGCGCGAGGCTACGGTGCTTTCTACGGGCGCGGGGTGGAGCGCTCTGGTTTTCCATATCCAACATCAATCTCGGGGCAATTGAGTAAAGGCCAATCATAGCTCAGCGGTTGTACGATCACATCTCAACACGCAACAAGACGTGACAGGAAATGCTCTGAACGCCGCCAATACAGGGCGCTCAGTACGATTCCAGAGCCTTTCAGCGACGAACCGGACGCTTCTGCAATTTGCGCTGCAATGTCCGCCGATGCATGCCCAGAGCACGAGCGGTCGCAGAGATATTGCCTTCGTGTTCGGTCAGTACGCGCTGAATGTGCTCCCACTGCAGACGGTCGACCGACATCGGGTTTTCCGGCACCAGTGTGTCGAGGTCGGCGTGCTTTGAAAGCAGCGCTGCGAGCACGTCGTCAGCATCGGCCGGTTTGCACAGGTAGTTGCAGGCGCCACGCTTGATGGCCTCGACAGCAGTGGCGATGCTCGAATACCCAGTGAGAATCACCACGCGCATTTCCGGGTCCAGCTCCAGCAGCTTGGGCAGCAGAACGAGGCCGGAATCGCCGTCCATCTTCAGGTCCAGCGCCGCAAACTCCGGAATATCCTGCTGCGCCAGCACCAGACCTTCTTCGGCCGATCCAGCGGTGCTGACCCGAAAGCCGCGACGCGCCATGGCGCGCGCCATGACGCGCGTGAAGGTCGCGTCATCATCGACCAGCAGCAAATGCGGCAACTGTTCGCCGTCGACCTGAATGTCTTCGTCACTCATGCTTCTTCTCCTCGCGTATCACGCGGCAGGCGCAGCTCGGTCAGCGTGCCGCCCTCCTCGTGACTGTAGAGTTTTACCGAGCCACCCGCCCGGGTGACGCTGGCCTTGCTCAAAAACAGACCCAGGCCGAAACCTTTGCCCTTGGTAGTAAAGAATGGCTTGCCGATCTGCTCGGCGATTGCCAGAGGCACGCCGGCACCATGATCGCGGATGCTGATGCAGATCTCGGCGCTATCCCAGTCAAGGCTGATTTCCAGCCCGTCCGGGCAGGCATCGGCGGCGTTGTTCAACAGGTTGAGCAGTGCCTGGCTCAAATCCGGCGGAGGCGCGAGCATCGGCACGCTATCCTTGCCCAGCTGCTGGAAGCGGTAGCTGACTTCAGGCCGCATCAGATGCCAACGGTTCAGCGATTCATCCAGCCAGCGGCTCGCGGTCTGGTATTCGACCGCCATGCGGCGATTGGCTTCCGCAGCGCGTACCAGCTGCTGGAGCGTGTGTTTGCACTGCTTGACCTGCTCCTGAAGCACACCGAGGTCTTCACGCAATTGCGGGTCGCTGTGTTCCTGATGCATCTCGTTGAGCAACACGCTCATGGTCGCCAGCGGCGTACCCAGTTCATGGGCCGCGCCCGCAGCCTGGGTGGCCACCGCCAGCAACTGCTGATCGCGCAAACCTTCTTCACGGCGCTCGGCACGCAGTTGTTCCTGACGACGCATTTCCTCGGCCATCTTGGCGGCAAAGAAGGTAATGACCCCCGCAGCCAGCGCGAAGCTCAGCCACATACCGTAGACCTGCATGTTCTCCCGTGCGGTCGGGTAGGTTTCCAGCGGGTAGGACTTCACGATCAGTAACGTGTAAAGCGTAAGGGCGAAGCCTGAGAGGATCAGCGAATAACGCCAGGGCAGAGTGGCTGCGGCAATGGTCAGCGGCACCAGGTAATAAGAAACGAACGGGTTGGTCGAGCCACCGGAGTAATACAGCAGCGCGCTGTGAATCAGCAGGTCGATCGCCAGTTGCAGCGCGTATTCCTGCTCGGTGAGCGGTAACGAGGTGCGCAGCCGCAGTGCTGTCAGGACGCACAGTATCAGCGAGCAACCGAGGGTGATCGACAACTGCAGCCATGGCAGCGGAAGTACGTCGAACAACCAGGCGATCCCCACGGACCCCGCTTGAGCAGCCAGTACCAGAATACGTATGAATGTGAGACGCCACAGGTTCTGGCGAGTGGCAGAAAGCATTTGAATGGGGGCGAGCATGAGCTCTCCTGAGACTGCTCCGGCGAATCGCAGCGAGTATAACCAAGCACGGCGCAAAACTGGGGAAAGTGCGTCAAAGCACCACAGGCTTGGGTTCCTCCCCCGGTCCGGAACCGCTACCCTTGAGTGACAGTCTTATGGTTCTGCGCCGGCCGACAATCTGTTGGAGGCGGTACGATAACAAGGAGTTCGCATGATCAACCTTCGCCCCGCCGCCGCGCTGTTTGCCCTGGCTGCCACCGCCCTGGCCACCCTTCCTGCCCAAGCCGACACCGATGCGCCGCGATATAACCAGATTTCCCTGCGTGCCGAAGTCAATCAGGAAGTACAGCGCGACCTGATGCTCGTCACGCTGTACACCGAAGCGCAGGATACCGATCCGGCCAAGCTGGCCGCGCAGATCACTGAAACGCTGAACAAGGGCCTGGCCCAGGCGCGCCAGGCCAAGGACGTGAAGATCCGTCAGGGTAATCGCAACAGCTACCCGATCTACGACGATAAAGGCCAGAAGATCACCGGCTGGCGTGAACGCGCCGAACTGCGCCTGGAAAGCACTGACTTCGCCACGCTTTCAAAACTGACAGGCGAGTTGCTCGGTGACCTCAAAATGGGCGGCATGGATTTCTCGATCTCGCCCCCGGCCCGTAAAGCCAGCGAAGACACCTTGCTCAAGGACGCCGTAACGGCGTTCAAGGCACGGGCGCAATTGGTGACCGAGGCGCTCGGTGGCAGCGGCTACAAGCTGGTCAACCTGAACCTCAATACTTCCGGCTACCCGCAGCCTTACCTGCGCGCTCCGACAATGATGATGAAAGCCGCCCGCGAGGACGCCGCGCCTACCCCGGATATCGAGGCGGGCACCAGCCAGGTCAGTGTTGCTGCGGACGGCGTGATCGAAGTGGCTATTCCCTGACGGCTCCGATGCATCGGTACACATGGCGGCAACCCGGTTGCCGCCATTTTTCCCACGCTTGGAAAAGCTTTTGATCGACCGATCAGAAAAAAGCCCTACAGCGCCAGCCGACCCGGCTGATTTCCAGAATCCTCCCCGTACGCCAACATCCACCTCGCATATTTCGCTCGCCGATTCGGCACAAGCTCGCTGTTTCGCGGCCTTCAACTCTCGTATACCAGGAATCATGGATGAATCCTTTCGCAAAAGCAGGTCAGCCTGTCAGCACTCCCCACCCCAATGCCGAGTATCACGACCCGGCTGCTGAAATCGCACTTCCCGAGCCACTTCCGGTAGCGCTTCGCTTCGAGGCCGGCAAGGGCAGTAAGGAGCATGCCACTCACGGCTCCATCGAAGAAGTGCTCAAGACCGCTGGTTTTACTGACAACGAAGTTCTCGCTATCCATTACGGCAACTGGTTGCGCGATTACTCCCAGCTGCTCGACCCAAAGATCGTCCGGGCGACGAGCATGCCTAAAAATTTTCCGGATGTGCTGTCACGCGAAGCCTTGACCAAAATCGTGGACATACTGGCCGTTCGTGAATTCATCGACCTGATGAAAATCGATCGCTCCGGCTTCATGGTCACAGAAGAACGGCTTGGGGTTTATCGGCCCAGCGAGCATATCGACAACCCCAAGGCCGTGAATCCGAGCCCGGCTGATCCCAGGGATCGGGACGCGGATTTCGAGCTGTGGGTGCTACCCGGTAATCCCCTATTGGAAGTCGACCCCGATACGTCGATGAAGCGCTACATTCAGCGCTCGGTCGATGTAATGAGCAGCAAGCTCGAGTCGGCCATGCAGGCCGGTATCCAATCCACCGACGCGCTCCGTGAGCTCGGCGCGGGCTTGCACATACTTGAGGACTTCTTTGCGCACTCCAATTTCGTCGAGCTGAGCCTGATCAAGGCCGGGTATGCCGATGTGCTGCCGTGGACCTCCAAAGCGCCCTGCAAACACGGGATCCCGCTGGTAACCGGCATGTTCGGCGGCAGCGATGTCATCGCCAGCCTGGCCGCGCCTCTGGGCGAGATCCTGTTCTCCAATGAACAGAAACCTTTCGAAGCCACCAAAGCCGGGGAACGCTCGGAGCGGGATCAGATCATCCTCATTCTGCTCAGCGAACATCCCAACACTACGCTGCTGGAGGCTTATGAAACATTTCTGGCCGCACGGGACAAATGGGCCAGCTTGCCATTTGCCAGCCAGGTCGAGCAGTTCTATCACTTCATCAACCTGCCGGGGCGACTATTCGGCTCTGCCATGGGCACCGTGATGCAGGGACTTGCAACCTGGCTCGGCAACAGCGTTGACGACGTACAGACGTTCCTGGGTGACGACCCCAATACCAGCGGTTCGACCGACCCTTCCCATTCGCAACTTGCCAAGGACCATAAGGAGCATCCGCTGCACCTGCTGGCTGCCGAACTTGCCCGCAAAGCGGTGCTTGATGTCGGGCAAGCGGTGTTGAGCATGGAACATGGAAAGGAAGGAGCAGAGCATCCGGCAATCGTTGCCGCCAGGTATTTCACCCACCCTATGGACAGCGAATGGCAGGACGAGATAGTCAAACGGTGGGCGATGGAAAACCGGGATTCCGTGCAGCGGGCAACCCGCAGGAGTGATTTGCTGGACGGCCAGAAACGGCTTCAGGAAAGCGCGCAAAATGCTTTCAAGACATTCAAGTCCGACAGCTCGGATTTTCTGGATACCTTTTTCGAAAAAGCCTCTGATTTGCAGAGATACTTGAACAGGATCCTCGGCAAGTAACAACCCTGCCCCGCGGCCGGACCGCAGCGGCTTTTCCGTGGTCTACTCGATATTCGGCGCGAAATGCCGTACTTGCGAGGATCCCATGAAACATAACTTCTTTAAGCCGCTGGCGGCTGCGGCTGCCCTCCTCGCCTGTGCCCCCTTGGCTCAGGCAGCAACGACGCTGGTGTATTGCTCGGAAGCGAGTCCCGCGGGCTTCGACCCGAGTCAGTACACCAGTGGCACGGACTTCGATGCGTCGGCGGAAACCGTCTTCAACCGGCTGACCCAGTTCAAGCGCGGCGGAACCGAAGTAGAGCCAGGGCTGGCAACCAGCTGGGACGTATCGCCGGACGGGCTGACCTACACGTTCCATCTGCGTGAAGGGGTGAAGTTTCATACCACGGACTATTTCACCCCGACTCGTACGTTCAACGCGGACGACGTGCTGTTCACGTTCAACCGGTTGCTGGACCCCAACCACCCCTTCCGCAAGGCCTACCCTTCCGAGTCGCCGTACTTCACTGATATGGGACTCAACACCACGATCAAGAACGTCGAGAAAGTCGATGCCCGGACGGTCCGATTCAATCTCAACAACATCGATGCCGCTTTTGCCCAGAACCTCGCTATGAGTTTCGCCTCGATACAGTCCGCCGAATACGCCGACCAGTTGCTGAAGGACGGCAAGGCGCAGGACTTGAATCTCAAACCCGTTGGCACCGGTCCGTTCGTGTTCAAGCGGTATCAGAAAGATTCGCAGATCCGTTACGCCGGCAACACCCAGTACTGGAGGCCCGAGGACGTCAGGATCGACAACCTGATCTTTTCGATCAACGCCGACGCTGCCGTGCGGTTGCAGAAACTCAAGACCGGCGAATGTCAGGTCAGTGGCTATCCGCGCCCCCAGGATATTGAGCAGATGCAGAAAGACCCGAAGCTCAAGGTGCTGAGTCAGCCAGGCTTCAATCTGGGTTTTCTGGCCTACAACGTGACCCGTCCGCCGCTCGACCAGCTCAAGGTTCGTCAGGCGCTGGACATGTCCATCGATAAGCCCGCGATCATCAAGGCGGTATATCAGGGCGCGGGCGTATTGGCCGAGAATGCCCTGCCTCCAGGCCAATGGGGCTTCGACCCGAAGATCAAGGATGCACCCCATGATCCGGCCAGGGCCAGAGAACTGCTCAAGGAAGCGGGCGTCGCGCCCGGCACGACGATCAACCTGTGGGCCATGACCGTGCAGCGCGCGTCCAACCCCAACGCGCGCATGTCGGCGCAGATGATCCAGGCGGACTGGGAGAAAATCGGCATCAAGGCCAACATTGTCAGTTACGAGTGGGGCGAATACATCAAGCGCGCCAAGGCCGGCGAGCACGATGTGATGATCTATGGCTGGACTGGCGACAATGGCGATCCGGATAACTGGCTCGGCGTCCTCTACAGCTGCGCAGCCGTCAAGGGCAGCAATTACGCCAAATGGTGCGATCCGGCTTATGACAAGCTCGTGCAACAGGCCAAAGTCACGACCGAGCGGGATGAACGCATCAAGCTCTACCAGCAAGCGCAGCAGATACTGAAATCGCAGGTGCCGATCACACCTGTGGCCAACTCAAGAGTCTTCCAGCCCATGCGCCAGGAGGTGCAGGACTTCAAGATCAGCCCGTTCGGGCTGACGCCTTTCTACGGCGTGAGCTTGAGCAAGTAGGGTAACAATCAGTCGCCTCCAGGGCCCCAACCGGGTGCATTTCTCACACCCGGTCGCGCCTTGGTGGTGCGATAAAAAGGTCCAAATGCGACGCGCAAACGATCAAATGCGTCAAAACTTACACTTTCGCGACATTCCTGTACGCCACTGCCACACTTTGTAGCTTCTTTGGCGCCAACATCTTGCTTTGGGTATGCACCCTGCATAAGTATCGAACGGGTCGACTCACGAGGTCGGTCCCTCTAACCAAAAAATGACAACAACTGAGGCCACCATGCTCAAACAAGCGGTCATTCCGTTTCTAGTCGGCGCAGGCTTGCTTGCCAGTGCCCCCTTCGCCCATGCAGCCTCGAATCTGGTGTTCTGCTCCGAAGGCAGCCCGGCGGGTTTTGACCCGGCGCAATACACGACAGGCACCGATTTCGACGCTTCGGCGGAAACCGTTTTCAACCGTCTGGCCCAATTCGAGCGTGGCGGTACCGCGGTTCAGCCTGGTCTGGCGACCAGCTGGGATATCTCCGAAGACGTGTTGACCTACACCTTCCATCTGCGCGAAGGCGTCAAGTTCCACACCACGCCTTACTTCAAGCCGACCCGCGAATTCAACGCCGATGACGTGCTGTTCACGTTCAATCGCATGATCGACAAGGACATGCCGTTCCGCAAAGCGGCGCCTACCGAGTTCCCGTATTTCACCGACATGGGCATGGACTCCAACATCGCCAAGGTCGAGAAAGTCGACGACCACACCGTCAAGTTCGTGCTCAACAAGGTCGATGCCGCGTTCATCCAGAACCTGGCGATGAGCTTCGCTTCGATCCAGTCCGCTGAATACGCCGACCAGTTGCTCAAGCAGGGCAAGGCCACGGACATCAACCAGAAGCCGGTCGGCACCGGCCCGTTCGTGTTCAAGAGCTACCAGAAAGACTCCAACATCCGCTTCACCGGCAACAAGGATTACTGGAAGCCTGAGGACGTCAAAGTCGACAACCTGATCTTCGCCATCACCACCGACCCGTCGGTGCGCATGCAGAAGCTCAAGAAAAACGAGTGTCAGATCACCGCCTACCCTCGTCCTGCCGACCTTGAACCGCTTAAGGCCGACAAGAACCTGAAGATGCCAGATCAGGCAGGCTTCAACCTGGGTTACATTGCCTACAACGTGATGGACAAGATCAAGGACAGCAACCAGCCCAACCCGCTCGCGCAACTGAAAGTGCGTCAGGCGCTGGACATGGCTGTGAACAAACAGCAGATCATCGACTCGGTGTATCAAGGCGCAGGCCAGCTGGCGGTCAACGCCATGCCACCAACGCAATGGTCCTACGACACCACGGTCAAGGATGCCAAATACGATCCTGAGAAAGCCAAGTCGCTGCTCAAGGAAGCCGGCATCAAGGAAGGCACCGAGATTACCCTGTGGGCAATGCCGGTTCAGCGTCCGTACAACCCCAACGCCAAGTTGATGGCCGAAATGCTCCAGTCCGACTGGAAGAAGATCGGTATCAACGCCAAGATCGTCAGCTATGAATGGGGCGAGTACATCAAGCGCGCCAAGAATGGCGAAAACGGCGCGATGCTGATTGGCTGGAGCGGCGACAATGGTGACCCGGACAACTGGCTCGGCACCCTCTTCGGTTGCGACGCGCTGAACGGCAACAACTTTGCCAAATGGTGCGACAAGCCGTTCGACACGCTGATCCATCAGGCGAAGGAAACGCCTGACCAGGCCAAGCGCACCGAGCTGTATAAACAGGCCCAGCACCTTCTCAAGGACGCGGTGCCGATGACGCCTATCGCGCACTCGACTGTCTACCAACCGATGCGCACCACTGTGCAGGATTTCAAGATCAGCCCGTTTGGTCTGAACTCCTTCTACGGTGTCAGCGTGAAGTAAAGGCGGTATGACCGCGTCGCTGGTGCGGCGCGGTCAACGTTTTATCTGAACTAAAAGCTGTTCGGTTAGTTGGGGAAGTTGCTTTAAGCCACTTTCCCTACTATCGCCGAGGCGCTTTCCTACACGCTTTGCGGCCTGCGAGCCTATTTACTGCATGTCTCTACCGACATACCGTCGAGACCGCGCCGCGCGTGTTATTCGGATATTGCCTACGGGCCTGTAAGACATTCGAGCTTCGGCTCGTCCTTTGAAGGGAAAGCAATCATCATGCGTAAAACTTTTGCGATGACCCCGCTACTCGGCCTCGGGCTGTTTGCCATGGCAGCCCAGGCTCAGGCCGCCAGCAACCTGGTGTTCTGCTCCGAAGCCAGCCCTGCCGGTTTTGACAGTGCTCAATACACTTCCGCAACCGACAACGACGCTTCCGAGCCGATCTACAACCGTCTTACCGAATTCAAGCAGGGCGACACTTCGGTAGTGCCTGGCCTGGCCACTTCGTGGGATGTATCGCCCGATGGTCTGGTCTACACCTTCCATCTTCGCGAAGGAGTGAAGTTTCACAGCAACAAGAACTTCAAACCGACCCGCGACTTCAATGCAGACGACGTGCTGTTCACGTTCAATCGCATGCTCAAGGCCGATCACCCGTTTCGTATCGCCTACCCGACCGAGTTCCCTTACTTCACCGGCATGGGCCTGAACAAGAAGATCAAGTCGGTGGAAAAGACCGGCCCGCTGACCGTGGTCTTCACCCTCAATACCGTGGATGCGGCATTCGTACAGAACATCGCAATGAACTTCGCCGGCATCCTGTCCGCCGAGTATGCCGAACAGCTGATGGCCAGCGGCGATGTCCGCGATATCAATCAACAACCGATCGGCACCGGGCCGTTCGTGTTCCAGCGCTATCAGAAAGATTCGCAGATCCGTTACAAGGGCAACAAGGAATACTGGGACCCGAGCCGGGTCAAGATTGATCAGCTGATTTTCGCGATCAATACCGACGCCTCGGTGCGCATGCAGAAGCTGCGCAAGAACGAATGCCAGGTCACGCTCAACCCGCGTCCCGCCGACCTTGAAGCGCTTAAGGCCGACAAGCAACTGAAGGTAATGGAGCGTCCGGGCTTCAACCTTGGTTACATTTCCTACAACGTTCGTCATGAGCCGTTGGGCAACCTTCAGGTTCGACAGGCGCTGGACATGGCCGTCAACAAGCCGGCCATCATCAACGCGGTGTACCAGGGCGCGGGTCAACTGGCAGTGAATGCCATGCCACCTACCCAATGGTCCTACGACGACACCATCAAGGACGCCGGCTACAACCCGGAGAAAGCCAAAGAGCTGCTGCGTGCCGCTGGCGTGAAGGAAGGTACCGAACTGACGCTCTGGGCCATGCCCGTTCAGCGCCCTTACAACCCCAACGCCAAGCTGATGGCCGAAATGCTCCAGTCCGACTGGGCCAAGGTCGGTATCAAGGTGAAGATCGTCAGCTATGAGTGGGGCGAGTACCTAAAGCGCACCAAGAACGGCGAGCATGACATCTCGCTGATCGGCTGGACCGGCGACAACGGTGACCCGGACAACTGGCTGGGCACTCTGTACAGCTGCGCCGCCATCGGTGGCAACAACTACTCGATGTGGTGTGACGAGAAGTATGACCAGTTGATCAAGGCGGCGATTTCGACCACCGACAAGGACCAGCGCACAGACCTGTACAAACAGGCGCAGCAGTACCTCAAGCAACAGGTGCCCATCACTCCGATTGCCCACTCGACTGTCAACCAGCCCCTGCGCGCTGAAGTACAGAACTTCCACGTCAGCCCGTTCGGTCGCAACAACTTTTCCGGCGTCAGCGTCGCCGACTGATCCATGAACCCTGCTTCAACGTCCGCCGCCCGTGTCTGGCGGCGGGCGCTGTCGGCTGCTCGTCAACACTTGATACAAGCCGGGATCGCTTACCCGGCAACACAAAGCCAGACCAAAAACTGGCGTTCATATAAGAAGTAAACAGGAGCTGTAGATCGTGAGAACCACCAGTACTGCGTTATTGGCTTTGTCCATTTCTTCGTTGGCGACAATGGCCTATGCAGAGGAATCGAGCCACAGTTTCGTCCCGACTCAACTGAGCACCACCAGCGCCCAGGCAGATGCCAACGGTTTCTTCGAAGACCAGCATGTCACCGGCTCCACGCGCAACTGGTACGCCAACGAACTGCGTCGTCGTGAAGACCGGTTCAGCTATCAGAAGAATGGCGTTGCAACAACGACCCCACGTCGTATCAACTGGGTCCAGGGCACCATCGTCAACTACACCTCGGGTTTCACTCAGGGCACCGTCGGCTTCAGCACCGAGCTGGCGCTCTACAACGCGATCGCACTGGACCGCGACCGCAAGCACATTGCGGGTGGCGGCAACCGCACTCTCGCCGAGAACGACGGCGACGCAGTCGGCCAGTGGAGCAAGATGGGCCTGGCCAACGTCAAGGCACGTGTTTCCAACACAACGCTGACTATGGGTCGTCAGTCGGTGAACACACCGGTTATCGCTTACATCGGCAACCGTGCACTGCCATCGAGCTTCCAGGGCTTTGCGCTGCAGAGCGACGAGTTCAACAACCTGTCTTTGCAAGCCGGCAGCTTCGACCGCGTCTCGCCACGTAGCGAACAGAGCCTGGCGCGATTCCGCTCCGAATACGCGTCCAATACCAGCGCAACCGCAGATCGACTGGACATGTTCGGCGGCGACTACAAGCCGTTCGACAACGTGACCACCAGCCTGTACGCGTCCAATCTGGAAGACTTCTGGAAGCAGTACTACTTCGGTTTCACCCATGAAATCGGCAACAGCGATGTCGTGAGCCTGAGCACCAACCTGAACTACTACAAGACCAAGGACGCCGGCCAGAGCAAACTGGGCCCGATCGACAACGACACCTACAGTCTTTCCTTCACCGGCACGCACAAGGCACATAGCCTGAGCATCGCCTATCAGGAAGTCGCCGGTGACGAGTACTTCGACTACGCCCACGAAACCAACGCCATCTTCCTCGCCAACTCCCTGCTCTCGGACTTCAACGGACCCAACGAGAAATCCCTGCAGATCGCCTACGTGCTGAACATGGCCGAATACGGCGTTCCGGGCCTGAAGTTCAACATCTATCAGGCACGCGGCTGGGACATCGACGGTACCAAATACAAAGGCACCGCCTATGAAGACGTAAAGAGAATGGACGGCGAATCCCATTACGAATACGGCATCGGCACTACATACGCCGTACAATCGGGCCCGCTCAAGGCCACGACTGTTCGCGCCACTTACACCACGCACCGTGCCAGCGAGTTTCAGGCGGATGGCAACCTGAATGAACTGCGCGTTGTGACCACTATTCCGTTCAACATTCTGTAAGCAGCTCGACAGCCTTGGCCGGGAACGTGATACGTCCCGGCTCGGGCTTTACCGGCGGTATTGAAAGGAGGTTTCTATTGAAAAAGCTCGCACTGCGCGCATCGATTGCGATGGCGCTGCTCAGCGCTGCGGCAGCCGTTTCGGCCAAGCCTCTGGTGGTCTGCACCGAGGCGAGCCCTGAAGGCTTCGATATCGTGCAATACACGACAGCGGTCACCGCCGACGCCTCGGCAGAAACCATCCTCGAACGCCTGGTCGCCTTCACGCCCGGCACCACCGACACCGTTCCCGGCCTGGCCGAGAGCTGGGAAATCAGTCCCGATGGGCTGACCTACACTTTCAAGCTGCGACGCGGAGTCAAGTTTCAGACTACCGATTACTTCAAACCCACCCGTGACATGAACGCCGATGACGTGGTCTGGAGTTTCCAGCGCCAGCTGGACCCCAAGCACCCGTGGCACGCGCTTTCGCTGGTCGGTTACCCCTATTTCGAGAGCATGGGCTTCAAAGACCTGCTCAAGAGCGTCGAGAAAGTCGACGACAACACCGTCAAATTCACTCTGTCGCGTCCTGAGTCGCCCTTCCTGCGCGATCTGGCAATGCCGTTCACGTCGATCTATTCCGCCGAATACGCCGACCAGTTGCTCAAGAATAAAAAGACTGCAGAGCTCAACAGCAAGCCTGTCGGCACCGGTCCGTTCATCCTGACCCGCTATGCCAAGGACGCTCAGGTCCGCTATAAAGCCAACCCGGATTACTGGAAGGCCAAGGTTCCCAGCGAGACACTGATTTTTGCCATCACGCTGGATAACAACACGCGCCTGCAAAAGCTCAAGGCCAATGAATGTCAGGTTGCGCTTTATCCAAAACCTGACGATATTGCCAAGATCAAGGCCGACCCCAATCTCAAGATCGACGAGATGGAAGCCATGATGACCAGTTACGTGGCGATCAACACGTCGCACAAGCACCTCAGCGACGTGCGGGTGAGACAGGCCATCAACCTGGCATTCGACAAGAAGTCCTACATCAGAGCTCTGTTCGGTGAAGGCAAGGCCACCGCGGGCGTGGGCCCTTATCCGCCGACCATGATCGGCTACGACCATGACAGCCAGAGCCCTGCTCTCGATCTGGTCAAGGCCCGGGCGTTGCTCAAGGAAGCGGGCGTGCCGGACGGCCAGGTGTTCACCCTGTTCGCCCGCAACGGCGGCGCCGTGACCAACCCCAACCCGATGGTCGGTGCGCAGATGCTGCAGTCGGATCTCGCCAAGGTCGGGATCAAGCTCGACATTCGCATCATGGAATGGGGCGAAATGCTCAAACGCGCCAAGGCTGGCGAACACGACATGGTTTTCGCAGGATGGGCCGGCGACAACGGCGACCCGGACAACTTCCTGACCCCCAACCTGAGCTGCGATGCGGCGAAGAATGGCGAGAACTACGCCCGCTGGTGCAACAAGGAATTTGAAGAGGCGATCACCAGAGCCCGGGAGATAACCGACCCGGCCGAACGTGCCGCCCTGTATAAGCAAGCGCAACATGTGTTCAATCAGGAACAGCCCTGGATCAGCCTGGCTTATCCAAAACTGTTCGTAGCAATGCGTAAAACCGTCGACGGCTTTCATATCAGCCCGCTGACCAATAACAATTTCACCTCGACCGGGGTGAAGTAGAAAAAACCACCGCCGGCGCTTCACAAGAGCAATGGCGGTACGCCTGACCGGCTGATGAGGTACACAACCAGATGTTTAGTTTTATTGCCCGCCGGGTGGGGTTATTGATCCCCACCTTTTTCGGCATCACCCTGCTGACCTTTGCCCTGATTCGCCTGATCCCGGGCGACCCTGTGGAAGTCATGATGGGCGAACGCCGGGTTGACCCGGAAATGCACGCTCAGGCCATGGAGCGCCTGGGTCTGAACAAGCCCCTGTACGCCCAGTACATCGATTACGTCGGCAAGCTCGCGCAAGGCGACCTTGGCGAATCGCTGCGCACCCGTGAAAGCGTCTGGACAGAGTTCACCTCTCTGTTTCCTGCGACGCTCGAACTGTCGCTGGCGGCGTTGATCTTCGCCGGCATCCTGGGGCTGCTGGCCGGGGTCATCGCGGCGCTCAAACGCGGCTCGCTGTTCGACCACGGCGTCATGGGCATTTCCCTGGCGGGTTATTCGATGCCGATCTTCTGGTGGGGCCTGATTCTCATCATGTTCTTCTCGGTCTCGTTGGGCTGGACCCCGGTATCCGGACGGATCGACCTGCTGTATGACATTCAGCCGGTCACCGGCTTCATGCTGATCGACACATTGCTCAGCGACGAAGAAGGCGCGTTCCTCGATGCGCTGCATCACCTGATTCTGCCGGCCATCGTGCTGGGTACCATCCCGCTGGCGGTTATCGCCCGGATGACCCGCTCTTCGATGCTCGAAGTGCTGCGCGAAGACTACGTGCGCACCGCGCGGGCCAAGGGCCTGTCGCCGGCACGTGTGGTCTTCGTCCACGGTTTGCGCAACGCGCTGATTCCGGTATTGACCGTATTCGGTCTTCAGGTCGGCACTCTGCTGGCCGGTGCGGTACTAACCGAAACGATCTTCTCCTGGCCGGGCATCGGCAAGTGGCTGATCGAAGCCATCGGCGCGCGGGACTACCCGGTCGTGCAGAACGGCATCCTGCTGATCGCCTGCCTGGTGATCCTGGTCAACTTCGTGGTGGATATCCTCTACGGCTTTGCCAATCCACGCATCCGTCATCAGCGCTGAGATCATCGATATGAGCACACCTACTCCTGCGGTAGCAGTCGATCAAAGCCTGCTTTACCCATCTCCATACAAAGAATTCTGGCAAGCGTTCGCCAAGAACAAAGGCGCGGTCGCCGGCCTGATGTTCATGATCCTGATCGTGTTCTGCGCGCTGTTCGCTCCCTGGGTAGCGCCACACGATCCAAGCGAGCAGTATCGCGACTTCCTGCTGACCCCGCCGGTCTGGCTGGAAGGCGGCCAGTGGCAGTTCATCCTCGGCACCGACGAACTGGGTCGTGACCTGTTGTCGCGCCTGATTCAGGGTTCGCGCCTGTCGCTGCTGATCGGTCTGTCATCGGTCGTCATGTCGCTGATTCCCGGCATCCTGCTGGGCCTGCTGGCCGGGTTCTTCCCGCGCATCCTCGGCCCGTCGGTCATGCGCCTGATGGACATCATGCTCGCGCTGCCGTCGCTGCTGCTGGCTGTCGCCATCGTCGCAATCCTCGGCCCGGGCCTGATCAACACCGTGATCGCCATTGCCATCGTTTCGCTGCCGTCCTACGTTCGCCTGACCCGCGCTGCCGTAATGGGCGAGCTGAACCGTGATTACGTGACCGCTGCGCGTCTGGCCGGTGCGACCCTGCCACGCCTGATGTTCATCACCGTACTACCGAACTGCATGGCGCCGTTGATCGTTCAGGCGACCCTGAGCTTTTCCTCGGCCATTCTCGACGCCGCGGCGCTGGGCTTCTTGGGACTGGGCGTACAGCCGCCGACGCCTGAGTGGGGCACCATGCTCGCCTCGGCGCGCGACTACATCGAACGTGCCTGGTGGGTGGTAAGCCTGCCCGGTCTGACCATTTTGCTCAGCGTGCTGGCAATCAACCTGATGGGCGACGGTCTGCGCGATGCGCTGGACCCGAAACTCAAGAATGCCGCCTGAGGAGATTCGCATGTCACTTCTGGAAATCAAGAATCTCAATGTCCGCTTCGGCGACGCCAAGGCCGTACCCGTGGTGGACGGTCTTTCCCTGCGCGTCGACAAGGGCGAAGTTCTGGCCATCGTCGGCGAATCGGGTTCGGGTAAATCCGTGACCATGATGGCGCTGATGGGGCTGATCGATGCGCCGGGCATCATCACCGCAGACTCGCTGACCTTCGATGGCAATGACCTGCTGAAGCTGAACTCGCGCCAACGCCGACGCATCATCGGCAAGGACCTGGCGATGGTCTTTCAGGACCCGATGACTGCTCTGAACCCTAGCTACACCGTGGGCTTTCAGATCGAAGAAGTTCTGCGTCAGCATCTGGGCCTGTCCGGCAAGGCGGCGCGTCAGCGTGCGCTGGAGTTGCTGGAGAAGGTCGAGATCCCCGGTGCCGCAGCGCGCCTGAACGCTTACCCGCACCAGCTTTCCGGCGGCATGAGCCAGCGCGTCGCGATCGCCATGGCCATCGCCGGCGAACCCAAACTGCTGATTGCTGACGAACCGACCACCGCACTGGACGTCACCATCCAGGCACAGATCATGGATCTGCTGCTGAGCCTGCAGAAAGAGCAGAACATGGCGCTGGTGCTGATCACTCACGACCTTGCGGTGGTTGCCGAAACCGCACAGCGGGTCTGCGTGATGTACGCAGGTCAGGCCGTTGAGGTCGGGCATGTCCCCCAGCTTTTCGAGATCCCGGCGCATCCTTATAGCGAAGCGTTGCTGGCCGCGATTCCCGAGCACAGCATGGGCGCCGAACGCCTGGCGACACTGCCGGGCATGGTGCCGGGTCGGTATGACCGTCCGCAGGGTTGCCTGCTGTCACCACGCTGCCCTTATGTTCGCGACAACTGCCGGGTTGAACGCCCGGCTCTGGATCCCAAGGCCCAGAGCCTGGCGCGTTGCTTCTATCCCTTGAATCAGGAGGTGGCGTAATGAGCGTCGTACTTACCGCCCGCGACCTTACCCGTCATTACGAAGTATCCCGTGGCCTGTTCAAGGGCCACGCTACCGTCCGCGCATTGAACGGTGTGTCGTTCGAGCTGGAAGCCGGCAAGACTCTGGCCGTGGTCGGTGAATCCGGCTGTGGCAAATCCACACTGGCCCGCGCGCTGACACTGATCGAAGAGCCCTCCTCGGGCTCGCTGAAGATTGCCGGCCATGAAGTCACCGGTGCCACCAAGTCCGAGCGCAAGCAATTGCGCAAGGATGTGCAGATGGTGTTTCAAAGCCCCTATGCCTCGCTCAACCCGCGCCAGAAGATCGGTGACCAGCTCGGCGAACCACTGCTGATCAACACCGATCTGAGCCGTGCCGAGCGCCGGGAAAAGGTTCAGGCAATGATGAGCCAGGTCGGCTTGCGTCCCGAACATTATCAGCGTTATCCGCACATGTTTTCCGGCGGCCAGCGTCAGCGTATCGCCCTGGCGCGAGCGATGATGCTGCAACCCAAGGTGCTGGTAGCAGACGAACCTACATCGGCGCTGGACGTTTCGATTCAGGCGCAGGTATTGAACCTGTTCATGGATCTGCAGCAGGAATTCAATACCGCCTACGTGTTTATCTCCCATAACCTGTCAGTGGTGCGCCACGTTGCGGACACGGTGCTGGTGATGTACCTGGGTCGTCCTGCGGAAATGGGGCCGAAGGAATACATTTACGAGCGGCCGCTGCACCCTTACACCCAGGCCTTGCTCTCGGCCACCCCGACCATTCACCCGGACCCGCTGAAGCCGAAGATCAAGATCGTCGGCGAACTGCCAAACCCGCTCAACCCGCCAAGCGGCTGCCCGTTCCACAAGCGTTGCCCATACGCCACCGAACGCTGCGTCACTGAAGTCCCCGAGCTGCGTCTGGTCGATCACCGCCAAGTGGCCTGCCATTACGCGGAGCAGTTTGTGGCGGCGTAATACAAAGCCGCTTCCTGTCACGCCGACCATTCGAATGTGGTCGCCGTGGCAGGCGGCAGCTGTGTTCAGGCTCGCCATTGCCTGCGTGCCGCTTGTAGATAATCGACCAGCTCACGGGCGCGCCGCTGGAAGTCTTCCACAAGCTGAAGCCCTGTTTGCCCCGATGCCAGAACGCTGTGGCAAAAGAACACGACGGGAGACATGAGCGCGTTGACCGCGTCCACATAACCTCGCCGTGCATCGACCGCACGCGCCGCGCCTTTGAGATCCTCAAGCATGTAATCAAGCGGGCGCCTGTCAGACTCGGCACCCTGCATACCTGCGCTAGCCAGCAATGCCTCGGCATGCCTGATTGATTCTCGGGTGTCCGCGAGCTCCGCCGCCGCCAACGAATCTACGCAACGGTTCAATGCGTCTAAGTAGCCCCGCGCAATGCGCAAGCGATTGAGAAAGTCGCTGGCGGCCTGCTCCTGATAAGACACGAAAGCCAGGTTCTCTTCCAGCGTACGACCGTCTCGTTCAAGTGCCTGCAAGGCAGCACGGTAGGTCTCGATATCGAGGTTACCCAGGCTGCTGCCGACACCGTCGAGCATCGTGATGACCTTGGTGTCGACCTGATAAACCCGCTCAAGAACCGTAAGCAACTGCGCCCGCAGGTGCCCGACGCCCTGAATGCCGGCGCATTGGGTAATCACCTCTCGATAGTGCTTGATCCCGGCGAAGTCGGGTTGGGGAAATGGACGGCGTTTGCTTGAAAGGGTGACTGTCATGCCTGCACCTGCGCAATGGCGTTATTGAATGCGGTGAGCAAATCCTGTGAATGCTGTTTGATCTCGCTCCAGGAGAGGATCATGGATCGCAACCGGGCGACGAACACCACCAGAAATGTCGCGTCGGTCATGTTGTGCAACCGCCTTGCCGATCCGTCGATATAGGTCTGTATCAGAATCCACATGCTCTCCAGGTTCGACGCGCCGGAGGCAGCCGCATCGACGCGGACGCGCAGCTCCTGAACCATGGTCTGCAACTGCGCCAGCGAGGCCAGCAGCGCGTGGTCCTGGCGGATTCTGGCCACCAGCTCACGTTTCTGCGCCATGAGCAATTCAAGGCGAGTCTGTTGCGGCGCCTGTCCATCCGGAAAGACTAGGCCGTAAGCGAATGATGCGAGACACCACTGCTGTTCCAGAAAGTCTTCAAAACTGTCGCTCTGCGCCTGGATCTCCCGGTTGAGCTCTTCCAGCTCCGCATTGAGATCAGCCAGCCGCAAATCACGGTTATTGCGACTGATCAGGGTCAGCTTCAGGCCCAGCGACGGCCCGATACGGGTTTTCAGCTCGCGCTTGAATGCCGAAAGACCGGCATTCACTTGCGCAGTACTGCGGCTGCAATCCGCAATGATGATGCGCAAATCATCGAGCAGCGCATCCAGCGTCGCCTTGCGATTGCGGTCGCGTACTGTCCACTCCGGCACAGGCAGATGCTCGGCTGCCTCGGGCGTCAGGTCACCGAGTACGCCTATGGCGTTGCGATAGCCTTCGAGGCCTTCCACGAACGTGATCAGGGTTTCCCCGCTGTTTCTCAGAGCGTCGGAGAAATACACCAGATCGGTGCCGACATGCTTGATTCCGGTTTCCAGGCCGGGCCACGCCTGGGCATGGCGCTGCACGGCCTGGTACAGGTCCTGGAAATCGGCAGGTTCCAGCCCGGCGATATCCGCCGCTTCATAGCCCAGCAGCTGACGAACCTCATCGAGCCCCGACGGCAGTTCAAGCGCCGAAGCCACATAGCGCCTGATGGTCCATACGTCGGTCTCCGAAACGATGAGCCCCGGCTCTCGCCCCCCGCCCGTACGACCGGCGAGCACCTGCACGTAGTGCGTCGTTACGTCATTCAATCTGTTGATCGGTAAATCTTCGCTTGCCTGCATGTCGCTGTCCTTTATTGACGGCTACTCTTGAGCGCCGTGCAGTTGAAATAGTTCTCCATGAGCTGGCAGATTACAAGTTATCGACTTACTGCAATACAAAGCCTTTTGGACAAAACATGTAGGAATCCTCCTTTGACGAAGATCTATAAAAAACAACATATTACCTACACACCATTCCAACGCAGGTGTATTACTCTCGCCGAGAAGCCATCCAGGCATGACAGCACTCAGGCATTATTCCCACAAAAACAATCGTGATGCGTAACTTACCCAAAACTCACTCAACTGCTAACTTTCCTCAAGACTTGAAACTGAGCAGCAAACAGCCACAACTGTCCTGCCTTGAATTGAATCAAAAGGAACAACCATGTTTAGCATTGAAAAAGCCGAGAACTCCGAACCGCAGAACACAACACTTGATATGAAGGACATCGCAGACAAACCCGTCTATGACGGCGTTCATGATTATCTGCAGGCCGCCGCCGGCAATAATCCGGAATCGAAACGTCAACCGGGCCTGTATCTGATTAATGAGGATCTGCAGAAGGTCAAACGGTTCTGCAGGCACGTCAACCAACTGCCGGTGAACTATCAGCAAGTCGTCAGCTACATCGGCTATTCGGAAGCCTCCCCCGAAGGCTTGGGCCCCGGAGGTATCGTCACTCTGCACAGGAGCCTTCAGAACCTGGCCGGGGTCTGGACCTCCGTCGAAGCACACATGATCAAGGTCGCGGCTGCACTGGTGGCCTTTTCCGGGGAACTGGGATCGTTCGGCAGCTCGATCATTGATCTCATCCGAGGCATGCCAAGCTACAAGTCTTATGAAGGCCGTACACTCGATCTCACCAGCGACGACCTGGCCAGCTTGCCGCATACACCGTTGCTGGACAGCGACCTGCGCACACTGCCGTCTCTGGTCGAGGTGGCCCAAGAGTTGGTGGGCATCGTCGACAGGCATAAACAGGATGCTCAGAACGTCACAATACACATCGAGTACTTTCGGGCTGGGCTGAGAACCGCCAGGGACGACATCGCCCGTAAGCTCGAGCTGGCTGTCAAGTACGACGGCAGCGACCAGATCACCGAGCTCAACGAAGAGCTTGCCCGACACAACGCGCAGCTGGAAGAACTGGGCAACACTTACGGCACGTACACAAATTACAAGTGGTTCGGTGCGTGGTGGGGGCCTGTTGGCGTAGCTATCACTATGAGCATCTATGGCCCGATGGCCAGCCAGGTAAAAACAGAATATGAAATAAAGATCGAACAAAAGAAAAACCTGGAAAAAGAAGTCGCCAATATCAGCAAACTTATGCGCAGCCTGCTGACACTTGAGACCGAATTACAAAACATGCAGTTGCTGACCGAAGAAGCGCTGAGCGGTTCCGGCAACATGGAAAACATCTGGACGCTCATTGGCGCTTATATTAATTCCTCCGTAGAAAGAATAAGAACCACGCATAACGCAACGACGCTTTTTCTTTTTGAGACGCGGCTCTCCCACATGCTCGCCCAGTGGGGCAATGTAGAAAAAGAAGCCAGAGTCCTCATGGAAGTGCTCAACCAAGATACTTAATAAGTAGTCTCTGCCTAGATAAAATTCGCCTGAAAAGGCATCCTGAGTAAACATTATGAACGTAACCTACTTAAACGAACCCTACAACTTTACTACGCCGGACCCTGAAGTTATTCGCTCCAACCGGACTGAACTTCAACGCAAACTGGTCAACCGCGATACGTTTTATCTGCCAGTGGTCAAACATCGGCTGGATAACCTCAGCCAGTTGGTTCACGGCCTGGACGACCATGTCAGGCAACTGCTGGTCGCCGCCCCCGTGGCTCTGCAAACCCAAGAGCTGACCATGATGCTTGGAGAAATGCATGCCGCCTCAAGCCTTGAGCCCAAATCCCTTGCGGCGTCGGTGGGTGGGAACTATCAGGCCGAAATCAGCGATATCGTCGAGAGCAGCCTGAGCCGTATGGCCGAACACGCCGCTTCGCTTAGCGAATTTCTCGATACCCTGAGTGCCTGGGGGTTGCCGGACACGACGCCTTTCATTACCGATCAGGACCACCAGAGTGCAGCCCTGCGGACGGCACTTGTCGCCCTGCAAGCGGAATGCGCCGACATGGAGACGCGCAAGCAACAGGTCAACGACGTCTTGAAGATCTACGACGATAAAACCCTCCTGGACCGATGGACCCCGATTCTGAAATCGGTTGCGAGCCTTCGCGTGAACAACCTCGCAGTGGCGACGATTCAGGGAGCCGTGATCGGCGTGACGAACATGTTAGACATCGCTAGTGAAATGGTTAGATACGGAGACCTCGTCGAAGCCAGAAGCCATCTTCAGACCCGCCTGGACGCCACGTATGCGCAAATCGCAGAGCGCAAGAAGCAGATCAAAACGCTCGACTTGCACAACGAACAGCTTCGCGGGATTCAGGGCATCGAGGTGCCCAAACAGCGCTACGAGCAGGAACTACGCAAGATCCCAAAAGCCCTGGAAACATTCCTGAGCCTGCGACAGCGGCAGGCCGAGGTCTCTGTGGTCGATTACGCCCGCGCATTCATCACGCAGGCTGACGCCCTGGGCGAGTGGCTGCGGGTGGTCCTGAAAAACTGGAAGTAACCGCCATACCGTTTCCGTCGCCCACAAAAAAGCCCGCGATCACTCGCGGGCTTTTCGGTTCGGCCCCGGTTACAGGTAGAACGCTTTCAGCGGCGGGAAGCCATTGAATTCCACCGCGCTGTAGCTGGTGGTGTAGGCACCGGTGGACAACCAGTACAGGCGGTCACCGATGGCCAGGTTCAACGGCAGGCCATACTTGTAGTTCTCGTACATGATGTCGGCGCTGTCGCAAGTCGGGCCGGCGATGACTACTTCTTCCATCTCGCCTTTCTTCTCGGTCCAGATCGGAAACTTGATGGCTTCGTCCATGGTTTCGATCAGACCGGAGAATTTGCCCACGTCGGTGTAAACCCAACGTTCGACCGCAGTACGCGACTTGCGTGCGACCAACACCACTTCGCTGACCAGAATGCCGGCGTTGGAGATCAGCGAACGGCCCGGTTCCAGAATGATTTCCGGCAGGTCGTCACCGAAGTCTTCCTTCAGGAAGCGGATGATTTCTTCGGCATAGGTTTCCAGGCTGTTGGTGCGGGTGATGTAGTTGGCCGGGAAGCCACCACCCATGTTGATCAGCTTGAGAACGATGCCGTCTTCTTCTTTCAGTCGCTCGAAGATCACCTTTACCTTGGCGATCGCGGCATCCCAGACGCTGATGTCGCGCTGCTGCGAACCGACGTGGAACGAAATGCCATAAGGGACCAGGCCCAGGTCGCGGGCGAGGATCAGCAGGTCCATGGCCATGTCGGTCTGGCAACCGAACTTGCGCGACAGCGGCCAGTCGGCGGTGGTCGAACCTTCGGTCAGGATGCGGACATAGACTTTGGAGCCCGGCGCGGCTTTGGCGATGTTGCGTAGATCGGCCTCGGAGTCCGTCGCGTACAGACGCACGCCTTTCTCGTAGAAGTAGCGGATATCCCTAGACTTCTTGATGGTGTTGCCGTAGCTGATGCGCTCCGGACCAACGCCGCAACTCATGACCTTGTCCAGCTCGTAGATGGATGCGATGTCGAAACTCGAACCCTTGTTCTTGAGCAGCTCGATGATTTCGACTGCCGGGTTGGCCTTGACGGCGTAATACACCTTGGCGAATTCAAAGCCTGCACGCAGGTCATCGTAAGCCTTGCTGATGATGTTGGTGTCAATGACCACGAACGGCGTTTCTTGCTTGTCAGCGAACGACTTCATTTTCGCGAAGGTTTCGGCTGGGTAGTAGTCTTCGACCTTGATCGGCATGCTTGGGGGACTCCTGAGGCAGACAAATGAATAAATGGGTGCTGGAGCGCGTCATCAATGGGTTCTCGAACGTGAACCCATTGATGACGCGCCCCGCGAACGCCCTCCGTATCCCCACTTTGGTTCGCCTACTTCCCAAGGCATGTCGCCGAAAGCAAAAAGGCCACGGAGGCTCGCCTCCTTGGCCTTGCTGTCTCGTCGTCAGTACTTGAGCCGGATGGATCGTTTCCAGCATGGACGTTCGGCGCGAACTGTAGGACCTGAGAGGCTTGAGATCAACTAAAAATGTCGCGTTTTTGTACGCAACACTCCTGCAGTCCTTTACACCCACTTGTGTAACCGACCCACATGACAGACCGATGTTCCTCGGATCACCGTCCAACCGACGAGCAGGCCAAGGATTTGTGAGGCCCGGACACGACAACACCCTGGAAAACCAGGGTGTTGTCGGTGCTGCAAGGACCAGATCTGTGGGAGCGGACTTGTCCGCTCACCATCTGGACGCAATCGTCGTGGGAGGCAGCTTGCTGGCAACGAACGATGAAGCGGTGTCTTTGACGACCCGCGTCGTTCCCGTCGCGAGCAAGCTCCCTCCACAGGTTCAAGCCCGGGCTATATCACAACGTCCACTTGAGCGAAAACATCACGTTACGCGGGTCGCCGTAGACGCCGGTACCGGAGCTGTTAGGAATACCCTGCCAGTACTTGGTATCGAACACGTTGTTGAAGTTGACGCGACCATCCCAGTGCTCGTCGAACTTGTAACCGGCCATCAGACCTACTACAGCGTATTCGTCTTGGGTAGAGTGCCCGGTGCCAACACGCTTGTACGTTTCGCTCTGGGCGAACACGTCCGCACCAATACGCCACTTGCTCAGGTCGCCTTGCAACTGGTAGCTGGTTGCAGACTTGAACAGGTGCTTGGGTTGTTCCGGTGCGAACAGTTTCCCCTCATTGCTCTGAATCGCATCCTTAACGTACTCGCTCAAGACGTAGGTGTAGGCTGCAGAAAACTGCCAGTTCGGAGTCAGAGAACCACTGATCTCAGTGTCGATACCGCGGCTGCGGACTTCGCCAGCGGCTTCCGAACAGGTACGGTTTTGATTCCGGCACACAACTGGCTGAGGCTCGATCGAATAAGCGCGATTCTGCTGAGTCATGTCAAACAGTGCTACGGAAGCGTTCAACCCGCCGTCAAAGTATTCACCTTTGATACCGATTTCGTAGCTTTCGCCGGTCATCGGGTCGAGGATCGAGCCACCAACGTTTTGCGCGCTCTGTGGTTTGAAGATCTCTGTGTAACTAGCGTAAACCGAGTAGGTATCGTTCAGGTCGTAGATAACACCTGCGTACGGAGTCACTTCACGGGTGACTTTATAATCGCCGTCGCCACTCTGGTTGTCATAGTCGTACCAGCTCACCCGGCTACCGAGGATCACGTGCAGCGGATCGATTGGGTTGAAGCGGGCCACTGCGTAAACACCCTCCTCGGTGGCAGTGTTCTTACTCTGGTAAGGCTGGCGGTCATCCCGCGACGGCTTTGGAATTGCGCTGTGATTGAAGTTGTAGATATCCACAGGGGTCGCGGCCGCCCACCAACCGCCCTGTTGGTTGAATTTTTCTTGCCGACGGCTGACACCGACGCTGAGCTCATGCTCGCGTCCGAACAGCTGGAACGGACCCGACAACGAACCGTCAAGATTGGTCTGAGTGTCCGTAGTGTCGTACTGACCGCTGGACTGGGTAAAGCCAGTAGGGCCGCCTGCGTTGAGGTAACTGGAAAAGGTGTTGGACTCGGCCCACATCCGCGAAGCCGACACCTTGCCAGTCCAGCCATTGTCGAAACGGTGTGTGACGTCTGTGAACGCACTGACGGTGTCCCGATCCCAATACGCCCAGTCATTACTCAGAAAGGTCGATCGCGAAAGATGCAGATCTTCCCCGTTAGGCCCGGAAGGCAAGCTGCCCCAATCGGAAGTCGCATCGTCGCGTTGCTTGGAGGCGCCGATGGTCCAGGTCGTCGAATCATTTAGATCGGCTTCGAGGATTCCGTAAAAAGTCTGACGCTGTTTATCGCGCTCGTCGATAAAGCTATTGCCGTCCTGGTAGGCAGCCACGACGCGACCACGCAGCGTGCCCGAATCATTGAGCTTGTTGGAAGCATCCACTTCGGTGCGATAGCGATCCCAGCTACCGGCGCTAGTGGTAATGCTGACCTGTGGAGTGGCGGTAGGACGCTTGCGTACCAGGTTCAGCGTCGCGGACGGGCTGCCGGCACCGGTCATCAAACCGGTTGCGCCGCGGACCACTTCCACGCGGTCGTACATGGCCAGATCGGCTTCGGCGAGGGTGTCCTGGGTGAACGTACCTACGCTGGTGGGCAGGCCGTCGTACATGATGTTGTCGATGGTGAAGCCGCGTGCATCGAACTGCTGACGGTCACCACCAAACTTACGCAACGTCACGCCTGGAGCGTACTTGACCACGTCATTGAGGTCGTTCATGCCCTGGTCTTCGATCCGCTGACGAGTCACGACGCTCACCGACTGCGGCGTTTCACGAATCGACAACGGCAACTTGGTTGCGGTGTTCATCGAACCGGTGGTGTAGGAATTAGTGCCTTCGGTGCTCGCCGCGCCGACAAGGCTTGCATCGGCGTTGATGTTCACGCCGTCCAGCGCAATGGCGCCCTGGCTCGGGGCAATGATGCGCGCGGAGTTGCCTTCCACGCTGGCGGTCAGGCCGCTGCCTGCGAGCAGGCGTTGCAGCGCTTGCGCTGGCTCCAGGTCGCCACGGACCGTCGGTGCCTGTTTACCGGAAACCGACTGCGTGTCGAAGATCACTTGCATGCCACTAAGCTGTCCCAACTGTGTGAGGGAAGTGCTCAGAGGCTGAGCGGGCAAATCAACGCGGACCGGGGCGGCCAGCAGCGAGGCGGAAAAGCCAAGTGCCAATGCGGCAGTCAGTGCATGCAGAGCAGGACGAGACATCGTCGGATTCCAGATGAGGTATTAAAGAACGCGCAACTGCTGGTCGGACAGGTACTTATCTACCGTACGAAACGTCTGACACGTGTGTACGCATAAGCCCCGCATGCTAGTGAAATGTGAAAATAATGTAAACACTAACAATTCTCAGTTGCTAAAAAATCTTTAGGCGGCCCGAACTGCATTTTGGTGTCGAGGTCGTCGAGCGGGAAGGGAGTTTGCGAGCAAGGATCAGGACATTCACAGCAGGTGTATTGGCTGTAGACCTTTCTTCGCGGACAAGTCCGCGCCTACAGGTTCGGCGCAAAACTGGTGGGAGCGGACTTGTACGCGAATAAATCGACGCGGTATGCCCAGGACGACGCATCGTTCGCGGACAAGCCCGCTCCTACAGTGGCCTCAGCTCTGCCCTTCAGCCGCCAATTCAGCCGGTGACACGATCGTGGTCTTCATGCCGCGCGAGCGGCCGGAGCTCAGGTAGGCCGCGATGGATTCTTGCGTCACTTCGCCCAGGAACACTTTCTCCGCATCCAGCACGGGCAGCCACGAGCGGTTGAACTCGTACATGCGCGACAACAGGATGCGCAGGTTTTCGTCGTGGACCGCAGTGGCGTTGAATTCCTGAAGAAATTGAGCGCAGCTGCCCTGCTGACGGTGCAGGTCACGGCGGCGCACGTAGCCCAGCGCCTTGTTCTCTGCATCGGTCACCACAATGTAGCGGCGGTCGTTTTCGTCCATGACTTCCAGCGCGTCCGCGACCGGGGTTTCCGGGCTGACGGAAGGTGCGTTGTCGGCGGCGTCTTCGGCCTTGACCAGCAGCAGGCGTTTGAGGGTGCTGTCCTGGCCGACGAAGTTGCTGACGAAGTCGTCCACCGGATGCGCCAGCAGCGTGTCCGGGTGGTCAATCTGCAGCAGCTTGCCGCCACGGAAAATGGCGATCTTGTCGCCCAGTTTGAGGGCTTCGTCAATGTCGTGGCTGACCATGATCACGGTCTTGTTCAGCGCGCGCTGCATCTCGAAAAACTCGTTCTGGATCATCTCGCGGTTGATCGGGTCGACCGCGCCGAACGGTTCATCCATCAGCAGCAACGGCGCGTCGGCCGCCAACGCGCGGATTACGCCGATCCGCTGTTGCTGTCCGCCGGACAGTTCACGCGGGTAGCGATGCAGATACTGCTTGGGCTCAAGCTTGATCATGCTCATCAGTTCGCGAGCCCGGTCGTGACAGCGCTGCTTGTCCCAGCCGAGCAGTTTGGGCACGACCACAATGTTCTCTTCGATAGTCATGTTCGGGAACAGACCGATCTGCTGAATCACATAGCCGATGTTGCGACGCAACGTCACTTCGTCCAGGTCGGTGGTGTCTTCGCCATTGATCAGGATCTTGCCGGACGTCGGCACGATCAGGCGGTTGATCATCTTGAGCGTGGTGCTTTTACCGCAGCCCGAAGGGCCCAGGAAGACGCAGATCTCGCCTTCATTGACGGTAAGGCTGACCGAATCGACAGCCTTCACTTCTTTGCCGTTGCTCTGGAAAGTCTTGGAGAGGTTCTGGAGTTCGATCATTTCAGGAGTCCTTTTGGAGTCAGCGTGCGTTGCAGCCATTGCAGGAGAAGGTCAGCGACGATGGCCAGAATGCTGACCAGCACCGCGCCGACGATCAGCATCGACATATCGCTGCGGCTGATTGAAGCGAGAATGAGTACACCCAGACCACCGGCGCCGATGGTCGCGGCAATGGTCATGACGCCGATATTCATGACCACGGCGGTACGTACACCGGCGAGGATCACTGGCACGGCGATCGGCAGTTCGACCATGCGCAGGCGCTGGCCGAAGGTCATGCCGATGCCCTTGGCGGCTTCGCGAATGCCCGGCTCTACGCCGGTCAGAGCCAGGTAGGTGTTGCGCATGATGGGCAACAGGGAATAAAGAAACACGGCCGTAATGGCCGGCATCGGGCCAAGGCCCTGCCCAAATTTCGAGTAGAACGGCAGCAGCAGCCCGAACAGGGCAATCGACGGCACGGTCAGCAGCACAGTGGCGCTGGCCTGCAACGGGCCGGCCAGGGCGGGAAAGCGGGTCATCAACACCCCCAGCGGCACGCCAACGGCAATCGCCAGGGTAACGGCGATTCCGACCAGTGTGATGTGCTGCCAGGTCAGTTGCATGACCTGAGCCCAGTCCAGATGGGAGAAGGCGCTCAAGAAACTCATATCGTCTCCTTCCTTAATTCAGGGGATGCTGGCGCAGGAAATCCGCGGCAACGGTGGACGGGCTTTCGTGGTCGACGTCGACTCGCGCGTTGAGATCGATCATGGTCTGGTTGTCCAGCAGATCGGCCAGCGGCTTGAGCAACGTGGCGAGATCCGGATGCTTGTCCAGATAGTCCTTGCGAATCACCGGAGCTGCGGTGTAGTCCGGGAAGTAATGCTTGTCGTCCTGCAGTACCTTGAGCTTGAACGCATTGAGGCGCCCGTCGGTGGTGTAGACCAGCCCGGCGAAAACCTGGCCGTTGCGCAGTGCGGTGTAGACCAGACCGGCGTCCATCTGCCGGGTATTCTCGCGGCCCAGATTCATGTCGTAATGCTTGACCAGGCCGATCAGCCCGTCGGAACGGTTGGCGAACTCGGTATCCAGCGCAACGAGATGATTCTGTTTGGCTTCGTCCTTGAGCACCTTGGTCAGGTCGCTCATGGTGTTGATGTGCGGATACTCATCGGCGACGTTCTTGGGCAGCGCCAGCGCGTAGGTATTGTTGAATTTCGACGGCGACAGCCAGACCAGGCCCTTTTTCGCGTCCAATTCCTTGACCCGTGCGTAGGTCTGCGCGCTGTCGAGTTTCTCGTCGATGTGGTTGTAGGCCACCAGTGAAACGCCGGTGTATTCCCACAACAGGTCCAGCTGACCGGTTTCGTGAGCGCTGCGCGCCAGGTTGCTGCCCAGGCCGCCGGTAATCTGCACGTCATAGTTCTTGGTGCGCAGGTATTGGGCGGTCAGTTCGGCGAGCATGGTCTGCTCGGTGAACACCCTGGCGCCGATGCGCAACAGGGGCTTTTCCGCAGCCTGAGCAAACAGCGGAAACAACAGGGCAAGGCCCAGAAGCATGCATATCTTTTTCATGAACATTCCTTTCTCTCAGCGAATCACTCTCAGCGACTCAGGCCGCGTTCCAGCCAGATGCGGCTGAACAGGGTGACCAGTCCATCGAGCAACAACGCGAGCAGCGCGGTACACGCCGCACCCAGCAACAGTTGCGGCTGGTTATTCAGCGCGATGCCGGGGAAGATCAGGCTGCCAAGGCTGTTGGCGCCGATCAGGAAGGCCAGCGGCGCGGTGCCGACGTTGATTGCCAGTGCAACGCGCACACCGCCGATGATGATCGGCACGGCATTGGGCAATTCGACACGCAGCAAAACCTGGCGCGGCGTCATGCCGATGCCGGTGGCGGCTTCCTTGAGTGAGCCCTGGACATTTTTCAGGCCTTCGTAGGTGTTGCGCACGATGGGCAACAGCGAAGCGAGGAACAGGGCGAAGATGGCGGGGCCACTGCCGATCCCGAGAATTCCGAGAGCGATGGCCAGCACGGCGAGGGGAGGAACGGTGTTGCCGATGTTGAATATCTGCATGAAGCGTTCTGCGCGGCCGACCATGCCTGGCCGGCTAAGGGCAATGCCCGCTGGAACCCCGACCACAAGGGCCGCCAGCATTGAAACCAGAACCAGAACCAGATGAGCTTGCAGATAGAACAGTAGATCTTCTTTGTAGCGTTCAATTGTATCGATGCCGATCCAGTGGACCAGCAGGGCCAGGAGTACGATCGTGATCGCACCCCCCATCAGCCCCTTGCCATAGCGATTAGCCACGGGCGGACTCCTTATTTCAGTCGGCGAACAATATGTCGATCCGGCAACCCATACGGGAGGCCGGCCAAGGCGTTCGCGAAGAGCAGCAGGTGGGGCGCCGGTAAGGGATGAACCTCGGCGAGAACACGAGCCATGAGCGCAGCTTCGTCAAGCTAACCAGCTGATTTTTCAGCCCTTGAGATCAGCCGCGCGCTGGCTGATGCAGGGGAGTGGACGTCTCCACAACCAGAAAGGTTCCCATGCGAGAAAGCATCTGGCCACCCTTGGTCGACTGAACGGTTCGGTTATTGCCCGGAGTTGAGCTATAATCTGCGCCCTTTTTTTGACTCTCTTTCAGGCGATTTCCCATGACCCAACAGGCCGCCGAAGTCGCGAAACGCCGCACTTTCGCCATCATTTCCCACCCGGACGCCGGTAAAACCACCATCACGGAAAAGCTCTTGCTGATGGGCAAGGCTATCTCTGTCGCAGGTACGGTCAAGTCCCGCAAGTCCGATCGTCACGCTACATCCGACTGGATGGAGATGGAGAAACAGCGCGGCATCTCCATCACCACCTCGGTGATGCAGTTCCCGTATCGCGAGCACATGATCAATCTGCTCGACACCCCGGGTCACGAAGACTTCTCGGAAGACACCTATCGCACCCTGACGGCTGTCGACTCGGCGCTGATGGTTCTGGACGGCGGCAAGGGCGTCGAGCCACGTACCATCGCCCTGATGGACGTCTGCCGTCTGCGCGACACGCCGATCGTCAGCTTCATCAACAAGCTCGACCGTGACATCCGCGACCCGATCGAGCTGCTGGATGAGATCGAAGCCGTCCTGAAGATCAAGGCCGCGCCGATCACCTGGCCGATTGGCTGCTACCGCGATTTCAAGGGCGTCTACCATCTGGCGGATGACTACATCATCGTCTACACCGCCGGCCATGGTCATGAGCGCACTGAAACCAAGATCATCCAGAATCTGGACTCCGACGAAGCGCGCGCTCATCTGGGCGATGAGTACGACCGGTTCGTCGAACAGCTCGAACTGGTTCAGGGCGCGTGCCACGAATTCAACCAGCAGGAATTCATCGACGGCCAGCTGACTCCGGTGTTCTTTGGCACCGCGCTGGGCAACTTCGGCGTCGACCACGTGCTCGACGCAGTCGTGGACTGGGCACCGAAGCCGTTGCCACGCGTCGCCAACGAGCGCAGCGTCGAGCCGCAGGAAGAGAAATTCAGCGGCTTCGTGTTCAAGATCCAGGCGAACATGGACCCCAAGCACCGCGACCGCATTGCGTTCATGCGCATCTGCTCGGGCCGCTACGATAAGGGCATGAAGATGCGCCATGTGCGCCTGGGCAAGGACGTGCGGATCGGTGATGCATTGACGTTCTTCTCCTCGGAGCGCGAGCAACTGGAAGAGGCCTACGCGGGCGACATCATCGGCCTGCACAACCACGGCACCATCCAGATCGGCGACACCTTCACCGAAGGCGAAAGCCTGGGCTTCACCGGCATTCCGCACTTCGCGCCCGAGCTGTTTCGCCGCGTGCGCCTGAAGGACCCGCTCAAGTCCAAGCAATTGCGTCAGGGCTTGCAGCAACTGGCAGAAGAAGGCGCCACTCAGGTGTTCTTCCCGCAGCGCAGCAACGATATCATTCTGGGCGCGGTCGGCGTGCTGCAGTTCGATGTGGTCGCCAGCCGCCTGAAAGAGGAATACAAGGTCGAGTGCGCCTACGAGCCGATTACCGTGTGGTCTGCCCGCTGGATCGATTGCGCCGACAAAAAGAAACTCGAAGAGTTTGAGAACAAGGCCGCGGAAAACCTGGCGCTGGACGGCGGCGGCCACCTGACCTACCTCGCTCCGACGCGGGTCAACCTGTCGTTGATGGAAGAGCGCTGGCCGGACGTGAAATTCCGCGCTACCCGCGAGCACCATTGATCGATTGATCCGGCAAGCGTCCCTGCACCCCATGCAGGGACGCTACGCGTTGCCAATCAGTGTGCGTATTGCTTGAGCTTTTCCTGCATGAAATCCAGAAAGCACTGAATCCTCAACGCCAGCTGCGAGTTGCGGTAGTACACCGCATTGATCGGCTGACGATAGCCGCTGTTGGCTTGCGTCAACAGGTTCACCAGCTGCCCGTCGCGTATGTCCTCATGGGTCATGAAGTGCGACAGACAGGCAATCCCCTCCCCCGCCAGCGCCAGATGCCGCAAGGTATCGCCGCTCGATGCCGACAGTGTCGGCTCTATCACCAGCCGGTCACCTTCGGCATGGCGCAACGGCCAGTGGTTGAGCACTTCAACCTGGGTGAAGCCCAGCAACGTGTGGCGCGACAGATCTTCCACGGTTGTCGGCGTGCCATGACGTTGCAGGTAAGCGGGGCTGGCGACGATATTCAACGTGCAGCTGCCCAGATAGCGCGCGTGCAAGGTTGAATCGGGCAGCGCGCCCAGGCGGATGGCGATATCGGTACTTTTTTCCAGCAGATCGATGAACCAGTCGTCGCTGTTGAGTTCAAGCTGGATATCCGGATACAACCGGCGAAACTCTGCAACGTGCGGCACCACCGAATGCAGCATGAAGGGCGAAGCGGCATTGATACGCAAACGCCCCGCCGGGGTCTGGCGGGAGGAAGACAGGTGTTCTTCGAGGCTTTCCATCTGCTCAAGTATCTGGCGGGAACGCTCCAGAAAAAACTTGCCCTCCTCGGTCAGATCCATGCGCCGCGTGGTGCGGTTGATCAGCGTGGTTTCCAGCTTGGCTTCAAGGCGGGACAACGTCCGGCTGATCCCCGAAGGCGTCTGCCCCATTTTCTCCGCCGCGGCGGAAATCGAGCCGCTTTCAATGACCGAAACGAACACCTGCAACTCATCGGATCTGGCTTTCACGGTTACCCCCTGCTCAAAACTCAGGGGATCTTACGTCCAACAGCAGGAGCGCGCTTGCCCGCGACCACGTATTTTCTGGCAACACAGATCTGTGGACTATTACGGCCTCGTCGCGGGCAAGCGCGCTCCTACGAAACAACCGCGTTAGATATCGGATCTGGCTATTACGTCCAGCTGTAGGAGCGCGCTTGCCCGCGATTACGTATTTTCTGGCAACACAAATCTGTGGACTATTACGGCCTCGTCGCGGGCAAGCGCGCTCCTGCGAAACAACCGCGTTAGATATCGGATCTGGCTATTACGTCCAGCTGTAGGAGCGCGCTTGCCCGCGATTACGTATTTTCTGGCAACACAAATCTGTGGACTATTACGGCCTCGTCGCGGGCAAGCGCGCTCCTGCGCATGGAGGTGCCTTCAGACTGCGAACACCTTCGCTAGATGCGCTTCGTAACGCTTCACATCATTCTCGATGTTCGGCACTTTCATCACGTCGACGGCCAGGAATGTCGGCAGGCCGGTCATGCCCAGGAACTGATTGGCCTTATGAAACGGGAAGTACACCGCGTCCACGCCCTTGGCTTCAAAGAAATCAGTCGGGGCGTCGAACGCCTGTTGTGGCGCATTCCAGGTAGCGGAAATCATGTATTGCTTGCCGTGCAGCAAGCCACCGCTGCCGTATTTCTGCGATGCGTCGGAGCGAGTGCGACCGTCGTTGGCGTACAGGCTGCCGTGGCCTTCAGTGAAGACCTCGTCGATGTATTTCTTCACGGTCCACGGCGCGCCCATCCACCAGCCGGGCATTTGCCAGATGATGACGTCGGCCCACAGAAACTTCTGCACTTCCTCGGCAACGTCGTAACCGCCGTCGATGAAGGTTTCCTTCACATCGAAACCCGAGTGATCCAGAAACGCCACGCCTGCCTCATGCAAGGTCGCGTTATAGCGGCCATCAGAGTGGGCGAATTGTTTGCCGCCGTTGAGAAACAGTACCTTTTTCATTGCAAACCTCTCGAATTTCGCCCCGGGACACTTTGCGGAAGTGGGGGCGAAGGTCATGAATTGATGGCGTGCAGAATAAGCAGAGAGGTGCTTATGAAAAAGAACAGGTGCAGCAAATCAGATTTGCTCAATGATCACGAATCCAGCACCTATTGTTGACTTAGAATGACCATCAATTTCCATCGAGGTCTGACTCATGAGCGAACAGCAAGCTTTCATCATCCACGCTTACACGCGCCCGGAAAAATCCGCCGAGTTCGAAGCATTCTTCGGCTCACACGTTGCAGCGAGCCGGCTGGAGCCAGGTTGCATCGAGTACCACATGCTGCGTGATCGGCAGGACCCGAGCCTGTTCATCTTTTATGAGATCTGGGAATCCCAGGCCCATCTGGACGTGCATTCGGCATTGCCGCACATGACCGAATTCGCCGGGAAGCGCATGGAATATCTGGCCCGCGACTTCGAATTCCATCGTGTCGAACCGATCAGCCCGCGATAAGCAGATGTAATCCAAGCGCGCCCATCCCGATAAAGAACACGCGCTTGAACACCACGGCGCTGATTCGCTGCCGCAGCCATTGGCCAAGCGTCATGCCCAGCAGCGCCGGAATCAGCGCCAGCATCGAAGCGCCCAACTCTCCACCGCCCAGCGCGCCGTTCCACATCAGCCCCAGGGCCAGCGCCAGCGTCGAAACGGTGAATGACAACCCGAGCGCCTGCACCAGCTGATCGCGCTCAAGCCCCAGTGCTTGCAGATACGGCACCGCCGGAATTACGAACACGCCCGTCGCCGAAGTGATCAACCCGGTGACCAGACCGCACAGCGGGCCAAGCCAGGGTTCGGCGCTGGAAGGCACTTTCAGCGTTGGCAAGAACAGTCCGCTCAGGGCGTAGATGAATAATGCTGCGCCCAACGCACGGGTCATTCCGTGGCCGCCACTCATGCCCAACCAGAGCGAACCCGCACAGGTCCCGAAGAAGATCATCGTGAGCATCGGCCACAAACGTCTCAGCAAGGCTTGCAGGTGCCCGCCTGTTGCCAACTGCCAGACGTTGGTGAACGTAGAGGGGATGATCAGCAGCGCGGCAGCCTGCGCCGGCAACATGGCCAGACCCAGCAGTCCCATTGCCACCGTCGGCAAGCCCAGGCCGATCACGCCCTTGACCGTACCCGCCAGCAGAAAGGTGAACACCACCAGTGCCGAGAGGCCCCAGCCAAGGGTCTGGTAGAAGTCGATAATCGTATGCATGCCGTCATCCTGAGGCAAATGTGGGTGGCGCAGTGTAGGAGCGCGCTTGCCCGCGACTACGATTCGTCAGCGGGAAGCTTCATCAATTTGGCATTATGAGGTCGCGGGCAAGCGCGCTCCTACAGCTTCCTGCGTTTCAGGTAGGCGACTACCTCGGCCTGCGTTCCGGCAAACTCGATACGCGACGCCTTGTGCTCACGCTGATAGGCATACATCGGGTCGTAGTATTCGCCGAGCAAGCCTTCGATCCAGCCGCGATGCAAGTCCACGACGCCGCTGCGTCGCTGCTCTTCGAGCGCCGTCTGCATGATAGCCAGCAGACGCTGATGACGCTCGCCGCCCAGACGTTTGTGGATGTTATTGAGGCTTTGCAGCAGGCGCTCGCTGAACAGGTCGAAGCCGGTTTCTTCGCCTTTGACGGTGATGAATTCCGCGCACAGGTCCACCACGTAATCTTTGAGGATGCGCTCGACACGGTTTTCAAAGCTGTCTTCCAGCCACACCAGCGGATAACCCTGCATGCCTTGATGCAGTTCCAGCGGCACGTTGCAGCTGCCCACCAGACGGCTTTCATCTTCCAGCACGATTTGCTCGATCCCCGCCGCACGCTTTTTAAGCAGATCGATGGCCAGACGGTTCTCGAAATCGATCTGCGCCGGCTGACCTGTCGCGCGCTTGCCGAAGCTCGATCCACGGTGATTGGCGATGCCTTCCAGATCCAGGCTATTGGGAAGCTGCGCCAGCACTTCAGTCTTGCCGGTGCCGGTCATGCCGCCCAGCACCACGAAATCGCACTCGGCCACCGCCGCATGCAGCGTATCGAGCAGGAAAGTGCGCATTGCCTTGTAGCCGCCAGTCACCAACGGGTAGTCGATACCGGCGTCCCTCAGCCACTGCTGCACGGTGTGCGAACGCAGCCCGCCGCGAAAGCAATACAGATAGCCATCGGGGTTGGCTTTGGCGAATGCCGACCAGGCAGCGATTCGCTCTGCCTTGACCTGGCCGGACACCAACTGATGCCCCAGCCTGATCGCGGCTTCCTGGCCGTGTTGCTTGTAACAGGTACCCACCTTCTGCCGCTCGATGTCGTTCATCAGCGGCAGGTTGATCACGCCGGGGAACGCGCCTTTGGAGAATTCCACCGGGGCGCGGGCGTCCATCATCGGTACATCGTTCAGAAACAGTGAGCGGTAGTCGGTGGTGTTGCGGGTCATCAAAACACCTCAACCGCGTGGCTCTGTCGCTCCAGCAGCGTGCCGATCGGGTTCAATTGCAGACCCAGTTCGGCGGCCACTGCGAGGAATTCCGCTTCGCCTTGGGCAGTGACGGCAATCAGCAGGCCGCCGCTGGTCTGTGGGTCACACAGCAAGTCGCGCTGGGCATCGCTGAGCGCAGCGATCTTGTCGCCGTAACTGTCGAAGTTGCGCAGCGTCCCGCCAGGCACGCAGCCCTCGGCGATGTAGTGCTCGACGCCGGGCAGACGCGGCACTGCGTCGTAATCCAGACGCGCGGTCAGACCTGCGCCATCCGCCATTTCAACCAGATGCCCAAGCAGACCAAAGCCGGTCACGTCGGTCATGGCGGCGACGCCTTCCAGTTTTCCGAAGCGGCTGCCGGGCTTGTTCAAGGTACACATCCAGTCGCGGGCCAGACCAATATCGCCGTCGCGAAGTCTGGCCTTTTTCTCGGCGGTGGTGAGGATGCCGATCCCCAATGGCTTGGTCAGGTACAAAGTGCAGCCTGCGGTGGCGGTGTCGTTGCGCTTCATGTGTTTTTTCTGCACCACGCCGGTGACCGCAAGGCCAAAGATCGGCTCGGGCGCATCAATGGAATGGCCGCCCGCCAGCGGGATGCCAGCGGCGTCGCAAACGGCACGACCACCGCGAATCACTTCACGAGCGACTTCGGGCGACAGCACGTTCACCGGCCAGCCGAGAATAGCGATGGCCATCAGCGGATCACCGCCCATCGCATAAATGTCGCTGATGGCGTTGGTAGCGGCGATGCGGCCGAAGTCAAAAGGATCATCGACGATAGGCATGAAGAAGTCGGTAGTCGAGACCACGCCGCGTTCATCGTCGAGGGCGTACACCGCCGCATCGTCACGAGAGGCGTTGCCGACCCAGAGCTTCGGGTCCAGATGCTGCGCACCGCTGCCGGCGAGGATTACGTCCAGCACCTTGGGAGAAATCTTGCAGCCACAACCGGCACCATGGCTGTATTGGGTCAGGCGGATCGGCTCGCTCATAGCAACGCTCTCGGACACTTGGAAAACAGGGAGTGAAGTCTAGGGGGTGTGGTTGTGGTAGCGCAAACCATCTGGACAGTCCCACCAGGTCGCGGCGTATGTGGGAACTGTAGGAACCAGCTTGCTGGCGAGAGCGCTGGACGCGGTAGCCTGACTAATCTGCTGAACGTGTTTGTTGCCGCTGCGCGCCAGATCGCGAGCAAGCTAGCTCCTACAAAGCCGCGGCGTGTGGTGGCCCTGTAGGAGCCAGCTTGCTGGCGAGAGCGCTGGACGCGGTAGCTGACTAATCTGCTGAACCTGTTTGCTGCCGCTGCGCGCCAGATCGCGAGCAAGCTGGCTCCTACGAAGCCGTGACCTTTTGAAGGGAGCTTGGTCGCCTCCAGATCGCGGGGCATTCATGGCTGGCCTTTCTGGCGGCGGTTCTTATAATCCCCGCACTTCCCGCAGAGTGTCGACTGATGCTCTGCCCTTTCGTTTTTTCCGCTATTGAACCGGAGAACTCCCATGCTCAAGCGTACCCTGGCGCTGGCCGCCGGCCTTGCCCTGTCTTTTTCCGCACTGACTGGCCACGCCGCCGAGACCCTGCGCGTGTCGGCGATTCCCGACGAAGCGCCTACCGAACTGCTGCGCAAGTTCAAACCGCTGGGCGCTTATCTGGAGCAACGCCTGGGCATGAAGGTCGATTTCGTTCCGGTGGCCGATTACCCGGCAGTGGTCGAGGCACTGGCAACCGACCGTCTGGACATGGCCTGGCTGGGCGGCTTCACGTTCGTTCAGGTCAACCTCAAGACCGGCAATGCCCAACCGCTTGTGCAGCGCGAGCAGGACGCAAAATTCACCAGCAAATTCATCACCTCCGATCCGGGCGTGAAGTCGCTGGCCGACCTCAAGGGCAAGACCTTCGCTTTCGGCTCCGTCTCATCGACGTCCGGCAGCCTGATGCCGCGCTATTTCATGCTCAAGGAAGACATCAAGCCAGAAACCTTCTTCAGCCGCGTCGCCTATTCAGGTGCTCATGACGCCACCGCTGCCTGGGTGCAGGCCGGCAAGGTCGACGCAGGCGTGCTCAACGCCAGCGTGTGGGACAAGCTGGTGGCCAGCGGTAAGGTCGACACCGGCAAGGTCAAGGTATTCGCTACCACGCCAACCTACTTCGATTACAACTGGACCGTGCGTGGCACGCTCGACCCGGCGCTGGCGCAGAAGATCAAGCAGGCGTTCCTGGATCTTGACCCGGCCAACCCGGAGCACAAGGCGATTCTGGACTTGCAGGCGGCCAGCCGCTTCATCGAAACCAAGCCTGAAAACTACAAGGGCATCGAAGAGGCTGCCCGTGCCGCCGACCTGCTGAAATGACGTTGCGTCTATCCGGGATAGACCTTCGCCACAGCAACGGAACACTGGCGCTGCAAGGCGTGCAGCTGGAAATCGGACGGGGCGAACGGGTAGCGATTATCGGCCCGTCCGGTGCCGGCAAGACGACGCTGCTGAACCTGCTCGCCAGTGCCCTGCCGCCTAGCGCGGGTCAGCTGGAACTGCTCGGGAGCAACCCGTGGCGGTTGTCGAGCCGCCAGCGCCAGCGCTTGCGCAGTCGCATTGCCCTGATTCATCAAGCCCCGCCGCTGCCGCCGCGTCAACGCGTGGTGACTGCGGTGCTGGCCGGCAAGCTGGGGAAATGGGGCCTGGGTAAAAGTCTATTGAACCTGCTCCATCCGCTGGACGTACCCGGTGCGCGCACGGTGCTTGCCCGTCTGGATCTGGCCGACAAACTGTTCGAGCGCTGTCAGCAATTGTCCGGTGGCCAACTGCAGCGCGTCGGGATTGCCCGAGCGCTGTATCAGGCGCCTGAGCTGCTGCTGGCCGACGAACCGGTGTCGGCCATGGACCCGCGTCTGGCCGATCACACGCTGGCACTGCTGTGCCGACACGCCACCGAGCAGAACGTGACGCTGATTGCCAGCCTGCATGCCGTGGATCTGGCACTCGCCCACTTCCCGCGCATCATTGGCGTTCGCGACGGGCGAATTCATTTCGACCTGGCCGCCAGTGACGTCGAAGGTCGGCATCTCGACACCCTGTACGCCAACGAACAGTTCAGCCCACGACCCGCCGCCGAAACCCCGGCTCAATCCTGGGCGCCGCGATGCTGAGCAGTGACCGCCGCGATCCTGCCGCCGGACCGCGCCTGTTGATCGGCGCACTGGCGATCTTGCTGCTGTGGCCGGGCATCAGGCTGGCGGAGCTGAATCCGCTGGTGCTTTTCCAACCCGAGAACGCGCGGTCCATGGGTGGCTTTCTGGCCGACTTTTGGCCGCCCGCGCATTCGGCCGATTTTCTCTCACTGTTGCTGGATGCCACGTTGCAGACCCTGGCCATCGCCACGGCGGGCATGGCTCTGGCGTTGACTCTGGCAGTACCGGCGAGTCTATTGGCCAGCCGCGCGCTGTCGCTGTCGGCTGCTTCCCGTAACGGCCGTCCCGGCTGGCTCGGGCAGTGTCTGCGCTGGCCCGCCCGCGGGCTGCTGATCTTCCTGCGCAGCGTGCCGGAAATTGTCTGGGCGTTGCTGTTCGTTCGTGCCGTGGGGCTTGGTCCTACCGCCGGAGTGCTGGCAATCGCAATCACTTACGCGGGGATGCTCGGCAAGGTCTACGCCGAAATCTTCGAGTCGGTGGATCAACGCCCCGCCCATGCATTGTTGCAGGCGGGCAGCGGCCGACTGGCTGCGCTGATCTATGGCACCCTGCCCAGCGCGGCCGCCGAGCTGACTTCGTACACCGTCTACCGCTGGGAATGCGCGGTACGCGCGTCGGTGGTCATGGGCTTTGTCGGTGCGGGCGGGCTGGGCCAGCAGATCGACCTGTCGATGCGCATGTTCGCCGGAGCGGAAGTGGCGAGCATGTTGCTGACCTTCCTGATTCTGGTGTTGCTGGCCGATCAGCTCAGCCGTTTGCTGCGCGGGAGGTTCGTGTGAGACGGCTGAGCAATCTGCTGCTGTTACTGGCAATCATTGTCGCCGTGTTCGGTTCTTTCATTTACCTGGGACTGGATCTGCTGACTATCGGCAGCGCCGACAGCCTCACGCAAATGGGCAAATACGCGCTGCGCTTCATGAGCCCCGATTTCAGCGAAGCGCATCTGTTGGCCATCGGCCATGGCGCACTCGAAACCCTCGCGATGTCGGCGCTGGGCACCCTGCTGGCGGCTGTCCTCGGCCTGTTGCTGGCGTTGCCCGCCGCCGGTCGTCTGGGTTGGCCGCTGCGCATTGCGGGTCGCCTGTTGCTCAATGCCCTGCGCGCCATTCCCGAATTGGTCTGGGCTGTGCTGATGGTGCTGGCCGCCGGGCTGGGGCCGAATGCCGGAACACTGGCGCTGGCGCTGCACACCACGGGGGTGCTCGGTCGGCTGTTTGCCGAGGCGCTGGAAAACACACCACCGGAACCGGCCGCTGCGATTCGCCTGCAGGGTGGAAGTGCCTGGCAGGCGCTCTGCTACGGCACTCTGCCCGATCTTTGGCCGCAGTTGCTGGCGTACACCCTGTATCGCTGGGAAAACAACATCCGCATGGCCAGCATCCTCGGTTTCGTCGGCGCAGGCGGCCTGGGTCAGATGCTTTATATGAGCCTCAGTCTGTTTCAGGAAGCGCAGGCCAGTACGGTCATTCTGGCGATGCTCGTGCTGGTATTTGCCGTGGACGCGCTGAGCGGGTGGAGCCGTCAGCGGTGGGTGAGAAAGTGAAGTCAGCGGTGGCTGAGAAAGTAGAGTCAGCGGTGGGTAAGAAAGTGACCGCCAGACACAAAAACGCCGCTACGCCCGGATCAGGCATAGCGGCGTCTTTGCAGTTTCAGCTGCGCGCTCAGTACCCCAGAGACAACCCAGTGTTACGACGTGGATCGTTGGCACCGTAAAAACGATTCTTGCCGACTGGCTCGCCGCCCAGCGAAGGCGCGCCGACCAGAATCGCCGCCACATGGTTCAGCGGCTGCGGCCCGGCAAACTTGTGGCCCCAGCTCTCCAGGATTTTCAGGGTATCGGGGCTGATGGCGAAGGTGTCGATGTTGGTTTCTTCAGGCTGCCATTGCTGGTGGAAGCGTGGCGCATCGACCGCCTCCTGAATGTTCATGCCGTAGTCGATCACGTTGAGCATGGTCAGCAAGGTTGCGGTGATAATCCGGCTGCCACCCGGTGTGCCCACCACCATCACGGTCTTGCCATCTTTGGTGACGATGGTCGGGCTCATGGACGACAGCGGCGTCTTGCCGGGCGCAATGGCATTCGCTTCGCCCTGCACCAGCCCGTACATATTGGGCACACCGACCTTGACCGTGAAGTCGTCCATTTCGTCGTTGAGCAGCACGCCGGTCTTGCTCGCCATGACGCCCGCACCGAACCAGTCGTTGAGGGTATAAGTCACGGACACCGCGTTGCCCCATTTGTCGACGATGGAGTAATGCGTGGTGTTGTTGCCTTCATGCGGCGCGACGCCCGGCTTGATCTCGTTCGAGACGCCGGCTTTCTGCGGGTCAATGGCTGCGCGCAGCTTGCCGGCATAGTCGCGATCAAGCAGATGGTCGACAGGATTCTTGACGAAGTCCGGGTCGCCCAGATAGCTGTTGCGATCCACATAGGCGTGGCGCATGGCTTCGATCTGGTAATGCATCGCCTGAGCCGAGCGGAAACCCAGCTCCTTCATCGGGTAACCTTCGAGGATGTTGAGGATCTGGCAGATCACCACACCGCCGGAGCTTGGCGGCGGTGCCGACACCACGTGATAGCCGCGGTAGTCGCACTCGATGGGCGCCAGCTCGCGGGTCTTGTACTTGTCCAGATCGGCCTGGGTGATGATGCCCTTGCCGGCCTGGCTGGAATCCACCAGCGCCTTGGCCACCCAGCCTTTGTAGAAGCCGTCGCTGCCTTTGGCGGAAATTTCACGCAGGGTCTTGGCCAGGTCCTTTTGCACCAGCTTCTGCCCGACCTGCATGGCCTGCCCCTGGTGCAGGAAGATCGAGCCGGAGTCGGCCATGTCAGCCTTGAACACGTCGGTCGCGCTGGACAGCAGATCAATGTCGCCCTGGCCCAGCACGAAGCCGTCTTCCGCCAGTTTGATCGCCGGCGCGATCAGGTCCTGACGCTTGAACGTGCCGTATTTGCTCAGGGCCATTTCCATGCCGGATACCGTGCCTGGCACTCCAACGGCCAGATGCCCTTTGGAGCTGAGGTCGGGGACGACGTTGCCCTGTTTGTCCAGATACATATCGGCCGTGGCCGCCAGCGGTGCTTTCTCGCGAAAATCGAGGAACGTCTTGCGACCGTCCGCGAGTTGAACCGTCATGAAGCCGCCACCGCCCAGGTTACCGGCCGCCGGATACACCACGGCGAGCGCATAGCCGACCGCAACGGCGGCGTCGACTGCGTTGCCGCCGTCCTTGAGTACGTCCACGCCGACACGGGTCGCCAGATGCTGCGCGGTCACGACCATGCCGTTTTCGGCGGCGACAGGCGCTTGTGAAGCTGCTTGCACAGGGAGATGAATCAGAATGAATGCCGTCGCGATGAGCGATCTAGCAAAAGGCTCGAACTTCATGGTGATCTCTTCTTTTTCGTGAGGGGTCGGGAGACGTCAGCCTGACTACTGTCGAACACCATTCAAAGTAGCGGGTCCGGGTCGGTTTATCTAATGGCTGTGGACATCAAAACTCCCGGTGCGTCAGGAAAGGGGCCGGGACAGACGAAGCATTGACGTCGCCTTCAGACCCGTCCTCGCCAGCAAGCTGGCTCCTACAGCTCGCGTACGCCTCGATCCAGCGGGAGCGAGCTTGCTCGCGAAGAGGCCGGGACAGACGAAGCATTGACGTCGCCTTCAAACACGCCTTCGCCAGCAAGCTGCCTCCCCCAGTTTTGTGTTATGCCGCGATCCTGTGGGAGCGAGCTTGCTCGCGAAGAGGCCGGTACAGACGAAACCTCATGTCACCTTCAAACACGTCTTCGCCAGCAAGCTGCCTCCCACAGTCTGTGTTGCGCCTCGATTCCGCAGGAGGCCAGGCGCTACCGTTTCTTGCGGTAGCCTTCAACAATCGCCGAAAAATCCTTGCCGCCTTCGCCTCGCAGGCTCATCGTCTGGTACAGCTGATGCGCCAGCGCGCCCATGATCACCGGTTGTCGAGCCGAGCGTGCGGCGTCGGTGGCAAGCCCCAGATCCTTGAGCATCAGTTCGGCGCCGAAGCCGCCGGTATAACCCCGCGACGCGGGTGCGGTTTCGACGATGCCGGGCCAGGGGTTATAAGTCTCTGAACTCCAGCAGCGCCCGGTCGAAGTATTGATCACCCCGGCCAACACTTTGGTGTCGATTCCCAGCGCATCGCCCAGCGCCATCGCTTCGGACACACCGATCATGGAAATCGCCAACAGCATGTTGTTGCAGATCTTGGCGATCTGTCCGGTGCCGACTTCGCCGCAGTGAACGATGTTGCGGCCCATCTGGGCGAGGACCGACTTGAGCTGCTCAAAATGCTCCGTGGCAGCGCCGACCATGAAGGTCAGTGTTCCGGCCTGGGCGCCACCGGTGCCGCCTGACACCGGGGCATCGCCAAGCATCACGCCTTTGCTTGCCGCCAGATCGGCGATGTCCCGGATGGTCTGTGGATCGATGGTGCTGCAATCCACTGCCGGAACGCCTTCGCTGATGCCTGCCAGTACGCCCTCTTCACCCAGGTACACGCTGCGCACATGCTGAGCGGCAGGCAGCATGGTGATGACCATTTCGCTCCCTTGCGCAGCGTGTCTGGGCGACTCACTGACGCGACCGCCCAGCGTGGCGAGCTCTGTCATGACCTCCTGATTAAGGTCGAACAATTGCAGGTGATGCCCGGCCTTGATCAGGTTACGCGCCATCGGCGCGCCCATGTTGCCCAGCCCGATAAATGCAATTTTCATGTTGATGGTCTCTATTCTCTGTATTGGGCAGTGGCGGCTTCGAACAGCCGGCCTCAGCGCAAATTGATGGTCGTGTTCACGCCGTGATTGACGCTGTCGTCGTCGAACCAGCGGCTGGTAACGGTCTTGGTCTGGGTATAGAACTGCACGACCTGCTTGCCGTAAGGTCCGAGGTCGCCAAGCTTCGATCCGCGTGAACCGGTAAAGCTGAAGAACGGCACCGGCACCGGAATCGGAATGTTGATGCCCACCTGCCCGACGTCGATCTCGTTCTGGAATTTGCGCGCGGCCGCACCGCTCTGGGTGAACAGCCCGGTGCCGTTACCGAACGGGTTGGCATTGACCAGCGCGATGGCCTGATCGAGCGTGTCGACCTCCAGCACCAGAAGGACCGGGCCGAAAATTTCCTGCGTGTAGATCTGCATGTCCGTGGTCACGCCCGAGAACAATGTCGGGCCGATGAAGTTACCGTCTTCGTAACCCGGCACGCAGATGTCACGGCCGTCGAGTTCCAGCGTCGCGCCTTCACGTACGCCGCTGTCGATCAGATCAATAATGCGCTGTCTGGCGCGCCGGGAAATCACCGGCCCGATATCGGTGCCCGGCTCGCTGCCGGCATTCACCTTGAGCTTCTGCGCCAGTGCTTTCAGATCCGGCAGCCATTGCCTGGCCGCACCGACCAGCACCACGACCGACGTCGCCATGCAGCGTTGTCCCGCAGCGCCGAAACCGGCACCGACCAGCGCATTCAGCGTCTGCTCGCGATGCGCATCGGGCAGCACCACGGCATGGTTCTTCGCCCCCATCATCGCCTGCACCCGCTTGCCATGCTGGCCGGCCAGGTTGTAGACGTGCGTGCCCACGGCTGTCGAGCCCACGAAGGAGATCGCCTTGATGTCTTTGTGGGTGCAGAGCGCGTCGACCACTTCCCGACCGCCGTGCACGACGTTGAGCACACCGGGAGGAATGCCTGCCTCGACGGCAAGTTCTACCAGCAGCATGGTGGACATGGGGTCCTGCTCGGAAGGTTTGAGTACAAAGGTGTTGCCGCAGGCGATGGCCATGGGAAACATCCACAGCGGAATCATTGCCGGGAAGTTGAAAGGCGTGATCCCGGCGCAGACACCAATCGGCTGACGCAGCGTGTAGGTATCGACGCCGCTCGCCACATTCTCCGCGAATTCGCCCATCTGCAGCGTGCCGATAGAGCAGGCGTGCTCCACCACTTCCAGGCCGCGGAAAATATCGCCCTCGGCGTCGGCCAGCGTCTTGCCCTGTTCGGCGCTCAATACCGCGGCGATGCGCTTGCTATGTTCACGGATCAGAGCCTGCAACCTGAGCATGATGCGCATGCGCGCGCCAATGGGGGTTTCACGCCAGGCGGGAAATGCCCGCTGGGCGGCGGCTACGGCGGCCTCGACTTCCCCGCTGGTGGCAAAAGGAACTTGCGCCAGCACCTGCTGAGTCGCGGGGTTGATGATGTCGTGCCATTCATGAGTTTGCGACTCGACCGCTTCACCATCAATCAGCAGTTTTACGCGAGCCACAGCCGTATCGTTGTTGTTATGCAAGGCGTTCATGTCCACCGTTCTCCAGGGTGTGGACCCACCCCGGTCGCGGTCCCGGCCACATGCGCGAACACCCCGCACACGCGGTCGAGCCAAGGGGGTTGGTCAAGGGCGTGCAATGGAGTATAGATGTGCAAACTTCTAACAAGAATGCACATAAAAGCAGGTTCAACATGCAAAAAAACATCACATCCCTGGGCCTGTTGAATTGGGATGACCTGAAGTTTTTCTTGGAGGTGGCGCGCACCCGCAAGGTGAGCAGCGCCGCCAAGCGCCTGGCTGTGGATTACACGACAGTGTCCCGACGGATCAACTCGCTGGAGACCTCGCTTGGCACGTTGCTGTTCGAAAAGTCACGCAACAACGGCTTCATCATGACCGCCGAAGGGCAGCGTCTTCTGGGCTACGCCGAATCCATCGAAAGCACTCTGCACCTGGCGTGCGAGCAGGTTTCCGGCTCCAGCGTGGCGCTGTCCGGGCATATTCGCATGGGCTGCACCGAGGGCTTCGGCAGTTTTTTCATTACCCCGCAGCTCAGCCACTTTCTCGACAGCTATCCGACCATTTCGGTGGATATCCTGCCGTTGCCGCATTTCATCAGCCTTTCCAAACGCGAAGCGGACATTGTCATCGCGCTGGAGCGCCCGGAGCATGGACCTTACGTGTGCTGCAAACTGTGTGACTACAACCTGCGCTTGTATGCGACTCAGCAGTATCTGGACACTCATCCGCCGATCCTGCGCAAGGAAGACCTGGCGGAGCACCCCTTCATCAGTTACGTCGATGACCTGGCGTTCAGTTCCGAGCTGCTGTACCTGAGCAACCTGCTGCCAAGTGCCCAGGCACAACTGCGCAGCACCAGCGTCATCGCCCAATACACCGCAGCGCTGCAAGGCCAGGCGCTGGCTATTCTGCCCTGCTTCCTCGCCGCTCAGGACCCGCGCTTGATCCCGATACTGGAAGCCGAAGTGAACATCACACGCCAGTTCTGGATGTACTGCCGCGAAGACCTGCGCAAGCTCAAGCGGATCACCCTGTTGTGGGACTACATCCGCCAGGTAGCCGAGCTGAATCGTCCTCTGTTGCTGGGTGAAACAGGCGTGGTGCGGTTTGCGCAGTGACCGGGATCAAAGCTCCAGCATCAACCCGCTCAGGCGCTTGACCTTACGGCGCAGCGCCTCTTCGAAAACACCCTGTCGCGGTTCGATCAGGCTGAACCAGTGCTTGGCGCGGGTAATACCGGTGTAGATGAGCTCCTTGGTGAGGACCGGGTTGAGCGCCTCGGGCAGGATCAATGCGGTGTGGGCAAACTCCGATCCCTGGGACTTGTGTACGGTCATGGCGTACACGGTTTCCACGTCGTTGAGCCGGCTGGGCAGAACGAAGCGGATCCCGCCGCTGCCATCGTTGCGCGGGAAAGCGACCCGCAGCACATGTTTACCATCGGCATCGCGCTCCGGCAGCCGCAGGGTAATGCCGATGTCGCCATTCATCAGGCCGAGTCCGTAATCGTTGTGGGTCATCAGGACCGGGCGGCCTTCGTACCATTGATGCTCGCTTTCGATCAGTCCTGCGTTATACAGCGCGTGGGTGATGCGCTGGTTCAGGCCTTCCACGCCCCACGGCCCTTTGCGCACGGCGCACAGCAGCTGGAAAGCATCGAAGGCCTCCAGCACGGCGCGAGCCCATTGCGTCCAGCAAGGATCGTCAAGCGCCGGGCCGGTCGCTGGGCGCTGCCCGCTCAGAACCGCAAGGTAATGCCGATAGCCCTGTGGGCCGTCAGGCCCAGAGCCGTGGCCGTCGAGGATGAGCCGCTCGAGTTTGCGGTCCTGCTCGCCTCTGAGCGCCAGCGCGAACAAGTCCTGATGGCTGCCCGCCGCCAGCAGCGCCCGCGCCTCGCGATCGTGCTGCTGGTTGACCAGCCGTGCCAACTGACCAATACCGCTGCCCTGCCCGAACCGGCGCGAATGGCGCAGCATTACCACCTGCTGCGCCAGCGGATGGTTCTGCGCGTCGCCAGGCAGCAGCGCACTTTTACTCAGGTCTTCGCCGCTGATCGTTTGCAACCAGGCTTGCGTCTCCCCGCTGTAATAGCCATGTTCCGCGTCCCGACAGAGGTCGCCCAGCACCGCGCCGGCCTCCACGGAGGCGAGCTGGTCCTTGTCGCCCAGCAGCACCATGCGCGCGTGAGACGGCAAGGCATCCAGCAGGTTGGCCATCATTTCCAGGTCGATCATCGACGCCTCGTCGACAACCAGCACGTCCAGCGGCAACGGATTACCCGCGTGATGCCGGAAGTGGCGGGTGCCGGGGCGGCTGCCAAGCAGGCGATGCACCGTGGTGACTTCGCTGGGTATCTTCTGCCTGACCTCGGCGCCGACATCCAGACTTTGCACCTGCTGGCTGATCGATTCAGTCAGACGCGCAGCGGCCTTGCCGGTCGGCGCTGCGAGGCGGATGCGCAGCGGCTGGCCGCTTTGCACCGCCGGCGCCTGAAGCAAGGCTAGCAGACGCACCACGGTGGTGGTCTTGCCGGTGCCCGGTCCGCCCGTGATGATGCTGAACGCCCGTCGTGTCGCGAGTGCGCAGGCGAGTTTCTGCCAGTCGATGATCGCATCCGGTGCGGGGTTGGCTGCGCCGAACAGGCCGTCCAGACGTTGCGGCAGATCGACCGGCGTCGGTTCTTCCCGCGCCAGGCGCTGACGCAACGCCGCGGCGATGCGCCGTTCGTAGGTCCAGTAGCGACGCAGGTAAAGGCGTCGGTCCGACAGCACCAAGGGTTTGCGCATGGCTTCGGCGCTGGTGTCCGAACCGTCGGCCACCAGTACGCTGGCGGCAAGCGAGCGGCACCATGCCGCGCCGTCCAGCGCTGCCAGCAATTGCGAGGGCAACAGCATCGGCGTGTTCTGCAAATCACCTTCCGGCGGAAGTGAGAGGGCGAAGTCGGGTTCTTTCAGGGTTTCGTAGAGGTCAAGGCAGACATGTCCGTGGCCCAGCTGGTGGCTGGTCAGCGCTGCCGCGACCAGCACCAGTGGGTCGGCGTGCCGGTCCAGGTCACCGAGAAAAGCCACGAAAGCGCGGTCCAGCGCCCGCAACCAACCCCGCTCCACCCAACGGTCGAGCAACAACAGCAAATCATCGACACGGCCCAGCGGGTCGAGATCGGTCAGGGCAATGTCGGCCAAGGCAGTGGGCAACAGTTCGGAAAACGAGCGGCTCATGCGAACTCCCCAGGCGATTCAGAGGTGACCGACTTGCCCTGGAACAGCAGGTCCAGCGCTTCTATCAGGGCGCGGGGGGGTCGGGTGAAATAGGCGCCCTGGCTCGGCGACCGGCTGCCGCGCAGGAACAGATAGACCGCGCCGCCCATGTGTCGGTCATAGTCATAATCGGCAAGCCGCGCCTTGAGCTGGCGGTGCAGCGCCAACAGATACAGGACGTATTGCAGGTCATAGCGATTGTCGAGAATCGCGCTTTCCATCGCCGCTTCGGTATAGGCCGCGTCTTCACTGCCCAGCCAGTTGGATTTGTAATCTGCTACGTAGTAGCGCCCGTCATGCTCGAACGTCAGGTCAATGAAGCCTTTGAACATGCCATTCAGCGATGCCGTTTCTGTGGCGGCGCGCGGTGCGTTGGCATGCGTGTAGCGCCGTACCAGTGCGTCGAGCTGGTTGACATTGACCTGACGACTGGCGAACCAGAACTCCATCTCAACCCGATACTGATTCGGCCGATCCAGCGCGCTCAAGGCGACAGGACTCGCTTCGTTCCCCAGACGCAGCGGCATGTCGAGCAGCTGGTGCAGCCAGTCTGCCAGCGTTTCGATCCAGCCCTCCCAGCCGCGACGGTTGCAGCGCCGTGCCACCGCGTCCTTCAGCAGCTCAGGATGGCGCGCGGCACGAGCAAAGCCTTCGTTGCCTGCCCACTCCAACAGACCATGCAGGAAGGTGCCGGGGTTCGGACCACGGGGGAAACGATGAATGTCGCTACCGCCCTGCACAACGTCACGCGGCGCATCGGGATCCAGGCGTTCGTCGTCGTACAGCTTCTGCGCTTGCGGGCTATCCGGAGACTGGTCCGCACCCGCAGTGACGGTATCGCCAATGCGCAACGCACTGTAAGACGCGATCCACCAGTTCTCGGCGGCGCGGCGCCTAGGCACCAGCGGTTTGAGCAAAGAGGCTTCGTTGCGTGGGGCGCTGAAAGTGAAGGGCGTCGGTTCAGGCAGCGGCTCCAGCTTGATAGCGTCGCGCCCCTTCGCCAGTTCATTGAGCCACACCTCGAGGTCCACCGATTCACTGAGCACCGCGCCGCCGCCCAGCAGGTAGCCGAGCGCCGCACGGTGCAGCACCGAACTGCTGGCATTGCCGCGCTTGAGATCGGCGATGCCCAGCCAGCACGCATGTTCGGAGCGAGTCAGCGCGACATAAAGCAAGCGCAGGTCTTCGGCCAGACGCTCATCATCAGCGCGCTGAATCAATTCTTCAGTGGGTTGCAGGCTGATCTGCGTCCTGCCCTCGGCGTCGTGATACACCAGCGGCAGCCGGCTGCCGTCCACCGGCTTGGACGAACAGATAAAAGGCAGGAACACCAGCGGGTACTGCAAACCCTTGGACTTGTGGATAGTCACCACTTTGACCAGTTGCTCGTCGCTTTCGAGACGCAGGATCTGTTCTTCGCCGGTTTGACCGGACAGCGCCAGATGCTCGGCCAGATGACGAATCAGCGCCTGTTCGCCGTCCAGTTCCGCGGCAGCCTGCTGCAGCAATTCCGACAGGTGCAGCAAATTGGTCAGGACGCGTTCGCCATCCGGGCGGTTGATCAGGGTCTGCGGCAGGGCAAAGTCATGCAACAGGCGGCGCAGCATCGGCAGAACACCCTGGCTGCGCCAGACGCTCCGATACTCCCTGAATTGCATGACGCGCCGCTCCCAGGCCAGTTCGTCCTGATTAAGACGCTCCAGCTCGGCCAGCGGCAGGTTCAGCGTCACACAAGCCAGCGCCGCGCGCAGGATGCGCTCGGCGTCCGGCTCGGCGCAGGCTTTGAGCCATGCCAGCATGTCCCGCGCTTCCTGCGCGGCGAACACCGAGTCCTTGTCAGATAAATACACACTGCGCACACCACGAGCCGACAGCTCATTACGTATCGCCTGCGCTTCCTTGCCGTCGCGCACCAGGATGGCGATATCGGCAGGCAGCAGGCCGCGAAACGCCTTGTCGGAGGATGCGAAGCCTGCCAGGCCCTGCTGCCCGGCGTTGAGTAGGCGCACGATTTGGCTGGCACAACTGGCCGCCAGTTGCTGACGGTATGTGGCGCCGGACACCGGCTGATCGGTCTGCAGATGCCAAAGGGTCAGCGCGGCCAGCGGTTGACCATCGTCTTCCAGCCGCTCCTTGCGGCCTTGTGCCAGCGCATTTCCGAATGGAACCGGATTGTCGCCACCGCTGCGGAACAGAAATGCACCGCGCCCTTGCGGGCGTAGTTCCGCGCGCTCGAACACATGGTTGACCGCTTCGACCATCGCATGGCTCGAACGGTAGTTCGTATCCAGCGTGTGCCAGCGGCCGGCAGTCGCCGAGCGCGCCCGCAGATAGGTATAAATGTCTGCGCCCCGGAAGGCATAAATCGCCTGTTTGGGGTCGCCGATCAGGAACAGGCCGGTCTGTTCGTCATTCTCTTCAAGGCGATAGATACGCTCGAAAATCCGGTACTGGACCGGATCGGTGTCCTGAAACTCGTCAATCAGCGCGACCGGGAACTGCTCCCGAATCAATGTTGCCAGCCGCTCCCCGCCGGCACCTTGCAACGCTGCGTCGAGCCGGAGCAGCATGTCGTCGAACCCCATTTCCGCGCGACGACGCTTCTCTTCTTCGAAGCGCGCACTGACCCACTGCGCCGCATGTTGCAGCACGGCAGCGTCGGGGCGCGGCAGGCCGTCCAGAGACGCCTTGAGTTCGAGCATTGCTTCAAACGCCGGGTGCGACGGTGCGTTGCTTTTCCAGGCTTCGGCAATCCCGTCCGGCGTCAGGCGGGTGAAGCCGGTGCCCAGCTCCAGTGCCTCGACCGCTTCGTCCGCCGCCCAGGCCGACAACTTCTCGAACCAAGGCCTGAAATAGCGTTCCTGCATTTTGCGGCCATCAACAATTTTGCGTGCCACACCGTCCTGACAGATGGCGAGCAGCTCGTTTGCCCAGTCGTTCCAAGGTGCTTTCAGTGTCTTGAGCGCTTCGCGTCGCTCCAGCAGCGAGGCGGCGATCAGCTCGGCGGGTTCCTGGGTGTGTCCGCCGCGCTCCCGCCCGAACAGTCCGCGCACCCGTGGCAACAGGGCTGCCGGACCGCTCCAGTTGTCACGTACCCATTTCAGCGCATCGCCGGACATGGGATAGCAGAAACGGCGCCAGTAGTCACGCAACACTTCGCCGAGCAAATCGCTGTGATCGGTTTCGAGGGTCTGGGTGAACAGGCTGCCGCTGTCGAACGCGTGCTCGCGCAGCATGCGCTGGCACCAGCTGTGGATGGTCGATACCGCCGCCTCGTCCATCCACTGCGCGGCGATGTCCAGGCGGTTGGCACACGAGGGCCAGAGTTCGACGCCGAACTGCTCGCGCAACTCGGCGATCAGGGCGTCCGGAGCCGGGATCTCGTCGCGAAAGAAACGCGCGGCTTCAGCCAGGCGCGTACGGATCCGGTCACGCAGCTCCTTGGTCGCGGCGTCCGTGAAGGTCACCACCAGGATCTGCGGCGGCAACAGCTCGCGGCCGAATCCCGATTTTTCGTCACCATGACCCAGAACCAGACGCAGGTAGAGCGCCGAGATAGTGAAGGTCTTGCCTGTGCCGGCGCTGGCTTCGATCAGCTGGCTGCCGCGCAGAGGGAAGCGCAGCGCCAATGGAAGATTCGAAAGGCTCATGCGCGTGCGTCCTCGCCTGACAGCGATTGCCAGGCAGCTTCGTAAATCGGTTTGTACAGTGCTTCACACCAACCGGCGAATTCTTCGCTGTCGATCAAGGCGTTGAAATCCGGGTACTGGCGACTCAAGGCCGTGCTTTCCCGGCGCTCGCCATCGGTGGTCTGACCGTCGCCTTCATATGCCTTTCGGGCAGCGGCTTCAGCTTTGTCTGCGGGTTGGGCCAGCCAGGCGAAAGCGGTCTTGACCGCGACCGGTAACGGCTGGCGCATTCCGCATTGCCACGCGGTGAGCAGATCGCCCAATGCAGCTGCGGCGGCGTCATTTTGCAGCGGCGCAAGCAGCAGGGTTTCGTCGCTGGCAACCAACGCGGTGCTTAACGGCAATCCACAGGCACAGGCGACCAGATGCGTGACCCAGGGGCGAATGAGTCGATGCCATTTGCGAGTTTTTTTCGAGCCGATGCCATTGGGAATGACGCTGACAATCAACAGCTCGCCTCTGCCGTTGCGGTGCAAGCCGCCGAGCCAACCGTCGAGTTCGACCGCGTTATGACTGAAGCTGACAGGCAACGCGCTGCTCAGCGGTTCAGGCCACAGGGACAGCAGTTCGCGATAACGCCGGAGAACATCCGGCAACGGTTCGATCAGCTCTTCCTGCAAACTGACGCCGAATCCCGCCATCGGTAGCAGTCCGCTGCCTTGCAGTCTGAGCGCATGGCCCTGCAGCACGGATTCGATTTCGTCGGAGCCTGACAGTGCGGCTGTGAGCAGGCTTTCGCTCAGGCCATAACGTTGCAGCGCGTCGAGTACGAAGGGCTCTTCATCAGCCATCGGTGCCTGAACCACTTCGAAATGGATCTTCAGCCGCTGGCTGAAGAAATGTTTGACGGGATTGCGCAGGAAATCCTGCAACTGATCAATGGTCAGCGGCTCGTCCTGCTCGTGTGGCGGCAGAACCGCATGCTCTGGCCTCGACACACCCGTCTCATGAAGCAGCCGCCATTCCCGGGCGAAGCTGAAAAAGCCCGTGCCGGCATGGAAGTAACTGGCGCTGAACGGCTGCAGCGGATGGTGGACCGTGAGGGCAGCGAGCAGTTGTTCGCCTGAGTCCTGCCTGCTTTCCGGGTCTGCTGCACCGGCCAGTTTCCAACCTGCAGACAGGTGATCACGCAACTGGCCAATGAGCACCGACGCAGGACGGTCGCTATTGTCACGAATGCTTCGGCCGACCCAGCTTATGTAGAGTTGATCTCGTGCCGAGAGCAGTGCTTCGAGCAGCAGGTAACGGTCATCTTCACGGCGCGAGCGGTCACCAGGCCGGTAATCGCTGCCCATCAGGTCGAAGTCCAGCGGAGGCTGGGCACGCGGGTAGTCCCCGTCGTTCATCCCCAGCAGACACACTACCTTGAACGGGATGGCACGCATCGGCATCAGGGTGCAGAAATTGACCGATCCAGCCAGAAAGCGCTGCGACAGTCGGCCCTGATCCAGACCGGCGAGCCATGCTTCGCGGACGACCGTAAGCGGCAACTCGTCCAGCAGCCCGACGGTCTCACAAGTTTCCAGCCAGGTCTCGCGAAGGGTTTCAAGCTGGGCAAGCAGGTAATCATCGTGCTCGCTATCGGCAAGGAAGAACACCTGCAGCAATGCCTGTAGACGCGTTCCCCACACCTCTGCGGTGGCAGGCAGCGACAGCTCGGCATGCGCGACTTCCAGCGCATCGATCAGAGCGACAAGAGGCCCGATGAGCGCGGCGTCGAGCCCGCCGATTTCGTCATAAGGTTCGATACCGTCATAAGAAGCGCCAGCCCCTACCGCGTAGCCCAGCAACATACGTCGCAAGCCGAAATGCCAGCTGTTCTGCTCCAGACTTTCCGGCAGACCCAGCCCCTCACGGTGCCCCGCGTGCAAACCCCAGCGAATGCCAGCGCCTTCAATCCACCGGTGCAAGGTCGCAAGGTCGCGCTCCTGAATCCTGAAACGAGACCGTAGAGCGGGTACGTCCAGCAGGTCGAGCACTTCGCTGACCGGGAAGCGGCTGTCCGGCAGTTTCAGCAGGTGCTCCACCGCGATGAGCAGCGGGTCCCGGCCACGCTGACCCTGGTCAGCCAAGGTGAATGGAATAAAGCGCCGGTCATCGCGCTCCAGTTGTCCGAAGACGGCGCGAATATGCGGCGCATAACTGTCGATGTCCGGCACCATGACGATCACATCGCGTGGGCGTAGATCCGGGTCCTTGCTGAATCGCGCCAGAAGTTGATCGTGCAGCACTTCCACTTCGCGCTGGGCGCTGTGGGCAATATGAAAACGGATCGAGCGGTCGGCCAGCGGATCGACGGCAGGCCAGAGTTCACGAGTTTCATCGAGAGGACGCAGTTCGAGAATGTCGTCCTGAATCTGGTTCAGAAGATTGCGTGGTTCACTTTCACTGAAAAGGTCGATTCGTTCGTCCTTGAACGCAGATCGATAGCTGCGCGGATCATCGTGACTGTCGAGCAGGTTGATGTAATCGCGGCCCTGCTTGCCCCAGGCGGCAAGCAGCGGATGGGCATGCTGATGCAGGGCCTCCGGGTCGAGGGTGAGCGGCATGCCCGCCTTGCGAGCCTGGCGTTTGTATTGATGACGCAGCAAATCCTTGTCGGCCACGATGTCGGCCCAGTAATGGCGACAGGGGTTATGCACGCACAGCAAGACCTGGCTGAACCTGGCCAGCCCGGCCAGCGCTTCAAGGGCCTGAGCCGGTAACGAGGAGATCCCGAACACGATCACGCGCGCCGGCAGGCCGGACGGTGCGTCGGTCATCGTGCTGATGCGCTCGATGAAACGCTGATGGACACCGGCACGGCTCTGCGCCATGCCCTGCTCGCCAACGTCGTGTAGCAACGCACGCCAGAGTTCGGCCTGCCAGCAATTAGCGGAGGTCAGGGGATTGGCTTCACCTCGCCCATTGCGCAACTGGTGTCGGCCGGCGGCCCAGTCCTCCAGCCAGTCGGCGCGATAGACCTGGTATTGGTCGAACAGGTCAGCCAGACGCTCAGACAGCTGATAGCGTTTACGTAAATCCGTATCGTCGGTAAGGAACCGCTGCAGCGGTTCGAAGTGCGGCTGGTGGATAAGCTCAGGAAGCAGGCGCATGAGACGCCAGGTCAAAGGGGCTTTATCGAGCAGCGAGGTGACCGGTATCTCTTCACGGCCCAGGACCAGGCGATAGAGCTGCCACATGAAACTGCCGGGCAATTGCACGTCGATTGCAGCAGCGATACCGCAGCCACCCAGATCGTCGTCTAGCTCGTCCTCTGCCAGGGCCAGCTTGAGCCATTGGGCAATGCCATTGCTCTGCACCAGAGCGATCTCGTTTTCCAGCGGCGCGAGTGGGTAGCGGCGCATCCATGACACAACCAGACTCCGCAACTCATCCAGACGATTGCCGTGGACCACCATGAAACCGTGGCTCAGAGAGGTTGTATCAGACATGCATGCTTCCCGGACTGGAGGAGTGATTCCCAATGCAGAACCTTAAGGGCAAGCGTGCCCGATTGCCAGATGCGATTGGGAGGCAAATATTGTAGGACCGGGCGGAGTCTGTGGAGCGAACCGGGCGGCGCTTCGCTCCGCTTGTCCGCTAAGAGGCCGGTAGCGCCCCGACAGATGCATCGCCTGGTGGATGGTCTTCGCGAACAAGTCCGCTCCCACCGGGCTTTTCTGTATTGCCGGAAAAGACAAAACCCCATCTGCTTTCGCAAATGGGGTTCTGGAATTTAATCTTGACGATGACCTACTCTCACATGGGGAAACCCCACACTACCATCGGCGATGCATCGTTTCACTGCTGAGTTCGGGATGGGATCAGGTGGTTCCAATGCTCTATGGTCGTCAAGAAATTCGGTGTGCCGGGACGTCGTTACCGACGCTCCAGCGAATCGGGTATGTGATGTTTGTGAGCTGCAGTTTTCGGTGTGTGTCGTCTTCACAGTCACCGCAATCTGGTCGTTTCTTTCGAAGCGTGCAGATTGCTTGGGTGTTATATGGTCAAGCCTCACGGGCAATTAGTATGGGTTAGCTCAACGCCTCACAGCGCTTACACACCCCACCTATCAACGTCGTAGTCTTCGACGGCCCTTCAGGGAACTCAAGGTTCCAGTGAGATCTCATCTTGAGGCAAGTTTCCCGCTTAGATGCTTTCAGCGGTTATCTTTTCCGAACATAGCTACCCGGCAATGCCACTGGCGTGACAACCGGAACACCAGAGGTTCGTCCACTCCGGTCCTCTCGTACTAGGAGCAGCCCCTCTCAAATCTCAAACGTCCACGGCAGATAGGGACCGAACTGTCTCACGACGTTCTAAACCCAGCTCGCGTACCACTTTAAATGGCGAACAGCCATACCCTTGGGACCGGCTTCAGCCCCAGGATGTGATGAGCCGACATCGAGGTGCCAAACACCGCCGTCGATATGAACTCTTGGGCGGTATCAGCCTGTTATCCCCGGAGTACCTTTTATCCGTTGAGCGATGGCCCTTCCATACAGAACCACCGGATCACTAAGACCTACTTTCGTACCTGCTCGACGTGTCTGTCTCGCAGTCAAGCGCGCTTTTGCCTTTATACTCTACGACCGATTTCCGACCGGTCTGAGCGCACCTTCGTACTCCTCCGTTACTCTTTAGGAGGAGACCGCCCCAGTCAAACTACCCACCATACACTGTCCTCGATCCGGATAACGGACCTGAGTTAGAACCTCAAAGTTGCCAGGGTGGTATTTCAAGGATGGCTCCACGCAGACTGGCGTCCACGCTTCACAGCCTCCCACCTATCCTACACAAGCAAATTCAAAGTCCAGTGCAAAGCTATAGTAAAGGTTCACGGGGTCTTTCCGTCTAGCCGCGGATACACTGCATCTTCACAGCGATTTCAATTTCACTGAGTCTCGGGTGGAGACAGCGCCGCCATCGTTACGCCATTCGTGCAGGTCGGAACTTACCCGACAAGGAATTTCGCTACCTTAGGACCGTTATAGTTACGGCCGCCGTTTACCGGGGCTTCGATCAAGAGCTTCGCTTGCGCTAACCCCATCAATTAACCTTCCGGCACCGGGCAGGCGTCACACCCTATACGTCCACTTTCGTGTTTGCAGAGTGCTGTGTTTTTAATAAACAGTCGCAGCGGCCTGGTATCTTCGACCGGCGAGGGCTTACGCAGTAAATGCTTCACCTTCACCGGCGCACCTTCTCCCGAAGTTACGGTGCCATTTTGCCTAGTTCCTTCACCCGAGTTCTCTCAAGCGCCTTGGTATTCTCTACCCAACCACCTGTGTCGGTTTGGGGTACGGTTCCTGGTTACCTGAAGCTTAGAAGCTTTTCTTGGAAGCATGGCATCAACCACTTCGCGTCCTAAAGGACACTCGTCATCAGCTCTCGGCCTTAAGATCCCGGATTTACCTAAGATCTCAGCCTACCACCTTAAACTTGGACAACCAACGCCAAGCTGGCCTAGCCTTCTCCGTCCCTCCATCGCAGTAACCAGAAGTACAGGAATATTAACCTGTTTGCCATCGACTACGCTTTTCAGCCTCGCCTTAGGAACCGACTAACCCTGCGTCGATTAACGTTGCGCAGGAAACCTTGGTCTTTCGGCGTGGGTGTTTTTCACACCCATTGTCGTTACTCATGTCAGCATTCGCACTTCTGATACCTCCAGCAAGCTTCTCAACTCACCTTCACAGGCTTACAGAACGCTCCTCTACCGCATCATCCTAAGATGATACCCGTAGCTTCGGTGCATGGTTTGAGCCCCGTTACATCTTCCGCGCAGGCCGACTCGACTAGTGAGCTATTACGCTTTCTTTAAAGGGTGGCTGCTTCTAAGCCAACCTCCTAGCTGTCTAAGCCTTCCCACATCGTTTCCCACTTAACCATGACTTTGGGACCTTAGCTGACGGTCTGGGTTGTTTCCCTTTTCACGACGGACGTTAGCACCCGCCGTGTGTCTCCCATGCTCGGCACTTGTAGGTATTCGGAGTTTGCATCGGTTTGGTAAGTCGGGATGACCCCCTAGCCGAAACAGTGCTCTACCCCCTACAGTGATACATGAGGCGCTACCTAAATAGCTTTCGAGGAGAACCAGCTATCTCCGAGCTTGATTAGCCTTTCACTCCGATCCACAGGTCATCCGCTAACTTTTCAACGGTAGTCGGTTCGGTCCTCCAGTCAGTGTTACCTAACCTTCAACCTGCCCATGGATAGATCGCCCGGTTTCGGGTCTATTCCCAGCGACTAGACGCCCTATTAAGACTCGCTTTCGCTACGCCTCCCCTATTCGGTTAAGCTCGCCACTGAAAATAAGTCGCTGACCCATTATACAAAAGGTACGCAGTCACCCAACAAAGTGGGCTCCCACTGCTTGTACGCATACGGTTTCAGGATCTATTTCACTCCCCTCTCCGGGGTTCTTTTCGCCTTTCCCTCACGGTACTGGTTCACTATCGGTCAGTCAGTAGTATTTAGCCTTGGAGGATGGTCCCCCCATATTCAGACAAGGTTTCTCGTGCCCCGTCCTACTCGATTTCATTGACAAGAGATTTTCGCGTACAGGGCTATCACCCACTATGGCCGCACTTTCCAGAGCGTTCCGCTAATCTCAAATCAACTTAAGGGCTGGTCCCCGTTCGCTCGCCACTACTAAGGGAATCTCGGTTGATTTCTTTTCCTCAGGGTACTTAGATGTTTCAGTTCCCCTGGTTCGCTCCATGCACCTATGTATTCAGTGCAAGGTAACCATCTTATGATGGCTGGGTTCCCCCATTCAGACATCTCCGGATCACAGTCTGTTTGCCGACTCCCCGAAGCTTTTCGCAGGCTACCACGTCTTTCATCGCCTCTGACTGCCAAGGCATCCACCGTATGCGCTTCTTCACTTGACCATATAACCCCAAGCAATCTGGTTATACTGTGAAGACGACATTCGCCGAAAACTTGCAATTACTCACAAATTTTACCTTAGCCTGATCCGTTGCCAGTGAAAGCAACGTTCAGTCTATCTTTCTATCACATACCCAAATTTTTAAAGAACGATCTAGTCAAAAGACCAGAAATCAACACTCGCCATCAACCTGATGGAGTGCTCATTTCTAAGCTTTCATACGCTGAAGCAGTTTATGGTGGAGCCAAGCGGGATCGAACCGCTGACCTCCTGCGTGCAAGGCAGGCGCTCTCCCAGCTGAGCTATGGCCCCATAACAAAATTGGTGGGTCTGGGCAGATTCGAACTGCCGACCTCACCCTTATCAGGGGTGCGCTCTAACCAACTGAGCTACAGACCCAATTTCGAGCTTGTAACTGTTAGCTCAGAGCTATCAGCTTGGAGCTTAAAGCTGCTTCTATCGTCTTCTTCAATGAATCAAGCAATTCGTGTGGGAGCTTATGGTGCAGCTGAGTCGTCGATTAAGGAGGTGATCCAGCCGCAGGTTCCCCTACGGCTACCTTGTTACGACTTCACCCCAGTCATGAATCACACCGTGGTAACCGTCCCCCCGAAGGTTAGACTAGCTACTTCTGGTGCAACCCACTCCCATGGTGTGACGGGCGGTGTGTACAAGGCCCGGGAACGTATTCACCGCGACATTCTGATTCGCGATTACTAGCGATTCCGACTTCACGCAGTCGAGTTGCAGACTGCGATCCGGACTACGATCGGTTTTGTGAGATTAGCTCCACCTCGCGGCTTGGCAACCCTCTGTACCGACCATTGTAGCACGTGTGTAGCCCAGGCCGTAAGGGCCATGATGACTTGACGTCATCCCCACCTTCCTCCGGTTTGTCACCGGCAGTCTCCTTAGAGTGCCCACCATAACGTGCTGGTAACTAAGGACAAGGGTTGCGCTCGTTACGGGACTTAACCCAACATCTCACGACACGAGCTGACGACAGCCATGCAGCACCTGTCTCAATGCTCCCGAAGGCACCAATCCATCTCTGGAAAGTTCATTGGATGTCAAGGCCTGGTAAGGTTCTTCGCGTTGCTTCGAATTAAACCACATGCTCCACCGCTTGTGCGGGCCCCCGTCAATTCATTTGAGTTTTAACCTTGCGGCCGTACTCCCCAGGCGGTCAACTTAATGCGTTAGCTGCGCCACTAAGAGCTCAAGGCTCCCAACGGCTAGTTGACATCGTTTACGGCGTGGACTACCAGGGTATCTAATCCTGTTTGCTCCCCACGCTTTCGCACCTCAGTGTCAGTATCAGTCCAGGTGGTCGCCTTCGCCACTGGTGTTCCTTCCTATATCTACGCATTTCACCGCTACACAGGAAATTCCACCACCCTCTACCATACTCTAGCTCGCCAGTTTTGGATGCAGTTCCCAGGTTGAGCCCGGGGATTTCACATCCAACTTAACGAACCACCTACGCGCGCTTTACGCCCAGTAATTCCGATTAACGCTTGCACCCTCTGTATTACCGCGGCTGCTGGCACAGAGTTAGCCGGTGCTTATTCTGTCGGTAACGTCAAAACAGATACGTATTAGGTAACTGCCCTTCCTCCCAACTTAAAGTGCTTTACAATCCGAAGACCTTCTTCACACACGCGGCATGGCTGGATCAGGCTTTCGCCCATTGTCCAATATTCCCCACTGCTGCCTCCCGTAGGAGTCTGGACCGTGTCTCAGTTCCAGTGTGACTGATCATCCTCTCAGACCAGTTACGGATCGTCGCCTTGGTGAGCCATTACCTCACCAACTAGCTAATCCGACCTAGGCTCATCTGATAGCGCAAGGCCCGAAGGTCCCCTGCTTTCTCCCGTAGGACGTATGCGGTATTAGCGTCCGTTTCCGAGCGTTATCCCCCACTACCAGGCAGATTCCTAGGCATTACTCACCCGTCCGCCGCTCGCCGGCATCCCGAAGGACCCGCTGCCGCTCGACTTGCATGTGTTAGGCCTGCCGCCAGCGTTCAATCTGAGCCATGATCAAACTCTTCAGTTCAAACATCTATCTGGGTTTTGAGAAAACCCTAAACTTGGCTCAGCAATCTGGTTACATCTTTGATTTCTCGCGGAGTAACTTGGGTTGCTGATAATCTGTTGACTTCAGTCTGACACCACAAGCACCCACACGAATTGCTTGATTCAGTTGTTAAAGAGCGGTGGGTTGATTCTTTCGTCTCAACCGAGGCGCGCATTCTACAGCGTCCTCTGTATCTGTCAAGCGGTTATTTTCAGAAGTTTCAAAGTTTCCTTATTCACTTCAACCACTTGCGCCTCGATCAACTCTGCGTTGCTCGTCAGCGGGAGGCGAATTCTACAGCGTTACAACCGCGTGTCAAACTCTTTTTTCTCACCGCTGTCGATCAACCTGACCGACGCCACTTCTTCGCTGACCTCTCCGTTAAAACCTTGCAACTCGTTGATTCGCAAGGCTTTTTCGTTTCCGTCTGCGCCGGAAGTGGGGCGAATTATAGAGAGATTCAGGAGCGCGTCAACCGTTAATTTCAAAAAACTGTCACAAATCTCCGCCCCCCCTGAAATCCGTCGTTGCTAGAGGCTCGGGAACGCAAATTGCGACGCCTCATGACTCGCCCGCTGTGGCCAGCGCTGGGTAATGGCTTTACGCCGAGTATAGAAGCGCACGCCATCCGGCCCATACGCATGCAGATCGCCGAACAAGGAACGCTTCCAGCCGCCAAAGCTGTGATAAGCAACCGGGACCGGTAGCGGCACGTTGACGCCGACCATCCCCACTTCGATCTCATCACAGAACAGACGGGCCGCTTCCCCGTCCCGAGTGAAGATGCAGGTGCCGTTGCCGTATTCATGCTCATTGATCAGCTGCATGGCCTGCTCCAGGCTGTCCACGCGCACGATGCACAGCACTGGCCCGAAGATCTCTTCTTTATAGATACGCATCTGCGGTGTGACACGATCGAACAGACAGCCACCCAGGAAGAAGCCCTCTTCATGACCGGGAACTTCCAGTCCACGTCCGTCTACCACCAGTGTCGCACCCGCCCGGACGCCATCTTCTATATAGCCGCTGACCTTGTCGCGATGCTGCCCGGTTACCAGTGGCCCCATGTCCAGGCCGCAAGTGGTGCCCGCACCGATCTTCAGACTCTGGATCTGTGGCACCAGCTTGGCGACCAGCGCATCGGCGATCTGGTCGCCAACGCACACCGCTACCGAAATCGCCATGCAACGCTCGCCGCAGGAGCCGTAAGCGGCGCCCATCAATGCGCTGACTGCGTTGTCCAGATCGGCGTCCGGCATCAGAACCGCGTGATTTTTGGCGCCGCCCAAAGCCTGCACGCGTTTGCCCCGCGCTGCGCCTTCCTTATAGATGTACTCGGCAATCGGTGTGGAGCCCACGAAACTCAGCGCTTTGACTTCGGGCGCTTCAATGAGCGCATCCACGGCAACCTTGTCGCCGTGTACGACATTGAGCACACCGGCAGGCAGACCGGCTTCATGCAGCAACTGAGCGATAAGCAACGTGGAGCTGGGATCCCGCTCCGACGGTTTGAGGATAAAGCAGTTGCCGCAGACGATAGCCAGCGGGTACATCCACAATGGCACCATTGCCGGGAAGTTGAACGGGGTAATACCCGCCACCACGCCCAAGGGCTGGAAGTCCGACCACGCATCAATATTCGGTCCGACGTTGCGACTGTATTCGCCCTTCAGAACCTCCGGCGCCGCACAGGCGTATTCCACGTTCTCGATACCGCGCTTGAGTTCACCTGCGGCATCTTCCAGTGTCTTTCCGTGCTCTTCGCTGATCAGTTGCGCGATACGGGCTTCGTTCTGCTCCAGCAGTTGCTTGAAACGAAACATGACCTGAGCGCGTTTGGCCGCCGGGGTATTGCGCCAGGCGGGAAACGCCGCTTTCGCAGAGTCGATGGCCTGTTGGACGATCTCGCGGCTGGCGAGCGCGACCTTGTGGATGGCTTGCCCAGTGGAGGGGTTGAACACGTCTGCACTGCGTCCGTTGTCGCCAACCAGTTCGCCGTGAATCAAATGCTGGATGTTGCTCATGCGATGACTCCATAAATTTCGTAGCCGCGAGGACGCCGCCGTTCAGATATAAAGAAAGAGACCGGTAGCCCGTCAGTCGATCTGGTTCAGGGCTTCGCCTACGGCGTCAAACATCCGGTCCAGATCCTGAGCCTTGCTGTTGAAGGTCGGACCGAACTGCAGGGTGTCGCCGCCGAAGCGCACATAGAAGCCGGCCTTCCATAACTTCATCCCGGTCTCGAAAGGCCGGACGATCGCGTCGCCATCACGGGGCGCCAGCTGGATTGCGCCAGCAAGACCAAAGTTGCGAATGTCCACGACGTGCCGAGCGCCTTTCACGCCATGCAGGGCGCTTTCGAAATGCGGAGCGATCTGCGCGGCCTGTTGAACAAGATTTTCGCGCTGCAACAAGTCGAGCGCGGCGATGCCTGCCGCACAGGCCACAGGGTGTGCGGAATAGGTATAGCCGTGTGGAAACTCGACCGCGTACTCAGGCGTCGGCTGGTTCATGAAGGTCTGGTAGATTTCGCTGCTCGCAATCACCGCGCCCATGGGAATCGCGCCGTTGGTGATTTGCTTGGCAATGCACATCAGATCCGGCGTGACGCCAAAGCTGTCGGCCCCGAACATTGCGCCGGTGCGGCCAAAGCCGGTGATCACTTCATCGAAGATCAGCAGAATGTTGTGTTGGTCGCAGATCTCGCGCAGCCGCTTGAGATAGCCCTGGGGCGGAACGATCACGCCCGCCGAGCCCGCCATCGGCTCGACGATGACCGCGGCGATGTTGGAAGCGTCATGCAGCTCGATCAACTTGAGCATTTCATCCGCCAACGCGACCCCACCCGCCTCGGGCATGCCTCTGGAGAAGGCGTTGCCGGGCAATAGCGTATGCGGCAGGTGGTCGACGTCCATCAACTGGCCGAACATCTTGCGGTTGCCATTGACGCCGCCAAGGCTGGTGCCCGCAACGTTGACCCCGTGGTAACCGCGAGCACGGCCGATCAGCTTGGTCTTGCTCGCCTGACCTTTGAGCCGCCAGTACGCACGCACCATTTTCACCGCGGTATCGGCGCACTCGGAACCGGAGTTGGTATAGAAGACATGGTTCAGGTTGCCCGGCGTCAGCTCCGTGATCTTTTCCGCCAGCTGAAACGACAAGGGATGACCGAACTGAAAGCCCGGCGAGTAATCCAGCACGCCCAATTGTCTGGCAACGGCCTCCTGAATTTCCTTGCGCGTGTGCCCCGCTCCACATGTCCAGAGTCCCGACAGCCCGTCATAAATCTTGCGGCCCTGGTCGTCGGTCAGATAACTGCCCTGCGCCGCGACGATCATTCGCGGGTCGCGCTGGAAATTACGATTCGCCGTGTAAGGCATCCAGTGAGCATCAAGTTTCAAGGGCGTGGTAACCGGCATTTCGGACGATTCGAACATGTTCATGGAGCGACCCTCATTAACAAGTGAGCAACCGATGATTGCGGCTAAGGTGCCACGCCGCTAAAGTCCGGAAAACTCAACTTTTCCGATCTTCAGTCAAGTGATGACTAAACAATGAGCGCTCGCCGTCCCGATCCACTTGCCCAGGTCAGCGATTTTGATATCCGCCTGCTGCGCATTTTCAAAAGCGTCGTGGAAGCGGGAGGTTTCTCCGCCGCCGAAGGCGTGCTGGGTATCGGCCGTTCGGCTATCAGCCAGCAGATGAGCGACCTGGAGCAACGTCTGGGCTTGCGCCTGTGCCAGCGTGGCAGAGCGGGATTTTCGGTTACCGATGAGGGCCGCGAGGTCTATCAGTCATCCCTGCAGCTGCTGAGTGCGCTGGAAAGTTTCCGCACCGAGGTCAACGGTCTGCATCAGCATTTGCGAGGCGAGTTGAATATCGGTCTGACCGACAATCTGGTCACTCTGCCGCATATGCGCATTACCCACGCTCTGGCTCAGCTCAAGGAGCGCGGCCCGAACGTGCATATCAACATTCGCATGACCGCACCGAATGAAGTGGAACAAGGCGTGCTTGACGGCCGACTGCATGTCGGTGTGGTACCACAGGCCAGCGCCCTGCCCGGTCTCGACTACCAGCCGCTGTACAGCGAGCGCTCGCTGCTTTATTGCGCGGTCGGGCATCCGCTGTTTTACGTGGACGATGGGCAACTGGCCGATGAACGCCTCGCGGCCCAGGAAGCCATTACCCCGACTTTTCGTCTGCCCACCGAAATCCAGGACCACTACCGCGCACTGTCGTGCACGGCGAGCGCGTCCGACCGCGAAGGCATGGCCTTCCTGATCCTGACTGGACGCTATATTGGTTATCTGCCGGACCACTACGCCTGCGCCTGGGTACAGCAAGGACGGCTGCGCGCGCTGAAGCCCGAATCGCGGTTCTATGATCTGAGCCTTGTAACGGTGACACGCAAAGGCCGCCGCCCGCATCTGGTACTGGAAAGCTTTTTGCAGAGTCTTGCCGCGACGCGGTAATCGGCGGCGCATGATCCGACGCTTGTCGGATGACCATCCCTACGTTATCTGTTGAATCGTCGCAGCCCCATGATCTGTCTGGAATCGCCCATGACCCTCGAAGTCCCAGCGCACAGCCAACACACCACCAAGCCTGCCAGCCGCATCCGCCAGAAGAACGAAGAAGCCATCATCAAGGCGGCCGAAGATGAGTTCGCCCGGCACGGCTTCAAGGGCACGAGCATGAACACCATCGCGCTCAAGGCGGGGCTGCCGAAAGCCAATCTGCACTATTACTTCACCAACAAGCTGGGCCTGTACGTTGCCGTTTTGAGCAACATCATCGAGTTGTGGGACAGCACCTTCAATCACCTGAGCGTCGACGACGACCCTGCTCAGGCCTTGGCCCGCTACATCCGCGCAAAGATGGAGTTCTCCCGCCGCAACCCTCAGGCGTCGCGGATATTCGCCATGGAGATCATCAGCGGCGGCGAATGCATGAGCGAGTACTTCAGCCAGGACTACCGCTTGTGGTTTCAGGGCCGCGCGGCGGTGTTCCAGGCCTGGATCGATGCGGGCAAGATGGACCCTGTCGACCCGGTGCACCTGATTTTCTTGCTCTGGGGCAGCACCCAGCACTACGCCGATTTCGCGACGCAGATCTGCCGGGTGACAGGCCGCACTCGCCTGACCCGACAGGACATGGACGCTGCCAGCGAGAATCTGATCCGGATCATCCTCAAGGGTTGCGGCCTCGTACCGCCAGCCTTGTAGAATCGCTGTCCTGTCGACAGCTGGAATAACGCATGCCTTTTACCCTTGTCGGCCCTTGTGAATTTCGGGAAGAGATTCGCAAGAGCCGCTTCATCACGCTTGCCGCGCCTATTGCCAGCGCCGCCGAGGCGCAAGCGTTCATTGAACGCAACAGTGACCTGAACGCTACGCATAATTGCTGGGCATGGAAGCTGGGTGCGCAATACCGCAGCAACGACGACGGCGAACCGGGCGGCACGGCCGGGCGCCCGATTCTGGCGGCTATCGAAGCGCAGGACTTTGATCAGGTCGCAGTCCTGGTCATCCGCTGGTACGGCGGAATCCAGCTCGGCACTGGCGGTCTGGCCCGCGCCTATGGCGGCGGCGCCAATAAATGTTTGCAGCAGGCCGAGCGGCTGCCGCTGATCAGTCGCCTGCGATTCGAACTCGAATGCAGCTTCAGCGAGTTGGCGTTGGTAAAGCTGCGAATTGCCGAGCACAGCGGCCTGGTGGAATCCGAAATCTTCGCCGCCAACGGCGTGCAAATGTCGATAGCCGTCGGTCCCCCGCAAGTCGAGCTGCTTCAGCGGCAACTGGCCGACCTGAGCAAAGGACGGATCTTGTTAACCCCATCGCCCGATACATAAAGAGCCGATGAGCGCCGTTCGACACAGTTGCCCACATCTACTGTGCATCCAGCTGTGGATAAGCTGAGCACACCACGCTGTAGGCCTTGTCCGACCTGCGGTTCAGACAAGTGATCATTTTTTGCACATCCTTTGGAACCAACGCAGAAAAACGCCTCAAAACAGCAAGTTGGCCTTGCTTAGCACTCTTTATTCCCTGCCCCGCGCCCGTTATTCCGGCGGATCCAGGTTGCGCACAGTTGCTGTGGAGCAATCTGTGGATAACAGGTGCAAGCCTGCCGCAATCGCTTGGGGCATCGCCATCAGCCCGACCTGATCATTTTTTGTACACATCAATTAGCCATTTCGCCTCATGACCGCCCTTGGCTGGTGCCGGGCACGCATTCGTGCGTCAAACAGGAGCACCAAGCCAGGTGGGCGCAACCGCTCTGCCCGTCTGGATCGAAAGCTGACCCCCTGGCCAGGATTTTGCTTTGCTCGACCCAGACCTTTCCGGGATCAGGGCCAGTCATGCCAAACCACGCAACGCCACCGCGCCTGCACTTGCGCCATATCACCAAACGCTATCCGGGATGCGTGGCCAACGATGCCATCGACCTGAGCATCCAGCCCGGTGAAATCCACGCCTTGCTCGGTGAAAACGGCGCGGGCAAGAGCACGTTGATGAAGATCATCTACGGCGTCACCCAGCCGGATGCGGGCTCCATCGTCTGGGAAGGCCAGCCGCTGGTGATGCGCAATCCTGCACAGGCGCGGAGCCTGGGCATCGGCATGGTGTTCCAGCATTTTTCCCTGTTCGAGACTTTGACCGTTGCACAGAACATCGCGCTGGCCATGGGCTCGGCAGCCGGCACGCCGAAGCAGCTGGAACCGCGCATTCGCGAGGTTTCGCGGCGTTACGGAATGGCGCTTGAGCCTCAGCGTCTGGTCCACAGCCTGTCGATTGGCGAGCGGCAGAAAGTCGAGATCATCCGCTGCCTCATGCAGGACATTCGCTTGCTGATCCTTGATGAGCCTACCTCGGTACTGACACCGCAGGAGGCTGACGAATTGTTCGTCACGCTTCGACGTCTTGCCGCCGAAGGCTGCAGCATTCTATTCATCAGCCACAAGCTGGCTGAAGTGCGCGCACTGTGTCACACCGCAACCGTACTGCGCGCAGGCCAGGTTTCCGGGCATTGCGTGCCGTCGGCCAGCACGGATCTGGAGCTGGCGCGGCTGATGGTAGGCGATGCCGAAGGACTGACCGCACGCTACGAAAAGGCCAGCGGCGGCGCTCCGTTCCTGCAGATCGACAAATTGTCGTGGCACAACCCTGATCCGTTTGGCTGTTCACTGCGCGATATCAGTCTTGAGGTGCGCGCCGGGGAAATCCTCGGTATCGCTGGCGTTGCGGGCAACGGCCAGGACGAATTGCTCGGTTTGCTCAGCGGCGAGCAACGGCTTTCCAGAGAGCAGGCGGCGACCCTGCGGTTCGCGGGTACCGCAGTCGGCGATCTGCGGCCCGATGCGCGTCGCAAGCTCGGCCTGGCATTCGTGCCCGCCGAGCGCCTGGGGCACGGTGCCGTCCCGGATCTGAGCCTGAGCGACAACGCTCTGCTCACCGCTTATCAGCAAGGTCTGGTCAGCAAAGGGCTGGTCCAGCGCGGCAAGGTTCGCGCGCTGGCGCAGGAAATCATCCGCCGCTTCGCCGTCAAGACGCCTGACGAGCAGGCAGCGGCGCGCAGCCTCTCCGGCGGCAATCTGCAGAAATTCATTCTCGGTCGCGAAATTCTGCAAAACCCCAGGCTGCTGGTCGCGGCTCACCCGACCTGGGGCGTGGACGTCGGCGCTGCGGCGGCTATTCACCGAGCGCTGATCGCCTTGCGTGACGCCGGTGCGGCGATCCTGGTGATATCCGAGGATCTCGACGAGCTGTTCCAGATCAGCGACCGCATCGCCGCGCTGAGCAGCGGCAGACTTTCAGACCCCGTGCCTGCCGGGCAGACGTGCGTCGTGCAGGTCGGCGGCTGGATGGCGGGACAGTTCGATCATTCTCACCCCCAAGCCGCCGCGCTGGGCTAACGGAGCAAAAGATGCTGCTTTCTCTGGAACCGCGCGGTCAGCAGTCGCGCGCCATGTTATGGGGCTCGCCCTTGCTGGCCGCGGTCCTGACCCTGGTGTGCGGCTCATTGCTGTTCATTGCGCTGGGGCTCGACCCGTTGGTGACGCTGCACACGCTGTTGATCGCACCGGTCAGCGACCTTTACGGCCTGTCGGAGCTAATGGTCAAGACTCTGCCGATCTTGCTCTGCGCCCTGGGACTCGCGGTAGCCTATCAAGCGCGGATCTGGAACATCGGTGCCGAGGGTCAGCTATTGCTGGGCGCGCTGGCCGGCAGCGCCGTGGCGGTCAACCTGATCGACATGCAGAGCCGCTGGGCGCTGGTCTTGATCCTGATCGCCGGAATCCTGGCCGGTGCGGCCTGGGCCGGGCTGACCGCGTGGCTGCGAACGCATTTCAATGCCAACGAAATCCTTACCAGCATCATGCTCAATTACATCGCGCTGAATCTGCTGTTGTATTCGGTCCACGGCCCACTCAAGGACCCGGCCGGCATGAACTTCCCCGAGTCGGCCAGCTTCGGCGATGCCAGTCGTCTGCCACTGCTGATGGAGGACGGTCGCGCCCATGTCGGCGTCTACTTCTCGCTACTGGCGCTGGTGATTGTCTGGGTGCTGCTGCAGCGCAGCTTCGTCGGTTTCCAGATCAAAGTGCTCGGGCTGGACAAGCGGGCGGCCGGCTTCGTGGGGTTCAGGGAAAAACGCCTGGTGTGGCTGGCGCTGCTGATCAGCGGTGCATTGGCCGGTCTGGCCGGCGTATGCGAAGTCACCGGCCCGATTGGCCAGCTCGTCCCGCAGGTGTCGCCAGGTTATGGCTATGCCGCCATCACAGTCGCGTTTCTCGGGCGCCTCAACCCGCTGGGCATTCTGTTCTCCAGCCTGCTGATCGCCCTGCTGTACCTGGGCGGCGAACAGGCGCAGATGGCCTTGAACCTGCCGCCAGCCATCACGCAGTTGTTTCAAGGGATGATGCTGTTCTTCCTGCTGGCCTGCGACGTACTGATCCTTTACCGCCCGCGCCTGAACATGCGCTGGGCAAGACGCCGCATGGCACCCGTCGCAGGAGTCGCATGATGGACATCGATCTGCTGAGCAATATCTTCTATGCCATGGTGCGCTGCGGTACGCCGCTGCTGCTGGTAGCGCTGGGCGAGCTGATCTGCGAGAAAAGCGGCGTGATCAATCTGGGCCAGGAAGGCATGATGCTGTTCGGCGCGGTCGTCGGCTTCATTATCGGCCTGAGCACCGGCAACCTGTGGCTCGGTGTACTGCTGGCGATGCTCGCCGGGATGCTGTTGTCGGCACTGTTTGCGGTGGTGGCCCTGGTGTTCAACGCCAATCAGGTGGCGACCGGGCTGGCACTGACGATCTTCGGCGTAGGCCTGTCCAGCTTCGTCGGCGCGGCCTGGGTCGGCAAGCCGCTGCACGGTTTCGAGCCGGTGGCGCTTCCGTTTTTAAGCGACATCCCGTTGATCGGGCGCATGCTGTTTGCACAGGATGTTCTGGTTTACCTCTCGTTTGCGCTGTTCGCTCTGGTGGCCTGGGCGCTGCTGAAAAGTCGCGTCGGCCTGATCATTCAGGCTGTCGGCGAAAACCCTGATGCCGCCAGCGCCATGGGCTTGCCGGTGCTGCGAGTGCGCACGCTGGCAGTGCTGTTCGGCGGCGCGATGGCGGGGCTCGCCGGCGCTTATCTGTCACTGGCTTACACACCGATGTGGGCCGAGAACATGAGCGCCGGTCGTGGCTGGATCGCTCTGGCATTGGTGGTATTCGCCAGCTGGCGGGTCTGGCGCCTGCTGCTGGGCGCCTGGCTGTTCGGCCTCGCGAGTATCCTGCATTTGGTGGCTCAGGGGATCGGGCTGGCAGTCCCGTCCAATCTGCTGGCGATGTTGCCGTACGTGGCGACCATCCTGGTTCTTGTTCTGCTGTCACGCGATGCCGTGCGGACCCGGCTGTACGCGCCGCTCTCGCTCGGTCAACCGTGGCGCGCAGGGCACTGATGATCGCCAGTTCATAAACAAGCCATGACACCGCGCCGGCGGCTATCAAGGCTACGCTGTGGAAACAGAGCCGCAGGTGCTGTTCAATGTTCGGCCCGCGCCCGCGCCTCGGCTGAACGAAATTGGCCAGCATGTTGCCGAACACTGGACGAGGCCTGTACTTACTGCCAAGGAGTTTTGCATGACCACTAACAAAACCGCGCTGATCATCGGTGCATCCAGAGGCCTGGGGCTAGGGCTGGTGCAGCGCCTTACCGAGCAGGGCTGGGACGTTACCGCGACAGTTCGCGACCCTAACAAGGCCGCCGATTTGAAAGCCCTGTCCGGGGTGCGCATCGAGACGGTGGATATCGACGAAATCGCCTCGCTCGAAGTGCTGATGCAAAAGCTCAAGGGCGAAGTGTTCGATGTGCTCTTCGTCAACGCCGGGATTATCGGCCCCAGACACCAGACCGCTGCCCAATCGACCGCTGCCGAACTGGGCCAGCTGTTCCTCACCAATGCGGTCGCGCCGATTCGGCTGGCCGAGCGGCTGATCGAGCAGATCCGTCCCGAGACCGGCGTTCTGGCCTTCATGAGTTCGGTGCTCGGCAGCGTCGCGTGCCCTGAAGGAGCAGACCTTGCGCTGTATAAAGCCAGCAAGGCAGCGCTCAACTCGATGACCAATACCTTCGTCAGTCAGCTGGGCGAATCACGTCCGACGGTTCTTTCGCTGCATCCCGGATGGGTAAAGACCGACATGGGCGGCGAAGGCGCGGACATCGACGTGCACACCAGCACCACCGGCCTGGTCCAGCAGCTCAAGGCTTACGCTGGGAAGGGCGGACACCATTTCATCAACTACAAGGGCGAGACGATCCCCTGGTAACCGTCCACGCGCGAATGGGCCGATTGCTCGACAATCGGCCACCCCGCTAAACTGACGCGCACACCCTGGATCAGCAGACAGGGCAACACTGAGCTGGCTAACCCTGAACCCATTTTCAGAAGAGCCGCCCATGTCTGCGATTCGTACCTGGTTGAAAAATCCCCTTGCCGCTTTCACTGCCAACGAACTGGACGCCCGTGGCGGTCTGGTGATCGACGGCGGGCTGATCGTCGAAGTGCTGGCTGCCGGTCAGACCCCAGCAGCGCCCTGTGCACAGGTCTTCGATGCCCGCGAGCACGTGCTGCTGCCAGGGCTGATCAACACCCATCACCACTTTTATCAAACGCTGACTCGCGCCTGGGAACCGGTGGTCAATCAGCCGCTGTTTCCCTGGCTCAAGACCCTGTACCCGGTATGGGCGCGACTGACGCCCGAGCAACTGCGCGTTGCCAGTACCGTTGCGTTGGTGGAGCTATTGCTGTCCGGTTGCACCACGGCGGCAGATCACCACTATCTGTTTCCCGACGGGCTGGAACAGGCCATCGACGTTCAGGTCGAGAGCGTGCGCGAGCTGGGCATGCGCGCCATGCTCAGTCGTGGCTCGATGAGCCTGGGCGAAGCGGACGGCGGTCTGCCACCGCAGCACACGGTGCAACAGGCCGAAGTGATACTGGCTGACAGTCAGCGCCTGATCGAGCGCTATCACCAGCGCGGCGATGGCGCGCAGATCCAGATCGCGCTGGCGCCCTGCTCACCTTTCTCCGTCACGCCAGACATCATGGTCGAGAGTGCCGCAATGGCCGAACGGCTGGACGTGCGGCTGCATACGCATCTGGCGGAAACTCTCGACGAAGAAGATTTCTGCCTGCAACGCTTCGGCCTGCGTACCGTGGATTATCTGGACAGCGTCGGCTGGCTAGGCCCGCGCACCTGGCTGGCCCACGGCATTCATTTCAACCCACAGGAAATCGCCCGGCTCGGCGCGGCCGGAACCGGCGTCTGTCATTGCCCCAGCTCGAACATGCGTCTGGCGTCGGGCATCTGTCCGACGCTGGACCTGATTGCGGCCGGCGCGCCGCTGGGTCTGGGTGTCGACGGTTCTGCGTCCAACGACGCCTCGAACATGATCCTCGAAGCACGGCAGGCACTGTACCTCCAACGGCTACGTTACGGCGCGCAAAGCATCACTCCGAAGCGGGTTCTGGGCTGGGCCACCAAAGGCTCGGCGCAGCTGCTGGGACGTACCGATATCGGCGAGCTGGCGGTCGGCAAACAGGCGGATCTGGCCCTGTTCAAGCTGGATGAGCTGCGCTTCTCCGGCAGCCACGATCCGCTTTCGGCCTTGTTGCTGTGCGGTGCGGACAAAGCGGACCGGGTGATGATCGGAGGTCGCTGGCGCGTGATCGACGGGCAGGTCGAAGGGCTGGATATGGCTGGATTGATCGCTACGCATCGTCAGGCAGCGAGACGCTTGTTGCAAGTCTGAGTCAGGATCGCTTAGGTGTGTGAACGGATCGACGCCAGTTTGAATTCCGATTCGCTAGAGTGTCGCTTCCTTCAGCAACCCGGCCAGCTACCGTGCCCAATTCCGCTTCCGCTCCCGATCAGGATGAAAAATCGCTCGGCCGCCTGTTGATCGATCTGGCCTGGCAACTGCTGCTCCTGATCGGTCCGATTGCTGCGCTCGCGCTGCTGCCGCCATTGCAAGGCCTGCTGGTGGTTCTCGCCTGCGCCGCGCTGACCGGGCTCAGCGCCTGGATGGGCTGGGTAAGCATTGCGCGTCTGCTGGTTCAGCTGTGCAGTTCAGCAGTAATCGGCCTGGCGTTCAGCGTCGGTCGCACCTTGCCCGATTACTGGAACGTGGCAGCGGCGGCGGTCGTGTTGTTCGGCGGGCTGGCGCTGGTCGGCAAATGTGAGCGCAGACTTGGGCTGGCGATGCCGGCGGAGCCGGTCAAGGCAACACCCAGGCCACGCGAGGCATCTGCGGATCTTGCTGATCGCGCCAGCGCCTGGGGCGGGGACGAACCGCTGGAAACGCCCGAAGGCGATCCGATTCGGGTGTTCAACCATGGGGAGATCGCCATGGGCGGCCCGACCTACTGCGACTACCTGTTCCCGGATGGCGTCCTGCTGCAAGGCGTGGGCTCCTCGGCGCGCTTCTCCCTGGATGGCCGTTATTTCGCTGCCGCGTTGCCCTCACGCGGCAGTTGGGGATTGATGATACTCGACCGCGAATCCAGGACGGTCTATCACAGCGATCTGGACAGGTTCTGGGAACTCGACGAGTTCACCGAAACACATTTGGTCGGCCGCTGCAGCCCACTGATCGACAACGGCACTTACGAGATCGAGCTGGCCGAGCTGCTGAAATCTTCCCAAGCGGTAAAGCTGATTCCCATCGCCGATATCTGGGTGGAGCCATCCACCTGGGTGGCGGACATGAGCGGTGCGCAGTGTGAATACCCAGGCCCGTATCGCCGGCACAGGGTCGAGGGCCGACTCAGCCTGCCAGCCAGCTTGCGCAATCTGGAGCAACCTCTCGACGCGCTGCGCTATCCGTATTACCAGCTGAGTCTCGATGCAGAACCGACTCCGTTTCAGTTCTACGTGACCTCGCCGCCCATCTGGCGCGCCGACGGCGATGCGTTGTGCGTGCTGGCGCGGGAAGCCGGTGAGCAGCGCCTCAGTTACCGCTACTGGCGGATTGACGGTGGCTGGAGCACGTTGCCTCAGCCGTGGGTAAGCCATGAAAGCGAGCCCTCGCTGCACTGGAGCGAACCGGTAGAACTGGACGGTCGGCACCTGCGCATCGCTGCCTATATAGATTTCCCGCAGCCAGACCGTGGCCGTTACGGCTATGGCTTGCAAAGCATCCACAGCGACACCGAAACCCAGTTCGGCCACGATGCTCAAGGGCGCATGCAGATCACCAGCCGACCGTTGACGCGCGTGCGCCTGCTGATGCCGCTGAGCGGGACGGGCGAGCGCGGCAGCAGCCAGATCGAAACGGCCGGGTTGCACGGCGATGTTCGCGCGCGTCTGATCTGGCAGTGCGACAACAGCCTCGGGCTTGGGGGTTACGCATGTGTCGTTGGCGACTGGGTGCTGCCAGGCCTGTGGTTGCTCGATCATCGCGTGTCAGACTGCGGCAGGTATCTGGCCCTGGTCCCGTTCACCCGCCCGCCAGCCAGCGCGGACAGAGTGGTGGTCGCGGATGTCAGGCAGCGCCGATTGCTTGAAAGCCCGCCATTGCAGGTAGCGCGTCTGCTGGACTTCCAGCGTGGCAGGCTCAGCCTGGCGCGCGTGGTGGGCCGCCTGAGCGGGAACCTGCAAAGCTCGCCTCTGCAGCGTTACAACCAGGCGGCACCGCCCGCCGACGTGGCGGCACGGTTTTGTGAACATCGCGATGACTCGCGTCCGTTCTACGAAGTCGCGGAGCTGGACATCGATACCGACGGTTTACGCCTGAAGCCGCAGTGGCGGTTGGCCGCCGAGCCGCAAGTGGCCAACGCCGACGGCGACTTCGTTCAGCCGGCTCCGAACGGAAACGATGCCGCGTGGATGTTCGGTTGCGAAACCGAATACGCCGACAGCTGGCTACGGGCGTCGTCCGGCCGATTGGGAGGCTGCCTTCTGACAGCTTCGGGCTGCGCTGTCGAAGATCTGGCGCCGTCGCTCATCTGGTCGGCGGACGCCCGATATCTGGCGCTTACCCGCATGCAAGCCGGGATGGAACGCAGCTGGCAGTTAATGCTGCTGGATGTCAGAGAGCGGACGCTCAGGCTTTATCCTCATCCGTTGGGCAATATGCCGCAATTCGAGCAGTTCGACAGCGAGCGGCTGCATGTACGAACGTTCGAAGAGGACTGGGAACCGAGAGACCGAGCAGATAAAGGTCGAGTGACCCGCTTGAGACTGACCGAACTGCTGGCCTTGCCCGCAGAGCAACTGGTCGAACATGACGGCATCTGGTTGCCCGCCTCGCAGCAGCAACACGTGCCGCTGTGGAAAGCGCTGGACAAGGCTCCGCTGGTTTACTGGCAGTCGTGAGCAGGAGCGCGGTTTGTGATGAATAATTTTTGGGTGGAGCTTATTTGACGCACCACTTGTAGGAGCCAGCTTGCTGGCGATAGCGACACACCGGATGCCGGCAATCGTGAGCATGTAACCACAGCTTCCAGCTACAACCCCCTTTTTCAGGTGAGGTGGTTTACTGCCGCTTCGCGCCAGATCGCCAGCAAGCTGGCTCCTACAAGTGCTGCGAGCTGCGCCAAACACGATCTTTGTGGGAGCCAGCTTGCTGGCTATAGCGATCTACCGGGAACTGAAGATCTTGACCCTGTAATCACAACTTCCAGCTACAACCCCAGACACGACAACATGATAAAGGTCGCGAACAGGACGAAGTGGGTCATGCCTTCGATGGCGTTGGTCTGGCCATCGTTGAGGTTGATCGCGCTGACCAGCAAGGTGATAACGATCATCACCGTCTGCACCGGGGTCATCGCCATTTGGAACGGCTGCCCGCTGTAAAGCGCCATGGCTTCCATGGCCGGTACAGTCAGGATGACGGTCGACAGCGAAGCGCCGAGCGCGATGTTTACTACCGACTGCATGCGGTTGGCCAATGCCGCGCGCAGTGCCGTGAGAATCTCGGGAGCAGCGGAGATCACCGCCACCAGAATCGCCGTCATCACCGGCGGTGCGCCTGTACCTTCGAGCCCGAGGTCGACCGCCTTGGACATGACTTCCGCCAAAGCCCCGATCACCACCACGCCCAGCACCAGCGTGGCGATGGAGCGAGTGAGATTGACCGGTTCGCTGTGGCCTTCGAGCGGCTCCTGGCGTTTTTTCTTTTCCGGGTAGTTGTAGCTGAAGAAGTAACTGTGCGGACCGACCTGCATGCGCAGGAACAAGGTGTACAGCACGATCATCGCGCCAATGGTGAACGCCGAATACAGCTTCCATTTCTCGCTGGGGATGAACTCCGGCACGACCATCGACACGCCCATGGCGGTCAGGATCATCACGCTGTAAGTGCGCGCGGAATCATCGTTATAGGATTGCTCGCCATGCTTGAGCCCGCCCATCAGCGCGGCCAGGCCGAGGATGCCGTTGATGTCCAGCATGACTGCCGAATAAATTGTGTCGCGCACCAGCGTCGGCGAAGGTTCGTTACTCATCATGATCGCCAGGATCACTACTTCCACCAGCACGGCAGACAGGGTCAGGATCATCGTGCCGTAAGGGTCGCCGACTTTTTCGGCCAGCACCTCCGCATGGTGCGCGACACGCATCGAGGCGCAGATGATGAAACCGACCAGCACTAGGCCTGCGACCAGCGCCACCACTTGCCCGTTGCCCAGCAACCAGTGCTCCAGAGGGTAAGCGACGCAGGTCGCCACGATGGCCAGAAGGAGAAACGCTTCTTGCTTTAACAGTGTGCCCATGTTGTTCCCGATCACTGCGACAGATCGCCGCACGACACCTTTTCAGGTAATAGTCAATGAAGTCGTTGAGAGTGCGGGCTGTGACAAAAGGTTTCAACGATCCGCCAGGATGAGAACCGCATCCAGCCGCAAATGACTTTTGATCCTGCCGTCACGATATGAAATAGTGCCCGCCGTTTTGATTCGCGGCCCTTCTGGCGCGAAGTTCTTGCTACAGCAAAGGGGTAAATCGTCATGCGCAATTCGCGACTCCTGCAACTGGTGGCCGGTGCCTTGTTGACGCTGTCAGCCAGCGCCCTTCAGGCAGCTCCCATCGACATCGACGACGGACAACACAAGGTCCACTTGCCCGACACCCCCAAGCGCGTGGTGGTGCTGGAATTTTCGTTTCTCGACAGCCTGGCCTCTGTCGGCGTGACGCCGGTGGGCGCGGCTGATGATGGCGACGCCAATCGGGTTTTGCCCAAGGCACGTCAGGCAATCGGCGAATGGCAATCGGTAGGCCTGCGTTCGCAGCCCAATATCGAAGTGATCGCGCGCCTCAAGCCTGACCTGATCATTGCTGACCTCGGTCGTCATCAAGCGCTTTACAACGACCTGTCCAGCCTCGCGCCGACCCTGATGCTGCAATCACGTGGCGAGGACTATCAGGGCAGCCTCAAATCCGCTGCGGTGATCGGCACCGCATTGGGCAAAGGCCCGCAAATGCAGGCGCGGATCGCGGAAAACCAGCAACATCTCAAGCAGATTGCGGCGCAGATCCCGGCGGGCGCCAAGGTGCTGTTCGGCGTTGCCCGTGAAGACAGCTTCTCGGTCCACGGCCCCCACTCCTACGCCGGCAGCGTATTGCAGGCCATCGGTTTGCAGGTTCCGGAAGTACGCAAGAACGCCGCGCCTACCGAGTTAGTCAGCCTTGAACAACTGCTGGCGCTGGATCCGGCCTGGCTGCTGGTCGGTCACTACCGCCGTCCCAGCCTGGTGGACAGCTGGAGCAAGCAGCCGCTGTGGCAGGTACTCGGCGCGGTGCGCAACAAGCAGGTCGCTGAAGTCGATGGCGACAGCTGGGCGCGCAACCGCGGGATCATGGCGTCCGAACAGATTGCCGATGATGCACTGGCCATTCTCAAAGGCGGCAAGGCCGCGCTGAATCCATAAATGCGCCGCTGGTTGCTGACGGCCGCCATTGCCGCTACCTGTCTGGGCCTGTTCTGGGTATCGCTGTTCGCCTTGTCGCCGTTCGACATTACGCGCGCGGACGCGTGGAGCGGTCTGGTCGCGCAAGGCCAGGGCGGCAGCAATATCGCCTACGTGGTCGCGCAACTGCGCGTACCGCGAGCTCTGTGCGCGGCATTGGTCGGGGCCTGCCTCGGCGTGGCCGGTGCCTTGATGCAAGGCATCACCCGCAACCGGCTTGCGTCCCCTTCCCTGTTCGGCGTGACCGCTGGCGCGGCGCTGGGTCTGGCGCTGTTTTCCACCGATCTGATCGCATTGCCCTTCCCGGGCGGCGCACTGCTGATGACATGCCTGGGTGGCGCTCTGGCGTGGATCACGGTCTTCAGCCTGGGTGGCGCCTGGTCGCCAAGTGCCGCTCAGGGTCGGCTGGTGCTGGCCGGGGTCGCGGTCGCCGCGCTTTGTGCGGCGCTGACTCGACTGACGGTGATCCTCGTCGAAGCGCAGGCACAGAGCGTGCTCAACTGGCTGGCCGGTTCGCTGGCCAACGTCGGTGCCAGCCAATTGCAATTGTTGTGGCCTTGCACGCTAATTGGCGTGTTGCTGGCCATCGCCTGCGCGCCGCGTCTCAACCTGATCAACCTGGGCGAAGACGCCGCACGCTCGCTGGGCGTGCGCATCGGGCCGCTGCGCCTGCTGGTATTCGTCGTCAGCCTGCTGCTGGTCGGCGCCAGCGTCTGCGCCGTTGGCCCGATCGGCTTCGTCGGGTTGATTGCGCCGAACATTGCCCGTCAATGGCTCGGCAATGATTACCGCTGGCTGATCCCGGTGAGCGCGGGTCTGGGCGCGGCGATTGTGCTGGCGGCAGATCTGATCAGCCGTGCCGTCGCCTTCCCCGCCGAAACCCCGGCCGGTGTGGTCACGGCGCTGATCGGCGCACCGTTCTTCCTGTTTCTCGCCAGGCGCGCGCTATGAACCGATCGGCTACGAGGCTGCTGATCCTGCTCGGGCTGTTGCTGCTCGCCGTCGCTGTAAGCCTGAGCGCGGGCACGGTCTGGCTGACGCCCGACGCGGTGCTTGGGCATTTGATCGCTCATGACAGCAAGGATTTCGAAGTCTGGAATCACCGCTTGCCGCGCGGCCTGATCGCCATAGTGACCGGTGCTGCGTTCGGCCTGGCCGGTGCCATCGTGCAAGGCGTGATTCGCAATCCGCTGGCATCGCCGGAAATTCTCGGGGTGACCCAGGGCGCGGGCGTGGCGCTGACCGTCGCCATCATCGGTATGCCGCAGCTGCCCATCGTCTGGCTGCCGTTGGTGGCCTGCCTCGGCGGCGCGGCGGGCGCACTGCTGCTGGCGGTATATAACACGGGCGTGCAGTTTTCCGGTGTGCGTTTTGCCCTGTCAGGCGTAGCCATCGCAGTCACGCTGTCGAGCATCACTGAGTTCCTGATTCTGTCCAACCCACTGGACATCAATACCGCGCTGCTGGCGCTGACCGGCAGTCTGTGGAGTCGCAACTGGCACCATGTGCAGCTGGCGCTACCGTTTCTGCTGCTGATTCCAGCGGGACTGCTGTTGGCCAAGCCGCTGAACCTGATCGGCCTGGGCGACGAAGCCGCACAAACCCTGGGCACCCGCCTCAAGCGCATACGCTGGCTGGCGATGAGCTGCGCGGTACTGCTGACCAGTCTGGGCGTGGGCATCATCGGACCGGTGGGTTTTGTCGGGCTGGTAGCACCGCACATGGCCCGGCGTCTGGTGGGCGGGCATCATCAATACCTGTTGCCCGCATCAATGCTGTTGGGCGCACTGCTGCTGGTGCTGGCCGATACGCTGGGCCGGACGCTGATCGCCCCGAGCGAAATTCCGGCCGGCATTCTCACCGCCGTGATCGGTGCGCCGTACTTCCTCTGGCTGCTGGCACGATTCAAAGGTTGAACCCATGAGCATTCTTCAGGCGCGGCAACTCGACATCGGTTACGGCGCGACGCGCATCGTGCAAGACCTGTCGTTCAGTCCGCCACCGGGCAAGGTCACGGCGCTGATCGGCCCCAATGGCTGTGGCAAGTCCACCTTGCTGAAGGCTTTCGCCCGCATTCTCACGCCGCAGTCGGGCAGCCTGACTCTGGACGGCCAGGCCTACGCCCGGATTTCGGCCCGCGAGCTGGCGTGCAAGATCGCCTTTTTGCCGCAAGTTCTGCCGATTCCCGAAGGTGTGAGCGTGCGGCAACTGGTGGCCTACGGGCGCAGCCCGCACAACAGTCTGTGGGGGCGCTTGAGCGGTGCAGACCGAACCCGCGTCGATCAGGCCTTGCAACGCATGGAGCTCGATACCCTCGCCGAACGCCCGCTCTCCGATCTGTCCGGCGGGCAACGGCAGCGCGCCTGGCTGGCGATGATTCTGGCGCAGGATGCCGCCATCGTACTGCTCGATGAACCCACCACCTATCTGGACATCAGCCATCAGGTCGAACTGTTGGACCTGATGCGCCAGCTCAGTGCCGAAGGCAAGACAGTGGTCACCGTTCTGCACGACATCAATCAGGCCTGCCGCTACGCCGACCATCTGGCCGTGATGCAGGCTGGTCGACTGGTGACCAGCGGCGCACCCGAAGACGTGCTGAATGCCGAACTGGTCTGCCAGGTCTTCGATGTTCAGGTGCAAATCCTGCGCGAGCCGGTGGCGGGCACGCCGATGTGTATTGTCGAACGCAGCACTCGCTGCACCAGTTAGCAGCGTCCGGGCGGGCGTCCGCACCGTCGCGCTGCATCCAGTCAGAGCCTTTCGCCGTTGCAAGCGCGGTGGCGTCATAACTTGTCCTGTTGGTCAATTTTTTGCATTGATGGCTTATCCCGCTCGGTGGATCACCGATTGCCGGTACGCCAACATGACCGCAAGGAGCCTGACCCGATGCATCTGACCCACCCACGTCGTCCTTTGAAAAAACTGCTGTGTGCCATGGCCGCTGTCGTCGGGCTGGGCGCGAGTCTGCATGCCGCCGCTGCGGACCCTCTGAAAGTCGGCTTCGTTTACATCGGTCCGATTGGCGACCACGGCTGGACTTACCAGCACGAACAGGGCCGCAAGGCGATGGTCGAGGCGCTGGGCGACAAGGTCGGCAGCAGCTTTGTGGAAAACGTGCCAGAAGGTGCCGACGCCGAGCGGGTCATCCGCAACATGGCCAAGGGTGGCTACGACCTGATTTTCAGCACGTCCTTCGGCTATATGAACCCGACGCTCAAGGTCGCCAGGCAATTTCCCAAGGTGAAGTTCGAGCACGCCACCGGCTACAAGCAGGACAAGAACATGGGCACCTACCTGGCGCGCACGTATGAAGGCCGCTACGTAGGCGGCTACATTGCCGCGAAAATGACCAAGACCAGAAAGATCGGCTATGTCGCTTCGTTCCCGATTCCCGAAGTCCTGCGCGATATCGATGCCATCCAGCTGGCCTTGAACAAATACAACCCCGGCACCGAGATCAAGGTGGTGTGGGTCAACTCGTGGTTCGATCCGGGCAAGGAAGCCGATGCGGCCAACGCCCTGATCGATCAGGGCGTGGATGTGGTCTTCCAGCACACCGACAGTCCGGCACCGATCCAGACGGCCGAGCGGCGCGGTGTGTACGCGGTGGGTTATGCCTCGGACATGGCGCACTTCGGGCCCAAAGCGGTACTGACCTCCATCGTCAACAACTGGGGCCCGCATTACATCCAGGCCGCCGAGGGCGTGATCAACAACACCTGGAAGCCGCAGGATTACTGGGGCGGCCTGAAGGAAGGCACGGTTGAACTGCCGATCAGCGACATCGTGCCGGCGGACATCAAGGCCGAAGCGCTGAAGATCAAGGCCAGTATCGAAAGCGGCGAGTTCCACCCGTTCACCGGCCCGATCAAGGATCAGACCGGCACTGTGAGAATCCCCGCGGGCGCGGTTGCAACCACCGCCGAGCTGGCCTCGATGAACTACTACGTCGAAGGCATCAGCGCCGAGCTGCCCAAGTAACTCGCCTGCCGGACCGTGCCTGGCGCGGTCCGCATACCCAATGGATTTCAGGAACGGTCCATGAACCAGTTACCCATCATCGACATCGCCCCGCTCTACAGCGCCGACACCGAAACTCAAGCCTGGCACGACATCGCGGGCCGCATCGACGCCGCGTGCCGCGAGTGGGGTTTTTTCTACATCAAGGGCCACCCGATTACCGCGCAACGGATCGAGCAAGTGCAGGCATTGGCCAAGGCGTTTTTCGCCTGGCCGATGGAAGACAAATTGCGCATCGATATCACCCGGAGCACCCATCACCGCGGTTACGGCGCGATTGCCACCGAGCAGTTGGACCCTGACCTGCCCAGTGATCTGAAGGAAACCTTCGACATGGGTCTGCACCTGCCTGCCGACCATCCGGAAGTGCTGGCCGGCAAACCACTGCGCGGGCCGAACCGCCATCCGGACATGCCCGGTTGGGAAGCGCTGATGGAGCAGCATTACCTCGACATGCAGGCGCTGGCGCAAACGCTGCTGCGGGCGATGACACTGGCGCTGAGGATCGAGCGGGATTTCTTCGACCAGCGCTTTGAGGAGCCGGTCAGTGTGTTGCGCATGATTCATTATCCGCCACGGCATACCGCGACTTCGGCCGAGCAACAGGGGGCCGGCGCACACACCGATTACGGCTGCATCACGCTGCTGTATCAGGATGCCGCGGGCGGCTTGCAGGTTCGGGACGTGCGCGGCGAATGGATCGATGCGCCGCCCATCGAGGGTACTTTCGTGGTCAATCTTGGCGACATGATGGCGCGCTGGAGCAACGACCGGTATGTGTCCACGCCGCACCGTGTCGTCAGCCCGCTGGGGGTGGATCGTTACTCCATGCCGTTCTTTGCCGAACCGCATCCGGACACCCTTATCGAATGCCTGCCCGGCTGCCAGAGTGAAAGCAATCCCTCTCGCTACCCGGTCACGACGTGCGCCGAGTTTCTGCTTTCGCGATTTGCCGATACCTATGCATATCGACGTGAGCAGGACGCGCTGGCCTGACCGAGAACTGAACGCTCGGTCAGGTTTTGCCCTGTTGGCGGGCGAGCGTCTGTACAATGCTGGCGATCTGCACCTGATGAGAAAAGCACATGTACGATTGGTTGAACGCCCTGCCCAAGGCAGAACTGCACTTGCACCTGGAAGGCTCCCTTGAGCCGGAGCTGCTGTTTGCCCTGGCCGAGCGCAACAAGATCGCCTTGCCATGGGACGACGTCGAGACCCTGCGCAAGGCCTACGCCTTCAACAATCTCCAGGAATTTCTGGACCTGTATTACCGCGGCGCTGACGTGCTGCGCACCGAGCAGGATTTCTACGACCTGACCTGGGCGTACCTGCTGCGCTGCAAGGAACAGAACGTCATTCATACCGAACCGTTCTTCGACCCGCAGACACACACAGACCGGGGCGTGCCGTTCGAGGTGGTCCTGGGCGGCATAACCGACGCATTGAAGGACGGTCAGGCGAAGCTGGGCGTCAGCAGCGGGCTGATCCTCAGCTTCCTGCGCCACTTGAGCGAAGAAGAAGCCGAGAAGACCCTGGACCAGGCGCTGCCGTTTCGCGATGCGTTCGTGGCGGTCGGGCTGGACAGCTCCGAAAAGGGCCACCCGCCGAGCAAGTTCCAGCGCGTTTTCGACCGTGCCCGCAATGAAGGCTTCCTCACCGTGGCTCACGCTGGCGAGGAAGGTCCGCCGGAGTACATCTGGGAAGCGCTGGACCTGCTGAAAATCCAGCGTATCGACCACGGCGTACGCGCCATCGAAGACGAGCGCCTGATGCAGCGGATCATCGACGAGCAGATCCCGCTCACCGTTTGCCCGCTGTCCAACACCAAGCTGTGCGTGTTCGACGACATGTCGCAACACAACATCCTCGATATGCTGGAACGCGGTGTGAAGGTCACGGTGAATTCGGATGACCCGGCGTACTTCGGCGGTTATGTCACCGAAAACTTCCACGCGCTGTACACCCATCTGGGAATGACTCAGGATCAGGCGCAACGCCTGGCCCAGAACAGCCTGGATGCGCGCCTGGTCAAGCCTTGACGCTCGCCAGCTGAACGCGCACCTCTCGCGCCGGGACTTGTGCCCGGCCGAGGGGAGCCCGCATGACGGCACTCACGCCGCCGCCGCGATCTTGCTGATTTCGCGCTGCCCGCTTGAAGACACCTGCAGGGTGCTCGACTCTTCAGTGGTACGCAGCCAGCCCATCTGAATGAACAGCTGCAGCAGGCCCGCGCCCAGCGCGCCGCCCAGATGCGGGCTGCGCTCGCTCCACTCCGGACAGGTGCAGACCGTTTCGCGCTTGCGCTGTGCCAGCGCCGGAACATAGATGCCGCGCTCGGCAAACTTGATCATGCCCTTGCTGGTGACTTCGATGCGCTGCTCCTGCTGCTCGATCCAGCCTGCCTCCAACAGGCGCTGATAAAGCTCCGCCGCCATCTCGCCGCCCAGGTGATCGGCGCAAATCCGCGCGCGTCGCAGCGGCAAGGGCGGCATGGGTTGCGCAACACGCCGGTTGATCTGATCGGCGCTGGCCAGCGAAGCACTGGCCAGCGCTTCGACGGCTGCGCCCACTTCCGGCGCGGCCAGCCGGAAGAAACGCTTGCGCCCGCGCGCTTCCTGCTTCAATAACCCGCCGCTGGCAAGGCGCGCCAGATGTGCGCCCGCCGACGAAGTGGAAAGTCCCGCCAGTAGAGCCAACTCGTCGGCAGGGCGCGCAGTACCATCCATCAACGCCCACATCATTGCGCTTCGCTTGGGGTCGGCCAGCAACGCCGCGATCTGGCTGATGCAAGGTGCATATTCCATGTATTCACTCCCTGTTGATACATTCATCTATCGAGATGACTTATTGACTTGGCAGCGTGACGCTTGCCCAAGTTGAATCTGGATCCAACCTGAGTGATGGCCAGTATAAACTTTATGCTCTTTAACCCAATTAGGTAAAAACCTCTTCGCAGGAAGCCCGCAACAGGCAAATTTGCACAAACACGTTCATCCCGGTACACGTGATCTCGTCACGTCTGGTGTAACCCTGCAAGGCGCAGGGCTCTATTACCGGCATTCCGCGTCAGAACGACGCCTTATCTTACCGACTGGCAGGCAACTTCAGAGTCAAGAAGGCCTAAAACTGACAGCAGACTTGTTCACAAGAACCAATCAAATCCCGCAACGTCAGCCTGATCTTGCGCATGAGCTCTAAACTTTCCGAAGTTTCCGTAGGCCAATTCATCAGGTGCTGTAGCCAATAAACAACTTAAACATTTTCAACTAGCGAATGTTGTGCGCAGCGTTCTCGCAACATCTCCAGCAGCAGATTGACCGGTTTACTCAACTGCGCTCGATGGGCACATAGCAGGTTCAACGGTGCCAGCTCGCCGCGCAACTCCGGCATCAACACCTTCAGGCGGCCGGCGCGAACATCTCCAGCGACATCGAGCGTCGATTTGTAGGCGATGCCTTCACCGGCGACGGCCCACAGACGCACGACGTCGGCATCGTCACTGAACCGATTGCCGCTTACCGTCAACCCGACTTCGCGGCGGCCGTCGTGGAAAGTCCAGTGGTCGTGTACGCGGTCGCCCAGCATGAACAGCAGGCAGTTGTGCTGCGCCAATTGCTCCAGTTGGCGCGGCTCGCCGTGCCGGGCCAGATAACCTGGCGCGGCGCAAAGTACCCGACGATTGGCCGGTGCGACCGGCAGCGCGACGAGGCTGGAATCCTCGGGCTCGCCGTAGCGCAGCGCGACGTCCACCGGCTGGCGAAACAGGTCGGCGATTCGGTCACCCAACAGTAGCCGCACGGCCAGTTGCGGATGTCGCAGCTGAAATTCGTTCAGCCAGGGCAGCAGTACGTTTCGCCCGAAGTCCGATGGCGCCGACAACTGCAAGACACCGTCGCAGCGGTCCTGACTGCCTGCCAGCAGGCGTCGTCCTTCTTCCAGGCTCGCCAGTGCCGCGCGCGCGTATTCGAGGAAACCCTCACCCTCGGCCGTCAGACGCAGGCTTCGCGTCGAGCGGGCCAGCAGTCGAGCGCCCAGTTGCTGTTCAATACGCTTGAGTGCTGCACTGGCGACTGCCGCCGACAAATCCATGACTCGCGCCGCGGCGGAAAGGCTGCCGAGGTCGGCGGCACGGACAAACAGCTGCAGGTCATCGAAACGCAACATGGTCAGAGCTCGATTATCAATGGAATGTTGAAAGAGCCTGCCGTTTTAGCGGGTTTTATCTGCCGTGGAAATAGCGAATCATCCAACTGGCCCATTTCTCATCGAGGATCACCCATGAAAGCCGTTGCCTATTACCAGTCCCTGCCAATCAGCGATACGCAGTCCCTTCAGGACATCGAAGCGCCGGAGCCGGTAGCCGGCCCTCGCGACCTGTTGGTCGAGGTCAAGGCCATTTCGGTGAACCCTGTGGATACCAAAATTCGCCAGAACGTACAGCCCGAAGGCGGCGCGGCGAAAATCCTCGGCTGGGATGTGGCCGGTGTGGTCAAGGCGGTCGGCAGTGAAGTGACGCTGTTCCAGCCCGGCGACAAGGTTTTCTACGCGGGTTCGCTGACTCGCCCCGGTGCCAACAGCGAGCTGCATGTTGTAGACGAACGCATCGTTGGCCACATGCCCAAGTCGCTGAGTTTCGCCCACGCAGCCGCCTTGCCACTGACCGCGATCACCGCGTGGGAACTGCTGTTCGAGCGTCTGCAGGTAGCTGAAGGCAAGGTCGATGACCAGAACAGCCTGTTGATCGTCGGTGCCGCTGGTGGTGTCGGTTCTATTCTGACCCAGCTGGCGCGCCAGCTGACCTCGCTGAAAGTGATAGGCACGGCATCACGTCCGGAAACCGAGCGTTGGGTTCGTGATCTGGGCGCCCATGAGGTACTGGACCACAGCAAAGCGCTCAGCGAAGAGCTCAAGCGCGTCGGTTTGAACTCGGTGACCCACGTGGCCAGCCTGACACAGACCGAGCAGCATCTGGATCAACTGGTGGAAGCCCTCAAGCCTCAGGGCAAGCTTGCGCTGATCGATGACCCAAAGGCGCTGGACGTTACCAAACTCAAGCGCAAGAGCCTGTCGTTGCACTGGGAGTTCATGTACACCCGCTCGATGTTCGAAACCGAGGATATGATCGAGCAGCACAACCTGCTCAATCGAGTAGCGGAGCTGGTCGACGCAGGCACGCTGAAAACCACTTTCGGCGAGCACTTCGGCACGATCAACGCCGAGAACCTGCGCCGCGCGCATGAGCTGCTGGAAAGCGGCAAGGCCAAGGGCAAGATCGTGCTGGAAGGCTTCGAAGCGTAAGAAGCTGGCTACCGGAGAGCGCCGCCTTGCTGGCGGCGCTCTCGTTTTTCATGGCTGCGCGCTGACCTGTGCATCCCGTGCGCGCTGCAGACGACGCGTGTACGCCATCGCGCTCACCGCCAACACGCCGCACAGGCTGATGACCATGGTCATCGGCGTGGCCGTCCCATCATGCAACACACCTACCAGACTGGCGGCGCCCGCCGCGACACTGAATTGCAGAAAGCCCATCAGCGCCGAAGCACTGCCCGCTCGCCTGCCCTGCCCGTTCATGGCACAGGCTGAAGCATTGGGAATGATGCAACCCAGGCTTGCCAGGCAAACGAACAACGGCACCAACAGCGGCCAGAGCTGCTCGGTGCGCAGCAGGCTGATGCCCAGCACGATCAGACCGGCCGCCAGATAGACCCACACCGCGCGCGACAGCAACCACGCCGGGCCGAACTTGCGCAGCATGCGTGCGTTGACCTGCGCCACCAGAATAAACCCGGCGGCGTTGGTGCCGAACAGCCAGCCGTAGTGTTCGGCGGGCACGCCGTAGAGTTTGATGAAGACGAACGGTGAACCCGCGATGTAAGAAAACATGCCCGCCATCGCGATCCCGCCGGTCAGGGCGTGGCCAATGAACACGCGGTCCTTGAACAGGTTGGCGTACTGGCGCAGCGCGCCGCTCAGTGGCTGACGAGGATGGTCGGCCGGCATGCTTTCCGGCAGCCCGATTGCGACAGCAGTCAGACACAGCGCGCTGAACACCGTCAGGCACAGGAATATTGCCTGCCAGCCAGCGCCGTTGACCAGCACGCCACCCAGCATCGGTGCCAGGATTGGCGCCAGGCCCATCACCAGCATCAACTGCGAGAAGACTTTCGCCGACTCGACGGCATTGCATTTGTCGCTGACGATTGCCCGCGCCAGGACCATGCCAGCGCAGCCGCCCAGCGCTTGCACGAAGCGCGCGCCAATCAGCCATTCAAGATTCGGCGCGAACGCGCACGCCAGCGACGCCAGGGTGAAGAGGCTGACACCGACCAGCAGCGGAATGCGTCGTCCGAAGCGATCGGCCACCGGGCCGTAGGCGAGCTGACCAAGCGACAGGCCCAGAAAGTAGGCCGCGAGGGTCAACTGGATGTGTTTTTCATCCGTCCCGAAGTAGGTGGCCATGGCTGGAAAGCCAGGAAGATAGAAATCGATGGCCAGAGGGCCGAAGGCGCTGAGCGCGCCAAGGATCAGGATTATGCGCAAATTCATCGGGGGTCCATCAGCAAATGCAGGGCAGCGGATGAGTTTAACCGCTTGCCCTGCTGATAACGACGAACCACTAAATTAATTCAAGACTTTTCGATCAACCAAGACTGGCCTGATAGCCCTCTTCGGCAATCAGCTCGATGATCCGCTCGGCGGACAACGCGCTAGTTACCTGTACGCGTCCGCTACTCAAATCGACGTTGACGTCCGCCGCCGGGTCGTCATTGGTGATCGCTTGGGTCACCGCACGAACACAATGCCCGCAGGTCATGCCTTGTACTCTGAACAACTGCATGGTGATGCTCCTTGTGTGGATGCTCTTGGTGAATGGACTGGGCGCATCTTCAACCTTCCCCTCATGGCAAGGTCAAGTTTCTGCGTTTCCTGCCGGGCTGGCATTTGCGATGTCGCTGGGCCAAGCTTGGTCATTGACGTTTTCAGCAGGAGTATCAGCATGCGCTGGTCAGTAGTTAGCCTCTTCGCCATCCTCGGTTTTTTCGCGGCTTCGCCCAGTGTTCAGGCAGACCAGGACTACGGCATCCTGATCATTTCCCGGGAACGCCTCGAAGTGGCGACCTCGTGTGAGATCGGTATCTATATTCAGGACCAACTGGCCGGGCGACTGTTCCAGGAAGATTCGGTTTCCTTCAACCTGCCACCGGGCGATGTCTCGGTACGCCTGCGTCGCCTGCCGGGCACCGTCGTCGGCTGCGAGCCGGGCATGGAAGCGCAGAGCAGCACGCGCATCCACCTGCGTGCCGGGGATATCGTCAAGTACCGTATCGCCACCGACCTCAATGGCATGTTCCTCAAGAAAGCCAGCCTCGACTATTGATTCACACTTGACCTTGCCCATGTGGCAAGGTTGATCCTTGCCGGCATCAAGCCTTCAAGGAGTGAGTGAGATGCAAGACACCATCGCCTTCGACCTGCCGATCAGCGGCATGACCTGCGCCAGCTGCGCAGGCCGGGTCGAGCGCGCGCTTGCCAAAGTGCCGGGCGTCAGCAACGTCACGGTGAATCTGGCTAACGAACGCGCCCATGTCCTGGCCGGCCCGCAGACTGACCCCGACACCTTGATAGCCGCCGTAACCCGCGCCGGTTACACCGCGACCCTGGCGCAGGGCAAGCAGGCCGACGCCGACCGCAAGCGCCATGATCTGAGCCGCGAGCGCTGTGCACTGGCGGCCGCTATCGTTCTCGCCACGCCATTGATCCTGCCCATGTTGCTGTCGCCACTGGGGCTGCACTGGATGCTGCCGGCCTGGCTACAGTTCGCGCTGGCAACACCGGTGCAATTCATCCTCGGCGCGCGCTTTTATGTCGCTGCCTGGAAGGCAGTCAGAGCCAGCGCCGGCAATATGGATCTGCTCGTCGCGATAGGCACCAGCGCGGGTTACGGTCTGAGCGTCTATCAGTGGCTGAGCGCCCCGCCCGGCAGCACGCCCCACCTCTACTTCGAAGCGTCCGCCGTGGTCATCGCCCTGGTGTTGATGGGCAAGTATCTGGAAAGCCGCGCCAAGCACCAGACCGCCAGTGCGATACGTGCCCTTGAAGCGCTACGTCCGGAGCGGGCGGTGCAGATTGTGGACGGCCAGGAACATGAGGTCGCCATCGACGCGCTGCGCATCGATGATCGTGTGCTGGTCAGACCCGGCGAGCGGTTTCCGGTAGACGGCCTGGTGGTCGAGGGCCGTAGCCACGCCGATGAAGCGCTCATAAGCGGTGAAAGCCTGCCGGTCGCGAAGCAGGTTGGAGACAAGGTTACCGGCGGCGCCATCAACGGCGAAGGTCGGCTGTTGGTCAGCGTTACGGCGCTGGGCGCGGAGACCGTGCTGGCGCGAATCATTCGTCTGGTCGAAGACGCCCAGGCAGGCAAGGCGCCGATCCAGAAACTGGTCGACAAGGTCAGCCAGGTGTTCGTCCCGGTTGTGCTGGGGGTTGCGCTGTGTACGCTGACTGGCTGGATGCTGGCGGGGGCTTCGCTGGAGAGCGCGGTGATCAATGCGGTGGCCGTGCTGGTCATCGCGTGCCCATGTGCTCTCGGGCTCGCCACACCAACCGCGATCATGGCAGGCACCGGCGTAGCGGCGCGTTTTGGCATTCTGATCAAAGACGTCGAAGCGCTGGAGCGTGCCCATGAAGTCGACTGTGTGGTGTTCGACAAAACTGGCACTCTCACCAGCGGCACACCGCAGATCACTCACATGACGGCCGCGCAAGGCAATGAAGAACAGCTGCTGCAACGCGCTGGCGCTCTGCAACGCGGCAGCGAACACCCGCTGGCGAAAGCCGTGCTGGATGTCTGCCGGGAATGGAACCTGCCGCTGGAAAACGCCGAGGACAGTCGAGCGCTGAGCGGACGCGGCGTTGCCGGCACGGTGAATGGCCACCAACTGGCGCTGGGCAACCGCCGCTTGCTCGAAGAAAGCGGGCTTTCGATGGGTGAACTGGCGGAGTCCGCCCGGGCCTGGGAAGCAGAAGGCCGTACTTTGTCATGGTTGGTTGAACTGGCACCGCAGCCGGCGGTAATCGGCGTATTCGCTTTTGGCGACACGCTCAAGCCCGGGGCCGAACCTGCCATACAAGCGCTGGCGGCGCGTGGCATCGACTGTTCGCTGCTGACCGGAGACAACCAGGGCAGCGCGCGTGCTGTCGCGCAAGCGCTGGGCATCCGCGACGTGTACGCCGAAGTCCTGCCCGCCGAAAAGGCGGACACCGTCGTCCGTCTGAAAGCGAACCGGGTCGTGGCGATGATCGGTGACGGCATCAACGACGCGCCGGCTCTGGCAGCGGCCGACATCGGCATTGCCATGGGCGGCGGAACGGATGTCGCGATGCAGGCGGCCGGGATTACCTTGATGCGTGGTGATCCGCGCCTGGTGCCGGCGGCGCTGGAAATCAGCCGCAGGACCTACGCAAAGATCCGCCAGAATCTGTTCTGGGCCTTCGTTTACAACCTGATCGGCATCCCGTTGGCAGCGCTGGGTTACCTGAATCCGGTGCTGGCCGGCGCGGCAATGGCGCTGTCGAGCGTCAGCGTGGTGAGCAATGCTCTGCTGCTCAAGACCTGGAAGCCTGCGAATCTGGAGGACACGCCATGAACATTGGGCAGGCGGCGAAGAAAAGCGGGTTGAGCGCCAAGATGATTCGTTACTACGAATCCATCGGTCTGCTTGAAGCCGCACACCGCAGTGACAGCGGCTACCGCATTTACAGCGCGCAGGACTTGCACACGCTGGCTTTCATCAAGCGCTCGCGGGATCTGGGATTTTCGCTGGAAGAAGTCGGCAAGCTGCTGACACTCTGGCAGGACCGCCACCGCGCCAGCGCCGATGTGAAGGCGTTGGCGCGGCAACACATCGTCGAGCTGAATCGCAAGATCGAGGAACTGGCCGGTTTGCGCGACACCTTGCAGGACCTGGTGCAACACTGCCACGGCGACCACCGCCCCGACTGCCCGATCCTCAAGGATCTGGCCTCGGGCGCTCAATGAAGTACAAGCGCACCCGGCGCACGCTCTAATCCACGTGGGAAGCATTCGATAAAGCGGGTGATCATACCGGCCCCTTCGCCAGCAAGCTGCCTCCCACGAGATTGCAGTGCTTTGTAGGAGCCAGCTTGCTGGCGATCTGGCGCGCAGCGGCAGCAGACTTGATCAAGCGTGAAGCAGCCTTCGCGAGCAAAGCCAGCCCATGTGGGAGGCAGCTTGCTGGCGAAAGCTCGATCAGGCGATAAAGATATGTGATCCCTACCAGCCTCATCGCCAGCAAACTGGCTCCCAAAGTTACGTGCCTGCTATCACTGCATCCACGGCGGAGGCGGTTCTTCGGTCGTTCGGCCGGGCGGTGCGTCGTCTGCGGCGCGGGCGGCCTGACGACGGGCCTCGTCCAGCCGGGCCGCTTCGATCTCTCGCAGCACTCCGCCTACATCCGCCTCTTCTTCCGGATCGTCGAAATCGCCGGTCAGCACGGTAGACGGCGACAAGGTACCGGCCTGGTAATACGACCACATTTCCTTGGCGTATCGCGTGGCCCTGAGTTCCGGTGCGAAGCGCCCGAAGTACGCGGCCATGTTGCCGACATCGCGTTCCAGCATGCTGAAGGCGTGGTTGTTGCCCGCTGCGTCTACCGCTTGCGGCAGGTCGATGATGACCGGACCGGACGGCGCGAGCAGCACGTTGAACTCCGACAAGTCACCGTGCACCAGGCCCGCGCACAACATCAGCACGATCTGTTCGATCAGAAACGCGTGATACTCGCGCGCCTGGTCCGGCTCCAGCACTACATCATTCAAGCGTGGCGCGGCCTCGCCGTATTCGTCCGCGACCAGCTCCATGAGCAGGACGCCATCGAGGAAGTCGTAAGGCTTGGGAACCCGGACGCCGGCACTGGCCAGTCGAAACAGCGCAGCGACCTCGGCGTTCTGCCAGGCATCTTCGGTTTCCTTGCGACCGAACTTGGAACCCTTCGCCATCGCTCGCGCCTGGCGGCTGTTGCGTACCTTGCGGCCTTCCTGATATTCGGCCGCCTGACGGAAACTGCGTTTATTCGCCTCCTTGTAAACCTTGGCGCAGCGCAGCTCTTTGCCACAGCGCACCACATAAACAGCTGCCTCTTTACCGCTCATGAGCGGGCGCAGCACCTCGTCGACCAGACCGTCTTCGATCAGGGGTTCAATGCGTTTAGGAGTTTTCATCAGCTTTTGTCGGAGGTCCTTTATTGCCAGATACGCGATTGTTGCCGTTATACGGCAATACTCCGCCAGCGAGTAGGGGTAGCGTCCGCCGGCTTTACGGGATTTCGTGTCAGAAAACTCCGCCACCCCCGGTTTAAAGCACCTTTCGTGCCGTGCGTAGACCGAAAGATATTCATCGATACGCGAAGTAGAGAGAAGCGCGCTATTTGAACAGCTCCCCTGGGGTGTATCCAAACAAGCCTCTGAAAGCGGCAATAAAAGCGGACGTCGAGTCATAACCGCAAGCCAGCGCTGTGCTGGTAACGCTCTCGCCCTCTTCCAGCGCGCTCAAGGAAGACAGCAGCCGCGCACGCTGACGCCAGCCACGGAAACTGAGGCCGGTTTCGCGCTGAAACAGACGCATCAGGGTTTTCTCCGATGTGCCGAGACGCCCAGCCCAGTCATGCAGCGTGATGAGCTGACTGGGGTCCTCGATCAGCTCGTTGCACAACCCCAACAGACGAGGATGACGTGGCAGCGGCAGGGAAAAGCCGACCTCGGGAAGCCGCTCCAGCTGATCGAGAAGGACCTGTACCAGTCTCGCTTCCTGGCTGTCGGCTTCCGGGTAAGTGGCCGGCAGAACGCAGAAGCTCTTGATCAGCTCCCGCGCCAGCGGCGTTACTTCCAGCACTCGACAGCGATTCGGCGCCCAGGTGGAATCCTGGGTCCGCACATACAGGCTGCGCATTTCCGCGCGCATCGAGGTGGCTACTTCGTGTTCCACACCGGCGGGAATCCACACGCCCCACTGCGGCGGCGCAAAAAAACTGCCTTCGGCGGTATGCACGCCCAGCACGCCGCTGATGGCGTAGGAAAATTGCACCCAATCATGGGTGTGCAAGGGCGTCCATGAGCCGGCACGCAGACTTTCCGCACGCGCGTAAAGCGGCCGGGGAAGATCTCGCAGCTCCGGAATCTGGCGCTCCGCTGCAGGATCATGAGCAGGAATTTGTCCGTTAGTCGGCATGTTATGGCCTTGTGTCGCAAGACGGCTGAAGAGCAACAGGGTAGCCTGCTCGAATCCATTCTTACAAAAGTATGTTCGGGCCTCCCATGCAAGCATTCAAACATCTCAAGCGCGTCGTCACCGACTGGTTCCTGTGCGGAATGGTTCTGGCGACGGTGCTGGCGTATTTCTTCCCCACATTCGGCGCAACCGGTGGCGGCATGCATGCTGAATACGTCATCAACATTGGCGTGTTCGTGGTGTTCTTCCTGCATGGCGTGAACCTCTCCAGCGAACAGGTTGTGAAGGGCCTCAAGAACTGGCGCCTGCACATGATGATTCAGGGGTTCACCTTCGTAGTGTTCCCGGTCATCTGGCTGATCTGCGACCGATTGCTCGGTTCGCATGTTCCGGCGCTGCTGATGCTGGGCTTCTTCTATCTTTGCGCACTGCCTTCGACCATTTCGTCCTCCGTTGCCCTGACCGGCACCGCGGGCGGCAACGTGCCAGCGGCGATCCTCAACGCCAGCCTGTCCAGCGTACTGGGTATTTTCATTACGCCATGGCTGATCAGCCTGCTGCTGGGTACCGGCGCGGGCGGCATTGACCTGGGCTCTACGCTCCTCAAGCTGTGCGGCATCCTGTTGCTGCCGTTGGTGCTTGGCCAGCTGATGCGTCCGCTGCTTGGCAAGTTCTTCTCGCGCCATAAGAAGTACACCAATCTCATCGACAAGATCGTGATCCTGTTGCTGGTTTACGCCGCCTTCTGCAACTCGATGATTTCGGGGATCTGGCAGAACCAGGGCAGCACGGTGCTGGTGACGGCGTTCGTGGGTACCGCGGTGCTGTTGGCAGTCATTCTGTTCCTGACCACACGGACTGCGCGACTGTTGAAGTTCGACCACGGTGACAAGGTCGCGGCAGTGTTCTGCGCTACTAAAAAGTCTCTGGCCGCCGGCGCGCCCATGGCTGCATTGATCTTCGGTGCGAATCCCGGCCTGGGTCTGATCCTGTTGCCGATCATGATTTATCACCCGATGCAGCTGATCGTCTGCTCGGTGATCGCGGAAAACTACGCCAGCCGCCACAAGCAGCAGCTGTCGGAAGCCGCGCTGGAGGAAGCACGGGCCGCCTAGGCCCGCGCTACATCAGCCCGTCGTCGTCCAGCGTGACGCGCGCGTAGAAGATGACCGCTACTGTAGGAATCAGCGCCGAATAGCCAGGCCTCAGCGCCGTGCCGAACCGCGTCAGCAGGTGCTGCACCGGAGCCTGGCGAATGGCGCCCAACAGGTTCTTGAGCGAGCCGGGACTGCGCCGTGTCGCGACCTCGGTCGAGATGGGTGCGCAATCAGTGGTCAACTCGGCCGGCGGGCCATCCGTCTCTGGCTTGAAGAAAGCAGAAACCGTAAGACGCTCTGCCAGCGCATCGATGTGCGCCGCGTAGACCTCCCACGGCATTGCACGCACGCTGGCACGCGGCATTTCCACCAGCGGGTGCCCGGCGGGGAACGCATGACGGAAGAAGCTGCGCAGCAGCAGTTCTTCGACCTCCACCACCGTAGCGCATTGATGCAAGGCATCGCCCAGCTCGTATTGCCGGGCCAGCATGCCTAACACCCGCGTATAGGAAATCCCCCGTCGCCGTGCTGCGTTGACCAGGCAGTGCCCGGCCACCAGCTGGAATTCACGGACAAACGCATAAGTGCGGTCAGCCTCGCTGTCCTTGAGACGGGTCCAGCGGCTGCTGCGCAAATGTCTGATCGCAGCTTCCAGCAGGTGCGGCGGCGAACGCGTCAGCACGGTATGCAGATAGGTGTCCTGCAGGACCGGATCGGAATGCGCCAACAGCAGCACCGGATTGTCCTGGGTCTGCGCCGTGCAGCCGCTGAAGCCGGTGGCTATCAGAACGTCCTGCAAACGCGTCCAGTAATGGTGGTGGCGATAACGCGCCATGCGCACGTTTTCGAAATGCTCGACCGGGGTCCGCCCCAGGCTTCGCTCGCCCAGGTTCAGCAGCAGAATATGGTCCTCGCTGGAATAAGCATTGATCAGCCGCCCGCCGATACGTTGCTTCAGAAGCTGCGCCTCGGCCGCTTCCACTCGCACCGCAGCGCCCATCAGCAACACGTCGCCGATTTCAAGCCCATGCCTGAGCGGGCGAGTCAGGCCTTTGAGCGCGCTGATCAGCAACCGGCCACCCAGCGAGTGCCCAATCAGGTTGACGCGTTTCACTTCGGGATGCCGTTCGAACAGGTAACGGTCCAGCTGCTCCAGAAGCACCTGACCCATGGCCTCGGCCCGGACGCGAATCCGCGCAAAGTGCCAGGCGCGATCTCCGGCAAGCGCGGCGGCACCGGCCAGCGGGTGAACACGGACTGCCGCCATCAGCAGGCTGCGCGAGCCGTTGTCCATCTGCGCGAAATGGCTCGACGGCCAGAACGCCAGGATGTTCACGCTCTGACGCAGGGTTGCCGGAATGCTGTTGGCCAGCATGCGCCGGTCATCCAGGTCGTGTCCGGCCGAATAGCCGTGAATGAAAATGTTGGCAACGCTGCCCGATGTCCTGGGCAGCGTCAGAAACTTGAAGTGATTATCCACATTGTCCTGTCTCGCCTGGGCGGGGCGGTCAATTTCTCACGATGTATCGCCTGGCGATCAGCCCGATCAGACGCAGGCACAACATGACGCCCGTAATTGCGATCACGCCTTTGGCAACAAGCAGGAACCAGCCTTCGATCTCCTCGGAGATCAGCCCCAACAGCAGCCCCATGCCGGCGATCAACAGGCCGATCAGAGCGAGGCCGATATAGGGTCGAAGCCAGCGGCTTCTCGCACCTTTGTCGACCAGGTAGAGCAGCGTGCCTACCAGAGTCAGAAGGACGGCCGCGCCAATGATGAGCCCCATGTTTCACCTGCCTGTCATACCAGCGAATGCAAGGCAGTCAGGCCTTGCAGACGGTCGATTATGCCTTCTCGACCCCGCTCAATGCTATCCGCTCAGCGCTCCAGAATGGCGGTGACGCCCTGCCCGCCAGCCGCGCAGATGGAAATCAGCCCCCGTCCCTGCCCCGCAGCGTCCAGCAGCTTGGCCAGATTGGCGACAATTCGCGCGCCGGTCGCGGCAAAGGGGTGGCCTGCTGCCAGTGAACTGCCCTTGACGTTGATCCGGCTTCGGTCAATCGAGCCTAATGGCGCGTCGAGGCCCAGCCTGGATTTGCAGTAGTCCGCGTCTTCCCATGCCTTGAGCGTGCAGAGGACCTGTGCCGCGAAGGCCTCGTGGATTTCGTAATAGTCAAAGTCCTGCAAGCTCAAGCCGTTGCGGGCCAACAAGCGCGGGACCGCGTAAACCGGCGCCATCAGCAGGCCTTCCGCCCCCCGAACGAAGTCGACTGCCGCCGCTTCGCCATCACGCCAGTAAGCGAGCACCGGCAAGCCGCGCTCTGCGGCCCATTGCTCGCTGGCAAGCAGCACTACCGAAGCGCCGTCGGTCAGCGGCGTCGAGTTGCCGGCAGTGAGCGTGCCCTTGGCGCTGCGTTCAAAAGCGGGCTTGAGGCTGGCAAGCTTTTCCAGCGTCAGGTCGGGACGCAGGTTATTGTCCCGCGTCAGGCCCCGATAAGGGGTCATCAGGTCATCGTGCCAGCCATTGTCATACGCGACAGCCATCCTGAGATGACTGTCCAGCGCCAGCCGATCCTGCTCGTCCCGGGGGATGGCCCAGTGCTGCGCCATCAGTTCGCAGTGCTGGCCCATTGATAGACCGGTGCGTGGCTCGCCGTTGCGCGGCAACTCCGGTTTGAGGTTATGCGGGCGCAGCTGCATCAGAGCCTTGAGCTTGTCCGCGCCGGTCTTGCTACGGTTGACCTGCAGAAGAATGTTGCGCAGATCTTCGTTGACGCCAATCGGTGCGTCGGAAGTGGTGTCGACGCCACCTGCGATGCCGCATTCGATCTGGCCGAGGGCGATCTTGTTGGCAACCAGCAGCGCGGCTTCCAGGCCAGTGCCGCAGGCTTGCTGAATGTCGTAGGCCGGGGTCTGCGCGCTGAGTCTTGATCCGAGTACGCATTCGCGGGTCAGGTTGAAGTCGCGAGAATGCTTGAGCACGGCTCCGGCGACCACTTCCCCCAGGCGCAACCCGTGCAGATTGAAGCGCTCGATCAGTCCTTCCAGAGCGGCGGTCAGCATTTCCTGGTTACTGGCCGTCGCATAGGGACCATTGGAGCGGGCAAACGGGATACGGTTACCGCCGACGATGGCGACCCGACGTGGCTGCGTCATGAAAAACCCCTTTTCCAAACGGATGGATGAACAGCGTAGACGGTCAAGAACAAACGCCGCCCCTGTGTGTCCATTCTTTGAGCCCACCCCCAAGGAGAGTGTTCCATGCCGTCAGATCGCTACATTGACTTCGCCAATTCCGACATGGGACGTCGCCTGGTGAAAGCCGTCGGTCTGCCGACTCCGACGCGGCTGGAACGCTGGCAGGCCGGACGCCTGCGACCTATCGAAGGCACGCTGCTGATCAGCGCCGGTCCGCTGGCCGATCAGGTCAGGCTTTTCGCCCAGCGACTTACCGATTCGCTGTACAGCTTTGGCACCGACATTCCCAGTGCGACCGTCTGGGTCGCCAATCAAGGACCCAGGCTCAAGGCGGTGGTGTTCGACGCCAGCCCGCTGCAGCGCACCGAGCATCTGAAACAACTTCGCGATTTCTTCCAGCCTCTGCTGCGCGGTCTTGAGCACAGCGCCCATATAGTCATCCTCGGCCATGCGCCAGCCAGCCTCAATGATCCGCTGGCGGCCAGTACCCAGCAGGCAGTCGAAGGTTTCAGCCGCTCGCTGGCCAAGGAAATGCGCGATGGAGGCACGGTCCAGCTGCTGCAAGTGGACAATGGAGCCCTCAACCAGCTGGAGGGCGCGTTGCGCTTTCTGCTCTCGCCCAAGAGCGCGTTCATTTCCGGTCAGGTCATCCGCCTGACGCCTTGCACCAGCCAGGTTCTAGACTGGACGCGGCCACTGGCCGGCCAGAAAGCACTGGTCACCGGGGCAGCGCGCGGCATCGGCGCGTCAATCGCCGAAACCCTGACTCGTGATGGCGCGCACGTCGTGCTGCTGGATGTGCCGCAGGCCAGATCCGAGCTGGAAGCCCTGGCCGCGCGCCTCGGCGGTCAGGCGCTGACGCTGGATATCTGCGCGCAAGACGCCGCCAGCCAGCTTCGCGAACACGTGCCGGACGGCATCGACATTCTGGTCCACAACGCCGGAATCACCCGCGACAAGACGCTGGCCAACATGCCCGAGGATTTCTGGGATTCGGTGCTGTCGGTCAATCTCAACGCTCCGCAGTTGCTGACGCAGGCGCTGCTGGAGAACGGTGGCCTGAACGATAACGCGCGAATCGTGCTGATGGCCTCGATCAGCGGCCTGGCCGGGAATCGCGGCCAGACCAACTACTCGACCAGCAAAGCCGGGCTGATCGGCTTCGCTCGCGCCATGGCGCCCGCCTTGCAGGCGCGTGGCATGACCATCAATGCAGTTGCGCCTGGATTCATCGAAACCCGGATGACCGCCGACATGCCGTTCACCCTGCGTGAAGCCGGTCGGCGCATGAGTTCGCTGGGTCAGGGCGGCCTTCCCCAAGACGTTGCAGAAGCAGTCGCCTGGTTCAGCCAGCCGGGCAGCGGTGCGGTAACCGGCCAGGTATTGCGCGTGTGTGGCCAAAGCGTGATCGGAGCATGAGCTCGATCTGAGCCCAAAGGAGACAGACCATGACTGCTCACTGGCGCTACCTGGATTCGCTGCAGCCACTTCCCAACCTGTTCATCCAGGCGGCATTGCGACGCAAGGTTACCGGGACGCAGCTTCCCGACCTCGGCCTGCGCAGCTGGGTCTCGGTAGACACCGACAACCTGGCGGCGTACCGCAAGACCTGCGGTTTCAAGGAGGCCAGCCTGCTGCCCTCCACCTTTCCCCATGTGATGGCATTCCCGATGCAAATGCAGTTGATGACATCGCGGGACTTCCCATTTCCATTGCTCGGTTTGATCCACATCGCCAACCGGATTCGGGTCCATCGCCCGTTGGGCGGCATCACCCAGCTATACGTCAGTGTCCATGCTTCGGGGTTGCAGGCGCATGCCAAAGGGGCGACGTTCGACCTGGTCACGCAGGTCGAAGACGGGCTCGGGCTGCTGTGGGAGGAAGAAAGCACCCTGCTGTGCAAGGACGCGAAACTTGATGGCTCGCCTCGCGAAGAATCGGAGCCTGCGCCGCTGCCGGTCAGCGAGCTGGCACGCTGGGATACGCCGGCGTATATCGGTCGGCACTACGCCAGGGTTTCGGGCGACTACAACCCGATTCACCTGAGCGCGCCCAGCGCCAGACTCTTCGGCTTCCCGCAGGCAATCGCCCATGGCATGTGGCTCAAAGCCCGGACGCTGGCGACGCTTGACGATCATCTGCCCGCTTCGAACGTCGAGATCAGCGTCGATTTCCACAAGCCGGTGCGGCTGCCGGGCAATGTCGTGCTGTCAGCCAGTGCCGCGGGCTCTCATGGTCAGCTGCGGGTCGATGGCGAGCCTGGTATTGTCCACATGACCGGCAGCTGGCGACCGGCGCAGGAATAGGCCAGCGCCGAAAACCCGCTTGCCTGACGTCTCGTTCCCCTTGAAGCTATGCGCCTTCAGGAGAGCATGATGAACCTCGACGAACTGACCCAACGCCTGCACCGGATTCGTGACCAGAACGACTGGAAGCAGTTTCACAGCCCGAAAAACCTGGCCATGGCCGCCAGCGTTGAAATGGCCGAACTGGTAGAGATTTTCCAATGGCTGCGCGAGGACCAGTCCCGCGAACTGCCGCCGGAGCAACTGGCCCACGCCGGGCAAGAAGTGGGCGATATCGTGCTTTATCTGCTGCTGCTGTGCAGCGAACTGGGGCTGGATATGGAAGCGGTCGTGCGTAGCAAGCTGGCGGACAGCGAGCGGAGATTCGCCAAGTGAGCGACCGTCATTTCGATCAACTGGCCACCCGCTTCGCGGAAAAAATCTACGGCGGCGCCAAGGGCGCTATCCGTCTGGCGGTGCTGCAGGCCGACTTGTCCGAAGCATTACCCCAGCGCCCGTTGCGCGTGCTGGATATCGGCGCCGGGCTGGGGCACATGTCGTTGTGGCTTGCCGAACAGGGCCACCATGTCACGCTCGCCGAGCCGGCCGAACCCATGCTCGAAGGCGCCCGCCAGCGCTTCGCCGAAGCCGGGCGCGAGGCGACCTTCATTCTTGCGCCGTGGCAGGAGCTGCCGGGCCTGCTGGATGAAACCTACGACCTGGTGCTGTGCCACGCCGTTCTGGAATGGCTGGCCGAACCTCACTCCATCCTGCCGGTATTGCGCCGTCTGACAAGAGACGAGGGTTGGTTATCGCTGGCGTTTTACAACCGGGATGCGCTGATTTATCGCAATTTGCTCAAGGGTCACTTCCGCAAAATGCGCAAGAACGACATGGCAGGCGAGAAGCAGAGCCTGACGCCGCAACAGCCGCTTGATCCGAGAGAATTGGCGACGCAACTTGAAGGAAGCTGGCGAGTCGAAACCCAGAGTGGCGTACGAGTGTTCCACGACTACATGCCCGTCGAATTCCAGGCACGCGCCGAGTTGGCCGGGCTGGTGGAAATGGAGCTGGCCCATCGTCGCCATCCGGCTTTTGCAGGACTGGGTCGCTACCTGCACTGGATCTGCCGTCCGGCCTGACACCTTCGCGGAGACCATCATGAAACGTCGTCTCGCCTTGCTTGCCTTCGGTTTCGCTCTGAGTGCCTGTCAAAGCGACAACCCGTACGTCGCCGATTCGAAACCGTTGCCCCCCGCGCCCGCGCAGGCAACGGCCGGTCCGGACATGAGCGCCTATCCGGCACCGCCGCGTGACTATGGCCGATATCAAAGCTGGGCGTGGCTCGACAATCGCCTTCCGCCAGGCACGGCATGGATGGACTCGGCGCAGGTCGCTGAAGCGATCAGCAACGGTCTGGATCAGCGCGGGCTGCGCCCGGCACGCGCCGGTCAGCCAGCCGACGTCTATGTAAGCGCCAGCACCCGCCAGGAAACCCGACTGCGCCAGGAACGCGACTACGATTCCTATTACGATCCGTACTACGGCGGACCACGAGGCTACGGCGGATCGGTGGGCTACGGCGGTTATGGAAACAACGGTTATGGCGGCTATGCCAGCGTGCCCATTGTGCGCACTTATCAGGTGCAGGTGATGGTGGTGCAAATCAACCTGTTCGATGCGCGCACCGGCCAGCCGGTATGGAGTGCCAGCGCCGATACTTCAAGCGGCAGCAGGGAATCGGACCGCACCAAGGCCTTGCGCCAGGCTGTGCAGCAAGCCCTGGCCGCGTATCCTCCTTCATAGACCCCGCGGAGAATTGCCATGTTGCGACATCTGGTTTTGCTGTCTTTCGCCCTGCTTCTTGCTGCGTGCCAGAGCTATCCGGTTGACCGTGACTTCGACGCTCAACGCGACTTCGGCGGCTATCGCAACTGGAGCTGGAAAGAGCCCGCTGTGCAGTACCAACCGGACGACCCGCGATTCAAAAGCGATCTGACTGACCAGCGCATTCGGCAAGCCATCACCGATCAACTCGACCAGCGCGGTCTGCGCCAGGCCGCTGGCAACCAGGGCGACCTTAAGGTTCAGGCGTGGCTGATCGTCGAAAACCGTCAGCAGCTGGTCAGTTCCAATTACGGCGGAGGTTGGGGCCCGTGGGGCGGCTACGGTTATTGGGGCGCTCCGATGAGCACCGAAACGCGCAGCGTGGATTACAAAGTCTCGACCTTGCAGATCGACCTGTATGACGGCAAGGACGGCAAACTGGTGTGGCGCGGCAGCACGGAACGGATTCTGGGCAACAACACTGCCAGCCCGACCGAACGCGACACGGTCATCCGCACCGTGGTGGCGAAGATTCTGGAGCAATACCCGCCGCGTTGATGCAAGTGCAGGAACGCTCTTAGCGATGCAGCAGCTCGTTCTCATGCAGGAGTGAGCTTGCCTGCGAAAGGGACATCACAGCCGCATGCACCTGATTACGCCCCGCATGCTTGGCGCGATACAGCGCGCTGTCGGCCCGGGACGCGAGGCTGAGGCTGTCGTCATCCGGCCCGAGCGCGACAATGCCCGCACTGAAGGTGCAGAACAGATCGGTTGGCTGGGCAGGGTAATGGATCTCTGCAAAGCGATGACGGATTTCTTCGAGCACATTGTGGGCGCGCTGGATATCGGTGTCCGGCATCACAATGGCAAATTCCTCGCCGCCGTAACGGCCGATGAAATCGGTCTTGCGCAGACGCTGCTTGAGAAACAGCGCCAGACTTTTGATGACCCGATCGCCCATGGGATGGCCGTGGCTGTCGTTGACCTTCTTGAAGTGGTCGATATCCAGCATCGCGAAGCACAACGGCTTGCCCTCGCGCCGGGCGCGGAAACTGCAGTCTTCGAGCAGTTGCAGGATGTGCGTGTGGTTGTAGAGGCCGGTGAGGCTGTCGCGAACCATGCGTGACTTGAGGTTCCGCGCGCGGGCCGCACGGTTGCGCACCGTGGTAATCAAGTGGCGCGGCTTGATCGGCTTGGTGAGGAAATCGTCCCCGCCTTCGCTCATGGCATCCAGCTGCTTGTCCTGATTGTCTTCGGCCGACAGGTAAATGATCGGCACGCTGACGTAACGGTCGTTATGGCGAATGACCTTGGCCAGTTCGGTCCCGGTGCAACCTGGCATGTACATGTCGAGAATGATCAGATCCGGCTGGAACTCGGCCAGCTCGGCCATCGCCTGGATCGGGTCCAGCAAGGTACGAGTGACGATGCCGGCTGCGTTAAGCACTCGCTCGGTATGCGTGGCCTGCGCCCGCGAATCATCGATGATCAGCACTTTATAAGGCTCGTACTGGGCAACGCAGGTGAGAACCTCGATTTTCTCCAGCAGGCTCGACGCTTCCAGCGTCCCGGTCAGAAACTCTTCGCCGCCGGCGCGGACCGCCGCCAGACGCATCGGCGTGTCCGTCTCGTGCAGGCTGAAGAACAGCAGCGGCAGCTTGCTCTCCAGACCTTCCTGAACCTGTGTCGCGAGCCGCAGTCCCTGTCCTGCTCCGGAAAAGTCCACGTCCATGATGATCGCGGCCGGATGACGTTGCAGCATCGCCGCCTGGAATTCGGCCACGCTGGTCAGCGAAATGGCTGACAGCCCGAAAAACTCCAGCTGCTTGGCAAGGCGCTCGCCGCGTTCATGGTCCTGAAGCGCGACATACACCGGCTTGCGCAGAGGCGGTAAAGACGTCTGTTCCAGCTTGTCGCCCTGGCGCAGGCCGGTCCGCGACAAACGCTGCATCAGACGATTGAGCTCGGTGATGATATCGCTGCTGAGCCGTCCGCGATTAGCTTCGACCTGCTCCAGAGCCCGATCCAGTTCCTGCGCCAGTTCCAGATGTTCGGCCTGCTCGAATCGCTCCGCAAAGCGCATCAGCCGCAGCGTCGACTCCTTGAGCTCAGCCATGTTGTCAGCCGACCATTCGGCTTTCTGCAGCCGCTGCCACGTTTCCAGAATCTGGCGCGCCTGATGAATGACCCGTTGGGCAAAGTGGTGCTTGAGGCGGTCGCGGCTAGGGTCTTCGAGCTCGGTCATATCCTGACTACTGTGAGGGCGCGTAAGCGGTACGGCTAGTGGCGCTATGCTAGCACTTCTTCTGCGACCAAAAGAGTGCCGTAAGTCACTTATTTGACAACAAACGAGTGGCGTTCAGCCCTGAACGGTCGCTAACACGCAAAAAAGCTCATTTAAGTAACCAACGATTTATGTAGGTTTTTTCAGAGCCTCGGGTAGGCAAGCAGCGCTCTAGAATGCGGTTCTGGAGCGTGCACTGTAGGCCCATTCTGAATTTTTCAGAGCCCGAACCTGGAGCGATTTGGGCTGATATTTTCTCGCGACGTTCAGGAGTACGTCGCGCATGACCCAGTGTTTCAAAGAGCATGAATGTGATCAGCAGAGCCTCGGCCAGAGCATCCGCCCAGTTGGCGACTGCGAGAGTCGGGTACAGCGGCTTTATGATGTCCCCACGAAAGTCACCGACGTACCGGTCCTGCCATGTGAAGGGTTATGGCGGGTCTATCAGAAAGAAGCCGAAGACATTGTTGCGCCGGGCGGGCAGCTCATTGCCAATCCCATTGAACGCAACCGCGCCATCAACGCCGCTTATGCCCGGCTCTGGCTTGAAGACCAGCGCTTTGAATGGGCCGGCCTGGCAGCCTTTGCTTCCAAGCAGGTAGGGTGCGGGCTACTGCATGCGGCTCAGTCAATCGAGGCGATCGAAGCGGAATCCGCAGCATGGGAAAAACTGCGCGAAAGCCGAAGCGAAAACGGCCTGTTCACCTCGGACAAGATGCAGGAACAGGAACAACTGCTGAACGAAGCCCGCCAGGCCGACGCCCGCAACCCGCTGCCGCTGCTCGACAAATCCTTCAATCCTGAACAGCCAAGCCTGACTCAGGAACGGTTCATGTATGTTTACGAGATGATGGCTTTAGGTAATACCACGCTTTTTCTGGACATCTACCCGCTGCATGCATTTTTTGCGAAGCGGGGGTTTAAAGAGCTTGAAACGTGTCTCAGAAAACGCCGCGGAATCTATGGGCATCCAAGGTTTCCGGTGCTTTGGTTGGTTGATCAGCAGACCCTTAAATTTGGGTCTGGCACTGATAACGTTTTAGCAGGGTTCAAAGCTATCGACGAGGAGGACATCCGTGCAAGCGTAGAGAGCCTTGCAGTACATGAGCAGATCAACATTCTCCAGCCTGTCATCTACGAAGACGCGAAGCTGTCAGCTCTCCTTAGAGGTAATCACGCTTATTACGTCACTAATATCCACTTTCTGCCAAAGATCGCCCAGCCTATAGAGCTGACGCTTGCCGGCCAATGCCAAGCAGTCGAAGATGAGCGGACGGTTTCATTCAGCGAAAGTCCACTGGCTAACCTTGCAGACATTCAGCAACGCATGTCTTTTGTACTCCGAGCAGCCCAGCAATTCCACCAACTGCTGAACAGCGACAAGCGGAAAGTTATCGAGGCGTCTATTCTCGATATCGCGAACGGGAACGGCGTCCGATGACGCGTCCACCCGTCCGCCGGAAGCTCTCAGCTCTGCTGTTCGTGGCGGTATTCGCCACTTACTACCTCGGTTCCATATTGATGCCCGCGCCTGAAATCGCCCTGGCTATCGGAGAGCCTTGGGAAGATATGCGTCGGCGCTCAACTGCCAGTATAGGGAAAGCGATCCCAGGCCACATTTGGTTCAGCATGCCAGATACTGACGCAAGCCTGCGTTTCATCGACCCCAAATATGGTTTCACTACTCCGCCAGCACGATTCTTTACGGTCAGCTTCGACGATGAGCATGTTCGAAGTGTGCAGATGTCGCCCCAAGTAGAACCGTTACTGCTGGACGACGCCTTGAAAGTGGTCATGGATATCGAGAAGCAACTGGTCGCCGGGGGATGGATAAATATATTTCCTGATTCCGACCCAACATTCGTTGACACTCCGGAATGGCGGGCCACACTGCGCAGCGCGCCCAATGGCGTAACTACCTATTGGCATGCCGAGGACAAATACCAAGTTTTGCTCATCATGCATCGTTTCAGGTACTCTAAACGTCCGAAAGAAGAACGCTATCTGATTACGCTCAACATGGCACGTCCATGGACACCGCGTGAGGATAGATCTTCTTTGCCACTAAAGCCGCACCCGAGCGGACAGTGACAGTTATAGAGGCAGCAGTGCACTACATCGCAAGCAAGACTGGCATGCGATGAAACGTCCCCTCGTTCGCCGCAAGCTCTCGGCGCAACTGTTCATGGCAGTGGTCGCCGCTTACTACTTTGGCTCCTTGTTGATGCCTGCGCCTGAAATCGCTCTGACCATCGACGAGCCCTAGGAAGATATGCATCGGCGTTCCACCGCTCGTAGAGGTGAAGCACCGCCCGGCAAGCCTGGTTTGGCATGCCTGACACGGAAGCGTCCGCTTTATTGCCGCTTCGCGGCAGATCGTCGGGGTGCCGCCCTCAGCAAAGTAAATCACAGAGGTCGCGCCGTATGTTGGACCTGGGGGAGATCGTCGGATTGCCTCCCAGACTAAGTTCGCTTACACAAAGTCGCGGCGTACGTGAACGCCCACCGCGTTTGCGTAGGAAACTTCCCTTCGTGAAGCACTACGTTACCCCCTCCATTGTCAGTTCGCTCTGGATTTTCAGGATGCTGACCCAGTGACGTTTTCGGCTGATAAGGTCAGGAAAATTCTGGAGTCCACCCATGCCAGCACCCGCTTTTATGACCATCACCGGAGCCAATCAGGGCCTGATTACGGCTGGAGCACTTACGCAGAAATCAGTCGGTTTCGACTGGGCGCCGGAGCATCAGAACAAGATTCTGGTTCAGGCCATCACCCATTCCATTGTCATACCCACAAACGGTGGGAAGGGCAGCCGCATGCATAAACCGTTGACCATCACCAAGGAGATCGACCGGAGTTCGCCACTGTTAAACACCGCGATGTGCTCCAGCGAACTGCTTAAACAGTGCCGGTTGGAGCTGTATCGCACGGATGCCAACGGAGCCCATGAGCATTTCTACACAATTGAGCTGGACGACGCGATGATCGTCGGCGTCGATCTGGTGATGCCCCATCGGCAGGACCCCGCCAACGCTTGCTACACCCAGTTCGAGCGGGTCCACTTCGCTTACCAGTGCATCAGCTGGAAGCACCACACCGGTGAGACCATGGGCGTGGATTTCTGGCAGAGTGCCGACCGGTAATGAAGTTGACTTCTGATCGTTACGCATCGCCTCATGAGCGTGATTACGCGTACCCTGCCGCTGAAGCGAAAGATCTGGTCGGCAGTTCGCTGAGCTCTGGCACCCCGGTCGACGGAGTCGATGATCTGCATCGCGAACTGATGAGCAACCGTCAGGAGGATGCACTTGCGGCGGTGGAGAGCGGCGACTGGCTACTGGTCAAGGATGAAGCGTACTACTTCGACTGGGGCCGGTTCGACAAGGCCGCGCAAGAACAGAAATCCGCGCAGCGTGTGAAGGAGATAAGCAGCAAGCCGTTGCCTGAGGAAAAGGTCGAGAAGCTTGTGGTCCGCATTCTGGACAGCATTACGGGAGAGCCGCTTGCAAACCGGAAAGCACGCTTTATGACTGGCCAGGAGAGCAACGTGCGCAAGACCGACGGGTTGGGCGTTGCGTACTTGTCACCCGCGCCGCCTGGCCATTTGCTTGCAGAGCTGCAACTCCACCTTGTTGAGTAAGCGCTTGCCCGGGCGGCCAACGCTCACTGAGTCTGCCCGCAAATCGCACATTGGGGTAAGGTTGCTGTCGAACGCCACGTGAAGCATTCAACCCAAGACCGAAAGGACCTCCACCATGCTGGATTGGAAGAACCGCGCAGGTAGCGCGGGTGAGCGCACCGCCGAAACTTCGTCGGCCAAGAGACGCGGTTATCTGGGCAGTCTTTTCTATAGCCGGGCGCTGGGGACGTTGATCCTGATTTATCTGCTCGTCACGCTGGTAATCGGCTGGTACTGGAGCAAGGAGCCGGCGCTGTTCCCTGTGCAGCAGAATGCGCAAGCGGCCGCGGAACGTGAAGGCAAGCAGATCGTCATCGGCTATACCACGGTCGAGACACTCAAGAGTGTCACCCGGACGCTGCTCGACAAGCGCGGGGGTTATCTTGCCAACGATCGTCTCCCACCGGGCCTGTGGCTGGACAATATGCCGAGCTGGGAATACGGCGTGCTGGTTCAGGTGCGTGACCTGAGCCGCGCCTTGCGTAAGGACTTCGCCCGTTCGCAGTCCCAATCGGCGGAAGACGGCGATCTGGCTCGTGCCGAGCCGCTGTTCAACTTCGACAACCGCAGCTGGGTGCTGCCGTCCAGCGAATCTCAATACACCGACGGAGTCAACGCGCTTAGCCGTTATCAGGCGCGATTGTCCGATCCCAACCAGAAAGGCGCACTGTTTTACGCCCGCGCCGACAACCTGAACAACTGGCTGGGCGATGTGGGCACCCGCCTGGGTTCTCTGTCGCAGCGTCTGTCGGCGAGTGTTGGTCGGGTCAAGCTCAACAGCACTTTGAAAACCGAAGCCATCGTGTCGGTCAAACCGGGCGAAGTGCCGCAGGTTGACGAGGAAATCGTCGAGACGCCGTGGCTGCAGGTCGACAACGTCTTCTACGAAGCACGCGGTCAAGCCTGGGCGCTGTCGCATCTGCTGCGCGCCATCGAGGTCGACTTCGCCGACGTGCTGGCCAAGAAGAACGCCACTGTCAGCGTGCGCCAGATCATCCGCGAGCTGGAGGCGTCGCAGGAAGGTCTGTGGAGCCCGATGGTCCTCAACGGCAGCGCGTTCGGCATTTTCGCCAACCACTCGCTGGTCATGGCCAACTACATCTCGCGCGCCAACGCGGCGGTCATCGACCTTCGCCAGCTGCTTTCCCAGGGCTGATGTCGATTTCTTCGAACGAGGCCGCGCACCGCGCCGCCTCGGACGCCGAACGGATTGCCTGGGTCGACGATCAGGATCAGTTGCTTGGTTCACTGCCGCGCGCCGAACTGCGCGACAAAGACCTGATCGGCCGTGCGACCTACATCCTCTTGTTCAACAGCGCTGGTGACCTGTGCGTCCATCGCCGCACCCTGAGCAAAGCCGTATACCCCGGCTATTGGGATGTGGCGGCGGGTGGCATGGTCCAGGCCGACGAGAGTTACGAACATTCCGCAGCACGCGAGCTGGAGGAAGAGCTGGGAGTATTCGGCGTGCCGCTGCAAGCGCACGAACGGTTCTTATACGACGAGCCAGGCAACCGCGTCTGGTGCGCGGTGTTCTCCGCCGTCTGGGATGGACCGCTGCGATTGCAGCCTGAAGAGGTGCTTGAAGCGTGCTTTCTTCCTGTGGCCGACGTGTTGCGTCAGGCGCTGGAAAAGCCGTATTGCCCGGACTCGCTGGCGGCGTTGAAACGCTACCGACAGCAGGTCGCAAATGATCAATAAATTGGTGCATTCAGCCCCTTAGCAACTGCGCTTTTTGCCGTTACACTGCGCGACCTTTTCAAACTGGTCCGGCACCTGCCGTTCCATTAGCGCTGCCCCTGCCAGAGTGGGGCTTCGCGGTCGCGACTCAACGATGAGTCAGGCCCATCTTCAGTCCTCAACAAGAGGATTTCCCGTGGCTAAAAAAGCCGCTTCCTTCGCCGCTTTGGGCGGCCTGGTATTTTCAACCGACGCAGGGCGCCATTGCCCGGATTGCCGTCAACCTGTCGATGCCTGCACCTGCAAGCAGACCGTCATCCCCGAGGGAGACGGCATCGCGCGCGTACGCCGCGAAAGCAAAGGCCGTGGTGGCAAGACAGTCACCACCATTAGCGGCGTGCCTCTCGCTGAAGACGCACTCAAGGATCTGGCCAAGGCACTCAAACAGCGCTGCGGCACCGGCGGATCGCTCAAGGATGGCGTGATCGAGATTCAGGGCGATCACGTCGAGCTGCTGCTCGCGGAACTGGCCAGGAAAGGCTTCAAGGCCAAGAAATCCGGCGGCTGACCAAACGCGGTGATTGCCACCGAACCAAAACGGTCATTTCTACTCACTACACTGCGACCAGCCGTTTTATGTTGGCGCTACACGACTTTTTATAGGGGACTTCGATGTCCGTACGACGCACACGCAAAGACGATGGCAGCCAATGGACCGTAGCGGACAGCCGCAGCGTCTATGGTATTCGCCATTGGGGCGCCGGTTATTTTGCAATCAACGAAGCCGGTCGCGTTGAAGTTCGTCCCAACGGTCCGGGCAGCTCGCCCATCGACCTGTACGAGCAGGTCGACGAGTTGCGTAAAAGCGGCCTGTCCTTGCCATTGCTGGTTCGCTTTCCCGACATTCTGCAAGATCGCGTTCGTCAGCTGACCGGCGCGTTCGACAGCAACATTGCGCGCCTGGAATACCAGAACCAGTACACCGCGCTGTACCCGATCAAGGTCAACCAGCAGGAAGCGGTGGTGGAAAACATCATCGCCACACAGAACGTGTCCATCGGTCTGGAAGCCGGTTCCAAGCCTGAGCTGATGGCCGTGCTGGCACTGGCGCCGAAAGGCGGCACCATCGTCTGCAACGGCTACAAGGATCGCGAATTCATCCGTCTGGCCCTGATGGGCCAGAAGCTCGGTCATAACGTGTTCATCGTGATCGAGAAAGAGTCCGAGGTCGAACTGGTGATCGAAGAGGCCGCCGAGCTGAAGGTCGCTCCGCAGGTCGGCCTGCGCGTGCGCCTGTCGTCGCTGGCGTCGAGCAAGTGGGCCGACACCGGCGGTGAAAAGTCCAAGTTCGGTTTGTCTGCCGCACAGCTGTTGTCGGTGGTCGAGCGCTTCCGCAAGGCCGGTCTGGACCAGGGCATCCGCCTGCTGCACTTCCACATGGGTTCGCAGATCGCCAACCTGGCCGACTATCAGCACGGTTTCAAGGAAGCGATCCGTTACTACGGCGAGCTGCGCAACCTCGGCCTGCCGGTCGATCACATCGACGTCGGCGGCGGTCTGGGTGTCGACTATGACGGCACGCACTCGCGCAACGCCAGTTCGATCAACTACGACATGGACGATTACGCCGGTGTCGTGGTGGGCATGCTCAAGGAATTCTGCAACGCGCAGGGCCTGCCGCATCCGCACATCTTCTCGGAAAGCGGTCGCTCGCTGACTGCCCACCACGCGATGCTGGTGGTCCAGGTTACCGACGTCGAAAAGCATAACGACGAAGTGCCGGAAATCTCCGACAAGGAAAGCCTGCCCGAAACCCTGCAGTGGCTGGTAGACCTGCTCGGCCCGACTGACATCGAGATGGTTACCGAAACCTACTGGCGTGCGACGCACTACATGAGCGACATCGCCGCCCAGTACGCTGACGGCAAGATCACGCTGGCGCAGAAAGCCCTTGGCGAGCAGTGCTACTTCGCTGTCTGCCGCCGCCTGCACAACTCGCTCAAAGCACGTCAGCGCTCACATCGTCAGGTGCTGGACGAACTCAACGACAAGCTGGCCGACAAGTACATCTGCAATTTCTCGGTGTTCCAGAGCCTGCCGGATACCTGGGCGATCGGGCAGGTGCTGCCGATCCTGCCGCTGCATCGCCTTGGCGAAGAGCCGCTGCGCCGCGCCGTGCTGCAGGACCTGACCTGCGACTCCGACGGCAAGATCAAGCAATACGTCGACGAGCAGAGCATCGAGACCAGCCTGCCGGTGCATGGTTTGAACCCTGGTGAAGATTACCTGCTGGGGATTTTCCTGGTCGGTGCCTACCAGGAAATTCTGGGCGACATGCACAACCTGTTCGGTGACACCGACTCGGTGAACATCTACCAGAATCAGGACGGCAGCGTGTACCACGCCGGCATCGAGACCCACGACACCATCGAAGACATGCTGCGTTACGTGCACCTGTCGCCGGAAGAGCTGATGACCCATTACCGTGACAAGGTCGCCAGTGCCAGGATCACGCCGCGTGAGCGCACCTACTATCTGGACGCACTGCGTCTGGGCCTGACCCGTTCGTCTTACCTGTCGTCCTGACGCCCTCGTAACACCTGATCGTTCCCGCGCTTCGCGTGGGAACGATCATATCCACATGTAGGCAACTTCCTTTTCCGCCTTGAGCTCTCTACCCCGCCATTCTTCTCGGCCAGAATCCCCGGCCGCATTTCCGGTAGAGAACCGCTCCCATGTACCACCCAGCCCGCGTACCACTCCTTCGCCTGGAGGTCGCCCGCCTGCGCCGTCATTTCCCAATTACATGGTTGCGCGGCTCGGAAGCGATCAGTCAGCCGTACCTTTTCGAATTCGAGATCATCAACAAGGGTTCCGCTCTGGATCCCGCAAGCCTGATGTACAAATCCGTATTCATCAGTTTCAAAGGCGGCCATCACGGATTCAACGGGCAGATCCACGCCGTGACACGCAGCCACTACCAACCGGGCCCAGCCTGTTACAGGCTGAAAGTCGGGCCCCGCCTGGCTTGCCTCGGTCAGCGCAATAACCCGCGCCTGTTCCAGCATTTGAGTGCGACGCAGATCATCGCCCGCGTGCTGGAAGAGCATGGCATTCGCAAAGGCTCGTACCGTTTTGACCTGAAGACCGAATGCCGGGTACGCGATATCTGCACACAGTACCGGGAAACCGACCTGCAACTGGTCGAACGCCTGTGCAGCGAGGAAGGCATTCACTACCACTTTGTCCATTCGCGAGAACATCCCGAGCTGATCTTCGGCGATGGGCTACGCGGCTTCGCCCGCAGCGAAATCGCACCCTGGCGAGCCGTACCGCAGCAAGCGGGCATTACGAAATTCACAGTAGAGGCTTCGGGCGAAGATGCGCCAGGCAGCCGCGCCAGCGAAAAGGCCAGAGGCGCGAGCACGCTGCCGTTTGTCAGCGCCGGGCAACTGCTGCCAGTGGTCGACCATCCGGTTGCCGACTGGAACCACATGTGGCTGGTGACCGGGGTGGAACACGACGCGACACGTCACGATGACCGATCCAAAAGTCAGGATCCTTACTGCAACCGCTTTCAGGCTACCCCTTGGGAAGTCGGTTTCTGCCCGCCCCATCCTGCTGCGCGCGATAAGCCTCCAACGGTGCAGCGGGCCTGGGTTCTCGGTCCTGCCGGCCAGGAAGCCAGACGTGATCGCCATCGCCGCGTGCAGGTCCAGTTTGACTGGGGCCGTCAGGGCTACGGCGCGCGTTACAGCGATTGCTGGCTATCGCTGGCGTCCGGGCTGGACCTGCCGATGGTTGGCGGAATGGCGGTAGCGGTCAGCTTTGTCGACGGCGACATCGATCGTCCGCTCATCGTCGCGGGTCTGAATGCCTCGGCTGACAGCCAGCCTCGGCAGCCTGAGCCGCAGACCGCGCCAGAGCCGGATAGCGTGCGCATGCACCTCGACTGGCAGATGCTACTGGGCGAGAACCGCAGCCTGCGCATTGACGACGGGCCGACGCTGGATCTGCACGGGAACAACGAACTGACCGTCAGGGTCGGCGCCAGCCAGATCCGCCTTGATGCAGGCGGCCTGACCTTGATCAGCCCGCAAGTTACATTTGCCAGCCGCACCGCAGAGCCGGACCCCGATGAAACCCCGGGTTCAGCGGTCGAACCAGCCGTCCGTGCGGGTCAGCCGCCAGGCGATGGAACCCAGACTCAGACCACGCACAAGGGTGAAGGCCAGGAAGGTCAGCCATAGCGCGTGATTGCTCTGATGGCTGGCCACGGACGCAACGGGTGCGATCAACGCGACGCTCACCAGCATTGCGTTGCGCATTTCCCGGGCACGGGTTGCGCCGATGAACAGGCCGTCAAGCAGATAACTCCAGACCGCCAGCAGCGGCATGAGCGCCAGGTATGGCAGATAGGTAATCGCCGTCGCGCGGACCTCCGGGATGTCGGTTTGCAGACTGACGAACAGATGGCCGCCCGCCAGAAACAGCAAGGCGAAAACCATGCTGGCCAGCAGCGACCAGCCACCGGCCACCACCAGCGAGCGGCGCAAGGTGGTGCGGTCACGCGCGCCAATGGCGTGACCGCACAGCGCCTCGACGGCATGAGCCAGACCGTCCAGCGCGTGCGAGGTCAGCAACAGGCCGTTCAGCAACAGTGCATTGGCGGCGACTGTCGCATCCCCCAGTCGCGCGCCTTGCACCGTAATCAGGAACATGACCGACTGCAGCGCGAGGGTGCGCAGGAAGATATCGCGGTTGACGGCCAGCAAGGGCCGCCAGTTGCGCCAGTACTTCAATGCCGCCCAGACAATCTGCCCGGGCCAGGCGCGCAACCCTTGGCGAGTCAGCGCAAGACCGAGCAGCGCGCCCGTCCACTCAGCCAGTACCGAAGCACGCGCCGAGCCGACGACGCCCCAGTCCAGCCCGAGCACGAACCAGAGGTTGAGTACGATATTCACCACGTTGGTGGTCAGCAGGATCGCCAGCGGTGCCCGTGCGTTCTGCGTTCCGAGAAACCAGCCCACCAGCGCATAGCTGGCCAGCGCCGCAGGCAGACCGAACAGGCGGGTATGGAAAAATTCCAGCGTCATCTGCTGCAGGTCGGTCGACGGCTGCATCATGCTCAGTGCCAGATGGCTGAATGGCAGCGCAACCACCCCCAGCAGCAGAGCCAGGCCCAGCGCCATCAGTAGACCTTGCAGCAGCACCTGACGCAACGCCGCGCCGTCGTTGCGGCCCGCGGCCTGTGCGGCGAAGCCGGTGGTGCCCATGCGCAGAAAGCCCATCGCCCACGCAAGAAATGTATACAGGGTCGCACCCACCGCCACGGCGCCCAGTTGATGAGCGTGGGGCAAATGGCCGATCACCGCGCTGTCGACCAGGGCAACGAGCGGCACTGAAATGTTGGAGAGGATCATCGGCGCCGCCAGTGCCCAGACACGACCATGGGTGGGGCGATGACGCCAATCGGTTAACAAGGTGGACATGAAGACTCCCGGCAAGGCGTGCATTGTAGCGTCGGAAACGACGCCGTTCGCTCGGGTTGTGATAACGCTGTGACAGGCCAATTTGCCAGGGCCGACAGCAACAACGAAGCAGACTACAACAAGCGCTGAAATTTCCTACGTTACAGTTGAGAACGTAATCACAATCACAGGCTCGAAACGCGCGATTTGTCTCAAATTGTAAGGCCGACTGCTATATAGTCTGCGCCTCTCAACTGCCCGTTCGTGAGTGCCCCATGCTTAACAAAGGACTGTTCCTGGCCTGCGCGCTTGCGCTGCTGAGTGCCTGCGATTCCTCTTCCACCGACAAACCGGCGTCTGCCGCAGCGCCAGCCTCCCAAGCGGCGGTTGTCGAGACCAAACCCAAACCCGCCGTAGACCTCGCCGCGCTGAGCAAGCGTTATGCCGGCCGTGAGCTGACCGTCATCGACGTGTCTGAAATTCAGGTAGAAGGCGCCAGTACCCTGTCGGTCAGCTTTTCCGTACCGCTGGACCCGGAGCAGAAATTCGGCGAGAAGCTGCATCTGGTGGACAGCAAGAACGGCAAGGTGGACGGCGCATGGGAGCTCTCGGACAACCTGATGGAGCTGCGTCTGCGCCATCTGGAGCCCCAGCGCAAACTGGTGCTGACCGTCGACGCGGGCCTTGTGGCTGTCAATAAGGCGAAACTGGCCGCTGAATACATCAGCCGCCTGGAGACCCGCGACCTGCAGCCGACCGTAGGTTTCGCCAGCCGTGGCAGCCTGTTGCCGACTCGTCTGGCCGAGGGCCTGCCGGTCATCGCGCTGAACGTTGACAAGGTTGACGTCGAATTTTTCCGAATCAAATCCGATTCACTGCCCGGTTTCCTGAGCGAGTGGGAAGGTTCCACGTCGATGTCCAGCTACGGCTCCGAAGAACTGCTGCCGATGGCGGATCTGGTCTACGCAGGGCGCTTCGACCTCAAGCCGGCACGCAACACCCGCGAAACTCTGCTGCTGCCAATTGCCGGAATCAAGGCGCTGCAAGAGCCAGGCGTCTACCTCGCAGTGATGCGCGCTTCGGGCACCTACAGCTACTCGCAGCCGGCAACCCTGTTTACGCTCAGTGACATCGGGCTTTCGGTGCATCGCTTCAGCAATCGCCTGGACGTTTTCACTCAGGCGCTGGACGGCGGCAAGGCGCTGGGCAGTGTCGAAATCGACATCTATGACAACGACGGAAAGGTCGTGGCCCAGAGCAAGACCGACAGCGATGGCCATGCCCAATTGCCGTTACCTGCCAAGGCCGCCGTGGTGCTGGCGCACAAGGACGAGCAGACCAGCATGCTGCGCTTGAACAGCTCGGCGCTGGACCTGGCGGAGTTTGATATTTCCGGCCCGCAGGCTCATCCGTCGCAGTTCTTTATTTTCGGCCCGCGCGATCTCTATCGTCCGGGCGAGACCGTGCTGCTCAACGGCCTGCTGCGCGATGCCGACGGTAATCCGGTCAAACCGCAGCCGATCACGGTCGAAGTGCGTCGCCCGGACGATCAGGTCAGTCGCAAGTTCGTCTGGGAAGCCGACAGCACGGGCTTCTATCAGTATCAATTGCAATTGGCGGACGAAGCACCCACTGGCCGTTGGCAGTTGGTGTTCGATCTTGGCGACGGCAGGCCACAGCTGTATGAATTCAAAGTCGAAGACTTCCTGCCGGAACGTCTGGCACTGGAGCTCAAGGGCAGCGACGCCCCGGTCGCTCCGGCCGACAATCCCGAATTCGACATCACCGGCCGCTATCTCTACGGCGCGCCGGCATCGGGCAACAACCTGACCGGCCAGATTTACGTGCGCCCGCTGCGTGAAGCCGTACCTGCGCTGCCTGGTTATCAGTTCGGCTCGATCACCGAGGAAGACCTCAAGCACGATCTGGAACTGGAACCCAGCACGCTGGACGCCAACGGACATTCGGTCCTGACCGTGGAAAGCAAGTGGACCGCGGCCAAGTCTCCATTGCAGTTGATTCTGCAGGCCAGCCTGCAAGAGTCCGGCGGACGTCCGATTACCCGGCGTCTGGTGCAACCGATCTGGCCTGCTGAACAATTGCCGGGCGTTCGCCCACTGTTCGGTACCGGTACCGGTGGTGACGAATACGATGATGAGGCGAGCAACGGTGAAGCCCAGACCGATGGCGACGGCCCAGCCGAGTTCGAGATCGTCATGGCCGACAGCGCCGGCCGCAAGCTGGCCGCCGACAATCTTAAGGTGCGTCTGGTCCGCGAGCGCCGTGACTACTACTGGAACTACTCGGCCAGCGATGGCTGGAGTTACCACTTCAACGAAAAATTCCTCAACCTGAGCGAAGAGACAGTCAGCGTCCGCAAAGACTCCACAGCGAAAATCAGCTTTCCGGTCGAGTGGGGCCCGTACCGCGTCGAGGTGGAAGATCCTTCCACCGGCATGGTCAGCAGCATTCGGTTCTGGGCCGGTTACCGCTGGCAGGACAACACCGAGGGCGGCGCAGTGCGCCCTGATCAGGTCAAGCTCGCGCTGGATAAACCTGCTTACACCGACGGCGACACTGCGAAAGTGACGGTCACGCCACCTGCCGCAGGCAAGGGTTATCTGCTGGTCGAATCCAGCGAAGGTCCACTGTGGTGGAAGGAAATCGATGTTCCTGCCGAGGGCAAGGCGTATGGAATCCCGCTCGACAAGAAGTGGGCACGCCATGACCTGTATGTCACCGCGCTGGTAGTCCGCCCAGGCGAGCGCAAGGCCAACATCACCCCCAAGCGCGCCGTTGGCGTGCTGCACCTGCCGCTGGATCGTACGCAGCGCAAGCTCGCGCTGAGCATCACCGCTCCAGAGAAAATGCGCCCGAAACAGCCGCTCAAACTCAAGGTGGTCGCGAAGAACGCCGACGGCAGCGCGCCCAAGCAGGCACGCGTGCTGGTCTCGGCGGTCGATGTCGGCATTCTCAACATTACGTCCTATGCCACGCCCGATCCGTTCGCCAGTCTGTTCGGTCGCAAGGAGTACGGCGCGGACCAGCTGGATGTCTACGGCCAGCTCATCGAAGCGGGTCAGGGTCGTCTGGCCAGCATGGCTTTCGGTGGCGATGCCCTTGCCAAAGGCGGCAAGCGACCCGACACCAGCGTGACCATCGTCGCTCTGCAAAGCGCGGCAGTGACGCTCGACGACAAAGGTGAAGGCGAAGTCAGCGTCGACATCCCCGATTTCAACGGCGAGCTGCGGATCATGGCCCAGGCCTGGACCGAAGACCGGTATGGCATGGCCGAAGCCAAGACCGTGGTCGCGGCCCCGATCATTGCCGAGCTGTCGACACCGCGCTTCCTCGCTGGCGGCGACCAGACCAGCGTCGCGCTGGATGTGTCGAATCTGTCAGGCAAGGCCCAGAAGCTGGACGTCGCGATCAGCGCCGAAGGCCAATTGAGCGTGCCGGGTGGCGACCAGCTCAAGACCCTGCAACTCAAGCAGGGCCAGCGCGTCACCCTCAAAGTGCCAGTGGCGGCTCATGGCGGTCTTGGCCAGGGCAAGATCAAGGTGCTGGTCAACGGTCTGGAGCTGCCGGGTGAAAACCTGCCACCCTTCTCTCGCGAGTGGACCATCGGTGTGCGCCCGGCCTTCCCAGCCCAGCTGCGGCATTACCGCACTACGCTGACCGATCAGCCGTGGAGCCTGCCCGAAGGCGCGCTTGACGCGTTTGAATCTGCCGGACGTGAAGCACTGGTGTCGGTGTCGAGCCGTCCGCCGCTGAACCTCGGCGAGCAGATCCGTGCGTTGAAAGCCTACCCTTACGGTTGCCTGGAGCAGACCGCCAGCGGTCTGTACCCATCGCTCTACGCCGACGCCGCGACGCTCAAACGTCTGGGCCTGACCGGCGAGCCGGATGCCGAGCGCAAGCGCAAGGTGGAGATCGGCATCGAGCGGCTGCTGGGCATGCAGCGCTACAACGGCAGCTTCGGGTTGTGGGGTTCGGACAGCGAAGAGGAGTACTGGCTGACCGCATACGTGACCGACTTCCTGCTGCGCGCCCGCGATCAGGGCTACGCTGTGCCGCCGGACTCGCTGAAGAAAGCCAACGAGCGTCTGCTGCGCTATCTGCAGGATGGCGGTCAGGTGCAGGTCAACTACAGCCAGAACGCTGAACACACCCGCTTTGCCGTGCAGGCTTACGCCGGGCTCGTGCTGTCGCGCAGTCAGCAGGCTCCGCTGGCAGCCTTGCGCAGCCTGTTCGACCGTCGCACCGACGCCCGCTCCGGTCTGCCGCTGGTGCAACTGGCGGCAGCGCTGGAAAAGATGGGCGACAAACCGCGCGCCGAACTGGCATTGACCGCAGGGCTCGCCGCCGGACGCAAAGACGAATGGCTGGCCGATTACGGCAGCCCGCTACGCGACCAGGCGTTGATTCTTGCCCTGCTGGAAGAGAACGACATGGCGCGCGACAAGCGCGACGACCGCCTTTTCGCTCTGGCGGACGAAGTGGCCGCCAATCGCTACCTGTCGACGCAGGAAAGCAATTCGCTGTTTCTGGCCGGTCGCAACCTGCTCAACAAACCGCAAGCCGACTGGGCCGCGAAACTCTACAGCGGCGATCAGAGCTACGAACTGAGCAGCAAGCAGCCCGGGCTCAAGCTCGAAGGTCCGGCGCTGGCGTCGCCGCTGTCGGTGCAGAATGCAGGCAGCGAGCCGTTGTTCCAGCAACTGACCGTTTCCGGCTATCCGACACAACCGCCCGCGGCGGGCGGCGACAACCTCGGCATTCGTCGCGAGTACCTGACGTTGAGCGGCGCGCCGCTGAATGTCGGCACGTTGAAAACCGGGCAACTGGTGCTGGTGCATCTGGAGGTCGCCGCGCGGCAGCGAGTGCCTGATGCATTGGTCGTCGACCTGCTACCTGCTGGCCTGGAGCTGGAAAATCAGAATCTGGCGCAGAGCGCGGCCAGCCTTGAGGATGCCAGCGAATCGGTGAAGACCATTCGTGAGTCGATGGAAAACGCCGGCATCAAGCATCAGGAATATCGTGGTGACCGATATGTAGCGGCACTGGATATCGACGGCGGCAGCACTGTGCATCTGCTGTACCTGGCTCGCGCCGTGACGCCCGGGACTTATCGCGTACCGCCGCCGCAGGTGGAATCGATGTACCGGCCGAACTGGCAAGCGCTGGGCGATGCGCCCGCGCAGATGGTCGTCAAAGGCAAGTGATGTGAAACCTTCCCGCCGGTCGTGCCCGCTTGCGCAGGGGCACGATCCGGCGCGGGTCGGTGGATCAGTGCATGATCCAGCTCAGTAACCACAGCCCCAGCGCCAGCCAGATAATGCCCAGCACTATCGAGGCGCGCATGAAGGCGCGGATTGCCGAGTACAACAGCAACAACCCGATGACCAGCGCCACGATGCTGACCAGCGAGGTATCCATCCCCAGCGTGCGGGATAATCCCTCGACGAAATTTCCCCCCGCGTTGGTAAAGCCATTGAACAACCATGCCAAGCCATCGACGATGAAGCGGATCACCGCCCCGATTGCCTGTCCGAGCCATTCAAAAAAACCTTCTACCTGCATATGTCTGTCCTTATCGGGGTCTTGAAAAAAATGATCTGCTCGCTTTGGCTATCGCGCAGTGTGCCTGGTTCCGTGGATGATAAAGGCTCTTCGCAGTGAAACCCGCATTTACCGCACATCTGACTCGTCACCTCGGCCCGCTGGCGGCGCGCGTGCAGGCGAAATGCGCGGCGTCGCGCCTTTGCAGAGTGTTTCGCTGGCTGGCAGTCGCCATCTTGCTGGTGATCTCGCTGCTGTGGCTGGCCGACCGCATCTGGCCGCTTCCGCTCCCCAAGGACGACCTGGCTCGTGTGGTGCTGGCCGAAGACGGCACACCACTCTGGCGTTTCGCCGATGCCAATGGAGTCTGGCGTTACCCGATCAGCACCGATCAGGTTTCGCCGTATTACCTTCAGGCGCTGCTGACCTACGAAGATCGCTGGTTCTACAGCCATCCCGGGGTCAATCCGCTGGCACTGGCGCGGGCAGCCTGGCAAAACCTCAGCGATGCGCGGGTCGTTTCCGGCGGCAGCACCCTGTCGATGCAGGTGGCGCGCCTGCTCGATCCGCATTCGCGGACGCTGCCGGGCAAGACTCGCCAGCTGTGGCGCACGCTACAGCTTGAATGGCACCTCTCCAAGGAACAGATTCTCGGCATCTATCTCAACCGCGCGCCCTTTGGCGGCACGTTGCAGGGCGTCGCCGCAGCCAGTTGGGCGTATCTGGGTAAATCGCCACGGAACCTGACCCGCTCCGAAGCGGCCCTGCTGGCCGTCCTGCCCCAGGCCCCGAGCAGGTTGCGACCGGACCGGCACCCGCAACGGGCGCAGGTTGCCCGAGACAAAGTGCTACGCCGTCTGGCCGAGTTTCAGGTGTGGCCGCAGGCAAGCATCGATGAAGCGCTGGAAGAGCCTTTGCTGCTGGCGCCCCGTCAGGAGCCGAGCCTGGCGCCGTTGCTGGCCAGGCGTCTGAACCGCCCCAACAGCCCGCCGCTGATTCGCACAACCCTGGATGCCACGCTGCAACGCCGCATGGAAGACCTGTTGCTGGGCTGGCGTGCGCGCCTGCCGGAACGCACCTCGGCGGCGATTCTGGTGGTCGAAGCGGAAACCATGGCGGTACGCGCTTATGTGGGCTCGGTGGATATCAATGATGCCAAGCGCTTCGGTCACGTCGACATGGTCACGGCGCTGCGCTCGCCGGGTTCGACCCTCAAACCGTTCCTGTACGGCATGGCGATGGATGCCGGGCTGATCCACTCGGAATCGCTGCTGCAGGACGTGCCGCGCCGTTACGGCGATTACCGTCCCGGCAACTTTTCCACCGGCTTCGGCGGACCGGTGGCCGCCAGTTCCGCGCTGTCGATGTCGCTCAATCTGCCGGCCGTGCAGCTGCTGGAGGTCTACGGGCCGAAGCGCTTCGCCGCAGAGTTGCGCAACGGTGGCATCCCGCTGACGTTGCCGCCGCTGGCCGAGCCGAACCTGGCGCTGATTCTGGGTGGCGCGGGTAGCCGCCTGGAAGAACTGGTGGCCGGATACAGTGCCTTTGCCCGAGGCGGGAAAAGCGCCGACATCCGCCTGCAGCCCGACGACCGCCTGCGGGAGCGTCGAATGATGTCGCCGGGCGCGGCCTGGATCATCCGGCGGATTCTCAGTGGTCAGTCACGCCCCGACATCGATCCGCGGGCCGAGCTGGTCCAGCGCCCGCAACTGGCCTGGAAGACCGGCACCAGTTATGGCTTTCGTGATGCCTGGGCGATTGGCGTAGGCCCGCGCTTTCTGGTCGGCGTCTGGATAGGTCGCCCGGACGGCACGCCGGTGCCCGGACAGTTCGGTCTGGCTTCGGCGGCACCTTTGATGCTTCAGGTACACGACGTGCTGGTCAACCGCGACAGCCAGCGCGGCATCGCCACGCCGATCCAGCCGGTGCCGATGAACATCGGTGTCGCGGCGATCTGCTGGCCGCTGGGCCAGCCCATGAGCAAGAGCGACCCGAACTGCCGGCGTCAGCGTTTCGCCTGGACGCTGGACGGTACTACGCCGCCAACCTTGCAGGCCACCGATCAGCCGCTGGGCCTGGGTCTGCAGGAACGGATCTGGGTCAATGACGCAGGGTTGCGCGTGGGTGCCGGATGTCCGCAAGCGCAGCCACGCGACGTTGCCTTGTGGCCCGCGCCGCTGGAGCCATGGTTGCCGCGTACTGAACGCCGCGAGGCGCGATTGCCAGCAGTAGATCCGGCCTGCCCACCGCACAGCCTCAACCTCGCACCGCCGCTGAGCATCGTCGGCGTACGCGACGGCGACAACCTGCGCTTGCCCGGCGCGAGCCGCCAGCCGCTACGCCTCAAACTCTCGGCGCTGGGTGGCAGCGGCCGGCGCTGGTGGTTCATCGACGGCGCGCAGGTGGCAGACACCGATAACCAGCAGGACTTCACCACCACTCTGATGCGCCAGGGCCGCTACGAACTGAGCGTGCTCGACGAAAGCGGCCAGACCGCGCGCGTGGAATTCAATGTGGTGGACTGAACGCGGGCCCAGTGGGTCTGGCCACGGTAGGAGCGGACTTGTCCGCGAAAGGTCGGTACAGCCGCAAGATTTGTGTCGTCCATGCCTGACTCTTCGCGGACAAGTCCGCTCCCACGGGCACAGCCGGGCGCAGTTGGTTATCATGCGCGGACTTTCGAAATGCGAGGCCGCCATGCGCCGCTTGTTTTGCCTGTTGCTGTTGATCCTGGCCCTGCCTGCCGCCGGTGCCGGCCTGCTGGATAATCGCCCTGCGCCGACGTTCGGTGGCGCAACACTGGATAACAGCAAGGAATTTCTCCCCGTTCGTCAGGCCTTCCAGCTCAGCCTGATCGAAACCACGCCTCAGTCGGTGAAGCTGCGCTTCGTGGCGACTGAAGGCTATTACCTGTATCGCCATCGCTTCCAGTTCCGCACCGAGCCTGCCGATATCGGCCTCGGCGCGGCGCAGTTACCACAAGGCGAAAAGAAGCATGATGAGTACTTCGGCGACGTCGAGGTCTACCACGGCATTCTGGACATCGACCTGCCACGCAACCCCGATGACCAGCGCCCTTTCACGCTCGCGGTCACGTATCAAGGCTGTGCGGACAAGGGCCTGTGCTATCCCCCGGAAACCGAACGCCTGACCATTGGCGACGTGAGCGCTTCGCCGTCGGATAGCGCCCTGCCCACAACGCTACCCGGCTGGACCTGGAAAGAGCTGGCACTGTTTTTCCTTGCAGGTATTGGTCTGACATTCACGCCCTGCGTGCTGCCGATGCTGCCGATCCTGTCCGGCGTAGTATTGCGCGGCCAGGTCGGCGGCCTGCGCGGTTTGAGCCTTTCGCTGGCTTACGTATTGCCGATGGCGATCTGCTTTGCTCTGCTGGGCGCTCTGATGGGCGTGTTCGGAGCCGGTCTCAACCTGCAAGCGCGGCTACAGTCGGCCTGGGTGTTGGTGCCGTTTTCAGCCTTCTTCGTCATCTTTGCCGTCGCGATGTTCGGCGTCTTCGAGCTGCGCCTCCCACAAGCCATCAGCAATCGCCTTGACCGGATCGCGGGTAAGACCGAAGGTGGCTCGTTATGGGGCGCGGCGGTATTGGGCGTCGTCTCCAGCCTGCTGGTTTCGCCGTGCGTTTCGGCACCATTGGCCGGTGCGCTGCTGTACATCAGTGCCAGCGGCGACGCCATCGGCGGCGCCTTGAAACTCTTTGCGCTGGGCCTGGGCATGGGCGCGCCGCTGCTGCTGGTCGCCACCGGTGGCGCGGCCTGGCTGCCAAAAAGCGGCCCTTGGCTGGTGACTGTGAAGAACGCCATCGGCGTGTTGCTGCTGGCGCTCGCCATCGGTCTGCTGAGTCGCGTTCTGCCGGGGCAGGTCACGCTGTTGCAGGTGGGCCTGCTCGGCGCGGGTGTCGCCCTGTTTCTCGGCGCACTGGAATTCACCGACAAAACGCCTCGCCAAAAGCTTGCCCAACTCATCGGGTTGTTTTTGTTGGTCTACGCTCTGGCATGCTGGTACGGCGCGTTAAGCGGTCAGACCGACCCGATGCGACCTCTCGGTCGAGCGGTACCAGCACTCGGCAACGGCGCGGCAGCAACGGTCGCAAGCTCGCAGTGGCAGACCATCAGTACCGCCGCAGAACTTGACCGGGTGTTGAACGAGGCGAAAAACGCCGGCAAGCCGTTGCTGCTCGACTGGTACGCCGACTGGTGCATCAGCTGCAAAGTCATCGAGCACGAAGTGTTGCCGGATCCGCAAGTCATTGAGCGTCTGTCGGGGTACAACCTTGTCCGATTCGACATGACTGAGAGCAACGCCGAGCAACGCGCTTTACTCGACCGCTACAAACTGTTCGGCCCGCCTGCCCTTCTGTTTTTCGATAAAGCCGGTAAAGAGATGGCGAAAATCAGGGTGGTGGGAGAAATCGACGCTCAGGGGCTCGTGGAGCGCCTGAATGGAGCAAATGACCAAATCTAGGTCGTGAGTCATAAACTTTGCGCGAATGTCGCTCATCGTGTTGGCTACTGTGGTTAACTGGACAGTCCATTGCCCTTCCGGCATAGTCGCCGGGCGTTAACGCTCGCAGACAATAAAAGGAACATTCAATGGCGACTATCCTGGTCCTTCACGGCCCCAACCTGAACCTGCTCGGCACCCGGGAACCCGGCGTCTACGGCACGATCACCCTGGCGCACATCAATCAGGATCTGGAGCAGCGCGCTCGCGATGCCGGGCACCATCTGATGTATCTGCAAAGCAATGCCGAGTACGAATTGATCGATCGCATTCACGCCGCTCGCGATGAAGGCGTGGATTTCATCCTGATCAATCCGGCGGCGTTTACGCACACAAGCGTGGCAATACGTGACGCGCTGCTGGGAGTGAGCATCCCATTCATCGAAGTGCATTTGTCGAACGTGCACAAACGCGAACCTTTCCGCCATCACTCCTACTTTTCAGACGTCGCTGTAGGAGTGATCTGCGGCCTTGGCGCCAGCGGATACCGACTGGCCCTGGAGGCCGCCCTGGAACAACTGGCCGTTAGCTCCAAGCCGTGACCGGCATAGCCTGACGCTGGTCGGCGGGCTTGAACCGGCCGCCGAAAAATACCCCTGACAGACCCTTGGGAGTTGATGATTAATGGATATTCGCAAAGTCAAGAAACTGATCGAACTGCTGGAAGAGTCCGGCATCGACGAGCTGGAAATCCGTGAAGGCGAAGAATCCGTACGGATCAGCCGTCACAGCAAAACCCCGGCACAGCCTTACTACGCGCCTGCTCCGGTCGCAGCGCCAGCCGCTCCAGCACCGGCCGCAGCACCGATTGCCGCAGCCGCGGAAGCACCATCGGCACCCAAGCTGAACGGTCACGTGGTCAAGTCGCCAATGGTCGGCACCTTCTACCGCACTCCGGCACCTACTTCGCCTGCATTCGTCGAAGTCGGCCAGACCGTGAAGAAAGGCGACACCATTTGCATCGTCGAAGCGATGAAAATGATGAACCACATCCAGGCCGAAGCCAGCGGTGTGATCGAATCCATCCTGGTAGAAAACGGTCAGCCGGTTGAATTTGACCAGCCGCTGTTCACTATCGTTTGAACCGGGGAGAGCCTGCGATGTTGGAAAAAGTTCTGATCGCCAACCGCGGCGAAATTGCCTTGCGCATCTTGCGTGCCTGTAAGGAACTGGGCATCAAGACCGTCGCTGTACACTCAACGGCAGATCGCGAGTTGATGCACCTGGGCCTGGCGGACGAAACCGTCTGCATCGGTCCGGCACCCGCCAACCTGTCGTACCTGAACATTCCGGCGATCATCTCCGCCGCCGAAGTGACCGGCGCCACGGCGATTCACCCCGGCTACGGCTTTCTGGCGGAAAACGCTGACTTCGCCGAACAGGTCGAAAAATCAGGTTTTGCGTTCATCGGCCCGAAAGCCGACACCATTCGCCTGATGGGCGACAAGGTGTCTGCCAAGGACGCCATGAAACGCGCCAACGTGCCGACCGTTCCCGGCTCCGACGGCCCGCTGCCGGAAGACGAAGAAACCGCGCTGCGCATTGGCCGTGAAGTCGGCTACCCGGTGATCATCAAAGCCGCCGGTGGCGGTGGTGGTCGCGGCATGCGCGTGGTTCATCGCGAAGAAGAGCTGATCGAAGCGGCTGCCCAGACTCGCGCCGAAGCGGCCGCCTGGTTCAGCAACCCGATGGTCTATCTGGAAAAGTACCTGACCAACCCACGCCACGTGGAAGTCCAGGTCATTTCCGACGGCCAGGGCAACGCGATTCACCTGGGCGACCGTGATTGCTCGTTGCAGCGTCGTCACCAGAAAGTTCTGGAAGAAGCGCCGGCACCGTTCATCGACGAACAAGCCCGCAAGGACGTGTTCGCCGCCTGCGTCAAGGCGTGTATCGATATTGGCTACCGCGGTGCGGGTACTTTCGAGTTCCTGTACGAAAACGGCCGTTTCTACTTCATCGAAATGAACACCCGTGTCCAGGTAGAACACCCGGTATCGGAGATGATCACCGGCATCGACATCGTCAAGGAGATGCTGAGCATCGCCGCTGGCAACAAGCTGTCGTTCACCCAGGACGATGTGATCTTCAAGGGTCACGCGCTGGAATGCCGGATCAACGCTGAAGATCCACAGACGTTCATTCCGAGCCCCGGTCTGGTCAAGCACTTCCACGCGCCAGGCGGCAACGGCGTACGGGTGGACTCGCACCTGTACAGCGGCTACAAGGTTCCGTCCAATTACGACTCGTTGATCGGCAAGCTGATCACCTGGGGCGCGACCCGTGACGAAGCCATGGCTCGCATGCGCAACGCTCTGGACGAGATCGTGGTTGACGGTATCAAGACCAATATCCCGCTGCACCGGGATCTGACCCGCGATGAAGGCTTCTGCGAAGGCGGCGTCAACATCCACTACCTGGAACACAAACTGGCCAATCAATAAGCCCGTGTGTTTCAGAACAATAAAGCCGCAGTGATGCGGCTTTGTTGTTTGCGGCGCTTAGAAGTAAACTTGCCGGCTTTCGCGGCCCGCCGCACCTCTATTCCGAATCGAAGGTAATCCGCCATGCCTTGGCTGCAAGTCCGCCTCGCCATCAGCCCAGAACAAGCCGAAACCTACGAAGACGCACTCCTTGAAGTCGGCGCGGTTTCCGTGACGTTCATGGACGCCGAAGATCAACCGATCTTCGAGCCGGAACTCAACACCACGCCGCTGTGGGCCCACACCCACCTGCTGGCCCTTTTCGAAGCCGACACCGACGCCGATCTGGCGCTGTCACACCTGCGCCTGCTGACCGGCACCGATCTGCCCGAGCACAGCGCGGAGGTCATCGAAGACCAGGACTGGGAACGCAGCTGGATGGACAACTTCCAGCCGATGCGTTTCGGTCAGCGCCTGTGGATCGTGCCAAGCTGGCACGCCGCGCCGCAACCCGACGCCGTCAACCTGCTGCTCGATCCGGGTCTGGCATTCGGCACCGGCACCCATCCGACCACCGCGCTATGCCTGGAATGGCTGGACGGCCAGGATCTCAAAGGCTGCAACGTGCTGGATTTCGGCTGCGGCTCGGGAATTCTCGCCATCGCTGCCCTGCTGCTGGGCGCCGAGCAGGCCGTCGGCACCGACATCGACGTGCAGGCACTCGAAGCCTCCCGCGATAACGCCGGCCGCAACGCTATCGCTGCCGAACGCTTCCCGCTGTACCTGCCGCAAGATCTGCCGCAAGAGCAAGCCGACGTGCTGCTGGCCAACATCCTGGCCGGCCCGCTGGTTTCTCTCGCGCCGCAGCTGTCAACGCTGGTCAGGCCCGGTGGCCGCCTGGCCCTGTCGGGCATCCTTGCCGAACAGGGCGAAGAAGTCGCCGCGGCCTATGCTGCTACATTCGATCTTGACCCGATTGCGAACCGTGATGGCTGGGTACGCATCACGGGCCGTCGCCGTTAACCGCCGCCTGAACCGGACAGCCGCATGACCGACAGCTTCGTCACGCAGTGCCCGCACTGCCAAACCAGTTTCAGAGTCAGCCACGCACAACTGAGCGTGGCACGCGGCGTCGTGCGTTGCGGCGCCTGCCTGCAGGTCTTCAACGCTGCCCGGCAACTGCTTGAGCAGCGTACCGCCAGCGAGCCGCCGGTCATCGCCGCCCAGCCTGAGCCGCAGCTTGTCACTCCATCACAGGCAACACCCGCGCGCCCGGCACCTGTCGAGGATGAAGATCCGTGGCAGGTGAGCGAGCTTGACCTCGACAACCTGAACCTCGACGAAGAACTGGCTCGCCTCGAAAAGCGTGACGGCCAACGCCACAACGCCTACTCGCTCCCAGCAGCCCGCAGCGAAGAAGCAAACCTGACAGCGCGCCGCGACACTGCGCAGTCCGATGACGCCGCCTGGGTGGGCACGCTGCATAACGACGAGGTCGAGCAACTTCCTGAATTGCACGCTGAAGTTATCCCCGATCCGGAGCCGGAACCTCAGCAGGCGCACGCCCCGCTCGACGATCAGCGCACCGAGCCGTCGCTGGGAGCCGGCCATGACGAGGATGAGGACGAGCGCACCACACCGCCATTCGGCCCGCGCGCGGGCATCGTCGCCGAGAAAAGCGACAAGACGGAGCGCTGGTCGGCACGCGACGACGACGAGGACCTGGACGAAGATGAGCCCGAGCACGACGTTCGAGGCAAGCGTGCGCGCAACGAACCCGCGGTTCGCGACCAGACGCTGCTGGACCTGAGCGATGACCCGCTGCAGCTGGACTGGAAGCGACCGAAACCGCGCTGGGGTCGCCGTCTGGCCTGGGGGCTGCTGATTCTGCTGGCCTTGATCGGCCTTGCCGGGCAGTACATCTGGTACCACTTCGATCAGTTGGCCCGTCAGGACCAGTACCGCCCATGGTTCCAGCAGCTCTGCCCGCAGCTGGGTTGCAAGGTGCCGTCCAAGGTCGAAATCTCGCTACTCAAAAGCAGCAATCTGGTAGTTCGCAGCCACCCCGAATTTCAGGGTGCGCTGGTGGTCGACGCCATCATCTATAACCGGGCTTCATTTTCTCAACCTTTCCCGCTGCTCGAACTACGGTTCGCCGATACCGGCGGTCAGCTGATTGCCAGTCGTCGGTTCAAACCCAGCGAATACCTGAGCGGCGAAATGGCGGGCAAGGAAGAGATGCCACCGCAAACTCCGATCCACATTGCGTTGGACATCCTCGATCCGGGCGCAAAGGCGGTGAATTACAGCCTGTACTTTCGATCTCCCGAATAACCCGTTCGAGGGGATCGGCAACCGCGCGGCAGAAACCTCCGTAAGCAGTTTCATACGCTGAAGCCAGCATGATCGCTGACGTTCACAGCTGTAACGCGCCTTGCCCACGCATACGGCGATAAGAAAATAGCTGTTCAGATTTTATCCAATTCAGCCTTTATCCAGTCATCGAGAGCGGGTATCATGCCAACCCTTTTTCAAACTCTCGGTTCGGTCTGACGGTTGCGAGAGCAACTGGACGGCGGGACCGTTGCAGACCGTGTGCAACGGTTTTTTACGCGGCCTGCGAATGATTCGGCCCCACGATAGGTAAAGCTATGTCGGCGGTACGCATCGGCCCATACACATTGCAGAACGGCTTGATTCTCGCCCCTATGGCGGGCGTCACCGATCAGCCTTTCCGCCAGTTGTGCCGCCAGCTGGGTGCAGGGTTGGTCGTGTCGGAAATGGTCACCAGCGACATGAGTCTCTGGAACAGCCGCAAATCGCGTCTGCGCATGGTCCATGAAGGTGATCCCGAGCCACGCTCGGTACAGATCGCCGGCGGCGACCCGCAGATGCTGGCGGATGCGGCACGCGCCAATGTCGAACTGGGTGCCCAGATCATCGACATCAATATGGGCTGTCCGGCCAAGAAGGTCTGCAACAAGGCCGCGGGCTCGGCGCTTTTGAAAGACGAACAGCTGGTGACCGAGATCCTGCAGGCCGTGGTGGCCGCGGTCGATGTGCCGGTCACCTTGAAGATCCGCACTGGATGGGATCGCGACAACCGCAACGGTCTGACCGTAGCGAAGATCGCCGAGCAGGCCGGCATCCAGGCGCTGGCCGTGCATGGCCGGACCCGCGCCGATCTGTACACCGGTGAAGCCGAGTACGACACCATCGCCTGTATCAAGCAGGCGGTGTCGATTCCGGTGTTCGCCAATGGCGACATAGATTCACCCGAGAAAGCCCGGTATGTGCTGCAGGCCACCGGCGCCGACGGGTTATTGATAGGCCGGGCCGCCCAGGGGCGCCCATGGATTTTTCGCGAGATAGAACACTACCTGCGCACCGGCGAAATACTGCCTGCGCTGGAGCTGAGTGAAGTGGAACGCATCCTGCTCGAACATCTGGCAGCGCTGCACTCGTTCTACGGTGATGTGATGGGCGTGCGTATTGCACGCAAGCATGTCGGTTGGTATCTCGCAACCTTGCCGGGCGCCAGGGAGTTTCGCGCCCGTTTCAATCGTTTGGAAGATACGGAAGCACAGTGCGCCAACGTCCGGGAGTTCTTCAGCCAAGGCTGCAAGGGCCCGGATAACCAGAATGAGAACGAGGTGGCCGCATGACGATGATGACCGAGACTTTAGTGAGTGGACCCACGCCCGTGAGCGACAACGTCAATTTGAAACAGCACCTCAATACGCCGAGCGAAGAGGGTCAGACCCTGCGCGGAAGCGTCGAGAAGGCGCTGCACAATTATTTCGCCCACCTTGAAGGCGCTTCCGTCACTGACGTCTACAACCTGGTGTTGTCGGAGGTCGAGGCCCCGCTGCTCGAAAGCGTGATGAACTACGTCAAGGGCAACCAGACCAAGGCATCGGAGCTGCTGGGTCTGAATCGCGGCACCTTGCGCAAGAAACTCAAACAGTACGATCTGCTTTAAGCATTCAAAACAGAAAAAGCGACCTCACTTGCACAGCGGTCGCTTTTTTTTGCTGATTCCTTTTGCTTTTGATGGAAATCGAGATGACCGACCAGACTACCCGCCTGCCGATCCGCCGCGCTTTGATCAGCGTTTCCGACAAGACAGGCATCCTCGAATTCGCCCGCGAGCTTGAAGCGCTGGGTGTTGAGATCCTCTCCACTGGCGGGACGTTCAAGCTGCTCAAGGACAACGGCGTTGCGGCAGTGGAAGTTGCCGACTACACCGGTTTTGCCGAGATGATGGACGGTCGGGTCAAGACCCTGCACCCGAAGATCCATGGCGGTATCCTCGGCCGTCGCGGCATCGACGATGCCATCATGAACGAGCACGGTATCAAGCCGATCGATCTGGTCGCGGTCAATCTCTACCCTTTCGAAGCAACGGTTTCCAAACCGGGCTGTGATTTGCCGACAGCCATCGAGAACATCGATATCGGCGGTCCGACCATGGTTCGCTCCGCGGCCAAGAATCACAAGGACGTCGCTATCGTCGTCAACGCCAGCGACTACGGCCAGGTGCTGGAAAGCCTCAAGGCCGGCGGCCTGACCTACGCCCAGCGCTTCGACCTGATGCTCAAGGCGTTCGAACACACCGCCGCCTACGACGGCATGATCGCGAACTACCTGGGCGGCATCGACCAGACAGCCGAAACCCTGAGCACCGAAGGCCGCAGCCAGTTCCCGCGCACCTTCAACACTCAGTTCGTCAAGGCTCAGGAAATGCGCTACGGCGAGAACCCGCACCAGAGCGCGGCGTTCTACGTCGAAGCCAAGCCTGCCGAAGTCGGCGTCGCCACCGCGACCCAATTGCAGGGCAAGGAGCTTTCGTTCAACAACGTGGCCGACACCGATGCCGCGCTGGAATGCGTAAAGAGCTTCGTCAAGCCGGCCTGCGTGATCGTCAAGCATGCCAACCCGTGCGGCGTATCGGTCTGCCCGGATGACGAGGGCGGAATCCGCAAGGCCTATGACCTGGCTTACGCGACCGACAGCGAGTCCGCGTTCGGCGGCATCATCGCCTTCAACCGTGAGCTGGATGCAGAGACAGCCAAGGCCATTGTCGAGCGTCAGTTCGTTGAAGTCATCATCGCGCCAAGCGTCAGCGCCGAAGCCCAGGCCATCGTCGCCGCCAAGGCCAATGTGCGCCTGCTGACCTGTGGCCAGTGGGGCGAGCGTCTGCCGGCGTGGGATTACAAACGTGTCAACGGCGGCCTGCTGGTGCAGAGCCGTGACATCGGCATGATCGGCGCTGACGATCTGAAAGTCGTCACCCAGCGCGCGCCGAGCGAACAGGAAATCCATGACCTGATCTTCGCCTGGAAAGTGGCCAAATACGTCAAATCCAACGCCATCGTTTACGCCAGAAACCGTCAGACCGTCGGCATCGGCGCAGGCCAGATGAGCCGCGTCAACTCGGCGCGTATCGCAGCGATCAAAGCGGAGCACGCCGGCCTTCAGGTGCAGGGCGCGGTCATGGCTTCCGATGCGTTCTTCCCGTTCCGCGACGGCATCGACAATGCTGCCAAGGCTGGCATCACTGCAGTGATCCAGCCGGGTGGTTCGATGCGTGATAACGAAGTGATCGCAGCGGCGGACGAAGCCGGGATTGCGATGGTGTTCACGGGCATGCGCCACTTCCGTCATTGATCCGACACGTTGTGGGAGCGGACTTGTCCGCGAAGACTGTATTCCAGACCCAGTTGATGCTGCGGATGTAATTGCCTCTTCGCGGACAAGTCCGCTCCTACCAATGAAAGCCGCACCGTCACCACAGAATTAGCGTCATCGAGGTTTTTGAAATGAATGTTTTGATTATCGGCAGCGGCGGTCGTGAACACGCTCTGGCCTGGAAAGTCGCTCAGGACCCGCGCGTTGCGAAGGTTTTCGTAGCACCGGGCAATGCCGGCACGGCCACCGAGGCGAAGTGCGAGAACGTTGCCATCGACGTACTGGCCCTTGAACAACTGGCGGACTTCGCCGAAAAGAACGTATCGCTGACCATCGTCGGCCCGGAAGTCCCGCTGGTAGCGGGTGTCGTCGACCTGTTCCGCAGCCGCGGCCTGGACTGCTTCGGCCCGACCGCAGGCGCTGCCCAGCTCGAAGGCTCCAAGGCGTTCACCAAGGATTTCCTGGCACGGCACAAGATTCCAACCGCCGACTACCAGAATTTCACCGAGATCGAGCCGGCTCTGGCCTATCTGCGGGAGAAAGGCGCGCCCATCGTCATCAAGGCTGACGGCCTGGCGGCCGGCAAGGGTGTCATCGTGGCCATGACCCTGGCCGAAGCCGAAGAAGCGGTACGTGACATGCTGGCCGGCAACGCGTTCGGCGAAGCCGGTTCGCGCGTTGTCATCGAAGAATTCCTCGACGGCGAAGAAGCCAGTTTCATCGTCATGGTCGACGGCAAGAACGTACTGCCGATGGCGACCAGCCAGGACCACAAGCGCGTCGGCGACGGCGACAGCGGCCCCAACACCGGCGGCATGGGCGCGTACTCCCCTGCTCCAGTGGTGACGGCCGACGTTCACCAGCGGGTCATGGATCTGGTCATCTGGCCAACCGTCCGCGGCATGGCTGAAGAAGGCAATGTATACACCGGCTTCCTCTATGCTGGTTTGATGATCGACAAAGCAGGCAACCCGAAAGTCATCGAGTTCAACTGCCGCTTCGGCGATCCGGAAACCCAGCCGGTCATGCTGCGTCTGCAATCCAGCCTCGTCTTGCTCGTTGAAGCGGCGCTGGCTCAGGCGCTGGACAAGATCGAAGCCCAGTGGGACCCGCGCCCGAGCCTGGGCATCGTCCTGGCGGCTGGCGGTTACCCTGGCGATTACGCCAAAGGCGCAGCGATCGAAGGCCTTGAAGCGGCCGCACAGCTGGAAGGCAAAGTCTTCCATGCCGGCACGGCGCTGCAGAATGGGCGTGTCGTAACCAGCGGCGGTCGCGTACTGTGTGCAACGGCGCTGGGCCAGACTGTGGGCGAGGCGCAACAGAACGCCTACGCGCTGGCTGCGAAAATCAGCTGGGATGGCAGTTTTTATCGCAAGGACATCGGCTATCGCGCCATTGCCCGTGAGCGCGGTGAAAGTCAGGAGTAACCCTTTCGCGCCCGCTCTGCAAAAGAGCGGGCCCGATGGCTCCGGGGCTGCGAAGTGGTAACAGGCATTTACTCGCGAAGGGATCTCATCGTGCGCTGGCTCAGGATTGCCATAGCTTCAACCGCCGGGTTAATGGCCCTGCTGTTCATGCTGTCCGCCAATGCGCAGCATGGCGGCGGCTGGTCGGTATTGCTCGACGGCGACGCAAGTCTGCAACTGAGCGATGTCCGCTCGGCGCGTTACGAAAATCAGTTCAGCCCAGTCGAATTGCCACGTATCGCCGCCGCCGAACGCGACGGTGCGTTATGGCTGCATTACCGGCTGCACCCCTCGCGACACGAACAGCTGCTGCGTATTTTTGCGCCAGACCTGGCATCGGCCGACATGTACATCATGGAAGGCGAACGGCTGGTGGATTATCTGCGCACCGGCAACGACGTTGCCCGGCGTGACCAGCGACTGCCCTCCAGGGATTTCCTGCTTCCGGTGCCGCAGAGCACCGTTGCGCTCGATATCTACCTAAGGCTGGTATCCACGCAGAAGATGCGCCCCAGCATCACCCTGGAACCGGCTATCGAAAGCGCCGCCAGTGAGCGCGAACCGCTGTTGTACGGGTTGCTTTTCGGTGCGTTGGGGATGTTGATCATCCAGAACCTGACGCGCTATTGGCATACCAAATCGCGCAGCAACCTGTGGCTTGCCGCCTGCGAATCCTTGCTCGCGCTAAGCGCGTTGCTGCTGCTCAATCTGCCAAGCCTGGTCCTGGGCCTGCAGATCGCCCAGACACCGGGCGCTCACCTGGCGCTGCTGCTCGCCGCCATCACCGGCCTGATCTACACGCGCTGCTTCTTCACGCACCGCAGTGCCAAAACTCTGGATCGACTGCTGCTGATCGATATCTTGCTGATGTCGATCGGCGTGCTGCTGATAGCGACCTTCGACAACCTGCCGTTGAACGTGCTGAGTTTTTCTCTGGTAGCCCTTACCACCGTGAGCATTCTGGCCGTCGCCGTCTGGCATTGGCAAAAAGGTTATCGACCCGCACGTCTGTTCGCCATGGCGATGATCATTTTCAACATCGGCTATCTGGTGATCCTGCCGGGCCTGCTGTGGTTGAGTCTGGTACCGCCGCAACTGCTGATTCTGACCTTGCTGGGCGTATTCTGCGCCAGCGGCCTGTTGATGAGCATTGCGCTCAGTGAACGGCATCGCAGCATCACCGAGGACAACTTCAGCATCAGCCGCGAGCAAGCCGCCAGCGCTGCGGAAATCAGCGCCAAGGCAGAGTTTCTCGCCAAGATCAGCCACGAGATCCGCACGCCAATGAATGGCGTGCTGGGCATGACCGAGCTGCTGCTCGGCACGCCGCTGTCGGTCAAGCAGCGCGACTATGTCCAGACGATTCACAGTGCCGGCAACGAGTTGCTGACGCTGATCAACGAGATTCTCGACATCACCAAGCTGGAGTCCGGGCAGATCGAGCTGGATGACGTGCAGTTCGACATCGGTGCGTTGATCGAGGACAGCCTCGATATCTTCCGCGCCAAGGCCGAGCAGCAGCACGTCGAGCTGATCAGTCTGGTGCAACCGCAGGTGCCTCGGGTCATCAGCGGTGACCCGACACGCTTGCGGCAGACCCTGCTCAGCCTGCTGGAAAACGCCCTGAAGAAAACCGAAGAGGGCGAAATCTTTCTGGCTGCCTCGCTGGACACGTCCAAACCCGGCAAGCCCCGGCTGCGTATTTCCGTGCAGGACAGCGGCGACCCGCTGACCGCGCAGGAGCGCGATGCTCTGCTCAATGCCGAGCTGCACAGCAAGAACTTGCTGGCCAGCAGTAAACTCGGCGGGCATCTGGGGCTGGTGATCGCGCGTCAGCTGATCGTGCTCATGGATGGCGAGTTTGGTATCCAGCCCGGCAGCACTCAGGGCAGTACGCTTTGGGTGACGTTGCCGCTGGACCCCAAGCTGCTGGAACAACCCACGCTGGATCTCGACAGCCCGCTCAAGGATGCCCGGGTGCTGGTGGTGGACGATAACGATACCTGCCGAAAGGTGCTGGTGCAGCAGTGCAGCTCCTGGGGATTGAACGTCAGCGCCGTCGCTTCCGGCAAAGAGGCGTTGGCGCTGCTGAGGACCAAGGCGCATCTGCGCGATTATTTCGATGTGGTGTTGCTGGACCAGAACATGCCGGGCATGACCGGCATGCAGCTTGCGGCGAAGATCAAGGAAGACCCGAGCCTGAATCACGACATTCTGCTGATCATGCTTACCGGCATCAGCAACGCGCCCAGCAAGATCGTTGCCCGCAATGCAGGCATCAAGCGCATTCTTGCCAAGCCGGTGGCGGGCTATACGCTCAAGACCACTCTGGCCGATGAGCTGACCCAGCGTAGCAAAGGCGTCCCGGCGTCCCACCTGCAACCGGCGCTCAATCCGTCGCCCATCGTGCCCGGTGACTTCCGCATACTGGTGGCCGAAGACAACAGCATCTCCACGAAGGTGATTCGCGGCATGCTTGGCAAGCTCAACCTGAACCCGGACACCGCCAGCAACGGCGAGGAAGCTCTGCGAGCCATGAAAGCCCAGCGCTATGATCTGGTGCTGATGGACTGCGAAATGCCGATCCTCGACGGTTTTTCGGCCACCGAGCAACTGCGCGCCTGGGAAGTAGGCAACCAGCGCGTACGCACCCCCGTGGTGGCACTGACTGCGCATATCCTGAGCGAACACAAGGATCGCGCCCGTCAGGCCGGCATGGACGGGCATATGGCGAAGCCTGTCGAGCTGTCGCAGCTGCGCGAACTGGTCGAACACTGGGTCTCGCGGCGCAACTGACAGGCCGACACAGCTTGTAAGGCAAGAGCGCTGACAAGATCCAGTGAGCCCTGGATCGAGCGGATCCTGGGCGATCAGGGCCTGCAGATTGTCAGTCGTCCGATGGGCGTTTCGTCTGCGCCCTGGCGGCGCAGATCATTTTTACCGGGATCCGTGGCTATCTCATTCCATCCCACGGAGCTTACTGTCACGCCGATCAAGCCGGGGTCGGGTCGAACGGCAAGCCGGTTTTTTTTTGCTCGACATCCGGTGGGGTCGAGCACTTCAGCGGCAATATCCTTTCCCTTTGACTGCCCGACAGATAAGCCTCGACTTTGTCTCGTACCTTTTCATACTCTTTCGCGCTCCACTCGCGCCGCAGCAGCTGCACCTCGACGGCACCCTTGATCTGCTTGCCAGTGACAGGCTGCCGAAGCAGGCTACCGGCAAGAGTCGCCGTTGTCCTGAGGCTCACCCACAAACAGGACAAGGTTCCGTTTGGCTCAAAAGCACTGAGCAGCAGTGCGATGGCGGACTCAACCTCAGGATCCTCCGGGGTGCCCGTACTCTCCGTGCATGGCGCTAGTACCGTGTGGCGGAACAGTTGCTGGGCATCCTGATCAGGCCAATCATTCACGCATTTCAATGCCTGGCGAACCTGCTCTACTGGGCCGGCAGGAAGCGCCGCCAGGAGAGCTCGCTCGACGACGGATTCGACTGTCAGCGTGTCCGCCTCATCCAGCTCGAAGGTATGGGCCTCGAATTCATTACCTACCCATTTAAGCGCGCGCAGTGCTTTGTTGTGCTCGAACAGCCATTGCGCAGGCGACTCGAACCTCGATGTCTTTGTATCCGCCGTCACTTGGGCGAATAGCAGTGAATCGGCGACATTATTCAGGATGGGTGACTGCTGCGGCTCCGTACAGGCGACTAAATGACCTGCAGCAACAAATGTTGTTCTGATTTTATCCATTACACTTACCTGTGTTCAGCGGACAAAAAAGAGCCGCCAATAAGGCGACTCGTCTAACTGCTATTTTTTCAAACCAGCGAAGAAATCTTCGGACTCGCCTTGGAGGTGATCCAGAATCAGCTGTCGGTTGCGCTCGAAAGAAGATTTATTGAATTGCACGCCTTTCGCCAGACGCTTTATATCCAGCTGGCTCGAAGACCACTTCCAGAACAGCGCCCCGCCAGACGACCTGCTATAGTCACAGTGCATGGAAAGCAGATAAGTAACCGGGATGCCTTCTTTTGACTCTATACAAGGCATGATCCGGAAACGCGCCAGTGTCCCGCGTTTGCTATTTCTCTCGAACAGCTTCATGAGCGGATCATTCTTCTGCAGCTTGTCGAGCACCAAGCCCATAAGGGACGCCACGGTAGCCGCATTTGGACCAGCCACCAGGCTGATAAGCTCAAGGACGATGGCATCCATGGTGATGGATTTGTCCTTCGTCGAGTACGAACCGTACTCATGCCCGCCAACCGTCAACCAGCCGGCGTGCCTCATAGCCTCGGCGTAGGACCTCAACCACGCGATAGGGTCTTCATCGATATCGTGCTTGCTGGTGGCCACGGTTTCTGCAAACTCGACACCCAGCATGACGGCGTCGCGGTTTTCAGCGCTCAGCCCGTCGCCAAATGCAATGACCGACGGGAAGTTCTTGCCTACTTTGCCGATATCATCGTCGCCCCCCTGGTCACCGCTACGAGAAGTTGCGGCCATCAGCGTGCTGCGAACTTGGGGCAGCGGTGGGAGGTTTCGAAAATATCCATCGGATTCTTCAGGGGTCGGTAGTTCGAAAACGTCCAGGTTTTCCATTGTGCATTCCTTGCATTAGTTGGATTTTGGTAGAAGCGGTGACTGCTTGGGTCACGTCCCAACGTTAGTACTACTTTCTCAAGTGCAACGCCATAAGGTTTTTCCATTCATGACAACTCCCGACGGGAGACGGATATTGCGCTTGATATACACAGATCAACGGATCTGCTTACATTCCACCCTGGGCGAGGACAAATAAACTAACTGATGCTAAATAGTGACATTTTGTATGAATGCATTTGCTTTGTTCTTTAGGTATCGGGTGACGTCTTTACGATGCGGCGCATAAACGTTGCTATCAAAAGTGTATCCGCCGCCTTTGAAGTGGAACAGCAACCTGCGTCCCCCAGCGGAATACCCGTCGACGCTCAAATGCCGCCCGCACAGCAGCATCAGGCTCTGGCCGGACCCGGACTTAGCGCCGACACAGCTTGTAAGGCAAGAGCGCTGACAAGATCCAGTGAGCCCTGCCTGGTCGCCCTCTCGCCTGATAGACTTCCTCGCCCTCCTCTGCATTCGCGAGTTGAACCATGCTCCATGTGCTGTCCAGCGTGTACTTGAAGATGTTGGTGCTTTACAGCCCGTTCTTCGTGCTGTCCTGCTTCATCAGCCTGACCCGAGGTCACTCGCGCAAGGAGCAACGGCGTCTGGCCTGGAAAGTGGCGCTGGCGACGCTGGTATCGAGCGTACTGCTGTACCTGTTCGGGCGGGTGATCTTCGAAGTCTTCGGCATCACCGCGGATGCGTTTCGCATCGGGGCGGGGAGCGTGCTGTTCATTTCGGCGCTCGCGATGGCGCAGGGCAAGTCTGCGGTACAGACTGACAACGTCCAGCAGGATGTCACTATCGTGCCGTTGACCATTCCGCTTACCGTCGGGCCGGGCACCATCGGCGCACTGCTGGTCATGGGTGTAAGCCAGCCTCACTGGGATGACAAGCTGACCGCCATCCTCGGCATCGCTCTGGCGAGCTTGACCGTCGGCGTTGTACTGTTTCTCTCGGGCAGGATCGAGCGGATCCTGGGCGATCAGGGCCTGCAGATTGTCAGTCGGCTGATGGGGCTTTTCGTCTGCGCACTGGCGGCGCAGATCATCTTTACCGGAATCCGGGGCTATCTGGTGCCATAGCCGCCGGATAGCAACTTACCAGCGACTTCAGATCTGAACGTCCCGTATGAGCGCATTGGCCTTGGTCGCAAGATAACGGCTCACATCTTCCCGATAGGTCGCATAAGCCTTGGCGTCGAAAAGATAGCTCCCGCCTTTGAAGTAGAAGAGCAGCCTGCGACCGCCCGCCGAAAACCCATCCGTGTTCAGATGCAGGCCACAGAGCAGCAGTAGACTCTGATCCGGCTCGGATCTGGCGCAAGGCACGATCTGGAAGCTGCCGAGGCGACCTTGATCATAACCCTGCTGGAAATACGCTTCGGCGGCTTCATACACCCCCATCGCAGCGAATGACCGTCGCACGAGCTGACCAAGCTGGTCCCCACCTTGCGTTCCGGTAATGCGGAACGTCGCCTGCATCAGGTCTTCAGTGCTGCTGATCAGCAACGAGTCGTCCATCACCAGGCTCTTTCGCCGCAACCCTCTGGCCTGTAGCCGGTTGCGATAGTAGTGCATCCAAGTGGTCCATTGGCCTTTAAAGTCATACACGTGGCTGGCGAACAGCTGAGCATCGAGCAACAGATTTTGAATATCCGCTCGTTCCTGCTCTGCGATCCCTGGCCCGAACGCCACCACGCTTGAAATATCACCCAGCCGAGCGGCGCTGCCTTCATTTGCAGTCATGGAAATCTCCCATTTTCAATAACAAAGCGGCATCACAAACGCATGATTTCTTTCGCGGCCCGTGCTGCCAGAGCATCCCGGACGGTCTGGCGCACAGGTTCAAAGACCTGACGACTGAAGACGAAAGCCGCCCCGGTGTAACGCACGGCCATTTCGCCGGCCAGTACTTGCCAGAAGTACCTGGAAGGCCTGAGACCGGTGGTCATCTGCATGCCACACAGCAGAATGGTCGCTTCATCCTCTTTGGTCTGGATGCAGGGCACGACCTGAAAGCTCTCCGAGCGACCGGCGCTGAACCACGAACCGAAGAAATCCTTTGCCTGCTCGCTGGCCATCAGGCTGTCGAGGGACTGGCCGAAAAGCTGACCCAGCCCGGGAACCGCCATCACGCGGCGGGGAAACCGCAACCTGCCAAGCTCGCTGAAGCGATGAATTTTTAACGTGCCGCCCGCGAAGTTATCGGTCCTGCGCGCTCCTTTCTCGGCAATCGAACGCCGGTAAGTATCCAGCCACGCCGACCACTGTCGCCGGGGCGAGAAGCTATCGTCCGCTGCAAGCTGGGCATACAGAAGACAGTCCAGGAGGTCCTGCCGCAAGCCGGGAATCATGCCCTCGCTGAAAGACACCAGATTTGAGGCCACCAGCACGCAATCATGGTTGTTCGACATTCTGCGCCTCCGTCCATGGCTTGATCAGCGCGGCTCTCCTGTCCAGAAGCGCTATGGCGAAGGCTTCACGAAACTGTCCATACAAGTGATCCGCCAAGCGCATCGAATAGACCGTCAGCTCGACGTTGCCGCTCAGGCTTGTCGCTTCAAGCGGCTCAAACATGAAGTCGCGCTTCAGCAGCTGGCGAGTGACGAAATGCAGCACGGCAATGGTCAGAGTGCCGTGTGCGTCGACAAAGCCCATCTGAAAGCCCAGCGTGGACGCGCCGGGCTTGAGCACTTCGGACTCGACCCGCAACGTCTGATCGGCCAGCAGATCAAGTGCTTCGGCCTGCGGTGGCTGACGAACCAGACGCTCGGCTTCGCGCACCAGCGTTTCGTCGACGGTCGCGCTCAGCACACGGGCGCATATCTCCCAGACTGTTTCGCTACAGTCGCGCGGAACCGGCTCGCTTATATGCTCGCTGCGCTGCAACACCCAGCCGAAACGCATGGAGGCAGCAAGCCAGGTGTCCTTCCATTGCACGAATTCCAAAAGTTTTTTATGTCGCCTGGAAGCAGCAAGTTGGCAGTACAGCAGAGAGTTCATAACATCGCCGTTTCGCGCGGCATCGGCGGGTTCAGCGAAGAACAACAGACACCCTGCGTTAATGATCGGACTATTCAATTGTTGAGTCATGGATGATTCCTTTATCCGGGAAGCGGAGGCGATCGACGCCTCCGCAAACAACTCCATCAGATTTCGAACTCTTCAATTGCTGTCCTGGCGTTAACAGCCAGTCGGTTGCGAACAAGTTCACGGTGACCGGAATAAAGCCTGCTATTGAGAGTCATGAAGTTTTCCCCTCGGTAAGTGTCGACGTCGGTGTTGTTCCACTCCCAGAACAGCACGTTAGTGACACTCAGCGCGGACCGGAAGGCGACAGCGCCCATCGCCATGTTCACGCTGCCATCTTCCGACTCATTGCAGGATGCGATGCGGAAGCTGCCGCCGCTATGCGTTTTGATCTCGCGCTCGAAAAGTCCCAGCGGCTCTTCCTTTGCGCTCAGGGCGGTGATGGCGTCCTGCGCCACTGTCAACATGGCCAGCGACGCGGGCCCCGGCAACGCAGCCGCCGCGATAGCCGACTTGACTATCTCCAGCCCGACCTTGTCCATGGTGAAGCGCTGCTGACTGGCGTGGTAACGACTGTAGTTCCACTTGGTCGACACCCAGCCGAGCGTTGCCAGCACTTTGTGGAAGTGCTGATACCAGTCCTCGCTACCCTTTTCCCGGTCGGGATCGTAGTTGGCTGCAAGCGTCGCGAACAGAAGCGAGTCCAGGACGTCGTCCTTGTTCTGGCGCGATACGCCTTGCGCGAATGCCACCAGGCTTCCGCTCATCACGGCCGCGTCGGCCGGTTCGGCGCCAGCACGTGTGGCAGGTGCGGAGGGTATGGCCGGCGCTGCGGGTGCGGCCATCAGGGCCGCATGTTCGGCAAGTGAATGCATGCAGTCAGCAAGACCGCAGGCCGCAATATAATCGAGACGTTCAGTGTCATTCATGGTGATTTCCTGCTCTATCCATTAATCCGTTAATTGATCTTGTCCTGAGGACGAAACCAGATTAACGGAATAACCGAGATAGGAAATTACAGGCCAGCGAGCACCGAACGGGTAAAGAACCAGGAACAAGCTTCGTGCTTTGACACAGCAGAAAAACCGTGACTAGTCCGATCCCCTTGTAAACATGGGACATTGGAAAGTTCATATCTACTGCGAAGAAATAAACTACAAGCAATGGTGTAAGCCAGGTAGCAATTCTCTCGAAGGTGCAGCCAGGGCATCCGACACTATTGCGGACGATTACGTCGGGACATCAGCTGTTTCTCACATCCTGACGAATCGATTCTCAGAAGACGTGGGCGTCAACCTGTAGGTCTTTCGCCGTACCAGCGTGGTGTGTACACCCAGGCTCCGCCTGCGGGTCGGCTAAAGGTGCAAGTGGTGGATGAGCCGATCAGCACCATGGTGCGCATGTCCACCTGCTCTGGAGTTAGCTGTTCCAGGGTAATGATGCGCAGGGTCTGGCCAGGACGGCCGATATCTCGGCCCAGCGTCACCGGAGTTTCAGGGCGACGGTGCCGGCGGACGATTTCCAGCGCGCGGCCCAGCTGCCACGGCCGCGAACGCGAAATCGGGTTGTAGAACGCCAGCGCCAGATCGGCCTGGGCGGCGAGGTCCAGACGTTTTTCGATCACCTCCCAGGGCTTGAGGTTGTCCGAAAGCGAAATCACGCAGAAGTCGTGCCCCAACGGCGCGCCTGCCTGAGCGGCGGTGGCCAATGATGCAGAGACACCCGGAAGGATTTCCAGATCGACCGCGTGCCATTCCCTGTTATCGGATTCGTGCAGCGCTTCGAGCACCGCCGAAGCCATGGCGAAGACGCCCGGATCGCCGGAGGACACCACGACGACCGAGCGCCCTTGGGCAGCCAGCTCGAAGGCGTGACGGGCACGCTGCATTTCCTCACGGTTGTCGGTGCAGTGGAGGATCTGGTCGGGACGAAATGGCCCGGCCATGCGTACATAGGTTTCGTAGCCCAGTACGTCATTGGCCCGCGCAAGTTCAACCTTGACCGCTGGCACCATGAGGTCCGCAGCGCCCGGGCCGAGGCCGATCACGGCCAGCCGACCGCGTGGCCGACCGATGAGCTGCACGTCCAACGGCTGGCTGGCAACCGCGATCGCTATGCCGTCGCCTTGGGAGATTGGCGGCAGCAGCTGCGGGACCGCGTTGCGCGCCATGTCCTCGGCCGAGTGTGCTTTGACGAAACGTACCGGCACATCCAGTTCGGCAGCGGCCTGATGCAGGTGTGGATCGGCCAGATGTGTATCCCCGGCCGCCAGACAGGCCAGGGCTTGCCCGGCGATGCGCGCCTGGCGCAAAGCGCTTCGGATGCGCTCGGCCAGATCCGGCGCCGGTTCGCTTACCGCCACGAGCACGCTGCGTGGATAAATCAGCAGTTCGGTAGCCGACGGTTCACGCTCGGCACAGCTGACGCGGATCGTGCGCTGAGCCTGCGGATCCTCGGATAAACGGGCCTCGGCGAGCCACGGCGCGTCGCCGTCGATGCGCACTTGTTCGCCGGCAAGCAGGTCTGACACAAAACGCTTGCCCAGTTCCAGATCACCCAGCGCGTATCCCGCCGGCGGGTTGAGCAGGCAAGTGCCGAAACGCAGCTCTCCGCTGGTGGTGATTGCAGGCGCGATACCCAGCCCGGCGGCAATCTCGCGGGCCATGACATTGACGCCACCCAAGCCGCCGAGCAACGGAACCACTGCGCTGCCATCTTCGGCGACCGCGAGAACGGCTGGCTCGACGCCCTTTTCCAGGAGCAGCGGAGCCAGAGTGCGGATTACGATTCCGGCCGCGCACAGCGCGATGATCGGCGTGTTCTTCTGATACAGCTGACGCAGCGTCACACCAAACTCGGTGTAGACACTGTCCGCGCCTTCGACCCGTTCGGCCAGTCCATGAATCAGAGCGCCGGGATAAATCTGCTGGATACGCCGCGCGGTCGCGAGGCTGCCATTGCCCAGGATGACAATGGCCGGAAGGTAGTCAGTCATCAGCCCTGCCACCTCTCTCCGGGAACGATGATCAGCGAGAAATACGGCGACGACGAGGGATCGACCTGATCAAGGGGCACGATCTTCTGATTGCTCATGGTCGCCCGCTCGACGTACAGCGCACGCTCCGCCAGACCCAGCTCGCCGAGCACCTGCCGGACTTTCGGGAAGTTGCGTCCCAGCTTCATGATCACCGCCGCATCGGCGTCGGCGAGCTTGCGCTTGAGTTCATCATGGGACAGCACGCCGGACAGCACCGACAGGCTCTGATTGCGGTACACCAACGGCGCGCCCAGCACCGAGGCGCCGCCAAGCATCGAGCACACACCAGGAATCACTTCGGCCTGATATCGGTCGGCAAGGCGATCATGCAGGTACATATAGGAACCGTAGAAGAACGGGTCACCTTCGCAGATCACCGCCACGTCACGGCCGGCGTCCAGATGCGCGGCGACATCCAGGCTTGCCTCGTCATAGAAATCGCTGATTACCTGCTCGTAGGAAAGCGGTGCGGGCAGCGCTTCAGTAGTGACCGGATAAACCAGCGGCATCAGTGTCTGGGCGTCCTGCAAGTGGTTTTCGATGATACCGAAGGCGTTGCCTTTCTTGCCCTTGGCGACGAAATACGCCACCACCGGCGATTCGCGCAGCAGGCGCAAAGCCTTGACGGTGATCAGCTCCGGGTCGCCAGGGCCGACGCCCAGGCCAATCAATCGACCGCGTGCGTGCATCATTCGATCTCCGTTGCCAGCGCATTGACCGCCGCCACCGCCATCGCGCTGCCGCCGCGGCGGCCCTGCATGATCACGAACGGCACTCCTCGGCTGTCGGCCGCCAGCATCGCCTTGGATTCCGCCGCACCGACGAAGCCGACCGGGAAACCCAGAATCAGCGCGGGCTTGGGCGCGCCCGCGTCGAGCATTTCAAGCAGATAGAACAGTGCGGTCGGCGCGTTGCCGATGACCACCACGCTGCCTTTCAGATACGGCCGCCACAATTCAAGCGCCACGGCGGAACGGGTGTTGCCCAGTTCCTGAGCCATTTCGCGCACGCCTTCATCGTGCAGCGTGCAGATGATCTGATTGTTGGCTGGCAGACGGGCACGGGTGATGCCTTCGGACACCATCCGCGCATCGCACAGGATCGGCGCACCCGCTGCCAGCGCATTGCGCCCGGCGGTACCGGCACCGGGCGAGAAGCGCAGGTCCTCGATGACCTCGACCATGCCGCAGGCATGGATCACGCGCACGGCGAGTTTTTCCAGGTCGGCGGGGATCGTGTCCAGGCGCGCTTCGGCGCGAATGATCGAGAAGGAGTTGCGATAAATCTCCTGACCATCGCGGATGTAATCAATCATGCAGTGCTGCTCCGTGAGTCGGCGGCCAACTGCGCGCCGACTGCTTCAATAGTGAGGTCACGCGCACGCAGCACGCCGAAACCGGGGCGTGCTGCATCGCGAAAATAAAGATCGTAGCGGCCCGGCGCGACCGCCAGCAGCGTCACTGGCGCGACATGAGCAGCAGCGCAGGAGCGCGAACAGCCGGTCAGATGCACCGACTGGCCGACAGGCAGGTGAGCGGCGATCCGCAAGGCATCGCTCTTGGTGTCGGCAAGCCCCTTGGCGCAGCCGGCGCTTCCGGTACACGCGGTGATTCGTGCCAGAGGTTGCCCGGCACTGCAGACCAGACCGGCGCTCTCCAATGCAGCCAGCAGTTGCGGGACCTGAGCGACGGGCACATTGGGCAACAGCAGGCTTTGCCACGGGGTCAGGCGCAGGCTGCCGTCACCCAGTGTGGCGGCCAGTCGCGCGACATTGGCGAGCATCACATCGTCGAGTCGCCCGAGTGGCACCGCACCGCCTACCGCCACCAGGCCGGATCCGGCTTGTGGATAAACCCCCAGATGGCCGTCCTGAGCAGCCGCTGGCCGCTGCCAGCCGGTTACTTTTTGATCAACTCGCAAATCGACATTCAGGCGCGTGGCGAGCTGAGCGAGCACTTCAGTGCGCGACAACTCGGCCAGCAGATGGCGCATGCGCGTGTGCTCGGGACGAGCCCGATCAAGGAACAATTCCAGCAGCGCGATCACCAGCGCGTGGCCCTCGGCCAATGGCACGGCGGCCAGCGGCCGATCATGGGCCGGGCAACCGGCCAGACCGAACGCCAGCCATAACTCGCCGTCCACGCTCAGGCCCGAGAGCCAGATATCGTGCGGATGCTCCAGCATGACCAGCCCTTCGCCCGCATCCAGCGACAACGCGAACTTGGCGGACAGTTCATGGAAGCGCGGGTGGCTTTCCAGCGAACCGAGAATCCGTGCTGCCAGCGGCCTCGCATCGAACAGCATGTGCGGGTCCAGGCCGGCCGTTGGGCTGAGCAGCAGATTGCGCACGTCGTCGCTGTCGGGATTGGCCGGGCCGAGCCCGGCGTCCATGAGCGCCTGGATCAATCCGTCATGATCGGTACCGATGCCGCGTATCTGCAGGTTGGCCCGATTGGTCACCTCGATCACACCCTGCGCGTAAGTGCGCGCCGCCTGCGCCACAGCCAGCGCCTGCGCGGAACTGATCATGCCGCCCGCCAGCTTGATCCGGCAAATGCCACCGTCCAGCGCCGGGACGATACGCAACAACCCCGGACAGGCCGAGGGACGTAGCGTTGCGAAGGCGGGTCGAGCGGACTTCTGCTCGTTCAAAGGATCACCGGTGTGGACTTTCTGTGGCCTGGCTGGAATTTCAATGGGCGCTTGTGCCCCTTGGGCGCGGTATTATGCCTGCTTTGTCCGCAGGCATGAAAAGACGCTCTGTCGGAAGTTCGGATCGAGGTAACTGCATGACGCCGTGGCTGACAGTCGTGGGAATCGGGGAAGACGGCTACAAAGGCCTGGGCAAGAATGCCCGGCACGCCCTGCTGCGCGCCGATCAGGTGTTCGGCGGCCCGCGTCAGCTGGCTTTGCTGCCACGCTGCATTGGCGCCGAGCGACGTGCGTGGCCGAGCCCCTTCTCGCTGGATCCAGTAATAGCCCAGCGCGGCGCTGAAGTCTGCGTACTGGCCAGCGGCGACCCCATGTTTTTCGGCGTCGGCGCCAGTCTTTCCCGTGTGGTAGCCGCCGAGGAAATGCACGTAATCCCCGCGCCTTCATCCTGCTCGCTCGCCGCGGCCAGGCTCGGCTGGGCTTTGCAGGACGTTTCCATCGTCTCGGTGGTCGCGCGGCCGCTGGCGGCGCTAAATGCTCATGTTCACCACGGCGTACGGATTCTGGTGCTGAGCAATGACGGCAGCAGCCCTGCGGCCATCGCCAGCCTGCTGCGGGAGCGGAAGTTCGGCCCCAGCCGCATGACGGTGTTCGAGCACCTGGGCGGCGAAGCCGAACGACGCGTCGAGGGCCTGGCCGGCGACTGGGGCAACCCTGAGATCGCTGCGTTGAATCTGGTAGCCATCGACTGCCGCGCCGATGCGACCGCCACGCGCCTGACGACACTGGCCGGGTTGCCCGACGGCGCATTCGAGCATGACGGCCAGCTCACCAAGCGCGATGTGCGCGCGATGACTCTCGCGCGTCTGGCACCGGTGCCGGGCGAGCTGCTGTGGGACGTCGGCGCCGGGTGCGGTTCCATCGGCATCGAATGGATGCGCGCCCATCCAACCTGTCGCACGCTGGCTATCGAAGCCGATGAAGGTCGCCAGCAATTGATCGAGTTCAATCGCGATGCTCTGGGCGTGCCGGGGCTGCAACTGGTACGCGGCACCGCGCCGGACGCCCTGCATGGGCTGGAGCGTCCGGACGCGATCTTCATCGGCGGCGGCGTCACGCGCCCGGGGGTGCTCGAAGCCTGCTGGGAGCAACTGCGCTCGGGTGGCCGGCTGGTCGCCAACGCCGTGACCCTGCAAAGCGAAAGCGCGCTAATGCTCTGGCGCGAACGCCACGGCGGCGAGCTGACGCGGATTCAAGTCGCCCACGCCAGGCCGCTGGGCGAATTCGACACCTGGCGCCAGGCGCTGCCGATCACCCTGCTGGATGTGGTCAAGCCCTGATGCGCGAAGAAACCGCCGAACAACCTGCCCCGCTGCGCAGCGGGCTGACAACCGGCAGCTGCGCCACCGCGACCAGTCTGGCGGCAGCGCGGCTGTTGCTTGGCGGACCGGCCGATGATGCGGTGGACATCACACTGCCCAAGGGCAAGCGCGTGCAGATGCGTCTGGAGTTCTGCCGCCTTGTGAAGGGTGCCGCCGAAGCCGGAACCATCAAGGACGCCGGCGATGATCCAGATGTAACCCATGGCGCACTGGTGTTCGCTCGGGTCAGTCTGAGCCCGGCGCCCGGCGTGCGCTTTATGGCGGGCCCGGGCGTCGGCACTGTGACCCGGCCCGGTCTGGTACTGGGCGTCGGCGAACCGGCGATCAACCCCGTGCCACGGCGGATGATGAGCGAGCATCTTCAGGCACTGGCTGAAGAGCGCGGCTATGCGGGCGGCTTCGAGGTCAGCATCGGCGTCGAAGACGGCGAGGCGCTGGCGCTGAAAACCATGAACCCGCGCCTGGGCATTCTGGGCGGACTGTCGATCCTCGGAACCAGCGGCATCGTCCGGCCATTTTCCTGCGCGGCGTATATCGCCTCGATTCATCAGGGCATCGACGTAGCCGTGACCAATGGCTACCTGCACATCGCCGCCTGCACCGGCAACGCCAGCGAAGACACGATGCGCCGGGTATACGGAATCCCGGACATTGCCTTGATCGAGATGGGCGACTTCGTCGGCGCGGTGCTCAAGCATCTGCGCAAGGTGCCCGTCGACAAGCTCAGCCTTTGCGGCGGCTTCGGCAAAATCAGCAAACTGGCCGCCGGCCATATGGACCTGCACAGCCGCCACTCCAGCATCGACCTGCCACAGCTGGCGGGCTGGGCGGCGGATGCGGGTGCCGATGACGCGTTGCAACAGCAGATTCGCGAGGCCAACACCAGCCAGCAGGCACTGGCCTTGTGCTCGGCTGCGGGCGTCCCGTTGGGCGACGTGGTCTGCGGCCATGCGCGGGATTTCGCCCGCAGCGTGGTGCCCGCTCAAGTTCAAGTGGAAGTGTTCGCCATCGACCGTCAGGGCGGCATCGTCGGACACGCAGGCCTCGAATGAAGGTAAAGCGATGAAACGTATTCTGCTGCTGGGCGGCGTGACCGAGGCACTGGCGATCGCCCGCACTCTGGGGCCGCAAGACATTTACAGCCTCGCGGGTGTCGGTCGCGTGCCAACGGATCTGCCATGCCGCGTCAAGGTCGGTGGTTATGGCGGCGCTGACGGCCTGGCCCGATTTATCCGCGAACAGCAGATCGATCTGTTGCTCGACGCCACTCACCCCTATGCCGCGCAGATCAGCCGGAATGCCGCCCTCGCGGCCCATACGTCGGGTATTGCCTGCTGGGGACTGCGACGTGCCACGTGGCAAGCCGGGCCGGGCGATGACTGGCGCGAGGTTGCCGACTGGTCGGAGCTGACTACTGCGCTTGGCCCTTTCCAGCGACCATTGTTCACGCTGGGCCGGGAACCGCTGCAGCATTTGCATGAAATCCCCGAACACCAGTTCTGGACCCTCCGCGCCCTGGACGCCTGCCCCGGCAACAATCGTTGTGAAGTCTTCGGCGCACGTGGCCCGTTCCATCTGGAAGACGAACGCGCCCTCTTCGAAAGCCGCCGGATCGACGTCCTGATCAGCAAGAACAGCGGCAGCAGCTCCACCGAACCCAAACTTCAAGTCGCCCGCGAACGTCGCGTGCCGGTTCTGATCCTCAAGCGGCCAGAGCTTCCGGATGTGGATCGGGTGTTCTGGAGTGTGGAGGAGGTGCTGGGGTCGCTGAGGCGGTAGTCCCCCTTTGCACTTGCCAGTCCCGCTCAGGCTAAATGACGAGATTGCCACCAAGGATGAATACCAATGTTAAAAAAAATCCTGCTAATCGCCGCACTGCTGATGCCAGCTTTCTTCGCGCACGCTCACGAATATACGATCGGCGAGCTGACGATTCGTCATCCCTGGTCGATGGCGCTGCCGCCGAATGCTCCGGCAGTGGCGGCCTATTTCACGATCGAGAACAACGGCGATGCCGCGGACAGCCTGATCAGCGTCGACAGCCCGCTTGCGGGTCAGGCGCAGTTGCATGAGCATGTCGAGGTCAACGGCCTTATGAAGATGCAGCAGGTGCAAGCCGTGGAAGTGGCGCCGCACGCCAAGGTCAGTTTTGCGCCCATGGCTTATCACGTGATGCTGCTGGACATCAAAGACCGCGCGCGGCTGGTCAGCGGACAGCGGTTTCCGCTGACGCTGCATTTCCAAAAGGCCGGAGCGATCGAGGTGCAGGTCGTGGTACAACAGCAGGCACCTGAACAACAGCATCACCATCAGCATTGAGTAATCCGTCACGTTGAGCAGCATGCGTCGCCACCGCACCAGGTCCATCGTTCCTCGCAACCATCGAGGCGCGTTGCTGAGCCTGTTCGCCATGCTGATGATTTTCCTCGGACCGCTGGTTTCCCAGTCGATGCCGATGGAACAGCACAGCGGGATGGCGATGTCCGTGTCGGCGGCGACGGACCACGGTACGGCATCAGGCGAGCACGCCCATCACCGCAGCGAACACGCAGCACCCGCCGAGGCCGCCGACTCCGGCATGGCCGACCACGCGTTGTGGGCCAAGTGCGGTTATTGCACGCTGCTATTCAGTTGCCCCGCGCTGCCTCAGGTGCTGGAACTGGTTGCGGCGGATCCGCCCAGGCCCGCCGATTTCTTTGTCGCCCTTGCCCAACAGGGCCATGCGCGGCAAGCCATCTTCCCCAACGCGCGCAGTCGCGCTCCGCCCCGACGCCTGACGGCCTGAATCCAATCATGATTTCGCGCCCTGCTTTCAGCCAAGCCTGAAAGCAGAGCGTGCCGTTTGTCCCTGTCGGGGAGCGTAACCCGTGACCAAACCTACCGTTTCTTTTTACAACCTGGCCTGGCGCTGGCATTTCTATGCCGGACTGTTCGTGGCGCCGTTCATGATTCTGCTGTCGCTGACCGGGATCATTTACCTGTTCAAGCCACAGTTGGACAACCTGATGTACAGCGATTTGCTGGATGTAACGCCAGCGCACCATTCGCTCAGCGCCGATGAGTTGCAGCAGCGCGTCCTGCACCGCTACCCGCAAGCCGCGATCAGCCAATACTTCCCGCCGGTCAGCGCCGAGCGCAGCGCGCAGTTCAGCATCGTTGCCGATAACCGTGACCTGAACGTTTTCATCAACCCGTACGACGGCGAGATCCTTGGCAGCCAGGATGCGAAAGACAATCTGCAGGCCATCGCCCGGGCGCTGCATGGCGAGCTGATGATTGGCACCGTTGGCGACCGTTTGATCGAACTGGCTGCGGGCTGGGGCATCATGCTGGTGATTTCCGGGCTGTACCTGTGGTGGCCGCGTGGTTCGAAGGCAGCGGGCGTGCTCTGGCCAAGGCTGAGCAGTCGCGGTCGGGTCCTGTGGAGGGACATGCACGCAGTGACCGGTTTCTGGGGCTCTTTGATTCTGCTGTTCATGCTGCTCAGCGGCATGACCTGGACCGGCATGTGGGGCAAGCAGTACGCCGACCTGTGGAATACCTTCCCAGCGGCGATGTGGAACGATGTGCCCAAGTCCACGCAAATGGCCGGAGAGCTGAACACAGCAACCTCCCAGACTGTGCCGTGGGCACTGGAAAACACGCCGATGCCGCAGTCGTCCGGCGCCCACGCCGAACACATGCACCATCACGACATGTCAGCAGGCCCGGCGGCACCGAAAGTCTCGTTGCAACAGGTGGTGGACATCGCGACGGCTCGGGGCGTCGAGCCGGGTTACAGCATCACCGCGCCCAAGACCGCCGAGGGCGTGTTCACCGTCGCGGTATTTGCCGACGACCCGCGCAACGACGCGACGCTGCATATCGACCAGTACAGCGGCAAGGTGCTGGCCGATGTCGGCTGGGAGGATTACAGCGTGGTTTCGCGCGCCACCGAGCTGGGTGTGATGCTGCACGAAGGCAAGTTTTTCGGCTGGCTCAATCAGCTGCTGATCTTTCTGGCGTGCCTCATGATTTTGCTCAGCGCGGTCAGCGGGCTGGTGATCTGGTGGAAGCGCCGCCCCAAGGGCAGCCTTGGCGCACCGGCATTGCGGCATGACTTGCCACGCTGGAAAACGGCCATGGTGATCATGTTCTTCATTGCGGTCGCGTTCCCGCTGGTGGGCGTTTCACTGGTCGCGGTCTGGCTTTTTGATCGAATAGTTTTTTCCCGCTTTGCTAAATCTTCGGTGGCAGCTTAAATTGCTGGCTACGAGGCCCGAAACCGCCGGGCGGTTTTGTGATGAATTCCTCACCCGACCGGTTCGGGCCTCGTTCGATTCAATGAAAAAGCCGCCTCCGGGCGGCTTTTTCATTTGACGCACCAACTTCGCCCCTATCTGCGCACCACGGCCCGACTCAGGCCCCAATCAGGTGCGCCTGCCCGCTTGCAGAAACCTTTAACCTCGACCCACGACCCCGTTTTCCCGGCTGGGCACAGCCTTTGCTTGGCAGCTCTTACAACAGAGATCTGCCCAACCAGAAAACCAAACGAATGGAGTCAGTCCAATGAAGCGTCGCAGTCTGATCAAAGCCTTCACCCTGTCCGCGTCAGTTGCCGCCATGGGCCTGACCTGGACTGTCCAGGCAGCGGAAACCATCAAGGTCGGCATCCTGCATTCGTTGTCCGGCACCATGGCAATCTCCGAAACGTCCCTCAAGGACATGGCGCTGATGACCATTGACGAAATCAACGCCAAGGGCGGCGTCAACGGCAAGATGCTGGAACCGGTCGTGGTCGACCCGGCTTCGAACTGGCCGCTGTTCGCCGAGAAGGGCCGCCAGCTGCTGACCCAGGACAAAGTGGCCGTGATGTTCGGTTGCTGGACTTCGGTGTCACGCAAGTCGGTACTGCCGGTGGTCGAAGAACTCAATGGGCTGCTGTTCTACCCGGTGCAATACGAAGGCGAGGAAATGTCGCCGAACGTGTTCTACACCGGCGCCGCGCCTAACCAGCAGGCGATACCGGCGGTCGAGTACTTGATGAGCGAAGACGGCGGCGCGGCCAAGCGCTTCTTCCTGCTGGGCACCGACTACGTCTACCCGCGTACCACCAACAAGATTCTGCGTTCGTTCCTGCACTCCAAAGGCGTGAAAGACAGCGACATCGAAGAGGTCTACACCCCGTTCGGCCACGCCGATTACCAGACCATCGTCGCCAACATCAAAAAATTCTCGGCAGGCGGCAAGACGGCGGTCATCTCCACCGTTAATGGCGACTCCAACGTGCCGTTCTACAAGGAACTGGCCAACCAGGGCCTGGAAGCCACCGACGTACCGGTCGTAGCCTTCTCGGTCGGCGAAGAAGAGCTGCGCGGCATCGACACCAAACCGCTGGTGGGCCATCTGGCAGCATGGAACTACTTCCAGTCCGTGGAAAATCCGGCCAACAAGAAGTTCGTGGCTGACTGGAAAGCCTACGCCAAGAAGAAAAACCTGCCAGGTGCCGACAAGGCCGTGACCAACGACCCGATGGAAGCCACCTACGTGGGCATCCACATGTGGGCCCAAGCAGTCGAGAAGGCCAAGTCGACCGACGTGGACAAGGTCCGCGCCGCCATGGCCGGCCAGACCTTCGCGGCACCTTCGGGCTTTACGCTGACCATGGACAAGACCAACCACCACCTGCACAAGCCGGTGATGATCGGCGAAGTCGAGGATAACGGTCAGTTCAACGTCGTGTGGCAGACCAAGGAACCGATCCGCGCCCAACCGTGGAGCCCGTACATCCCTGGCAACGACAAGAAGCCTGAAACACCGGTGAAGAGTAACTGACAGGTAGCGCTCTATTTCTCCTGTGGGAGCGACCTTGGTCGCGAAGAGGCTGGCGCAGTTGCAGCATTATTGCCGTCTGTGATTAGCCTTCGCGGACAAGTCCGCTCCCACCTGGATTTTGCGATACCTCTAGATCGATAAGACCAGGCCTCTCGCCATGCTTAACACTTTTTACCGTTTCCTGTTGATGCTCATTCTCACGTTGCCCGTTGCAGCGCAGGCCAGCGACGCCGGTGACTTTGTCGCGGCCAGCTCTTCGCAACAGGCTGAGCTGCTGGAAACCTGGGCAGCCAATCCTTCGCCGCAACGCATTGAACTGCTTGAGGCGCTGAGCGACGGTCGGGTTGCCTCGGACAGCAGCAAGCGTGCCTTCATCGAAGTGAACGGCAGCTTTGTCGCGATGGACAGCGACGCACCCGCTACCGATGAACCGCGCAAATTGCGCATGAACAACCGGCTGCGTGGTTTGACCGAAACCGCGCTGGCCAGTCATCAACTGTTGGGCGCCGACGTCGGCCTGCGCCTGAACGCCGCCCGACACCTGCAAAAAAGCGCCCGCCCCGCACAGCTGAATTTCATCAGCTTGCGCACGGAGGCTGAAGACGATGCTGCTGTAAAAGACGCGCTGACGCTGGCCCTGGCCAACCTGCAACTGGTCGACAGCAGCCCGACGGTGCGCCTTTCGGCCGTGCGCCTGCTGGGTGAAACCGGCGACCCGCTGGCCCGCACCCGCCTCGAATCGCTGCTCGCGCCAGGCGTTGAAACCGACGCTTCCGTGCGCATTGCCGCCGAAACCAGCCTGGCGCAGGTCAAACGCAAACTGCTGATGGGTGAAATTCTGGGTCAGGCCTTCAGCGGCATGTCGCTGGGCTCCATTCTGCTGCTGGCGGCGCTGGGTCTGGCGATCACTTTCGGCCTGCTCGGCGTGATCAACATGGCGCACGGCGAAATGCTGATGCTGGGCGCCTACTCCACTTATGTGGTGCAGCTGATGTTCCAGCGCTATGCGCCGGGCGCGCTGGAGTTGTATCCGCTGGTCGCGCTGCCGGTCGCGTTCTTCGTCACCGCGCTGATCGGCATGGCGCTGGAACGCACCATCATTCGCCACCTGTACGGCCGCCCGCTGGAAACCCTGCTTGCGACCTGGGGCATCAGCCTGATGCTGATCCAGGCGGTCCGCCTGGCGTTCGGCGCGCAGAACGTTGAAGTTGCGAACCCCGAGTGGCTGTCGGGCGGGATTCAGGTACTGCCCAATCTGGTCCTGCCTTACAACCGCATCGTCATCATCGCCTTCGCGCTGTTCGTGGTGGTGCTGACCTGGCTGCTGCTGAACAAGACGCGTCTGGGCCTGAACGTGCGCGCCGTCACCCAGAACCGCAACATGGCGGCCTGCTGCGGCGTGCCGACCGGACGCATCGACATGATGGCGTTCGGGCTTGGTTCCGGCATCGCCGGGCTGGGCGGCGTGGCGCTGAGCCAGATCGGCAACGTCGGCCCGGACCTGGGCCAAAGCTACATCATCGACTCGTTCCTGGTGGTGGTGCTCGGCGGTGTCGGCCAGTTGGCCGGCAGCGTTATGGCGGCCTTCGGGCTGGGCATCGCCAACAAGATTCTTGAGCCGCAGATCGGCGCGGTATTGGGCAAGATCCTGATCCTGGCGCTGATCATTCTGTTTATCCAGAAACGCCCGCAGGGCCTCTTTGCACTGAAAGGACGGGTGATCGACTGATGAACCAGCCATTAATGGTGACTGCTGCACAAAAAGTCGGGCCCAAGGGCACGCTGACCGTGGGCATTCTGGTGCTGGCGGCACTGCTGGCCATGCCGCTGCTGTCGCTGCTGCCCGCCGACAACAGCCTGCAAGTCTCGGCCTACACGCTGACGCTGGTCGGCAAGATCCTGTGCTACGCCATTGTGGCGCTGGCGCTGGACCTGGTCTGGGGCTACGCCGGGCTGCTGTCGCTGGGCCACGGGTTGTTCTTTGCGCTGGGCGGTTATGCGATGGGCATGTACCTGATGCGCGAAGCCGCGGGGGATGGTCTGCCGGCGTTCATGACCTTTCTGTCGTGGACCGAATTGCCCTGGTACTGGGCCGGTACCGACAACTTTCTCTGGGCGATGTGTCTGGTAGTGCTGGCGCCGGGGCTGCTGGCGCTGGTGTTCGGGTTCTTCGCCTTCCGCTCGCGGATCAAGGGCGTGTATTTCTCGATCATGACCCAGGCCCTGACCTTTGCAGGAATGCTGCTGTTCTTTCGCAACGAGACCGGCTTTGGCGGCAACAACGGCTTTACCAACTTCCGCAGCATTCTGGGATTCAGCATCAGTTCCCAGGGCACCCGCGCGGTGCTGTTCCTGGCAACGGTGATATTGCTGGTGCTCAGCCTTTATCTGGGCTGGCGTCTGGCGCAGAGCAAGTTCGGTCGAGTGCTGACCGCCCTGCGCGACGCCGAAAACCGGTTGATGTTCTGCGGCTACGACCCGCGTGGATTCAAGCTGTTCGTGTGGGTCCTGAGCGCGGTGCTCTGCGGGCTGGCAGGCGCGCTTTACGTGCCGCAGGTCGGCATCATCAACCCCAGCGAAATGTCGCCGACCAACTCCATTGAAGCCGCCGTCTGGGTGGCACTGGGCGGGCGCGGCACCTTGATCGGGCCGCTGCTGGGCGCAGGCCTGGTCAACGGCATGAAGAGCTGGTTCACCGTCGCCTTTCCCGAATACTGGCTGTTTTTCCTGGGTGCGCTGTTCATCATCGTCACGCTGTATCTGCCCAAAGGCGTGATCGGTCTGCTGAAAAAACGGAGCGAGCCATGAAAACCACCCCGACGCCCTCTCTGATGCTGGAGCCCGCCTTTGAACCGATGCTTGACCCCAACTCCGACGCCGGCACCAGCCGCGACGCAGTCGGCCTGGGCAAGAGCGCCGGCAAGGGGCTGAATACCCGCCACGGCACAATCCTGACGCTGGAGGACATCAGCGTCAGCTTCGATGGTTTCAAGGCGCTGAACGATCTGAACCTGTACATCGGCGTCGGCGAGCTGCGCTGCATCATCGGCCCCAACGGCGCGGGCAAGACGACACTGATGGACGTCATCACCGGCAAGACTCGCCCCAGCCACGGCAAGGCCTGGTTCGGCGAGACGCTGGACCTGACCCAGATGAGCGAAGTGCAGATCGCCCAGGCCGGCATCGGCCGCAAGTTTCAGAAGCCAACGGTGTTTGAAGCACTGAGCGTGTTCGAAAACCTCGAATTGGCGCAGAAGACTGACAAGTCGGTCTGGGCCAGCTTGCGGGCACGGCTCAATGGCGAACAGCGCGACCGGATCGAGCAGGTGCTGGAGACCATCCGCCTGACCGCTTCCGCCCATCGTCCGGCGGGTCTGCTGTCGCACGGTCAGAAACAGTTTCTGGAAATCGGCATGCTGCTGGTCCAGGACCCGCAACTGCTGCTGCTCGACGAGCCGGTCGCCGGCATGACCGACGCCGAAACCGAGTTCACCGCCGAGCTGTTCAAGAGCCTGGCGGGCAAGCACTCGCTGATGGTGGTCGAGCACGACATGGGCTTCGTCGGCTCCATCGCCGACCACGTCACCGTGCTTCATCAGGGCAGCGTTCTGGCTGAAGGTTCGTTGAATGATGTGCAGGCGGATGAGCGAGTCATCGAGGTCTATTTGGGCCGCTGATAGCAACCATTGTAGGCGCGCGCTTGCCCGCGACCGGCTGCGTTAGCAGTCGTGGATTTCGGATTTCATTAATCTGCGAGCGCTCCGCACTCGATCGCGGGCAAGCGCGCTCCTACAGCAGGTAGCGAACAATGCAAGACGGGGTAACCACCATGCTGCAAGTCGAAAAGCTTCACCAATACTACGGCGGCAGCCACATTCTGCGCGGGCTGTCCTTTGATGTGAAAGTCGGCGAGGTGACCTGTCTTCTCGGACGCAACGGCGTCGGCAAGACCACACTGCTGCGCGTTCTCATGGGGCTGTTGCCTTCCAAGGAAGGCTCGGTGCAATGGGAAGGCAAGGCCATCACCGGTTTCAAGCCGCACCAGCGGGTGCATGCCGGCATCGCTTATGTGCCGCAAGGTCGCGAGATTTTCGGGCGCCTGACCGTTGAAGAAAACCTGCTGATGGGCCTGTCCCGTTTTCCTGGCTCCGAAGCCAAAGAGGTTCCGGCGTTCATCTATGAATTGTTCCCGGTCCTGTTGCAGATGAAGCACCGCCGTGGCGGCGACCTGTCGGGCGGGCAGCAGCAGCAACTGGCGATTGGCCGGGCGCTGGCAAGCCGGCCACGTTTGCTGATCCTCGACGAACCTACCGAAGGTATCCAGCCGTCGGTGATCAAGGAGATTGGCGCGGTGATCAAGAAGCTGGCCGAACGCGGCGACATGGCGATTCTGCTCGTGGAACAGTTCTACGACTTTGCCGCAGAACTGGCTGATCAGTATCTGGTAATGGCCCGCGGCGAGATCGTCCAGCAAGGTCGCGGAGAAAACATGGAAGCTGAAGGTGTACGCGGGCTGGTGACCATCTGATGGGCCAGCTCCCATGAACCTCCCCGCCTGGCCACAGGCGCATGCCGCCCTGTTCACACCCAGCTGGCACGCCGAGCTGGAACTCGGCTATGGCCGGTTCGGCGACAGCACGCGGCCCATTCAACGGCGCCACAAAGGGCCGTTGCGGGTGCAGAAGCATTTGTATGCAGAAGGTCCGCAGGTCTGCCAGCACATCATCGTTCACCCTCCGGGCGGCATTGCCGGCGGCGACCGGCTGGACATCTCGGCTTGCGTCGGCAGCGACGCCTGGGCGCAGTTGACCAGCCCCGGCGCGGCCAAATGGTATCGGGCAGCGGGCCCGGCTTATCAGCAACTGGACCTGCGGTTGGAGCCTGGCGCCACACTGGAATGGCTGCCTCAGGAAACCATCGTGTTCAGCAATGCCCAGGCCGAGCTGACCACCCGCATCGAGCTGCAGGGCGATGCCCGGCTTTGTTACTGGGACGTGGTAGCGCTCGGGCGTCCAGCCAGCGGCGAGCGGTTCGAGCACGGGCATTTTCAGTCGCACCTGGATATCCGCCGTGACGGCCGGCTGTTGTGGCATGAACGCCAGCGCATCGTCGGCGGCGATGGCCTTCTGGACTCGCCTGTCGGTCTGGACGGCAAAACGGTATTCGCAACGTTTCTGATAACCGGCGATGCCGATGCCCAACTGCTTGAAACCTGCCGCTCACTGTCGTTACCCAACCCGGTACGCGGCGACCTGACTCAACTGCCTGGCCTAGTCGTGGCACGCTGTCTGGCTGACGAAGCCTTGCACGCCAGGGCGTGGCTGATCGAATTGTGGAAACAACTGCGCCCTGCGCTGCTGGGCCGCGAGGCGGTAACGCCGAGAATATGGAATACATGAAGGCGCTCTTGTGTAGGCGCGCGCCCCGAATTTGAAATGACGGAACCCCAATGGACCTGACTCCCCGCGAAAAAGACAAACTGCTGATCTTCACCGCCGGCATGGTGGCCGAACGCCGACTGGCGCGTGGCGTAAAGCTCAACTATCCCGAAGCGATGGCCTACATTTCCGCGGCACTGCTTGAAGGCGCCCGGGACGGTCAGACCGTTGCCGATCTGATGCATTACGGCACCACCTTGCTGAGCCGCGATCAGGTCATGGAAGGCATCCCGGAAATGATCCCGGAAATTCAGGTAGAGGCCACCTTTCCGGACGGCACCAAGCTGGTTACCGTGCATCAACCCATCGCCTGAAAGATGAAGAGTGATCATGACTGAAGCAATCCGCGACGCGGTGCCGGCCGACCTGCCGGGCATCCTCGCCATTTATAACGACGCAGTGCTCAACACCACTGCGATCTGGAACGAAACGCCCGTGGATCTGGCCAACCGTCAGGCCTGGTACGAAGCCCGCCAGACGCAGGCGTATCCGATTCTGGTCGCCGTCGATGCGATGGGCGAGGTTGTGGGCTATTCCTCGTTCGGCGACTGGCGGCCGTTCGAAGGTTTTCGGCACACCGTCGAGCACTCGGTCTATGTCCGTGCCGACCAACGCGGCAAAGGGCTGGGCCCGCGGTTGATGGCAGCACTGGTCGAACGCGCCCGCGCCTGCGACAAACACATGATGGTTGCCGCCATCGAGAGCGGCAACGCGGCCTCCATCGCTTTGCACGAGCGGCTAGGCTTCAAGACCACCGGGCAAATGCCGCAGGTGGGCACCAAGTTCGGCCGCTGGCTGGACCTCACGTTCATGCAACTGGACCTGTCGCCCGGCGCGCAGGCGCCCGCTTCGCAAGCACCTCAACTTCGCTAGAGAACAACACGCCATGAACCATGCACAGCTGAGAAGTGTCACCGCAGAAAGCTTCGCGCATTATCGCCAGGGTCTGGCGCAGCTGTTGATCGAGACGGTGCTTGACGGCGCCTCGGTCGGGTTCATGGCCGACATCGATACCGAACAGGCATTGCGCTGGAGCGACACGCTCAAAGCTGATGTTGCCGATGGCAGCCTGCTGCTCTGGGTAGTGGTCGAAAACGAAAACGTTCTGGCCAGCGCGCAACTGGCGCTGTGTCAGAAGCCCAATGGGCTCAACCGTGCCGAAGTGCAGAAACTGATGGTGCTGCCCGGCGTACGGGGTCGCGGGCTGGGCCGCCAGTTGATGGATGCCGTCGAACAGGCTGCCGTGAAGCACAAACGCGGGTTGCTCTATCTGGATACCGAGGCCGGTTCGTCCGCCGAGGCCTTCTATCGTTCGCTCGATTACACCCGCGTCGGCGAACTGCCGGACTACTGCGCCACGCCAGATGGACGCTATCAGCCAACCGCCATTTACTTCAAAACCTTGGGGCAACCAGCATGATCCCTGGTCAATACCAGATCCAGCCCGGCGAGATCGAACTCAATGCCGGCCGGCGCACCCTGAGCCTGACGGTCGCCAACAGCGGTGACCGGCCGATCCAGGTGGGCTCGCACTTCCATTTTTTCGAGACCAACGATGCGTTGATCTTCGACCGCGCCGCCAGTCGCGGCATGCGCCTGAACATCCCGGCCGGCACCGCCGTGCGCTTCGAGCCCGGACAGACCCGGGAAGTGGAACTGGTGGACCTCGCCGGCCTGCGCAAGGTGTACGGCTTTGCCGGACGGGTAATGGGCGATCTGTAAATTCTGACGCGTAGGAGCGCGCTTGCCCGCGACTCACTATTGCAGGCGACATCTTTTGTCGGCTCGACGTTCGTAGTCGCGGGCAAGCGCGCTCCTACCGGGGAATGCCCATGAAAATATCCAGACAAGCCTACGCCGACATGTTCGGCCCCACTGTCGGCGACAAGGTCCGCCTGGCGGACACCGAGCTGTGGATCGAGGTGGAGAAGGACTTCACCACATATGGCGAGGAAGTGAAATTTGGTGGCGGCAAGGTCATCCGTGACGGCATGGGCCAAGGGCAATTACTGGCCGCCGAAGTCGTGGACACCCTGATCACCAACGCGCTGATCATCGATCATTGGGGCATCGTCAAAGCCGATGTCGGTATCAAGGACGGTCGCATCGCGGCCATCGGCAAGGCCGGCAACCCGGATATTCAGCCGGACGTAACCATCGCCATCGGCGCGGCCACGGAAATCATCGCCGGCGAAGGCATGATCCTCACGGCGGGCGGCGTCGATACACATATCCACTTCATTTGCCCACAGCAGATCGAAGAAGCCTTGATGAGCGGCGTGACCACCATGATCGGCGGCGGCACCGGCCCGGCCACCGGCACCAACGCCACCACCGTGACGCCCGGGCCGTGGCATATGGCACGGATGCTCCAGGCCGCCGACTCGTTCCCGATGAACATTGGCCTTACCGGCAAGGGCAACGTCAGCTTGCCGGGCCCTTTGATCGAGCAGGTCAAGGCCGGCGCCATCGGGCTCAAGCTGCATGAGGATTGGGGCACCACGCCCGCCGCTATCGATAACTGCCTGAGCGTGGCCGATGACTACGACGTGCAGGTCGCGATTCATACCGACACCCTGAACGAATCCGGCTTTGTCGAAACCACTCTCGCCGCTTTCAAGAACCGCACGATTCACACCTATCACACGGAGGGCGCCGGCGGCGGTCACGCACCGGACATTATCAAGGCCTGCGGCTCGCCCAATGTGCTGCCCAGCTCCACCAACCCTACGCGGCCGTTTACCCGCAATACCATCGATGAGCATCTGGACATGCTGATGGTCTGCCATCACCTGGACCCGAGCATCGCCGAAGACGTAGCGTTCGCTGAAAGCCGTATTCGCCGCGAAACCATCGCTGCCGAAGACATTCTTCACGACCTGGGCGCGTTCTCGATGCTCAGTTCCGATAGCCAGGCCATGGGCCGGGTTGGTGAGGTGATCCTGCGCACCTGGCAGACGGCCGACAAGATGAAGCGGCAACGCGGCCCACTGCCTGAGGACGGCCCGGGCAACGATAACTTCCGCGCCAAGCGCTACATCGCCAAGTACACCATCAACCCGGCGATCACCCATGGCATCAGCCACGAAGTGGGCTCCATCGAAATCGGCAAATGGGCCGACCTGGTGCTGTGGCGCCCGGCGTTCTTCGGCGTGAAACCCACCCTGATCCTCAAGGGCGGAGCCATCGCCGCCAGCCTGATGGGCGACGCCAACGCGTCGATCCCGACGCCGCAGCCGGTCCACTACCGCCCGATGTTCGCCAGTTACGGCAGCTCGCTGCATGCCACCAGCCTGACCTTCATCAGTCAGGCAGCCTTCGACGCGGGCGTGCCGGAATCGCTGGGCCTGAAGAAGCAGATCGGGGTGGTGAAAGGCTGCCGCACCGTGCAGAAAAAGGACCTGATCCACAATGACTACCTGCCGGACATCGAAGTCGATCCCCAGACTTATCAGGTAAAGGCCGACGGCGTGCTGCTGTGGTGCGAGCCCGCCGAGGTGTTGCCAATGGCCCAGCGTTACTTTTTGTTCTGACTTCGGGCTGTTCTGACTTCGGGCTGTTCCGGATCGGCGACGATTCTGTTCAGCAATATGGGGGCGAGGCCGATAAACATTGCTGTTGACGTTCATCGGCAGGCGGTAATAATGCGCCATCTCAAATTCGCCCCCTCAGCAGGTATCCGGCCATGCGCCTTTCCGAGTTCATCGTTCATCACGTGGATCGCATCGTCGATGAATGGGAAGACTTCGCCAGGACCCTGAAGCCCGCTGCGGATTCGATGAGTTCGCTGGAGCTGCGCGACCATGCGAAATCCATCCTGCTGGCCGCCGCACGAGACATGGAAACGGCCCAGAGCAGGCACGAACAGATGGCCAAGGCCCGGGGCGAGGACACCAATCCATCGCCTACTCTGGATGAGGCCGCCGCCAGCCATGGTGAGCTACGCCATGAAGTAGGCTTCGATCTGGTGCAGATGACCTCCGAATTCCGCCATCTGCGCGCCAGCGTCATCCGGTTATGGGCCGAAAGCCTGAGCACGCCTGAGCTCATCGATTTTCAGGATGTGGTGCGCTTCAACGAAGCGATCGATGAGGCGCTTGCAGAGTCCACCGCCGCCTATGCCGATCAGGTCGCCCGTTCCCGCGATATCTTTCTGGCGATCCTGGGCCATGACCTGCGGGCGCCGCTGCAGGCGGTGAGCATGTCTGCCGAGATGTTGGGCCGCAAGGATGGGCAGGACGAGAAATCGCTGTATTACATCTCCCAGATCAGAAACAGCACTCGGCACATGGGGACCATGGTCGCGGACCTGCTGGAGTTCGTCAAAAGCCGGCTGGGTTCGGGTTTGCCCGTGACCCGCATGCGCATGGATCTGGCGACCGCCTGCCGGGAAGTGATCGAAGAGGCGTGCGCGGGCGTACCGGGCGTGGCCCCGATCCTGGAGATCGAGGGCGAAACGCAAGGTTCCTGGGACAGCGCGCGGATCAGCCAGTTACTGCAGAACCTGATCGGCAACGCCATGCAGCACGGCTCACCGGGTCATGAAATCACCGTGCGGGTAACCGGCGACGATCAGACCGTAGAGCTGTCTGTCCACAATGAAGGCCTGCCCATTGCCGAGGATTCCATAGGCTCGATCTTTGATCCACTGGTACGCAGCGTCAGCGAAAACGCCGACACTCGCAATCCATCGACCAGCCTCGGCCTGGGGCTTTTCATCGTTAAGGAAGTGGTCAACGCCCACGGCGGCAGCATCACCGTGACCTCGACCGTCGGCGACGGCACCACTTTTACCGTGGTGCTGCCGCGAGTCTGACTATAGCGCCAGCGGCAGTCACTGATTCCTTGGGGACCTGCAACTGTTTGGGTGTTTTGGAGCGCGAACTGTGGGAGGCAGCTTGCTGGCGACTGCGGTTTGTCAGTCACTGCCGCAGCGCCAGGTCTGTTGCTGTCGCGAGCAAGCTCCCTCCCACAAGTACTGAGGCAACCGGCCGGCTACCCCTGTCAAACAACTACTTCCACTGCGCTCGCGGGTCGAACGCCGCCTTGTCCGCCAGGTTCTGCCAAAGCGCTTTGGTCGCTTCGTCGCTGTGTTTGGGCATGACGATCTTCAGCTGGGCATATAGATCGCCGCGCTCGCCGCTCTTGTTCATCAAGCCATTGCCTTTGACGCGCAGGCGCTGACCGTTCTGACTGTCCGGGCGGATCGTGAGGTTGATACGGCCGGTCAGCGTCGGAACGGCGATCTTGGTGCCCAATGCGGCTTCCCACGGTGCCAGCGGCACCTGGATCACCAGATCATGGCCCTCCACCTCGAACAGCGGATGCGGCGCCAGGCGTATGGTCAGGTACAGATCGCCCTTTTCCCCGCCAGCAACACCGGGCGCGCCCTGCCCCTTGAGGCGGATGCGTTCGCCGTCGGCCACGCCAGCCGGGATTTTCACGTTCAGCGTTTTAGTGATGTCCGCCATGCGCTGTCCGGCGGCGCTGTGCTGCGGCACCCGGAAGCTGACCTGTTTGGACTCGCCGGACAATGTCTCTTCGAGAAAAATCGCCAGCTCCTTCTCGACGTCCTGGCCCTTGCGCCCCGGATTGCGGGTACGACCGCCCTGCTGCGGACGACCGCCGAAAATCGAGCTGAAGAACTCCGAAAAGTCGGTGGTTTCATCAAACCCGCCCGCGCCGGCGCGGCTTTGCCAGCCGGGTGGCGGCTGGAACGGACGCCCCTGACGGCCGTACTTGCGAATTTCGTCGTACTCGGCGCGCTTTTCAGGGCTGCTGAGCACTTCATAAGCCTCGGACGCTTCCTTGAACTTATCCTCGGCGCCGGCTTCCTTGCTGACGTCCGGATGATACTTGCGCGCCAGCTTGCGGTAGGCCGTCTTGATGGCCTTGTCATCCGCCGTCGGCTCGACGTCGAGTATCTTGTAATAGTCTTTGAAATCCATGTAACGATCACCCATCCCAATTATCCAGCGCAGCCCGGTGCGCCGGTGCATGCGCACAGCATCCTCTTGTTACGAGGCGTCTGGATTACTTCACGTCGATCAGTGTGACAGGTGCCCGCGCGCATTGAACGCAGACTCGACCTTGGACACCGGCACACTGTAACAATCCCAGGAAGATTGGGGGTAATGAGCGCCAGTTCAAGCCTTGAGCAGAAATACCGATAACTGCGGATAAACGACGCATTGCGCTACGCAATTGCGGTGCACTGACATAAACTGCGCGGCCGTTTTTTGACTGGAACGTAAAAGACATGAACGACCAATCCCCGGCCCGTGCCTGCGGCATCGATTTCGGCACGTCCAATTCCACTGTCGGCTGGCATCGCCCCGGCGTGGAGTCGTTGATCGCGCTGGAGGACGACAAGATTACCCTGCCTTCGGTGGTGTTCTTCAACATGGAAGAACGCCGTCCGGTCTATGGCCGCCTGGCGCTGCACGAATATCTGGAAGGCTACGAAGGCCGGCTGATGCGCTCGCTCAAGAGCCTGCTGGGTTCCAAGCTGATCAAACACGACACGAGCGTGCTGGGCACGGCCATGCCGTTCAAGGACCTGCTGGGGCTGTTTATCGGCGAGCTGAAAAAACGTGCCGAGACCGCTGCGGGTCGTGAGTTCGAGCAAGTCGTGCTGGGTCGTCCGGTGCATTTCGTTGATGACGATGCCCAGGCAGACCAGGAAGCCGAGGACACGCTGGCGGAAGTCGCGCGCAAAATCGGCTTCAAGGACGTCTCGTTCCAGTTCGAGCCCATTGCCGCGGCGTTCGACTACGAGTCCACCATTGAGAACGAAGAGCTGGTGCTGATCGTCGACATCGGCGGCGGTACTTCGGACTTCTCGCTGGTGCGCCTGTCACCGCAGCGACGTACTCACGATGACCGTCATGAGGACATCCTCGCTACGGGCGGCGTGCACATCGGCGGTACCGACTTCGACAAGCAGCTGAGCCTGCAAGGCGTCATGCCGCTGTTCGGTTATGGCAGCCGGATGAAAAGCGGTGCGTTCATGCCGACCAGTCACCATATGAACCTCGCGACCTGGCACACCATTAACGCGGTGTACTCGCAGAAGTCTCAGCTGGCGCTGGGCAGCATGCGCTATGACATCGAGGACACCGGCGGCATCGACCGGTTGTTCAAGCTAATCGAACAACGAGCCGGGCACTGGCTGGCGATGGAAGTGGAAGAAACCAAGATCCAGCTGACCCATGCCCAGAGCCGCCACCTAGCGATGGACCGCATCGAAAGCGGCCTGAGCGTCGACCTGAGTCGGGTGATGTTCGAAGCGGCCATCGATGCCCAGCTCGAACGTGTGCGCAACAGCGTCACTCAGTTGCTCGGCGATGCCGGCGTGGGCCTGGAGCAGGTCAACACCGTGTTCTTCACCGGTGGTTCGAGCGGCATTCCCGCGCTGCGCAACAGCGTCTCCGCCATGCTGCCCAACGCCCGCCATGTCGAAGGCAACATCTTCGGCAGCATCGGCAGTGGTCTGGCGATTGAAGCGAAGAAGCGCTACGGCTGTATGTAAGGCTGTACCGGCCTCTTCGCGGACAAGTCCGCTCAGGCTTTGCGCGGACTTCAGTATGGGCTCCCACAGGTTCTTGGCGCGGTCCGGTGGGAGCGGATTTATCCGCGAAGACGTCAGCGCAGGCGATGCGAGTGCGGTGGCTATACTGGCCCCTTCGCGGCTGAAGCCGCTCCTACACCAGCCCTTCTTTCTGCAACTCGCTCTTCAGATAGGCATAGTAGATCGGCCCGGCCACGACGCCGGGCAGGCCGAAGGCAGCTTCGAACAGCAGCATCGCCAGCAGCAGCTCCCAGGATTTGGCATTGATCTGGCCGCCGACAATGCGGGCATTGAGGAAGTATTCCACCTTGTGGATCACGATCAGATAGGTCAACGCCGCCAGCGCCACCCAGATCGAAATCGACATGCCGACAATGAAGATCAGGGTGTTCGACATCAGGTTGCCCACCACCGGCAGCAGGCCGAGCAGGAACGTCATGATGATCAGGGTTTTGGTAAGTGGCAGATGAATCCCGCACAGCGGCAGGACGATCGCCAGAAACACCGAGGTAAACGCGGTGTTGAGCAGGGATATCTTTATCTGCGCGAACACGATGTTGCGAAACGCTCGGCTGAGCAGGTACAGGCGATCGAACAGCGCGGCCGCCAGAGGCTTGCGAGTGTGCTTTTCAGAGATGCGCTGCAAGGCGATGATCGCGCCCAGCACCATGCCGATCAGCATGGTCACGAACATGTGCGCCGCGCCCTTGCCGATCAATTGCAACTCACCGACGTGTTTCTGCAGCCATTGGCCCAGCGAAACCTGGAACTCCGCCGCGCTGGCCGGCAGGTAGGCATCAATGAACGGCGGCAACTGGCCACGGGCCCGATCCACCAGCGTCATGAATTTGTCCAGCGAGGCGCCGGGATTTTCGGCTTCGTGCAGCACAAAGCTGATCGCGCCTGCAAACAGCAGGGTAAGCAGACTGACAACGATAGTCCCCAGCAACGCAACCGCCAGCCAGCGCGCACGCTCGCCGGAGATCAGACGTTGCAGTTTGGGGGTAAGCATGTTGACCAGCTCGAAGACCAGCAAACCGGCGAGAAGACTGGGCAGCAGCTTGAACGGCAAGACCAGCAGCAAACCGCCAAATATCAGAATCCAACTGGCGATTAACACCTGACGCGCAGAAAACGTTGGCATAGACCCTCAACGGGCGGCACAAAGAAGACGGCAGTCTGCCAGCGTTGAGAGCCGAGGACCAGTGATCCGCAAGCGGTCATAATTCGCCCCCTGACCAAGCGAGCCGGCAGGCGCCGAAGAATGGCGTGCAAGTGCCGTGTTTACGGCACCTGCGAGGTCATGAGGGGTGTAGGACGCCGGCCCGGAAAATTATTTCTTCTTGAGACAATCGCTCATGAAGGTCTTGCGGCTGTCTCCCTTGAGCGCCTGGGCGCTGGCCGTGGCGTTGCAGGTCTTCATTTTTTCCTGTTGTGTCGCCGCAGGTGGCGGAGCTGCCTTCAGGCAGTTGCTCATATACGCCTTGCGCTCATCACCCTTGAGTGCCTTGGCGCTCGCATCGGCATTGCAGGTGGTCATTTTGTTCTGCTGCTCAGTGGCGGCCAACGTGTGAGCGGACACCATCAGGGCAACGAGCATTACAGGAATACCGAGCATCTTCATTGATCGACTCTCCGCAAATACTGTACCGACCAGCACAGCTTCAAAGCAGTCTAGCCAACAAAGTCGCACCGTATGTCCGGCCTGAGCTCGCGCAGGGCTGGCATCTGCCGCAAAGAAACGGATAATCACGCCCCTTCTCAACCCGCCGGTTTTCCCATGCAATACGCGTTTCCGCTGCTGACGATTCTGATCTGGGCGGTCAACACCGTCATCACCAAGGCTTCGTCCGAGGTGATTTTCCCTTCGGAGATCGGCTTTTACCGCTGGGTTCTTGCGGGGCTGCTATTCACGCCTTTCATGCTCAAGCCGGTGTGGGCAAACCGCGCCCTGATCAGACCGATGCTCGGCAAGATCATCGTCCTCGGGGTACTGGGCATGGCGATGTATCAGAGCCTGGCATATTTCGCGGCGGGCATGACGACGGCGACCAACATGGGGATCATTCAGTCACTGGTGCCGATTATGGCGCTCGGGCTGTCCATCGCCTGCCTTGGCACTCGCCTGACGTTCGGCGCGTTGCTCGGCGCGATCATTTCATTCAGCGGCGTGGTCGTGGTGGTGTCGGCGGGTAATCCGGGGGCGCTGATCGAGCACGGCGTGAACCGTGGCGACGCGCTGGTGCTGATTGCCGTAGCGGCCTATGCCGTCTATAGCACTCTGCTGAAGAAGTGGCAGTTGCGGCTGCCGCCATTGCAGCTGTTGTATATGCAGATTGTGGTCGCGATCATCGTGCTGCTGCCGCTGTTTCTGTGGTCGCCCAAGGCCGGGCTGAACGCCAGCAACATTCCGCTGGTGCTCTATGCAGCGATTCCCACGTCCATGCTTGCACCCTGGCTGTGGATGACGTCGATCATGCGTCTGGGGCCGAGCCGTACGACGCTGTTCTTCAACCTGATGCCAATCGCCACGGCGCTGATTGCGGCCGTGGCCCTTGGCGAGCGTCTGGCACTTTACCACCTGTTCGGCGGAGCGCTGACGCTGTGCGGGGTGATCCTGTCGGAACGCTGGACCACCCCGTTGGTTCGCAGCCCCGGCTAGAGCGCGGGACCGGCCTCTTCCCCATCGACGCTGTGTATCGACACGTCAGTGATACCGGCCACATGCGGGCCGGCGTCCGGGTCGTCATCCAGCTCTATATGATGTTTCTGCGCAAGTTCGTGCACGACTTCGATGATCGGTACATCCAGATTCTCGATGACGTCCACGTGGTGTTCACCCGCAAGGGTGTACTCGATTTCATACAGTTCTTTATCGCTCATCGCATCACTTCCTGGCCGATATGCTGATCGGCTGATTACGAACCAACGCTCAAAAGAGCTAGAGACCGGCAGCCTTGAGGCGCGCGGCGTGTTCCATGAACAGGCGCACTGGATCCGCGCCTTTGCCCACCAACCCAAACGTCTGGTTGACGATGTCGAAATGATCGAGCGGAAAGTCATCCCCGATGACCGTGCCCAGGTGCGAACTGAAACGCCCGACCATGCCATCACATTGACCTTGCTCCTTTACGAACGTGCGAGCGAATATTCGACAACTTACGTTGGTGCCATCAATCAGGTTGCAGCCGCGGTTGGTAATGCCCGGCTGGAGGATGCCGGACCAGGAGTAATAGCGAACGCCGTTGACCTCTTCCTCGCCCTGTCCGCCCCATGTTTCGGGCAGGCCCTGAGGGTATTGTCTGTTGAACAGCGCCACGCCGGTCGAGGTCAGGGACTGGTGCGCGGCCGAGACATCCATCGGCAGCTTGGGCCCGCGGTAGCCGGTTTCGAAGAGCGCGATTACCCACGCGACGACGGCGATGACCGCATTGACTACTCGACCACCCGGCGAGCCCACCGGAAAGGTTCGCTCTAGATAATCCGCCAGCTCTGAACCGTAATTGGGGCCGGCCACCGAGGTGACCGAGGCAATCAGGTCGGGCCGTCGAGCGGCGACATAACGCACGGTCAGCGCACCCTGGCTGTGGCCGAACAGGTTGACCTTCGCCACCCCCGTTTCACGAATGGTCTGCTCGACCACCTTCAACAGCTGTTCCCCGCGAATTTCCGTGGAGTTCACGCCAGACACCATTACCGGTAAAACCGTCGCCCCACCCCGCTCCAGCGCCCTGACGATGCCAAACCAGTAGGGATAAACCAGAAACCTTACGAAACCCAGCAAACCGGGTACCAGCAACAACGGGTAACGCGTCGCCTGTTCATTCGCCATTGAAGGCCTCCTTGTGCTGAACATTTATAGGTCTTTGAAACCCACCGCTTTTTGAACCATAGCGGTCTTTGTCAGCGAGACGGAGGAAGGTGACAGGGTGAGTGCTGCCTCATAGCCATCAAATAATCGAACTCTCGAGTGAATTGGCGGCTCCAAGCGGTATCGGGCCAAGAGCGGCTCTCACATGCGGAGCGACAACGATGTGCAAGAAAATCCTGGCGGCAAGCTGTGTACTGATGACCATGGTCGGCTGCGGCAGCACCACCGTGCAGAACCCGGTCGACTACGTCACCTACCGTGACGAACCGCTGGTCAAGCAGGTCGAAGACGGCATGACCCAACAACAAGTGCTGGCGATCGGCGGCGAGCCTTCCTCGCGCGTGCAGCGCAAGGTGAATCCAGGCACCTGCAACAACTACGTGATGAGCAAAGACGGTCATCAGCAGGTTTACCACGTCAGCTTCAACAGCGACGGCCGCGTGGTCAACAAAGGCTTCATGACCTGCGAGCAGCGCGAAGAAAACGAACGCGCTCTGTAATTCGCGCCCACAAAAAAAGCTCGATGCCTGAGGCATCGAGCTTTTTTATGTGTACTTGGTTTCAGAACACCAGTTTGAACAGAGCGATCACAACGATCAGGCCGATCAGAAAGATGATACCGACTGTGCTTCCCAGAAACTTGAGCATTTTTCTCTCCTGATTTTTTAAGTCTCATGTTTGGGACCGCGTGTTACGGCGCACGTTTCGTAAATTTTTACAAAGTTGTCGCGCCGTGGACTCAGCTGAAAACCAGTAAAACTTTCTCCGGTTACATCACTCACATTTCTGATGATCTCGCCGCACGATCCGCCAGAGAGCGAGACACACACCTGATGAGTCTGGAGATAACCGATGATTTCTGCACCACAACTATCCGATGTGAACACCCTGCGCCAACGTGCGCGCCAGAACGTTGAAAACGGGGCAGTGACCGAAGGCTACAGCGCCGACCGCGAGACTGTTCTGCGGCTGCTCAACGAAGCGCTGGCGACCGAACTGGTTTGCACTCTGCGCTACAAGCGCCACTACTACATGGCTACCGGCCTGAAGGCGAGCGTGGCGGCCTCCGAGTTCCTGGAACACGCGCAGCAGGAAGCCGAGCATGCCGACAAGCTGGCCGAGCGCATCGTGCAGCTGGGTGGCGAGCCGGAATTCAACCCTGACACGCTGTCGCGCAATTCCCATGCGCAATATGTGGCGGGCAACACGCTCAAGGAGATGGTTTACGAAGATCTGGTGGCCGAGCGCATCGCGATCGACAGCTACCGGGAGATCATTCAGTACATCGGCGAAACCGACCCGACCACCCGCCGCATCTTCGAAGAGATCCTTGCTCAGGAAGAAGAACACGCCGATGACATGGCGGATATCCTCAACGACCTTTGACCGAGACAGCTAGCCCGCGACCTGGCCCGTAGTGATGTTGGGTCTGTGAATCCGCCGTCGCGGGCAAGCGCGCTCCTACGTGCTTATTTAACGGTCTTCGGCGCCTTGCCCTCTTTCATCTGCTGCAGCAACGGCTCGCACTGATTTTCCTCGTTGTCGCCTGGTGCCATCAGCGCCAGCAGACCGGCTGCCGGACCTATGGTCGCGCCGAGCAGCACCATGCCGGCGCCGCGCAGCAGCAGCGGCCCGGATTGCACGCCCGCGCCAGGGTTGGCGAACGCGCCTCTTACGTACAACGGCGAGCGCAGCGAGAACACCCGGAAGCCTTTCGATTCGGGGCTGATCTTCAAGTCCAGCTGTTCGGTCTTCATGTTCGCCGTGCCGTCGATGTAGATGATCGCGTTCTCGGTATCGAACACGAATAAGCGACTGGTCGCCAGGCCGTCCTTGATACCGAAATCGGTCGCGGCACAGTTGATCTTTACGTCCTGATCGCCGAACAGCCTGCCGACCACGTAGTTGCCCACATTGAGCCCGGCGATCTCCATCAGGCTTCGGCTGATTGCGCCGTCGTTCACCAGCATTTTCAGCTCGCCATTGGCAGTGCCCAGCAGAGCAGACACTGAATTACCCTGGCCGCTGATATCCGCATCACCATTGAGTTCACCAAAGCTGGTCTTCATCGGTTCGAAAGTCGGGAACAGTTGCTTGAGCTTGAAGTTGCGTGCCGACAGTTTGGCTCGGCCTTGTAGCGGAGTTTTCTGCCCATTGAGACGAATATCCGCGTCGAGCTTGCCACCGGCCACGCCGAAACGCAGCGGCACGAGGCTCAGTTCGCCATCGTTGAGCACCACATGCGTATAGAGGTCAGTGAATGGAAGCTCCGGGCTCTGCACGATGCGCTTGCCGGTGAACTCCACATCGGCGTCCATCGCACGCCAGCGGTCGGTCTGGAACTCTTCGACCGGCAAGACCTTGCCCGCCGGTTGCTTGCTCTCGCCGCCGCGCTGTTTCTGCTCGGCGTTGGAATCCGCGCCGATCAACGGCGCCAGGTCGCTGAACAGCAGTTGGTTGGAGACCAGCACGCCACTGAGCTTGGGTCGCGGCTGACTGGCGACGAATTTCAGATCCCCGTGGATATCGCTGTCGCCGATCTTGCCGTTGAAGCCTTGGTAACTGAAGCTGGCCCCGGTGGGCTCGCGCAACTTCGCGATCAGGCGGCCATCGGTCGAGTAGGCCGGCGAATCGGGCAGAGTCACACCGGTCAACGGGTATAGATTGCTCAGGCTGGCGCCCGACAGTTTCAAACGCAGATCCAGCGCCCCCAGATTCTGCGGGTCGGTCAGGGTGCCGGCGATGACCGCATGGGTATCGCCGACCTTCACGTCTGCCTGCACCGGAAACGGTTGGGTCGCGTCCTTGAGTGCCAACAGGCCGCCGATCTTGCCGTTGCCGTTCAGTTTCTGGCCGTGGTATTGCCCCTTGTAGGCCAGTCCGAACGCATAGTCTTGAGGAACCGCGCCTTTTTCCTGAACCTTTTCGGCTTCTTTGCTGCCGACGATATCGCTGAACGGGATCGGCTTGCCGAGCATGTCGATGGCCACATCGACCTGCGCATTGAGGGTCCGGTCATCGTAACCGACCAGCCCCTTGTCGAACTTGATTGCGCCGATGTCCATTACCCACTTCGAAGGTTCGGCGTTCGGGTCCGATTCGGGAAGGTCGAAGGTCCAGTTGGCGCGCCCATCGGCAAGGCGCTCCAGCTTCGCTTCCGGACCGGTCAGGTCGATACGTGGAATCGCCACCCGCTGAGCCAGTAACGGCAGCAATGACAGCCGGAATTCAACGCGTTTGAGGGTCGCCATTTGTGGCGTCTTCGACCACTCCGGGTTGCCAAGCGTCAGATCGTCGGCAACGAAATGCGGTGACGGCACCCAGGCTCGCCAGCCGCCAAGCTCCGGCTCGCGCTGCCATTGAACATCGAGATTGCCATTGATGGCGAACGGACGGTGCAGCGCTTCACTGACTTTTTCATTGATGGTGGGTTTGAGGCGATTCCAATCGAAAGTGGCGATCAGAATCACCAGAAGAACCAGCAGGGCCAACAGCGTGGCGCCAGTCCAGGCGAAAATCTTGCGGCTACGCGTCATGCGTCACTCCCCTGAAAACAACGCCCCAGCCGTGGCGCGTTGAGTACGACATGGCCCTTGGACTGGCGAAACCCCCGAGGGTGCCCGGTGAGCATAAATAACCATGGCCAATAATACCGAACTCTTTGCTGACTACGGGCCTGACCGGCTGGTCAAGCAGCTCCAGCGCGTCTTAGCCTGCCAGCGTGCGTACCCGGCAAAAAGCTCTTCGACGCATGCGAAGCGCATTTGATAGAGTGCTGCTCAGTCATTTCCCAGAATTGTTTGCCTCATGCTGCCCCGCGCCGAACAGAAACAACAAACCCGCCGAGCGCTGCTCGACGCCGCGCATCACTTGATGGAGAGCGGGCGCAGCTTCGGCAGCCTCAGTCTGCGGGAGGTGGCGCGCACGGCGGGTATCGTCCCGACCGGGTTCTATCGACATTTCGACGATATGGATCAGTTGGGGCTGGCGCTGGTCAGCGAGGTCGGACAGACCTTCCGTGAAACGATCCGTCTGGTGCGCCACAACGAGTTCGCCATGGGCGGGTTGATTCATGCGTCGGTGCGGATCTTTCTCGACAAGGTCGCGGCCAACCGCTCGCAATTTCTGTTTCTGGCCCGCGAGCAATACGGCGGCTCGCTGCAGGTGCGTCAGGCACTGGGCGCGCTGCGCGAGGGCATCAGTGCCGACCTGACCGCGGATCTGGCCAGGATGCCCAAGTGGCAGCACCTCAATACCGAGGCCCTGTCGATCATTGCCGACCTGGTGGTCAAAAGCGTATTCGCGATGCTTCCCGAACTCATCGACCCGCCACCGGCAACCCTCGCACCGCACCTGACCCCGCACGCCAAAATCACCCAGCAGCTGCGCTTTATCTTCATCGGCGCCCGACACTGGCGAGGATTGGGAAGCCATGATTGAGCAGGCTTGCGCCTCGCCAGCAAGCTGGCTCCCACAGAGACCCTGATCGTCGTAATACGTGGGCGCAACCTTGCTCGCGATCTGCCGTGCAACGGCAGCGGCTTGCTCCAACAGCGACTCTGGTTGTCGCAATACGTGTAGGAGCGACCTTGGTCGCGATCTGCCGTGCAGCGGCAGCGAAACGGTCCGCCGACCTCGCCCCAACCTGGCGCACCTTCTAATTTGCGCACCTAAATAGCGCGCGGAGCTCTTCCAGGTTGGTCGCAATCGTACCTTTCCGTCAGCTATTTCCTACTTCCTGCACTATTGGCAAGCCCCTTGCTCTGTTGTAAAGCATCGCAACAGGCAGGAAGCTTCCAATGCTGGTGATTCACAAAAGAATCGAACCCCAACCCGACTGGGCCGCTGAGCTGCACCTGAACTATGAAGCGCGCAGCAAGAGCCGCCTGCGCTGCTTCAGTGCAGAGAACGAGGATGTCGGCCTGTTCCTGCAACGTGGACAGCCGCCCCTGCACGATGGGGAGTTTCTGCAGGCCGAAGATGGCCGGGTGGTACGCGTTTGCGCGCGGCCGGAGAAGCTGATGCATGTCACTTGCAGCAGCACCTTCGAGTTGACCCGAGCCGCTTATCACTTGGGCAACCGCCACGTCGCACTTCAAGTGGGCGATGGCTGGCTGCGTCTGCTCGATGACTACGTGCTCAAGGCCATGCTCGATCAACTGGGCGCCACTACCGACATCATTGAAGCACCGTTTCAGCCGGAACACGGCGCGTACGGCGGCGGCCATCATCATTCGCGTGCGGGGGAAGAGGACTTCAACTATCCGCCGCGCCTGCACCAGTTCGGCGTGCGTACGTGAATCGCGCCTGGGCGCTGTTGCGCCTGGCCAGCCCGCAGTTGCCGATTGGCGGCTACAGCTATTCCCAAGCGCTGGAAATGGCGGTGGAGACGGCGGTCGTGACCGACCAGGCTTCCGCCGCGCGCTGGATCGGCGATCAGTTGCTGCTCAATCTGGCCCGTTTCGAAGCACCTCTGCTGCTGGCCCACTGCGAGGCTGCCGCCGGGGAGAACTGGGCTCAGTTGTTTCAACTGAGTGAGGAGCATCGCGCCAGCCGGGAAACCCGCGAGCTGCATCTTGAAAGCCGGCAGATGGGCTACTCGCTGCAGCAACTGCTCAACGGTCTGCCGGAGCTGGATCGGTTGGCAAGGCGCTTTCTGGAGCAGACCCCGGAGCCACATCTAGCCCTTGGCTGGGCGCTGGCGGCACGCGCATGGCAGATCAGCCCGCAGGACGCGCTCGCCGCCTGGTTGTGGAGCTGGCTGGAAAACCAGCTGGCCGTGCTGATGAAAACGCTGCCTCTTGGTCAGCAGGCTGCGCAACGTCTGACCAGCAAACTGTTGCCGCTGCTGCAGCAAGCCCAGCATCACGCCACCGCTCAGGACATCCGCCATGTCGGCAGCGCCGCGTTTGGTCTTTCGCTCGCCAGCATGGCTCATGAACGTCAATACAGCCGGTTGTTCCGGTCCTGACTCACTTATGGAGAACTCAATGAACAGCCAACCTCTGCGTGTCGGCATCGGCGGCCCGGTCGGTTCGGGCAAGACCGCCCTGACCCTGGCGCTGTGCCTGGCGCTGCGCGACCGCTACAACCTGGCCGTCGTTACCAATGACATCTACACCCGCGAAGACGCTGACTTTCTGGTGCGCAACCAGGCGCTGGCGCCGGAACGCATCATTGGCGTGGAAACCGGTGGCTGCCCGCACACGGCGATCCGCGAGGACGCGTCCATCAATCTTGAAGCTGTCGACCAGTTGAACCGTCGGTTCGAAGGCCTGGACCTGATCATTGTCGAGTCCGGCGGCGATAACCTGTCGGCAACCTTCAGCCCCGAACTGTCTGATCTGACTATTTACGTGATCGACGTTTCCGCAGGCGACAAGCTGCCACGCAAGGGCGGGCCGGGCATCTGCAAATCCGACTTGCTGGTGATCAACAAGATCGACCTCGCACCGTTGGTGGGCGCTTCGCTGGAGATGATGGACGGCGACACCCGAAGAATGCGCGGCGAAAAGCCTTTCGTCTTCAGCAACCAGAAAACCGGCCACGGTCTGGAACAGATCATTGCCTTCATTGAGCGCCAGGGACTGTTGACCGCGGCCTGACTTTTATCCGCAAGGTTGAATTCATAAGGAACGAAAGATGAACTACAAGAAAGCACTTGGCGCCCTCGCCCTTCTGCTGGCCCCCACACTGGCTCTGGCACACCCCGGCCATGGCGACAATGGTCTGATGGCCGGCATCGGCCACCCGATTGGCGGTCTGGACCATCTACTGGCCATGCTGGCGGTGGGGTTGTGGGCGGCGCAGCAGCAAGGCGTGGCACGCTGGGCGCTGCCATGCACGTTTGTCGCCACGATGCTGATTGGCGGCGTGCTTGGCTTCGCCGGACTGAATCTGCCGGCAATGGAGAGCGGCATTGCTGCATCGGTGCTGGCACTGGGTCTGGCTGTCGCGCTGGCGGTGCGCCCGCCACTGGTACTGGCGATGGTGTCCACTGCGGCATTCGCCCTGTTCCATGGTGTCGCGCATGGTCTTGAGCTGCCTGAGATGTCCAGCCCGTGGGCGTATGCCGCAGGCTTCGTGGTCGCAACCGCTGCGCTGCATGCCGTGGGTTATGCGGCAGTGCGCCTGCTGCCCCAAGCCGCCGCGCCACTGGTGCGTCTGGCCGGTGCAGCGTCGGCTGCGGCAGGTGTCTGGTTGTTGGCGGCCTGAGCATAGCCCTGTAGTCAACCGGCAATGGACTGCTGCCGCTGCGCGCCAGATCGCGGACAAGTCCGCTCCCACATAGACGCGGGCAAACCCGAATCGTGGGAGGGAGCTTGCTCGCGACGGGCATCCGCGTTCCCGGGGGTATCTCCATTGGCAATCCTGCTACCATGTCGCGCATCCGAATCCTGCCGCGACGCCAGCCGATGTCCCAAGCTTCCAGCTCCGCCTCCACGCCTGACCTGACTTCCACTTTCGCCGCCCTGCAGGAGCATTTCCTGCGGGTGATCGTGCCGTTGTGGCAGGGTCCCGGCTGGAATCCGCAACTGGCGCTGCCTTACGAAGCCCTTGGCGCCGACCACCAGCCCCTGCCGCCGCAACGCTACCGTGCGATGGCGTGTGCGCGGCAGCTGTTTGTGTTTTCCAGCCTGATCGGCCACCCGGACGTCGCCGATGCCGAAGCCCGTGCCGGTGCGCTGTTCCGCTCGCTGCAACAGCACTTTCACGACGCAGAGCATGGCGGCTGGTTCTACAGCGTCGATCCGCAGGGCAAGCCGCTGGACCGGCGCAAGGATCTGTACACCCACGCCTTCATCATTTTCGCCTGCGCCCACTTTTGGGCTCGTACCAAAGAGCCGCTGGCGGAATCGGCGCTCGACGCGGCCCTGAAGGTGGTCGCCGAGCGGTTTACCGACGGGGCGGGTCTATACGAAGCGCAGCTGGACGAAGACTGGTCCACGCTGGGCAGCGGACCGTTGCAGAACCCGCTGATGCATCTGGCCGAGGCCTTTCTGGCGACGCTGTCACTGCGCGCAGATCCCCAAACCCAATCAGCGCTCGATGGGCTGGTGGAGCACATGCAGCGTCGCTTCGTCGATCCGGACACCGGCGTCATGCTGGAAAAACCGCTGGGTGCTGTGGATAACTGGTACGAGCCGGGCCACCAGTTCGAGTGGTTTTTCCTACTGCAATCTTCACCCGAGATGCACGACCGACCGTTGCATCAGTCCCTGACTCGCGCGTTCCTGCAGGCCGAAGCCCAAGGCGTAGACCCGCGGACCGGCGCAGTGGCCGCCATGTTGACGCTGGATGGGACGCGGCTGGACGCTACGCAGCGCATCTGGGCCCAGGCCGAGTACTTGCGTGCGCTGGCGCTGCATCCGCAGAGCAAGGCGGATCTGCGTGAGCAGCTGATCGCGCTGCAACAACGCTTCCTGCATGAAAAGGGCTGGAGTGAATGCCTGGACAGCGAAGGGCATGTCAGCCGCAACGACATGCCTTCGACCACGCCTTACCACCTGGCGACCTGCTACATCGGCCTGGCGGATTTTCTGCAACGGCGCGGCAGCGGCGCGCCAATGGCGACCGCCCTGCCCGACGCCCGCTAGCGCGCCTGCAACAAATCAACCGCGATTGCGATCAACCGCAAACCCGGCCCAGGTCTGGCTGACCGGCATCAGCTCCAGGCTGTTGATATTGACATGTGCCGGGGTGTTCATGATCCAGAAGATCGTCTCGGCAATGTCTTGCGGCTGGATAGGCTCGGCACCGGCGTAGGTTGCGTCGTACTTGGCCTGGTCGCCACCGAAACGCACCAGTGAGAACTCGCTTTCGCACAGGCCCGGTTCAAGATTGGTCACGCGCACGCCCGTGCCGATCAGGTCGTTGCGCAGGTTCAGCGAGAACTGGCCTACGAACGCCTTGGTGCCGCCATACACGTTGCCGCCCGGATACGGGTAGTTGCCCGCGACCGAACCCAGGTTGACGATGCTCGCGCCGCGGCCATGGCCGATCAGGCGTGGCAGCAGCAAGCGCGTGGTGAACACCAGGCCTTTGACGTTGGTGTCGATCATGGTTTCCCAGTCATCCAGATCGCACTTGGGTGCGGGGTCAATGCCCAATGCCAGGCCAGCGTTGTTGATCAGGCCGCGAATCGTCGCGAACTCTTCGGGCAACCCGGCGATCGCGCTTTCCATCGCTGCGCGATCACGCACGTCCAGCTCCAGCGTATGCACTTTGGTCTTGCCGGACAGCTCGGCGCTCAGGGCGTCCAGACGGTCTTTGCGGCGACCGGTAAGCACCAGCGACCAGCCCGCCTCGGCGAAACGGCGGGCGCAGGCTTCGCCAAACCCGGATGTGGCACCGGTAATGAATACAGTGGAAGTCATTTCTTTCTCCTGACATGGCGCGAGTGACGCGCAGCCTGATGGTGATGAGTAAACCGAGTTAGTAATCAGGCAGCAGAATGCCCGTCCAGCGCGCGATGGATCAAGCGCCCTGGTTAACCTCGCTGGTAGACGCGCGAGCTGTACAAAATATGATCAGATGCACTCAAGGCCCGGCCCGCTTGGCTTGTACGAGCTTTTGCCCACCTTATCCACAGTCAGGCCCACAATCTCTGGGGGCAACTGTGGAGACTGAAAGCCCCGGTCCGCGCGGCTCTCAGCGGGTTGACAGAAGTTTTGCGCTTGACTTTATCGAGGTCAGGAAAAGCACGCCCCAGACAAAAAGTCTCCGTGATGGCCTCTAGCCCAATGGATTGGCCGGTTTGCGAGCTATTTCCAACGCTTGCCCACAGAGTTATCCACAGCTTTGCATCAGGCTTTTACTGTATGGACGACCAGGTCCGATCGTGTTGACAAACCCTGCGAAAACCCTCCCGAAAACCGCTGTACAAAAAACAAACACATCGCTATAGCCCACGTTTTTAAAGGGCTGTAGCCAATTGCACCCAAGTTATTAACAGCCGGTTCCACAGTTAATCTGAACAAGTCGAAATCGTGACAAAACAAAGATTTGCAGCGGCTTTATGTCGCGGTTTGGACAGGCGTCAAAATTGTTTTCCACAATTGGAAGAAAGCGCCCCAGGTAGCAAAACCCCGGAGCGCTGGCTGCTATCACTTATCCATAGTTCAGATCAGTGGCCGCCCAGATAGGCGTTTCTGACCTCTTCGTTGACTAGCAGCTCCTTTCCGGTACCAGAGAGCCGGATCTGCCCGTTGACCATCACGTAAGCGCGGTCTGACAACTTGAGTGCATGGTTGGCGTTCTGCTCGACCAGGAAGATGGTCATGCCAGTTGAGGCCAGCTCGCGCAAGGTCGAGAAGATCTGTTTGACGATGATCGGCGCCAGCCCGAGGCTGGGCTCGTCGAGCAGCAGCAGTTTGGGCCGGCTCATCAATGCGCGCGCGATGGCGAGCATCTGTTGCTCGCCGCCGGACATGGTCATGGCGCGCTGGTTACGACGTTCCTTGAGCCGCGGGAAGAGATCGAACATGCGTTGCATGTCCTCGCCCGAATATTTGTCGCCGATAGGGATGGTGCCCATCATGAGGTTTTCCTCGACTGACATGTCGGGGAATACGCGACGCCCTTCCGGCGACTGCGCGATGCCGTTGGAAGCGATGTAATGCGAGGACTTGTGGGTGATGTCGGTGCCTTGATAGATGATCTGCCCGCTCGCGGCGCGAGGCTGGCCGAAGATCGACATCAGCAGCGTCGATTTGCCCGCGCCGTTGGAACCGATCAGGCTGACCGTCTCGCCTTCATCGATGTGCAGCGAGACTTTCTTGAGAGCCTGAATCGGCCCGTAAAACACATCGATCTCTTTCAATTCGAGGATCGGCTTGCTCATACCAACTCCTCTTCATCAGCGCCCAGATAGGCCGCGATCACCTTTGGATCGTTCCTGATCTGCTCGGGTCTGCCAGCGGCAATGACGTTGCCGTGGTCCAGCACCACAATTTCATCGGATATGCCCATGACCATGCCCATGTCGTGCTCGATCAGCACGATGGTCATGTCGTGCTCGTCGCGCAGCAAGCGGATCATGCCGCTCAAGGCCTCGGTCTCCTGCGGGTTGAGGCCCGCCGCGGGTTCGTCCAGGCAGATCACCTGCGGCCGCGTGCACATCGCGCGGGCGATTTCCAGACGGCGTTGCTGGCCGTACGACAATTCGCCGGCAAGACGGTTGGCACAGTCCACCAGATCCACCACCTCCAGCCAGTAGAAAGCAGTGCTCAGCGCATCTTCCTCGGCCTTTCGGTAACCCTTGGTGTTGAGGATCCCCGCGATCAGGCTGCGGTTGACCCACATATGCTGGGCCACCAGCAGGTTCTCGATGACGGACATTTCCTTGAACAGGCGAATGTTCTGAAACGTGCGCGCCAGGCCCGCGCGGTTCACCAGGTGCGTACCGCCGAACATCTTGTAGTAAAGCCGGCTGGCGAAGCTTTTCGGTGACACGAAGTCGCCGGCCTTGAAGGGCTCGCCAAGCAACTGGATGACGTTGGTGTCCTTGCCGCGCGTATGCAGCTGAATACGCCCGCCGGTGGCCTTGTAGAAACCGGTAAGGCAGTTGAAGACGGTGGTCTTGCCCGCGCCGTTGGGGCCGATCAGAGCAAAGATCGAATTCCGGCGCACCTCAAGGCTGACGTCACTCAACGCCTTGATGCCGCCGAAATGCATCATCAGATGCTCGACCGAGAGAATCACTTCGTTGTTCATCGCGCGGCTCCTTCGGTAACCAGAACGCCCTTGCGCGGGGCTACACCGGTGCGGCTGATGCGGATCAGGCCGCGAGGCCGCCAGATCATCATCAGCACCATCAGGATGCCGAACAGCAGCACCCGATACTCGGAGAAGCTGCGCAACAGTTCGGGGGCCACGGTGAGTACGAAAGCGGCGATCACAACGCCGACGGTCGAGCCCATGCCGCCCAGGACCACGATGGCCAGAATCAGCGCCGACTCGAAGAAGGTGAACGACGTCGGGTTGACGAAGCCCTGGTAGCTGGCGAAGAACACACCGGCCAGACCCGCCGTCGACGCACCGATGGTGAATGCCGATAGTTTTACCAGCACATGGTTGAGCCCCATGGAGCGGCAGGCGATTTCATCCTCGCGCAGGGCTTCCCACGCGCGACCGATCGGCATGCGCGTCAGGCGATGCTTGATGAACAGCACGGCCAGCACCACGAGGAACAATACGGCATAGATGAACAGGAATTTGAGATCCGGGTTGTAATCGAAGCCGAAGTACTCATGGATGGGTATGCCGCCGTCCTTGGCCCTTCTGCCGAATTCCAGACCGAAGAAGGTCGGCGAAGGTACTGGCACACCATTCGGGCCGCCAGTGAAGGACAGCCAGTTGTTGAGCACCAGACGGATGATCTCACCGAAACCCAGCGTCACGATGGCAAGGTAATCACCATGCATTCGCAGTACGGGGAAACCGAGTATGCAGCCGGCCAGCGCCGCGGCGATGGCGGCCAGCGGCAATGCCGACCAGAATCCCAGCCCCAGATACTGGTAACCCAGCGCCAGACCATAGGCGCCAATGGCATAGAACGCCACGTAACCCAGGTCGAGCAGGCCCGCGAGACCGACCACGATATTCAGGCCCAGCCCCAGCAGCACGTAGATCAGGCCGAGGATCACCACGGTCAGCACGTACTTGTTGGCGAACACCGGAAAAATCACCGCGATCACGATCAGGATCGGAATGATCCAGTACAGGTTCGACTTGTGGCCGGGTTTGAGCACGTGTACGCCCGAGCCGCCACTGTCCAGGCCATGGGCAATGCGCAATCCGTGAGGTGTCTGCAGAAACAGGCTCATCAGGAAGCGGCCGGCCATGACCACCGCTACCAGCCAGGCGACACGGGTTGGTTGCAGATTAAAGCTGTAGCCGTCGAGGACGATGCCCACGATAGGTCCGAACACGATCAGCGCCAGCAGGCCGGCGACGACTGCGTCGATCAGGCTTTTCTTGATATCAACAGGTTTTGCATCAGGAGCGGACATACTCACACCTTCGCCACGAGTGGGCGACCCAGCAGGCCTTGGGGACGGAAGATCAGGATCAGCACCAGCAGGCCGAAACTGAACACGTCTTTGTAGTCGGAGTTGATCAGACCGGAGAACTGCGATTCGGCGACGCCGAGGATCAGCCCCCCAAGCATCGCACCCGGCAAGGAGCCGATGCCTCCCAGCACCGCCGCAGTGAATGCCTTGATGCCGATGACGAAGCCGGCGTAGAAGTCGAAGGTGCCGTAGTTCATGGTGATCAGCACACCAGCCAGCGCCGCCATGGCCGCACCGATGATGAACACGTAGGAAATAACCCGATCGGTATTGATACCCAGAATCGACGCCATCTTGCGGTCTTGCTGAGTAGCGCGGCACATGCGGCCGAGCTTGGTGCACTGGATGATGTAGGTCAGCACGCCCATGCCGACGAAGGCTGCGATGAGAATGAAGATCTTGGTGTAGGTGATCTGCACGAAACCGGTGCCGATATCCAGACGCCACGCCCCTTCCAGCAGCGTTGGAACGCCCTGCTGGCGGGCACCCTGACTGATCTGCGCGTAGTTTTGCAGGATCAGCGAAATACCGATGGCACTGATCAACGGCGCCAGACGAGTCGAGTTACGCAACGGCTTGTAGGCCACGCGTTCGATGACGAACCCGTAAACACCCGTGACCACGATAGTGAAGATCAACGTGCCCAGAATCAGAAAGGGAAAGGATTCGAGGCCGAAGAAAGAAAGGACCGCCAGGCCGATAGCGGCCAGGTAGGCGGAGATCATGTAAACGTCGCCGTGAGCGAAGTTGATCATGCCGATGATGCCGTAGACCATCGTGTAACCGATGGCAATGAGTCCGTACACCGACCCGAGGGTCAGTCCGTTGACCATTTGCTGCAGGAATATACCGTCCATCACGCACGCTCACACACTTGAAAGGCAGCTCAGGGTTACGCACGCCGCTCCCGCAGGAGTGGCGAACGCGTCCAAAGACAACAGCAGAATGCGGGCACGCTCATGGGCGAGCCCGTCGCCACGCCGCCCGCGCCATGCAGCGCGTGCCTGACCCCGGGCGGCAAGGATCGAATTACTTCTGCTTTTCGAGTTGCTTGTATTTACCGGTGGCATCCCACTGGTAAACCACATAGTCCGAAACCTTCAAATCGCCCTTGGCATCCCAGGACTTCTCGCCCATGACGGTCTTGACCGGGTTGGCCTTGAGCCAGGCGGCAGCGGCGTCGCCCTTGTTGGATTTGGCCCCGTTGAAGCCTGCGGCCAGCGCCTGCACGGATGCGTACGAGTACAGGGTGTAGCCTTCAGGCTCGTAACCGGTCTTGCGGAAGTGGTCTACCACAGCCTTGCTGTCGGGCAACGCGCGCGGGTCGGCGCCAAACGTCATGTACACACCGTCGACGTACTGCGCGCCACCGGCGGTGGTTACCAGTTCGTCGGTCACGATGCCGTCGTCGGACATGAACTTCACGTCCTTGAGGCCCTGCTCGCGCATCTGACGCACCAGCGGACCGGCTTCCGGATGCAGGCCGCCGAAGTAAACAACGTCCGCGCCTACCGAACGAATCTTGGTGACTACTGCGCTGAAATCTTTTTCGCCGCGAGTCAGGCCCTCGTAAAGAACCGGTGTAACGCCGCGCTTCTTGAGCTGAATCTGAGTGGCATCGGCAAGGCCCTGCCCATAGGTGTCCTTGTCATGCAGAACGGCGACTTTCTTGCCCTTGAGGACGTCGACGATATAGTCACCGGCAACGATGCCTTGCTGGTCATCACGGCCGCACATGCGGAACATCTCTTTCATGCCGCGCTCGGTGACCTGTGGGTTGGTCGAGCCGGGCGTGATGGCGATGACCCCGGCGTCGCTATAGATTTCCGACGCGGGAATGGTCGACGAAGAACAGAAGTGGCCAACCACGCCGACAACCTTGTCCTGATCGACCAGTCGGTTCGCAACGGCAACGGCCTGTTTGGGTTCGCAGGCATCATCACCGGCGACCAGTACGATTTTTTCCCCATTCACGCCGCCTGCCGCATTGATTGCGTCCGCAGCTGCCTGCGCACCCTTCATGTATTGCTGACCAAACGAGGCGTTGGCACCCGTCATGGGACCGGCGACACCGATCTTCACATCAGCCTGAGCAAACGAAGACACGCCCAATGCAGTTGCCACTGCGATTGCCAGAAAACCTTTCCTGTAAAACGTATGCGACATGAGTGGTGCTCCTGAGGATTTTTTTTAATTAGCACAGCAACTACGGGATTTGCTCAGAGCAAGGGCCGTGCCATCACTTTTTCAAAGTTGCCAATGCGCTGATCTCATGACCATTTGTCTGCCGCGCGCCGAGGCAAATGAAGGGCGTGCAACCGTCTGGCTCGCGAAAGGTGCAACCTTTTGCAAGATTTTGGGCAACCGCCAGGATCAAGAACTGCAACCTGCCTGAGCGGTCGAGGCAAACCCACCTGTAACGAGACACGTCACCGAACTGCACACCGCCGGTGCGCGTGCGCTACGAGACGCACCATTTGAGGTTAGTGGACGCGCGCGAAGTGCAAGAAAGAAAAATGTTCCTCGCCGTCCATGGCTGGCATCATGTCGACCATTAACACTGGAATTGATCGCAGCCCGTGCGGCTGCGCACTTCGAGGCCTTCGATCATCTTGCGGCCGGGGCAGGCGCCCGGCTTCCTGGAGCTATCCCCATGTGCGAGAGCGCCTTCTCCAATCGCATCGTGCAAAACCTGCTCGATACCGATTTCTACAAGCTGACCATGATGCAGGCCGTCCTGCACAACTACCCCAACGTCGACGTCGAATGGGAGTTTCGCTGCCGCAACGGCGAAGACCTTCGCCCTTATCTGGACGAGATCAAACACCAGATCGAGCTGCTCTGCGAACTGTCGCTCAGCCCGGAACAGCTGGTCTTTCTGGAACGCATCAGTTTCCTCAAACCGGACTTTCTGCGCTTTCTGGGTCTGTTTCGCTTCAACACCCGTTACGTGAAGACCAGCATCGAGAACGACGAGCTGTGCATCCGCCTGCACGGGCCGTGGCTGCATGTGATTCTGTTTGAAGTGCCGCTGCTGGCCATCGTCAGCGAAGTCCGCAATCGTCATCGTTACCCGGAAATACTTTTGAGCCAGGCTCGCGAGCGCCTGTACGACAAGTTCGACTGGCTGAGCAGCAACGCCACACCCGACGAGCTGGCCGAACTCAAAGTCGCGGATTTCGGTACGCGCCGGCGCTTCTCGTTTCGCGTGCAGGAAGAGATCGTCAGCGTGCTCAAGCGTGACTTTCCCGGCCAGTTCGTTGGCACCAGCAACGTCCATCTGGCACGAGAACTCGACATCAAACCGTTGGGCACCATGGCCCACGAATGGATCATGGCCCACCAGCAACTCGGCCCGCGCCTGATCGACAGCCAGATTGCCGCGCTCGATTGCTGGGTGCGCGAATACCGCGGGTTGCTGGGTATCGCGCTGACCGACTGCATCACTACCGATGCGTTTCTGCGCGACTTCGATCTGTATTTCGCCAAGCTGTTTGACGGTCTGCGCCACGATTCGGGCGACCCCGTGCAGTGGGCCGAAAAATGCATCACGCATTACCAGAGGCTTGGTATCGACCCGATGAGCAAGACGCTGGTGTTCTCCGACGGGCTGACCCTGCCCAAAGCGCTGGGAATTTTTCGCGCGCTGCGTGGACGTATCAATGTGAGCTTTGGTATCGGCACCAACCTGACTGCTGATATTCCAGGCATCGCGCCAATGAACATGGTGCTGAAAATGACGGCCTGCGCCGGGCAGGCCGTGGCAAAAATTTCCGACGAGCCAGGCAAGACGCAATGCAAGGACCCCAACTTCGTCGCTTACCTGCGACATGTCTTCAAGGTTCCTGTCGAGTCCGATCCTGAACAAACCGCTTGAATTGTCCATTTACAAGGAGTGAATCATGCACGCCGTACAGCTCGAGATCACCAAGCAGCTCAAGGTCCAGCCACCGTTCGCGGACCAGAACGCCTTGCAGGCTGAAGTGGCCCGCCGCATCGGCTTCATTCAGGACTGCCTGCGCAATGCGCGGCTCAAGACGTTGGTGCTGGGCATCAGTGGCGGCGTTGATTCGCTGGCCGCAGGGCTGCTCGCTCAGCGCGCCGTTCGCGAGCTGCGTGAAAGCACCGGTGACCAGAGCTATCGCTTTATCGCGGTGCGCCTGCCTTATGTGGTGCAGAAGGACGAGCATGAAGCTCAGGCCTGCCTGGACTTTATCAAGCCGGACGAGCTGCACACCGTGAACATTGGCGGCAGCGTCAAGTCCATGGCCTCCGAGATCAAGGCCTTCGAGGGCATGGAAGCCAGCGCGGTGGACTTTGTGCTGGGTAACACCAAGGCGCGCATGCGCATGGTCGCCCAGTACACCATCGCCGGTGCCCGCCAGGGTCTGGTGATCGGGACCGACCATGCGGCCGAGGCAGTGATGGGGTTCTTCACCAAGTTCGGCGACGGTGCCTGCGACCTGGCGCCCCTCAGTGGTCTGGTAAAAAATCAGGTCCGCGCCATCGCCCGCGCTTTCGGCGCACCGGATGCGCTGGTTGAAAAGGTGCCGACCGCTGACCTGGAAGACCTGACACCGGGCAAACCCGACGAAGCCGCCCACGGCGTGACCTACGCCGATATCGACGCCTTCCTGCACGGCGAGCCGGTCCCGGAAGAGGTGGCGAAGATCATTATCGACACCTACCGCAAGACCCAGCACAAGCGCGAGCAGCCTTACGCGCCGTGAGCTGATGCAGGAGCGGAGTTTTTGCGGGAGCGGACCGGGCGGCGCTCCGCTCGTCCGCGAAGAAGACGACGCGGTTTTCAGAGGGACCGCGTCATCGTTCTTCGCGGACAAGTCCGCTCCCACCCGCTTGTCCGCGAAGAACGGTAACGCAGTTACTTCAGGATAACGTCGCCTTTCATCATTGCGATGTGACCTGGGAACGAGCAGAAGAAGGTGTACTTCTCGGCCGGATTCAGCTTCGAGACATCAAAGGTCACCGAATCCTTTTCACCGCCCCCAATGATCTTGGTGTGCGCGATTACCCGCGTGTCGCCGTCCTTGATGTGGCTCTTGTCGATCCCGGCTCCCAGGCCCTCGGTAGCAATCGCCTGGGCATCGGCCGCTTTGCTCAGCACCCAGTTATGGCCCATGACGTTTTTCGGCAAGTTGCCCGAGTGAGTGAGGTTGACGGTGAAGGTCTTGCAACTCTTGTCGATCTCGACGGACTTGGTGGTGAACATCATCTGATCGGTGGAATCAACGGTGGTGGAACATTCCGCGGCCAACAGTTGGCCGCTGGCCAACGTCAACAGGGAAGCCGCTACAAGCTTGCGAATCATATGAATCTCCAGGGCTGGGTGCTTCATGAATGAGGGAGAGACTGCCTGATCCAGGCCCGGGTGCCAATGACCTGCGTCAAAGCGCCTCGTCCAGACCCGTGCATCCAGCAGTGTCCGCTCCCGCTATCGATCCGATCAAGACAATCAAACAGCCACGGGGCGCTGGCGAATCTACCATCGGCGCATTGCCACTGTCGGAGGACTCACCATGCAGTTCAACAGCCTGTTTCGCAGTTTGCTTGCCGCCTATGCCTGTGGGGCGAGTGCCACTAGCCCACATGACGCCTACGACCGGGTCCGGCACGTTGCCTGACCCTGCATAAACGTTTCACGCGCTTAGCTAATTAATGCCTGCACTCAGGAAAGCGACTGTCCGGCCTCGATCGGCATGACCGTCACTCGGACTTCCGGATCGTGATGACCACCGCCCAGAATCACGCCACGCAGCGGCGACACGTCAGAAAAGTCACGCCCCCAGGCGAGGCTGATGTGCTCCAGCGCCGGCTGGACGTTGTTTGTCGGATCGAAATCGACCCAGCCTGAAGCCGGACAGAATACCGATACCCAGGCGTGCGAAGCGTCGGCGCCGATCAGACGAGGCTGACCGGGCGGCGGCTGGGTCAGCAGATAACCGCTGACATAACGCGCCGCCAGCCCACGGGAGCGCAGGCACGCCAGCATCAGATGGGCGAAATCCTGGCAGACGCCACGTCGCCGCTCCAGTACCTCGACCAGCGGCGTTGCCACCTGTGTCGCTTCGCTATCGAAGGTGAACTCATCAAAGATCTTTTCCATCAGCGCCTGCACGCATAGCAGCAGTGGCCGGCCCGATTTGAAACAGTCCGCGGAGAAATCCGCGAATGATTGCTTGAGATGCACGTAGGGCGACTCGAAGCGATAACGACATGCTTCGAGCAGGTCATGGCTCATCGGTCGCGCGCTGTAGCTCAAGGCGTTGCGGGTCACTTCCCATTCCGGCGACAAATTGAAATCCAGAAACGGCCGTTCCAGCACTTCGACCCGCAAGCGCGCGTTGACCTGCAACTCGTCGTGCGGACGCTCGAACGCCAGGCGGGTCAAGGGATTGCCGAACACGTCCAGCTCGTCGCGGCGGCTGGTGGGCGTGGGGAAGATTTCCAGCCGCTGCTCGGTACAGCGCTGGCGAGGGTTAGTACGCGGCCACAAATGCGCAAGCTGTTGCGCCAGCGAAACCGGGCTGTCGTACTTGTAATGGGTGTCATGAAGAATCTGGTAAAGGGCGCTCATCAGACGGACACCGTGCGCTGGCTGACATCATCGACATGGGCAAAGTGACGCAAGGCCAGCCGGTCTGACACCTGGCCACAGGCATCGCCAATCCCGAGCAGCAGGTCGGCGAGGCCATCAAGTACCGCCCTGATACTCGCGTCGCCAAACAACGGGCTTTCCAGGCTGGCGAGATCGAAGCCGGACAGACGCTGGCTCAACAGGACCAGGCTGTTGTCGCGTGGCGCGCCAAACTCTTCATTCAGACGTCGCACCGAACGCTGCACCAGTTTGAGCTGGAACAGCACGGCATGCGGGTTCTGTTCGTCGAGCAGGAGCAGGTCGAGCACCGGTATCAGGTGAGGCACCGCCATGTAGCGGGAGCGGTACGTGATGCTGCTGTTGCCCAGTTCCAGCAGCCACTCCAGACCGGCCTGCTCAGACACCGCCGCCCTGCGCAGAAAGGCTGCGAGACTGGCGCTGAGAAACTTCAGACGCTCGATGCGACGTCCGATCATCAGAAAGCTCCAGCCTTCGTCACGGGTCATATCGTCGAGTGCAAAACCCGACAAGGCCGCCAGCGACATCACCAGGCGGTTGAGAAAATCCAGCAGCTCGCCAAAGTCTGGCTCCTCGGTTTCCAGGCTCAGTGCCTCACGCTGCAACTCGACCAGCGCCTGCCAGTTCTCGCGCGAAAGCTTGCCACGTACCTGCGAAGCGGCCCATTGCAGGCGCTGGAGGTTGGCGCGCAGGCTGAATGGCCAATCCTGCCCGAGCAAAGCAACCAGCAAGCGTTCCGGCAGGCTCTGGCCCTCCTCCGCCTCGGGCAGCAGACCAAGGCTGTCGCCCAGCTCGACGGCGGCCCGCAATGCGACGGGATCATCGCCGTCCACGTAACGGGTCAGGATGATGCGCAGCAGTCGCGCACTGTCATCGCATCGCTCGCAGTACCGTCCGAACCAGTACAGGTTTTCCACGACCCGCGACGGCAGGTAAGGATCACGACGGATCAGGTCATAAACCCCCAACGCTCGTTGACCTTTCCAGGGCTCGCCCAGATGCGAGCGTTCGCCCAGCACCCAGGTGTCCTTGCTGGCCCCGCCACGCTGCATCGACACCACATCGGCATCGGCATCGGCCGCCACTCGCGTCAGACCGCCAGGCAATACCCGGTAACCTTCCAGACTCGCGACCGCATAAACCCGCATGCCGATAGCGCGCGGTTGCAGGCCTGCTCCGTCGGCCTGCAACACCGGAGCCTGAGACAACTGCGCGAGCTCCTGCGCCACATAGGCGTAAGGCCGCGCCTGAATACGCTGGGCCAGTTCCTCACGTTGCGTCTTGTCCAGGTCGCGGCCGAACACCGGCGCAAAGCGCTGCGACGGAAAAGCCGGCTTGACCAGCAGCTCCGGCAACTTTTCCAGTGCCTGCGCCAGCACCGGTGGCTCGCCGCACCACCAGGTTGCGACTGACGGCAGAATGAGTTCTTCGCCAAACAGGTGCTCACTGATTTTCGGCAGAAAGCCCAGCAGGCCAGGTGACTCAAGCACGCCGCTGCCCAATCCGTTGGCGATCAGCACGTTCCCGCGGCGCACGGCCTCCAGCAGACCAGGCACACCGAGCGCCGAATCGGTGCGCAATTCCAGCGGGTCGCAGAAGTCATCGTCCAGCCGACGCATGATGGCGTGTACCCGGCGCAGGCCACTGAGCGTCTTGAGGTAGACCGTCGCATCGCGCACGGTCAGGTCGCCACCCTCGACCAGCGGATAACCCAGCTGCCGCGCCAGATACAGGTGCTCGAAATAGCTCTCGTTGAAGCGCCCCGGTGTCAGCAGCACCACCAACGGAGATTCGTTGCTGGAGGGTGCCTGGCGCGCAAGGGTCTGTTGCAGGGTGCCGAAAAAGCCGCTCAGGTGTCGGACCTGAAGATCGCGATAGGCGTCCGGCAGGGCTCGCGCCACGATCTGGCGATTCTCCAGCGCATAGCCGGCCCCGGACGGCGCCTGAGTGCGGTCGGCGGTCACCCACCAGCGCCCGTCGGGCGTGCGCGCCAGATCCACGGCATACATGTGCAAAAACGTGCCTTCCGGCGGTTTGACGCCCTGGCAGGGCCAGAGAAAGTTGTCGTGCCCGAAGATCAATTCAGCCGGCAGCAAGCCGTCAGCGATCAGCGTCTGAGCGCCATACAGGTCGGCCAGCACCGCGTTGAGCAGTCGTGCGCGCTGGGCAATTCCGGCAGCGACCTGTTGCCATTCATCCGCAGGGATCACGTGCGGCAGCAGATCCAGCTCCCACGGCCGGTCCGCGCCCTTGGGGTCGGCGTAGACGTTGTAGGTGACACCATTTTCCTGAATCTGCCGGGTCAGCAGCGCCTGTCGCTGGACCAATTGAGCCGCCGTGCTGCGCTGCAGGTTTTCGTGCAGGCGCTGCCAGTGCGGCCTGACGGCGCCATCGGCGTCGAGCATCTCGTGGTAGGCGCCCGCGGATTGCAGGTAGCGGTCAAGCAGGTCAGGCATGGAAGGCTCGGCGCAGACGGATGGACTTCAGATTAGCGCGGCCGGATGTCAGCACGATGTGCGACGGTCCGGCGCGCCACTGGCGTTCTAGTGCAAACGCATATCCAGCGTCATCGGCAGTTCATCGTTAATATTGAGCGGCGGCAGCTCCTGCTTGCCGGGGGTGTGGCCAATGCGGAAGAACCGCGCCAGCCGCCGGCTTTCCGCTTCGTTGGCATTGACCGGCAAGGTCTCGTAGTTGCGGCCGCCCGGATGGGCGACATGATACTCGCAGCCACCCAGCGAGCGGTGCATCCACGTGTCGAGCAGATCGAACACCAGCGGCGCATGAACGCCAATGGTTGGCTGCAGACAGTTGGCTGGCTGCCAGGCCCGGTAACGCACGCCGGCAACGTACTCGCCAACCCGTCCGGTCGGCTGCAAAGGCACCGCAATACCGTTGCAGGTCAGGCGATAGCGTTCTGGCGAAAGCCCGCTGATCCGCACTTGCAAGCGCTCAAGGGAGGAGTCGACGTAACGCACGGCACCGCCGCCAGAGCCTTCTTCGCCCAGCACATGCCAGGGCTCCAGTGCCTGTCGCAGCTCCAGTTCGATGCCGTTGACCGTGTAATCGCCCACCTTGGGAAAGCGGAATTCCAGATGCGCGGCGAACCAGTCCGCTTGCAGCGCATAGCCCGCTTCGTTCAGCTCTGCGACGACGTCGGCAAAGTCCTGCTCGATGAAGTGCGGCAGCATGAACCGGTCATGCAGCTGCGTGCCCCAGCGCGCGAGCCTGGCCGGCGCGTACGGCTCACGCCAGAAGCGGGCGACCAGCGCCCGCAGCAGCAGCTGCTGAGCCAGGCTCATCCGCGCGTGCGGCGGCATTTCGAAAGCCCGGAGTTCAAGCAGACCGAGCCGCCCGGTCGCGCCATCAGGCGAGTACAGCTTGTCGATGCAGAATTCGGCGCGATGTGTGTTACCGGTCACATCGATCAGCAAGTTGCGCAGCAGACGGTCGACCACCCACGGGGCAACTTCCTCGTCCGGCTTGGGCATCTGCGCGAAAGCGATTTCCATTTCGTACAACGAATCGTTGCGCGCTTCGTCGATACGCGGCGCCTGGGAAGTCGGACCGATGAACAGCCCGGAAAACAGGTAAGACAGGGACGGATGGTTATGCCAATAACTGATCAGGCTGCGCAGCAGGTCGGGACGACGCAGAAACGGAGAATCGCCCGGCGTTGCGCCACCCAGCACGAAGTGGTTGCCGCCACCGGTGCCGGTGTGGCGTCCGTCGATCATGAATTTCTCGGTGGTAAGCCGAGTAAGACGCGCTTGCTCGTAGAGAAATTCGGTGCGTTCTACCAGTTCGTCCCACGTGGACGATGGCTGGACATTGACCTCTATCACGCCAGGGTCCGGGGTAATCCGGAAGTTGGCCAGACGCGGGTCGCTCGGCGGTTCATAACCTTCGAGCAACACCGGGCAATTGAGTTCGCGGGCGGTAGCTTCGATGATCGCGACCAGTTCAAGATAATCCTCCAACGCCTGAAGCGGGGGCATGAACAGGTAAAGGCGGCCTTCCCGCGCTTCGGCACACAGAGCCGTGCGGGTCAGCCAGTCGGCGGACTCGTCTAGCTGGGGAACGCGTTCATTGTCTGCCTCGGTGGAAAGCACACGGGCACGAAGCTGCTCGGCATCCGGCAGTTCAGCGAAGTCCTGATTATGATCGACGGGATGAATGAACGGATACTCAGCCGCCTTGACCCACGGTTGCGAAGCCAGCGGCAGCCGATATCCCAGAGGCGAATCGCCCGGCACCAGCCGGCAGTGCTCATCCCGCAGATACCAGCGTCCGCTCTGCCAGCGATCCCCCGCTGCCGTTCGGGCCAGCGGCAGTATCTGGCCGATGACCTTGTCCAGACCTTGCGCGAACACTTTGCGCAACCGTGCGCGCTCCAGTTCGTCGGCCAGCCGCGAATCTTCGGCGCTGACGTTGACCGGCAATGCTCCCTCACGCCACAGGTAATAGAGGTTGTCTTCGTAGGCTGGGAAAACAAAACGGGTCGGCAGCTGCAGGCGCTCGGCGACGCTGTGCAGGAAACGCCCCGCCAGCTCGCCGGTCGCCCCGTAGTCGACCGTCTCATCGGCGACTAGCGCAACGTCGTGCCAGACCGGCACGCCATCCTTGCGCCAGAAACAATTGAGCGACCAGCGTGGCAGTTGCTCGCCCGGATACCATTTGCCCTGGCCGAAATGCACCAGGCCGGAAGGGGCGTAGTGCGCCCGCATGCGCTGGAACAGCTCGGCTGACAACTTGCGCTTGGTCGGGCCAAGCGCCGCGGTATTCCATTCGCTGCCGTCGCGGTCATCAATGGATACGAAGGTTGGCTCGCCGCCCATGGTCAGGCGGACATCGCTCTCCGTGAGGTCGGTGTCGATCTGTTTGCCCAGTGCCTGGATCGCCTGCCACTGCTCGTCGGTATATGGCTGGGTTACGCGCGGCGCTTCCCAGATTCGCTTGACCGACATTTCATGGCTGAACTGCGTTTCGCAGGGCTCCACCAAGCCGCTGATCGGCGCCGCCGATGAAGGCTCCGGGCTGCACGCCAACGGAATATGGCCTTCGCCGGCGAACAGGCCAGAAGTCGCATCAAGCCCGACCCAACCGGCACCGGGCAGGTACACCTCGCACCAGGCATGCAGGTCGGTGAAGTCGACGTCGGTTCCGGACGGACCATCCAGCGCCTGCACATCCGCCTTCAGCTGAATCAGATAACCCGAGACGAATCGCGCTGCCAGACCCAGGTGCCGCAACAACTGAACCAGCAGCCAGGCCGAATCCCGACAGGAACCGGATGCGTTTTCGAGGGTGAACTCCGGCGTCTGCACACCGGGTTCCATGCGAATCAGGTAGGCGATGTCCTGGCTCAGGCGCTGGTTCAGACCGACCAGAAAATCGATCGCCGGAACCGGCTCGCGGCTGATGCCGCTCAGGTACGCCTGAAACGCAGGCGTCAGCGGCAGCTTTTCCAGATACGGCGCCAGCTCGCGCTGTTCTTCGCTGGCGTAACTGAAAGGGATCTTCTCTGCGTAAGGTTCGAGGAAAAAATCGAACGGGTTGAACACGGCCATTTCGGCAACCAGGTCGACTTCCACACGCAGCTCTCGGGTTTTCTCGGGGAAAACCAGCCGCGCCAGGTAGTTGCCTTGCGGGTCCTGTTGCCAATTGATGAAGTGGTTATCAGGCAGCACTTTCAGAGAATAGGAAAGCACGCGGGTACGGCTGTGGGCGGCCGGACGCAGACGGACGATCTGGGGTCCCAGTTCCACCGCACGTTCATAGCGGTAGTGCGTAACGTGGTGCAAGGCAATATGAATCGACACGGCGTGCCTCCTGCGAGCCTGAACGGTGATCGGGTCGCGCAAGACTTATGCCATAGGGGCAAAGCCTGTAGCGACGGCATGGACGCTGCCCGTGACACCGGACAAAGCACCAGAATCGCACCTGCTTTCACTGACGCTGAATAGCTCGCACGATAACGAGGCACTGAGTGTGGCAGAGGATGGGACCGAGGGTGAGGATTTGTCTCCCGCCTGCGACATGATTGTCGGAGCGACCGGACGGCGATCCGTCGGGCGGCAGCGATCCGCTTGTCCGCGAAGAACAAGGTTCAGACGACACATGCGCTACGCCTGCACCGGCCTCGTCGCGGGCAAGCGCGCTCCTACGAGGCGGCGGTTGTAGTCAGTCACAGAACATGCAGATCGCTTAAGCAGCAGAGGTGAGTGCATCGCCTGTGCTCTATAACGCAAAACGCCAACCCGAAGGTTGGCGTTTCACATTCAAGCAAGAAGTTGATCAGCGCGGGAATACCGGCTGGCGCGACGGCTTCTTGCCGCCTTTGCCGCTCTTCCCACCCTTGGCCGCTTCGATGCGTTCCTTGGCCGCCTGTTTGTTGCGCGCCATGGCGGCGGCTTTGGCTTCCTCACGCTTGTCCCACGGCTTGCTGCCGTCACTGCCGCGCGGTGGCAGGCCGGTGTGCTGGGTCTGGATCAGCGTGGTCTTGCCAACCTTGTGGCTGCCGGCGGGTGTGGAGTTCTTGCGACGGGCGCTCTGGTAGCTGTCAGTCGCCGGCTGGAAGGCCGGGATCAACTGATGCTTGCCTGAGCCAATCAGATCGGCACGGCCCATACGTTCCAGCGCTTCGCGCAGCATCGGCCAGCCTTTCGGATCGTGATAGCGCAGGAATGCCTTGTGCAGACGACGTTGCTCCTCGCTCTTGACGATGGTTACGGCGTCGCTTTTGTAAGTGACCTTGCGCAGCGGGTTCTTGCCCGAGTGGTACATGGCGGTGGCCGAAGCCATTGGCGACGGGTAGAACGCCTGGACCTGATCCGCCCGGAAGCCGTTGCCCTTGAGCCACAACGCCAGGTTCATCATGTCTTCATCGGTGGTGCCGGGGTGGGCCGCGATGAAGTAAGGGATCAGGTACTGCTCCTTGCCCGCCTCTTTCGAGTACTTCTCGAACATGCGCTTGAAGCGGTCATAGCTGCCGATGCCCGGCTTCATCATCTGGTTGAGCGGACCTTCTTCGGTATGCTCCGGGGCGATCTTGAGGTAACCACCAACGTGGTGGGTCACCAGCTCCTTGACGTATTCCGGCGACTCGACCGCCAGGTCGTAACGTAGACCGGAAGCGATCAGGATTTTCTTCACGCCCGGCAAAGCGCGCGCGCTGCGGTACAGCTGGATCAGCGACGAGTGATCGGTATTCAGGTTCGGGCAAATACCCGGGAATACGCAGGACGGCTTACGGCAGGCGGATTCGATTTCCGGGCTCTTGCAGGCGATCCGGTACATGTTGGCGGTCGGGCCGCCCAGGTCGGAGATCACGCCAGTGAAGCCCGGCACCTTGTCGCGGATCTCTTCGATCTCGCGAATGATCGATTCTTCGGAACGGTTCTGGATGATGCGGCCTTCATGCTCGGTAATTGAGCAGAAAGTGCAGCCGCCGAAACAGCCGCGCATGATGTTTACCGAGAAACGGATCATGTCGTAGGCCGGAATCTTTTCCTTGCCGTACACCGGATGCGGGACGCGCGCGTAAGGCATGCCAAACACGTAGTCCATTTCCTCGGTGGTCATCGGGATGGGCGGCGGGTTGAACCAGACGTCTACATCGCCATGTTTCTGAACCAGCGCACGGGCGTTGCCCGGATTGGTTTCCAGGTGCAATACGCGGTTGGCGTGGGCATACAGGACCGCGTCGTTGCGCACCTTCTCCACCGACGGCAGGCGGATGACCGTCTTGTCGCGGGTCATGCGCGGGCTTTCAAGGATCTGCACGACCTTGGCTTCGTTCGGATCTTCGACCGGGCCTTTTTCCTGTTCGATGGCGCAGGCCTGGGTGTCCTGGGTATTGACGTACGGGTTGATGATCTTGTCGATCTTGCCCGGACGATCGATGCGCGTGGAATCCACCTCGTACCAGCCTTGCGGCGTGTCACGGCGGATGAACGCGGTGCCGCGCACATCGGTGATGTCTTCGATCTTGTGGCCGTATGAAAGACGCTGCGCGACTTCGACGATAGCGCGCTCGGCGTTGCCGTAGAGCAGAATATCGGCGCAGGCGTCAATCAGGATCGAGTTGCGAACCTTGTCCTGCCAGTAGTCGTAGTGCGCGATGCGGCGCAGCGAAGCCTCGATGCCGCCGAGTACGATCGGCACATGTTTGTAGGCTTCCTTGCAGCGCTGGCTGTAAACCAGGCTGGCACGATCGGGACGCTTGCCGGCCATGCCGCCAGGCGTGTATGCGTCGTCGGAGCGAATTTTCTTGTCCGCGGTATAGCGGTTGATCATCGAGTCCATGTTGCCAGCCGCGACACCGAAAAACAGATTCGGCTCGCCCAGCTTCATGAAGTCGTCCTTGGACTGCCAGTTCGGCTGGGCAATGATGCCCACGCGGAAGCCCTGGGCTTCCAGCAGTCGGCCAATGATCGCCATGCCGAAGGACGGATGATCGACGTACGCATCGCCGGTCACGATGATGACATCGCACGAATCCCAGCCAAGCAGATCCATCTCTTCCCGACTCATGGGCAGGAAAGGTGCCGGTCCGAAACATTCGGCCCAGTACTTTGGATAGTCAAATAACGGCTTGGCTGCTTGCATGTCAGGACCTACGTTTGCACGTTGGAAAAATCGCGGGCGCGGAATATAGCACAAAAAATGATCAAGTCCGACGGTAATGGTCGGATTTTGATGTGCACTGAAGCGCTTCGGTGTGGGGGCATTGCCCTGCTGCCGCCACCCGCCAGCTCCCACGGTTTGTGCTGCGCGCAACTTGTGGGAGCCAGCTTGCTGGCGAAGAGGCCAGTGGTAGCACAGTAATCTCGTCTGTTGTCTGGGCCGACGCTTCGCCAGCAAGCTGGCTCCTTGTATGTTGGCCAAACACCCAATGAGAGCAACTAAGCTCATCGGTGTTGTCCCAAAGATGTGTTTCTGGGGGAGGCCGACTGCTCCTGAAGGCAGGATTTGCTCCTGACCTTGTCTGTAGAGAGGCTCCCCCGCCTCATTGCCCACCACGAAGAGTATCGAGAAGCCGACAAGTCGGACTTCGCATTACAAGGTTGCAGCGGCATGAAGTTCGAGGTCAGGGGAACCAGGAGCCATCTTCACCCAGTTTCTTCGGAGTGGAAAGCATGAGTGTTCACGTCGGATTGGATGTCGGTTCTCGTAGCACTGTGATGGTTTGGCGTGACAAGGGCCGCGCAGCCGGTCCGTGGGATATCGCTCAAACGCCCAAGGGCCGCAAAGCGGCGGTGAAAAAGCTGATAGCGCTAAAACCGCTGTCTGTCGTTATGGAAGCCACCGGTATTTATTACCTGGATCTGGCTCTGGAGTTGAACGCGGCTGGGTTGCCGGTCTCGGTGATCAACCCGAAAAGCTCTCGCAATTTTGCAAGGCTGATGCTTCAGCACAGTAAAACGGACGCCATCGATGCCCAACTGCTAGCCGAGTATGGCGAACGCATGACGCCTCGCCTGTGGATCCCGCCAAGCCCCGCGCAGCTTGAGCTGCGCGCCATTGGACGCCACATCAACCGGTTGAACGGCCACTGCACCCGGGCCAAGAATGAGCTGCACGCCCTGCGGGCGACTGGAACCACTTCAGCGCTGCTGATCGAGGACGAGGAAGAGGCTATTGCGATGTTTGGCAAGCGCATTGAGCGGTTCAGGCAAGCCGGGCAAGCAATCATCGCCAGTTGTCCGATATTGCAGAGCCAGTTCGATCACATGGTGGCTGCGCCGGGAATGGGCGACGTTTCGACCTTTGCAGTGCTGGCAGAACTGGCGACGCTGCCAGTCACACTCAAAGCCCCGCAGGTGAGTCGTTATGCGGGGTTGGACGTGAGACTGAACCAGTCCGGAACGAGCATCGACAAACCGGGGCGTCTGAGCAAGGCCGGCAATGCCTACCTGCGTTCGGCGATGTTTATGCCGGCAATGTCAGCGATTCGCTGCGACTCGAATGTGAAGGCTTTTTACGAAGGGTTGATCGCACGTGGGAAGCGGAAAATGCAGGCCATCTGCGCGGTTATGCGCAAATACCTGACAGGCTTGTGGGCTTGCATCCGCATAGGAGAAGATTTCGACACGGCCAAGCTTTTCAGCGAAAAGCACCTGCTGAAAGCTTGACCGGGAACAGAGTATCTACAAGGATTGCGCTGGTTCAATCAATCGTCGTCGAAGTTGTAACTGCCAGGCGCGAGGTTTTCGAAGCGCGTGTACTTGCCGATGAACGCCAGACGCGTCGTACCGATCGGGCCGTTACGCTGCTTGCCGATGATGATCTCGGCGATGCCTTTGTGTTCGGTCTCGGGGTGGTACACCTCGTCCCGGTAGACGAACATGATGACGTCGGCGTCCTGCTCGATGGCTCCCGATTCCCGGAGGTCGGAGTTGATCGGACGCTTGTTCGGGCGCTGTTCAAGGGAGCGGTTGAGCTGGGAGAGCGCGATGACCGGACAGTTGAATTCTTTCGCCAGGGCCTTCAGGGATCGGGAGATTTCGGAAATCTCGTTGGTACGGTTATCGCCGCCGGAACCCGGGATCTGCATCAGCTGCAGGTAGTCGATCATGATCATGGCGATATCGCCATGCTCGCGGGCGACCCGACGAGTCCGGGCGCGCATCTCGGACGGGCTGATGCCCGCGGTGTCGTCAATGAACAGCTTGCGGTCGTTGAGCAGATTGACCGCCGACGTCAGGCGCGGCCAGTCGTCGTCATCCAGCTGGCCGGCACGAACCTTGGTCTGGTCGATACGACCAAGCGAGGACAGCATACGCATGATCAGCGATTCGCCTGGCATCTCCAGTGAGTACACCAGCACGACCTTGTCGCTGCGCAATACGGCGTTTTCCACCAGGTTCATCGCGAACGTGGTCTTACCCATCGACGGACGACCAGCGACGATGATCAAGTCAGCAGGCTGCAGGCCGCTGGTCTTTTCGTCCAGGTCGGCGTAGCCGGTGGACAGACCGGTGATCGCGTTATCGCTGTTGAACAGCGTATCGATACGATCGATGGCCTTGGTCAGCAGGTCGTTGACGCCCACCGGACCGCCGGTCTTGGGCCGCGCCTCGGCGATCTGGAAGATCTGCCGTTCGGCCTCGTCCAGAATCTCTTCGGCGGTGCGCCCTTCCGGATTGAACGCGCTGTCCGCGATCTCGGTACTGATACCGATCAACTGGCGCAAGGTGGCTCGCGCCCGGACGATCTGCGCGTAGGCCTTGATGTTGGCAACCGAAGGCGTGTTTTTCGCCAGCTCGCTGAGGTAGCCCAGACCGCCGACCTGAGAAGTCTGGCCTTCCTTGTCGAGCTGTTCGGCGAGCGTTACGACGTCGATCGGGCTGTTCTGATCGGCAAGCCGGGCGATGGCACGGAAGATCAGGCGATGGTCATGACGATAGAAATCACCATCGGAGACTTGATCGAGCACGCGTTCCCAGGCGTTGTTATCCAGCATCAGGCCGCCGAGTACGGCCTGTTCGGCCTCGATGGAATGAGGCGGCACCTTGAGGGCAGCGGTTTGCAGATCGTATTGCTCGGGGGCGGTGATTTCGTTCATGGCCACTTGAATTCGAGGTTTACAAAACAGGGATGACACAAAGACAAAGGGCACGACCTGTGAACAGGATCGTGCCCGATGTTAATCCTCTGACGACCAAGTCGCTAGACGATTACGTACTGCTTAAGCAGCCACCACGACAACGCGTACGGTCGCTTCTACGTCGCTGTGCAGGTGCACGGCTACGTCGAATTCGCCAACGTTGCGGATGGTGCCGTTCGGCAGACGAACTTCGCTTTTCGCAACTTCAACGCCAGAGGCGGTCAGTGCGTCAGCGATATCGTGGGTGCCGATCGAACCGAACAGCTTGCCTTCGTCACCGGCGGTGGCAGTGATGGTCACTTCCAGCTCAGCCAGTTGAGCAGCGCGAGTTTCGGCAGAAGCTTTCTTGTCTGCAGCCAGCTTTTCCAGCTCGGCGCGACGCTCTTCGAACGCAGCCAGGTTGGCAGCGGTCGCAGCGGTAGCCTTGCCGTATGGCAGCAGGTAGTTACGACCGTAACCGGCCTTAACGTTTACTTTGTCGCCCAGGTTGCCCAGGTTGGCGACTTTTTCCAGAAGGATCAGTTGCATGTGGAAATCCTCTTAACTTTTAACCTTCACCGTTCGCAGGACCATTGCCGGAATCTTTCGATACCCGGCGACCGCGAAAATCAATCAGGCTGTCGACAATGGCTATCACCACGAGCAACGGATAGATCAGCTGCATGAATATCAGCAGCGTGATGTACATCCCCACCAGCCAGAACCTGGCCAGCCGCTTTTCAGCCACCAACCCGTGTATCAAGGCCAGCCCGGCGAATACCAGCGGTACGCTGCACAACGGTGTGAGCATCGCCACTTGAGGACCGAAATTCGGTCCGACGAGCATGCACACCAGCAACGCCAACGCGGGTACCAGCGGGAGTCTCACGGCGCGAAATTCACGCCCGAAACCACCAGGGTTATACAACATCGCTTGCCAGTACCGCCCAAAGATCAGGCAAAGCACACTGACGATTTGCAGCACAGCCGCTATCAGGCCATTGAGGACTGGCGTGATCAGTGCTCCGAGACGCGCTCGCTCTTCTACGTTCAATTGCTCGTAGAGTCCCTGAAGCATCGCCGGCAGGTGCTTTTGCAGCTCCTGCGACATTGCTTCTATGGGTTCGCGGAAAACCGTGCCCAGAACCACTGCGTACACCAGACCTACCGCTACGCTGACCAGCAGCACACGGACCCAGGACTCGCTGGCACGCAGAACCATTGCCAAACCCAGTGAGCCGGCCAGCACCATGGCTGTACGCGGTTCACCGAAATACCACCAGACCAAGGCCGGCAGCAGAGCCCAGGCCAGGACGCCAACGGCATCACTGAACCCGCGTCGCAGGAGCACAAGGCACCCTGCGGCAGCACTCAACCAGAACAACAGCGGCAATGCCGCACACCCGGCCACTACGAGAGTGGCCTGCATGCGGCCGCGCATGATGAATTCAGCCAGGGCGCGCATGCGTTCTATCCCTTGTTACGTTTTGTCGACGACCTGGTCTCAGCGGCCGTGGCTGTCGGTGTAGGCCAGCAGGGCCAGGAAGCGGGCGCGCTTGATAGCGGTGGCCAGCTGACGCTGATAACGTGCTTTGGTACCGGTGATGCGGCTTGGAACGATTTTGCCGGTCTCGGATACGTAAGCTTTCAGAGTGTTGAGATCTTTGTAATCGATCTCTTTGACGTCTTCAGCGGTGAAGCGGCAGAATTTACGACGACGGAAGAAACGTGCCATGTAATTGGCTCCTCAAAAGGTCCGTGGATTACTCGTCAGCGTTATCGCTAACGTCGCTGTTGTCGCCGTCATCGCCATCGGCGCTGTCGGAGTGCTCAGGACGGTCACGACGCTCACGGCGCTCACTGCGGTTCTCTTCAGCCTTGAGCATCTCGGACTGGCCGGTAACGGCTTCGTCGCGACGGATGACCAGGTTACGGATCACTGCATCGTTGTAACGGAAGTTGTCTTCCAGCTCGGCCAGAGCCTTGCCAGTGCACTCAACGTTCAGCATCACGTAGTGAGCCTTGTGAACATTGTTGATTGCGTAAGCCAGTTGACGACGGCCCCAATCTTCCAGACGGTGGATTTTGCCGCCGTCTTCTTCGATCAGCTTGGTGTAACGCTCAACCATGCCGCCGACTTGCTCGCTTTGATCCGGGTGGACCAAAAAGATAATTTCGTAATGACGCATGAATGCTCCTTACGGGTTGTAGCCTGCCGCAAAATGCGGTCAGACAAGGAGTGAATGACACTGTGAGTCTTGCTCCGGAACAGGCACATGCGCGCCTGCCATGACAGCAAGGGGCGCAATTGTAGAGAAGGGCTTGGTGAGGCGCAAGGCAATTGGCGAATATTTGAACAACTGCGTCTTCAGGAGCGCGCTTGCCCGCGACCCTGACCTGAACGGAGGGCCAGATGTATCGAGAGCGCGGCCCCGGTCGCGGGCAAGCGCGCTCCTACCCTCATCGCCATGCGAAAACATCGGGTCAAAAAGTGATCAGCCTTTCTTGCCGGCAGCCTTGACGTTGCGCTGGCGCATCGCTTCGAACAGGCATACACCCGTCGCAACCGAAACGTTCAGGCTGCTGACGCTGCCGGCCATTGGCAGACGTACCAGATAGTCGCAATGCTCGCGGGTCAGGCGGCGCATGCCCTTGCCTTCGGCACCCATGATGATAATGGTCGGGCCGGTCAGGTCCTGCTGATACAGCTCCTGCTCGGCTTCGCCCGCCGTACCGACGACCCACAAGCCGCGCTGCTGAAGTTTTTCCAGCGTGCGGGCGAGGTTGGTCACTGCAACGAGGGGAATCACTTCCGCCGCACCACAAGCGACCTTTCGCACAGCGGGAGTCAGGGTTGCCGACTTGTCCTTGGGCACCAGAACCGCCAATGCGCCCGCCGCGTCCGCAGTGCGCAAGCAGGCACCCAGATTGTGCGGATCTGTCACACCGTCGAGCACCAGCAGCAACGGCGGGCCTTCGGCACGATCAAGCAGTTCGTCGAGCATCGCTTCACCCCAGACCTGGCTGGGGCTTACATCCGCGACAACGCCCTGATGCACGCCCTCGACCCAGGCATCCATCTCACGACGCTCGGCCTGGCCGATGGTGACGCGATTTTGCACGGCCAGTTCGACAAGTACCTGTACGCGCGGGTCGTTACGCCCTTCCGCCAACCAGATGTGCTTGACGCGCTTGGGATGATGCCGAAGCAATGCTTCCACAGCATGGACACCGTAGATCTTTTCCAGCTGGCTCATGACTTGCCCTTGGGTTTACGTGCGCTACCGCTTTTCGCAGCTGGAGCGGTGTCCGATCTGGACGTGCCCTTGCGATGCTTGGTGGGTTTGGATGCGGCGGAATCAGACTTTCCCGACGCACCTTTGAAGTCACCTTTCGCCTGAGCAAGTAACGCTTTTTTCATTTCGCGACTTTTGCGTACTTCAGCGTTCTTGGCCGCCGCATCGCCTGGGCGATATGCCTCGGCCGCAACTTCCTTGGCCGAGCCGCGACGCCCTGCCTTGGCCGGCTTTTCTTTCTCCGCCGGCGCTGGCGCTGTCTCTTGACCGCGACGCTTGCGACCAACCGGCGCAGTGACCGTTTTTTCCGACATTTCGAAGTCGATCTTGCGCTCGTCCAGATCCACACGCATGACGCGCACTTCAACGGTATCGCCCAGGCGGAAGCTGCGACCGGTGCGCTCGCCGGCTAGGCGGTGATGCACAGGATCGAAGTGGTAGTAGTCACCCGGCAATGCCGTTACGTGCACCAGACCCTCGACGTAAATGTCGATCAGCTCGACGAACAGGCCGAAACCGGTCACGGCGGTGATGACACCAGGGAACGACTCGCCGACGCGGTCTTTCATGAACTCGCATTTGAGCCAGTTCACGACGTCGCGCGTCGCTTCGTCAGCCCGACGCTCGCTCATCGAGCACTGCTCACCCAACTGCTCAAGTGCAGCTTCGTCGTATGGGTAGATACGCGCCTTGGGAATAGTCGGTGCGCCGGCACGACGGACGTGCGGCGTGTCTTGCTTCGAGCGGATGACACTGCGAATCGCGCGGTGCGTCAACAGATCCGGATAACGCCGGATCGGCGACGTGAAGTGCGTATACGCTTCGTAATTGAGACCGAAGTGGCCGTTATTGTCCGAGCTGTATACCGCCTGGCTCAGCGAGCGCAGCATCACGGTCTGAATCAGGTGGTAATCCGGACGTCCGCGAACGGTTTCCAGCAGCGCCTGATAGTCCTTCGGTGTCGGACCGTCCTTGCCTTTATGCAGGGACAGACCGAGCTCGCCAAGGAATGCGCGCAGTTTTTCCAGACGCTCCGGTGGCGGGCCATCGTGAACACGATACAGCGCAGGAATTTCGTGCTTCTTGAGGAATTCGGCGGTGGCGACGTTGGCGGCCAGCATGCACTCTTCGATCAGCTTGTGGGCATCGTTGCGCGTGGTCGGGCGGATTTCCGCGATCTTGCGCTCGGAACCGAAGATGATCCGGGTTTCCTGGGTTTCGAAGTCGATGGCGCCACGCACATGGCGCGCACCCAGCAGCACCTTGTACATGGCGTAAAGCTGCTTGAGGTGCGGCACGACATTGTCGTACTCACTGCGCAACGCCTTGGCGTCCGCTGACTTCGGATGCTCAAGGATGGTGCTGACCTTGTTGTAGGTCAGACGAGCGTGAGAATGAATAACAGCTTCGTAGAAAACGTAGTCGGTCATTTCGCCGGTCTTGGAGATGGTCATTTCACAAACCATGGCCAGACGATCGACGTGCGGGTTCAGCGAGCACAGGCCGTTGGACAGCTGCTCCGGCAGCATAGGCACCACACGCTCAGGGAAGTACACCGAGTTGCCACGCACCTGGGACTCGGCATCCAGCGCCGAACCGATCTTCACATAGCTCGATACGTCGGCAATCGCCACGTAGAGCTTCCAGCCGCCAGAGAACAGGCGCAATTTGCCAGGCCTGGCTTCGCAATACACTGCGTCATCGAAGTCCCGCGCGTCCTCACCGTCGATGGTGACAAACGGCAGATGACGCAGGTCTACGCGGTGTTCCTTGTCCTTCTCTTCGACTTCCGGCTTGAGCTTGGCAGCCTCTTTGAGGACCGCCTCGGGCCAGACGTGCGGAATGTCGTAGGTGCGCAACGCGACATCGATTTCCATGCCGGGCGCCATGTAATTACCCACCACCTCGATCACATCGCCCTGCGGCTGGAAGCGCGGCGTCGGCCAGTGGGTGATCTTCACCTCGACGAACTGGCCGATCTTCGCATTGTTATTGCGGCCTGGCGTGACCAGGACTTCCTGCTGGATCTTCGGATTGTCAGGGATGACGAAGCCGATGCCGCTCTCTTCGAAGTAGCGGCCCACGATGCTTTCATGAGCACGGGAAATGACTTCCACGATCACGCCTTCGCGACGACCACGGCGGTCCAGACCCGATACTCGCGCCAATGCGCGGTCGCCATCAAACACCAGACGCATCTGCGCCGGGCTCATGAACAGGTCGTCCGAGCCATCGTCGGGAATGAGGAAACCGAAGCCGTCACGGTGGCCGGCGATACGACCCAGGATAAGGTCCAGTTTGTCGACCGGCGCGTAAGTGCCGCGACGGGTGTAGATCAACTGAGCATCGCGCTCCATCGCACGAAGGCGACGACGCAGGGCTTCGAATTGATCTTCCGTGGTCAGACCGAACTCTTCGACCAGTTGCTCCCGGCTGGCTGGAGAACCACGCTCGGAGAGATGCGCGAGAATCAGTTCACGGCTAGGAATAGGGTTTTCGTATTTTTCCGCTTCACGAGCGGCCTCGGGATCGAGGGACTGCCAATCGGCCATTAGATAGTTTTCACCTTGTCTATATGCGGGTTAGTTTGGCATACACCTAATGAAACGGGAAATTTCAGAGCCACACGGCACGCTTCACCGTCTTTGAGACCACCCACAGAAGAGTAATACACGCCGCCCACGAATTTTTTCAACTTTTTTTCAGAGGCGGGCTTTACAGCTTCAGAGTCGCTCCGTATAGTGCGCGCCATCGACAGGCGGATGCTTGTCGATACTGCCCAGATGGTGAAATTGGTAGACACGCCAGCTTCAGGTGCTGGTGACCGCAAGGTCGTGGAAGTTCGAGTCTTCTTCTGGGCACCAATTCAAGCAGCAGACTACACCAGTCTTCTGCTTCACAAAAACCCGCGAAAGCGGGTTTTTGCATTCCGGGGTCTGGATAGTTTGAATTTTGATTGCTCTGACAAAACAGGGGTTTACAGAGCAAAACGTTCGCCGTATAGTGCGCCCCATCAACGGCGTACACGCTGCTGATACTGCCCAGATGGTGAAATTGGTAGACACGCCAGCTTCAGGTGCTGGTGACCGCAAGGTCGTGGAAGTTCGAGTCTTCTTCTGGGCACCAATTCAAACAAAACCGAGCCTAGTGCTCGGTTTTGTGCTTTCTGGGACCTGGATTTGTACGTGCTTGCGAATCCGTGTAGCCACGCCCTTTTCGCCAGCAAGCTACCTCCCCCGGACGTCGGAGCGGCCGGTTTTGTGGAAGGTAGCGCCCTGCCTCCTACGCCCTGAATTGCCCCAGGCTTGCCTTGAGCTGCGCAGCCAGCCCATCCAGCACTTTGCCGCTGGCGGTGGTTTCCATGACGGCTCTGGCCGCTCGCTCCGCCTGGGCATGGATCACCTCGACCCGGCCGCGCACCGCCTGCGCGCCTTCGGCCTGATGGACCGCTGCCTGTGTTGCCAGACCTATCGCCGCGTGAACCTGCTCAACCGAAACCTGCACGGATTGCTGTCGTTGAGCACTCTCGCGAAGCACCGTCAGGCCTTCCTGAGCCTGCCGCCCTGCCAGGCCGATGGCCGCCACGGCCTCTCGCGCGCCGCGCTGCAAAGCACCGATATGCTCCTGAATATCGCCAGTAGAGCTCTGCGTCTTGCTCGCCAGAGCGCGCACTTCGTCGGCAACTACCGCGAAACCTCGTCCGGTTTCACCCGCGCGCGCCGCCTCGATAGCCGCGTTCAGCGCCAGAAGGTTGGTCTGCTCCGCGATGCCATGAATCACTTCCAGCACTACTTCAATCTGCTGACTCTGTTGCGCCAGTCGTTCGATCACCTGTGAGCCGCTGTTGACCTGGCCTGCCAACGCCTCGATCAGCTCACCGACCTGATTCGAAGTGCGCGTGTTTTCATCGGTAGCCTGCTTGATATCGATCACTTGCTGCAGTGCAGCCTGCATGGCATGGCTCTCGGACTGCGCCTCGTCAGCCATCTGCTCCAGCGCTTTGAGGCTGGCCGCCACTTCGTCGCGCTGCAATTGCGCCGCAGCATCGGCACCGGCATTGCGATCACTCATCACCCCGATTTCCATACCGGTGCGCTGCGCGACTTCACCTGCCTCGCGAACAATGGGCTGGAGCTTGTCGACGAAGTGATTGACCGCCGCCGCCATATCGCCGATTTCATCGTTGCTGTCGAGTTTCACGCGTTTGGTGAGGTCGCCCTCGCCCGCCGCCAGGTCATTCAGCGCAGCTATCAGTAGATGCAGCTTGCTTACCACTCGACGCCCCAACACCACCGCCAGCAACAGCAAAACGCCGAGCCCGACCAGCGCCAGACCCAGACCGATTCGCCAACGCAGGGTTTCAGCCGCGTCCTGCACTGCAACCTGGGTGTTGCTGGTCATGGCGGTTGCCGCGCCCTGTGCAGACTGCAGACGGGAGCGCAGCGCCGCCGAGCTGTCCTTCGATGCGCCCGCCAGACTCTCGGACACCAGTTGTTCGCCATTGGTGATCAACGCGGCAAAGCGCTTATCCAGCGCCGCCAGATTTTGCTCCACTGTCGCGGTGGAAACGCCTATGCGCACCTTGCCAATTTCAACGCCGTTGGGGCTGATAGGTGCTTCGACGTAATAGACCGACGAATCCTTGCGGGCCGCATCGAGCACCTTGTCCATCGCCCGCTCGCCCTCGCCTTTGAGGAGAAGCTCCTTGATCGCCGCGTTATCGCGATTCAGATATCGGGTCAGGTGTTCACCCGCCGCATCGTCATACACAACGAACAGCACGTTGGGATTGCGTTGCGCGCGACGCGCGAATTCAGAAAGCGTCGGGGTGTCGTTGTCCCACATCGCTCTGGGTGCCACGGCGGCCAGCAGCTCGGCCATATCGGCGGCCGATTCGCGCAAATCTTTCTCAAGGGTTGCGCGCATCTGCGCCTGCTCATCCTTGAGACGAGTCGACAACCCGCCGCTCAAGCGCTGCTGGGTGCTGGCCGAAAGCGCGGCCAGACTGGATGTCACCTCGCTACTCGCACTTTCCAGCTGGGCCGATAGATGTTGCGAATCTACCCCGAGCCGATTGGCCAGGTCGGCCTCCAGCGCGGTCACCGTGCTCCGGGTCAGAGCAACTGCCACCAGCACCTGCACCAAAAGGGCAAAGCCCAGCGCGATAAAGACCGGCCGCAGCAAACGACTGCGTAAAAGCGAGAGCACAGCTGACACAGGGAATCCCTCCACCTGTAGCGCTACCAAAATGATGGCACTATTCTGTCATTTGCGTAGCAATGCTCGTGCCGCTGACGGCCTTGCGCCCCCAAGGGAGCGCTCGCCCGCGACGAGGCCTGCGCATCCGCGGGTTTGCATCGTCTGATACATCGGTCGCGGGCAAGCGCGCTCCTACGGGTCAGGTGCCGGAGCGTCAAAAAAAAGGCCGCATAAGCGGCCTTTTTCGTGTGGCGATGGCGTATCAGCCGAACGGATGACGCAGCACGATGGTTTCGTTGCGGTCCGGACCGGTCGAGATGATATCGATCGGAGCGCCTACCAACTCTTCTACACGCTTGATGTAAGCACGTGCGTTGGCCGGCAATTCCTCCAGGGTCTTAGCGCCCAGGGTCGACTCGCTCCAGCCTGGCATTTGCTCGTAGACCGGGCGCAGGCCGTTGTAGCTGTCGGCATCGGTAGGCGCGTCGATCACTGCACCATCTTCGTTCTCGTAGCCGATGCAGATGTTGATGGTTTCCAGGCCGTCGAGCACGTCCAGCTTGGTCAGGCACAGGCCCGAGATGCTGTTGATTTCGATGGCGCGACGCAGGATGACCGCGTCGAACCAGCCGCAGCGACGTGCACGACCGGTGGTAGCGCCGAATTCATGACCGCGCTTGGCCAGGAACGCACCGACATCGTCGAACAGTTCAGTCGGGAACGGGCCCGAACCCACACGGGTGGTATACGCCTTGGTGATACCCAAGATGTAGTCCAGGTACATCGGGCCGAAACCCGAACCGGTCGCGATACCGCCAGCCGTGGTGTTGGAGCTGGTGACGTACGGATAGGTACCGTGGTCGATGTCCAGCAACGAACCCTGAGCGCCTTCGAACATGATGTCCTTGCTCTCGCGGCGCAGCTCGTGCAGCGCAGCGGTCACGTCGAGCATCAATGGGCGGAGCAGTTCGGCGTATTCCATGCACTCGTCGAGTGTCTTCTGGAAGTCGATTGCAGGTTCTTTGTAGTAATTGACCAGCACGAAGTTGTGGTAGTCGAGCAGCTCGCCCAGCTTGGCGGCGAAACGCTCGCGATGGAACAGGTCGCCGATACGCAGGCCACGACGTGCCACCTTGTCTTCGTAGGCCGGGCCGATGCCGCGACCGGTGGTGCCGATCTTCAGCTCGCCGCGGGCCTTCTCACGCGCCTGGTCCAGCGCGACGTGGTACGACAGAATCAGCGGGCAGGAAGGGCTGATGCGCAGACGCTCGCGCACCGGAATGCCTTTCTCTTCAAGCTTGATGATTTCACGCATCAGCGCGTCGGGTGCAACCACTACGCCATTACCGATCAGGCACTGCACGCCTTCGCGCAGGACACCGGACGGGATCAGGTGCAGAACGGTTTTCTCGCCGTCGATCACCAGGGTGTGGCCAGCGTTGTGACCACCTTGGTAGCGAACCACGGCGCTGGCATGTTCGGTCAGCAGATCAACGATCTTGCCTTTGCCCTCATCACCCCACTGGGTGCCCAGGACTACGACATTCTTACCCATAACACTTGTCCTCATTCACGCAAACTGGGTGCCGGCGGCGGCCGGCAGGAATACTCAAGAAGCCAGCGGCATTACCTGCCAGTGCTCGCCTTGCTGAATCAATTGCCGGTCGCAGTCGGCTTCACGCGCCGCGCTGACCTGTTGCCCAGGCAACGCCTGAACGACCCGCTGACCTTCACTGCGCAATTGGCAGACCCGCTGCCAGAGCGCCGCATCCGTACTGTCCGGCATCCAGATGCCGCCAGACGGCAGTTCGATTTCTGCCCGACCCAGGGTTACCAGGGTTTTCAGGTCAGTGGAGAAGCCGGTCGCCGGACGGGCGCGACCGAAGTCAGCGCCGATGTCGTCGTAACGTCCGCCCTGGGCAATGGATTGCCCTACGCCCGGTACGAACACCGCGAACACTACACCCGTATGGTAGTGATAGCCGCGCAATTCGCCGAGGTCGAAATAGAGTGGCAGATCCGGGAAGCGCGCAGTCAGTCGATCGGCAATGGTCAGCAGATCGTCCAGAGCCGCCAGCACCGGCGCAGGCGCGCCAGCCAGACGGTCCCGGGCAGCGCCCAGGACTTCACGCCCGCCGCACAGGTCGACCAGTGCTCGCAGCATGCCGGACAACTGCGCCGGCAGGCCTTCAGTCAGGGCCACCACTTCGTCGATGGCCTTGCGCTGCAGCGCGTCGAACAACTGCTGCTCGACTTCGCCGGACAGACCGGCAGCCTGAGCCAGACCTCGGTAGATACCGACATGACCCAGATCCATATGGACGTCCGCAACATCCGCCAGTTGCAGCATGGCCAGCATCAGGCTGATGACTTCCACGTCGCTGCTCGGGCTCGCGTCGCCGTACAATTCGGCGCCCAATTGAATCGGGCTGCGCGAAGTCGACAGCGCGCGCGGCAATGCGTGCAGCACGCTACCGGCATAGCATAGGCGGCTCGGGCCTTCACGCTTGAGCGTATGCGCGTCGATGCGTGCGACTTGCGGTGTGATGTCGGCCCGAAAGCCCATCTGCCGTCCCGATTGCGGGTCGATGACTTTGAAGGTGCGCAGATCCAGATCCGAGCCCGCGCCGGTCAGCAGGGATTCGAGATACTCGATATGCGGGGTGACGACGAACTCATAGCCCCAGCTCTGGAACAGATCCAACACCTGACGACGCGCTACTTCGATGCGCGCCGCTTCTGGTGGCAGTACTTCTTCGATGCCATCTGGTAGCAGCCAGCGGTCAACGGTTGCCATTACGCCATTCCCCTGTGATCCGGGCGGCCAGCCAGCAGGCCAGCCTTGAGTGAAGCAGAGAGTGGTCGCGCTGTATTCCGGGCACGACAAACGCCCGAGACAGGCCTTGCAGACCACTCTCCTCGAAAAATCTTGCCGCCCGCCACAACGGGCTGCGGCCAATCAATCGTGCAGACGCAAAAAAGCCGGGAATTTCCCGGCTGCCGCATGATACACACGTTTTACCGTACGATCACCCCACCGGGCGGTTTTGCCGCCCGGCGGGTTGCTGATTACGGCTTGGCTTTTTCCAGATAGCGGAAAAACTCGCTCGCCGGGTCCAGCACCATTACGTCGCTCTTGTTCGCAAAGCTTTCACGGTAAGCACGCAGGCTGCGATAGAACGCGTAGAACTCCTGGTCCTGGCCATAAGCCTTGGAATAGATGGCGGCGGCTTGGGCGTCACCGTCACCGCGCGCCTCTTCAGACTCGCGATAGGCTTCGGCCAGCAGCACTCGACGCTGACGGTCAGCGTCGGCACGGATGCCTTCGGCCAGCTCGTTACCCTTGGCCCGGTGCTCACGCGCTTCGCGCTCACGCTCGGTGCTCATCCGCTCGAACACGCTGCGGTTGACTTCCTTGGGCAGGTCGATGGCTTTGACCCGAACATCGACCACTTCGATGCCCAGCTCCTTCTCGGCCATGCGGTTCAGAGAACCTGTGATATCCGCCATCAGTGCGTCCCGCTCACCCGACACGACTTCGTGCAGGGTGCGCTTGCCGAACTGGTCGCGCAGGCCCGATTCCAGACGACGCGACAGGCGCTCGTCAGCAATCTGCTTGAGGCCGGACGTCGCGGTGTAGAAACGCTCTGCGTCCTTCACTCGCCACTTGGCGTATGCATCGACCATCACCGCTTTCTTCTCAAGCGTCAGGAAACGCTGAGTCGGAGCGTCGAGGGTCAGCAGGCGGCCATCGAACTTGCGCACCTGGTTGACGTAAGGAACCTTCATATGCAGACCGGGCTGCACATCGGCCTGAACCACGCGGCCGAATTGCAGCAGAACCGCACGTTCGGTCTGGGACACGATGTAGAAGCTGTTCCAGGCAACGACGGCCAGCACTATGCCCACAATGAGGGCGATCAGTGATTTATTGCTCATCAGCGACTCTCCCGGGTACGTACATCGCGCTGCGGGGTTTCGGTCGCGCGCGCGCCAGCATCAGCGCCACTTGAGGATGAACCGCCGGTTGCCGGGTTGCTCCCGGTACCGCTGCGACTGCTCTCCAGCATCTTGTCGAGCGGCAGGTAAAGCAGGTTGTTCTGTCCCTTGTCGCCGGTCACCAGAACCTTGCTGGTATTGCTGAAGACTTCCTGCATGGTGTCCAGGTACAGACGCTGGCGGGTAACTTCAGGTGCCTTGCGGTACTCGGCCACCAGTTTGGTAAAGCGATCAGCCTCACCCTTGGCGCGGGAAACCACTTCATCGCGGTAGCCGTTGGCATCTTCGAGGATGCGCTGAGCCTGACCGCGCGCTTCAGGAATCACGCCGTTGGCGTAACTTTCAGCCTGGTTGCGGGCACGCTGCTCGTCTTCACGGGCGCGGATTACGTCATCGAACGCTTCCTGAACTTCACGCGGCGCGGCGGCACTCTGCACGTTCACCTGGGTGACCGTGATGCCGGTGCGATAGGTGTCGAGGAAACGCTGCAGGCGCTCCTTGATTTCGCTGGCCATCAACTCACGGCCTTCAGTCAGCACCTGGTCCATGGCCGTGGAGCCCACGACATGGCGAAGCGCGCTTTCAGTAGCGTGCTGCAGACTGATTTCAGGCTGGTCGACGTTCAGAACGAAGTCCTGGAGGTTGCTGATCTTGTACTGCACGGTCAATGGGACCTCGACGATGTTTTCGTCTTCGGTCAGCATCTGGCCTTGCTTGCTGTAGGCACGCTCGCGCGTGACGTTTTCCATGTACTTGCGGTCGAACGGCGGGAAATAGATGTTCAGACCCGGGCCTACGGTTTCGTAATACTGGCCGAAACGCAGGACAACAGCCTGTTCCTGTTCGTCGACAACATAAATAGCGCTGTACAGCCAGAACGCGACGAGCACGACAAGACCGATGCCGAGCAGGCCGAAGCCACCACCCTTGCCCGAATTGCCGCCACTGCCATCGCCACTGCGTCTCTTACCGCCGCCGAATAACCCATTCAGGCTTTCCTGCAGCTTTCGGAAGGCTTCGTCGAGATCAGGTGGTCCCTTGCGGTCGCCGCCTCGGCGTTTGCCACCCCAGGGATCTTGATTATTCGAGTTGCCACCCGGCTCATTCCAAGCCATAGCGCTCTCCATCTGATAAAGCAAAGACGCGCCCGCGGCGCGCCGACCAATGCTACAGAATGCATGAGAAAGCCGTACAACGGCTTTATCCTGCTTTTATTGCAAAGTGTGTTGCTCGATGAACTCCAGCGGCTGCAGTCCTTCGCGACTCACCAGGCGATTGAACTCCACCCTCGGCAAACGCACTTCCAGCAAGCTGGCACCGTGCTCGTCATGCGTCTCGCTTTGCACCGCGCCCAGCTCGAAGAACTGGGCACGCAGCCGGGCAAGACGCTGGGGCAGGACCAGGGTGCCGACAAATAGATCGTCACCCAGTAGTTCGGCCACCGCCTGCTTGAGCAGGTCCAGACCACGACCGTCACGGGCGGACAACCAGACACGCTGCGGCTTGCCATCGGCATCACGCTGTATCTGCGGTTCCACCCCCTCAAGCAGATCGAGTTTGTTATAGACCTCAAGTATCGGCAAGTCCTGAGCCCCGATCTCGCCCAGCACCGCCATGACCTGCTCGATCTGGGCCATGCGCTCGGGTTCGTGGGAGTCAATGACATGCAGCAGCAGATCAGAGTTGCTCGACTCTTCAAGGGTGGCCCGGAAGGCTTCGACCAGCTTGTGCGGCAGATGGCGAATGAAACCCACGGTGTCGGCCAGCACGATCGGCCCCAGGTCATCGAGTTGCAGACGACGCAAGGTCGGGTCGAGGGTGGCAAACAACTGGTCGGCGGCGAACACTTCGGAATCGGTCACCGCGTTGAACAGCGTCGATTTGCCGGCGTTGGTGTAGCCCACCAGCGATACCGAAGGAATATCGGCACGACGCCGACCACGCCGGGCCTGATCACGCTGGCTGCGGACCTTTTCCAGGCGCGCCTTGATCTGCCGCAAACGCACACGCAGCAGACGCCGGTCGGTTTCAAGCTGGGTTTCACCCGGTCCGCGCAGGCCGATACCACCTTTCTGTCGCTCAAGGTGAGTCCAGCCGCGGACCAGACGCGTGCTCATGTGTTCAAGCTGAGCCAGTTCGACTTGCAGCTTGCCTTCATGAGTGCGCGCGCGTTGGGCGAAGATGTCCAGAATCAGACCGGTACGGTCCAGCACGCGACACTCGAAAACACGTTCGAGGTTACGTTCCTGACTGGGCGTGAGGGTGTGATTGAAAATCACGAGGTCTACCTGCTCGGCTTTGACATGGTCGCGAAGCTCCTCGACCTTGCCACTGCCAATCAGGTACTTGGCCGATGGCCGATGACGCGGCACGTTTATAAACGCGACGGTATCGGCGCCAGCCGAAATGGCCAGTTCCTGGAACTCCTGCGGATCTTCGCGCGCCTCAGGGTCCTGACCATCCAGATGAACGAGGATTGCTCGCTCACCACCGCTGTGGCGCTCAAAGAACAAGGCAGACTCCTATCAGGCGTTACCTGGCTCTGCGTCGGCCGCGTCTGTATCGGTCGCGCTAGGCAGGCGGATTGGACGGACGGGTACGACCGTAGAGATGGCGTGCTTGTAAACCATTTGGCTGACAGTGTTCTTCAGCAGAATAACGAACTGGTCGAAAGACTCGATCGTGCCTTGCAGTTTGATGCCGTTGACCAGATAGATCGAAACGCCGACCTTCTCTTTACGTAAGGTGTTCAAGTAAGGGTCTTGTAGCGAATGCCCTTTTGACATGTGCCGCACTCCTTTAAGGATCAATAATAATAAATCGAATTCGATTGGCTTGACCGGCCACCCCCCAAGGATAGACGGCTATTGCAAGGACTCAGCTCAATATGGAGACCGATCCCAGGTATTTCAAGGCGCGTGGCAGATTGTCGCAAGCCAGGCTGTCCAACCAGTGCAGATTCTCCCAGCTGCGTAACCAGGTGAATTGCCGCTTGGCCAGCTGGCGCGTCGCGATGATGCCCCGCTCCTGCATTTCGTCCCGTGTCAGCTTTCCATCCAGGTGATCCCAGACCTGGCGATAACCGACAGCCCTTATAGACGGTAATCCGCTATGCAGATCACCTCTTGAGCGCAATGCCAGTACTTCGTCCAGAAACCCCTGATCCAGCATTTGCATAAAACGTAGCGCGATTCGGTCGTGTAAGACCTTGCGATCAGCCGGGGCTATCGCAAGGCTGGCGACAGTATAGGGCAATTGCGCAAACCCCGATGCCGCTGCAAGTCCACTTTGCGCACTTTGTTGCTCGCGATGTGCAGTCATGCTCATCCCGCTCACCATAAACACCTCCAGCGCCCGGATCAGCCGCTGCGGGTCGTTGGGGTGAATGCGCGCCGCCGATACCGGGTCGACCTCGGCCAGACGATCATGCAGCGCCTGCCAGCCATACGCCCTGGCGTCGGCCTCCAACTGCGCTCTGACAGCCGCATCGGCGGCTGGCATATCGGCGAGCCCGTCCAGTAGAGCCTTGAAATACAACATAGTGCCGCCGACCAACAAAGGAATATTTCCCCGCGCCGTGATCTCTGCCATGGCGGCCAGGGCATCAGTGCGGAAGTCGGCGGCTGAATAGCTTTGCGAAGGGTCGAGGATATCGATCAGGCGATGCGGGAATTCGGCCAATTGCGCCTTGGAAGGCTTGGCCGTCCCGATGTCCATGTCGCGATAGACCAGCGCCGAATCGACGCTGATCAATTCACAAGGCAGAACTTTGGTCAGTTCGATGGCAAGGTCGGTCTTGCCGGCAGCGGTTGGCCCCATGAGGAAAATGGCCGGAGGTAACGCATTCATTCAACGACCGCGCAGGAAGAGTTTATCGAGATCATCCAGGCCCATCTGGGTCCAGGTGGGACGGCCGTGGTTGCACTGGCCGCTGCGTTCGGTGTTTTCCATGTCACGCAGCAAGGCGTTCATCTCTGGAATGGCCAGACGCCGGTTGGCACGAATCGCACCATGACAGGCCATAGTGCCGAGCAGCTCGTTCATGTGCGCCTGCACACGGTCGCTGGTGCCGTACTCCATGAGGTCGGCGAGCACATCGCTGACCAGCCGGTTTGCCTCGGCCTGCTTGAGCAGCGCCGGAATCTGCCGTATCGCCAGAGTTTCCGGACCCAGGCGCTGAAGCTCGAAGCCAAGCCGCTGGAAAGTTTCGAGATGCTCGTCGGCACAATCGGCCTCACGCTGACTCACCGCCAGGGATTCAGGCACCAGCAACGGCTGGCCGCTCAGGCCCTCGCTGGCCATGGCGATCTTCAGACGCTCGTACATGATCCGCTCGTGAGCGGCATGCATGTCTACCAGCACCAGGCCATGGGCGTTTTCGGCCAGGATATAGATCCCCTTGAGCTGCGCCAGCGCGTAACCCAAAGGTGGAACATCATTCTGTGCATCGGGAAGCGCGCCGGCTGCGGCCCCAGGCAACGGCGCAAAGAATTCGCGGTAGGCATTCTGCGCTTCGGCAGTCGGCAGGCCGGTCGTGGGTCTTGGTGTGTACTGGTATTGGTAGCCGCCGCCGGAAGTGCCTTGTGTCGGTTGCGCATAGGGCTGCGTGTAAGACTGGCCTTGCGGTTGCTCCAATGTGTTATTGGCCAGGCGCATCTCGCCCTGCGGGCCGAACTCACCGGCCTGCGGCCCGGTTGGCCTTGGCGCGGCAACGCCAGGCGCGGTGCCTGCAAGCTGATCTTCAGGACGCACATCACCCAGGGCGCGGTGCAAGGTGCCGTACAGGAAGTCATGCACCATGCGCCCGTCGCGGAACCGCACTTCGTGCTTGGTCGGGTGGACGTTTACGTCGACCGCGGCCGGATCGACCTCGAAGAACAGCACAAAGGTCGGGTGCCGCCCGTTGAACAGCACGTCGCGATAAGCCTGACGCACCGCGTGAGCCACCAGCTTGTCGCGAACCGCACGGCCGTTGACGAAGAAATATTGCAGATCCGCCTGACTGCGCGAAAACGTCGGCAACCCGACCCAGCCCCACAGGTGCAGCCCATTGCGTTCGATTTCGATGGGCAGCGCCTGCTCCAGAAAACCCGGCCCGCACACAGCCGATACCCGCCGCGCTCTGGACGTGTCGTCGAGCGCTTCATGCAGGCTGAGGATCGTCTTGCCGTTGTGGCGCAAGTGAAAGGCGACGTCGAACCGCGCCAGCGCCATGCGCTTGATGACTTCCTGCAGATGGTCGAACTCGGTCTTTTCCGCCTTGAGAAACTTGCGCCGCGCCGGTGTGTTGAAAAACAGGTCACGTACTTCGACGGAGGTGCCCACCGGGTGAGCGGCAGGCTGGACGCGTGGCGCCATGTCGCGGCCTTCAGTCTCCACCTGCCAGGCCTGATCCGCCCCACGAGTCCGTGACGTCAGGGTCAGGCGGGCAACCGAGCTGATCGACGCCAGCGCCTCGCCACGAAAGCCGAGGCTCATGACCCGCTCAAGGTCTTCCAGATCACGGATTTTGCTGGTGGCGTGGCGTGCGAGGGCGAGCGGCAGGTCGTCGGAGGATATTCCGCTGCCGTCATCACGCACCTTGAGCAGCTTGATGCCGGCCTGCTCGACGTCCACGTCGATACGACGAGCGCCCGAGTCGAGGCTGTTTTCCAGCAGTTCCTTGATGACCGAAGCCGGCCGTTCGACCACTTCACCCGCAGCGATCTGGTTGGCCAGTCGCGGGCTGAGCAGTTCGATTCGCGCAGCATTCAGGAGTGCGTGCGAAGCCTCGACCTCGATACCGTCAAGAAGAAGATCGGTCATGGCTGGGTGGCCACCTCTGCGCTTGGAATCCGCAGATCCTGACCGACACGCAACTCATCGGTCTTGAGATTGTTGGCGCTGCGCAGAGTGGCAACGCTCATGTCATAACGCGCGGCGACCATCGCCAGCGTCTCGCCCGAGCGCACCATATGGTTGCGCGGCCCCTGCGCCAGCTTGCCGTTGTCCCGCAACCAGGCAATGTAGGTACCCTGTGGCGGATTCTGCTGGAAGAACTGTTTGACACCGGAATTGATCGAGCGGGCCAGCGCCTGCTGGTGCGAAGCGGAAGTCAGCTTGTTGGCTTCATTGGCGTTGGAGATGAAGCCGGTTTCCACCAGGATCGATGGGATATCCGGCGACTTGAGCACCATGAAGCCTGCCTGTTCAACGCGGGATTTGTGCAGCGATGTGACACGGCCGATGTTGCTCAGTACCTTCTGCCCGACGTTCAGGCTGGACGATAGCGATGCGGTCATTGAAAGATCGAGCAGCACGCCCGCCAGCATGCGGTCCTTGTCATCGAGGCTGACGGCACCGGCACCGCCGATGAGGTCGGAACGGTTTTCGCTGTCCGCCAGCCAGCGCGCGGTTTCAGACGTCGCGCCCCGGTCGGACAAGGCAAATACGGACGCCCCGAACGCCGCTTTGGACGGTGCCGCGTCGGCGTGAATCGAAACGAACAGATCCGCACCTTTCGCGCGCGCGATTTCAGTACGCTTGCGCAGCGGGATGAAATAGTCGCCGGTACGTGTCAGCTCGGCACGGTAGCCCTTTTCGCCGTTGATCTGGCGTTGAAGCTCCTTGGCGATGGACAGCACGACGTTTTTCTCTTTCTGCCCCGCGCCGCCTGAAGCACCAGGGTCTTCACCGCCGTGGCCGGCGTCGATCACGATCACGATATCGCGCTTGCCATTGGGTACAGGCGTCAGTTTGATCTCCGGCTTGGCCGGGCTGACCGGCACCGCCGGTGCGGTATTGGCGGCCGTGTCCGGCACCGTAGGTGTCGGATTCGCATCGGCGGCGTTGTCGAACAGGTCCACCACCAGACGGTTGCCATACTGTTGGTTCGGCGCCAGCGTGAAACTCTTGGGTGTCACGACCTTTTTCAGATCAATGACGACCCGCAGATCGTTCGGCGTGCGCTGGGCCGAGCGCATGGAGGTGATCGGTGTGTTGTCGGTCGAGACATTGAGCGGACCGCCGAGGGTCGCCCCATTGATATCGATAACGAGACGATCGGGCGCAGCCAGGGTAAAGACACTGTGCTGAACCGGCCCGGTAAGATCGAAGACCAGGCGCGTGTTATCCGGTGCGCGCCACAGGCGAACACTCTTTACTTGCGTAGCGGCCAGCGCTTCGACAGCCAGGGACGACAACAGCAGTCCCACTACAGTGACCAGCGCGCGCATGCGCATACCGAACCTCATATCTATTTGAATTCCAACGCCAAAGTGGCACACCAGCTCTCGCCGCGCGAGCCTTGCGGGCTCAGCGTCACGGAGCGACCTGGCCCTTGCGGGCTAATGGTAATGGTCAGGTCCGGCTTTGGCAAAAAGCCTGCACCACGCTGGGGCCACTCGATCAGACAAAGGGCATTGCCGTCGAAATAATCCCGCACCCCCATGAACTCCAGCTCCTCCGCATCCACCAGCCGATAGAGGTCAAAGTGGAAGATGCGGATCGCCCCCAGCTCATAGGGTTCAACCAAGGTAAACGTCGGGCTTTTCACCGCGCCCGCATGCCCCAGACCACGGATGATGCCTCTGGACAGGGTCGTCTTGCCCGCGCCCAGATCACCTTCCAGAAAAATCACGCCTACGCCTTCGGTGACCTCGGCTAGACGCGAGCCAAAGCTCGCCATGGCCTCTTCGCCCACCACATTCAGCGTTAATTCAGACACGGTTGTTGTTCCTCCAGTAACTGACGAATGGCCGGGATAATGTCGCTGGCGGCGAGCCCGCGCCCCAGTCCGGCAACTTGCTGCCCCGCGCTGGCATGCAGCCAGACCGCGAGACAGGCGGCGTCGAACGCCGCCATGTGTTGGGCCATGAGTGCGCCGACCAGGCCAGCCAGCACATCGCCCAACCCGGCCGTTGCCATGGCCGGATGCCCGCGATCACAGACCGCCAGACGCCCGTCGACGTCGGCGATCAGGCTGCCAGCGCCTTTGAGCACACACACCGCATTGAACTTGCGGGCCAGTGCGCGAGCGGCGGCCAGCCGGTCAGCCTGAACTTCTTTGGTGCCAACACCCAGCAACCGCGCCGCTTCGCCCGGGTGCGGGGTGATGACGCTGCCTTTGGGCAGCGTGAGCTGACCGCCGGCCAACTGATTCAAGGCGTCGGCATCCCAGACTTGCGGACGGTCGGCGTTGGCCGCAGCCGAAAGCAGGCTGCGCCCCCAACTCGCCTGACCGAGCCCAGGCCCGACGACCAGCACACTGGCCGGTTCGATCAGGGCCATCAGCTGGTTGGCCGAGCGGATGGCTGCGCTCATGACTTCAGGAATACGCACCAGCGCCGCCGGCACGTGTTCGGCGCGGGTGGCCAGAGTGACCATCCCGGCGCCGCTGCGCAAGGCGCTTTCGGCGCTGAGCATCGCGGCGCCGCCAAAACCGTGATCGCCGCCGATCACCAGCACTCGTCCATACATGCCTTTGTGGGCCGTCGGTGGCCGTGGTTTGAGCCTCGGCAGATTGGATCGATCAAGGCGCGCAGCACTGACAGGCGTCGCCGCGACCAGAGCCGGATCTGCCTGCAGGTCATCGAACACCAGTTGCCCGACCAGATCCGCGGCATCGCCGGTCATCAACCCAAGCTTGAGGCCGATATAAGTCACGGTCAGATCAGCGCGCACTGCTTCGCCCAGCATCCGACCGGTGTCGGCGCAAAGCCCTGAAGGTATATCGACCGCGGCCACAGGCAGGCCACTGCCGTTGATCGCCTTGATTGCGCCGAGGTAGGGCTCGCGGACTTCGCCGCTCAGGCCGGTGCCAAGCATGGCATCGAGTACTACTCCGATCAAAGGCTGGGATGACCAGTTCTGAATCTCGACTCCCGCGCGGAGCGCTTCTGCATGAGCATCAGCCGCATCGCCCACCAGAGCGTCGGTAGCGCCAACCGCCAGAACCCTGGCCTGCCAACCTGCCTTGTGTGCCAGGGCCGCCACCAGATAGCCGTCGCCTGCATTGTTGCCACGCCCGGCCAGCACGGTCAGCGCGCCGTTTTCCGGCCAGCGTCGACGGATTGCCCGCCAGGTCGCATGGGCCGCGCGCTGCATCAATGCAAAGCCCGGCGTGCCGGCGGCAATCAGCCTGGCGTCGAGGTCGCGCACCTGGGCGGCGCTATACAGCGCGTCGGGTAATTCAGCTTTACTGTCGAACATGCGTTCATGGGCTCCGATGTCTGGCAGAATTATACGCACCTTGGCCCCGGTTTCTCCCCTGCGCATGTCTGCTATTACCGCTGAACTCCCCACTTCCGACGACCTCGCCACCCTTGCGCAATCGATCAAGGCGTGGGGCCGTGAGCTGGGCTTTCAGCAGGTCGGCATTGCCGGGCTGGATGTGGGGGAGCACGAGCAGCACCTGCAACGCTGGCTCGATGCGGGTTATCACGGCGAAATGGACTATATGGCAGCCCATGGCAGCAAACGTTCCCATCCGGACGAGCTGGTGCCGGGAACCTTGCGCGTGGTGTCGCTGCGTATGGATTATCTGCCGGGCGACACCGAAATGACCCAACGGCTCACCGAGCCGGAAAAAGCCTACGTGTCGCGCTACGCTCTGGGCCGGGACTATCACAAGCTGGTACGCAAGCGTCTGCAGCAATTGGCCGAACGCATTCAGCAGGCCATCGGGCCGTTCGGTTATCGAGCTTTCGTCGACAGCGCACCGGTGCTGGAAAAAGCCATTGCCGAGCAGGCCGGGCTGGGCTGGATCGGCAAGAATACGCTGGTCCTCAACCGCAAGGCGGGCAGTTTCTTTTTTCTGGGCGAGCTGTTTGTCGACATCCCGCTGCCGGTAGATCCGCCCCATGCAAGCGAGCATTGCGGACGCTGCTCGGCGTGTCTGGATATCTGCCCGACCAATGCTTTTGTCGGGCCTTATGTGCTGGATGCGCGGCGCTGCATTTCGTATCTGACCATCGAGCTCAAGACCGCCATTCCCGAAGACCTGCGCCCACTGATCGGCAACCGGGTGTTCGGCTGCGATGATTGCCAGATCGTCTGCCCGTGGAACCGCTTCGCCCGGCCGACCGAGCAGAGCGACTTCCAGCCACGGCACAATCTGGACAACGCCGGGCTGGCCGAGCTGTTTATGTGGGATGAGGAAAAATTCCTCAGCAGCACCGAAGGCTCGCCCCTGCGCCGCGCCGGCTATGAACGCTGGCTACGCAACCTTGCCGTCGGGCTGGGCAATGCACCGTCGACCATTCCGGTGATCGAAGCGCTGGAAGCTCGCCGGGACTACCCGTCGGAGCTGGTACGCGAGCACGTGGAGTGGGCGCTACGAAGGCATGGGCGCTGAACAGACCCACCGCGTTATCGTTCGTCGCGAGCAAGCTCCCTCCCACAATAGTCAATGTGGGAGATTCTATCTTTGGGGGTAGCCCTAAACCGCCCTTGGGCAGAAACTCCTGGTGCCCGCGAATCCGCTTTTGATTCTGCCCGCAGGGCGTGGGAGTGACCGGGCGGCGATCCGCTTGCTCTGGGCGGCAATCCGACGATCTGGCGCGTAGCGGCAGTAATCCTGGCGACCTTGGTTATACCGCATGAACCATCTTGCTGCCGGTTCCCGGCAGATCGCAGGCAAGCCAGCTCCTACAGTTCGTGCAGCGCTGCGGTTCTTGTGGGAGATTCAGCTTTCCGTCCTGCCCACCCCATCAAGTCTAAGCATACAAGCCAGCAAGCTGGCTCCTGCAAAGAACAGTTGCTGGCTGGCATCAGCTTGCGCAGGTCAATGCTCATCCTTGTAGACGAACTTGGGCATTTCCCATTTGAAGCGGATGGCCAGCAGGCGCAGCAGCAGGCCGCCGAACAGGGTGATGAGGATGGCTTGCTCGGAAGGCAGTTCGAGGTAGCGGCACAGCAGGAAACACCACGCTGCGAGGAAGGACACGCTGGCGTACAGTTCGCGACGAAAGATCAGCGGGATGTCATTGCAGAAGATGTCTCGCAGGATGCCGCCGAACACGCCGGTAATCACGCCGCAGACCGAAGCGATCAGCATGCCGTGCCCCGCTTCCAGCGCGGTCATGCAGCCAATCAGCGTGAACGCCACCAGCCCGAGAGCGTCGAGCACCAGGAACAGCGAGCGCAGGTGGCGCATCAAGGGCGCGATGAATATCGTCACCAGCGCGGCGACGCTGGTCAGCACCAGATATTCCGGGTGCTTGACCCAGGTCAGCGGGTAATGCCCCAGGAGGACATCGCGTACCGAGCCACCGCCCAACGCCGTCACGCAGGCGATGAGCACCACGCCGAACCAGTCCATCCCTCGCCGCCCGGCCGACAACGCGCCAGTCATGGCTTCAGCGGTAATCGCGATCAGATAGAGCATCAGCAACATGGGGGCATCCCTGCAACGAAGGCGCGCAGTCTAACCGGCAGCCCCGCGCACTGAAAGGGTGCGTTACTTGATGAAATGCTCGCGATAGAAGCGCAGTTCCGCAATCGACTCGCGAATGTCGTCCAGCGCCAAATGCGTGCTGCCTTTCTTAAACTTCAGTTCAGGCGACCAGCGGGCAGCCAGCTCCTTGAGGGTCGATACATCCAGATTGCGGTAGTGGAAATAGTTTTCCAGCGTCGGCATGTGGCGGTACAGGAAGCGGCGATCCTGACAAATGCTGTTGCCGCAGATCGGCGAGCTGCGCTCCGGTACCCACTGCTTGATGAATTCCAGGGTCTGCGCTTCGGCTTCAGCCATGTCGATGGTGCTCTCGCGCACTCGCTGGGTCAGACCCGAGCCGCCGTGCTGGCGCGTGTTCCACTCATCCATTGCGGCGAGCGTCTCGTCGCTCTGATGGATGGCGATTACCGGCCCTTCCGCCAACGTGTTGAGCTCGCTGTCGGTAATGATCGTGGCCATTTCGATAATGACATCGGTGTCCGGGTCGAGCCCGGTCATTTCCAGATCGATCCAGATCAGGTTCTGCTTGTTCTGCATGTGACGACTCCTCAACGTAGGCGCGCAGTTTAGCTTACCCCGCCGTGCTAGACTGCTGCCCGATTCACAGTGCTGTTCAATTCATCGGTTTCATCAAGTCGGAACACCCATGGCCAAACGCCAACTCAATCGTCGTCAAAACTGGCGCATCGAAAAAATCCAGGGCGAACGTGCCGCACGCGCCGCCAAACGCGAGTCGGTCGCGCTGGAATCGCTGGAGGGCGGTGACCTCGGCCCCGAGCAGACCGGCCTGGTGATCGCCCACTTCGGCGTCCAGGTCGAAGTCGAGGCACAGGAAGGCGAACTGGCGGGTCAGGTATTTCGCTGTCATTTGCGGGCCAACCTGCCCGCGCTGGTCACCGGCGATCGCGTCGTCTGGCGCGCCGGCAATCAGGGTATCGGCGTCATCGTCGCTCAGCTGCCGCGCACCACCGAGTTGTGCCGTCCAGACACCCGTGGCCAGCTCAAGCCCGTGGCCGCCAACGTCGATCTGATCGTGATCGTCTTCGCGCCGATGCCCGAGCCGCATGCCAATCTGATCGACCGTTATCTGGTCGCCGCCGAGCACGCCGGGATTCGCCCGCTGCTGCTGCTCAACAAGGTAGACCTGATCGACGAGCAGAACGCGCCGGCGCTCAACGCTCTTTTGAGCGTCTATAGAACGCTGGGTTACCCGGTCGTGGAAGTATCGGCGCATCAAGGCGATGGCATGCAGCAGCTGCAGTCGCAACTGGATGGAAAGATCAGCGTGTTCGTGGGCCAGTCCGGCGTCGGCAAGTCTTCGCTGGTCAACAGCCTGCTACCTGAAGTCGGCACCCGTGTCGGCCCACTGTCCGAACTGTCCGGCCAGGGTACGCATACCACGACCACGGCGCGTCTCTTTCACTTCCCCCGTGGCGGAGATCTGATCGACTCGCCGGGTATTCGCGAATTCGGCCTGGGCCATGTCAGCCGCGCCGACGTAGAGGCCGGGTTCATCGAGTTCAACGACCTGATCGGCACTTGCCGCTTCCGGGACTGCAAGCATGATCGCGAACCGGGCTGCGCCCTGCTCAAGGCGCTGGAAGACGGCCGTGTGCAACAGCAGCGCATGAACAGCTATCGCTCGATCATCGCCAGCCTGCCGGAAGATACGTACTGACGGCCGTTGGGCAATCGCGTTTACCCGCGGTGGCAACTACGCGATTCGCCTGATACTCCGCGTTGATGCCGGTCGCGGGCAAGCGCGCTCCTACACTTGCATGACCGTAGGAGCGCGTTTACCCGCGAGGGCTGTTACGTGATTTGCCTGATACTCCGCGATGCTGCCGGTCGCGGGCAAGCGCGCTCCTGCAGGGGCGCTACACACAAAAGCCTCTGAATCGAAACTTCCGCATGTCGGCGCCAGGTCCGAGACTCAATTCTGGGCGGGTTCCACCTTCAGCGTGCCCTGCTCGAAGATGTTCAGCTTTTGCCGAATCTCATGAGGCTGGGCATACGCCTGCGGGTCGACCGGCGCAGGTGCCGTTGAAGCACCTGGCGCGGGTGCGGCCGGAGCCGCTGGCGGTGGAGTCGGGGCAGTGTTCTGATCGCCTTCGATGCGCTGCAACGCCTTTTTGGTCAACACCACGATATCGATCCGACGATTCACCGGATTGAACGGGTTTTCCCGGTCGTACAGGGACGACGATGCATAACCCACGACCCTGGCAACCTGTGTGTCAGGATAAGTCCCGGCCACCAGCGCGCGACGTGCCGCGTTGGCGCGGTTGGACGACAGTTCCCAGTTGCCGAATCCGCCATTGCCTACAAACGGCGTGGCATCGGTGTGGCCGCTGACGCTGATCTTGTTCGGCACGCTCTTGATGGTGTCTGCCATCGCCAGCAGGATATCTTCGAAATACGGCTTGAGACGGGCGCTGCCGACGTCGAACATCGGGCGGTTGTCGGCATCCATGATCTGGATACGCAAACCGTCCTGAGTGATCTCGAACAGAATCTGGTCCTTGAATTTCTGCAGCTGCGGGTTCTCCTCGACCTTGTTCTGCAGTTCCTGCAGCAACATTTCGAGGCGTTCCTGCTCGACCTGCTCGGCCTTGGTTTCAGACGTCTCGGGCTCCACCGGCACAGTGTCCGGCGAAGGCGTGGTCTTGACCTCGGGGTTGAGCGTCTGGTTCGGAGACATTTCCGGCGAGCCGCCCAGGTCGATGACGTAGGGCGAGCCGCTGTCGGAGAAGCCCACCGGGTCCTTGAAGTAACCGGCGACAGCGATCAACTGTTCAGGTGTGGCGGCCGACATCAGCCACAACACCAGGAAGAACGCCATCATCGCCGTCGCGAAGTCGGCGAAGGCGATTTTCCAGGCGCCGCCGTGATGTCCGCCACCGAAGCGCTTGACGCGCTTGATGATTATGGGCTGATTATTTTCCATGACTTAACGTCCGCGGACCGCTTGTTCCAGCTCGCTGAAGCTGGGGCGATGCAAGGGATACAGCACTTTGCGGCCGAACTCGACAGCCAGCGAAGGCGGCATGCCGGAGGCCGATGCCACCAGCGACGCTTTGATGCATTCGTAGACGTTCATTTCTTCCTTGGCATCGTGGGCCAGGGAAGTCGCCAATGGGCCGAAGAAACCGTAAGCGGCGAGAATACCGAAGAAGGTACCTACCAGGGCCGCGCCAACGTGCATACCGATGGCCGCCTTGTCGCCTGAACCCAGGGACGCCATGGTCACCACGATACCCAGTACCGCCGCGACGATACCGAAACCGGGCATGCCGTCGGCGATACCGGTGATGGCGTGGGAAGGATGCTCAAGCTCTTCCTTCATGCTCAGCAATTCCATGTCGAACAGGCCTTCGAGTTCATGGGGAGCCATGTTGCCGGAGGACATGATGCGCAGGTAATCGCAGATGTACGCGGTCATGCGGTCATCCTTGAGCACGCCAGGGTACTTGGCGAAGATCGGGCTGGAAGCCGGCTCTTCGATATCGCCTTCAATCGCCATCATGCCTTCGCGGCGGCTCTTGTTGAGGATCTCGTAAACCAGGCCCAGCACTTCCAGATAATAGGCGTGCGTAAAGCGCGTCCCGAACATCTGCAGCGACTTCTTGAACACGTGCATGGTCATGTGGCCAGGGTTGGCCTGCAGGAACGCACCCAGGGCCGCACCACCGATGATCAAGACTTCATAGGGCTGCCAGAGCGCCATGACCTTGCCGTGGGAGAGGACGTAGCCCGCGAGCACGCTCGCGAATACGACGATGATGCCGATAATCTTAGCCATAGGTAAAAATACTTTACTGAGTCGGGTTCAGGGACATGTGCAGCAGTTCGTGAAACTCTTAGCCCCCTTATCGGCCCAATCGGGCGAGACTATAGTGAGTTCTTGCGAAAAACAGGATGAACCCTCAAACGAGGGGTTGGAAACGGACGGGCAGCCCCGGATACTCGCGGTCTCCGTTGCTCGAAAAAAACAAGCGTAAAGGCCCTCGAATGCCGACAGCACATTCCACGAATCACCCCGTTCCGACCACGCTAGACGCCTGGATCAGGCAGCTCGACGGCATTGCGTTGCCTGTGCCTGTCGTCAGCCACAACCGTGTCCGGTCGGCGCTGAACGACAGTCGTCGGTCGCTGCGTGAAATCGCTGACATGATGCATGACAGTCCTGCGCTGGTCCTGAGCGTGCTGCGCGAAGCCAACCATCATTCCCATGGCATCACCGAGCCGGCCGAGAGTCTGGAAATCGCCATCAACCGCCTGGGTCTGGCCCGTACCGAAGTGCTGCTTGGCCGATTGCCAGCCAAAGCGCCCGACGATATTCCGGCCCCCTTTCGCCAGTTGATCCTGATCAGCCATCACGCGACGCAACAGGCCAACGGCCTGTTCGCCAGCCGTCTGGCCCGGCTATGGCAGGACATTCATCTGGGCAGCCTGCTGTTTCTGTCGCCGTTATGGCCGATGGCGCTGGCGCACCCCAAACTGCTCGAAGAACTCGAACGGCGGGTGATCTACAAAGGCGAATCCAGCCTGCAGGTCGAGCGGGAGCTGTTCGGTGTCAACCTGCTGGAGCTGTGCCTGAAGCTGGCCGAGCACTGGCGCTTGCCGATCTGGGTAACGCGCGGCTACAAGCTGCTGCTGGACGAGCGTCGCGACCTGGTCAAGGTGTTGCGTATTTCTCGTGAGGATCATCGTCCGCTGCATCAGCAACAACTGATGGATGCCGACCCGCACCTGCGCCGCTGGCTGAACCAGCCCGCAAACACCGTATTGCTGGGCAACGGCCTGGCTCTGGCGGCGCAACAGGCGTGGAATAGTCCGCATTGTCTGCGCTGGGCGCGGCTGACCAGCCTTTATTTGCAGCTGCCTCTTGATGAAGTGCAGCAATACGTTCACCAGAACGCCGCGAGCAGCGCCCGCCTGCACGCCGAGAAGGACCTGTGGCACCCGGCCGAAGCCTTGTTGTGGCCGTGGAGCGAACGTCGTGTACGGCGCGACAACGAACCCGCACCGCCGCCGAGCGCCGACGACCTCGCGCTGTGGCGCAAGCGATGCGCCGAGCTGCTGAGCGAACCCTCCCCGTTTATCAACGCTATTCACCTGACGACTGCCGCCCGCGACGCGTTCACGGCGTGCGGCATGCAGCGGGTCATGCTGCTGATGGCGGACAAGACAGGTGCTGTCTTGCGTGTCCATCAGGCAGCAGGTCTGCCGGAAGAAGCCACCGCGCTGCAACTGTTCATCAAGGAGAGCACCGTGCTGCAGCGACTGCTCGCCCAGCCGACGCAGCTGCGCCTGACGCCGGCCAACCACGCGCAATTCTCGGCTCTGTTGCCGGCACCGGTGAAGACCCTATTCAGCGGTCAGCACACGTTGATCCGCTCGCTGAGCAGCAACGGCAAAGTTCTGATGCTGGCGATTGCCGACCAGGGCGGCGGTGCGTTGTCGGAAATTTCCGTTCAGGCTTTCGGAAAAACCGCGCAATGTATTGAGCGAGCATTGGGCATCTTTAGTCATCGCAAAGCCTGAGTCGTGGCGTACAATTCGCATCTTTGTCTGTAACGGAGGCTGCAAATGTCCGTTTTCAACGGCTTACCGCTGGTCATCGAACCCAGCGATCTGCTTGAGCGCCTTGACGCCCCGCAACTGATTCTCGTGGACCTGACCAGCAAGGCCCGTTACGAGGCCGGGCATATCCCCGGTGCTCGTTTCGTCGATCCTAAACGTACGCAACTGGGCCAGCCACCAGCTCCGGGCCTGCTGCCGACCCAGGCCAGCCTGGAGCAATTGTTCGGCGAGCTGGGCCACAATCCTGACGCGGTTTATGTCGTCTATGACGACGAAGGCGGCGGCTGGGCCGGTCGATTCATCTGGCTGCTGGATGTCATCGGTCACACGCGTTACCACTATCTGGACGGCGGCATGCTGGCGTGGGAAGGGCATTCGCTGCCGCTTTCCGCCGAGGTCCCGCCTGCCGCAACTGCCGCGGTGCCCCTGATCCTGCGCGATGAACCGACCGCCACCCGCGAATACGTGCAGAGCCGCCTTGGCGCCGCGGATCTTGCGATCTGGGACGCGCGCGGCCCGACGGAGTATTCCGGTGAAAAGGTGCTGGCGGCCAAGGCCGGCCATATTCCCGGCGCGATCAACTTCGAGTGGACCGCCGGCATGGACCCTGCCCATTACCTGCGCATCCGCCGCGACATACCGCAGATCCTCGAAGAGCTGGGCATTACGCCGGACAAGGAAATCATCACCCACTGCCAGACGCACCATCGCTCAGGCTTTACTTATCTGGTCGCCAAGGCGCTGGGCTACCCGCGGGTCAAAGCCTACGCCGGTTCATGGGGCGAATGGGGCAACCACCCGGATACGCCTGTTGAAAAATAAAGACTGCTCATGAGCATCGCCATGAACAGGGTCAGTACTCTTATTCAGTTTCGGGAATTTCAATGAAAGATCGTTTGTTCGTCCTCAGTCAGTATCTGTTGCCTCATCACCTCCTGTCGCGTCTGGCAGGCTGTGTAGCCGAGTGCCGGGTAACCTGGTTCAAGAATGCGTTCACTGCCTGGTTCGCGCGTCGTTATCAAGTGGACATGTCTCAGGCCCAGGTCGAGGACCTGACCGCCTACGAGCATTTCAATGCGTTCTTCACCCGTTCGCTCAAGCCTGACGCCCGCCCGCTGTCCACCGAGCCGGGCGCGATCCTGTCTCCCGCCGATGGCAAGATCAGCCAGTTGGGGACCATCGAGCACGGTCGTATCTTCCAGGCCAAAGGCCACAGTTTCAGCGTTCTGGAACTGCTTGGCGGCGATCCGAAACTGTCGGCGCCGTTCATGGGCGGCGAATTCGCGACTGTCTACCTGTCGCCTCAGGATTACCATCGCGTGCATATGCCGCTGAGCGGCACGCTGCGGGAAATGGTCTATGTGCCGGGCCGTATCTTCTCGGTAAACCATGTCACCACTGAAAACGTTCCCGAGCTGTTCGCCCGTAACGAACGCGTTGTCTGCCTGTTCGATACCGAGCGCGGCCCGATGGCGATGGTGCTGGTCGGTGCAATGATCGTGGCGTCGGTCGAAACGGTCTGGGCAGGCCTGGTGACTCCGCCGAAGCGTCAGCTGAAAACGTTCAGTTACGATGAAGCCGCGCGGGCCCCGATCCATCTTGAGAAGGGCGCGGAAATGGGCCGCTTCAAGCTGGGTTCCACCGTGGTTATGCTGTTCGGGCCCGATCAGGTCAAGTGGGTCGAATCGCTGAAAGCGCAGTCCAAGGTCATTATGGGTCAGTCCCTGGCAATGCCTGCGAAATCGGATGTTCCCCCGACAGCGGAAGTGATCAGCCTGTAATACAGCGCTCCGTCGGGTTTGCGTTTCTCGACAGACCACGCGGCAATGGCCGTAGGCCGCACCTGCTGCGTGGTCGCCTCAATGCTGCTAAAGTCCACCTTCGGCGCTGTAGAAAAGATCGCGCTTTATTGACGTACGCTCGGTCGCTTTGCTGAAAGGATGTTATTGATCCGCCTGTCGAAAGCTCTGGTCCGGGCTGCAAGTAGTGGAGTCTGCCTGTCACATGAGTAATTTGAGCCTCCCTCTGTTGTTGCGTGCTCCCACGCCAACGCAGTCGAGCCTGACGTTCTGTGAAGCCACGCCCCGCGACCTCAAGCGCTGGATATCGACGCTGCCCAAGGCAAACCTGGGCGAAATGGCGCGTCAGCTCTATCAAAGCCTGACCGAACTCAACCAGTTGATCACGCCCAGCGAAAACCGCCTGCAATTGCTGGAGCTGCTGCGACCGGAGGTGTACTTCGTCTGTCGCCATCTGGAACGCCACTTTCTCAATCAGGCTATCGTTCTCGACGAGCGTCCGCGCAAGGTCGCCAACCTCTGCCAGGCGCTGCAAAGCCACCTGGCGACCGGGTACAAACAGATTGTCCAAAGAGTCGCACCGCGTTACGTGAAAGAGCGCGGACCGCTGCTCGGCACCGCCATCCAGCGTGCGCTGCATGCGTTGAACGGCCCGCTGATTCGCGCCAATCAACTGTACTGCCCGGTTCAGGACGGCCTGTGGCTGGAACTTCACCAGCTCTATCAGATTGCCCGCCAGCACCAGCTGCACAACGTGGCGATCAATGAACCCCTGGCGCATCACGCGCGTACGCTGACGACCGAACAGACCTACACGATTGCGCTGTTGATGGGCTGTTCCCGCTGCAATCAGATGCGCCAGCTCAATATCGGCAAGCTGGCCGACGCACTGGAAGCCTGGAGCTCGCTGGTCAGCGTCCAGGCGCCTGCGCATAGCGACAGCCTGTTTGCCCTCGACCCGACGGCGGACAAGCCCGCCATGTACCGGACGCTGTTCGGTGATGAGCAACTGCCGCAGCTGCTGGGCATCGACCCTCGTCCGCTGGCCGACGCCATCACTCAGTATCTTGAGCTGCCGGCCGAGCAGCGGTCGCAATCGAAGCTGCAGGTACCGACCGGCGTCAACACTGACCTGTTGCAACATCTGGCGGCCGCGTGGGGCGATGTCTCCGAGCGCACGTTTCAGAGAACGGCCGGTCAAGGCACGCTGAAGTTGTGCATCGGCATGAGCTCGCTGCATTACCACGTCGCGGGGCAGAAATCGTTCAGCGAGCTGCTGCAACTGCCCGCCGTTGCCAGGGCTGCGGACTTCAGTCTGAAGATGGCCACCGATAACGCTGACGACCCGTGGGCCAGCGCCTTCGATACCCAGCGCGGCAGCACGTCGTCCGTGCTGCTGCCCTACGAAGAAATTCAGTACCAGACAGACGCAGACGGCGACTCGACGTTCAACGCCCAGCAGAGCTTTCCGACCTTCGAGCTGAACATTGTCAATCACAGCCCTGGCGGCTATTGCCTGGCGTGGCCGAAGGAAGTGCCTTCGCAGTTGCAGGCCGGCGAGCTGATCGGTATTCAGGACGATGCGGGACAGGGCTGGAGTATTGCGATTGTGCGCTGGGTGCGTCAGGTGCGCAGCGGCGGTACGCAGATGGGTGTCGAGCTGATCGCACCGTTTGCGCAACCATGCGGAATGCAGCTGATTCGCGATGAACAGAACAGCCAGTACTTGCGCACGCTGATGCTGCCGGAGGTGCGAGCGATGGACAAACCGCCGACCGTTCTGGCGCCGCGTTTGCCGTTTCAGGAAGGCAGCAAGGTGATGCTCAATGTCAGCGGCAAGGAACGCAAGGCCGCGCTGAGTAACCGGCGGACCAGCAGTTCCAGTTACAACCAGTTCGAGTACACACTGTTTGACGCGCCGACCACCAGCGAGGGCGAGGAACTCAAGCCGGGTCAGGAATTCGATTCGCTGTGGGGCTCGCTGTAGCCGCCGCACACCATCGGAGCGCGGCAGCCGCTTTGCTTGAATCAGCTTTTGCCTTCGCGATCCCGGAAGCCCAACAGATACAGCACACCGTCCAGGCCCAGCGTCGAAATCGCCTGCTTGGCCGATTGCTTGACCAACGGCTTGGCGCGAAACGCCACGCCCAGGCCTGCAATGGCGAGCATTGGCAGGTCGTTGGCGCCGTCACCTACGGCAATGGACTGTTCCAGACTCAAGCCTTCCTTGCGGGCCAACTCTTGCAGCAGATCAGCCTTGCGTTGCGCGTCGACGATAGGCTCGACCGCGACGCCGGTCACCTTGCCGTTCTCGACTTCAAGCTCGTTGGCAAAGACATAATCGATGCCCAGCCTGGCCTGTAGCTGTTTAGCGAAATAGGTGAAGCCGCCGGACAGGATTGCCGTCTTGTAGCCCAGTCGCTTCAGCTCGGCGAACAACGTTTCGGCGCCTTCGGTCAGGCGCAGCGACGCACCGATTTCATCCAGCACACTGACATCCAGACCTTTGAGCAACGCCAGTCGCTCTTTGAAGCTGGCGCGGAAATCCAGCTCGCCGCGCATGGCGCGCTCGGTGATTTCCGAGACCTGCTCGCCGACACCCGCCGCCTTGGCCAGCTCGTCGATCACCTCGGCTTCGATCAGTGTCGAGTCCATGTCGAACACGGCCAGCCGGCGGTTGCGGCGAAACAGCGAGTCCTGCTGAAACGCGATATCGACGTTCAGATCCTGAGCCACACTGAGGAACTCGGCACGCAGGGCCTTGAGATCAGCCGGCTCGCCGCGCACGGAAAATTCGATGCAGCCTTTGCCCTTGTCCGCGGGCGTGTCGAGTGGCATGCGACCGGAAAGACGGTCGATGCGATCAATGTTGAGGCCATAGCGCGCGGTGATCGAGCTGACACACTGCAACTGTTCGGCAGTGACCTTGCGGGTCAGCAGCGTCACGATGTGCCGCGCCTTGCCCTGCCCTTCGACCCAGTGCTGATAGTCCTGCTCGGAGACGGGCGTGAAGCGTACCTGCTGGTCCAGCTCATGGGCCTTGAACAGAATGTCCTTGAGCACCGACGAGCCCTGCGCGGCCGCTGGAATTTCAACCAGAATGCCGAACGACAAGGCGTCATGAATCACCGCCTGACCAATATCGAGAATGTTCACCCCACCCTGGGCGAGGACGCCGGTGATGGCCGCAGTGAGACCGGGACGGTCCGCACCGGTGATGTTAATCAGGACGATTTCGCGCAAGGCGCACCCCCGCAGTGGAAAAAAACCGCATTCTAACCACATTCAATGACCGTCGGGCACAGGCAGCGCTTTGCCGCTACAGGGTCGGTCGTTATACTGCGCGGCAACTTCACCGAAAGAGCCGTGCTCTGTGAACCGGCCCACGCCCGTTAAAACCGATAATTTCTTCCTGCTCATCTTTCGTGCACTGCGTCATCGCCGTGTACCGATTGCGTTGCGCATCGCCAGCCATAACCTGATTCTGGTCGCGCTGGCGCTGGTGATCTACGCCGGCGTCATGGGTCTGCAGTTCAAGCAGGCCATGCACGAACAGGCCGATGCGCTGGGGCAGGCACTGACTACCCAGACCGCGACTTCAGCCACCGAACTGCTGGTGTCCAACGACATCCTCAGCCTCAACGTGCTGCTGGGCAATCTGGTCAAGAACCCGCTGGTGGCGCACGCCGCTATCTACAGCGTGGACAACCGCATCCTTGCGGAAGCCGGGCAGCGGCCGAAAAACAGTCTGCTGGGTGAAGCCCAGGGCCTGTATGAGATCAAGATTACCTTTCAGGACGTGATGGCGGGCCACCTGCGCATCAGTCTGGACATGTCGCAGTTCCAGCAGCCGATGACCATCAGCCTGCAAAGCATGGGCATTCTGGCCGGTATTCTGCTGGCGTTGGCGTTGGCTCTGAGCCTGCGACTGGGCCGACATATTTCCACGCCGTTACTGCAGCTGCGCATCTGGCTGCGCGACATCGATCCCTACACCCCCGCGACCGATCGCCAGGACGAGATCGGTGATCTGGCGCGCCAGCTGCGCACCTCTTTCGCGCCGCCGATGCCGGAACCCGAGCCGGAGCCGGAGCCCGAATACGTCGACGAAGATGACGCTTATCTGGAGCCGGAAGGCAAACCTGCGCCGGTAGTCGCGACGCGTGACAGCGTTGCTACGCAGCCCCAGAAGCCTCGTCTGGCCGCACCTCCGGTACAGCGCCGGCTGGTTGCCGAAGAAGATGAAGATGACGAGGACGACCCGTTTGCCGATCTGCGCGACAGCACCTCCGATACGCCTGTAGTGCGGCCGGCAGCGGAGCCCGCCGTATCGGGCGAGCCGCAGCCAAGCGCGGTCCTGGCGGTTCAGCTGGGTGCGCAGGATCAGTTGCGACGCCTGCCGAAAGCGCGCCTCACCGAGTTGCTGCAACGCTATCGCGACTGCCTCGATCAAGCCGCGTCCCTGTACGACAGCGAACTGCACACGCTCAATGACGGCAGCACGCTGATGCTGTTTCACAAGCAGGAAAGCGGCGACGATTACCTGACCAATGCGATCTGCTGCGGCGAGCTGCTGCGTGCCCTGAGTCATGCCCTGCAGATCGAGGTTGCCGACAGCGGCATTACCTTGCAACTGCAACTGGGCCTGACGCTGGGCGAGGGCTTGTCCGGCCTCAGCCAGATCGATCTGCTGCTGACCGAAACCGCACAGGACGCACTGGCGCTGTCACAGCACAGCCGCAATCTGCTGCTGGTGGAGCGCAAGATCAATGACGACGCCCTGATCCGCCAGCGCGCCCGCATCCGCCCGATCGCCAGCCCTGAGGGCGCCTGCTGCGTGGAGCGCCTGATGGAGCCCTACCCGTCCATGCTCGAACGCCAGCTGGCGCGGATGCACGAGGCTCACAAGGCTTAAGCATCGTAGCCTCAAACTGGCTTGTAGGAGCGCGCTTGCCCGCGACACGTACGACGCGCTGTGTCAGACAAACCGAGTAAGGCTGTTCGCGGGCAAGCGCGCTCCTACAGCTGTCGTCGAACCTGTGGGAGCGAGCTTGCTCGCGAAGACGTAGTGTCAGGCGCTGCATCTGCCGGGGACTCACCAGCCCTTTCGCGGACGAGTCCGCTCCTACAGCTGTCATCGAACCGGTAGGAGCGAGCTTGCTCGCGAAGACGTAGTGTCAGGCGCTGCATCTGCCGGGGAATCACCAGCCCTTTCGCGGACGAGTCCGCTCCTACAGCCGTCATCGAACCTGTGGGAGCGAGCCTGCTCGCGAAGACGTAATGTCAGGCGCTGTATATCCCGAAGAAGTACGCTCACAAAAAAGCCCGCATCACTGCGGGCTTTTTTGTATCTGCACGGTCTAGAAGCGGAACACTTCCAGATCCGTGCGGATCGGAGAGGCCATGGGGATCCTTGGCTTCTCGGGTTCCTTGGCGCGCACTGGCGCTTTTTTCGGCTCTTCCACCGGCTGCCAGGAAATCGGCTTGACCGCCGCGCTGACCTGCTCGGCCAGACGCTGCAGCAGCATGCCTTGCGCCTTGACCTGATCAGCAGAACTACCGGCATGAACCTGTTCAAGATGGACAAGGCGGCTGTCCCGAACATGGCCCTTGCGGTCCAGCAGACGCCACTGGGCATCGAGCACGGCAGGCTGCTTGGCGCCCGAATCCAGTCGGGTGATCGACAACACGATCTGGACGTCCGGCGTGAAATTGGCAACAGCTGGCGCCAGTACGACACGCTGGCTGTCCAGCTTCCAGGCCAGTTGACGCAGCAGCAGCTGGTCAATGTCCGAAGACAGATTGCCCGCCCAGCGTCCATCGGTTGAAGCCGTCAGCGACCCATCCGGCTGACGTTGCAAAAGAGTTTCGCGTTGCAGGTAGTCGGCTACCGAAACCGGACCCAGCAACACTGCCAGGCCATTGCTCTGCTTCGGTTGACCCGGCTCACCGCTATCGAGCTGATACAGCGCCATCGGCTGGTGCACGGCGCACCCGGCCAGCCCCAGAACGCCAGTCATCAACAAGACAAGGGGAAGGCGTAGAAAATTCATCGTCCCATCCAGGTAGCCGCTCCGAAAGAAGCCACAGTGTAGATACTTACCAGGCTCATGCAGGCACTGCGCCACGCTTGCACCCCAAGACCTCATATCATCCGTGAATATTCGCCATGACTCCAGCGATTATGCGCGGGAGCTCATGGCAAAATGAAGTCCACGGATTTTATAGGGTTAATTTCAGCTATTTTCAACCAGCAGCGCATCTACCCTCTGGAAACCGCGCGGAAGCTTGTTGCCTCGGCGGCCTCGCTCGCCCTTGTAGTGCTCAAGGTCTTCAGCCTTGAGCGACAGCGTGCGCTTGCCCGCTTGCAGAACCAGCGTCGCGCCTTGGGCAACAACCGCGAGATCAGTCACATACTCTTCGCGGCTGGCGACCCGCTCACCCGGAATCCCAATGATCTTGTTGCCTTTGCCTTTGCCCAGCTGCGGCAGATCACTGATCTTGAACACCAGCAGGCGTCCCTCAGTGGTAACCGCCGCCAGCCAGTTCTGCTCACGGTCGGCGACCGGACGCGGCTGCATCACCTTGGCACCGGCGGGCAGACTCAGCAGCGCCTTGCCGGCCTTGTTCTTGGCTTGCAGGTCTTCACCCTTGACCACGAAACCGTACCCGGCGTCCGAGGCAATGACATACAGCGCGTCATCGTCCGGCAGCAGCACGCATTCGAAGGTCGCACCCGGCGGCGGCTGCAATTTGCCCGTCAACGGCTCACCCTGGCCACGCGCCGACGGCAGGGTATGCGCCGCTACCGAATAGCTGCGGCCGGTAGAATCGATGAACACCGCGAACTGGTTGGAACGGCCCATGGCCGAGGTCTTGAACCCGTCTCCTGCCTTGTAGGACAAACCGGTCGCATCGATGTCGTGACCCTTGGCGCAACGGACCCAGCCTTTTTCCGACATCACGACGGTGACCGGCTCGGTCGGCATCAGTTCGTTTTCCGACAAGGCCTTGGCTTCCGCGCGGGCCACGATTGGCGAGCGACGGTCATCGCCGTAAGTTTCGGCGTCGGCGATCAGTTCGGCACGGACCAGCTTGCGCAGCTTGTTCTCGCTGCCCAGCAGAGCGAGCAGCTTGGCCTGTTCCTTGAGCAAGGCTTCCTGCTCGCTGCGCAACTTCATCTCTTCCAGACGCGCCAACTGACGCAAGCGGGTATCGAGGATGTAGTCGGCCTGGATTTCCGAAAGGCCGAAGCGTGCAATCAGCTCGGCCTTGGGGTGTTCGGCGGTGCGGATGATGTGGATGACTTCGTCCAGGTTCAGGTACGCAGTCAGCAAGCCTTCCAACAGGTGCAGGCGATGCTCGACCTTGTCGAGACGGAACTGCAGACGACGGCGGACGGTGCCGATGCGGAACACCAGCCACTCGCTGAGCAGCGCCTTCAGGTTCTTCAGCTGCGGTTTGCCGTCCAGGCCGATGATGTTGATGTTCACCCGGTAGCTGGATTCCAGCTCGGTGGTGGCGAACAGGTGCTGCATCAGCTCGTCGAGGTCAATACGGTTGGAGCGCGGAATGATGACGATGCGGCACGGGTTCTCGTGGTCCGATTCATCGCGCAGGTCAGCCACCATGGGCAGTTTCTTGGCCTGCATCTGAGCAGCGATCTGCTCAAGCACCTTGGCGCCCGAGACCTGATGCGGCAACGCGGTAACAACGATGTCGCCGTCTTCGATGCGATAGACCGCACGCATGCGCACCGAGCCGCGCCCGGTTTCGTAGATTTTCTGCAGGTCGGCACGCGGCGTGATGATCTCCGCTTCAGTCGGATAATCCGGGCCTTTGACGTGCTCGCACAATTGTTCGATGGTTGCCTTCGGCTCGTCGAGCAGATGCACGCAGGCGCTGGCGACTTCGCGCAGGTTGTGCGGCGGCACGTCGGTCGCCATGCCAACCGCGATACCGGTAGTGCCGTTGAGCAGGATGTTCGGCAAGCGCGCCGGCAGTACAGCGGGCTCGTCCAGCGTCCCGTCGAAGTTCGGAACCCAGTCTGCCGTGCCCTGACCCAGTTCGCTGAGCAGCACTTCCGAATAACGCGACAGGCGTGCTTCGGTGTAGCGCATGGCCGCGAACGACTTGGGATCGTCCGGCGCACCCCAGTTCCCCTGCCCGTCCACCAGCGTGTAGCGATAGCTGAAGGGCTGGGCCATCAACACCATGGCTTCGTAACAGGCCGAGTCGCCGTGGGGGTGAAACTTGCCGAGCACGTCGCCGACGGTACGCGCCGACTTCTTGTGCTTGGCGTCAGCGCCCAGGCCCAGTTCGCTCATGGCGTAGACGATGCGGCGCTGGACCGGCTTCAAGCCGTCGCCGATATGCGGCAGCGCACGGTCCATGATCACGTACATGGAGTAGTTGAGGTAGGCCTGTTCGGTGAAGTCAGCCAGTGAACGGCGTTCTACGCCATCCAGGCTGAGGTCAAGGGAGTCGCTCATGCGGGCCTCATCATTTCGTTGACTGGCGCAGCAGCAAGGTGCCGCCACGCTGTGTGAATTCAAGTTGTTTCATTGCGCTCATGCCCAGCAGCACCTGCTCGCCATCCAGCCCGGGCGCGATCAGCGCGCGGACGTCGTGCAGGACGATGTCGCCCAGCTGCAGACGCTCCAGCGTGGTCCGGAAGCCCTGGCTCATGCCGTTGGCAGTACCGACCATAGCCGGCAGCCCGCGACGCAGCCCCAGGCTTTGAGCCAGCTCGCCGGGTACCACCACGTCCGTCGCGCCGGTATCGATCAAAAACTGCACAGCCCGGCCATTGATCTGCCCGGAACTGACGAAGTGTCCCTGGCGGTTGCTTGCCAGTTGCACTTCGATGAAGCCGTCGCGGTGTTGCGAGGCCACCACGGTATTCGGGTTCTGCTGCTTGTCTTCCCAATCACCGAAAAACCGCGTAGCCAGGAACAGCCCCGCTGCCCAGGCCAGAAGCATCAGCACTTTGCCTGCGCGCTTGCCGGCAACAGGCTCAGCCATTACGGCGCACTCCAGCCAGCCTTGGGCGCGGCGAAACGCCATACAACCGGCCGCTTCTCACCGTCCGCGCGGGCGCCAAAATTATTGTCGGTGCCGATCCATGCGCCGGTTTCGTCCACAACCAGCGCCTCGGTCAGCCCATAACGCTGCTCGTAGCGGCGCGACGGCTTCCTCGCCTCATCGGCGAATGACCAGCAGCGCTCAAGCCGCCCGGTTTCCAGTGCGCGACGGCACACGCGATACACCGACCGCTCCAGCGTGAACAGTTTGCCGTTATACAGCGACACATCGGCGTAATCCCGATTGACCGGCTTGCCGCTTTGAGGCGGCGGCGCGTCCTGTTCGGGCTCGGCGAGCAACACGCAGCTCGGCCCGCAGCGCCACTGCTCACCTTCTCGGCGAACTACCAGCAGCCCGCGTTGTTCCCGCTCCGCCGCCAGCCATATTCGATCACCCGCAGGGTTGACCGCGAGGCCTTCGAAAATCGCATTGAAGTGCCGCAGCATCCCGTTGGCCCGCGCCTGGGCGGTCATCTCGTCGGGCAAGGCCAGCCAGCTCGCCGCACCGTCGGCGGGCACCTTGAGCACCGTGCCATAGGCTTCACTGACCAGATAGCGGTTACCCGCGGCATCACAGCTGATGCCTTCGAAATCCAGGCTGCCGCCGCGCACCACCGCCGACATGTTGGCCAACGACCGCAGGTTCAGCGGCAACATGCTTTGCGGCTCCGGCGCATCGAAGCTGTGCGGTTCGGCGACCCACACGGTCTGCGCAGTGTCGAGGCGATAGAGCACGTTGTCGTCGCGGTCGGAAACCGTCCACAAACGACCGTTGCACACCGCCAGTCCCGACAGGTTGCCGCCGACCATGCCGTCCACCGGATGCTCGGAAACCAGCTTCAGTGCCTCGGAAGGTGCGCCAAACGCGGGCGCGGCCAGCAGCAACAAGGCGGCCAGCCAGCTTCGCGTCAAACCAGAACCTCGGCGAGGTTGCCTTTGGACTCCAGCCAGCTCTTGCGATCGCCTGCGCGCTTCTTGGCCAGCAGCATGTCCATGATCTCGGAGGTTGCGGCGTAGTCGTCCAGGGTCAACTGCACCAGTCGTCGCGTGTTCGGGTCCATGGTGGTTTCGCGCAGCTGCGGCGGGTTCATTTCACCCAGGCCCTTGAATCGCGTGACCTGCGGTTTGCCGCGCTTCTTCTCCGCGACGAGGCGGTCAAGGATGCCATCGCGCTCGCTTTCATCGAGCGCGTAGTAGATTTCCTTGCCCAGATCGATGCGATAGAGCGGCGGCATGGCGACATACACGTGGCCGGCATCCACCAGCGGGCGGAAGTGCTGGACGAACAGCGCGCACAGCAGCGTCGCGATGTGCAGACCGTCCGAGTCGGCGTCGGCAAGAATGCAGATCTTGCCGTAACGCAGCTGGCTCATGTCCGCGGCACCCGGATCGACACCGATGGCGACAGCGATGTTGTGCACTTCCTGGCTGGCGAGCACTTCGCTGCCGTCGACTTCCCAGGTGTTCAGGATCTTGCCACGCAGCGGCAGGATCGCCTGGAATTCCTTGTCCCGCGCCTGCTTGGCGGAGCCGCCTGCGGAGTCACCCTCGACCAGGAACAGCTCGGAACGCGCCGGGTCCTGCCCCGCGCAGTCGGCCAGTTTGCCCGGCAGTGCAGGCCCCTGGGTGACGCGCTTGCGCTCGACCTTCTTGCTGGCCTTCAGACGTCGACCGGCGTTATTGATCGCCAGCTCGGCCAGTTGCAGGCCCAGGTCGGAGTGAGTGTTGAGCCACAGGCTGAAGGCATCCTTGACCACGCCGGAGACGAACGCCGCCGACTCGCGAGACGACAGCCGCTCTTTGGTCTGACCGGAGAACTGCGGGTCCTGCATTTTGGTCGACAACACGAACGCAATGCGCTCCCAGACGTCTTCGGGCGCCAGCTTCATCCCACGCGGCAGCAGATTGCGGAATTCGCAGAACTCGCGCATGGCGTCCAGCAACCCCTGGCGCAAACCGTTGACGTGCGTGCCGCCCTGGGCGGTCGGGATCAGGTTGACGTAGCTTTCCTGAACGCTGTCGCCACCTTCGGGCAACCACAGCAAGGCCCAGTCCACTGCTTCCTTGTTGCCGGCGAAACTGCCGCAGAACGGCTCGTCCGGCAGGCGCAGGTACTCGGTTACGGAATCCTGAAGGTAAGAGCGCAGGCCATCTTCGTAATGCCACTCGACTTTTTCGCCGGTGGATTTGTCTTCGAAGCTGACCGACAGCCCCGGACACAACACGGCTTTGGCCTTGAGCACGTGCTTGAGGCGACTGACGGAAAACTTGGGGCTGTCGAAGTATTTGGGGTCCGGTGCGAAATACACACTGGTGCCGGTGTTGCGCTTGCCGACCGTGCCGATCACCGACAATTCCGAAGCCTTGTAACCGTCGGCGAAGGTCATTTCATATTCATTGCCGTCGCGCTTGACCCGCACCCGAACCTGGGTCGAGAGCGCGTTGACTACCGAAATACCCACACCGTGCAGGCCGCCGGAAAACTGGTAGTTCTTGTTGGAGAACTTGCCGCCCGCATGAAGCTTGGTCAGGATCAGCTCGACACCGGACACGCCTTCTTCGGGGTGAATGTCGACCGGCATGCCGCGCCCGTCGTCCGCCACTTCCAGCGAGTTGTCGGCGTGCAGAATGACCTGGACCGAACGGGCATGACCGGCCAAGGCTTCGTCGACGCTGTTGTCGATGACTTCCTGAGCCAGGTGGTTGGGCCGCGCGGTGTCGGTGTACATACCCGGGCGTTTGCGAACCGGATCGAGGCCCGAGAGGACTTCGATGGCGTCTGCGTTATAAGAGCTAGCGCTGGGATTGGCCATGGGTTCTCGTTTTCAATCGTTTCATGAATTTGGGGAGTTCATTTTCTTGCATTCATATGACCGGGCGTCGGTCGCTCACAGCGCCGACAGATCCACATCCTGTAACAGGCTCGGAGCAAATCCGGCGAAGCTCAACAGTGCCGGGATGCGTTCGGCGAACCCCTGGAAGCTGTGATCGCCACCCGACTGAATGCGCAGCGCGCAGCCCCGATAGAATTGCTCGGCGCGGCGGTAATCCAGAGTCTCGTCACCGGTCTGCAACCACACCTGGAACCGATCCGGATCCTGCGGCGCGGGCACTTCCAGCTCGACCAGCGCCTGGATGTGGTCGTGGGTCAATTCCCAGCGTTCGCCGGTGTACAGGTTCTGCTGAGTGCCGAGAAATCCGTCGAACAGCTGGTGCGGATTGACCGCCGGGTTGATCAGCACCGCCTTGAGGCCGTGGCGGTGCGCTAAATGAGTCGCATAGTAGCCGCCGAGCGAGCTGCCGACCAGCAAAGGCCGCCCGAGGGCGCGGATCGCCTCGTCGAGCTGCTGCATGGCCTGGCGCGGGTGATGATGCAGTTCCGGCACGCGCAATCGCTCGCCCAGACCCAGCGACTTCATCAAGGCGGACAGCTGCCGGGCTTTCATCGACTGAGCCGAGCTGTTCAGGCCATGGATATAGAGCAGGGTTGGTGCGTCGCCGGTCACGCCGATTCTCCAAGAGTCCAGTGCAAAGCCGCGTAGTTTACAGGGACGAACGCCACATGACTCAACGGAAACACTTTGACGCGACGAATCAGTAACCGGTGCCGCCGTAATCCGCTTCGAAAGCCATGCCCACCACCCTCGAAACGCCGGTCTCAAGCTGACCGTCGGCGTGCAGCCGCAGCCAGCGGTAGCCCGGCGCAGCGGTGTCGAGCTTGAAATCCACACTGGCTGGCGCGAACTGGATGCAGGTCGACGGCGAGGCCAACAGCCTGACGCCGTTGCGCGTCTGGTCGAACTCCTGATGCACGTGGCCCCAGAGCACGGCGCGCACCTGCGGGAAACGGTCGAGCACTGCAAAAAACGCTTCCGCGTTACGCAGCCCGATGGGTTCCATCCACTCGCAGCCGATACTGACCGGATGATGATGCAGGCTGACCAGATGATGCCGCTCCGGCGCTTCGCTCAAGGAGCGTTCCAGCAGGTCCAGCTGCGACTGCTCAAGAAAACCGGGCACCGAGCCGGGGACCGCTGAATCGAGTAGCGTGACCCGCCATCGGCCGACATCGATGATTGGCCGCAGCAGATCGCCTTGCTGCGCAACCTGCTCCATCTGCGGCAACTCGTCGTGATTACCGGGAAACCAGCGTACCGGCGCGGCAATGCGCGCGCTCAGATCGCGAAAGGCTTCGTAGGACTCAACGCTACCGTCCTGGGAAATATCGCCACTGGCCAGGATGAAATCGATACCCGACTGCTCGGCGAGAACCACGTCGACCACCTTCTCCAGGCTATCGCGAGTGTTCATGCCCAGCAGCGTACCGTCCGCCTCGGCAAATAAATGGCTGTCGGACAGCTGGACCAGCAGGACTGACGATGAAGGGGCTGCGCTCGGCAAGGCCGTCTCCCGGAAAGGATTCAGCGGCGATTATGTGATGGGAATGGGGATGGGTAAACCCGGGAATGTGGGGGCGGGTCACATTTTGGATGAGCCTTGCCGTGAAGCCTGAGTAACCGATCGATACTGAAATCCGTTCCCACGAAAAGCTTCGTCATCTCGGTAGTCGCGTGAACGCCTGAGCGAAGCCACGCTTAGACCCGCCGCACGTCTTCATCAGACTTTCAGGAGTGTTTCCTATGCAGGCCTACAAAGACCTCATCCAGCTCGTCATCGATGAAAACCTCGGAAGCAAAGCCTGATTCCGGATGGAGCCGTTTCAACTTGGCGTTCCAGCAATCCGAGATCACATGAGCAAGCTCGCAGACCTCATCCCACTCCATATCATCACAAAGCTCAGTCACCTCAAGCAGGTTTTGCCAGTAGGGCAAATCGTCATAACGCAAACCTCTGGCAGTCTCCTCTTCCAGACGCTGTTGATCTAAACATACTTCAACGAAGATATTTCCATCGATAACCAAAAATATCGGATTGAAAATCCGTGTGAAGTACACGCAGAGCTCATCATTCAGGTTGCCGACGTCCTTGGCCGCGTGAATGTACGAAAGTTGGCTGGGCGTTCTTGGCTTGTTGAATTCCAGGACTGACTCATAGGTAAACATTTCTTCTCCCCTTGAAACCGCAGTTATAGCGGGGATGTTCGTAATGCAGTCCGAAAAAAATCTTGCATCTTCAGTTTCAGGCGCAGACCAGAATAGAGAAAATTGAGGCCGCAATAACGGAAGCAGCTCGATCGTTCGCCCTTCGGAGTCGCAAAACTCAACTTCATAGGCAAACCCAGGGCCAGAGTGTTCATGAACTATGGTTCCGGTCATCCCCTTGAAAAGCCCGTCAAGGGGCAGGTCTACCTCCAGTCTGACGACATCCAGCAGCTTGACGTCAGTCCATCTCTCATTTGCTGCTGTCCCCGGCAGCCTGATTCGCCGACGCCCAGCTGGCTTTCTAACAGCACCCGAGGCCCTCTCTTTCGACAGGCTCTTCCTGACTAACAATCCAACACAACGAAAAAGCCCAAAAAACAATCGATAAACTATAAATAACAACAATAGAGAAATAACTATCATATTGAATTTCAACGATCCCGTGGGAGCGGACTTGTCCGCGAAGGCGTAATTACATACGACAGATGCACCGAGCCTACACGGCCCTCTTCGCGGACAAGTCCGCTCCTACTCCGCACAGGTAATGCAATCACATTCCTAGTGCCTTTCCACAAATCGGAGCAAAGAGAAATATTATCGCCGTGTATCACGCTTTACCGCTAACTAACGAAGAGAAGCTTTTCAAAAACGACGGCTCATCGCTCCATATAATCCACTCAGATCCGTCAAATGCTTCCAGGCCAAGAATGCACCCTTCCGGCGCCTCGTCCACTTCTACAGGCCGCCTTATCTTTTCGACGGAGTCAACTGCGACGATGAAACAGCTAAAGGCCTGATGGATGCCTCCGGCGAATGAAACCAGCTCTTCCCAAGTTAATAACCACCCCTGCTCCAGCTCCCACAGACAGGATTCGAAATCGGGCATACTGATGCCGTCTGGGGCGCTGCCGGTACCACTGAATTCCATTATTGACCAAGTCCAGTCATTGTATGGGATCGACGGCAACAGCTCTTTAAGATTGAGGATCAAACCCTCGCCGGAGTGAGGGATGACGACTTTATTCATTCAGGGTACTCCAAGGGCTTGCCATCGCCATGCTTTAGCGTACCTCCTGTTGGGTGGGGTCCCAGTCATCGCGGCCAGGTAGGTCTGAAAAGGTTCGAAGTCTTAAGAAGCATAAAACTATTGCCGGTCAGACTTAAGAGAAATGATGTTCAACTTGTTAACGGGTATCTACTCCCGACGCCAGCTGCGAAGCTTGTATCGACCCACTACCCCTCCAATCAGCACACCGACAAGACCGGCACCGAAGAGATAGCCAAGTAACTCTTCATAATTCATTCGAGGCCAACCAATAAAAACAATCAGATAAGCCAGAACAAAACCTGCCCACAGGCTTGACAGACAGAGCATCATGAAACCAAACGAGAAAAAACAAGACAGTATCCCGCCGGCCAGCGCCGCCAACCACATTACCAAGTCAATATTTACGAATACAGTCGGCACCTGAGCTATCCCGATTGCCACACTCAGGACCATGAATGAGATCAGGCTTCCAGTCATAAAACCTAGCGATAGTTTTATTATTTTTATGATAAGTCTCATCGCCAACCAACCGGACAATTAGAAAAAGAAGAATCCCTCGCGCCTCCAGCGCGAAAAATCTCTTCTACGTAAGACACACAATTATTAGGCACCACCAACCAAATCCAGGGTTTCAGGCTCAGCTCTTCAAGCTTTCTTTGGGCGCCCGCAGGATCAGGCATCGCAACCTTGCGACGAAACATTTCGTTTTTCCCGCATTCAATCTTATAGCGACGATAACCTTCCTCATTCATATACCATGGCCTCTCGGACTGACCGAGGATATGAAAATAATAGCTACCCGCCTTAAACAGTGCGTGCCCGCAAATATTTATTCCGTCGCCACTGACGACCACGAGCCAAGTGTCATTCCAGTTAAACGGAACCACCCTGCAATGCTCAAGCTTCTCACCCACATAACCCATAACTGACTAGCCGACGATGAATATCCTTCACGCAAACTAGCACAAGATCAAAACTGAATATTGAAGAACGCCGCGATATCTGAAGTTTCGGAAACTTCTTACAGCCCAGAACTGAAACTTCCCACCCCCCATAATGAGAATTACGGCAGACGCCAAGTACGCATCGTATAAACGCCAGCCCGACAGGCTGCGAAAGACAGATGTTTTTCTATATGCGCGTACATGTCCAGCCATAAAACTGACTTTCTCACCGCACCACTTCAAACTCATGCCCGCACGCCAAACAGTGGCTCAGCCACTCCCCAAGGAACACATTCAGTTGAGCCTTTTCGTCAGGTTGGTGCATGTCGGCGTTGGGATACGGATAAATCCCCCGGAAGCGGCGGGCGTGTTCGGCGCCGATGACTTCGGCCATGCGGGCGTCGTGGTAGACCTGGACTTCCAGACTCGGCACCGGCAGCCACGGCAGGCTGTGTTCCTGGCGCACTTGCAGCGTGGTGGTGTACGGGCAGTCGAGCAGAACTTCGACCGCCAGCACGCCGAGCATCTGGTCGCCCTGGGTAACGGCGACGCGTCGGGAGCGCTGCGCGTTGCGCATGTCTGGAAGCAGACGCATCAAGCGAGCGTAGTTGGCTTCGCAGGCGGCTTGCAGCCCGGCGAGGTCGACACGGTAGCGCTCGCGCACAAGATTCACGACCATAATCCCCTTATCTCTGTGCGGTTCAGTGCCAGCCACTGCATGGCAATGATGGTTGCCGCGTTCATGATTCGTCCGTCGGCGACGGCTTGCATCGCATCGTCGAAAGACCAGACGGTTACACGGATGTCTTCACCTTCGGACTCCAGGCCATGCACGCCGCCTGCCCCCTGGCTGCTGCATTGCCCAAGAAACAGGTGAACGAATTCATCGCTGCCACCCGGCGACGGAAAATATTTGGTGATGGGCCACAGCGCGCTGAACGAAAGCCCAGCTTCCTCTTCCGCTTCGCGATGAGCAACTTCTTCGGGCTCCTCATCCTTGTCGATCAACCCTGCAACCATCTCGATCAGCCACGGGTTGTTGGTCTTGTCGATCGCGCCAACACGAAACTGCTCAATGAGCACGACCTCGTCGCGCTTGGCGTCATAAGGCAATACGCATACGGCGTCATGGCGCACGAAAAGCTCGCGGCTGATTTCCTTGCCGAGGCCGCCTTCGAAAAGTTCGTGACGCAGGTAGAGCTTGTCCAGTCTATAGAAGCCCTGGAAGCAGTTTTCACGCCGCGTGATCTCGAAGGCCGCTGGAACGGATCGGGTAGTCTGGGTCATGGGTTTCTCGCTTGCCGCCATCTTTGACTTCGGACCATCCTAACGCGCATCGGCGTCCGGATGCAGCCCCTTTGAGATGCAGGTTAGACGGCCATGGCGTAATTCAAATCCAATCCGCCAAGTGGCGAACCGAAGCCGGGGTTTGCAGTCCAATCAGCCTGCATGCGTGCAACGCAACCGCTATTACTGACACAGCCAAGGATCAACATGTCGTTATTGAGGATCGTTTCACTGGTTTGCCTGGCACTGGTGCTCGGCGCCTGCCAAAGCCTCTTCACGCCCAGCATGCGCGCGCCGTTGCAGGTCGAGCGCGATGCTTCCGAGATCATCAAGCCGGGCTGCACCACGGCTGATTGCCCGCTGGTGAACATCGATACCGTGCACTTTCCGGACGAGCCCAAGCTCGATGCCCTCGTCCAGCGCACATTGCTGCAATTGACCCGCACCGACTCCGACGCGCCGCTGCCGGCCTCTCTGAAAGCCTATCAGGAGCAGTTCCTGAGCCGCGCCCAAGGTCGTAACAGCAGCTATCTGCAAGCCAAGGTCCGCGAGCAGCACGACGGGATCGTGGTGATCGAGCTGTCGAGCTATCTGGACAACGGCGCTGCCCATGGCAGCCCGGGCCGGGCGTTCATCAACTACTCGCGCCAGCAGCAGAAAGTCCTGACACTGGCTGACATGGTGGTGCCGGGCAAGGAAAACGAATTCTGGCAGAAAGCCGAAATGGCGCATCTGGCCTGGCTGGCTTCGACCGGCATGAACAAGGACACCGAGTTCATGCAGACCTGGCCGTTCAAGCGTACGCCGAACATTGCGCTGACCTATGGCGCGGTGATCCTCAAGTATCCGGTGGACACCATCGCACCTTACTCCATGGGTCACATTGAGCTGAAGCTTCCCTACCCTCAGCTCAATGGCGTGATCAAACCGGAGCTGTTTCCCGGCCGCGGCTGACCAAGTGCGCCGTTGATTGAAAAAAGGAGCGCCTGCAAAGCGCTCCTTTTTCATTTCACATCAGACCTTTTTGTACAGCTGGCTGCCTTCCTGCTTGAAACGTTCCGCCTGCTCCGCCAGCCCTTTGGCAACGTCGACGTCCACCGCATCGATGCGCTGATTGGCGGCGTACTCTCGCACTTCCTGAGTAATCTTCATCGAGCAGAATTTCGGCCCGCACATCGAGCAGAAATGCGCGACTTTGGCCGAGTCCTTGGGCAGTGTTTCGTCGTGGTACGAACGAGCGGTGTCCGGGTCCAGACCGAGGTTGAACTGATCTTCCCAGCGGAATTCGAAACGCGCCTTGCTCAGTGCGTTGTCGCGAATCTGCGCGCCTGGGTGCCCCTTGGCGAGGTCCGCCGCGTGTGCAGCGATCTTGTAGGTGATGATGCCTGTCTTGACGTCATCCTTGTTCGGCAACCCCAGATGCTCCTTGGGTGTGACGTAACAGAGCATGGCGCAGCCGAACCAGCCGATCATCGCCGCGCCAATGCCCGATGTGATGTGGTCGTAGCCTGGCGCGATGTCCGTGGTCAAAGGGCCCAGCGTGTAGAACGGCGCTTCGTCGCAGCACTCCAGCTGCTTGTCCATGTTTTCCTTGATCAACTGCATCGGCACATGGCCTGGGCCTTCGATCATGGTCTGCACATCGTGCTTCCAGGCGATTTTGGTCAGTTCGCCCAGGGTTTCCAGCTCGCCGAACTGCGCGGCGTCGTTAGCATCGGCAATCGACCCCGGACGCAGGCCATCGCCCAGCGAGAAGCTGACGTCGTAGGCCTTCATGATTTCGCAGATGTCTTCGAAATGGGTGTAGAGAAAGTTTTCCTTGTGATGCGCCAGGCACCACTTGGCCATGATCGAGCCGCCGCGGCTGACGATGCCAGTGACGCGCTTGGCGGTCAGCGGCACATAGCGCAGCAGCACACCGGCGTGAATGGTGAAGTAATCGACGCCCTGCTCGGCCTGCTCGATCAGCGTGTCGCGAAACAGCTCCCAGGTCAGGTCTTCAGCGACGCCGCCGACTTTTTCCAGTGCCTGGTAGATCGGAACCGTACCGATGGGTACCGGCGAGTTGCGGATGATCCACTCACGGGTTTCGTGAATATGTTTGCCGGTCGACAGGTCCATGACCGTGTCCGAACCCCAGCGGATGCCCCAGGTCAGCTTGGCGACTTCTTCTTCGATGGACGAGCCCAGCGCGCTGTTGCCGATGTTGCCGTTGATCTTCACCAGGAAGTTACGGCCGATGATCATCGGTTCCAGTTCGACATGGTTGATGTTGGCCGGAATGATCGCGCGGCCACGGGCGATTTCCTCGCGAACAAACTCGGGGGTGATCTCCTTGGGGATGCTCGCGCCGAAACTGTGACCGGCGTGTTGCTGAGTGAGCAGGCCTGCGGCGCGCGCCTCCTGAAGCTTCATGTTTTCGCGGATGGCGACGTATTCCATCTCGGCGGTGATGATGCCCTTGCGCGCATAGTGCATCTGGCTGACGTTGGCACCGGCCTTGGCCCGGCGCGGGTTGCGCACGTGAGCGAAGCGCAGCGCGGTCAGCTCGGCATCGTTCAGGCGCTGTTGGCCGAAATTCGAACTCAGGCCCGGCAGGCGTTCGGTGTCGTTGCGCGAGTCAATCCATGGCGAGCGGACGTCGGCCAGGCCCTTGCGCACATCGATAATGACGTTTGGGTCGGTGTATGGGCCCGAAGTGTCGTAAACGGTGACCGGCGCATTGATCTCGCCGCCGAAGTCGGTCGGGGTCACGTCGAGGGTAATCTCGCGCATCGGCACGCGGATGTCCGGACGAGAGCCCTGGACGTAGACTTTCTGGGAACGGGTAAACGGCTGTACCGAGCCCGAATCGACCTGGGCCGACTCACTCAAATGGGGCGTGTTTTTTGGTCTTGTACTCATCACGGTCTCTCCAGACATCCAGCGGCGGATTGATTGTCGGAGTGACCTGATCGGGACGGACGGGTGCACTGATGCCAGTGCTGAATATCGAAGGCGTGGAGCTGTTCATTTTTTGAACAATCGACCCCGGACGATACTCAAGAGGACTCGCCGGGAGACGAGAAATCTTGTTCCCTACGCAGGCGCTAACCTGATCAGGTTCAACGGGATCCGGTTTAACCGATCTCAGCCTCATAGCAAGGCACCCCGACAAGAACGTCGCCAGTCTATGATGGGCAGCGCACGGAACGCCAGCGCAATTACATCGGTCTGGATAGATGGCAGAAATGGCGCTTTGTCGCGCCCATCGTCTCGCTCTACACTCGCTTACCCGGTTTCACACCGACCTGCGATCAACTTCATGAACAGGGAACGCCTCATGCTGCGCAAACTTTCGTTGGTCATCGCCGTATCGCTCGCGTCCGGCGGGCAGGCCCTGGCAGCGGATATTCCCCCACCGACGCAGACCGGCCTGGTGAGCGTCTACCAGCAGGCTGTGAATAACAATGCTGACCTGGCGGCGGCGCGGGCCGATTATCAAGCGCGCAGAGAAGGCGTACCGCAAGCCCGTGCCGGGCTGCTGCCAAACCTGTCGGCCGGCGCGCAGGCCAACAACACACGTACCAGCATCGACCAGCCCAGAGCCATCGCCAGCCGCAGCGGCACGGTTTATCAGGCGAGCCTGAGTCAACCAATCTTCCGCGCGGATCGCTGGTTCCAGTTACAAGCTGCGGAAGCGGTCAACGAACAGGCCGCGCTGGAGCTTTCGGCGACTGAGCAGAATCTGATCCTGCAGTCGGCGCAGAGCTACTTCGCGGTGCTGCGCGCTCAGGACAATCTGGCATCGACCAAGGCTGAGGAGGCAGCCTTCAGAAGGCAGCTCGATCAAGCCAACGAGCGCTTCAATGTGGGCCTTTCGGACAAAACCGACGTGTTGCAGGCGCAGGCCAGCCATGACACCTCGCGCGCCAACCGGATCATCGCCCAGCGGCAGGTCGACGACGCCTTCCAGGCGCTGGTGACGCTGACTAACCGGGAATACAACTCCATTGAAGGCATTGTTCACACGCTGCCGGTGCTGGCGCCGACGCCCAACGATGCCAAGGCCTGGGTCGACACGGCGGCGCAGCAGAACCTCAATCTGCTGGCGAGCAGCTATGCCGTGGATGCGGCGCAGGAAACGGTGCGCCAACGCAAGGCCGGACATGCGCCGACGGTTGATGCCGTCGCCTCTTACCAACGTGGCGATAACGATGCGCTGGGTTTCAGTAATCCCAACTACACCGGACGCAATTACAGTGGCGATGTCGAGCAGAGCAGCATCGGCCTGCAGCTGAACATCCCGATCTACAGCGGTGGCCTGACCAGCTCTCAGGTGCGCGAGGCTTACTCACGCCTGACCCAGAGCGAACAGCGTCGCGAGAGCCTTCGTCGCCAAGTTGTGGAGGACACCCGCAACCTGCACCGCGCGGTCAATACTGACGTCGAGCAGGTGCAGGCGCGCAAGCAGTCGATCATTTCCAACCAGAGCGCGCTGGAAGCCACTGAAATCGGCTATCAGGTCGGAACCCGGAATATCGTTGATGTGCTAGACGCGCAGCGTCAGCTCTATGCCTCCGTGCGCGATTACAACAACACTCGTTATGACTACATCATCGACAACCTGCGCTTGAAACAGGCCGCCGGCACGCTGAACCCGGGTGACTTGCAGGATCTGGCGCGCTACCTGAAATCCGACTACAACCCCGACAAAGACTTCCTGCCACCGGACCTGGCCGAGGCTGCACGGAAGAATTTCGAAAGGCCTGCGCAGCGCTGACATTGCAGCGCCGCCGGCCTCGCTCCCACACGGTGGGTGTGGTTTCTGTGGAGTGACCGGGCGGCGATCCGCTTGTTCGCGGCCGCATCTCCGCGCTGTAACTGACGGACCGCGTCGCCGGGTTTTGCTGCCGCTATGCGGCAGATCGCGAGCAAGCTCGCTCCCACAGATTGCGCGCGGTCTTGTAGGAGCGGACTTGTCCGCGAAGCGTTGGTGCAGGCGCAACAGTTCTATTGCCCGTCCCGGCCTTTTCGCGGACAAGCGGATCGCCGCCCGGTCACTCCCACAGATTGTGGTCGGTTCTTGCGGGAGCCTGTCAGCGGGCCAATCCGGTGATCAGGTCCAACAGCCGTTGCAACGCGCCCTGGTTGGCCTTCATTACGTTCAGACCGGCGCTGGCCATGGACCCTGCCAGGTGGGGCTGGTCGAACAGGCGCTGCACCGCTGCCGCCAGTGCTGTTGCGTCGTTCACTTCTTCAAGGGCCCCAGCACTGCGCAGCATCCCGGCGATTTCCAGAAAATTGAACAGGTGCGGACCACTCAGCACCGGCTTGGCCAGCGCAGCGGGTTCCAGCAGGTTGTGCCCGCCGTTGGGCACCAGGCTGCCGCCGACGAACGCTACATCAGCAAGCGCGTACAAAAACAGCAGCTCGCCCATTGTGTCGCCAAGCAGCACCGACGTGGCCGGGGTGACGTCCTGCCCGGTCGAGCGGCGGACAGTAGCGAAACCCTGTTGCTGGCAAAGGTCGTGGACGCTGCCGAATCGTTCAGGATGGCGCGGCACCAGGATCAGCAAGGCATCGGGATGGCTGGCCAACACTTGTCGATGAGCCGCCAGCACGCTTTCGTCCTCACCCGCATGGGTACTGGCCGCTATCCACACCGGACGGTCTGTCGTCTGCCACTGCTCACGCAGCCGGGCTGCGCTCTCCAGTAGCTGCGGGTCGATGCTCAGGTCGAACTTGATCGAACCGGTCACCGTGACGCATTCCGGGCGCGCCCCAAGATCGATGAAGCGCCGCGCCTCCACCTCGGTCTGTACGGCAAAGCCGCTCATTTGCGCCAGCATCGGGCGAGTCAGGCGTGCGAAGCGGCCGTAACCTCGCGCCGAGCGCTCCGAAAGCCGCGCGTTGGCAAGCATTACCGGGATCCCGCGCCGGGCACATTGCGCTATGTGGTTGGGCCACAGTTCGGTTTCCATGATAATGCCAAGCCTGGGCTGCACATGATCAAGGAAACGACCGGCCGCCCACGGCAGGTCATAGGGCAGGTAGCAATGCTGGATCCGCGGCTCGCCCGCGAACATCGCCCCGATCCGCTCCGAACCGGTCGGCGTCATGCAGGTCACAGTGATCGGCACATCAGGATACTGCTTGAGCAGCGCCCGGATCATGGGCGCGGCGGCAATACTCTCACCCACCGACACGGCGTGAACCCAGAAGCCACCGCGCTGCATCGCCGGCAGGCCGATAGCGAACCGTTCGCCGATTCGCTGGCGATACGCAGGAGCCTTGCGCGCACGCAACCACAATCGCAGGGCAACCAGCGGCAAGCCCAAGTGAAACATCAGGGTATAAAGGGTTCTGTTCATGGCGGCGGAGTCTACTAGGAAAGGGCGAAAAAGTTATGCGCGCGGTTGCGAATCAGCAGCGAGTGACCTAACCGATAGCCTGCAAATGTTTGGCAAACCGCTCGGCCAGCCACTGCCCGGCGGGGCCCAGCGGTTCGTCACGGCGCCAGGCCAGCTCCACCACCAACGCCGGTGGACGCCAGTCGCTTGCCAGCTCGATCATGTGCGTCTGGTAGGTCGGGTACTGCACAACGTGGCGCGGCAGCCACGCCCACCCCAGGCCCCGCATCAACAGCTCTGCCATTGCGTAGAAGCTGTCAGCACGCCAGACCTGCGGGCTGATCGCCTCGCCGCCCGGGTAGTCGCTGTGTTGTGGCGTAATCAGCAGCTGCCGATGCCGCGCCAGTTGCTGACGCGTCACCCGACCGGCACTCGCCAAGGGATGACCTGCCGCGCAGACGGTGACCATTTCCACGCTGCCCAGCGCTGTGCGTTCCAGCGACTCGGGAACCTGTTCGTGATGAAAAAACAGGCCGAGATCGGCTTTACGCTCTTCGAGCTTGCGCGCTACATCGCCCTGAGCGGCGCTGGCCAGTTGCACCTGCAGGTAAGGAAAGCGACTGGCCAGTTCGTCCAGGCTGTCGATGACCGGCTGATAGGGCATGGCTTCGTCCTGAGCAACGCGCAGCAAGGCTTCCTGCCCCCGCATCAGCGCCCTCGCCCTGCCATCCAGCCGCTCGCATTGGCGCAGCAGTTCGCGGGCGTCTTCCAGCAAAGCGGCGCCGCTGTCGGTAAGACATGGCTGACGACCGCTGCTGCGCTCGAACAGGGTCACACCCAGGTCGGTTTCAAGCAAGGCAATGGCATTGCTGACAGCCGACTGCGCTTTGCGCTGCTCTCTGGCCACGGCGGAAAACGAGCGCAATTCCGCGACTCTCAGGAAAAGACGCAATTGTTCGAGATTCCAGCGGTCCATCATCAACCTATCTTCATACCAGATGGGTAATGACTTTATCCCATCTGCTCAAACTCTAGAATGCCTGCATTATCAGAGGAGCCTGAATCATGAATGCCTACTATCTCCTGGCCATCGCCATCACTGCCGAAGTCATCGCCACCACGTCGATGAAGGCCGTCAAGGGCCTCAGCACGCCGCTGCCACTTGCATTGGTGATCATCGGGTATGCGATTGCGTTCTGGATGCTGATCCTCGTCGTGCGCACTATTCCAGTGGGCATCACTTACGCGATCTGGTCCGGCCTGGGCATCGTGCTGGTCAGCCTGGCAGCGTTCTTCGTTTACGGCCAGAAACTGGATTTGCCTGCGATGCTGGGCCTGGGTCTGATCGTGCTTGGCGTGGTAGTGATCCAGCTGTTCTCGAAAACGGCCGGGCATTGAAAACCCGATCCCCTATAATGGACGGATTCTTCATCCACCGAGGTGCCCATGCCAGCTGTTATTTCCACTGACGTCCTGATTGTCGGAGCCGGTGTAGCCGGTCTCTGGCTCAATGCCCGACTGCGTCGTCAGGGGTTCTCGACAGTCCTGGTAGAGAGCGCGAGCCTGGGTGGCGGGCAGAGCCTGAAATCTCAGGGCATCATTCACGGCGGCGCCAAATATGCGCTACACGGGGCGCTGTCCGGCGCGTCGGAAGCCATCGCCGATATGCCGCGTCGCTGGCGCGAAGCGCTGGCGGGCAAAGGCGAGCTGGATCTTGCTGGCGTGCGCATTCTGTCCGAAGCGCATTATCTCTGGTCACCGGGCACCATCGCCGGCAACCTGACCAGTTTCTTTGCCAGCAAGGCGGTCCGCGGGCGGGTCGATCAGGTCAAGGGCGACGAGCTGCCTCCCGCGCTGCAGAATCCACGCTTCAAGGGCAAGGTCTATCGGCTTGCCGAACTGGTGGTCGACGTACCGAGCCTGATCCAGCGCCTGGCCGAGCTGGCCGGTGACAGCCTGTTGGCCGGCCAGCGCATCGAGCCGTTGCTCGACGAAGGCGAACTGGCCGGGCTACGCGTCGACGGCCGCGACATCCGCGCGCAACGCATCGTGCTCAGCGCCGGCGGCGGCACCGCCGACCTGCTTCAGGCACTGGGCGTGTCGCAACCGCAGATGCAGCGCCGCCCGTTGCACATGGTGCTGGTCAAGGGCCCTACCCTCAAACCACTGTTCGCCCACTGCCTGGGCGGCGGGCCAAAACCGCGCATTACCGTCACCACCCATCCTGCTGCCGATGGCCAGTGCGTCTGGTACCTGGGTGGTGATCTGGCCGAGGCCGACGGTGTGGCTCGCGAGCCGGCGGCGCAAATCGCCGCGGCCCGCAAGGAGCTGGAGTCCCTGCTGCCATGGGTCGACCTCAGTCAGGCGCAATGGGCAACCTTGCGGGTGGACCGCGCCGAGCCTGCGCAGTCCGGGCTGGTCCGGCCCGACAATGCTTTTCTGGATGTGCAGCACCGTCTGCTGGTGGGCTGGCCGACCAAACTCGCGTTGGCGCCGGATTTCGCAGACCGTGTATTGGCGAGCCTGTCCAAAGACGGCATTCATCCGACGCCGCAACCGGCATTGACTGACCTGCCCCGTCCGCCGCTGGCGACGCCTGTATGGGACCAACTGCTGCCATGAGTCTGAAAACCCTGCACGACCTGCACCGCCCGCTGGGAAGTAGCGGCCTGAACGTTTCGCCGCTGGGCCTGGGCACTGTCAAACTTGGCCGTGATCAGGGCGTGAAATACCCCAATGGCTTCACGATCCCCGACGATGATCAGGCACGCATGCTGCTGAAGATGGCGCGCGACATGGGGATCAACCTGATCGACACCGCGCCCGCTTACGGCACCAGCGAGCAGCGCCTCGGGCCGCTGTTGCGCGGCCAGCGCCAGGAATGGGTCATTGTCAGCAAGGTTGGCGAAGAGTTCGAAAACGGCGAATCACGGCACGACTTCAGCGCCGCGCACACGCGCCTGTCGGTCGAGCGCAGCCTGAAGCGCCTCGAAACCGATTTTCTTGATCTGGTACTGGTCCACTCTGACGGCAACGATCTGGCGATTCTCAACGAAACAGCGGTATATACGACCCTTGCCGAGCTCAAGCGCGAGGGCAAGATTCGCGGTTTCGGCTTTTCCGGCAAGACGGTCGAAGGCGGACTGCTGGCGCTGCGCGACGGCGATTGCGCAATGGTTACCTACAATCTCAATGAACAAGGCGAAAAGCCGGTACTCGACTACGCTGCCGCTCATGCCAAGGGCATTCTGGTCAAGAAGGCTCTGGCCAGCGGTCACGTCTGCCTGAGCCCCGGGGTCGACCCGGTGCAAGCCAGCTTCGAGCTGCTGTTCGAGCACCCTGGCGTAGCCAGTGCTATCGTCGGGACCATCAATCCGCTGCATCTGGCGCACAACGTCGCCAGCGCCGCCGCCGTGATATGCCGTCAAGCCTGATGTAGGCGGCCGACCCCAACGCAAGAAGGAGCCGATATGCCGCGAACTTTGATCCGCAAGAACCCCAGCAACTTCAAGACCCTGCCGCTGTTCGTCGAAGCCACCTCCGAAAGCCTGAGCTACCAGAGCATCGGGATGCCGATGAACTTCGCTCAGACTCTGCAGCGTCGCCGCAGGCTCGACGTCCCGGACACTGAGCACTTCGCGACGGAGCTGGCCAATCTTGGCGTATCGATCCGCCTGACCATCAGCTGGCAGAACCGTGATTACTGGGTACTGGTGCGCCAGCGACGCCAGGACCGTGGCGATGTGGTACTCAAGCTGATCTCCGGCTATGTGCCTGCGCATGAGCTCAATCTGCCGTTACACACAGCCATTCAGGAAGTCGCCGAAGAATGCCTGATCGAGACCCCGCAAGGCTGGCTTAGCGGACGTTTCAAGGACACCTGGCTGCCCGCGCCCTACGCCGCGGCCCTGCATTATCGCGAAGCGATGCCTTTTCGGCTGACGCCGTTGTCCGGTGCCGCGCGCCCGATCATCTGTGGCAGCATGCCGTTGATCGAGCGGCCGCGCGCTTACGTGCATCTGCCGACGGCTTCTTTGCAGCTGATCTACGACATGCGTCTGGAGATCCCCAAGGACGCCCGCCCGGTCAGCCTGTTTCACGTGGATGAGGCGCTGGAAAACGACGAGCTGGTGGCTCGCCTGAATCGAAGCAAGCCGGACCTGTACCTGATGCCGCTGGAGAACGGGGCGCCGCTGCCGGAGCTGTACACCCTCAAGCACGACAAGCTGACACCGGCCAGCACCCGCGGGCTTTATCTGGCTGAAAGCTTCGCGGTGCAGGACGGTTGGGTGGTTCGCGACGAACGTATTCGCTGGAAAGACTGGCTGCGCCAGCAAGGCCTGACCCCGGCTCCGAAGAAGAGTGGGCTCAAGCGCCTGACCGTGAAGGCCCGGGCGCTGCTGGAGCTGGCGCGAAGCAGTTTGAGCAAGTGACCCGAGCGGGTCACTGTTTGCGGATTTTCTCGACGATGGCGGTTGTCGAGCTGTTTTCCACCAGCCCCAGAACCTTCACCTCGCCGCCATACGCTTGCACGATGTCGGCGCCGACGACCTGATCGATTCCGTAATCACCACCTTTGACCAACACATCCGGCTTCACGTGGGCAAGCAGGTTTTCCGGCGTGCCTTCCGGGAAGCTGATGACCCAGTCGACTGCCCCCAGACCTGCCAGCACAGCCATGCGACGGTCGACGCTGTTGATCGGACGACCTGGCCCTTTGAGACGGCTGACCGACGCGTCGTCGTTGACCGCCACGATCAGGCGATCACCTTGCGCACGGGCCTGTTCCAGATAGGTCACGTGACCGGCGTGCAGAATATCGAAGCAGCCGTTGGTGAAGACGATCTTTTCCTTGTGCGCCCGCGCATCCTCGACCGCCTGTTGCAGCTGCTCAAGCCCCAGCACGCCACGCTCCGAGCCTTCTTCACGCTGGATGGCGCGACGCAGTTCAGGGGCACTGATCGCCGCGGTACCCAGCTTGCCGACCACGATACCCGCCGCCAGATTCGCCAGGCCTACCGCATGTGGCAGCTCTTCCCCGGCAGCGATGGCCGCCGCGAGGGTGGAAATCACGGTATCGCCGGCACCGGTCACGTCGAAGACCTCACGAGCACGCGCCGGCAAGTGGAGCGCGTTCTGCTCGGGGCGCAGCAGGGTCATGCCATGCTCGCCACGGGTCACCAGCAGCGCGCCCAGTTCAAGCTCTTCCATCAGCTGAGCACCTTTGGTGACCAGCTCGGCTTCATCGACGCAATGGCCGACGATCGCCTCGAATTCGCTCAGGTTCGGCGTGATGATGGTGGCGCCCCGATAGATCGCGAAATCCTTGCCTTTCGGGTCAGCCAGCACCGGAATGCCGCGCGCTCGCGCGGCCTGGATCAGCGCCTGGTGATTTTTCAGCGCGCCTTTGCCGTAGTCGGACAGGACCAGCACTTTGATACCTTCAAGCAGGCTGTCGACTTCTGCACCCAACGCCAGCGCATCGGTGGCGAACGGCTCTTCGAAGTCAATGCGCAGCAATTGCTGGTGACGGCTCATGACCCGCAGTTTGACGATGGTCGGCTGGTTGGCAATGCGCTGGAAGCGGGCAACGACGCCGGCGGCCTGGAGGCTGTTGGCCAGACTGTCGGCCGCCTCGTCTTCGCCGGTGACACCCACCAGCGAAGCAGGCGCGCCGAGGGCTGCGATGTTCAAGGCCACGTTGGCCGCACCGCCGGGACGATCTTCGATCTGATCGACCTTGACCACCGGTACAGGCGCCTCGGGAGAAATCCGCGAGGTACCACCATGCCAGTATCTGTCGAGCATGACATCGCCCACCACCAGGACAGGCGCTTGATCGAAACGCGGCATGGACAACTTCATCGAACAACCCGTACTAAGAATGAACAGGGGCGGAATCTTAGCACAGGGTTTAGAACAGACTGATCCTTGGGTGCTGTAGAAAGTCTCCGGTCAGGCACAAGAGTAGGCGTCTGCGCCAATACTGCACGTAAATCGGGCAGCGAACGCCGCCCCCGAGGATCAGACCGCGCCGACCGGTGCCGGCTCATCCAGGCCCATGGCGTGCAGGCGCGAGTAGTAGCCATTCTGCGCCAGCAGCTGGGTATGGGTGCCGCGCTCGACAATGCGGCCCGCATCCATGACCAGAATCATGTCGGCCTTCTCGATGGTCGACAGTCGGTGCGCGATGACCAGCGTCGTGCGACCTTTCATGACCTGATCCAGTGCCGCCTGAATGTGCCGTTCGGACTCGGTGTCGAGAGCCGAGGTGGCTTCGTCGAGAATCAGCAGCGGCGAGTTTTTCAGCAGCGCGCGTGCAATCGCCAACCGCTGCCGTTGACCGCCTGAAAGCAGCACGCCGTTTTCGCCGACCTGAGTGTCGAACCCCTGCGGCAGCTGATCGATGAACTCCTTGGCGTAGGCGTCGGCGGCAGCTGCTTCGATATCCGCACGCGGAGCGCCGGCCAGATCGCCGTAGGCGATATTGTTGGCCACGCTGTCGTTGAACAACGTCACGTTCTGGGTGACCTGCGCGATGTGACGACGCAGGTTACGCAGTCGATAGTCGTTGATATCGACGCCATCGAGCATGATGCTGCCGGTTTCGTGCCCGTAGAAACGCGGGATCAGATTCGCCAGCGTTGACTTGCCACTGCCTGAGCGGCCGACCAGAGCGATCATCTGACCGGGTTCAGCCGAGAAACTGATGTCGTTGAGCACCTGGCGCTCGGTCTGCGGGTAGGTAAAGCTCAGGTTGCGAACTTCCAGCCTGCCGCTGACACGCTCCAGTTCGATGCTGCCGGTATCCACCTCAGGCTGCACATCCAGCTGCTCGAAGATGCTCTCGGCACCGGCGACACCTTTCTGGATGGTGGAGCTGACTTCCGAAAGCTGGCGAATCGGCTTGGGCAACAGCCCGGCGGCAGTGATGTAGGCGACCAGATCGCCCGCCGAGGCCTCGCCGCGCAACAGCAGCACCAGAAACATCAGCACGGCCATGGCGGTGTAGATGACCAATTGCAGCATCGGCGTGTAGATCGCGCCGGTACGGGTCATGCGCAGCTGCTTCTCGGTATTGCCATTGCTGGCGCGCGCGAAGCGGTCCTGCTCGTACTGCTCGCCGCCGAAGCTGCGGACCACGCGATAACCCTGGATGGTCTCGGAAGCGACGTGCGTCACGTCGCCCATCGCCACCTGGATCTTCTTGCTCTGTTTGCGGAATTTCTTGCTGGCGGTGCCCACCATGACGGCGATCAGCGGCAGGATCGCAAGCATCACCAGAGTCAGCTTCCAGTTCATCCACATCAGATAGACGAACAGGAACACCACGGTCAGGCCCTCGCGGATCACCACCTTGATCGCATCCGTCGCGGCACCCGTCACCATGGTGACGTTGAAGGTAATGCGGGAAATCAGGTGGCCCGAGTTGTGGGTGTCGAAATAGCGGTTGGGCAATACCAACAGCTTGTTGAACAGTTCCACCCGTAGATCGTGCACCAGGCCCAGCGATACCTTGGCCAGAAAGTAGTTGCCGAGAAACGAGCCGAGCCCTTGCCAGGCGGCGATCAGTACGATCAACAGCGGCACGGCCTGAAGCAGTTTCAGGTCCTGGAGATAAGGTACGTTCGGAAACAGCACCGCGTCCGGATTGGTCAGCCCGTCAACGAAATACTTGAGGATTCCCGCCAGCATCGGCTGGGTAGACGCGAAAATCACAAAACCGAGGATGCTGAGGGCAAAAATGCCTACGTATGGACGCACATAGGACAGCAGCCGAAAGTAGATTTTCACGCTGGAGGTGGCGGACGATTCGGAGGGTTTCATGAGAATCCGTCGTTTCAAAAAGAGGCCGAATTGTATCACAGGCGGGTTTCGGCGCTGCCTGCTGCGGTAACATAGGCGGCCGTCCAGACCTTGGGGCGTAGAAAACCGGAGTATCGATGCAAGCGCTTGACCACGCCCACTACCTGAACCTTGTTCAGGGCGCAGAAGTCCTTGAAGCCGATGGCACAGGCGACAAGGTGCTACGCCTGACGGACGGCTCGATGTTGAAGCTGTTCCGGCGCAAGCGGGTCGTCAGTTCGGCAGCCTGGTACCCTTATGCCCGACGTTTCGCCGACAACTGCCGGACGCTGGCCAGTCGGGCGGTGCCGTGCCCGCAAGTGCGCACTGTCTACCGAATCGCGGAGATCGCGCGCGATGCGGTGCACTACGACCCACTTGCCGGCCGCACCCTGCGCCAGCTGCTGGGTGACGCCGCCAGCGATGATGATTTGCGCATGCAGCTGGGCCGCTTTATCGCCAGCCTGCACGAGAAGGGCATCTACTTCCGGTCGGCGCATCTGGGCAATGTCGTCCTCACTCCACAGGGCACGCTGGGGTTGATCGACATCGCGGACATGAAGAGCTATCGCCGGCCGCTGCGCAAACACCTGCGCCTGCGCAACTTCAAACACATGCTGCGTTATCCGCAGGACAGGCAGTGGCTGCTCGGCGGGGCCAACCCCGCGTTCCTCAACGGCTACCTGAGCGCTCAGACTGTCTGCACGGCAAGGGAAGTGGTCCAGGCCATGGGCTAAAAAAATGGCCGCTTCAGGAGTGGCCATTGCTGTAACACGCGTTATCGCTCAAGCCGGCGATGCTGCACAACCCGCCCGAGCACCATCGCCGCAGGCAGCAGCACCAGAATCCACAGCTCATCGGGATTGCCGATCAGCTTGGCGCCGTCGAAGTTGAGCATTACCAGCGCACAAGCCAGGTACAGGCCCCAGCCTTCGCGCAGGCGCGCGGCGTTCCACAGGGTCGCCGCCATCACGACCAGAAACAGCGCCAGCGAGACTGCGCCGGTATAAAGCCCCATCGAAACAAAGATGCTGTGCGGGTGCTGGATCGGCATGCCACCGGCCAATGTCTGAGTGGTACGGAACTCGACCCCGCAACCCAGAAGCCAGCCGCAATTGCCCCACTCGCCGGTCATGATCTTGAAGAGCTCGATCCGATAGGAATCGCCCCTGGCGAGCAGCAGTTGCACCCACTGCTCGTCCTTGACGACCCAGAATCCGACCACTGCCGCGGCTGCCAGCGCCAGCAGAACCACGGCGCTGCGCTTCGGCCACAGATAGAGCGAGCGCAACGCGCACACCCCGAACAGGAATGCCGCGCCAACCAGCGCCGTGCGGGTCTGGACGATAAAGGCGGCCACCAGCAGGGTCAGCACCACCGCGCAACCCGCTTCGACCCAACGCTGGTCCCGCTTCCAGACCGGCAATGCCAGGGCAAGGCAGCAGACCATCCAGCCACTGGCGTAGATCACGTTTTCCATGCGCGCAGGAAGAAGATCAACACGCTGACCAAATTCGAACCGGCCTGTCACCCAACCGTAAACACTGACTGCGAGGATATACAGGCACACTGCCCAGAACTGCACGCGGATAAAGTTCGCGCTGCGGAAAAAGCCGTTGTCGGCGAGCCCGGCGATGACGCAGACAAACAGGCTGACGTACAGAATGTGCTTGAAGAACTGAAATTCGCCCGCGACCGAGGCCGGGACCAGAAACCAGGCCATGAACACGGCCCACGCCACGCCCAGCGGCTGGCTCATCACTCCGGCACCGCGGTGCTTGAGTACGAAGAACAGACCGGGCAGCGCAATCAGCGCGTAGAACAGGTTATTGGTGACTTTGGCGGATGAGTTCAGGATGAAGCTCAGGAGAAAGATCACAAGTGTCGCGCTGAAATAGATTTGTACTTTGCTCTTGGCAATACCCGAACGATCAACTGACATTATTAAGCAACCAACCTGTGACAAGCCCAAGGATCGCCACGCCGATCAGCTTGATGCGATCCCGGCGCTTGCGACGTTGTTTGTTGAGCCGTTCCTGCGGTATTTCGACGTGCTCGCCGAAACCGGTGTGCAGCACGGCATCATTTTCGAGAATCAGAGCGTAACGGTTTTCCGAAGCGAACAATTGTGAAAGCTTCTTCTCCCCGCCGTGGCCCGAGTACGGAGCATGCTGCTGGTAGTCAGCCAGCCGCCGCAGCCCCGGATTGAAGGAAAACCCCTGCCACTCCGGCTTGTGAGAGCCCAGTTTGTAGAACGGGATACCCTCAACTACTTCGCGCTCATGAAGAAATACGTAAGGGCTGTGGACCTGCAGATCATGGTTGTAGCTGCGCAGCCAGACCTGAAGCGCCTGGGGATCGTGCTGCAGGAGCGTCATCGAGTCTTCGATGAACTGCGGACGGTAGAAATCCCAGTCGTCCTCGCAGTGAAAGATCCAGGACGTTTCGACCAGGGAATAGGCTGCATCGATCGAACGCATCTGGCCAAGCTTGGGGTTGTTGATGATGAAACGGGTGTGCGGGCGCCAGTGTTCGGGGATGCAGTCGCGGACCTGAGCGTCACCGGAGTCTTCGGTAATCAGCACGTGGCGCATGGACGCGGTATTGAAGCGATCAAACGTCGCCAGGGTGCGCTTCAAGAGGTCGAATCGACCGCAACTGGTCACCACCAGCGTGATGTCGCTGTTTTCGCTGAAAACCATCATTCGTTCCCAATCACTGAATATTCAAAAACCGCTTACCCAAGCCAGCGCGACCGCAGACGGTCGATCCAGCTGGCTGAGGGCATGGCCCGCAGAGGCGCGCGCATCGCTTCAACGATGGCTTTCCCAAGGGCATGGAAGGTAAAACGCTCCTCGACCAGAGCCTGCCCGTTGCGCGAGATTTCGCTCGCCAGTTCCGGCTGTTCGCGCAGTCGGGCCAGCTTCTCACGCAGCTGGGGCACGTCGCGGTAGAGCACGATGTTGTGCATATCGACGAAGCCCAGGGCGCGGTTCTCTTCATCGCCCTGGTCGTATGCCAGCAGCACACAGCCGCACGCCATGGCCTCGAAGTTCTTGATCATGTACTCGCCCATGCCTACATCCGCGCCGACGAAAAAGCGAATGCGGTTCAGCGTTTCGCAATACTCGGTGCCGGAGTTGGTTCGGGTAACGACCAGCGGTTCGACAAGCGCCAGCTCGTCCAGTAGAGCCTTGCGCCCGCTATAGGCGCCACTCTTGGTGCTACCAACGAAGGCCAGCTCGATATCACGCTCGCGCCCCTGGCCTTGCAGCAGGGTCTGGTCGTAGCCCTTGGGCACGAACACCGCATCGAAGCCTTCCTGACGCAACCGCTGGCTGACCACGAAACCCGAGCAGATGACCCGTACCCACGGCATCTGGCGATAGTGCGCGCTGAACTTGCCGCTGTACTTGCCAGGAGTGTAGTTCTGGTAGGCGTCGTGTTCGAGGATGACCAGATTGGGAATCGTGCGAATGAAGGCGGCTTGACGGATTTCCTGCTTGAAGCGCAGGAAGAAGACGATGCGGTCATAGCGCGTGACGTCCACTTCACGCCGGAAATAGCCACGCAGGTTGCGCTGTTGCTCGGAGCTGAGCCAGCGCACTTCGCACTCGCTGTGCGCGGCGATGCCTTCATAAAGCCGATCGAGGATGACGCGCTGTTCTTTCTGGACGAGCAGTAAGACTTTCATTGTTTTCCTTGCAGCGCTACGCCTGCTGAATCAGGCGGGTAACCAGCGGCAAGCGCCAGAAAACGTCGCGTACGGCGTGATCGGAAAAGCGCTCGCGCAGGCGCGCCAGCATCTGATCGGCACAGGCCTGGCGCTGCCCGGCGTCCAGCCCGGCCAGGTGAACCAGGCACTGGGCCAGGCGTTCGGCGTCCCCCAGCCCGAACAGCAGGCCGACGCCCTCGACCACTTCCCTGGCACCGCCGCAGGCCGTGGCGACCAACGGAACGCCGGCGACCATGGCTTCCAGCAACACCATACCGAAGGGTTCGTGATCCGAACTCAAGGCAAAGACGTCGAACGCCTTGAAATAACGACGAGCTTCGGGCACTTGTCCCAGGAACAGCACATGCGCGCCGATGCCCAGTTCCAGCGCCAGATCCTTGAGAGACTGTTCCAGCCGTCCCTTGCCGAGAATCACCAGCTGGCTGTTTTCAGGCAGGTTCGGCAATGCCAGCGCAAAACCGCGCAGCAGCGTTGCCTGATCCTTGTCCGGATGCAGCCGCCCTACGTTGCCGATGATCCAGGCGGTGGGCGAAAGGCCCAGCTCTGCCCTGGCATCCTCGGCGCTGAACTGGCTGCCTTGCAGCTGCTCGATATCGACCCGGTTGTACAGGGTCTGGATACGTTCGGCTGGCCAGAGCGGCAGATGCTTGCGCAGGTCATCGCGTACCGCGTCGGATACGCCAAGCAGGCTCAGGCGCTTCTGAAACATGCGCGCGAAGAGCTTGCGAGTGCGTCGCTGGTAATCGCCGATCGCGTGGTGCACGCCGATGATGGGCAGACGTGTCGCCAGTGTCGCGATGTAGACCGGCTTGAACCGATGGGCGATGCAGAAGCTGAACGGACGCGAGGCCGCGATCCGCCGCAGGTCGCGAATGGCGCCCAGTTTCAGGCCGCGGATGGCGCTGGAGCTGTAGCCCAGGAACAGCACTTCGTCCGACCCGCAGTCGGCAACGACGTCCGGGTCGGACGCGCCGGTCAGGAACACCGTGGTTACCCGGTAGCCCTTGCCGGCGAACAGACTCGCGTATTGACGCGCGCAGTCCAGAAACGGCCCGTCATAGCCGTGACAGAACTGCAGCACATGACGTTCAGTCGAGCGCGTCATAGGTCTCCACGCCGTCCTTGACCACCAGAATGTCTTCCATGATCAGATATTGCAGGTCGGAGCCGAAGAACATGTTCAGCGCGTCGGTCGGCGAGCAGATCATCGGCTCGCCACGACGGTTGAGCGAGGTATTGAGCGACACGCCGTTGCCGGTCAGGTCTTCCAGCGCCTTCATCATGTCGTAGTAGCGCGGGTTGTATTCCCGCTTGAGCACCTGGGCGCGGGAAGTGCCGTCTTCATGGACGACTTCCGGCACGCGGGCCTTCCACTCTTCAGCCACTTCAAAGGTGAAGGTCATGAACGGTGCCGGGTGATCGATCTTGATCATCTGTGGCGCGACGGTATCGAGCATCGACGGGCAGAAAGGCCTCCAGCGCTCGCGGAACTTGATCTGGTGGTTGATGCGGTCAGCCACACCGGCCACGCTCGGGCAACCGATGATCGAACGACCACCCAGCGCACGCGGGCCGAACTCCATGCGTCCCTGGAACCAGGCGACCGGGTTGCCCTCGACCATGATTTTGGCGATGCGCTCTGGGGTATTCTCGATCTGGCGCCACACCGGCTTGCTCGGGTGGCGAGCGCAGGCGGCGATGACGTCTTCGTTGCTGTAAGCCGGGCCGAGATAGACGTGTTCCATCTTCTCAACCGGCACGCCACGGGCGTGGGAAACATACGCTGCCGCGCCCACTGCGGTACCGGCGTCGCCGGAAGCGGGCTGCACGAACAGTTCCTTCACTTCCGGGCGCGCGATGATTCGCTGGTTGAGCTTGACGTTCAGCGCACAGCCACCGGCAAAGGCGATCTTGCCGGTTTCCTTGAGGATGTCGCCCAGGTAATAGTCCATCATCTGCAACGCCAGCTTCTCAAACAGCGCTTGCATGCTGGCGGCGTAGTGGATGTAAGGCTCGTCGGCCACATCGCCAACGCGCTTGGGGCCTAGCCATTCGATGAGTTTCGGCGAGAAGTAGAAACCCTTGCCGTTCTCTTTGTAGCGACGCAGGCCGATTACGTTGGCCAGTTCGGTGTTGATCACCAGTTCGCCGTTCTCGAAGGTCGCCAGACGCGAAAAATCGTACTTGCTGGCGTCGCCATACGGCGCCATGCCCATGACCTTGAATTCGCCATCGAGCATTTCGAAACCCAGAAACTCGGTGATCGCGCCATAAAGGCCGCCCAGCGAGTCCGGATCGAAGAATTCCTTGATCTTGTGGATCTTGCCGTTCTCGCCATAACCGAAGAACGTGGTGGCGTATTCGCCCTTGCCATCGATACCCATGATCGCGGTTTTCTCTTTGAAACCGGAGCAGTGGTAGGCGCTGGAAGCATGGGCCAGGTGGTGCTCGACCGGCTCGATCTTGATCTTCTTCGGATCGAAGCCCAGTTGCTCAAGGCACCAGACGATCTTGTTGCGATAACGCTTGTAGCGGCGGTTGCCCATCAGCAGCGCATCAAGCGCGCGATCCGGGGCGTACCAGTAACGCTTGGCGTAGTGCCAGCGGGCCTTGCCGAACAGGCTGATCGGGGCGAACGGGATGGCGACCACATCGACATCCGAAGGCTTTATGCCTGCCTGTTCGAGGCAGAACTTCGCAGACTCGTAGGGCATGCGGTTCTTTGCATGCTTGTCGCGAACGAAGCGCTCTTCTTCGGCCGCTGCTACCAGCTTGCCGTCAATGTAGAGCGCGGCCGAAGGATCATGGCTAAGGGCGCCGGACAGGCCAAGGATCGTCAATGCCACTGGGGTTTAGCCTCTTTAGTCTGCATGCGGGCGTCGAGCGCCCGGAAAATATGTGCCCCGCAAGGTCGACCGGGGACAGCTAAAGGGCGGGATTATAGCGTAACGGCCAAAGATTTGGCTCGGGCTGAAATATCACCGGCAGCCTGCCCGACACGCGACCCTGCGCCAGATCCTCTGTTTTGCAGTGCGATAACTATGCATGCCTTTTGTCCGTCGGTTTCTGATTGATTGAACGCCATTACTGCCGGCTCGCCGGAATCAATCAAACCCCAGCACCTGAAGTGCTCCTATAGAAAGCAAAACGATGCAAACGATATTTCCTGCCTCACGACTCCTGGACGATACCTCCTCCGCTGCTTCAGCCGCTCTGGACAGGCTCAGGGCGCTCAACGTCAGTCTGCAAGCCGAGCTGCAAGCGCTGCCCGTGCCTGACGAGGTCCTGAGCGCGGTCGCCGCTTCGGACAGCGTCCTTGTGGAACAGCGGACATCCGCCCTGCTGCGGCAACTCGACGCCTACTGGGATGCGCCCAGTGCATCGGGCGAGACGCGATACGAGAAGCTCCTGTCCGCCATGCCATCGGCCTTGCGCGATGAGCTGACGATCAAGATCCACGAGCGCGACCTGTCACCCGCGCATGAAGCTTGCCTGCCTTCTCTGCATCGTCGTGTGGACGGCCCGCAAATGGTTCCAACCACGCACTACGCTCTGCATGTGCAACTTGCAGATGACGAGCCGGTCGAGGTGGCGGGCGCGCTGGTGATGGTTCATGAGCAGGGCCAGATCCTGCTGGTGTTGCCTGGTATCGGCGCGACGGGCTTCAGCAGCCTGGCGGACCTGCGCAAGACACTCGTCCAGTGGCTCAACGATCCAGACCTGAAAGGTGCTGTACTCGACAACATAGAACAGCGTCATCAGGACCTTCTGGCGGAGCTGGACAGCGATCCGGACCAGCACGTCGAGCCTTTCTCCGCGGCCGACCTGATACTCGCACCAATCATCGACTCTCCCTACATGCACGCCATCGACCGTTTGCTTGCCAGACAGCGTGCAGACGTCCGCTACATCTGCGCCTTGCCGCTTGACGGGAAGCCACGTCACAAGCGCCTTGCGGATGCCATCGGCATGCCAGTCCTTCTGGGCCCGGGCCCGATGCTGGAACGACGGGAACTCGCCGATCTGGAGAAGCAATACCGTCGCAGCCTCCCGGACTGGCTCAGATTTGCCGCACAGGAAGACCAGGAGGCTTATGCCGAGCGCCTTCAGCAATACGATCACGCTCGTACGGTGACAGCCCGTACCCTCAATGCCGCCGCATCCGTGGAACAATTCGCCAGGGCCCAGCTGAGCCTGCGCCTGGCCAATGACCTGGGGTACGACCTGGATCCGGATACCATCACGACCATCACTCGACGAACCCTGCCCGTGACCGGTGAGCCCTATACGGTGAGCCGTACCCTGACGGAACTGGCCCTGTACGGCCTGCATCCCGGCGATCGCACGGCGGGCTCGGAATTTCTGGAAACCACGACCTTGATGCATGGCCAGTCGCCGCTGCAGTCCGATTACTCGTCCCTGACCCCATCCTGGCTGGCCAGCGCCATAGAGGAACTCGACCTGCGGGTAACCTTCGGGACGTCTCAACAAGCGCAATACCGCAAAGAACATAACCTGCAGCTCATGCATTTCCTGTCTGGCCGACAGATCAACGCGCTGGCCCATGCCGCAAAACTGCAAGGCCATATCAGCGCCGAGGATCTGGCGACAGTCGAAACAGCGATGAGTCAGGCCGACACATCCGCGCTGAGCTTGCTCGCCCAGAGAGTCAGGCTGCACCGACATGAGATGAGCAAACTGCTGATCATTCGCAGGGAAAGCCAGACCGGCCAGCTGCAGCGATTGATCATGATCGCCATGGATGCCCCGTCGTCCCGATGCTTCTGGGGGTTCGACAATGAAATCCAGCTTCTCAACGAACTGGTCGGCTGGTCGAAATCGGACGAGCTGTGCAAGTACCTGCTTGAGCAGGTGGAGGTCGACAGCCGCCCGGCGCTGGCCTCACAGCTGGCAGCGCTGAAGCTCAAGCCCTCACCTGCCAAAGACTTCCTGGAACTGGTCGGCCTTTCGGACATCGATCACGGTCTGATGGATCTTGCCGAACGACATGCCAGCGTCGCCCTGTCGGAACAGGAACGTCACACTCCCCAGTGGTTCAGAAACGCCAGCCTCGAACAGCGCCAGGAGCTGCTCGCTCTGGAAGACGCGGTCAACGGAGCGCGCCGCAACTACGAGGCCAAGCTGCACACCTATATACAGCCGTTCAAGGACTACGTGCATGACCGGGCCAGCATCCAGATAAGCAAATTGCTCGGGGTGCCTGTTGGCAGCGTAGATCCCGACCTTATTATCGTTACGACCGAACGTGAGACAGTGACCTATACGGACCTGTTGCTCAACGGTTACGACGACAGCCTGGGCATGGTCCGCAGCACCGCCGACCGACAGGCAACGTTTTCAGGCCCCGCGGGCGTGGATCTGCGAGTACTCTCGGCCGAAAAGGTCGCTGCCTCGGTGCGTGGCAAATGGCTCGGCGACGACTACTGCGAGCTGGTCAGCACTACGCTGCTCGACAGTGATTCGACGGGTTATGAATACCGTCGCAAGACCAGTCTGCTGATGACTCAGTTGCAGATGAAAGGGGCCGCCTTGCGCAGCCTGCTCAAGGGTCATATCGACGAGGCCCGGTATCAATGGCTACGGGACTCCATCAACCACGCGCACCTGAGCGACACCCGAACCCGCCAGCAGTATCCGCTGTACCCCTTGCAGATCCATGTAGACAAGCCGTTCATAGCCTCCCGGCTGGAAGGTGTCGATCAGCTCGTCATCGCCGACACTCATCTGACCCATGTGGAAACCGTGCAGGGTTGTATTGCCGTTCTTCCCATGTCTATACGGCAGGCGGCCGTGCTGTACACACCAGAGGCGCCTGACGGCGTCGAGTTCCGTCCGTTCAGCGCTTTCACCGAGTCGCTCAATACGCCGGGCATGGCCGATTACTACAAGGACCGATGCCGTGTCGCATCGCGCCAGACCCTGTCGTTCTTCCTCAGAGACATGCAGCAAGGCAACGGTGCCAAAGCGCCCTTTTTGCCCAAAGAACCGATTTCCGACTTTGCCGACACCTGCTTCAACCGCCCGGTGCTGCGCAAACTGCGTGACGTGAAGGAGTCCACAAAAGGGCGTAGCGACATGCTTTCGGCGCTGGTCTGGAACAGCGTCGAGGTGATAGTCACTGTTGCGACTCTGCCTTTCCCGCCAGCCAGCTTCGCCGTGGGCGTTCTGCTGTCCCTGCATGACTCCGTGCGCGCACTTCAGTCCTTGCGCGACGGAGACAGCGAAGCTGCCTGCGCCTACATCCTGACCTCCATACTCAACAGCCTGGGGGCCGCCGGCGACCTGCATTCAGGCCTCAAGGGTTTCGGCAGCGTGGCGCGCCAGATCGCTCCGCCTTCCTCCCCCGCCGCGCGCCCGGTTCAGCGGGCGCTTTCATTGCCCTCCTACGACGATCTGTACCCCAAGACCTTCCGCGACAAATCTTCGATAGCCGCGAAACCCGGGGCCAAAAGCTACCTCGCAGGCATGAACAAGCCCGGCGCTGCGAAACAGCCTGTGATTGCGCCTTCCGGCACGGCTTCTACTTCGCCGTTCGGCGCGCGCGCAGTGTTCGAGGTCGACCTGTCGTTGGAAAACGTGTCACGCCTCACCGAGGGCCATGCAAGAGGCACCTGCATAGTCGACGGCAAGTATTACATCGAACTGTCCGGCAAGACTTTCGAGGTGCAATACGACGCGCAGATACGCCACTGGCAGGTGATCGATCCGCAAAACCCGTTTGCATTTTTCGGCAAGCAGCCCGTCCGCCTCGACGAACAAGGCGCCTGGCAGGTCGCTGACCGTCCGGGGCTGCTGGGCGGCGGGCTGGACAGTCCGCCAAGCTATCGCCCGCTGGCCGAGGAAGAAGCGGCTGCCAGAAGCACCACACAAAGCGACTACGAGCTGCCCGAATCGCTGCGCAAGCACATGAAGACCATCATTACCGGAGAAGTCTATGACCCGGTCGGAATAGAGCCGGAGTACTTCGAGAGCATCTTCACGGAGATCCGCCAGACATTCACCGCGCTGCGGGAAAACCTGTATCGGGACGCCGATACATTTTTCGACGCTCCGGTTTTGCCGCCGCGCCCCCCGCTGCCAACCCTGGCACCCGGAGAAACGGTCGACACGCTAGTGGAGCGTCTGTTTGCCGGCAGCAACGGTCTGGTTCTGAGCGAAGCGCCAAAATCGGTCGCCAGCAAACGACTCCTCATCCAGAACATGCCGCTGCTGGCCAAGGAGCGGGTCGAAATTCTGTACATCGAACACCTGTTTACCGACAAGCACCTGCCAAAACTTGCCAAGTATCGCCAGCTGGGCAAGAAGACCCGCTCCGGCTCCCATGAAATCAAGGACCACCTGGAGCACATCAATGACAAGGTTCTGGACAACAAGACGACAGAGTACGACTACTACCACCTGATCAAGGCTGCTCACAGGCATGGCATCGAAGTCCGCCCGTTCAGCTCATCGATCAGCTATCCGCATGCCGGGCATCCTGTCGCGACGGCTGCCGACGATGCGGCCGCAGGACAGAAGATGAGCCTGTTTTTCGGTCACAAGGTCATTTCCGGCGATGTGCTCGCCGATTCCACGAGACGTTGGGTGGCTCTGCTCGACGAAAAGCTGGCGATCACCCAGGGTCGGCTCCCCGGCATTGCCGAACTCGAAGGTGTACCCAGCGTTCAGGTGCAGGACGTTGCGACCGGAAGTCCGACGCGGATCAAGGCCGCGGCTCCAGGTACCGCGGCAACGGACTTCACCGTAGAGTTCGCCAATCCGCTGATTATCGCGCCCCCGACGGCTCTGCCCCCCAGCGCTCCGGTCGATCTGGCTTTGCTCAAGGCAATGGGCAAGCCGCAGGGCACCGAAGCGGGAGAACGCTGGGCAGGCGAATACGGGTTTCGATGGGACCAGGCCGATGGCTGGCACCGTATAGAACCGGAGCAATGGTTGCCCGCCAGCCCGCCGACCTCGATCCAGCAGTCACTGGCGGACGCCCAGTACGAAGTGCCTGTGGCATACCGCAAAACCCTACACGAGCTGGCGCATTTCGAGCGCAGAGGACTTGATCAGCATTACTTCATTACCAACCCTGAGCACAACGCGGTCCAGGAAATATTCTTCGCAGTGCGCAGCAGACTTCAGAAAGATGCCCGCAATATCGTTATCGCAGAACTGCCGCCGCGCCCGACAATGCCGGACGTCGAGCCGCAAATCCCTCAAGCCGACTTCCTGGAAAGGCTTTACCAGCACACTGATGGCGTGGTGATCGGCGAAACGCACTCATCGGTGGCCAGCAAACAATTGATCATCGACAACCTGCCTGCTTTGTCGCAGCAGAACGTCAAGACGTTGTACCTGGAACATTTGTTGACGGACCTGAATCAGGCGGATCTGGATCGCTTCTTCGAAACCGGCCAGATGAGCAAAACCTTGCTGCATGATCTAAAAAAGCTTGATAGAGGCCATAGAACCGATCCGAGCGGGGTCTATACCTTCGAGCGATTAGTGATCAGAGCGCAGCAGCATGGCATTGAGATCCGCTCCATAGACTGCGCGGCCAGTTACCACCTCAAGGGAATTCCGGGAGAGGCTCCCACGACCCGCGAGCAGATGATGAACTACTTTGCATCGCTCACCATCCGCAAGCATCAGGAAGTCATGGGGTCGCACAAATGGATCGCTCTGGTAGGCAATAGCCACTCCAACACCTACCAAAACCTCGTACCGGGCCTCGCTGAACTGGAAGGCGGCATCGGGCTGCGTGTCATGGAAGTACCGCCCGGCGAGTACAGGATCACCCGCGACCTGGGAGAAACGGTCAGAATCCCTCTGACCAGCGAGTCCGTGCGCATCAAAGCCGATTACCTGGTAGAAATGGAAGTGCCAGGAGCGGTACGAACCACCCGTCAGCCTTTGCAACTGCCTGCATCCCTGCGACTGAGCCATCCGGGAATGTTCGTGATCGAAGAAGCGGAGGACGGCATGCGCTCCGTCGTCCACCGATCACGCGACACCAGCATTCAGCGAACGCCCGTGCTGACCAACGCTGACGGCAAGCTTTATGTGGAGCGCCCCAGCTGGAAAGGCGTGCATCTGACGCCTTACAACGACATCGATTCGCTGATAGACGCACTGGAGCGGATAAACCTGACGTTCGTGGCCTGACAGCGAAAAACCGGGCCCGTCACCGGGCCCTGGTTTCATACCTGCGAGGGCAAGCGCTGCTCCAGCAATTGGCGCAGCGCACTGGTCTGCGGCCAGTTGCGCATGAAGCGCGCCCGGTCGCGGGCAAAGGCCGCGGCAAACGAAGCCTGGCTGCTGTGCTGCTGCATGGCATCCAGGTCGATCAGCGCCCAGTGATCCTCTTCCCAAAAAATATTGGTGCCCTTGAAGTCGCCATGACTGATGCGTTCGGCAATCAATTGCGAGAACAACAGGTCCAGCGCTTTCAGATCGCTCTCCGGCACATCCCCCGATTCCACGAAAGGCGCGAAACGTTCGATGATATTCGGCCCATTCAGTGTTTCGGTGATCAGATACGCCTTGCTGCGCAGACCGAGGAAACGCGGTTCGCGCACAGCAAGTGGTTTAGGTGTGGCGATGCCCAGGAACATCAGTCGATTGCCTTCGCGCCATGAATGCGCGGCCCGGCTCGGACGCCAGAAACGCTTGAGCCAGTGGCTGAGATCCTTGATGTTGTAGCGCTTGATCACTACCGAACGACCGCCGACCTCAACCCCCGCGACGCTTGAGGAATTACCGGTCTTGTACGGTTGGCCGCGCTCCACCAGCTCGTCGGCCTGCTCCAGAACCGGCAGCAGAGCCGCCTGCTCTTCACGCCGGACAGCCTGAAACAGCGAAGCGTTGTCGGTAACGCTGAACAGGCTGCAATCGCGCCCGGTCTTGCTGAGGAAATCCTTGAGGCGCCAGCCGCGAACCTTGTCGATCTGCTTCTGCAGCGCTTCCATCGGCAAGCCATGTTCGGCGTTGCTCAACAGATAATGCACCAGCAGCTCTTCGGTGAACGGCTCGAACGCCTTGGGCAACTGGGCGAAGAAGACACCCAGGTTCTCCAGTACTTTCTGCCGTGACAGCGGCTTCCCGGCCTGTTCGACGCAAATCCCCGCGCCGTCGATCAGATACAGTTGCCCCGCATGACGCAGCAGGTTGTCGAGGTGCAGATCTTCCTGCCACAAGCCTTTGGCATGCAGCAATGCGATGGCGGTCAGCGCCTCGGCAAGCACCGCCTGCTGTTCATCGGCCAGCGGCGGCAGGTGTTCGACCTTGGCCCAGGCAGCGCCGAGGCTCGGCGCATTTTCCAGCCACTCGAAGAGCAGCCAGCCGCCTTCGCCTTCCTGCAACCCGTCGGCAAGCAGCAGAGGTGTAGTCATGCCTTGCCCGGCCAGCAAGCGCACCCCGGCCAGCTCTCGCTGAAAGTGACGCGCCGCCTTGCTGCCGACCAACAGCTTGGCCAGCACCGGCCTGCCGCGCCAGACGCCCGCGCCCACGTAGCGTTGCCCAGGCAGCACGCGCAGCAAGGTCAAGAGTTGCAGTTCGGCCGGCCCGGCTGCGTCGGCCAGTGTCAGGCTGATCGGCAGTTCCGGAGTGCGTCCGGCATTCTTGAGTTCAGACAAACGCATCAGCGATTCTCTTTCTGGTCACGGTATTGATGGTCGCGCTTGTGCTGCCCACGCTTGCCAAGCCGCGCATTCCACCCGTCGACCTGCGCGCTGTCAGCTGCGGCATGCAGATAAGCCGCCAGGAGTTCACGACGCTCGCTCTCGCCCCACATGGGCGCGCGGCGCAGCAGAGGTTCCAGATCCTTGATCAGGTCGCGCTTGCCAAAGATGGCCGGGCGGGTTTTCTCCAGGTCGATCAGCTGAGCCTGATAACGGTCGCCCTGGTTCTGCAGAAAAATATGCTTGGGATAGAAACACCCGTGTATCTGCCCCGCGCCGTGCAGCGTATGCGCCAGCTCGCCGCATGCACTGAGGATAGCGGCTCGGGCGCCACCGGGCAGCTCGTGCCAGCGCGTCAGGATCGCATCGAGGTCCGTCCAGCCGTCCAGCGCGCGGGTCATCAGGATGGCCTGACGCTCGCCGTTTACCCGACGATCACCGTAGAAAGCTGCCTGCAAAGCGGGGATACCGAGCTTCCGATAACGGCTGATGTTGCGAAACTCCCGCGAAAATGACGGTTCGCCAAGCGGGTGATGCAGCGTGTAGGTCAGGTAGTTGCTCTGGCGCTTGAGGTAGAAACCCTGGCCTTCCAGGTCCAGCCGATAGACGCTGCTCCAGCCACCGCGCCCGGTATTGGGCTCATCAACGGCATCCAGCTGCATGTTCCACAGCGCGTGAAAATCCGCCAGACCATGGCGCTCCAGCAACTGCCGGTCGGCGCTGGCAATGAAAACGCTCATTCGCGTCCCTCGAAGAAACTGATGACATGACGGATGCGCTTTTTGTCGGAGGCATTCAGACGCGCTCGCTGCCGGTATTGCAGGTAAAAGCGCAGGCGCTGGGTGGCCGACAGGTGATATTTGGCGACCTTGTCCAGGCAGGCAAGGTCTTTGGTTATCCGGTAGCGCAGCATGAAGCTCCACCAGAACGCGCCATTGGGGCAGTCGATGAAGAACAACCGGCCTTGATCGTCGACCAGCAGGTTGCGCCACTTGAGATCGTTGTGGGTGAAATGCCGGTCGTGCATCGCCCGAGTGCATGCGGCCAGCTGGCGGCTGATGCTGTCGACCCAGGCTCGGTCATTCAGCCGCGGGTCCTTGCGCTTGGCGACTGCGGACAGGTCTTCGGTATTGGGCAGTTCTCGGGTGATCAGCGCACCGCGATCATAGGCCGCGCCATTGCGCTCCAGACCCCAGGCCACGACTTCGGCAGTGGGAATACCCCACTTGGCGAAACGTTTGAGATTCTGCCACTCGGATTTGACCCGGGGCTTGCCCAGATAACGGCGCAACCCTTTACCCGCGCCGTTGTAGCGCTTGACGTAATAATTGATTCCACCACGCTCGACGCGGATCACTTCCGAAAGCGGATCGCGGGTCAGCGGCTGGCCTTGCAGAGCGAATACTGCATCCAGGCTGCCAAAGTCCTCAGCGAGAGCGTCGTATTCAGGCTCCAGAATCCAGCCTGCCATCAGAGCGCGCCTCCGTAGCGCAGCTTGCGCTGATACAGCTTTTCAGCCTTGCGCTCCAGCCAGACCAACAAGGCGGCTTCCTGCGTCAGGATCTCGCGCAGCGGCTTGAGGAAGTACCCTTTGAGAAAGCGCAGCTTGTCGCGGCGGGTCAGTCCGATGTCCAGCGCCGAGTAGTACAGCGCACCCAGATCCTTGTTGCGCCAGCGCGGGGTAATCGCACGGCGCGTTTGCGCGCGGTGCAGGTCGATGACCGAAAGGCGGAAGTCGTCGGCGGTCACCGGTTTGTCGGTGTGCAGGAGGAAATGGCATATGTAGCAATCGCGATGGTTGACGCCCGCTCGGTGCATCATCCCGACCATGCGCGCCACTTCGGCGATCAAGGCACGCTTGAAACGAGGCTCGGGCGGCTCAGTGCGCCAGTTGACGGTCAGGTCTTCCAGGCTTTCGGTGGGCGCCAACTCTTCGGTAACGATGAACGAGTGTTGCGCCGCCGGGTTACCGCCACGCTCGCCGTAGGCCACGGCGGTCATGGTCGGAACGCCGACTTCCTGCAGGCGAGCAATGGCTTCCCATTCCTTGCCCGCGCCCAGCACCGGCAGTTTGGCGGTGGCGAGATTCTTGGCGATTTCGCCCCAACCGATGCCCCGGTGGATCTTCACGAAATAGCCGCGGCCCTGGACCTCGGTGCGCAGCGTGCGCCGGCCTTCGAGTTCGCGATACACCTTGCCGTCGAGTCGCTCGACTTCGACGAAGGCGTCGCGCCCCGCCCACAGGCTCTTGAACGGTTCAGCCAGGAACAGTTTCATCGATAGTGCTCCGCCAGAATCACATCCGCCGCGTGCTGCGGCATGCTGTACAGGTCCGCTGTCTCGGCGTAGGCCAGCCCGTTGCGGCTCCACGTGCGGCGCGCTTCCTGGTCTTCAAGCATGCCGGCCAGATAACGATTGAGCTGCGCCTGCTCGAACGGCTCATCCAGCACGCGGCCACAATCGGCCTCGGCAATGTAATGAGCGTATCCGCAAACCGCGCTGACCAGCACCGGCAGACCGGCAACCAGCGCTTCGAGCAGTACGGTTCCGGTGTTTTCGTTGTAAGCCGGATGAATCAACAGGTCGGCCCCGAGCAGGAAACGCGGGATATCGCTGCGGCCTTTCATAAAGGTTACGTGGTCGCCCAGGCCCAGTGCGGTGCTCTGCAATTGGAATACCTTGGGGTCGTCCTGACCGATTACAAACAGGCGCGTGCGTTTTTTCAGCTCTGCCGGCAAAGCGGCCACCGCCTTGAGGCTGCGGTCCACGCCTTTGGTCTTGAAGCCCGAACCGATCTGCACCAGCAACAGGTCGTCATCGGCCAGCCCGAACTCCTTGCGAAATTCGGCCCGGATCTGCGGTGCTTCCGGCGGCGCGCGACGGTCTTGGGAAATACCCGGTGGCAACAGATGGAAGCGCGACAGCGGGGTGTCGTAGTGCTTGATGAACAGCGGCTGCTGGACTTCGGAAATCATCAGCACCTGAGTCTTCGCGTCCCGGGCGAACACGGCACGTTCGTACTCGGCGAAGTGACGGTAACGGCCCCACTGACGATAGAGCGAGTTGCGCAGGTTCTGGGCCTTGTCCTCGAAGCAGCCGTCGGCGGCGTAATACACGTCCAGCCCCGGCATCTTGTTGAAACCTATCAGGCGGTCGACCGGACGTCGGGCCAGGTCCGCCGCCATCCATGCGCTGAGCTTTTCGTTGCGGCGATGGTTGAAGAAGGCTTTCACCGGCGCGACCAGCACCTCGAAACCCGGTGGGATATCGCCTTCCCAGATCAACGTGTAGACCCGGATCTGATGGCCGCGCTGCTGGCATTCCAGCGCAATGCGCATGAAGTCCCGTTGCAGACCGCCGAACGGAAAATATTTGTACAACACGAATGCCAATTGCATCAGACAGGTTCCTTTGCCAGCAACAGCGCGCCCAACTGGCTCGCTACCCGCTCGGGATTCAATGGAGTGAAACACAAGGGCCACTCGCGTTTCACGTCAAACCGACGCTGGTCTTCAGCGGTCGGCTGGTAAGTACATTTCTTTTGCAGGCAGGGCGCGCAGCCGGGGTAATCGGCAGCCAGATGCACCTGCGACTGGCCGTAAGCGCCGGTCAGCCCCGGATTCGTCGGGCCGAACAGCGAAATGGTCGGCACATCCAGCGCCGCGGCCAGATGCCCGATTCCAGTATCGACCGCCACGCAGGCCCGCGCGCTGGCCAGCACCCTGGCGACGCCGGCCAGGTTAAGCCTGGGCAGCACTTGCGCGTGGTCCAGCCCTTCGGCAATACGCTCGGCACGGGCTTTTTCCACCGGGTTGCCCCATGGCAGACGCACTTGCAGCCCGCGCTCGCCCATCAGCTCGGCCAGCTGGCGCCAGTACAGCTCGGGCCAGTGTTTGCTGTCCCAGGTGGTGCCGTGCAGAAAAAGCACAAAAGGCGACGCGCCGGCATCGTCGGCGGCGTCCAGTCGCTTGAGGCCGTACTGACCCATTTCGGTGGGAAGCTCGTAACCCAGCGCCTGAGCGAACAACTGCCGCAAACGTTCCACCGCGTGCTGGCCGCGAGCGACCGCTATCGGACGATCGTAAAAACGGCTGGCCAGCGGCTCGCGTGCCGACTGACGATCAAGCCCGGCCACCGGCGCATCCGCATATCGGGTCAACCAGGCGCTCTTGAACAGTCCTTGGGCGTCGATCACCAGGTCATAGCGGGTTTGCCGAATGCTGTGTTTGAAGCGCGTCCACTCACCGGACTTCAGCGTCTGCCAGATATTTTTGCGCCAGCGGCGGATGGCCACCGGAATCACTTTGTCGACAGCCGGATGCCAGGTGGGAATCTCGGCGAAACCTTCCTCGACCACCCAGTCGAAGCGAATACCCGGCAGCGCACGCGCCGCATCGGTCAGGGCGGGGAGCGCGTGAATCACGTCACCCAGCGAAGAAGTCTTGATCAGCAGTACCCGCAAGTTCAGACGACCTCCACCGGCGTTGCGCCCATGCGGCCCAGCGCCCGGATCACGACGTCCGGCTCCAGCAGGCGCAGGCAGTTGTAATGGCCGAAGCGGCACGTGCGGTCGAAGCACGGACTGCATTCGATGCCCAGGCGGACGATTTCCACCTCATCGGCCAAAGGCGGCGTGAAGCCCGGCGAAGTCGAACCGTAGACCGCTACCAGCGGCCGGTTCAGCGCGGCGGCAACGTGCATCAGGCCCGAATCGTTGGACACCACCGAATCGGCGCAGGACAGCAGGTCGATGGCTTCGGCCAGGGAAGTTTCGCCGCTCAGGTTGATAGATTCTTCGCGCAGACCGGGAATCAGGTTCTCGCGAATGGTTTCGCCGACCGGATGGTCTTTCTTCGAGCCAAACAGCCAGACCTGCCAGCCCTCGCGAATCCTGGCGTCAGCCACTTGTGCGTAGTGCTCGGCAGGCCAGCGCTTGGACTCGCCGAACTCGGCGCCGGGACACAGCGCCAGCACCGGGCGGTCCAGGGTCAGGCCGAACTTGGCGAGCGCTGCGTCGCGGCTGACGCGATCGATCTGCAGGCTTGGCTTGGGGTACGGGCGCGGCAACTCGGCGCCTTTGTCGTAAGCCAGCGCCATGAAGCGCTCGATCATCAGCGGGTAGCGCTCTTTGTCGAGGGTTCGCACGTCATTGAGCAGGCCGTAGCGGAACTCGCCACGCCAGCCGGTGCGTTTCGGGATACCGGCAAAGAATGGGACCAACGCCGATTTGAGCGAATTAGGCAGCAGGATCGCCTGGTCATATTGCCCGGCCAGACTTTTGCCGATCCGGCGGCGTGTCGCCAGTTCCAGGGCGCCGTGGCCCAGTGGAAAACTCAGCGCGGCTCGCACCTCAGGCATGCGTTCCAGTATCGGGCGGCTCCATTCCGGGGCCAGCACGTCGATCTCGCACTCAGGATGGCGCTGCTTCAGACACTGGAACAGCGTTTGCGCCATTACCATGTCACCGACCCAGCTCGGCCCAACGATCAGAATTCTCATGGTTCTTCCAAAACGACCAGGGAGGCCGGTCAGGCCGCGTGACATTCTCACACAACCCGCCGCCTCCCTGTCATAGCTTTATATAGCGCTGTCCTACGCTCTGTCGCGGGCAAGCGCGCTCCTACCGGGATGCTTGCCAGCGACAGAGCGTCACTGCAGACGCCAGGATTCAGCTCAACCCCATCTGCGCCCAGATCCGTATCACTTCACGCCGCTGAGCATGAAACTGATCCCCGCCAACCACACCCGCCTGCTTCTGCAAGGCCTGTCGATGGGCCGCCGCGCGATAGGCCTTATAGGCTTCGCGCAACAGACTGGCGTCGGCGTCGGGCAGCAGGCCGGCGGTTTCCAGACCTTCGAGAATCCGGATGTTATCGGTGTAACGCGCCAGCGCGGGATGCTCTCTGGACCACGCCAGGGCCGCGTATTGCACCATAAATTCGATATCGACGATACCACCGGCGTCCTGCTTGAGATCGAACGGCACTGTCGCTTCGAATGCGTTGGGCGCCGTACCCGCCGCCGTGATGCGGGTCCCCAGGTTGTCACGCATCTTGGCGCGCATCTCGCTGACCTCCGCGCGCAACCTGGCCAGGTCTCGCTCGCGCCCCAGCACGCTGGCCCTGACCTGCTCGAACGCTGCGCTGACATCGGGGCTGCCGACCAGCACGCGCGCGCGAACCAGAGCCTGATGCTCCCAGGTCCAGGCTTCGTTTTCCTGATAACGGGCGAACGCGCCCAGCGAACTGACCAGCAAACCCGCCGCGCCGGACGGCCGCAGACGCATGTCCACTTCGTAGAGCTGGCCGGAGTTGGTCTGGGTGGTCAGCAGATGGATGATGCGTTGCCCCAGACGAGTGAAGAACTGCGCGCCATCGATAGGCTTGGGGCCGTCGGTCTCGGCCTGTGGATCACCGTCATGGATGAACACCAGATCCAGGTCCGAGCCGTGTCCCAGTTCGATACCGCCAACCTTGCCGTAGCCGACGATGATGAAACCCGGATCGCACAAAGTGCCATCGGGGCGGGTCGGTGTACCGTGCCGGGCGACCGTGTGCCGCCAGGCCAGCGCCAGCACCTGCTCCAGAATTGCTTCGGCGAGCCATGTCAGATAGTCGCTCACCCTCATCAACGGCAGACTGCCGGTAATCTCCGAAGCGGCAACCCGCAGGCGGTGCGCCAGCTTGAAGTGCCGCAGGGCCTCCATCTGTTGCTCCAGATCGTCCTCGGGTATACGCACCAGCCGCTCGCGCAGTTCAGCGGCCAGTTCGAAGGCCAATGGCGGATTGAACAGGCGACCTTCGTTGAGCAATTCATCGAGCAGCAGCGGGAAGCGTGTGATCTGCTCCGCGATCCACGGGCTGGCGGCGCACAGCGTCAGCAACTGGCGCAGAGCATCAGGGTTTTCGGTGAGCAGCACCAGATAGGCCGAACGCCGCGCGACCGCCTCTACCAGAGGCAGCACGCGTTCCAGCACCAGATCGGGATTTTCGTGCTCTACCGCCTGGGCCAGCAGTCTGGGTATGAATGCATCCAGACGCTCGCGACCCAGCCGCTGCATCGAGCGCAACTGCGGACTGCCGCGCAGGTTGGCGAGCTGCCTGAGGGCCTTGCCGGCGTCGGCGAAACCCGCGTCCAGTAACTGGCGGCAGGCGGCATCCTCATTCTGAGATTCTTCCCACAACGGCAGCCATTCACCGCCGACAATCACTTCGCCGCCGTCGTCCTCGCTTTCATCCGGATCGGCGATCACCTGACGGAAATGCCAGGACACCCGATTGCGCCAATGCATGAGTCGTTCATGGAAGGTCGCCCAGTCGGCATACCCGAGCATGAACGCGATACGTGCCTGATCAAGCTCATTGTCGGGAAGCATCTGCGTCTGGCGATCGGCAATCGCCTGAATGGCGTGTTCGGTGTAACGCAGGAACTCGTACCCTTCGCGCAGCTCCTCGGTCACGGCGTGCGGCAAGTAGCCCTGGCCTTCGAGAGTTTTCAACACTTTGAACAACGGCCGCTGCTGAAGGCTCAGGTCACGACCGCCGTGAATCAGCTGGAACGCCTGAGCGATGAACTCGACTTCGCGGATGCCGCCCGCACCGAGCTTGATGTTCTCGGCCATGCCCTTGCGGCGGACTTCCTGCTGAATGAGCTGCTTCATCGTGCGCAGCGCTTCGATGGCCGAAAAGTCCAGATAGCGGCGGTAGACAAAGGGCCGCAGCATATCCAGCAGCTGTCCGCCCGCCGCCTGATCGCCACCGACAACGCGCGCCTTGATCATGGCGTAACGTTCCCAGTCGCGGCCCTGATCCTGGTAATACTGCTCAAGCGCATTGAAGCTGAGCACCAATGCGCCGGAAGAGCCGTACGGCCGCAAACGCATGTCGACGCGGAATACGAAGCCATCGACCGTCACCGGGTCCAGCGCCTTGATCAGCCGCTGCCCCAGGCGAATGAAAAATTCCTGGTTGTCGAGCGGACGTTTGACGCCCACAGTTTCGCCGCCTTCGGGATAGCCAAAGATCAGGTCGATGTCGGAGGACAGATTCAGCTCCACGGCCCCGAGCTTGCCCATGCCCAGAATCACCAGGTGCTGCGGTTCACCGCTGCGGCGGCCGGTCGGCGTGCCGAACTGCTGACAGTGACGGGCGTAGAGCCACTGATAAGCCAGGTCGATGGAAGCATCAGCCATGTCGGACAGATCGCGACAGGTTTCGATCAGGTCAGCCTGACGGGTGAGGTCGCGCCAGATAATCCGCACTTGATGCCGCATGCGTTGACGACGTAGATTACGCCCCAACTCATCCTCGCTGTCTGCCGCCTGGACCGCCTCGGCAATTTGGCCGCGCAGTTCATCGGCAACGAAGCTACGCTCCAGAGCGCCGGATTCCGCCAGCTCCAGCAGCATCTGCGGATCGCGGCAAACCTGTTCGGAAACGAAGTCGCTGGCGGCGCAGACTCGGTCGAATGCCAGCAGGCGCGGCTGAGGCCAGTTATCGAAGGACGCCACGGATTCGTCTGACAAGGCGGCAACGGCAGTGCGGAATGCCTGCCGTGCTCTGGTCACGATCGGCAGCAGAATGTCGGGCAAATCGGTCAGCGAAGGAAGGCTCATGGTCTATCCTGATTCGGCGTGCCTGTGGCTACGTGCCATGACCGCAACTGCCATGCAGCACCGAGGAATGTCGAACAAAGGTTATTAATTGCCTGAAAATCCATGCACACAGCAGTGAATATCAAGATCCCCGTTGAAAACACACAATCCTGCTCAACAGTAACGTTTTATCTCACAACATGACAGAAGCGATTTGGTCGCTTCTGTGTAGTTTCACTACTGGACCAATAATCCGAAAGGCTGAAATGGTCGCCGATTTGTAGTAAAACTACACGCCGCCGGAGCAACCGCCGGTAATCCAAGAATTTATGTCGTCTGCCCACAAGGCCAGTCGCAAACTCAGGCAACCGATTCTGGAAGCCTTTCCGCCCTGGAGCAAGCCATGCAAGACCTCGATCCCGTCGAAACCCAGGAATGGCTGGACGCCCTGGAATCGGTTCTCGACAAAGAAGGCGAAGACCGTGCTCACTACCTGATGACCCGTATGGGCGAACTGGCCACCAGAAGTGGTTCGCAGTTGCCGTACGCCATCACCACGCCATACCGCAACACCATTCCAGTTACCCACGAAGCACGCATGCCTGGCGACCTGTTCATGGAACGCCGCATTCGCTCGCTGGTGCGCTGGAACGCATTGGCCATGGTCGTAAAGACCAACCTGAACGACCCGGACCTGGGCGGTCACATCTCCAGCTTCGCCTCCAGTGCCACGCTGTACGACATCGGCTTCAATTACTTCTTCCAGGCTCCGACCGACGAGCATGGTGGTGACCTGATCTACTTCCAGGGTCACGCATCGCCGGGCGTCTACGCACGTGCGTTCCTGGAAGGCCGTATCACTGAAGACCAGATGAACAACTTCCGTCAGGAAGTCGACGGCCAAGGCCTGTCGTCTTACCCACACCCGTGGCTGATGAAAGATTTCTGGCAGTTCCCGACCGTTTCCATGGGTCTGGGCCCTATCCAGGCGATCTACCAGGCTCGCTTCATGAAGTACCTGGAACATCGCGGTTTCATTCCGGAAGGCAAGCAGAAGATCTGGTGCTTCCTGGGCGACGGCGAGACCGACGAGCCGGAATCCCTGGGCGCCATCGCTCTGGCCGGTCGCGAGAAGCTGGACAACCTGATTTTCGTGGTCAACTGCAACCTGCAGCGTCTTGACGGCCCGGTTCGCGGCAACGCCAAGATCATCCAGGAACTGGAAGGCGTGTTCCGTGGCGCCCAGTGGAACGTGACCAAAGTCATCTGGGGCCGTTTCTGGGACCCTCTGCTGGCCAAGGACGTCGACGGCATCCTGCAGCGCCGCATGGACGAAGTCATCGACGGCGAGTACCAGAACTACAAGGCCAAGGACGGCGCGTTCGTCCGTGAGCACTTCTTCAACACCCCTGAGCTCAAGGCGATGGTCGCGGACATGTCCGACGACGAGATCTGGAAGCTCAACCGTGGCGGCCACGACCCGTACAAGGTCTATGCGGCCTACCACCAGGCGGTCAACCACAAGGGCCAGCCTACCGTTGTCCTGGCCAAGACCATCAAGGGTTATGGCACCGGTGCCGGCGAAGCCAAGAACACCGCGCACAACACCAAGAAGGTCGATGTCGACAGCCTGCGTCACTTCCGTGACCGCTTCGACATTCCGGTCAAGGACGCCGAGCTCGAAGCCCTGCCGTTCTACAAGCCGGAAGAAGGCAGCGCCGAGGCCCGTTATCTGAGCGAGCGTCGTGCCGCGCTGGGTGGTTTCGTGCCACAGCGTCGCGCGCAGAGCTTCAGCCTGCCGACTCCGCCGCTGGAAACCCTCAAGGCGATCCTGGACGGCTCCGGCGACCGCGAGATTTCCACCACCATGGCTTTCGTGCGCATCCTGGCGCAGCTGGTCAAGGACAAGGAAGTCGGTCAGCGCATCGTTCCGATCATCCCGGACGAAGCCCGTACCTTCGGTATGGAAGGCATGTTCCGCCAGCTGGGCATCTACTCTTCCGTTGGCCAGCTGTACGAGCCAGTCGACAAAGAGCAGGTGATGTTCTACCGCGAGGACAAGAAAGGTCAGATCCTCGAAGAAGGCATCAACGAAGCGGGCGCCATGTCGTCCTTCATCGCAGCTGGTACTTCGTACAGCAACCATAACCAGCCGATGATTCCGTTCTACATCTTCTACTCGATGTTCGGTTTCCAGCGCATCGGCGACCTGGCCTGGGCTGCCGGCGACAGCCGCACCCGTGGTTTCCTGGTCGGCGGCACCGCCGGTCGTACCACGCTGAACGGCGAAGGCCTGCAGCACGAAGACGGTCACAGCCACATCTTGGCCTCAACGATCCCGAACTGCCGCACCTTCGACCCGACTTACGGCTACGAGCTGGCGGTCATCATTCGCGAAGGCATGCGCCTGATGTTCGAAGAGCAGCAGGACGTTTTCTACTACCTGACCGTGATGAACGAATCCTACGTCCAGCCAGCCATGCCGGCCGGTGCGGAAGAAGGCATCATCAAGGGCATGTACCTGCTCGAAGAAGACACCAAGGAAGCGGCGCACCACGTCCAGTTGCTGGGCTCGGGCACCATCCTGCGTGAAGTTCGCGAAGCGGCGAAGATCCTGCGTGACGAGTTCAACATCGGTGCCGACGTCTGGAGCGTGACCAGCTTCAACGAACTGCGTCGCGACGGCCTGGCCGTTGAGCGTCACAACCGCCTGCACCCAGGTCAGAAGCCTCAATTGACCTATGTGGAAGAATGCCTCAACGGCCGTAAGGGTCCGGTGATCGCGTCGACCGACTACATGAAACTGTTCGCTGACCAGATCCGTCAGTGGGTTCCAACCAAGGAATACAAAGTCCTGGGCACCGACGGTTTCGGCCGTAGCGACAGCCGCAAGAAGCTGCGTCACTTCTTCGAAGTAGACCGCCACTTCGTGGTGCTGGCCGCCCTGGAAGCCTTGGCTGATCGTGGCGATATCGAACCCAAGGTCGTGGCGGAAGCCATCACCAAGTTCGGCATCGATCCTGAAAAACGTAATCCACTGGACTGCTAAGAGTCTGCTTCAAGAGCGCTGATCGAGCGTAAACAGCCGAGGATGCGGAATTTACTCACCGTAAATGAGCATCCGACGCTGTTTTGTTGCAATTGAATCAGCGCAATCGAGAGTGAACAGGTTCTCCGAAGGAGAGACATAGTGAGTGAGCTAATTCGCGTACCCGACATCGGCAACGGTGAAGGTGAAGTCATTGAATTGATGGTCAAGGTCGGTGATCGCATCGAAGCTGACCAGAGCATTCTGACGCTGGAGTCGGACAAGGCGAGCATGGAAATCCCTGCTCCCAAGGCTGGCGTCATCAAGACCATGAAGGTCAAGCTGGGCGACCGCCTGAAAGAAGGCGACGAGTTGTTCGAGCTGGAAGTCGAAGGCGAAGCGGCTGCCGCTCCCGCCGAGGCTGCGCCGGCTGCTGCACCCGCTGCCGCTGAAAAACCGGCAGAGCCTGCCGCGGCACCGGCCGCCGCGCCTGCGCCGGCCGCCAGCGCTTCGGTTCAGGACATCCACGTTCCGGATATCGGTTCGTCGGGCAAGGCCAAGATCATCGAGCTGATGGTCAAGGTCGGCGACAGCATCCAGGCTGATCAATCCTTGATCACTCTGGAATCCGACAAGGCCAGCATGGAGATCCCGTCTCCAGCCGCCGGCGTTGTGGAAAGCATTGAAGTCAAGCTGGACCAGGAAGTCGGCACCGGCGACCTGATCCTCAAGTTGAGGGTCGAAGGCGCCGCGCCTGCTGCTGCACCGGCTCCTGCCGCCAGCGCCCCGGCTGCCGCCCCTGCCAAGGCTGAAGCCGCGCCAGCTGCTGCTCCTGCAGCTGCACCGAAAGCCGAAGCGCCTGCTGCCCCGGCCGCTCCTGCCAAAGACGGCGCCAAGGTCCATGCGGGCCCGGCTGTTCGTCAGCTGGCACGCGAATTCGGCGTCGAGCTGTCTGCTGTCAGCGCTTCCGGCCCGCACGGCCGTGTGCTGAAGGAAGACGTACAAGCCTACGTCAAGACCATGATGCAGAAGGCCAAGGAAGCTCCGGCTGGCGGCGCAAGCGGCGGCATGGGCATTCAGCCGATTCCGGAAGTCGACTTCAGCCGCTTCGGCGAGATCGAAGAAGTGCCGATGACTCGCCTGATGCAACTGGGCGCGACCGGCCTGCATCGCAGCTGGCTGAACATTCCGCACGTTACTCAGTTCGACCAGGCCGACATCACCGAACTGGAAGCCTTCCGCGTCGCACAGAAAGCCGTGGCCGAGAAAGCAGGCGTCAAGCTGACCGTTCTGCCTCTGCTGCTCAAGTCCTGCGCGCACCTGCTCAAGGAACTGCCGGACTTCAACGCTTCGCTGGCTCCTAGCGGCAAAGCGGTGATCCGCAAGAAGTACGTACACATCGGTTTCGCGGTGGATACGCCCGATGGCCTGCTGGTTCCGGTCATCCGTGACGTCGACCAGAAGAGCCTGCTGCAACTGGCTGCCGAAGCTGCGGCACTGGCCGAAAAAGCCCGTACCAAAAAGCTCACCGCCAACGACATGCAAGGCGCCTGCTTCACCATCTCCAGCCTCGGCCACATTGGCGGCACCGGTTTTACACCGATCGTCAATGCGCCTGAAGTGGCGATCCTCGGTGTCTCCAAGGCGACCATCCAGCCAGTCTGGGACGGTAAAGCCTTCCAGCCGAAACTGATGCTGCCTCTGTCCCTGTCCTACGATCACCGTGTGATCAACGGCGCAGCGGCTGCCCGCTTCACCAAGCGCTTGAGCGAATTGCTGGCGGATATCCGCACGATTCTGCTGTAAGCCTGAGCCGGCCCGTCCACGCGACGGGCCACCGCTCATTCATTTGCGAGCCCACACGCTCGAACCTCAACCCCGCTTCCCGCGGGGCTTTTTTTACCCGAAATACCCTGGATCGTCCTGCAATTTCAATCGGCATTGAAGAACTGGCGTTTGCGGCCGACACTTTTATAGCACTAAGCCACCGTGGCCCTTGTAAGCCCGCTCTGCATGATGCAACCTTGCGCCATGCGTCAGTGATATGGGCATGGCCCCCGCGATCAGTATTTCGGAAGCGAGTTTGTTGATGAAAAGCCAGACCGATGCTGCCGGCAGGACGGCAGCCGAGGTAGTGACGCAATTGCCTGTGCCTTCGCGCCTGGGCATGCTGCGTTTCGAGCGGCTTAATGAAGCCAATTGGGCGCTCCTCTTTCTCGATCCCAACTGTGAAAAACAGCTCGGCCTGGCTGCCGTGGATCTCTGCGCCCTGATTGGCTCACCCTACGCAAGCCTGATGGAACCCGAAGCGCGCTATCAGCTGCACGACGAAATCCAGCTGCAACTGGCGACCTCGCCCCACTACACGGTGCGCTACACACTGCACACGCCTAAAGGCCCGCTGGGCCTGGTCGAAATCGGCGAAGCCTACAAGCAACACAACCGGCATCTGCTGCGCGGCTACTTTCTGGTCGTCGACGGACTGCTCGGCAACGGCGAGCAGACCACAGGCACTGACCTGGAAACCCAGAATTCAAGATTGCAGATTGCGCTGGAGCTGAACCAGCGTGCACAGCGCGACCAGTTCGCCCACCTCGAACGTGTCCGCGCCCAGCAGGAATTGATCCTGCGCCTGACCCGTCAGCGCTACAGCACCACCAATTCAGTCCAGGAAGCGGCGGAGCTGATCACCCGAAGCGCCTGCGACATCTACGACGTCGACCGCGCCGGCATCTGGAGCCTGGTCAATAACGAGCTGGTGTCCATAGCCGACTATGTTCGCCAGACTGGCGATTATCAGGACCGCGCGCCCGTCGACATCAGTCAGTACCCGGGTTATCTGGAGGCGCTTCACAACAGCCGTGCCATTGACGCCAGCAACGTGCAGGTCGACCCGCGCACCCGCAAGATGGCGGAAACGCTGTCGCCGCTGGGTATCAACGCAATTCTGGATGCGAGCATCCGCATCGACGGGCAGGTGGTCGGCGTTCTGTGCCTGGAACAGACCGGCTCGACACGCGAGTGGCAGCCTGACGAAATCACGTTCGCCGGCGAGCTGGCGGACCAGTTCGCTCAGGTCATCAACAACCACAACCGCCGTGCCGCTACCAACGCGCTGCATCTGTTCCAGCGAGCCGTGGAGCAAAGCGCCAACGCCTTCCTGCTGGTCAACTGCGACGGCGTCGTGGAATACGTAAACCCCAGCTTCACCGCGATCACGCAGTACAGCTCCGAAGAGGTTCACGGACACAAGCTGTCAGAGCTACCGGCGCTGGAAAATCTGAACGACCTGCTGCTCGAAGCCAATTCCAGCCTGACCAACAGCAACAGCTGGCAAGGCGAGTTCAAGAGCCGACGCAAGAATCTGGAACCCTACTGGGGCCAACTGTCGATATCCAAGGTCTACGGCGACAACCGGGAGCTGACGCATTACATCGGCATCTACGAAGACATCACCCAGGCCAAGCTGGCCCAGCAGCGCATCGAGCGGCTGGCGTATACCGATAACCTGACCAACCTGGGTAACCGGCCGGCCTTCATCCGCAATCTGGACGAACGTTTCGCGCGTGATGATGATTCGCTCATGTGCCTGCTGCTGGTCGATATCGACAACTTCAAGCGGATCAACGACAGTCTGGGCCACCAGACCGGCGACAAACTGTTGATCAGCCTGGCACGCCGTCTGCGCAACACGCTCAGCCCGTCCGACGTGCTGGCGCGATTCGCCAGTAACGAATTTGCCGTACTGCTGGACCATACGGGTCTGGAAGCCGGTCAGAGCATCGCCAGCCAGGTCCTCGCGACACTGGACAAGCCGATGTTCGTCGATAACCAGCTCATCAGTGTCACAGGCTCTGTCGGCCTGGCCTGCGCGCCGCTGCATGGTCGCGATCCACAGACGCTGATGAAGAACGCCGGCCTCGCGCTGCACAAGGCCAAGGCCAACGGCAAGCATCAGGTTCAGGTATTTACCGAAGCGCTCAATGCCGAAGCCAGCTACAAGCTGTTCGTCGAGAACAACCTGCGCCGCGCACTGACCCAGAACGAGCTGGAAGTTTTCTACCAGCCCAAGCTGTGCCTGCGCACCGGCCGCCTGCTGGGCATGGAAGCACTGCTGCGCTGGAACCACCCGGAAAAAGGCATGATCCGCCCAGACCAGTTCATCAGCGTCGCTGAGGAAACCGGGCTTATCATTCCTATCGGCAAGTGGGTAGCGCGCCAGTCCTGTCGCATGAGCAAGGCGCTGACCGCTGCCGGGTTCGGTAACCTGCAGGTGGCGATCAACGTGTCGCCCAAGCAGTTCTCGGACCCGGAGCTGGTGTCTTCCATCGCCGCCATTCTGCGTGAAGAAGAACTCGATGCGTCGCTGCTGGAGCTGGAACTGACTGAAGGCCTGCTGCTGGAGGCCACCGAAGATACGCGTCTGCAACTGGATTCGTTGAAGCGTCTGGGCCTGTCACTGGCCATGGATGATTTCGGTACCGGTTATTCGTCGTTCAGTTACCTGAAGAAATTCCCGATCGACGTGATCAAGATCGACCGCAGCTTCATTCGCGATATCCCGGATGATGAGGACGACATGGAAATCACGTCGGCGGTCATCGCGATGGCTCACAACCTCAAGCTCAAGGTCGTCGCCGAAGGCATCGAAACCGCCGCGCAGCTGGCGTTTCTGCGTCGTCACCGTTGTGATGTCGGGCAGGGTTATCTGTTCGACAAGCCTATCCCTGGTCAGGACTTGATCGAGAAGCTGCGCCGTTATTCGCGTCTTCCTTCAGCCTGACACCCTTCCTGCGCCCGCGACTCTCGGGCACACTGTCGGTCCGTTTTTTCACGGCAGCACTTGTTTGCGCGGGTAACCGGACCTATGTAAGTACCCTCATTCGTCCTGGCCCTGCTGCCTGTCTCACATCGAGAGGATATGGTTCATGACTCTGCGTTCGGAAATTCTGGTCAACAAGAACGTCTTGCCTACCGCTGAACAAGCACTGCCGGGCCGTGAAACTGCCATGGCGGTTCCTGAGCAGCACTACGTCAACGGCCATCCGTTGCTGGGTCCGTTTCCAGGCAACGTGGAATTCGCGATCTTCGGCATGGGCTGCTTCTGGGGCGCCGAGCGTCGCCTGTGGCAGCAGGAAGGTGTTTACAGCACCGCGGTGGGCTACGCCGGCGGCATGACACCCAACCCGACCTACGAAGAAGTGTGCTCGGGGCTCACCGGTCACAGCGAAGTGGTTCTGGTTGTCTACGAGCCGGAGAAGATCAGCTACGAGTCGCTGCTCAAGGTCTTCTGGGAAGCACACAACCCGACTCAGGGCATGCGTCAGGGCAACGACATCGGCACCCAGTACCGTTCGGTGATCTACTGCACCAAGCCGGAACAGCTGGAGGCCGCCAAGGCCAGCGAGCAGGCGTTCCAGGCGGAATTGAACAAGGCGGGCCTGGGTTCGATCACCACGGAAATCGCCGAGGCGCCGACCTTCTACTTCGCCGAGGCGTACCACCAGCAATATCTGGCCAAGAACCCGCAAGGCTATTGCGGCCTGGGCGGCACTGGCGTCTGCCTCCCGGCATAAGCCTCTCGTTGCGTGCCAGCGGAGCGGCGCCCGGCGCTCCTGCCAGGCTTCAGACCCTCAGCAGGGTCCGCAGCCCCAGCAGCACCAGAAAATGCAGTGGATAGATTGCATACGCCCAGCGGCGCATCGGCCAGATGTTGAAGCCCGGCTTGCAACGCAGCAGCGCCATGCCCAGCGGCGGGGCAAGCAGGCAAGCGATGATCGAGCCGATGGAAACAGGATCGCCCCATTCCGCACCCGCGAACATTTCGGGCCAGGCATTGGCGGCGACACAAAAACCTGCCGGAAACACTGCGTACCAGAGCGGTCGGCGCAGGACCAGCAGAAACACCAGCGGCAGCAGGACGCCCGGAAAGCCGAACATCAACGTTTTCTGAAACAGCACGGCCACCAGCAACGCCCCCAGCGCCAGAACCCGCGTCGTCGGATTGCGATGCTGCCAGCCTTGGGCGATCAGTAATCCAAGCAGCAGCGTAGGCATTACGTTCAGGGTATTTGCATCGGCCATGAACAACCGATAGGGAAGCTCCGAAATCGCAGCGAACCCGCAGAGCCAGGCCAGATACCGCCATTGCACCCTGGGCGCTTGTACCGCAGCGCTGCGGCGTGACAGGTTCAGCGCTATCGCCAGGCAGAACCAGGGAAACGCCAGGCGGCCCGGAATGTAGAAAACATCTATCGACCAGCCAACGTACCGCAGGTGGTCGAGCACCATGCACAGCATGGCCAGCCATTTGAGCAGATCCAGCGCCTTGTCGCGTCCCGGCAGGAAAGGCGGGTTGGAAAGATCCATATCGCTCCCATTCGTAAAAGCCTGTCACGCATGCAACGCATGACCGCACCCCACATTGTTCGCTACAGTGCGCAGGTTAAATGCCCATAAGGAATCGGCCATGACAGACCAAAGCCAACAGTTCGCCAGCGACAACTATTCCGGTATCTGCCCTGAAGCCTGGGCAGCCATGGAACAGGCGAACAAGGGGCATCAACGTGCCTATGGCGACGACCAATGGACCGCTCGCGCCTCGGATGATTTCCGCAAATTGTTCGAAACCGACTGCGAGGTGTTCTTCGCCTTCAACGGCACGGCGGCCAACTCACTGGCTTTGTCCTCGCTGTGTCAGAGTTATCACAGTGTCATCTGTTCGGAAACCGCCCACGTCGAAACCGACGAATGCGGCGCGCCGGAGTTCTTCTCCAACGGTTCCAAACTGCTGACCGCACGCAGCGCGAACGGCAAGCTGACCCCTGAATCGATCCGCGAGGTAGCGCTCAAGCGCCAGGACATCCACTACCCGAAGCCGCGAGTCGTCACCCTGACGCAGGCAACGGAAGTCGGCGGCGTTTATCAACCGGCCGAGCTGCGCGCGATCAGCGCGACCTGTCGTGAACTGGGTCTGCACCTGCATATGGATGGCGCGCGTTTTTCCAACGCCTGTGCCTTTCTTGAGTGCTCACCGGCGGAGCTGACCTGGAAAGCCGGCGTCGACGTGCTGTGTTTTGGCGGCACCAAGAACGGCATGGCGGTGGGCGAAGCGATTCTGTTTTTCAATCGGGATCTGGCCGAGGACTTCGATTACCGCTGCAAGCAGGCCGGGCAACTGGCGTCGAAGATGCGCTTTCTGTCGGCGCCCTGGGTTGGCCTGCTGGAAAACGACGCCTGGCTCAGGCACGCACGACATGCCAACCGCTGCGCTCAACTGCTGGCCGATCTGGTCAAGGATATCCCCGGCGTAGAACTGATGTTCCCGGTCGAGGCCAACGGCGTGTTCCTGCAACTTTCGGAACCCGCCATCGCCGCATTGACCGCCAGAGGCTGGCGCTTCTACACATTCATCGGCAGCGGCGGCGCACGCTTCATGTGCTCGTGGGACACCGAAGAAGACCGCGTGCGGGAACTGGCGGCGGATATCCGGCTGGTGATGGCGGCCTGACTGATACCAATCCCGCAGGAGCCAGCTTGCTGGCGAAAACATTCGTTCGGCTGACACAATCGCTGCGTCTGTACCGACCCTTTCGCCAGCAAGCTGGCTCCTACGAGGATGCAGTGTTTGCAGAGTTACCAGTCGGCGAACAATTGTCAGGCCTGTGAAATCGCGTTGGAAATCGCGTCCACGGTAGCGTCGATCTGTTCCTGATAGCGTTCCAGTTCAACCTTGTGGCGCTGCTTCATCTCGATTTGCTGCGAGCACAGGTTCAGCGCCGCTAGCACCAGCAGGCGGTCGCCGATCAGGCTTGGGTACTTGCGCTTGGTATCGGCCAGAGACGCCTTGAGCATTGCCGCTGCCTGGAGCAGCGCCTGGTCTTCACCTTCGGGTGCCTTGATCGAATACTCGTTTCCGAGGATCGATAGCACGGTGACCCCGCTCCTGTCGTAGTTCATGCGCCGACAGCGCTTGCGCTGGTAGCGCGGTCAACCAGCGCCTGAATGCGAGCGGCAGTGGTGCCCTGCTTCTCTTCCTGTTCCATCAGGCTCAGCTGCAAGCTGTCATTCTCGTCCCTGGCTTGGGCCAGCTCGGCGTTGAGCTGTGCATTCGTTTCCTGCAGCTTCTGGTTCTGTTGCACCAGATCGCCGACAAGTTGTTCCAACTGGCTTAGGGACGCTTCCAACATTTTGATTACTCAAGCAAATTTCAACGGGCGCACACGATAAAGAAAAGTCACTGCGCATGCCAGCGTGGAGCCTGTGAATACTGGCTTTCCACGCTCCGGACACGTCAATAACGCAAACGCATAGGGGGCTTGTGACTCTCAATCCCGAAAGCGGTTCCTGCTGTTCGTCAGACCGCCGATACGTGCGACAAAACGGCGCAGCGCGCCATTGTATCGCCATCACGGATAATACCGATCTCCATTGCCGACAACGGCTTACAGCGTTTTCGCTCCGGGCGAAGTAAAACGCGTGGCGCCCCTTTGGTCTGCTCACCGCCAGCAGGCCACTCAAGACTTCAGGTTCGTGACCGATAGGCAGTTATGAAGTTTCAACTCTAATCAAAGCCGCAAGGAATGCGCCTTACCTCTGGAAGCAATTATGTCTTTGCGTAACATGAACATCGCTCCGCGCGCATTCCTGGGCTTCGCCTTGATCGGCACTCTCATGCTGATCCTTGGTGTATTCGCACTGTCACAGATGAGCAAGATCCGTGGTGCTACAGAAACGCTGGCCCACAACAGTGTGCCAAGTATCAAGCACCTGGATCGCCTGACCGAAACCAGTATCCGCTTGCGCGTTCTCGCCTACCGCTTGCTAGTCAACCGCGAGCCGGATATTCAGCAGAAGACCCTTGATCTGTTCGTCATGCGAAACAAGCAGATCACCGAGGCGCAGGCTGAATACGAAAAGTTGATCAGCAGCCCTGAAGAGCAGGCGCTGTATGCCGAATACGTTCGCCTGCTGAACGACTACCGTCAGCTTGAATCGCGCATGAAAACCCTGACCTTGGCCAACAAGCTCGATGAGCTGCAAAACGTGCTCAATGTCGAAACGCTGGCCAACTCGGACCAGATGAATGCCGTGCTGGCCAAGCTGGTAGATATCAACACCCAGCAATTGGACAAGACCAATGCGGACGCCGCGGCCCAGTACGATTCGGCATTCAGTCTGGTCATCGGCTTGCTGATCGCGGCAACCGTCCTGACCACTCTTTTCGCCTGGCTGCTCATCAACAGCATCACTCGCCCGATTGCCGCCGCATTGACTGCCGCCGAGCATATTGCCGAAGGCAACCTCACCCGCCCGATCACGGTGGATGGCACCGACGAAGCCGGTCGCTTGCTGGCTGCGATGCAAACCATGCAGAACAAGCTGCGCGACACTCTGCACCGCATTTCCGGTTCGGCTACCCAGCTGGCATCGGCGGCGGAAGAGCTGAACGCCGTAACCGACGAAAGCGCCCGTGGCCTTTCGCAGCAGAACGACGAAATCGAACAGGCTGCCACCGCAGTCAACGAAATGACCAGCGCCGTGGAAGAAGTGGCTCGCAATGCCACCAGCACTTCGGAAGCCTCGAAAGCCGCAACTGCTTCGGCGGGCGACGGTCGTGATCTGGTCATGGAAACAGTCGGTGCTATCGAACGCATGAGCAGCGACGTGCAGAGCACCGCTGAGCTGATCGGCAACCTGGCAAATGAATCCCGTGACATCGGCAAGGTTCTGGATGTAATCCGCGGCCTGGCCGACCAGACCAACCTGCTGGCCCTCAACGCTGCCATTGAAGCGGCGCGCGCCGGTGAAGCCGGTCGCGGCTTTGCGGTGGTGGCTGATGAAGTGCGCGCCCTTGCTCACCGCACTCAGCAATCGACCAGCGAAATCGAACGCATGATTGGCAGCATTCAGGGCGGTACCGAACACGCCGTGAACTCGATGCGCAACAGCACCGAACGCGCTGAATCGACCTTGAATATTGCGAAGGGTGCCGGCTTGGCACTGGACACCATCAATTCGGCGGTGGAAGAGATCAACGAGCGCAACCTGGTCATCGCCAGTGCTGCTGAAGAGCAGGCGCAAGTGGCTCGTGAAGTCGACCGCAACCTGGTGAACATTCGCGACCTGTCCGCCCAGTCGACCACCGGCGCCAACCAGACCACCGCTGCCAGCACCGAGCTGTCACGCCTGGCCGTGGACCTCAACACAATGGTTTCGCGCTTCAGCCTGTAACGCCGCAGCCCTTGTGGGAGCCAGCTTGCTGGCGAAGAGGCCGGTACAGGCCCGATAGATACGTCGCCTGTACCAGCACCTTCGCGGCTGAAGCCGCTCCCGCAAATACAGCGCACGCCGCAAGCCCCTGTGGGAGCCAGCTTGCTGGCGAGAAGCGGTACTGACTGCACATCTGCTGTGAATGTACCGGCCTTTTCGCGGACAAGTCCGCTCCTACACGTCACAGCGTACGCCGCCGTTCTTGTGGGAGCCCGCTTGCTGGCGAGAAGCGGTACTGACTGCACATCTGCTGTGAATGCACCGGCCTTTCCGCGGACAAGTCCGCTCCTACACGTCAGCACACGCCGCCGTTTTTGTGGGAGGCAGCTTGCTGGCGAGAAGCGGTACTGACTGCACTTCTGCTGTGAATGTACCGGCCTCTTCGCGGACAAGTCCGCTCCTACACGTCACAGCGTACGCCGCCGTTTTTGTGGGAGCCAGCTTGCTGGCGAGAAGCGGTACTGACTGCACATCTGCTGTGAATGTACCGGCCTTTTCGCGGACAAGTCCGCTCCTACACGTGCACTGGCGCTGCCTCCCACAACAGTGCTCTGTTTACAACCTCACACTCGCAAACGTCGATTCGTTACGCGCCTGGCTCAGTGCCGACAGCGGGCCAGACAGCGGTGCCAGTACCAAAGCTTGCGGGATTGGCATCATGGCGACTTGCTGGGTGGTGTTGGAGCCTACGCGCTCGTCGCGTGGCGGAATGCCGAAGTATTCGCGGTAGCACTTGGAAAAGTGCGGCGTCGATACGAAACCGCAGACCGACGCCACTTCGATGATCGACATCGGTGTCTGCTTCAGCAACTGCCGCGCACGGATCAGACGGAGCTTGAGGTAGTAGCGCGACGGCGAGCAGTGCAGGTATTTCTGGAACAAACGCTCCAGCTGCCTGCGCGAAACGGCGACATAGACCGCCAGATCATCAAGGTCGATCGGCTCTTCAAGGTTGGCTTCCATCAACGCCACGATTTCCTGCAACTTCGGCTGGTTGGTGCCAAGCATGTGCTTGAGCGGCACACGCTGATGATCCTGTTCGTTGCGGATGCGCTCATAAACGAACATTTCGGAAATCGCGGCCGACAGCTCACGGCCATGATCGCGACTGATCAGGTGCAGCATCATGTCCAGCGGCGCGGTGCCGCCGGAGCTGGTGAAGCGGTTGCGGTCCAGCGTGAACAAGCGAGTGCTCATCGAAACGCGGGGGAAGGCTTCCTGCATCGCGGCCAGACATTCCCAGTGGACGCTGCAATCGAAACCATCGAGCAGACCGGCGCACGCCAGTGCCCAGCTTCCCGTGCAGACCGCGCCCAGGCGACGCGACTGACGCGCCTGGCTCTGCAACCAGCTCACGTGCTCACGGGTGACGGTCCGCTGGATGCCGACGCCTCCGCAGACGATTACGGTATCCAGCGCCGGTGCCTGGTGCATCGCAGCGTCCGGGGTGATCTGCAGGCCATCGCTGGCCCAGACCTGCCCGCCGTCGACGGTCAGCGTGGTCCAGCGATACAGCTCACGACCTGAGAGCTGGTTGGCCATGCGTAGCGGCTCGACCGCCGAGGCGAGGGAGATCAGCGTGAAGTTGTCCAGCAGCAGAAAGCCGATGGATTGCGGGGCGCGGTTCTGGGGCTGAGCCCCTGCATTGAAGGAAGTCATCACGTTGTCTCCTCACGCTAACGGTCGTGGGCCTCGGGAGAGGCTCTTCTTATGGCCCTGCGTTGGCGCAAGGCTTTGCGATGACATCGCAAAACCCATGCCGAAATTTGAATGCTCATTCAATAACCCCTGAAAACGACGTCGCGATGCGTCTACTCGGGTGCGACTTTCATGTCCGTGAGCGACGCGCCATCACAAATGCGGCATTGCGCAGTGAGCAATTCGGTAGCACTTGCCGACCGGTGACGGGTAAGTCGGCACCCAGTGCTACTCATTGCACGACTCGCGGTGCAGGCGCACGGCATTGGGCCATTACCGAGCACGCGCTAAAAGGTGGCGGAACGCGGATGGCGTGAGCAAAAATCGCGCAGCCCGATCGCTCGGCATCGCAACGTCGACCGGCCGGTTTCGGGTGCGCCTGTGGCCAGTGAACTTCATACACCCCTTCGGCTCAAAACCACCGCGTCTGCGGTCCTCTCACTGACGCATCCTGACCGGCGCGGCCGACTGGCATACTCAGGGCGCGTGTACAGATGAAACAGCTACGCTGAAGGCCGCCGCCTCCCACATCTGTGCAAACCCGCGAAATCCTGAGAGCACTACCGATCAAGAACGGGGAGCTGGCGCAGATCAAGCCGCTTTCCAGAGGTTTGGTGCTCGCAAAAGCGCCTTTGCCGGGTAGGAACAAGCTGTAAACGACGCTGCGCATACTGGATACGACCCCGCCTGTACTGGATACGACGCCCCCTGTAGGCGTTTGATTTTCCCTGTTAGATGATCGGTGTCGACTCGGTTGTCAGCGCAGTGATGGAGCTTCGCGAATGCCCCGCCAACATAAAAGCCGCACCGGCGTTCACACGCCGATGGCTCAAGAAAAATTAACAGGAGTCCATCCCATGAAAAGTCCTAAATCGTTGCTGCTGGTCGCTGCGCTTGGCGTCCCACTGCTGGCTCAGGCTGCGGAGCCAGAGGCTTGCCGTACGGTCAACTTCTCCGATGTAGGCTGGACTGACATCACGGTCACCACGGCGGTAACCAGCGCGGTGCTCGAATCTCTGGGTTACAAGACCAAGACCACCATGATTTCTGTGCCGGTGACCTACAAGTCGCTGGCCGACGGCAAGAATATGGACGTTTTCCTCGGCAACTGGATGCCGACCATGGAAAACGACATCAAGGCGTACCGCGAGGCAGGCACCGTCGAAACCGTGCGCGCCAACCTGGAAAACGCCAAGTACACGCTGGCCGTACCTCAGGCGCTCTACGACAAGGGCCTCAAGGACTTTGCCGATATCGCCAAATTCAAGAAGGAGCTGGACGGCAAGATCTACGGGATCGAGCCCGGCAACGACGGCAACCGTCTGATCCAGAGCATGATCGACAAGGACGCCTTCGGTCTCAAGACCGCCGGTTTCAAGATGGTCGAGTCCAGCGAAGCCGGCATGCTGTCGCAGGTTGACCGCGCCGCCCGACGCGGCACCGATGTAGTGTTTCTTGGCTGGGAACCGCATCCGATGAATACCCGTTTCAAGCTGCAGTACCTGACAGGCGGCGACGACTTTTTCGGCCCCAATTTCGGGCAGGCAACCATTTACACCAACACCCGCAAGGGCTACACCCAGCAATGCAGCAATGTGGGCCAGTTGCTCAAGAACCTCTCGTTCACTCTGGACATGGAAAGCACCCTTATGGGTAACGTCCTGGACGACAAGATGAAGCCTGAAGCGGCTGCCAAAGCCTGGCTGAAGAATAACCCTCAAGTTCTCGACACGTGGCTGGCCGGCGTAACGACCGTCGACGGCAAACCGGGACTGGAGGCAGCAAAGGCCAAGCTGACCAAGTAAACCGGTGGCAGGTGGTCATGCCGCCTGCACTCCTCATTTTTCCAGCAAGCGGACATTCGAATCATGCTGACTGATCAAAAAATCCCTCTGGGCGAGTACATCGCGTCGTTCGTCGACTGGCTTACGCGCAACGGCGCCGATTACTTCGATGCAATCGCCTCGACGCTGGAAATGATGATCCACGGATTGACCTTCGCACTGACCTGGTTCAATCCGTTCGTTCTGATCGGCCTGATTGCCGCACTGGCGCACTTCATCCAGCGCAAATGGGGCCTGACCATTTTCGTTGCCCTGGCCTTCCTGCTGATCCTCAACCTGCATTACTGGCAGGAGACCATGGAAACCCTCGCCCAGGTGCTGTTCGCCACGGTGGTCTGCGTACTGATCGGTGTACCGCTGGGCATCATCGCGGCGCACAAGCCGATGTTCTACACGATCATCCGCCCGCTGCTCGACCTGATGCAGACCGTGCCGACCTTCGTTTACCTGATTCCAACGCTGACACTGTTCGGTCTGGGCGTGGTGCCCGGTCTGATTTCGACCGTAGTCTTTGCCATCGCCGCGCCGATCCGCCTGACCTATCTCGGGATTCGCGACGTGCCTCATGAACTGCTCGACGCGGGCAAAGCCTTCGGTTCCTCGCGCCGACAATTGCTTACCCGAATCGAACTGCCTTACGCCATGCCAAGCATCGCGGCAGGTGTCACCCAGTGCATCATGCTATCCCTGTCGATGGTGGTGATCGCCGCACTGGTAGGTGCCGACGGCTTGGGCAAACCCGTGGTCAACGCATTGAACACTGCCGATATCGCCCTGGGCTTCGAAGCCGGTCTGGCAATCGTGCTGCTGGCAATCATGCTCGACCGAATCTGCAAACAACCCGATGCCAAGGTAGGGTCCGACGCATGAGTATCATCCAGTTCGACCAGGTAGACGTCATCTTCGCCAAGGATCCGCGTGAGGCCCTCAAGTTGCTGGATGAAGGCCTGACGCGTGACCAGATCCTCAAGAAAACCGGGCAGATCGTCGGCGTCGAGAAAGCCACTCTGGATATCCAGAAAGGCGAAATCTGCGTGCTGATGGGGCTTTCCGGGTCCGGCAAATCCAGCCTGCTGCGTTGCATCAATGGCCTGAACACCGTCAGTCGCGGTGCGCTGCACGTCGAGCATGAAGGCAGCCAGATCAACATCGCCAGCTGCACCGCCGCAGAGCTGAAAATGATGCGCACCAAGCGCATCGCGATGGTATTTCAGAAATTCGCCCTGATGCCGTGGCTGACCGTGCGCGAAAACATCAGCTTTGGCCTGGAGATGCAGGGTCGCCCGGAAAAAGAGCGGCGCAAGCTGGTAGACGAAAAGCTCGAACTGGTGGGCCTGACCCAATGGCGCAACAAGAAACCCGACGAGCTTTCCGGCGGCATGCAGCAGCGGGTGGGCCTGGCCCGAGCACTGGCGATGGACGCCGACATTCTGCTGATGGACGAACCGTTCTCGGCGCTCGATCCATTGATCCGCCAGGGTTTGCAGGATGAACTGCTCGCCTTGCAGAGCAAGTTGAGCAAGACCATCGTGTTCGTCAGCCACGACCTTGATGAAGCGCTGAAGCTGGGCAGCCGCATCGCGATCATGAAAGACGGACGCATCGTGCAGTACAGCGTGCCGGAACAGATCGTGCTCAACCCGGCCGATGAATACGTTCGCACGTTCGTCGCCCACACCAACCCGCTCAACGTGTTGTGCGGTCGCAGCCTGATGCGCAACGTCAACGATTGCACCAGGATCAACGGCTCGGTGTGCCTGGACCCAGGCGGCGATTCGTGGCTGGATCTGGCCGAAGGCAATGTCATCAAGGGCGCCCGCCAGGGTGGCGCGCAGCTGGACCTGCAGAACTGGACTCCAGGCCAGGACGTCAGCAGCCTCGACCGCCGCCCGACCCTCGTCCATTCCAACATCGGCATGCGCGATGCCTTGCAGATCCGTTACCAGACCGGCAACAAGCTGGTGCTTCAGGATGGCAACCGCGTGGTCGGCATCCTCGGCGACAGTGAGCTGTACCATGCGCTGCTGGGCAGGACCCACGGCTGACCGGTTCTTACCTGTAGGAGCGGACTCGTCCGCGAAGACGGCATTCCAGACGCACCGTGTTTTCGTCTGCCAAGGCCTATTCGCGGACGAGTCCGCTCCCACGTAATCACCTCAATAATTATCTCAAAGCCGCGTCCCACGGGGCCTTGCCACGCCTCGCCGTTTTTATTGATTGATCGTTCAATAAAAAATAACTAGACTGTGTCGACCATCTGGCAAACACCACTGGCGCGAAACGCCGAGGAGACCCATCGCAATGCCCAAGGTCGGTATGCAACCCATTCGCCGTCAACAGCTGATCCAGGCCACGCTCACCGCGGTGGATCAGGTCGGTATGGGCGATGCCAGCATCGCGTTGATTGCGCGGCTGGCCGGGGTCTCCAACGGCATCATCAGTCATTACTTTCAGGACAAGAACGGCCTGATCGCGGCGACCATGCGCCACCTGATGACTGCCTTGAGCAAGAGCATCAGCGAGCGCCGCCAGGCGTTGGGCGACGACAGCCCCAGGGCGCATCTGCAAGTGATCATCGAAGGCAACTTCGACGCCAGCCAGGTCAACGGCCCGGCGATGAAAACCTGGCTGGCCTTCTGGGCGACCAGCATGCATCACCCGTCATTGCACAGGTTGCAGCGGATCAACGATCACCGCCTCTACTCGAACCTGTGCTGCCAGTTCCGTCGCGCGTTGCCGCTGGAACAGGCCCGCAGCGCGGCGCGCGGAATGGCCGCTTTGATCGATGGCTTGTGGCTGCGCGGCGCGTTGTCCGGCGATGCCTTCGATACCGGGCAAGCGCAACGGATCGCTTACGAATACATGGATTTCCAACTGGCGAAAGCGGCGAACTGAAGCGCGAAGCTCGTTCGCCGCAGACTGTTACCAGTCAGCGCCCCAATGAATGTGCGAGGACTTTATGGCCCGTTTTGAACTGCAAAAACTCTACATCGACGGCGGTTATGTCGATTCCAGCACTGGTGAAACCTTCGACGCCATCAACCCCGCCAACGGCGAGGTGCTTGCTCAGGTTCAGCGCGCCGGCAAAGAGGACCTCGAACGTGCCGTGGTCAGCGCCGAGAAAGGCCAGAAAATCTGGGCAGCCATGACGGCAATGGAGCGCTCGCGCATCCTGCGCCGCGCGGTGGACATCCTGCGTGAGCGCAATGACGAACTGGCCGCGCTGGAAACCCTCGATACCGGCAAGGCCATTTCAGAGACCCGCGCCGTGGATATCGTGACCGGCGCCGACGTGCTGGAATACTACGCGGGCCTGGTGCCTGCCATCGAAGGCGAGCAGATCCCGCTGCGCACATCGTCGTTCGTCTACACCCGTCGTGAACCGCTGGGCGTGGTCGCTGGTATCGGTGCGTGGAACTACCCGATCCAGATCGCTCTCTGGAAGTCTGCGCCAGCCCTGGCGGCCGGTAACGCGATGATCTTCAAGCCGAGCGAAGTGACGTCGCTGACCACGCTCAAGCTCGCGGAAATCTACACCGAGGCCGGCGTGCCCAACGGCGTATTCAATGTGTTGACCGGCAGCGGCCGTGAAGTCGGCAGCTGGATCACCGAGCACCCGCGTATCGAGAAAGTTTCGTTCACCGGCGGCACCGATACTGGCAAGAAGGTCATGGCCAGCGCTTCAAGTTCGTCGCTCAAAGAAGTGACTATGGAACTGGGTGGCAAGTCGCCGCTGATCATCTTCGAGGACGCCGATCTGGATCGCGCCGCCGACATCGCGATGATGGCCAACTTTTACAGCTCGGGTCAGGTCTGCACCAACGGTACTCGGGTGTTCGTTCCGAATGCGCTGAAAGCCGACTTCGAGGCGAAGATCGTCGAGCGCGTCAAACGCATCCGCGCCGGTGACCCGCAAGACGAAAACACTAATTTCGGCCCACTGGTCAGCTTCGAACACATGGAAGGCGTGCTGGGCTATATCGCCAAGGGCAAAGAACAAGGCGCCCGCTTGCTGTGTGGCGGCGAGCGATTGACTGAAGGCGACTTCGCAAAAGGCGCTTTCGTGGCGCCGACCGTGTTCACCGACTGCACCGATGAAATGACCATCGTGCGCGAGGAAATCTTCGGCCCGGTCATGAGCATCCTCGGTTACGACACTGAAGAAGAAGTCGTGCGTCGTGCCAACGACACCGATTTCGGCCTGGCCGCCGGCATTGTCACCCGCGACCTGAACCGCGCGCACCGCGTGATTCACCTGCTGGAAGCCGGTATCTGCTGGATCAACACCTGGGGCGAATCGGCGGCGGAAATGCCGGTCGGCGGTTACAAGCAATCCGGTGTCGGCCGCGAAAACGGTATCAGCTCGCTGGCCCAATACACGCGGATCAAGTCGGTGCAGGTCGAACTGGGGGACTACGGTTCGGTGTTCTGATCCCAATCCCCTTGCCGAGGCAGGCGCGCCCGTCCGTAGGAGCGCGCTTGCCCGCGACGACGTCGTTACAGCCGCAACACTTGCTCAATCTGTGACCACGCCCGACCCAACTTCAAAGAGGGCGCTTTTATGACCCACGAATTCGACTACATCATCATCGGCGCTGGTTCGGCCGGTAATACTTTGGCAGCCCGTCTCACCGAAGACGCGGGCGTCACCGTTCTGCTGCTTGAGGCGGGCGGCCCGGACTATCGTCTGGATTTCCGTACCCAGATGCCGGCTGCTCTGGCGTTTCCGCTGCAAGGCCGTCGCTACAACTGGGCCTACGAAACCGAGCCGGAACCTTATATGAATAACCGCCGCATGGAATGCGGTCGTGGCAAAGGTCTGGGCGGTTCATCGCTGATCAACGGCATGTGCTACATCCGCGGCAACGCCATGGATTACGACGGTTGGGCGAAAGAACCAGGGCTGGAAGACTGGAGCTACCTCGACTGCCTGCCATACTTCCGCAAAGCCGAAACCCGTGACATCGGGCCCAACGACTACCATGGCGGCGACGGCCCGGTCAGCGTGACCACGCCCAAGCAGGGCAATAACCCGCTGTTCCACGCCATGGTCGAAGCTGGCGTGCAAGCCGGCTACCCACGTACCGAAGACCTCAACGGCTACCAGCAGGAAGGCTTCGGCCCGATGGACCGCACCGTAACGCCGAATGGCCGCCGCGCCAGCACGGCGCGTGGCTATCTGGACGAAGCGAAAAAGCGTTCCACGCTGACCATCGTCACCCATGCGCTGACCGACCGCATTCTGTTCGACGGCAAACGCGCCGTCGGTGTGGCTTATCTGGTCGGTGACAGCGATACCCGCGTCGAAGCCCGTGCCCGCAAGGAAGTCCTGGTGTGTGGCGGTGCAATCGCTTCCCCGCAGATCCTGCAACGCTCCGGCGTCGGCCCGGCCGACCTGTTGCGCGAGCTGGACATCCCGGTGGTTCACGACCTGCCGGGCGTTGGTCAAAACCTTCAGGATCACCTGGAGATGTACCTGCAATACGCCTGCACCCAACCGGTTTCGCTCTACCCTTCCCTGCTGTGGTGGAACCAGCCGCCGATCGGCGCGAAGTGGATGTTCCTCGGCAAGGGCATAGGTGCCAGCAACCAGTTCGAGGCAGGTGGATTCATTCGTTCGAGTGAAGCGTTCGAGTGGCCGAATATTCAGTACCACTTCCTGCCGGTCGCGATCAATTACAACGGCACCAAAGGTGTGAAAGAGCATGGCTTCCAGGCGCACGTCGGGTCCATGCGCTCCCCAAGCCGTGGCCGGGTCCATGTGAAATCCAGAGATCCGCGCGAGCACCCGAGCATCCTGTTCAACTACATGTCGTCCGAGCAGGACTGGCAGGAATTTCGCGATGCGATCCGCCTGACCCGCGAGATCATTCAACAGCCCGCGCTGGACCCGTACCGTGGGCGCGAAATCAGCCCGGGCATCGAAGTGCAGACTGACGAGCAGTTGGACCAGTTCGTGCGTGAGCATGCCGAGACGGCTTATCACCCGTCCTGCTCCTGCAAGATGGGCAGCGACGAAATGGCAGTTGTGGACAGCCAGGGCCGCGTCCACGGCATGGAAGGCTTGCGTGTGGTGGATGCGTCGATCATGCCGCTGATCACCACCGGCAACCTGAACGCCCCCACGATCATGATCGCCGAGAAAATCGCCGACAAGATCCGTGGTCGCCGGCCGTTGCCGCGCAGCACTGCCGACTACTTCGTTGCCGGCGACCGTCCGGCACGCGGCAAACCAGTGCGTCAGTAAGTCACAGAAGGGCGCGGGCGCTGACACCCGACCGCGCCAGCGGTTACTCTTCTTGCCATTGGCCGAAGGTCTGCGACCCCACCGCCCGCCCTCAAGAAGGAGCCTGTCCGCATGTTCGATTTCTCCGCGCCCCTCAAGCAGCGTTTCGCCGCCCTGCGGAGTTCCGCGCAATTCTTTTCCGTGCGCTATGTTCGCCGGACCAGCCAGCACTTGTGCGTGCGCAAGAACGTGGCCGAGCCGCCATCGCTGGGCAGTGATGAAGGCGTAATGGTCACCGTTCGCCTCAACGGCGTCGAAGCCTATGCCGCCACCAACGATCTTTCGCAGAACGGGTTGCAGGCCGCCTTGCAGCAGGCCGAAGCCATGGCGCGGCGGCTGGCGCCTCACGCCCTGCTGGACCTCAGCGAGCACGGCGTGTCCGGCTCAAAGGGCGATTATCTGTCGCCGCGCCTCAATGATCCCTTCCCTTCGCTCGCCGAATGCATCGACCTGCTGATGGCCGAATCCCACGCTGTGCCGGCGGACGAGCGCCTGGTGGACTGGCAGGCCAGCCTGGGCCTGGAACATGTCGAGCAGATCTATCTCAATACGGCGGGCGCCGAGATTCGTCAGGCCCAGCGCTTTGTCTATCCCGGCATGACCGTTACCGCCTACGACGGCCGCGACAGCCAGACCCGCAGTCTGGGCCGGGACAACTTCGGACAGCAGGGTGGCGCGGAAGTCATGGCCTCTTGCGGACTGGTCAGTGCTGCCGCGCAGGTTGCGGATCAGGCGCTGCAACTGATTCTGGCGCCGAATACGCCAAGCGGCCCTCGCGACCTGCTGTTGATGCCCGACCAGATGGTGTTGCAGATTCACGAGTCCATCGGCCACCCGCTGGAGCTGGACCGCATTCTGGGTGACGAGCGCAATTACGCGGGCACCAGCTTCGTCAAGGTCAGCGACTTCGGCACCCTGCAATACGGCTCCCCGCTGTTGAACGTGACCTTCGACCCCGATATCCCGGAACAGCTGGCCAGTTATGGCCATGACGACGACGGCACGCCGGCAAGCAAGCAGTTCCTGATCCGCGACGGCCTGCTGCAACGGCCGCTGGGCGGCGCGCTGTCGCAATTCCGCAGCGGCCTGCCCGGCGTGGCCAACAGCCGCGCCACCAGCTGGAACCGCGCGCCGATCGACCGCATGGCCAATCTCAATATCGAGCCGGGCGATCAACCGCTGCAAAGCCTGATCGGCAACATTGAAAGCGGCATCCTGATGTCGACCAATCGCTCCTGGTCTATCGATGACGCGCGTAACAAGTTCCAGTTTGGCTGCGAATGGGGCCAGCTCATTGAAAACGGAGAGCTCAAGGGCGTGGTGAAGAACCCCAACTATCGAGCGATCTCGGCGCAGTTCTGGAAAAGCCTCAGCGCGGTGGGCGACGCCAGTACATTCAAGGTCCTGGGCACGCCGAACTGCGGCAAGGGTGAGCCTAATCAGGTGATCCGCGTCGGCCATGCCTCGCCCGCCTGTGTTTTTGCCAATGTGGACGTATTCGGAGGGGACGCCTGATGTCGCACCAACAGCAATTCGAGGATCTGGTCGCCGTACTCAAGGCTGCTGTAAGTCCGCAAGAACAGTTCACTCTGACCTATAACGCCGAAGCGTCCGATTTCATCCGCTTCAATCACGGCCGCGTCAGGCAGGCCGGGCACGTGCAGCAGGCGGGCGTGAGCCTCAAGCTGATCGAAGACGGTCGGCACGCGAACCTGGAGCTCACGCTGTCCGGGGACACGGAAACGGATCGCGAGCGCCTGAACCAGGCTTTGCAACAGTTACGCGAAACCCTGCCTTCCCTGGCCAGAGACCCTTACCTGCTACCCAACATGGATGCCTGGCGCAGCGACAGTCGTCAGGCCATTGCCTTGCCTGAAAGCGGTGATGTGGTAGCGCGCATTGACGAGCTTTCCGGCGATCTGGATCTGGTCGGTTTCTACGCTGCCGGACCGATCTATCGCGGATTCGCCAGTTCCTGGGGTGCACTGGGCTGGCATGGGGCGAACAGCTTCAACTTCGACTGGAGCCTGTTCCACGACAATGGCCAAGCCGTCAAAGCCAGCTATGCCGGGCATGACTGGGATGCTGCGGCGTTCGAGCGACGCTTCGCGCAGGCACGCCAGCAGCTGGAGTTTCTTGGCCGTCCCTTGCGCAATCTGGAGCCCGGCGAGTACCGCGCCTACCTCGCACCCGCGGCAATGGACGAAATCGTCGGCATGTTGTGCTGGGGCGGTTTCTCGGCGCAATCCATCGCCAGCAAGCGCAGCCCGTTGCAACGCCTGTACAGTGACGAGGCACGCTTCAGCCCGCTGGTGAGCCTTGATGAGCAAGTCAGCGGCTCGTTGTCGCCGGCGTTCTCCCACGAAGGTTACCCACGCCGCGACCTGGCGCTGATTACCGAAGGTCAGGCACGCGAACGGCTGGTGGACTCAAGCAGTGCCGCCGAATACGGGCTGCAGGCCAATGGTGCGGATTACGGCGAATCGCCCAGCGCCTTGAGCATGGCGGGCGGTTCACTGGAGCTGGATGAGATTCTGCAAAAGCTCGGCACCGGCCTGTACATCAGCAACCTCTGGTATCTGAATTATTCGGACAGGCCCGCGGCGCGGCTGACCGGCATGACCCGTTTCGCCACTTTCTGGGTGGAAAACGGCCAGATTGTCGCGCCGGTCAGCACCATGCGTTTCGATGACAGCGCTTACAGCCTGCTGGGCAGCGCCTTGGAGAATCTGACGCGCGAGCGGGAACTCATCCTGTCGGCAAGTACCTATAGTCAGCGCCAGACAGCTTCCAGCCACCTGCCTGGTGCGCTCATCAGCCGACTGACCCTGACTCTTTAGTAGGCCTGCATGCCGACATCGACGCCTCATCTGGATGAAAAGACCCTGCGATGGCTACCTTGGGTGATCGCCATCGCTTTCTTCATGCAAAGCCTGGACGGTACGATCCTCAACACGGCGTTGCCCTCGATGGCGGCCTCGCTCGCCGAGAATCCGTTGCGCATGCAATCGGTGGTCATTGCCTACATGCTGACCATCGCCCTGCTGATTCCCGCATCGGGCTGGATTGCCGACCGGTTCGGGATCAAGCGGATATTCTTCAGTGCGATCCTGCTGTTCAGTTTTGGCTCGCTGCTCTGCGCGCTTTCCAACTCGGTGAACATGCTGGTCGGCGCACGCATCATTCAGGGTCTGGGCGGCGCGTTGATGTTGCCGATCGGGCGCCTGATCGTGCTGCGCGTCTATCCGCGCTCGGAGCTGGTGCGGATTATGGGTTTCATCACCGTCCCCGGTCTGCTCGGTCCGTTACTGGGCCCGACGCTGGGCGGCTGGATGGTCGAGTACGCAAGCTGGCACTGGATTTTTCTGATCAATATTCCGGTGGGCATTCTGGGCTGTTATGCGGTTCAACATTTCATTCCGGACATCGCCGGCGGTGCGCGCACGCGGTTCGATGGCACCGGTTTCATTCTGTTCGGCGCGGCGATGGTGCTGATCACCATCGCTCTCGAAGGACTGGGTGAACTGCATCTGCCGCATATACGCGTGGTGTTGCTGCTATTCGCCGGCCTTGGCTGTCTTGCCGCCTACTGGCTGCGGGCCGGGCATGTCGAATTTCCGCTGTTCGCACCGTCGCTGTTCCGCACCCGGACTTTTGCGGTCGGTATTCTGGGCAACCTGTTCGCCCGGCTGGGCAGCGGTTCGTTGCCGTTTCTGGTGCCGCTGCTGTTGCAGGTCGCTCTGGGCTACTCGCCGTCGCAGGCCGGCATGAGCATGTTGCCGCTGGCCGCAGCGGGCATGTTCGCCAAGACCGTGGCCCGCTGGCTGATCGACCACTTGGGTTATCGCGTGATCCTGACCGGCAACACATTGCTGCTCGGCGTGTTGCTGGCCAGCCTGGCGCTGGTCGATCAACAGACGCCGTACTGGGTGTTGCTGGTGCATCTGGGCCTGCTGGGCGCGGTGAATTCGTTGCAGTTCACGGCGATGAATACCGTGACGCTGATCGACCTGGACGACGCCAGCGCCGCCAGCGGCAACAGTCTGTTGTCGGTGGTCGCCCAACTGGCGCTGAGCCTGGGCGTCGCTTGCGCGGCGGCATTGCTGGGTGGCTTTACCGAAGATGTGGCTGACAACGTGCTCGAAGCGTTCCAGCTCACCTTCCTCTGCGTCGGCGTGCTGGCGATCTTCGCGGCGGGGATATTCCTGCAATTACCGGGGCGCGACACCAAAACCGCGGCGACACCGTCGGAGCGGTAACGCAGTCCGGCAAAACACGTCGCCATCGTTCGTCGCGAGCAAGCTCCCTCCCACTGAAATCGAGGAGGATATTGGGATGTAGAGGTGTCAGTGTGGGAGCCAGCTTGCTGGCGAAGGGGCCGGTACAGCCGCAACCGGCGCGTCGCCTGTAGCTGAGTCTCGCCAGCAAGCTGGCTCCCACAATGACACCCCACTCCAGCCTTTTATCGCCAACGGCATCTGAGCATTGTTCACGACCTGATACACTGCGCGACATTTTTGTTTTGCAGGTCCATCGTCGTGACTAACACCGCTTTTAATACTCTGCCTCTGTCCGCCGCCATGCTGGCTAACCTGGAGTCGCTTGGTTATGCCGAAATGACGCCGATTCAGGCGCAGAGCCTGCCGGTGATCCTCAAGGGCATGGACCTGATCGCTCAGGCCAAGACCGGCAGCGGCAAGACCGCCGCGTTCGGCATCGGGCTGCTGAACCCGATCAACCCGCGCTTCTTCGGTTGCCAGGCGCTGGTGCTGTGCCCGACCCGTGAGCTGGCTGACCAGGTCGCCAAGGAAATCCGTCGTCTGGCCCGCTCGGAAGACAACATCAAGGTGTTGACCCTGTGCGGAGGCGTTCCTTTCGGCCCGCAGATCGGCTCGCTGGAACACGGCGCGCACATCATCGTCGGCACGCCCGGCCGCATTCAGCAACACCTGCGCAAAGGCTCGCTGGTACTTGACGGGCTGAACACCCTGATCCTCGACGAAGCCGACCGCATGCTCGATATGGGTTTCTACGACGCCATCGCCGACATCATCGAGCAGACGCCGCAACGCCGTCAGACCCTGCTGTTCTCCGCCACTTATCCAGTGGGTATTAAGCAACTGGCCTCCAAGTTCATGCGCGACCCGCAGACCGTCAAGGTCGAGGCGCTGCATGCCGACAGCCAGATCGAGCAGATCTTCTACGAAATTGCTCCGGAGCAGCGTCTGGAAGCCGTCGTCAAAGTGCTGGGCCATTTCCGCCCGGCGTCCTGCGTCGCGTTCTGCTTCACCAAGCAGCAGGTGCAGGAAGTTGTCGACCACTTGACGGCCAAGGGCATGTCGGCAGTCGGTTTGCATGGCGATCTGGAGCAGCGTGACCGCGATCAGGTGCTGGCGATGTTCGCCAACCGCAGTACGTCGGTGCTGGTCGCTACCGACGTCGCCGCACGCGGTCTGGACATCGATGCGCTGGACATGGTGATTAACGTCGAGCTGGCCCGCGACTCGGAAATCCACATCCACCGGGTCGGCCGTACCGGCCGTGCGGGCGAGACGGGGATTGCCGTCAGCCTCGTGGCCCCATCGGAAAGCCAGCGTGCCCGCGCCATCGAAGAACTGCAGAAAGCGCCGCTGAACTGGCAGCAGTACGACCGCCTGAGCATCAAGGATGGCGGCAAGCTGCTGCCGACCATGACTACCCTGTGCATTGGCTCCGGTCGCAAGGACAAGCTGCGTCCTGGCGACATTCTCGGTGCGCTGACCGGCGAAGCCGGCATCCCGGGTGCCCAGGTCGGCAAGATTGCGATTTTCGATTTTCAGGCGTACGTCGCCGTTGAACGCAGCGTGGCCAAGCAAGCGCTGGAGCGTCTGAACAACGGCAAGATCAAGGGCAAGTCCCTGCGCGTGCGGATTCTGTAAAGCTTTCTCAAAGCCCACCTGTGGGAGCGGACTTGTCCGCGAAGGCGTCAGTACAAACGATACGGCCTCTTCGCGGACAAGTCCGCTCCCACGGGGACTGCATTCTAAATATCCTTCCGAGGAACCAAGCTGTGCCCGTTACCGACGTAGTTATCATTGGCGCTGGCGCCGCTGGTCTGATGTGCGCGTTCACTGCCGCCGCTCGCGGCCGCAAGGTGATGCTGATCGATCACGCGAACAAACCCGGCAAGAAAATCCTGATGTCCGGCGGTGGGCGCTGTAACTTCACCAACATGTACACCGAGCCGGCGAATTTCCTGTCGCAGAATCCACACTTCTGCAAGTCGGCTCTGGCGCGCTACACCCAGTGGGACTTCATCGCCATGGTCGCCAAACACGGCGTGCCTTATCACGAGAAGAAACTGGGCCAGCTGTTCTGCGACAACAAGTCCAGCGACATTCTGGAAATGCTGCTGGAGGAATGCCGTCAGGCGGGCGTCAGCCTGCACATGGATACATCGGTGCAGCAGATCGAAAAGACCGACAGTGGCTACAGCCTGCAAACGACGCTCGGGACACTGAACTGCGAGTCGCTGGTGATCGCCACCGGCGGCCTGTCGATTCCGACCCTGGGCGCCACCGGCTTCGGTTATCAGGTCGGCAAGCAGTTCGGGCACACGCTGCTGCCGACCCGCGCAGGGCTGGTGCCGTTCACCATCACCGATCAACTCAAGGATCTGTGCGTCGAGCTGTCCGGCACCTCGGTCGATTGCCTGGTCAGCTGCAACGACACCAGCTTTCGCGAAAACATCCTGTTCACGCACCGCGGCCTGAGCGGCCCGGCGATTCTGCAGATCTCCTCGTTCTGGCAGCCGGGTGACACGGTGCAGATCAATCTGCTGCCGGACCACGATGTGCCGAACTGGCTGACGCAACAACAGGCAGAGCGCCCCAACAGCGAACTCAAGACGCTGCTGGGTGAGATCTTCACCAAGAAGATGGCCAACCTGATCGCCGAACACTGGTTCGTGTCCAAGCCCATGAAGCAGTACACCCACGCCGAGCTGGCGGACATCGCCGAAAAACTGGCGAACTGGCAGGTCGTGCCGGCCGGCACCGAAGGTTATCGCACCGCCGAGGTGACACTGGGCGGCATCGATACGCGTGAGGTGTCGTCAAAGACCATGGAGTCGTTGAAGTCGCCGGGCCTGTATTTTGTCGGCGAAGTGCTGGACGTCAGCGGCCATCTGGGCGGTTTTAACTTCCAGTGGGCCTGGGCCTCTGCCTATGCGGCGGCGCAATACGTGTAAGCACTCCTGTGACACAGCGACGCACAAGGGGAATGATCAGGCTACTCGGAACAAATTTTGCGTGACGGATGTACAGGCTGTCCCAAGGCCTGTACATACTCCTCCTGCAGAATCGATCAATTGCGAAAGGCCGTCATTTCATTCATGGCATCGAAATCTCTCCGTCATACGTTTCGCCGGTTATGGGCGCTGGACAAGTTCAGCTATAGCGTTCGGGTCTTCATCGCGCTGACCGGCAGCATGGCGCTGTGCTGGTACCAGAATGAAATGAACCTGTTGATCCCCCTGTTTCTGGGGATCATCGCCTGCGCCCTGGCCGAAACCGACGACAGTTGGCAGGGTCGCCTCAACTCGCTGGCGGTGACGCTGGTCTGTTTCAGCATCGCCGCGATGGCGGTGGAACTGCTGTTTCCCTATCCCTGGATTTTTGTCTGTGCGCTGGCGCTGGCGAGTTTCAGCCTGACGATGCTGGGCGCGCTGGGCGAGCGCTATGGCGCGATTGCCTACGGCACGCTGATTCTCTCGGTCTACACGATGATCGGCGTGGATCAGCGCGGCGGACAGGTGCTGGATTTCTGGCACGAACCGATGCTGCTGGTCGCGGGCGCGGCCTGGTATGGCCTGCTTTCGGTGCTGTGGCAGATGCTGTTTGCCAACCAGCCGGTACAGCAGGCGCTGGCGCGGCTGTTCCGCGAACTGGGGCAGTACCTGAAACTGAAATCGACGCTGTTCGAACCCATCCGCACTCTGGACGTCGAAGCCCGGCGCCTGGAACTGGCTCAGCAGAATGGCCGGGTGGTCGCCGCGCTGAACTCGACCAAGGAAATCATTCTGCATCGCGTCGGCAGCGGGCGGCCGGGCTCGAAGGTCAGCCGTTATCTCAAGCTGTACTTCATCGCTCAGGACATCCACGAGCGCGCCAGCTCTTCGCACTATCCGTACAACTCACTGGCCGAAGCCTTCTTTCATAGCGACGTGCTGTTCCGTTGCCAACGCCTGCTGCGCCAGCAGGGCGTGGCCTGTCAGGCGCTTTCCGAATCCATACAACTGCGCCAGCCGTTCGTGTACGACCCGCAATTTGCCGAAGCGATGGAAGACCTGCACGCTTCGCTCGAACACTTGCGCATTCAGAGCAATCCGGCGTGGCGCGGGTTGCTGCGCTCATTGCGCGCGCTGGCTGCCAACCTCACGACACTCGACCGGCTGATCAGCGACGCCAGCAATCCCGATGCTCTGGCCGAAGCCAGTGACACCACACTGCTCGACCGCTCGCCGCGCAATCTGAAGGATGTCTGGGCGCGGCTGCGCCTGCAGATGACGCCGACTTCGCTGCTGTTCCGCCATGCGCTGCGTCTGCCGCTGGCGCTGACGGTCGGTTATGCCATGGTTCATCTGATCCACCCGTCGCAAGGCTATTGGATTCTCCTGACCACGGTTTTCGTGTGCCAGCCAAGCTACGGGGCAACCCGTCGCAAGCTCGGCCAGCGGATCATCGGCACCGCCATCGGTCTGACGGTCGGCTGGGCGCTGTTCGCGCTGGTCACCAGCCCGATCCTGCAATCGATGTGCGCGGTAATCGCCGGCGTAGTGTTCTTCGTCAACCGCACGACGCGCTACACGCTGTCGACTGCGGCGATCACCGTCATGGTCCTGTTCTGCTTCAATCAGGTTGGCGATGGCTACGGCCTGTTCCTTCCGCGCCTGTTCGACACCCTGCTTGGCAGCCTCATCGCCGGTCTTGCGGTATTCCTGTTCCTGCCGGACTGGCAGGGACGGCGCCTGAACAAGGTGTTGGCCAACACGCTGACCTGCAACAGCATTTACCTGCGCCAGATCATGCAACAGTACGCCAAGGGCAAGAGTGACGATCTGGCTTATCGGTTGGCCCGCCGCAATGCACACAACGCCGATGCGGCGCTGTCCACGACGCTGGCGAACATGCTGATGGAGCCAGGTCACTTCCGTAAGGAAGCAGACGTGGGCTTCCGCTTTCTGGTGCTGTCACACACGCTGCTCAGTTATCTGTCCGGGCTTGGCGCGCATCGCGACACGCAGCTGCCCGCCGACGTCCATGAACAACTGATCGACGGCGCCGGTGCGACGCTGGCCGCCAGCATCGATGAAATTGCACAAAGCCTGGCCGACAAGCAGCCGGTGGCCGTCCAGAGCGATGTCGAGGATGCGCTGGCAGCTCAGCTGGAACAGATGCCGGATGAACTGGACGAAAGTCAGCGGCTGGTACAGACCCAGCTGGCGTTGATCTGCCGGCAGCTGGCGCCTTTAAGGACGCTTGCCGCGCACCTGATCAAGGCGCCGGAAGCCACTGTAGGCCGTGCAGTCTGAACAGCTTCTCGTAGCTGCCGTCGGCTTTCATCGCTGCGATTTCCCGATCGAAGGCCGAGATGATCTCTGCGTGCCCCGGGGTTTTCAGGCTGACCAGAATATGCAGGCTGTTCTGGGTCAGTGAGCCTGGAAGAAACTCGATATTCTCGCGCACCTGCTCAGGCTCCTGGGCCAGATTGAAGCGTGCGACGTATTCGTCCTCCAGCGCCAGGTCGACGCGGCCGAGCGCCAGCAAGCGCGCAGCCATGGAAAAGTTGTGGACCGGAAATTTCTTGAGCTGCGGATCGTTATCGAACGCCGGGAAATACGCATAGCCGCGCACCACTGCAATCAGATAGTCATTCAATTGCTCCAGACTCTGATAGGTGATGGTGGTGTCCTTGCGCTTGAGAAAGCGGATGCGATTGATCAGATATTCCTGTGAGAACTCGCCGATGCGGGTCCTTTCCGGGCTGTACCACGCATTGATCAGCACGTCATGACGCCCTTCACTGATCCCGAGCATTGCGCGCGCCCATGGCACCTGCTCATAGCTGGCGTCGTAGCCTGCCCGGCGCAGGGCGGTGCTCACAATGTCAGTGGCCAGTCCGCCATTGGGCAGCGATGTATCGGTAAAAGGAGGCCACGCGTCGGCAACCAGTCGTAGTTTTTCTGTGGCACCGGCTTGTGCCATCAGCATGATCCCCAGCATTCCAACTGCTCGAAGCCATCGCGACATGCTCTCGTTCCTGAAAAGGGCATAGCACCCGATACAACCCAATCGGCCGCGAGGCCGCAATCTGCACGGTGGCACCAAGCCTTGATTGAAGACGCAATTGTGGGTTTCGACAACTCACGCGCGATATTGGTGGCTCGTCGCATGCGTGTTATTGGGAATGCCGCCAGATACGTTTAGACTTCGCTTCTGGTTTCTCAGCGAGTCGGCGACATGTCTATCAAATGGATCTGCAAACACCACACCGAGCTGAGCATTGAACAGCTGTACGCCGTTCTCAAGCTGCGCGCCGAGGTGTTTGTGGTCGAGCAACAGTGCGTTTATCTGGATGTGGACGGACAGGACCTGACAGGTGATACCTGCCATTTGATGGCCTGGCAGCAGGATCAACTGGTTGCCTACCTGCGGTTGCTGGACCCTATCCAGCAGAACGGCGATGTCACGATTGGCCGCGTGGTCACCGCGCCCTCGATCCGCAATCAGGGCATGGGCCACGAACTGATGGTGCAGGCGCTGGAACACGCCGAACGCAAGTGGCCCGATCAGCCGATCTATCTTTCGGCGCAGGCGCATTTGCAGGGTTACTACAGCCGCTACGGCTTCAACCCGGTTGGCGAGGTTTATCTTGAAGACGACATTCCGCACATCGGCATGCGTCGCGATCTGGAGTGACCGGCAACCGGGTCAGGGGTAACCCAGCACGGCCTTGATGTTGGCCAGATGCCGATTGATCCAGTCGGGGTCAATCGCGCCCCATCCCCGAATCCGGTAGTTCCCGGCGTGGTTGCGCGCCCCTTCGAGTTGCTCGAATTCGCAGTGGATGTCCAGATCGGCCAGCGCCGCGATGGTGTCCTGGGCAGTGCGGCGCGGCATGCCGGTAGCATCCATCAGCGCGGGAACACTGCTGGCGATACCCGCATCGATCAGGTACGCCACATACAGACGCCGGTAGAAACTGCTTTTGGTCTTGCTGACCTCCATCCCTGAATCCTTGTGCATGGTTTATCCGTGGGTTTGCTTGCCTGCGGCCAGCATATCGCGCCAGGTCAGGTAGATCCGCAGGTCGAACTCGATCTGGTGGTAGCCGGGCTGCATGTGCTCGCACAACTGGTAAAAGGCTTTGTTGTGGTCCGACTCTCTGAAATGCGCCAGCTCATGGACCACGATCATGCGCAGAAACTCGGGCGCGGCGTCCTTGAACAGCGAGGCGACACGAATTTCGTTCTTGGCCTTGAGCTTGCCTCCCTGCACCCGCGATACCTTGCTGTGCAGGCCAAGGGCACGATGGGTCAGATCCAGACGGTTGTCGAACAGCACCTTGTCGATGCCCGACACATTGCGCAGGTGCTCCTGCTTGAGGGCCAGCGCATAGGCATACAAGGCTTTGTCGCTCTGGATCTGGTGCCGGTCGGGGTAACGCTGCTGCAGGTAATCGCCCAGCTTGTCCTGAGCGATAAGCTGTCGCACCTGATCCTGGAGCGTCGCCGGGTAGGCTTGCAGGTATTTGAGCGGGGTCTGTAGCTGACTGGCCATGGGTCGCGGCTGATTATTCAAAGCGCCAAGTCTACCGCACTCCCCCGCATTTTCAGCTCCGGTACTCGAACTGCGGCGCAAAGCGCAACGCTTCTTCAGGCAGCATCGGCCTTGCGACATAGAAGCCCTGAATCACCTGACAACCGTTGTCGAGCAGCCAACGGTACTGCTCGGACGTCTCGACGCCTTCAGCGATCACCAGCATATCGAGGTTGCGGCACAGGTCGATAATGCTGCGCGCAAGCACCGCATCCCGAGGATTTTCCTGCATTCGGGCGATGAAATGGCGGTCGAGCTTCAGGGTATCGAGTGGCAGGTTGCGCAAGTGGGAGAGTGAGCACTCCCCTGTGCCGAAATCGTCCAGCGCCACGCGCACGCCAATGTCGTGCAACCTCTCCAGCTGTTTATGGCTGTGCGTAAGGTTATGCACCAGCGAATTCTCGGTGATTTCGACTTCGATCTGGCCGGGCTTGAGCTCGAAACGGTCCATCGTCCTGCGCAGCTCGGAAACCAGATTCGGCATACAGAATTGCGTAGGGCTGACGCTCAGGCTGAGGACCAGATCGGGTGCGAACACATGACTCCATGCCTGGCGCTGCTCTGCGCCTTGATCGAAGATCCAGCCACCGAGTCGGTTGATCAGACGCGTTTCTTCCAGCAATGGTATGAACAGGGCCGGTGGCACCTCACCGACGCTCGGATGCTGCCAGCGCAGCAGGGCTTCGAACCCGCGCAGACGACCGTCGGCGGCGTGCACCTGCGGTTGGTACACTACCGAGAAATCCTTGCCATCGATTGCGGTGCGCACGCTCTCTTCAAGCATCAGTCGCGAACGCGCGCGGCCGTTCATGTTCTGGTCGTAAAACCGGTACTGCTGGCGTCCCGCTCGCTTGGCTTCGTACATGGCGATATCGGCCGCACGTAACAGTCCGTCCAGATTCGCACCGCACTCCGGGTAGGTCGCGATGCCGACGCTGGCGCCAAGAGTGATGTCGACGCCATCGATCTGCTTGCGTACCGATACCCGTTCTATGAGTTTTTCGGCGACTTTCGCGGCCTGTTCGGGGTAATCCAGCCCGTCGATGACCACGGTAAACTCATCGCCGCCCATGCGCGCCAGTACGTCGTAAGGTCGAATGCAATCGCGCAGCTGTTCGGCGACCCACAGCAACACCTGGTCGCCGGCGTCATGCCCGAGGGAATCGTTGATCTGCTTGAAACCGTCCAGATCCAGGTAGATAACCACCAGAAACTTGTCCAGCCGCTCGGTGCGTACCAGCATGCCTTCGACGGTCTGGTAGAAGCCGCGGCGGTTGAGCAAACCGGTCAGAGCGTCGGTCACGGCCTGTTTTTCCAGCTGCTGATACAAGTCGCGAACCACCGACATATCGAGCACAGTCAGCACCATTGCCTTCTGCTCGGGAGGCAGCGGCGCGCAGGACAACGCAACCGGAAGCTCTCCGCCGTCGGTCGTCAGCAGGATGGCGTCGTGCACGCGATAGGTTTCGCCTTTGCGGTAATGCTCGTAGAAACCCGAAGCGCGCCAGCTTTCGTTATGGGGCTCCAGCACATAGTTCAGAATCGTCGTGCCCTGCAGCTTCTCGAAGCTTGCGCTGAGCAAGCGGCAGATGGCGGGGTTGGCGAAACTTATCCGGCCGCCTTCGTCGACCACCAGAATGCCTTCGGCAACATTGGCCAGTACCGATGCGTTGAACGCCCGAGCGGTTTCCAGCTCCTGAGTCAGTGATTGCAACGCACGCCGATTGCGTTGCTGCTCCAGCAGGGCATGGACCTTGGGTTTGAGAACGTTTGGGTCGAACGGTTTGAAAAGGTAGTCCGTCGCGCCACTGGCGTAGCCCTTCTGGACCGCGTCCTGGGACTGCTCATTGGCCGTCAGAAAGATAATCGGCGTCAGGCGGGTGCGCTGGCTGCCACGCATCAGGCGAGCGACTTCGAAGCCATCCATGCCCGGCATCTGCACATCCAGCAGAACCAGATCCACTTCCTGCTCCAGCAGAATCGTAAGCGCTTCGATGCCGGAGCTGGCGGTAATGATGCGCCAATCGGTCCGTTGCAGGACGGCGCACATCGTCACCAGATTTTCCGGATAGTCGTCTACGACCAGTAAAACAGAAGTTCCATCAATGGGTTTGGGTTGCACGCATTCCATGCTGCTTCTCTTCGTGTGGCACGACGCCTGGGAAACCCGGGAATACCATCATGCGTTGTGAGCCAACTCTAGCCCGGTCTAGTGAAAAGCAGTAGCCAGGAAGCTCATTGCCATCATTAAACCTGAAACGGGCCGACTAACGGTAGTTTCCTGCAGGCCGCTCATACTCTGCTCTTCAGCGGATATGACAGCACTTTGACGTCATTGACTGAACAATTCGACGTTAACAAGTCGTCCGACAATCCGTATAAGGACGCCCCGAATGACGGGCCAGAGCGTTGCCGCTGGCCTTTGGACACCTCGGAAGGACAAAAAATGATAGACCTTGGTTCGTGGAATCTCAGTATCCCGGTTGGTTCGCCTCCTAAGACCATTGAAACTTCACAATTGATGCACGGCTACGACGGCAAATATTTCGAATCCCATTCGAGCCGGATTTTCTTCTGGTCGCCTGTCACCGGCAGCCGCACCGAAAACGCCAAATATCCCCGCAGCGAATTGCGCGAGACCTGGTCCGACGGCACGTTGCACAACTGGAAGTACCCTGATGCCGACAATTTCCTGAACGCGACCCTGGAAGTCAACCAGGTGCCATCATCGGGCAAGATCGTCATTGGCCAGATTCACGCCTACGAAAGCACCGAACCGATGCTCAAGGTCGAGTACCAGTACAAAAAGAAGCAACAGGCCGGCAACATCGTCGTCAAGGTCCGCAACCGCTTCGACGACAACCACAGCCGGGTTATCAAGCTCGCCGAAGGCGTGCCCTTGAACGAGCGATTCAAATACATCATCCATCTCAGCCGTCGCGGAGAACTCAGTGTCAGCGCCCGCGACATGAACTGGAAAACCCAGGTAAGTGCGACCTGGCGCGACAAACCGCTCTATTTCAAGGCTGGGGTTTATACGCAGGATAATAAAGGCTATTCCAATGAAGGTGGTAAGGCCACGTTCTATAACCTGGATATCGACCACAACAAATCCTGAACCCCGCGCATGAAAAAGGCCCGGACTCTTCAAGAGTCCGGGCCTTCGTTTTCCGACAAAACAAGCTTAAGAGCGCGCTTGCCCGCGAGCGGCTGCCTAGCGCCTCGGCGTTTACGCCAAGAGGCTCAGCGGGTTGCCTTGAACTCCTTCTCGGCCGCGACGAAGCGATCCTGCATGGCAGCTGACGGGCCTTTGCCGATCAGGCTGAACACCACGATCGCTATGCTCGCCAGCAGGAAGCCAGGGATGATTTCGTACAAGCCCATCGTGTCGAACTGCTTCCAGAGCACCACGGTAACGGCACCCACGATCACGCCGGCGAGCGCGCCGTTGCGCGTCATGCCTTTCCACAGTACGGAAATCAGTACAACCGGACCAAACGCGGCGCCAAAGCCAGCCCAGGCATAGCTCACCAGACCCAGGACGCGGTTCTCCGGGTTGGCAGCCAGCAGAATCGCGATCAGCGCGACCAGCAGCACCATCGCCCGACCAACCCAGACCAGCTCGCGCTGCGAAGCACCTTTACGCAGATACGACTTATAGAAGTCTTCTGTCAGGGCGCTGGAGCAGACCAGCAGCTGGCAGCTCAAGGTACTCATGACCGCCGCCAGAATCGCAGACAGCAGTACGCCCGCGATCCATGGGTTGAACAACAGCTTGGCCAGCTCGATAAACACTCGCTCAGGGTTTTCAGTCACCGGCCCGGCAACGTCCGGGTGCGCCGAGAAGTAAGCGATGCCGAAGAAGCCCACTGCAACCGTGCCGCCCAGACACAGGATCATCCAGGCCATGGAGATGCGACGCGCTTTGGCGATCGACTTGACCGAGTCTGCCGCCATGAAGCGCGCCAGGATGTGCGGCTGGCCAAAGTAGCCCAGCCCCCAGGCCAGCAGCGAGATGATGCCGATGAAGGTGGTGTTCTTGAACATGTCGAAGCTGGTCGGGTCCTTGGCTTCGATGGCCAGGAATGTAGTGTCGACACCACCGGTTGCCAGCAGCACGATAATCGGCGTCAGGATCAACGCAAAGATCATCAGGGTTGCCTGCACGGTGTCCGTCCAGCTCACGGCCAGGAAACCACCTACAAAGGTGTAGGCGATGGTCGCGGCGGCGCCGGCCCACAGCGCAGTCTCGTAGGACATGCCGAACGTGCTTTCAAACAGGCGCGCGCCAGCGACGATGCCCGAGGCGCAGTAAATGGTGAAGAAGACCAGGATTACCACTGCCGAAATGATGCGCAGCATGCCGCTCTTGTCTTCAAAGCGGCTGCTGAAATAATCAGGGAGCGTCAGGGCATCACCGTTGTGCTCGGTCTGCACCCGCAGGCGACCGGCCACGAACAGCCAGTTCAGGTAAGCGCCGATGATCAGACCGATGGCGATCCAGCCTTCCGATAGGCCCGACATATAGATGGCCCCCGGCAAGCCCATCAACAACCAGCCGCTCATGTCCGACGCGCCGGCTGACAGGGCCGTTACCACGCTGCCGAGGCTACGACCGCCGAGAATATAATCCGAAAGGTTATTGGTGGAGCGATAGGCCAGCAGGCCGATCAATACCATTGCCGCGATGTAGATCACGAAAGTGATCAGGGTTGGGTTGCTCAAACTCATGTGTTTCTGCCTTGGCATTGTTTTTATTGAGCGCCCGATGCCCAGGGAGGATCTGACTACTGGATCCAGTCCGGCCAACCTTGCATCCGACGCAGCACTGACTGACAGCTCCATGAGGAACCGGCAGCCGACTGTGATTCACATTACGGTTGCACCGTTGCCGCGAATCCTATTAAACATCACAAACATGGTGCAACCAGTTTCAGATAATGAGTTGCACCCACCACAAAAAGACTCCCCCAAGTCATTTTCCGCCCTATTTTGGGGCAGGCAAACCGCATTTCGCAAAGAAAAATGCGCCGTTGTCGAGCGCGCTTACTGTTTCATAGGTTAAACGGCGCAATCGTCGCAAAATATTCCGAAAATTGGGTTGCACCCGGTTGCACCTCACAGTGTCCGGCGATAATCTTCGACAAAGCCGATGCCACATCCACAGTGGCAATAATGAGGACAATCCATGGCCACCACGACATTGGGCGTCAAGCTTGACGACCCGACCCGCGAGCGCTTGAAAGCAGCCGCCCACTCGATCGACCGCACGCCGCACTGGTTGATCAAGCAAGCGATCTTCAATTACCTCGAAAAGCTGGAGAGTGGTGCAACCTTGCTTGAACTCGACGGGCACGCTGGCAAGGATGGCGAGGACCATGCCGAGCCACCAGCCGATGCCGGTTATCAGCCGTTCCTGGAATTCGCGGAAAGCATCCTGCCGCAGTCGGTCCTGCGCGCCGCCATTACTGCGGCGTATCGTCGACCGGAACAGGAAGTAGTGCCCATGCTGTTGGAGCAGGCTCGCTTGCCTGCGCCAATGGCTGAAGCCAGCAACAAACTTGCGGCAACCATCGCGGAAAAACTGCGCAATCAGAAGAGCGCCGGTGGCCGTGCCGGGATCGTTCAGGGTCTGTTGCAGGAATTCTCCCTGTCCTCCCAGGAAGGCGTGGCACTGATGTGCCTGGCCGAAGCCCTGCTGCGCATCCCTGATAAAGGCACGCGCGATGCGCTGATCCGCGACAAGATCAGCAACGGCAACTGGCAGCCGCACCTGGGCAACAGCCCTTCGCTGTTCGTCAACGCCGCCACCTGGGGCCTGTTGTTGACAGGCAAGCTGGTCGCCACCCATAACGAAGCCGGCCTCACTTCATCTCTGAGCCGCATCATCGGCAAGAGCGGCGAGCCCATGATCCGCAAAGGCGTGGACATGGCCATGCGTCTGATGGGCGAGCAGTTCGTCACCGGCGAAACCATCGGCGAAGCCCTGGCGAATGCCAGCCGCTTTGAAGCCAAGGGCTTCCGCTATTCCTACGACATGCTGGGCGAAGCCGCGCTGACCGAGCACGACGCGCAGAAATACCTGGCGTCCTACGAGCAGGCTATTCATTCCATCGGCAAGGCGTCCCACGGTCGCGGCATTTATGAAGGCCCGGGCATCTCCATCAAGCTGTCCGCACTGCACCCGCGCTACAGCCGTGCACAGTACGAACGGGTGATGGATGAGCTGTACCCGCGCCTGCTGTCGCTGACTCTGCTTGCCAAGCAATACGACATTGGCCTGAACATCGACGCCGAAGAAGCCGACCGCCTGGAGTTGTCGCTGGACCTGCTCGAACGTCTTTGCTTTGAACCACAGCTGACCGGCTGGAACGGCATCGGTTTCGTGATCCAGGCCTATCAGAAGCGTTGCCCGTATGTGATCGACTACGTGATCGATCTAGCGCGTCGCAGCCGTCATCGCCTGATGATCCGTCTGGTAAAAGGCGCGTATTGGGACAGCGAGATCAAGCGCGCCCAGGTTGAAGGCCTCGAAGGCTATCCGGTCTACACCCGCAAGGTGTATACCGACGTTTCCTACATCGCTTGCGCCCGCAAGCTACTGGCTGCGCCGGAAGTCATCTATCCGCAGTTCGCCACCCATAACGCCCATACACTGGCAGCCATCTACCAGCTCGCCGGTCAGAACTACTACCCGGGGCAGTACGAATTCCAGTGCCTGCACGGCATGGGCGAGCCCCTTTACGAGCAGGTCGTCGGCAAGGTTGCCGATGGCAAGCTGAACCGGCCTTGTCGCGTGTACGCGCCGGTCGGCACCCATGAGACGCTGCTGGCCTATCTGGTACGCCGCCTGCTGGAAAACGGCGCGAACACGTCGTTCGTCAACCGCATTGCCGATCACTCGATTTCCATTCAGGAACTGGTAGCCGACCCGGTGAGCCAGATCGAGCGCATGGCCACCCAGGAAGGCGGCTTCGGCCTGCCTCATCCGCGCATCCCGCTGCCACGCGAGCTTTATGGTGCCGAGCGGGCCAACTCCAGCGGCATCGACATGGCCAACGAGCACCGTCTGGCTTCGCTGTCTTCGGCGCTGCTGGCCACCGCTCACACTGACTGGAAAGCCGCGCCGATGCTCGGCTGCCCGGCCAGCGAAGGTACAGCAGCTGCCGCGCTCAACCCGTCTGACCAGCGTGATGTGGTTGGCCACGTTCAGGAAGCCAACCTGCAAGACGTCGATAACGCGATCCAGTGCGCGCTGAGCGCCGGCCCGATCTGGCAGGCGACCCCGCCGGCAGAGCGCGCGGCGATTCTCGAACGCGCCGCCGACCTGATGGAAGCCGAGATCCAGCCATTGATGGGCCTGCTGGTGCGCGAAGCTGGCAAGACCTACCTCAACGCCATTGCCGAAGTGCGCGAAGCCGTGGACTTCCTGCGCTACTACGCCGTACAGGCGCGTAACGACTTCAGCAATGATGCGCACCGCCCGTTGGGCCCGGTGGTCTGCATCAGCCCGTGGAATTTCCCTCTGGCAATTTTCAGCGGTCAGGTTGCCGCTGCACTGGCAGCCGGCAATCCGGTACTGGCCAAGCCGGCCGAACAGACGCCGCTGATTGCAGCTCAGGCTGTGCGTATCCTTCTGGAAGCCGGTATTCCCGAAGGCGTGGTGCAACTGCTGCCAGGCCGCGGCGAAACCGTCGGTGCGCGGCTGGTAGGTGACGAGCGCGTCAAAGGCGTGATGTTCACCGGCTCCACCGAGGTTGCTCGTCTGCTGCAACGCAACGTGGCCGGTCGCCTGGACTCCCAGGGCCGCCCGATCCCGCTGATCGCCGAAACCGGTGGCCAGAACGCGATGATCGTGGACTCCTCGGCGCTGACCGAACAGGTGGTGATCGACGTGGTGTCCTCGGCCTTCGACAGCGCGGGCCAGCGTTGCTCGGCACTGCGCGTGCTGTGTCTGCAGGAAGACTCCGCCGATCGCGTGATCGAGATGCTCAAAGGTGCCATGGCCGAAAGCCGCCTGGGTAACCCGGAGCGCCTGAGCGTGGACATCGGCCCGGTGATCGACGCCGAAGCCAAGGCCGGCATCGAGAAGCACATTCAGGGCATGCGCGACAAAGGCCGTACGGTTTACCAGGTTGCCATCGCCGACAGCGCCGAGATCAAGCGCGGCACCTATGTAATGCCGACGTTGATCGAGCTGGAAAGCTTTGACGAGCTGGAACGCGAAATCTTCGGACCTGTGTTGCACGTGGTTCGCTACAAGCGCAAAGAGCTGGACCTGTTGATCGGTCAGATCAATGCCTCCGGCTATGGACTGACTCTTGGCGTGCACACCCGCATCGACGAGACCATTGCCAAGGTGGTCGACAACGTGAATGCCGGTAACGTCTACGTCAACCGCAACATCGTTGGCGCCGTGGTCGGCGTGCAGCCGTTCGGCGGCGAAGGCTTGTCCGGCACCGGCCCTAAAGCCGGCGGCCCGCTGTACCTGTATCGCCTGCTGTCGACCCGCCCGCAAGACGCGATCGTCAAATCGTTCGCTCAAAGCGATGCATCGGCGGCACCGGACACTCGCCTGCGTGAAGCCATGAGCAAGCCATTGCAGGCACTCAAGGCCTGGGCGGCGAGCGGCAAGCTGCCTGCGCTGGAAGCTTTGTGCGAGGAGTATGCCGGGCAGTCGCAAAGCGGCATCACGCGCCAACTGGTTGGTCCGACCGGCGAGCGCAACAGCTATGCGATCCTGCCACGCGAGCACGTCTTGTGCCTGGCTGATGACGAAACCGATGTGCTGACCCAACTGGCTGCGGTTCTCGCAGTCGGCAGCAGCGCAGTCTGGCCGGAAAATGCGGTGAGCAAAGCGTTGCGCACCCGTCTGCCGAAGGAAGTACAGGCACGCATCAAGCCGGTCACCGAATGGAACAAGGACGAAGTCGTGTTTGATGCAGTCCTGCACCATGGCGATTCGGACCAACTGCGCGAGGTCTGCCAGCAGATCTCCCAACGTGGCGGTGCAATTGTCGGGGTCAACGGTCTATCCCACGGCGAAACCAACGTTCCACTGGAACGCCTGGTGATCGAACGCGCCTTGAGCGTCAACACCGCGGCGGCCGGTGGTAACGCCAGCCTGATGACTATCGGCTGACGCCCGCCGGTTTGCGACAGGACCGGGCGCCGCCCGGTCCGCTTCCACGGTAGGAGCGCGCTTGCCCGCGATGGCCTCTTCGCGTTGTGCGCTCCTATGGAGCACCAGACTCATCACCCATATCAATCTTGCTACCGACCCCAATTCCCGGCACCTAGACTCAGCTGATTTCCAGCCGAGGTAGGCCGCCATGTCCGAGACACTGCTCTGTTCCCGCAATCTGGCTTTCGAGCTGTATGAAGTGCTGGATGCCGAAGCCTTGACCGGCCGGGAACGCTTTGCCGAACACACCCGTGAAACATTTGATGCCGCAATCGGTACGGCGCGGGCCATTGCCGAGAAGTATTTCGCACCTCACAACCGCAAGGCCGACGAACATGAGCCACGCTATGAAAATGGCGAGGCAGTGTTGATTCCAGAGGTCAAGCCAGCCGTCGGCGCCTTTCTCGAAGCCGGATTTCTCAACGCAACGCGGGATTTCGAGGCCGGCGGCATGCAGCTGCCGACCCTGTTGTCCCAGGCCTGTTTCGCGCATTTTCAAGCGGCCAACGTTGGGACTACGGCTTATCCGTTTCTGACCATGGGCGCTGCGAACCTGATCGAAAGTTTTGGCAGCGAAGAGCAGAAGCAACGCTTTCTGCAACCCATGATCGAAGGCCGTTTCTTCGGGACCATGGCGCTGACCGAGCCCCATGCGGGTTCTTCACTCTCGGACATTCGCACCCGGGCCGAGCCTGTGAGCGATGGCAGCTACCGCCTTCGCGGCAACAAGATCTTCATTTCCGGTGGCGATCACTCGCTGTCGGAAAACATCGTGCATCTGGTTCTCGCAAAACTGCCGGATGCACCGGCCGGTGTAAAAGGCATCTCGTTGTTCATCGTGCCTAAATTTCTGGTGAATGAAGATGGAAGCCTCGGCCCGCGCAATGACGTGCTGCTGGCAGGGCTGTTCCACAAGATGGGCTGGCGCGGCACCACTTCCACCGCGTTGAACTTTGGCGATAACGGTGAGTGCGTCGGCTATCTGGTGGGCAAGCCGCATCAGGGCCTCGGTTACATGTTCCAGATGATGAACGAGGCGCGCATTGGCGTAGGGCTGGGCGCGGTCATGCTTGGCTACGCCGGTTATCTGCATTCTCTCGCCTATGCCCGTGAACGGCCGCAAGGACGCTTGCCCGACAGCAAGAATCCGGCGAGCGCGCCGGTGGCGATCATTCAGCATGCCGATGTGCGGCGCATGCTGCTGACCCAGAAAGCGTACGTGGAAGGCGCTTTCGACCTTGGCCTCTATGCCGCTCGGCTGTTTGACGACACCCAGACTGCCGACACCGCCGAAGCCCGTCGCCACGCACAGGAATTGCTTGATCTGCTGACACCGATCGTCAAATCCTGGCCTTCGGAGTTTTGCCTGAAAGCCAACGAACTGGCGATTCAGGTGCTGGGCGGTCACGGCTACACCCGCGATTATCCGGTGGAGCAATACTATCGCGACAACCGGCTGAACCCGATCCATGAAGGCACCCACGGCATTCAGTCGCTGGATTTGCTTGGCCGCAAACTGGCGCAGAACGGCGGCGCAGGGCTGACCCAACTGACGCGTTTGATCGGCGCCACTGTTGAACGCTCCCGAGCTCACGAGGAACTGGCCAGCCTGCGCCAGCCGCTGGAACAGTTGCTGGCGCGACTGCAGACCGTCACGCTGGGATTGCTGACCGATCTGGCCCAGGGTCGGGTCAGTCCTGCCCTGGCCAATTCGGCCCTCTACCTCAAGGTGTTCGGCCACACGGTGATCGGTTGGCGCTGGCTGGAACAGGCTGTCCATGCCTGCCACGGCCTCGTGCACGGCACCAGCGCGGACGAGCCTTTCTATCGCGGCAAATTGCAGGCGGCCCGGTATTTCTTGACTTGGGAAGTACCGGGCTGCCATCAAGAACTGACGATTCTCGAACGTCGCGACGATACTTGTCTGGCCATGCAGGAGAACTGGTTCTAGGGGATGCACCGGCGCAACGTCGGGCATGCTTGCCAATCAGCGGGCAGAAGCTCTGGACCGGCGCTTTGCCCGCGTCGCCGAGCCAGGCTGCCTATTGCACACGGTTGAACGGTTCGCTGGTTCAAACGTCACCAGCGCTTTGCAGCCATAAAGGGCGCTGATTACTCGTGCGTTGCCAACACGTTGCACGCAGTGCGAAGTTTCCCTCATTAACTGCGGACAATGCTTTGACAGCCAGCCAATTCAACAGGTTAAATCCATTGGCATGCCGACTGCATGGTCAGTTTCAACCCTCACCTTCTACATTCGTTTTTATCAGGAGTGCCGACTTTGGATGCCACGACCATCAACAGCCTGTTTTTGATCGGCGCGTTGCTGGTGGCTGCTAGCATTCTGGTCAGCTCACTTTCTTCGCGCCTCGGCATTCCCATCCTGGTCATCATCCTTGCCGTGGGCATGGTCGCGGGAGTCGACGGCGGCGGCATCATTTTCGACAACTACGCCACGGCCTATCTCGTGGGTAACCTGGCCTTGGCGGTGATTCTGCTCGATGGTGGCTTGCGAACGCGGGTCGCGAGCTTTCGGGTTGCCCTCTGGCCTGCGTTGTCGCTGGCCACGGTCGGGGTATTGATCACCACGGTCCTGACCGGAATGGTCGCGGCCTGGCTGTTCGACCTGAACATGATCCAAGGCCTGCTGATCGGCGCCATTGTCGGCTCGACCGACGCTGCGGCGGTGTTTTCGCTGCTGGGCGGCAAGGGCCTGAACGAGCGCGTAACGGCCAGCCTGGAAATCGAATCAGGCAGTAACGACCCGATGGCGGTGTTTCTGACGGTCACCCTGATCGGCATGCTCGCCAGCGGCCAGACCGGTCTGCATTGGGGGCTGCTGGGTCATCTGATTCAGGAATTCGGAATCGGCGGCGTCATCGGCCTGGGCGGCGGATGGATCATGCTGCAGCTGGTCAATCGCATCAATCTGGCCGCCGGCCTGTATCCGATTCTGGTCATCGCCGGCGGGCTGGCCATCTTTGCCCTGACCAACGCCATTCATGGCAGCGGCTTTCTGGCGGTCTACCTGTGCGGTCTGGTGCTGGGCAATCGCCCGATCCGCAGTCGTCACGGCATCCTGCATATGCTCGATGGCATGGCATGGCTGGCACAGATCGGCATGTTTCTGGTGCTTGGCCTGCTGGTCACGCCCCATGATCTGTTGCCCATCGCATTGCCGGCCCTGGGTCTGGCGCTGTGGATGATTCTGGTCGCGCGCCCGCTGTCGGTAATGGTCGGCCTGCTGCCATTCAAGGCGTTCCATGGACGGGAAAAAGCCTTTATCGCCTGGGTCGGGCTACGCGGCGCGGTACCGATCATTCTGGCCGTGTTTCCGTTGATGGCGGGTTTGCCGCACGCCCAGTTGTACTTCAACCTGGCGTTCTTCATCGTGCTGGTTTCGCTGCTGCTGCAAGGCACTAGCCTGCCGTGGATGGCCAAGCTGCTGAAAGTGACGGTTCCGCCTGATCCGGCGCCGATTTCGCGGGCCGCGCTTGAAGTACACGTTACCAGCGAGTGGGAGCTGTTCGTCTATCGCCTCGGCGCTGAAAAATGGTGCATCGGCGCAGCCCTGCGGGAACTCAAGATGCCGGAAGGCACTCGTATCGCTGCCCTGTTCCGTGGCCAGCAGCTGTTGCACCCTTCCGGCAGTACCACGCTGGAGGTCGGCGACCTGCTGTGTGTGATCGGCCATGAGCATGATCTTCCGGCACTGGGCAAACTGTTCAGTCAGGCGCCACAGCGTGGCCTGGACCTGCGTTTCTTCGGTGATTTCGTGCTCGAAGGCGATGCTCGGCTGGGTGCGATTGCCGAGCTGTACGGCCTGACCCTCACAGGTCAGGACGCCGACATGCCGCTCAGCCAGTTCATCGTGCAGAAGAACCGTGGCGAACCGGTCGTTGGCGACCAGATCGAGTGGAACGGCACGATCTGGACAGTTGCGGCCATGGACGGGAACAAGATCCTCAAAGTGGGCGTCAGATTCCCCGAAGGTAGCCGCCCAGGCCCGGGATTGTTCCTTTAAACTGCCACTCCACTCTCGTTTCATCCAGCGACCGGTATCTATGCTTTCCCTGCGTGCTTTCCTTGCTGTCACCCTGCTTGGGCTTTGCCTGTCTACATCACCCGCGATGGCTGCCGACCCGGCGACACCGACCGCCGCCTCGGTGCAGCAGAGCCTGGACAAGATTGCCGACCGCAAACTGCCGGACGCTGATCAGAAAGCGCTCCAGCAAGTGCTCGAACAGACGCTGGGCTTCCTTTCTGCCCAGGAAGAAAGCCAGCAGAAGCTGACGGACTTGAAGCACCTGCTCAATCAGACGCCCAAAGAGCTGGAAGAAAACCAGCGCGAGCTGAACCGGATCAAGGCCAGCAAGGTTGTCCCGATTGCCCAGCGCTACGGCAATCTGGATGTGCCACAGCTGGAACAGATGCTCAGCCAGCGCAGCACTCAGCAAAGCGATCTGCAAAAAGCCCTCAACGAAGCCAACAGCCTGACCATCACCGCCCAGACGCGTCCGGAACGGGCGCAGGCCGAAATCAGCGCCAACCAGACCCGCATTCAACAGATCAACAACACGCTCAAGGCTGGCAAGGACAACGGCAAGCCCCTGAGCGCCGATCAACGCAACCTGCTGAACGCCGAGCTCGCCTCGATCAATGCCCTCAACCTGCTGCGCCGTCAGGAACTGGCCGGCAACAGCCCGCTGCAGGATCTGGGCAACAGCCGGCACGATCTGCTGACGGAAAAGGTGGCCCGTCAGGAGCGGGAAATCCAGGATCTGCAGACGCTGATCAACGACAAGCGTCGCGCCCAGTCGCAGAAGACCGTGGCCGAGCTCTCGCTGGAAGCGCAGAAAGCAGGCAGTAGCAGCCTGCTGGCGACCGAAAGCGCGGCCAACCTGAAGTTGTCTGATTACCTGCTGCGCGGCACCGATCGCCTCAACGAGCTGACCCAGCGCAATCTTCGCACCAAGCAGCAACTGGATAACCTGACCCAGACCGATCAGGCGTTGAGCGAGCAGATCAACGTCCTGAGTGGCAGTCTGTTGCTGTCCAAGATCCTCTACAAACAGAAGCAGGCGCTGCCGCATCTGGAGCTGGATCAGGGCCTGGCCGACGAGATCGCCAACATTCGTCTGTATCAGTTCGAGGTCAACCAGCAACGGGAACAGATGAGCAGCCCAATGGCTTATGTCGAGAAGCTGCTGGCGACCCAGCCTCCCGAAGAGGTCACTCCCGCGCTGCGTCGCACGTTGATGGACCTGGCGATTACCCGCAGTGATCTGCTGGAGCGCCTGAATCGCGAACTGAGCGCACTGCTCAATGAATCGATCACTCTGCAGCTCAACCAGAAGCAACTGACCAGCACAGCCATCAGCCTGCGTGCCACGCTGGACGAGCAGATGTTCTGGATCCCCAGCAACAAGCCTCTGGACATGGAGTGGTTCCAGACCATCTGGCCGCGCCTGAAGAAGCAGGTGGCGACGCTGCCCTGGACCTCCAGCATCAGCGAGCTTGCCGATGGCCTGACCCATCGTCCGTTGCTGTTTCTGCCGCTGCTGCTGTTGATCGGCGTGCTGACCTGGCGCCGTAATCAGCTCTACCAACACCTCAACCGCCTGCACGCCGATATCGGCCACTTCAAACGTGACAGCCAGTGGAAGACGCCGCTGGCGTTGCTGATCAATGTTCTGCTGGCTTTGCCGGTGGCGCTGGGTCTGGCGCTATGCGGTTATGCGCTGCAAATCGATGCACGCGGCCAGAACGCCAATCTCGGCGAAGCGCTGTTACAGATCGCGCTCGCATGGCTGGTTTTCTACACGGCCTACCGGGTTCTGGCTCCGGGCGGCGTCGCGCAACTGCATTTCCGCTGGGAAACGATTCAAGTCGAGTTTCTGCGCGGCTGGGTGCGGCGTCTTGGCCTGGTCGTGCTGGCGCTCGTGGCGGTGGTGGCGGTTGCCGAACATCAACCCGCGGCGCTGGCCGATGATGTGCTGGGGATCGCCGTGGTTCTGGCCTGCTATGCGCTGATGGCGTGGCTGCTCGGGCGTCTGCTGCTGGCCAGCCCGACTCATCACAATGCGTCCCTGTTCCGCAAAGCCCTGGGGCTGGCGTTCACTGCATTGCCTATCGCGCTGTTCGTCGCGGTGTGCTTCGGCTATTACTACACCGCGCTCAAGCTCACTGACCGCCTGATCGACACCCTTTACCTGCTGATGCTCTGGCTGGTCGTTGAAGCAACTTTCGTGCGCGGCCTGGGTGTCGCGGCGCGCCGTCTGGCGTATCAGCGTGCTCTCGCCAAACGCCAGGCCGCCCGCGACAGCGGCGACAGCGATGCGCCAATCGAAGAGCCGAAGCTGGACATCGAGCAGGTCAACCAGCAGTCATTGCGACTGATTCGTCTGGCGCTGCTGAGCGCTTTCGTCGGCGGGCTTTATCTGGTCTGGGCTGACCTGATTACCGTGTTCGCCTACCTGGACAACATCATTCTCTACGAGTACACCAGCGGCACCGGCGCCAACATGAGCATGGTACCCATCAGCCTGGGCGACTTCATTGGCGCCGTGGTGATCATTGCCATTACCTTCGTGTTGGCCGGCAACCTGCCCGGCCTGCTTGAGGTGCTGGTGCTGTCGCGCCTGAACCTTGCGCAAGGCAGTGCTTACGCAACCACCACCCTGCTGTCTTATGCCATCGCCGGCATCGGCTTCGTCACCACGCTCTCGACGCTCGGCGTGAGCTGGGACAAGCTGCAATGGCTGGTTGCCGCGCTGTCCGTGGGCCTGGGTTTCGGTATGCAGGAAATCTTCGCCAACTTCATCTCCGGGATCATGATCCTGTTCGAACGACCGGTGCGGATCGGCGACACCATTACCATCGGCAACCTGTCGGGCACGGTCAGCAAGATTCGCATTCGTGCCACGACCATTACCGATTTCGACCGCAAGGACATCATTGTCCCGAACAAGACGTTCATCACCGGGCAATTGATCAACTGGTCGCTGACCGACACCATCACCCGGGTCACGCTCAAACTCGGCGTGGACTACGGCTCGGATCTGGATCTGGTGCGCGCGCTGCTGCTTCAAGCGGCTCGGGATAACCCGCGGGTGCTCAAGGAGCCGGAACCGATCGTCTATTTCCTGAGTTTCGGCGAGAGCACTCTGGACCACGAATTGCGCATGCACGTACGCGATCTCGGCGACCGCAACCCGGTACTGGACGAGATCAACCGCTTCATCAACCGCGAATTCAAAAAGCAGAAAATCAACATCTCGTTCCGTCAGATGGAGGTCTACCTCAAGAACCTCCACGGTCAGGAGTACAAGATGGTGCCGGTCGAACCTGCAGATAAAACCATCCTGCCGACCGAGCCGGGGACGCCGCCGGTAAACCCGCCAGTCACCACCAAAGTGACGCCCGCGACCAAGGACGCACCGGAACCGCCGGAACTGAGGCTCGACTGACAAGGTCAACCCCAGCAGAATGCCTGAATATTCTGCTGGAGAAGGCCCTTGAAAGCGCTCGACGAACTGATCTTCGATAATCGCTTCGCCCGCCTGGGCGATGCGTTCTCCACAACGGTCTTGCCCGAGCCCATCGCCGAGCCGCGCCTGGTGGTCGCCAGCGAGGCCGCGCTGGCGCTGCTTGATCTTGACCCTTCACAAGCCCAACTGCCGCTCTTTGCCGAACTCTTCAGCGGCCACAAGTTGTGGTCGGAAGCCGACCCGCGCGCAATGGTGTATTCCGGACACCAGTTTGGCTCCTACAACCCGCGTCTGGGCGACGGTCGCGGACTGCTGCTGGGCGAAATCTACAATGATGCAGGCGAGCACTGGGATCTGCACCTCAAAGGCGCCGGCCAGACACCCTACTCGCGCATGGGTGATGGCCGCGCGGTGCTGCGCTCGTCGATCCGCGAATTTCTTGCTTCCGAAGCCCTGCATGCACTCGGGATTCCTACCAGCCGGGCAGCCTGCGTGATCGGCTCCAGCACACCGGTGTGGCGCGAAACCCAGGAGCGGGCCGCCATGGTGCTGCGCCTGGCTCAGAGCCATGTCAGGTACGGCAGCCTCGAATATTTCTACTACACCAAACAGCCCGAACAGCTCAAAGAACTGGTCGATCACGTGTTGACCCTGCATTACCCGCAGTGCCAGGAACAACCCGAGCCCTATCTGGCGATGTTCCGGGAAATCGTCGAGCGCAACGCCGAGCTGATCGCCAAGTGGCAGGCCTACGGTTTCTGTCATGGCGTGATGAACACCGACAACATGTCGATTCTGGGCATTACTTTCGACTTCGGCCCGTTCGCCTTTCTCGACGATTTCGACCAGCACTTCATCTGCAACCATTCGGATCATGAAGGCCGATATTCCTACAGCAATCAGGTCCCGATCGCGCAGTGGAACCTCAGTGCCCTGGCGCAGGCGTTGACGCCGTTCATCAGCGTCGAGGCATTGCGCGAAGCCATCGGGCTGTTCCTGCCGCTGTACCAGACGCATTATCTGGACTTGATGCGCCGCCGCCTGGGCTTGACCAGCGCTGAAGACGGTGACGAAGAACTGGTCGGTCGACTCCTGCAGCTGATGCAGAACAGCGGCGTTGATTACACGCTCTTCTTCCGCCGCCTTGGCGACGAGCCAGCTGCAGACGCGGTACGCAAGCTGCGCGACGACTTCATCGACATCAAGGGTTTCGATGGCTGGGCGCAGGCCTACCAGGAGCGCATTGCTCGCGATGGCGACGACACCGACCAGGCACGCCAGACCCGCATGCACGCGGTCAATCCGCTTTATATCCTGCGTAACTACCTGGCGCAGAATGCGATCGAAGCCGCGGAAAAAGGCGACTACAGCGAAGTCCGTCGCCTGCACAGCGTGCTGTGCAACCCGTTTACCGAACAACCAGGCATGTCCGACTACGCCAGGCGTCCGCCGGACTGGGGCAAGCATCTGGAGATCAGCTGCTCGTCTTGATCGAACGGTCGGTGTCGGACTTTTCCACAGACTCTAACGCGACCTTGATGAAGTCTTCCGAACGGTTTCCGTTGCGCAGCACCTGGGCGATGGTTTCGAACAGAGTCTTGAACTCTTTGGAATCCGTGGGCGGTTTTTCTGCCCAGGCTTCGAGCATGCGAGTTTCGAGAGAGGGTTCATAGTCGTCCGGGTACTGCACCTGCTCGATCAAAGGTATCGATCGATATTGAGCAAGGGGCTCGGCGTAGAAAAGGTAGGGGTGATGATTGAAAACCCCTTCCTGACTGCGCCGTCCGAAATCGCTCCGCAAGCGCTGCTCGTACTCATTCGCACCACGCAGGGCCGCGTAGCGTTCATTGACCGTGAATGTATTACCCTCATCGTATGCAATCAGTACCAGTTCTTGCCTTGAAAGCTCCGAGAACGGGCTACGGACGTTATTTTCGCGATAGATAACGCTAATGTTGTACCTCACCGCTTGCTGATCGCGTGCGACCAGCTCAGGGTCAGCGCTGGGTATCCGGTCAAAGACCTTGGACACATCGCCACTGGTATATCGATCAGACCTAAGCTCCCCGCGTAAACGACCTGCAAGATCACGTAAGGCGTCGCGACTAAGCGTTTTATCCCGGACGGCCGCCCGCTCTGCGCATTCGCTGAGTTGGCGTGCCAATGTGGATATTTTTGGTGCCGCGATGTCGACCTGACTAACTGCCGGGGATACGCCAGCGGTCATATTGCGGGCTGCGGGTGCTATGGTCGTTAATGGAGCTGACGGTGACCTGTGGACGTTATCAAGAGGATACATGTGCAGTGCCCCCATCTGAGGAACTACCGTGCGGCTTAACTGGCTCGGTGGTGGTCGAGGACTTTGCGGGTTCGGGTATTTCGCTTTCCATAACAGGCAAGTGGTTCCTGTCCCGCACAACCCCGGCCAGGATCTCGAACAGAGTCTTAAACTCTCTAGAATCAGTGGGCGGCTTTTCTGCCCAGGCTTCGATCATCCAGCTTTCGAGCCTAGCCTCGTAATCCTCTGGATATCTCGCCTGTTCAATCAACGGTAAAGAGCGGTAGTGCATCAAAGGCTCGGCATAGCCGAGAAAGGGATGTTCATTAAAGGCACCTTCGAAATTGCGCCGACAGTAATTTTCCCGAAAATTTTGCTCCAGCTGATTTGCGCCAAGAAAAGCTGCATAGCGCTCGTTGATTGTGAAGGTGTCGCTTTCATCATAGAGGATCAAGACCATGTCCTCTCTCGACAACCCATGGAACGGACTCTGCAAACTCTTATCGCCAAACATAGAATTCACGTTGTAGAGGACGGCTTGATGGTCCCGATGCAGCAGCTCAGGATCATCGGCATTTGATCGGGCAAGCATCTTCGGAATATTGCCACCGACATAACGCCCGGAGCTCAATTGGTCATGTAATCGACTCGCAAGGGTCCCCAGTTCCTCGCGACTAAGCGTTTTATCCCGGACGGCCGCCCGCTCTGCGCATTCGCTCAGCTGACGCGCCAAAGTGGATATCTTCGGCGCTGATGATTCCGCTCTTTTTACGAGCGAAGCCAAATCAGACGCCTCTTCAAGAACAGCTGTAGAAGCGATTTTCGATAACCGGACTGGAGCTGGATTGATATTACTGACTGGATACATGGCGTAACTCCACAGTAATCCAGCCCGCACTGGGCATTCAGCATGGAATCCACTCAGCGCAGGCTGGACAGGCCTTATCTCATAGTGAATTCGACCGTCCACTCATGTGACGAAGGGTTCGTGTGCGTTATCTGCGCATCGCAGCGTGCACCGCCCGAAGCCTCGGCCTTTTTGTTCCATTGGGGAAGCCGCGTACCTTTACCAACTCCCATAACGTACGTTGACATGAATTGGCACGTTTTATTTCCTGCTGTATATCGCACATTTGCAATCGTAACGTCTGGAGAAAGCTTCCCATCGACGATATATCTATCAGTTCCGGCCGGAGCAACACTGATACTCGGGGCGGTTCTGGCAAACGACCGCGTCAACATCTCATTCCTGCTCTGCGGACTATAAACCGCCTCCATCTCGCTATTATTCTTGAACACAACAGTCACTTTCGGACCCGCCTGAGCGTAACCACCTACAGTGATTGCCGCGAACACTAGTGCTAAACCGATTTTGCATTTCATATGCTTGTCACATCCTTGAAGTTATCAAATGTATTGAAGATCTGATAACTACTTAGTCATGACCGCACAAATTTGGCAAGCCTCCGAAACAACCCCTCTCAGAAAGCACAGTTGACAAAAAAACCCAGCAATTGCTGGGCAAGAGTTATCAACTTTGTAGGACGTTTCTGAAAAAAAGCCCAAGACGAAAATAAATAAGTTTAGAAAAACAACAAAAATGCGCGATGAATCCCACGCCGTGCTGGAGAAGCTGACGGCACCTGGGACCTCAGCTCTGGTGCAACAGCCAATCCAGCCCCATCGCCACATGGCGCTCGGCACTGTCGATCAAGGGGAGCGGGCTTATGGCATCCGCCAAGAGCAGGCCGATTTCCGTACAACCCAGAATCGCCGCTTCGGCGCCCTGATCCCGCAGCTGTTGGAGTACGTCGAGGTAGAAGTCACGGGTGGTCGGTCGGAAGTCGCCAAGGCACAGTTCGGCAAATATTGCCCGGTCGATCTCCGCCATGGCTTCAACGTCCGGGAGCAGCACCTCAATACCGAAGTGCTGTTCCAGACGCTGGCGGTAAAAGTCCTCCTGCATGGTGAAGCGGGTGCCCAGAAGCGCGGCGCGTTTGACTCCCGAAGCCTGGAGCGCCTGGCCGACCGCATCGCCAATGTGCAACAGCGGGATATCCACCGCTGCTTCAATCGCGGATGCGACCTTGTGCATGGTATTGGTGGCCAACAACAGAGCACCGGCGCCCGCCCGCTCCAGCCTTTCGGCGACGTCGGCAAGCTGGGCTGCGGCGACATCCCATTCCCCGGCCCTCTGCAGAGCGGCAATTCCCGCAAAGTCCACGGAATAGACAAGCAGCGGTGCCGAATGCAACCCGCCAAGCGCATCGCGTATGCCCTGGTTCAGCTGCTTGTAATAAGTGGCGGTCGATTCCCAACTCATGCCGCCAATAACGCCGAGAGTTTGCATGCTGTGTATCCGGGTGGGGTCGATGTGCCAGCCTAAACCTCGTGCGTCCTTACTGCCAAGCTCAGATGTAGCCCATTTGGTAACGACGTGAAGCGCATGGCTGATTTTTCTGTAGGACTCGTCTTTAACCGCTTTCCGACCACCTCATGAAGACCGATTGGACCTAGCATCTGGTTTCCAGCACGTATATTCAGAGGACACAACGCTATGCCATATGTAGTCAGGGAAGGCGACCCGACCACCACCGGAGGTTTTGTACTGGCCGGATCGTCCACCGAAGTGATCGACCTGCGACGGGTGGCGCGGATGGGTGATCCCGTCTGGTGCCCGGCGTGCAAAAGCGTGGGTTTCATCGCTCAGGGCAACCCGACCTATATAGATGAATGCGTCGCCGTGGCGACCGACGGCCACGCAGTGCGGTGCGGCTGTCAACCTGGCAGCAACCGCCTCACTGCCTCACAGGAACATTTCAAGGCGGACATGGACGCCGCGATTCCAATTCCGGACGAGCTTGCCGAAGAGGCGCACCGGAATGCCGTGCAGATCGTGCAGTCCATCAAGGACGGCACCTATCACGCGCCGGTACTCCGGCCATTGTTTGTCGGTCTTGACTGAAGCGCCGGCCGATCCGATGCACCGGTCAGGGATGAGCGTGGGTTTCCAGCCAATGGTGCAACTCGACGAACTGCTGCGTCAGCTTGTGGCGCGGGTCGAGATGCACCAATGGCATGCTCGCCTGATGGGATTCGCGCATTTTTACCGATGCGTTGAGGTACACCGGTAGCACCGGGAGGCCTTCGGCGATCAGCTCGTCGAGCATCTGCTGCGGCAGACTGGCACGCGGCTGGAACTGGTTGACGATAATACCTTCCACTTCCAGCCGGTCATTATGGTCTTCCTTGAGGTCTTCCACCTCCTGCAACAAGCCGTACAGGGCCTGCCGGGAAAAGCTGTCGCAGTCGAACGGAATCAGAACCCGGTCCGCTGCGATCAGCGCGGAAACCGCATAAAAGTTCAGTGCCGGTGGCGTGTCCAGATAGATCCGCTCGTAGTCTTCGTCCAGCTCATCCAGCAGCTTTCGCAACTTGTTGATCTTGTGCTTGGCCTCCAGTTTCGGCTGCAGGTCGGCAAGCTCGGCGGTCGCGGTGACCACATGCAGGTTGTCGTAGGGCGTTTCATAAATATCGACATGGTTCTTCTTGCCGAAGGGCGTCGAAGACAATGTCTGCTTGAAGAAATCGGCGATGCCCATGGGGATGTCAGTGCCGGTAAGGCCCGTGAGGTACTGGGTCGAATTGGCCTGTGCATCGAGGTCGATCAGCAGGGTCCGGTAACCTTCGTTAGCGCTGACCGCTGCCAGATTGCAAGCGATGCTGGACTTGCCGACACCTCCCTTCTGATTGAACACCACGCGACGCATGAATTGCCTCCCTGATTGATGAAGAAAAGACGCAGCCTGCTGATAACAGCCTGCAATGGGCCGAGTCTAGGCAATATGCATGACAAGGGCGAGGCTACAGACAAAAACAGTGCCGCATCAAAGTCTTCCCGCGTCATGGGTCACCAGCTCCATAAATGCCCTGGCCATGGGCGACTGTTCGTCCTTGCGTCGCGCCAGCCATATCGAGCTGGTCGCGCCGGGGTCGAGCAGGGTTCGGTATACGACGCCGTCGATACGCATCCGCTGGTAGGACGCTGGCAGGACTGTCACGCCCAGACCGGCGGCGACCAGGCCGATGATGGTCATCACTTCCCCCGCTTCCTGAGTGATCAACGGACTGAAGCCTGCCGCCCGGGCCAGGCTGAGCAACTGCGCGTGCAGGCCGCTGCCGTAACTCCGGGGGAAGAATACGAAAGGCTCGGCAGCCAGCGCCGAAAGGGACAAGCCGTGCTCGCTGCCTTCCGCAAGCGGATGATCGGCGCGCAGGATCGCCACCAGCGGATCACGCAGCAGTTCGACGGCAGTCAACGAATCGGGCAGCGGCAGAGGCCGCATGATGCCGACGCGAATTGACTGGTCCTCCAGACAGGCGACGACGTCCTGGCTGGTCATTTCCTTTAGCGCCAGGTGCACGTCCGGGTAGGCCTGACGAAACGCGAAGATAGCCTGTGGAATGCTCGACGTGAACGGCGCCGACGCGGTAAAGCCGATCTTCAGCTCGCCCAGTTCACCCAGCTGCGCTCGCCGAGCGACGTCTGCAGCTTTGTCCACCTGCGCCAGCACCTGGCGCGCTTCGTCCAGAAACAGCCGGCCCGCTTCGCTCAGTTCGACACGCCGATTGGTCCGCTCGAACAGACGTGCGCCCAATTGCTGTTCAAGCGCCTGAATCTGCTGACTCAATGGCGGTTGAGAAATTCCCAGCGACTGAGCCGCACGTCCGAAGTGAAGTTCTTCGGCGACAGCAATGAAATACCGCAGATGGCGCAATTCCATGACTTCCCCATTGAGTCGTTTTACATATCAAACAGGTCGAACAATATATTGGATCGCATCATTAACCGGCTATATGCTTTTCCCTGTTCTGCCTTGTCCAGCCTTGAGGTTTACCGTGAACCCCGTGCACGCACCGCTTGCCGCCGACCAACAGCCCTCGACGGCCAAAGCTTCCGTTCCGCTCGATGACCGCCACATCGAAAAGGACACGCCCCTATTCAAGCGCACGGTGTTGGCCCTGTTTGCCGGCGGGTTTTCGACTTTCACTCTGCTGTACTGCGTGCAGCCCATGATGCCGCTGCTCTCTCAGGAGTTTTCGATCAATGCGGCCGAGAGCAGCCTGATCCTGTCAGTCGCCACGGCAATGCTGGCGATCGGTCTGCTGATCACGGGGCCCATCTCCGACCGGCTGGGCCGCAAGCCCGTGATGGTGCTGGCGCTGTTCTGCGCAGCGCTGGCAACTCTGGCCAGCGCCCTTATGCCAACCTGGGAAACCGTGCTGGCGACTCGCGCCCTGGTCGGGCTTTCGCTCAGTGGTCTGGCGGCAGTAGCGATGACTTACTTGAGCGAAGAAATTCACCCGGCCCACCTGGGATTGGCGATGGGGCTGTACATCGGCGGTAGCGCAGTGGGAGGCATGAGCGGCAGGCTGATCGCGGGCGTGATGATCGATTACGTCAGCTGGCATGTGGCGATGTTGGTCGTGGGCGGTCTTGCACTGATTGCAGCCGTGGCGTTCTGGAAGATGCTTCCGGAGTCGCGCAACTTCCGCGCTCGCTCGCTGCATCCGCGCAGTCTGCTGGATGGCTTCGTGGTCCAGTTTCGTGACGCCGGTTTGCCGCTGCTGTTCCTGATGGGTTTTCTGTTGATGGGCGCATTCGTCACGCTCTTCAATTACATCGGCTATCGGTTGCTGGCCGAACCGTACCATTTGAGTCAGGCAGTAGTGGGCGTGTTTTCGGTGGTGTATCTGTCGGGAATCTACAGCTCGGCGAAAATCGGCTCGCTCGCCGACCGACTGGGGCGACGCAAAGTGCTCTGGGCGGTCATCGTCCTGATGCTGGTGGGTCTGGGCCTGACACTGCTATCGCCATTACCGTTGGTGGTGATCGGGGTATTGATCTTCACCTTTGGCTTCTTCGGCGCACATTCGGTGGCCAGCAGCTGGGTCGGCCGCCGCGCCACCAAAGCACGCGGTCAGGCGTCCTCGCTGTATCTGTTCTGTTATTACGCAGGTTCAAGCGTGGCGGGCACCGGCGGCGGGGTGTTCTGGCATTACGCAGGGTGGAACGGAATCGGGCTGTTCGTCGGCGTGCTGTTGGTGATCGCCCTTGGCGTGGCGCTGCGGCTGGCGAAGTTGCAGCCGCTGTCTATCAACGCCTGACCCCTGTGGGAGCGGACTTGTCCGCGAAGGCATCGGTACAGTCGCAACATGTGCGTCATTTTTACCTACGTATTCGCGGACAAGTCCGCTCCCACAACGTCCGCGCCTGCAGGCTCGGTCCGTTACTGGTGATACTGCGCCGACAACTCATGCACGGCTTCGATGAAAGCACCGGCATTGGCTGGGTCGACCTCTGGGGTGATGCCGTGGCCGAGGTTGAAGACGTGGCCGGTGCCGCTGCCGTAGCTGGCAAGGATACGCGCCACTTCCTGGCGAATCGCCGCAGGGCGAGCGTAAAGCACGGTCGGGTCCATGTTGCCTTGCAGGGCGACCTGACCACCGACACGTCGACGCGCTTCACCGATATCGCAGGTCCAGTCCAGGCCCAACGCGTCGGCGCCAGCGTCGGCGATGCTTTCCAGCCACAGACCACCACCTTTGGTGAACAGAATGACCGGCACCTTGCGACCGTCGTGCTCGCGGATCAGACCGCTGACGATCTTGCGCATGTACGCCAGGGAAAACTCCTGATAAGCCGCCGACGACAGGCTGCCGCCCCAGCTGTCGAAAATCTGCACCGCCTGAGCGCCAGCGAGGATCTGGCCATTCAGGTAGGAAGTCACCGACTGCGCCAGCTTGTCCAGCAACAGGTGCATCGCCTGCGGGTTGTCGTAGAGCATCGCCTTGGACTTGCGGAAGTCCTTGGACGAGCCGCCTTCGACCATGTAAGTCGCCAGTGTCCACGGGCTGCCGGAGAAGCCAATCAGGGGCACTCGGCCATTGAGCTCACGGCGAATGGTGCTGACCGCGTCCATCACGTAGCCCAGATCCTGACGCGGATCGGGGATCGGCAGCGCTTCGATGTCCGCCAGCGTTGTGACGGTCTTCTTGAAGCGCGGACCTTCGCCGGTCTCGAAATAAAGACCCAGACCCATCGCGTCGGGGATAGTCAGGATGTCGGAAAACAGGATCGCGGCATCGAGCGGATAACGCTCCAGCGGCTGCAGCGTGACTTCGCAGGCGAACTCCGGGTTCTTGCACAGGCTCATGAAGTCGCCGGCCTTCGCACGGCTGGCGCGGTATTCCGGCAGGTAACGGCCCGCCTGACGCATCATCCATACCGGCGTGACGTCGACGGGTTGCTTGAGCAGGGCGCGAAGGAAACGGTCGTTCTTCAGGGCAGTCATGTCGGCATCCGCAAAAAAAGTGCCGGCATTTTCTCAGAGAGCGACCTAAAAGGCACGGCGGATGCGGTTTCTTTTATCTATCGGGGCGATTTGTCGCGCTTGCCAGCATGGACACCGCTGGCCCCGTAGGAGCGAGCTTGCTCGCGAAGAGGCCAGTACAACCGCAACATTTGCGTCGTCTGGAAACAAGTCTTCGCGGACTAGTCCGCTCCTACAGGGCGCCGGGCTTGATCAGACGCCCAGGTAATCCAGAATCCCTTCAGCCGCGTTGCGGCCTTCGAAGATCGCGGTAACCACCAGGTCCGACCCGCGCACCATGTCGCCGCCGGCGAAGATTTTCGGGTTGCTGGTCTGGTGCTTGAACGGCGCCAGCTCGGGTGCGATCACGCGGCCCTGGCTGTCGGTGTTGATCGAAAACTGCTCGAACCACGGCGCCGGGCTCGGACGGAAGCCGAAAGCGATCACCACGGCGTCCGCCGGGATGATCTCTTCGGAGCCGGGAATCGGTTCCGGGCTGCGCCGACCACGGGCGTCCGGCTCGCCGAGACGGGTCTCGACCACTTTCACGCCTTCGACCTTGTCCTCGCCGACAATGGCGATGGGCTGGCGGTTGTAGAGGAACTTCACGCCCTCTTCCTTAGCGTTCTTCACTTCCTTGCGCGAACCGGGCATGTTTTCTTCGTCACGGCGATAGGCGCAGGTAACCGATTTGGCGCCCTGACGAATCGACGTCCGATTGCAGTCCATCGCGGTATCACCGCCACCCAGAACCACGACACGCTTGCCTTTCATGTCGACGAAATCTTCCGGCGACTTTTCGAAGCCCAGATTGCGGTTGACGTTGGCGATCAGGAAATCCAGTGCGTCATGTACGCCTGGAAGCTCTTCGCCAGGGAAACCGCCCTTCATGTAGGTGTAGGTGCCCATGCCCATGAATACGGCATCGTACTCTTCGAGCAGTTGGTCGACGGTGATGTCCTTGCCGATTTCGGTATTGAGACGAAACTCGATGCCCATGCCGGTGAAGACTTCACGGCGGTTGCTCAAGACCGACTTTTCAAGCTTGAACTCGGGAATACCGAAGGTCAGCAGGCCGCCGATTTCAGGGTTCTTATCGAACACCACGGGCGACACACCGGCACGCACCAGTACGTCGGCACAGCCCAGGCCGGCGGGACCGGCGCCGATGATGGCGACGCGCTTGCCGGTCGGTACGACCTTGGACATGTCCGGACGCCAGCCCATCGCAAAAGCGGTGTCGGCGATGTACTTCTCGACCGAGCCGATAGTCACCGCGCCGAAGCCGTCGTTCAAGGTGCAGGCACCTTCACACAGACGATCCTGGGGGCACACGCGACCGCAGACTTCCGGCAGGGTGTTGGTCTGATGCGACAGCTCGGCGGCGGCCAGGATGTTGCCCTCGGCCACCAGCTTGAGCCAGTTGGGAATGAAGTTGTGTACCGGGCACTTCCATTCGCAATACGGGTTGCCGCAACCCAGGCAGCGATGCGCCTGGTCAGCGGACTGCTGGGGCTTGAAAGGTTCGTAGATTTCCACGAACTCCTTCTTGCGTTGACGCAGCAGTTTCTTCTTCGGATCTTTACGCCCGACATCGATGAACTGGAAGTCGTTACTGAGACGTTCAGCCATGGGTGTTGCCTCGTTGCGGCAGCTTCAAGCTACAAGCTTCAAGCTGCAAAAAATCGAATTCGCAGGCATTCGCGCACTGCCGTTAACTTGCGGCTTGCAGCTTCCCGCTTGAAGCTGCAGTCATTGCCGCTTGCAGCCGCCTTACTGTGGGTTCGCCCGGGTGCTGGAGAGCAGCGACTTGAGGTTGGCAGCCTTGGGCTTGACCAGCCAGAAACGACGCAGGTAGTCATCCAGGTTCTCCGCCAGGTTGCGACCCCACTCACTGTCGGTTTCGGTGACGTACTCGTTCAGAACGCTCTGCAGGTGAGTGCGATAAGCCTCCATCGCTTCCCCGCTGATGCGCTGGATCTCGACCAGCTCGTGGTTGACCCGGTCAACGAAGGTGTTGTCCTGATCAAGCACGTAGGCGAAACCGCCGGTCATGCCCGAGCCGAAGTTGTAGCCGGTCTTGCCCAGCACACAGACGAAGCCGCCAGTCATGTATTCGCAGCAGTGATCGCCAGTGCCTTCCACGACCGCATGCGCACCGGAGTTACGCACCGCGAAACGCTCGCCCGCCGTGCCCGCGGCAAACAGCTTGCCGCCGGTGGCGCCGTACAGGCAGGTGTTGCCCACGATAGCGCTTTCGTTAGTCTTGAACGGGCTGCCCTTGGGCGGCACGATCACCAGTTTGCCGGCGGTCATGCCCTTGCCGACGTAGTCGTTGGCATCGCCTTCCAGATACATGTGCAGACCGCCAGCGTTCCAGACGCCGAAGCTCTGACCGGCAGTGCCCTTGAAGCGGAAGGTGATCGGCGCCTTGTTCATGCCCTGGTTGCCATGCAGCCTGGCGATCTCACCGGAAATCCGCGCGCCGATGGAACGGTCGCAGTTGCAGATATCCAGCTCGTACTCGCCGCCACTCAGCGACTCGATGGCCGGTTTGGCCAGCTCGACCATCTTCTCGGCGAGCAAACCCTTGTCGAACGGTGGGTTGCGGTCCACCAGACTGAACTGAGGCTTGTCGGCCGGAATGTGATCGCTGCCCAGCAACGGTGTAAGGTCCAGGTGCTGCTGCTTCTCGGTTTCGCCCGGCAGAATATCCAGCAGGTCGGTACGACCGATCAGCTCTTCGAGCGAGCGAACGCCCAGTTTCGCCAGCCACTCGCGGGTTTCTTCCGCCACGTAGGTGAAGAAGTTGATCACCATGTCGACGGTGCCGATGTAGTGATCCTTGCGCAGCTTGTCGTTCTGGGTCGCGACGCCGGTAGCGCAGTTGTTCAGATGGCAGATACGCAGGTATTTGCAGCCCAGCGCGATCATTGGCGCAGTGCCGAAGCCGAAGCTTTCAGCGCCGAGAATCGCAGCCTTGATCACGTCCAGGCCGGTTTTCAGGCCGCCGTCGGTCTGCACCCGCACCTTGCCGCGCAAGTCATTGCCGCGCAGCGTCTGGTGAGTTTCGGCCAGGCCCAGTTCCCACGGCGCGCCAGCGTACTTGATAGACGTCAGCGGCGAAGCGCCGGTACCGCCATCGTAGCCGGAGATGGTGATCAGGTCGGCGTAAGCCTTGGCCACGCCTGCGGCGATAGTACCAACGCCTGCTTCCGCAACCAGCTTGACCGAAACCAGCGCAGCCGGATTGACCTGCTTGAGGTCGAAGATCAGCTGTGACAGGTCCTCGATCGAGTAGATGTCGTGGTGCGGCGGTGGCGAGATCAGTGTCACACCCGGTACGGCGTAGCGCAGCTTGGCGATCAGGCCGTTGACCTTGCCGCCCGGCAACTGGCCGCCTTCACCCGGCTTGGCACCCTGGGCCACCTTGATCTGCAGCACGTCGGCGTTGACCAGATATTCCGGTGTTACGCCAAAACGGCCGGTCGCGATCTGCTTGATCTTGGAACTGCGGATCGTGCCGTAGCGCGACGGATCTTCGCCGCCCTCGCCCGAGTTGGAACGCGCGCCAAGGCGGTTCATCGCTTCAGCCAGTGCTTCGTGGGCTTCCGGCGACAACGCGCCGAGGGAAATCCCGGCGGAGTCGAAGCGCTTGAGGATCTCGGTCAGAGGCTCGATCTCGTCGATAGCCAGCGGCTGGTCGAGGGTCTTGACCTGAAACAGGTCACGGATCATCGAAACCGGACGCTTGTCCACCAGCGCGGTGTATTCCTTGAACTTGCTGTAATCGCCCTGCTGCACGGCGGCCTGCAGGGTGGCGACCACGTCCGGGTTATAGGCGTGGTATTCACCGCCGAACACGAACTTGAGCAGACCACCTTGCTGAATCGGCTTGCGCGGGCTCCAGGCTTCGGCGGCAAGCGCCTTCTGCTCGGCTTCCAGATCGACGAAACGCGCGCCTTTCAGGCGGCTCGGCACACCACGGAAGCTGGTGTTGCAGACTTCTTCGGACAGGCCGATGGCTTCGAACAGTTGTGCGCCGCGATAGGACGCGATGGTCGAGATACCCATCTTCGACAGGATCTTGAGCAGGCCCTTGGTGATGCCCTTGCGGTAGTTCTTGAAGACTTCGTACAGGTCGCCCAGCACTTCGCCGGTGCGGATCAGGTCGCCCAGCACTTCATAGGCCAGGAACGGATAGACCGCCGAAGCGCCGAAGCCGATCAGCACGGCGAAATGGTGCGGGTCACGCGCCGTCGCCGTTTCGACCAGGATGTTGCTGTCACAGCGCAGGCCCTGTTCGGTCAGGCGGTGGTGAACCGCGCCGACCGCCAGTGACGCGTGCGCAGGCAGCTTGCCCGGCGCGATATGACGGTCGCTCAGGACGATCAGCGTACGACCGGCACGCACGGCTTCTTCAGCCTGATCCGCGATGTTGCGGATAGCGGCTTCAAGGCCCATGTGCTCGTCGTAGTTCAGGTCGATGATGTGCCGCTCGAAACCAGGCCGCTCCAGGTTCATCAGCGAACGCCACTTGGCTGGAGAAATGACCGGCGAGCTGAGGATGACGCGCGAGGCATGCTCAGGCGACTCCTGGAAGATGTTGCGCTCGGCGCCTAGGCAGATTTCCAGCGACATGACGATGGCTTCGCGCAGCGGGTCGATCGGCGGGTTGGTCACCTGCGCGAACTGCTGACGGAAGTAGTCGTAAGGCGAACGCACGCGACGCGACAGCACCGCCATCGGCGTGTCGTCGCCCATGGAGCCGACCGCTTCCTGGCCTTGCTCGCCCAGCGGCCGCAATACCTGATCACGCTCTTCGTACGTGACCTGATACATCTTCATGTATTGCTTGAGCTGGTCGCTGTTATAGAAAGCCGAACCGTGGTCGTTGTCTTCCATGGTTGCCTGGATGCGCAACGCGCTCTTGCGCAGCCATTGTTTGTACGGGTGGCGCGACTTCAGGCGGTTATCAATGGCATCGGTGTCGAGGATCTGTCCGGTTTCGGTGTCCACCGCAAAGATCTGACCCGGACCGACGCGACCTTTGGCGATCACGTCTTCAGGCTTGTAATCCCACACGCCGATTTCTGACGCCAGGGTGATGTAGCCGTTGGTGGTGGTGACCCAGCGCGCCGGGCGCAGGCCGTTGCGGTCGAGCAGGCAGACTGCGTGGCGACCTTCGGTCATCACGATCCCGGCCGGGCCGTCCCACGGCTCCATGTGCATGGAGTTGTATTCGTAAAAGGCGCGCAGATCCGGGTCCATAGTCTCGACGTTCTGCCACGCTGGCGGAATGATCATACGCACGCCACGGAACAGGTCGATGCCGCCTGTGACCATCAGTTCGAGCATGTTGTCCATGCTCGACGAGTCGGAACCCACGCGGTTGACCAGCGGGCCGAGCTCTTCCAGATCCATCAGATCGTTGGTGAACTTGGTGCGGCGCGCCTGTGCCCAGTTGCGGTTACCGGTAATGGTGTTGATCTCGCCGTTGTGCGCGAGCAGGCGGAACGGCTGAGCCAGCGGCCATTTCGGCAGGGTGTTGGTCGAGAAACGCTGGTGAAACACGCAGATCGCGGTCTGCAGGCGCTCGTCGCTCAGGTCCGGGAAGAAGGCCGTCAGGTCGGCCGGCATCATCAAGCCTTTATAGATGATGGTCTTGTGCGAAAAGCTGCAGATGTAGTGATCGGTATCGGCGGCGTTGGACACCGAGGAACGGCGACGTGCGCTGAACAGCTTGATCGCGAATTCCTGATCACTCAGACCTTCGCCACCGATGAACACCTGTTCGATCTTGGGCAGGCGCTCCAGGGCCAGACGGCCGAGCACGCTGGTATCGACAGGCACCTGACGCCAGCCGATCAGATCCAGGCCTTCGGCCAGGATTTCGCGGTTCATGTTTTCGCGGGCAGCTTCGGCGCGGGCATCGTCCTGATTGAGGAACACCATGCCCACGGCATATTGGCGCGGCAGATCAGCGCCCAGGTGTTCCTTGGCGACTGCGCGCAGGAAGGCATCGGGCTTCTGAATCAACAGGCCGCAACCATCGCCGGTCTTGCCGTCGGCGTTGATCCCACCACGGTGGGTCATGCAGGTCAGGGCTTGGATCGCCGTCTGCAACAGGTGATGACTGGGCTCGCCCTGCATATGAGCGATCAGGCCGAAGCCGCAGTTATCCTTGAATTCATCTGGTTGGTACAGACCTGCTTTCATAGACACTTTCTCACCAGGCTGCCTCTATCAGAGGCTTTTCCTTTTTAATTCAACCACTTACTTGTCGCGCCGAACGGTCGCCAGCTTTGGACAGGCAAAACGGAGGTCATTGTACACAGCGACACATAGGCCCACAAATTTTACGACGAATAGCCGATGATATTTGTCGCATTTCTGAAGGTTTTAGAGTGCACCGCCGTGCTAGTCAAAATAAATCTTTGAAATCTGACCGAAGCGAAGAGGACTTCTGAGCGTTTGTGACGCAGACGCCACAAGGCGCACCACCCAGAGGCGGTACGCTCAAGCGGGTAAAATCAGGGGTTGCCGGGTGAGCGGCCTGGATAAGGCCGCTGCGACTTCAGCGGGTGGCGCCCAGCTCTTGTTGGATGCTGGCGACAGTACGAGGCCAAGGTTTACCAGCCTGAACCTTGGCTGGCAAGACCTTGATGGCTGCCAGTGCAGCAGCTCGGTCGGAAAAGTTACCGTAAGTCACGACATACAGAGGCTTGCCCTGCAGGGTTTTCTTGAAATAACGGTACTCGCCGCCCTGCTCCGCCACGTAGGCCTGAGCGGTGGCTTCGGAACTGGTGCCAAGAATCTGCACCACATAATGCCCCGGCGCCTGACCGCTGTACCAGTTACCACCAGCAGCCGGTTTGGCAGCCGCAGGTTTTTCGGCGGGTTTTGGCGCGGGCTTGGCGGTCGCCACCTGAGTCGGCGCCTGAGCAGGAGCCGGCCTTGCCGCTGGAGCGGCTTGCGGTGCAGCGGCCGGTGCCGGAATCGACGAACGGGGAGCCTGAGCCGCTGCCTGACCCGCCGGGACGCCGGCAGGCGGAGCAGTTGTGGTCACGGTCGGAGGCTGAGCCGGCGAACCGGTCGGCACTGCGTCTTCTTCGCCGATATCCCCGCCCTCGCCACTGGAGGCCTCGGCCAATGGGCCGCGCATCACCGGTTGAGAATTACCGACCAACGGCAACGGCATAGGTTGCGAATTGCCCGCGAACTCGATGGCCGGCCCGCCGTTGTTCGATTGCTGCGCGGCTGGCGTGCCCTGACCCAGCGGCAATTGTGCCTGGGCAGTGGCAGGAGCATCGGCTGGCGTCTTGTCGCCACGACCCGGGATCAGCACAGCGGCTGCCACGGCGACGACTACGACTGCGCCTAAAGCCAATACGTGTTTTTTCGGCATGTTGAACCCCACACTTGGACGTTTGACCGCAGAGCGACTCGCGATCATCGCCTCGATCATTGAATCCCGGGCGACCTGATTGATTGCTCCAGGCCAGCCGTCGGATTGTTCATGGATATCGGTAATCTGCTCGGCCGAGAACAGAGCAATGGACTGCCCTGCGCCTTCCAGCCGTTGCGCCAGGTATTCCCTGGTTTCTTCTTCCGTGTAGGGTTGCAGCTCGATAACGTGAAAGCGCTCGCCTTCAACATCTCCCTGCAAGGCGGCACATAGCTGGTCCAGACGGTCGAGCAGCGATGGCTCGCCGAACAGGAACACGTGCGGGCGGCCTTCCGGCGTACCTTCGGCCAGACCCAGCAACGCTTCGAGCGCCGAATCGCCCAGTTGTTCCGCATCGTCCACCAGCAGATAGACTTCCTGGCCGGTCAGCCCCAGCTGCACGACCTGGGCAAGAATCGCCTGCATTTCCGCGTGAGCAACGCTCAGCCCCTGTGCGACCTGTTGCAGCACGCCGGCCGCATCGCTTGCGCCGCGTGCTGATACCACAACGCTCTGCACCGACTGTTTGTTGGTGCTGGCGACCAGCGCCTGACGCAGCAAGGTCTTGCCGCTGCCCTGCGGCCCGGTGACCGCGAGAAGCAACTGGCTGTAGCGCGCCAGGTGGTGAAGCTGACCCAGCACCGGCTTGCGCTGGGCGGGGAAGAATTTAAAGCCAGGTACCCGCGCCGCAAAGGGGTCATGACTCAACTGATAATGACCGAGGAAGGCCTCGTCGGCATGCAAACTAGTCATGGAGTTTCCGTTAACCTCTAAGCTGATCCACCAGGGCGCGGTAATCCGCAACCAGAGTGGCCTGTAGTACTTCTTTTGGATAATCGTCCGTGACAACTGCTTCGCCCATCTGGCGCAGGAGCACCAGACGCAGACGTCCGTCGATGACTTTCTTGTCTACCGCCATGTGTTCGAGGAAGTGCTCTTCCGTCATTTCCTGAGGTGGCACCACCGGCAGCCCGGCGCGCTGTAACAGACGAATGCCGCGATCACGCTCCTGCGGGGTAATCCAGCCCAGACGCGAGGACATTTCCAGCGCCATGACGGTGCCCGCGGCAACCGCTTCGCCGTGCAGCCAGACACCATATCCCATATGCGTCTCGATGGCGTGCCCGAACGTATGCCCCAGATTCAACGTGGCCCGGACTCCGGACTCACGCTCATCGGCACCAACCACCAGCGCTTTCGCAGCGCAGGAACGCTGAATGGCAACAGTCAGCGCTGCCTGGTCCAGACCGCGCAGCTGGTCGACATGCTCTTCCAGCCAGCCCAGGAACGGCTCGTCGCAGATCAGGCCGTACTTGATGACTTCCGCCAGCCCGGCGGACAGCTCACGTTCGGGCAGCGAATTGAGCGTGGTGGTATCGATCAGCACAACCGCAGGCTGATAGAACGCACCTATCATGTTCTTGCCCAGCGGATGATTGACGCTGGTCTTGCCACCGACCGAAGAGTCCACCTGCGACAGTAGCGTGGTGGGAATCTGAATGAAATTCACGCCGCGCTGATAACACGCCGCAGCGAACCCGGCCATGTCGCCGATCACGCCGCCGCCCAAGGCGATCACCGTGGTGCGGCGATCATGGCGGGCGGTCAGCAGGCCGTCGAAAATGGTCTGCAGGGTTTCCCAGTTCTTGAAGGCTTCGCCATCCGGCAACACGATTGGCAACACGTTGTAGCCAGCCAGCGTTCGGGTCAGGCGCTCAAGATACAAAGGCGCCACTGTCGTGTTGGAAACGATCGCCACCTGCCGCCCAACGATATGCGGGGTCAGGAGTTCGGGACGATCCAGCAGGCCTTCGCCAATATGGATCGGATAGCTACGCTCACCAAGGTCGACCTTCAGAGTCTGCATGTTTCCCCGCATTGATTACGAATGGGCGTTGGCGCAGCGTTCGTGCGCCCGGACGGTGGGTGGCACACGCCACCAACCGCCCCGGTTTTATTGGTCGCCGAGGATAGCGCATTTTCGTCTGCGCTTTAACGGGGAGGAAGCTCTGCCAGTCGTGCGAGGATGTCCATAACGACCATACGCGGTGGCCGTTCATCGGTTTCAACCACCAGATCGGCGATCTCGCGATACAGCGGGTCCCGAATCGCCAGCAGTTCGCTCAGTACCTTGGCCGGATCGGCCGTACGCAGCAGTGGCCGATTGCGATCCCGCGCGGTGCGTCCGACCTGCTGTTCGACAGAGGCGTGCAGATAGACCACACGTCCGCCAGCGTGAAGAGCCTGGCGGTTTTCGCTGCGCATGACTGCGCCGCCTCCGGTCGCCAGTACCACGCCGTCGGCTTCGCACAGCTCTGCGAGCATCGCCTGTTCGCGATCACGGAAGCCCAGTTCGCCTTCCTTGTCGAAAATCCAGGGAATATTGGCGCCGGTCCGCAATTCGATTTCCTTGTCGGAATCCTTGAATGGCAGCCGCAGCTCTTTGGCAAGCAAACGGCCGATGGTGCTCTTGCCAGCACCCATCGGCCCTACGAGTATTAAATTTCGCACAGAATCAACGACTCACCGCAATCGCCTGGTTGTTCATGATACGCGGAGTCAGAAATACCAGCAGCTCGGATTTGGCTTCTGACACCACGTCACGCCGGAAAAGGCGGCCAACATACGGCACATCGCCGAGAAATGGCACTTTCTCGACAACTTTACTTTGCGTATTGGAGAACACGCCCCCGATCACGATAGTCTCGCCGTCGGAAATCAGCACCTTGGCGTTGACCTCGTTCTTGCGGATCGGAGGCACACCCAGCACCGCGTTCAGGTAGTCCGGCTCGTCCTTGGTGACCTTGACCTCCATGATGATGCGGTTGTCCGGGGTGATCTGCGGGGTCACTTCCAGCGACAGCGACGCCTCCTTGAAACTCACGGTCGTCGCGCCGCTGGAGCTGGATTCCTGGTAAGGAATCTCGGTGCCTTTCAGGATCTTGGCGGTTTCCTTGTCGGAAGTAACCACCTTGGGTTGCGAGACGATTTCGCCGTTACCGGTTTTCTCCATCGCGCTCAGCTCCAGGTCCAGCAACGTGTTGTTGGTCACGAAACCCAGACCAATCCCGGAGGTTGCGTCGGGAGCACCCAGATCGACGAAGGGCACGTTGGCGCCGATATCACTACCAGTGTTGCCGCCTTCGTCGCCATTGTTGTCCAGGCCGTAGGTATTCCAGTTGCTGCCACCCTTGAGGTTGGTCGACCCGCCCCAGCGCACACCCAACTGCTTGTCGTAATCGACGTTGGCTTCGACGATCCGCGCCTCGATCATCACCTGGCGCACCGGAATATCCAGCTGCGAGACGATACGGCGCAGTTCGTCGAGGCGGTCCTGCGTCTGATAAGCAATGATGTTGTTGGTGCGCTCGTCGACTGTGATCGAGCCACGCTCATCGGTCTGGCTCTCCGCGCTGGTGACCGACTGGAACAGCTTGGCGATGTCGGCCGCCTTGGCATAGTTGACCTGCAACAGCTCACGGCGCAGCGGCGCCAGTTCGGCGATCTGCTTGAGCGACTCCAGTTCCTGACGCTCGCGGGCAGCGATTTCGTCGGCCGGCGCGACCAGCAGAACGTTACCGACCTTGCGCTTGTCGAGGCCTTTGGTCTTGAGCACCAGATCCAGCGCCTGATCCCAAGGCACGTTCTGCAGACGCAGCGTGATACCGCCTTGAACCGTGTCACTGGCTACCAGGTTCAGGTTGGTGAAATCGGCGATCAACTGCAGCACCGAACGCACATCGATGTCCTGGAAGTTGAGCGACAGTTTTTCCCCGGTATAGACCGGCTTGTCCGCCGCGCGACGGTCCACGTCCTCGTTGGTGAGCGGGCGCACGCTGATGGTCAGCTTGTTTTCAGTCTGAAACGCCGAATAGTCGTACGCACCCGACGGCTCGATGGTGATGCTCGCTTTGTCGCCGGCAGTGGTAGCGTTGACGAACTGCACCGGTGTGGCGAAATCCTTGACGTCCAGACGTACCCGCAACGGGTCCGGCAGAAGCGTCTTGGCGAAGTCCACGCGGATCTTGCCGCCTTGCTCCTGAATGTCCGGCGCGATGCTGGCGTTGCTCAGCTCGATGACCACGTTGCCTTCGCCAAGCTCGCCGCGCTGGAAATCCACATTGCGGATCGCCTTGGCGCCTGCCGGCACATAAGGCCTAGAGGCAGCTGGCGCGGGTGTCGGAGTGGCGACTCGCGGCGCGCCCATCGCCGTCGATGGCTGGGAAGCCTGGGCCGCCGCCGCGCCCTGGCCGATCACCACGAACAGATTGTTGCCCTCGACCCGCGTGCTGTAGGCCGACAAGGTGGTCAGGTTGATGATGATCCGCGTCCGGTCCTGAGCCTGAACGACCACCACGCTGCGCGCATTGCCCGAGCCCAGCTCGCGGCTTCTGGTGGCCAACTGGCTGGTAACGCCCGGCAGGTCCAGCGCGATCCGCGCCGGCTCCTGAGTGGTGTAACCCCGCGGTGCCGGGACCGGCGCGTCGAAGGACAGCTTGAGTTCGATCCGGTCGCCCGGTAACGCCGCCACATCCAGTGTCTTGAGCGCGGCAGCCTGGAGAGCCGGCGATATCATCGCCATCCAGAGCGAAGCGCCGATGATCGAAAGAATCCTGGTCATGGTCGGTTTCCGTTTTGCGGTGTTAAGCATGCTTGGCCTTGCCCACTTCATGAGCGTTCTTTAAGGGAAATACTGCGTGGCCTTTCAAGCCAGGCCCCCTCTCCATCAGGAACTATTTCAATGACATCGACCTGCCCATCACTGACCGACACGATACGACCGTTGTTGCGCCCAAGGTAATCACCCACCTTCACGCGATGAACGCCTCCTGCTCCGCGCAGCAGCGCGAAGGTGCCCGAGCCGTTGCCGATGGTTCCGACCATCTCGAAGATCTCGATATTGAAGCCTTCGAGAAACTGCCTGGGCCGGTTCTCATCCGGCGCCACCAGCCGCGAACCCTTCTGCCGGTTCTGCAAGTCGATCTTGACCGGAGGCTGGAACGGGCTGCGCAGCGAAGCGGCGTTGTAGGTAAAAGCCTCGTAAGACCAGAACTTGGGCAGTGCCTCGATGGTGCCGACAGGCCGCGCGCGCACCTCGTCCATGAACGCGCTCAGGTCCCCGAAATCCTTGTCTGCGTCGCAGCCAGCCAGTCCCGACAGCATCACACTGACGCACAACAATCGCGCCAACCTCATTTCTTCAGCCCTTCATCGTTGTAGCGGTAGGTCTTGGCCAGAATGCTCATGCGCAGCCTGGTGGAGACCTTGGGATCGATCGGTTTGATCTCGAAATCGTGCAGGGTCACGATACGCGGCAGGCTGGCCACGCCGCTGGCGAAAGTCGCCAGGTCGTGATAGCTGCCCACTACCGTGATCTGGATCGGCAATTCGATGTAGAACTGCTGAGCCTCTTCCGGCAGCAGCTTGATCTCTTCGAACTCCAGTCCGCTTCCCAGGCCGGTGCGGGTGATGTCTTCAAGCAGGCCGGGCACCTCGGTGTCGCTGGGCAACTGCCGCAACAGCGCACCGAAGGTGTCTTCCATCTCCTGCATCTGCTTTTTGTAGGGTTCAAGATTCGCGGCCTGAAACGCCTTGCTGGAGAACTGCTCCTTGAGCATGGCCTCGTTCGCATGGGCAGTGTCGAGCTGCGTTTCCAGGTCCTGGATGAAAAAGAAGTACCCCAGCGCAAAGACCAGCACCATCACCAGCACGCCGGAAATGACTTTCACGGCGGCGGGCCAGGACCCTACGTTGTTGATATCAAGCTCGCTCAGATCAACCTTGCGAAGCCCTTCGAGCCATTCGGACATATTCATGGCTTGGCTCCTTCCGCCACGACCGGCTGGGTCTGACGCACCGTCAGCTGGAAGACGTTGGCCTGATCCACGGCACCCGCGGTGGTGGCCTTGACTTCGGTAAGGCTCGGCGCCTCCAGCCAGTCGGAAGCATCGAGGTTGCGCATCAGGTCCGAGACCCTGTTGTTGGACTCGGAAACCCCACTGATGGCGATCACCTTGTCGGTCATCTTCACGTCCGAAAAGTACACGCCATCAGGCAGGGTACGCGCCAGCTGGTCGAAGACGCGGCCAATGATCGGTCGGTTGCCCTGCAGATCTTGAATGATCTTCATACGCTCCAGCAGCTGTTTGCGCCGGGCGCGCAGGTCGCTGATTTCCTTGATGCGGATGTCCAGCTGGGCGATTTCCTTCTGCAGGAAGGCGTTGCGTTCGTTCTGATGCGTGATTGCGTTGCTGATGAAGCGGTCGACCAGAAACAGCGTACCGGCCGAGAGCAGCAGCACGCAGACCAGAGCCGTAAGAAAACGCTTCTTGCGCTCTTCGCGCAGCTCCTCACGCCAGGGAAGTAAGTTGATGCGCGCCATCAGTCGAAGCTCCTCAGGGCCAGGCCGCAGGCAATCATCAACGCCGGTGCGTCGCTGGCCAGCGCGCCGGCGTTGACCTTGGAGCTCAAGGCCATGTCAGCGAACGGATTGGCGACCAGCGTTGGCGTGCCCAGACGGCGCTGGATCAGGTGTTCGAGCCCCGCGATGGACGCTGACCCACCGGCCAGCATGATGTAGTCCACCGAGTTGTACTGCCCAGCTGCGAAAAAGAACTGCAACGATCGCGACACCTGCTGCACGAGGGCGTCCTTGAACGGGTCGAGCACCTCGCTGATGTAGTCGTCCGGCAGGCCGCCCTGCTTCTTTGCCAGCCCGGCCTCCTCCATCGAGAGGCCATAGCGGCGCTGAATCTCTTCAGTCAGTTGCCGGCCGCCGAACAGCTGTTCGCGGGTATAGATGATGCGACCATGGTGCAGGACGCTCAGGGTGGTCATGGTTGCGCCTATGTCGACGACCGCCACGGTCAGCCCTTCATGGCCGTTGCCCAACTGCGCCGAGAGCAGCCCGAACGAGCGCTCCAGTGCGTAGGCTTCGACGTCGACGACCCGCGCGGTCAGACCGGCAAGGGCAAGCGCGGCTTCGCGCACTTCGACGTTTTCCTTGCGGCAGGCGGCCAGCAGGACTTCGACGCGCTCGGGGTTGCGCACCGAATAGCCCTGCACTTCGAAATCGATGGCGACTTCTTCAAGCGGATAAGGGATGTACTGATCGGCTTCCAGCTTGAGCTGGTTTTCCATGTCATCGTCGGACAGACCGGCGTCCATCTCGATGGTCTTGGTGATGACCGCGGAACCCGCCACTGCCACCGCCACGCTGCGGGTGTTGGTCTTGGCCTTGATCAGCACGCGCGACAAGGCCTGACCGACGCCTTCGAGCTCCGCGATGTTCTTTTCGACGACGGCGTTGACCGGCAACGGCTCGACCGCGTACGACTCGACCTTATAGCGTGTGCCGGAACGACTCAATTCAAGAAGCTTGACCGAGGTGGAACTGATATCGATCCCTAGAAGGGTGTTGGCCTTCTTACTGAAGAGTTCGAACACTACTTGATTCCTATGAGTTTCCGTCACTTACGGAGTTATTTCGGTACTGCGTCTGTGTCGACAGCCTTGACAGTAGCGCAAATCACGCCTCGGGACGAAAAATGCTTATAATGCCCGGCGTTTTTTTCGTTTATCCAAGCTTCAAGGCGTGTTCATTTGTAAATGCCTGCGCTCAACCCATTATTTTTTCTGGAAATCCAAAAGCCTTGATACGCGTGCTGAAATTTCTATGGTGGTCCCTCGTAGCGGTGTTCTGTGCACTGCTGCTCGGCCTGAGCGGCGCTTTTCTTTACCTGAGCCCGAACCTGCCATCCGTCGAAGCCCTGCGCAGCATCCAACTGCAAATTCCGCTGCGCGTCTACAGCAGTGACGGGAAGCTGATCGCCGAGTTCGGTGAGATGCGCCGCACGCCGATTCGCTTCGCCGAGATTCCACCCAATTTCATCAACGCACTGCTGTCCGCCGAGGACGACAATTTCGCCAACCACTATGGCGTCGATCCCGGCAGCCTGATGCGAGCCGCCAGCCAGCTGGTCAAGAGCGGTCATATTCAATCGGGCGGCAGTACTATCACCATGCAGGTGGCAAAAAACTTTTTTCTGACGAGCGAGAGAAGTTTTTCACGTAAAACCACCGAAATCCTTCTTGCCTTGCAAATTGAGCGCCAACTGACCAAGGACGAAATCCTTGAGCTGTACGTCAACAAGATCTACCTGGGTAACCGGGCGTACGGCATTGAAGCGGCAGCGCAAGTCTACTATGGCAAATCGATTCGTGACGTCAGCCTCGCACAGATGGCAATGATTGCCGGCCTGCCGAAAGCGCCGTCACGCTTCAACCCGCTGGCCAATCCCGCCAGGGCCAAAGAGCGTCGCGACTGGATTCTGGGCCGCATGTACCGGCTTGGAAAGATCGACCAAACCGCTTACCAGGCTGCGCTGAGCGAACCCCTCAACGCCAGTTATCACGTGCCTACGCCGGAAGTCGACGCGCCTTACATCGCCGAGATGGCCCGCGCCGAAATGGTCGGCCGTTATGGTAGCGAGGCGTATACCGAAGGCTTCCGCGTCACCACTACCGTCCCGAGCGACTTGCAGGAACACGCCAAGCTGGCCGTGCGCCGCGGCCTGATCGAGTATGACCAGCGTCACGGTTACCGTGGACCCGAAAGCCGCTTCCCCGGCATGACCCGCGCTGGCTGGACTCAGGAACTGGCCAAGCAACGGACCATCAACGGCCTGGAGCCGGCGATTGTCACCCAGGTCGACAAGACCGGGCTGCGTGTTCTGACGCGCAACGGCGAGCAGGAAGAAACCGTAGATTGGGCGAGCATGAAGTGGGCACGTCCGTACCTGAACACCAACAGCATGGGCGCCAACCCGCGCCAGCCTGCCGACGTGGCGAAGGTCGGTGATCTGGTCCGTGTACTGCGTCAAGATGACGGCACGCTCAAGTTCAGTCAGATTCCCGCCGCGCAAAGCGCTCTGGTTTCCCTTGATCCGCAGAACGGTGCCATTCGCGCACTGGTTGGCGGCTTCGCTTTCGAGCAGAGCAATTACAACCGGGCCATGCAGGCCAAGCGGCAGCCGGGTTCCAGCTTCAAGCCATTCGTTTACAGCGCGGCGCTGGATAACGGCTATACCGCATCGAGTCTGGTGAACGACGCGCCAATCGTGTTTGTCGACGAGTATCTGGACAAGGTATGGCGTCCGAAGAACGACACCAATACCTTCCTCGGCCCGATTCGCCTGCGCGAAGCGCTGTACAAGTCTCGCAACCTGGTATCGATCCGCTTGTTGCAGGCGCTGGGCGTCGACAGCACCATCGATTACATCACCCGGTTCGGCTTTGCCCGGCAGGACCTGCCACGCAACCTGTCGCTGGCGCTGGGCACCGCAACTTTGACCCCGATGGAAATCGCCACCGGCTGGAGCGCATTTGCCAACGGCGGCTACAAGGTCAGCCCTTATCTGATCCAGACCATCGAGAACCGCGATGGTCAGATGCTGTTCGCGGCCAACCCGCCGAGCGTACCGGCTGGCGACACCAAAAGCGCTCCCGACACCTCGACCTTTGCCGTCAATGACAACCCGAGCGTGACCCCTGCTTCCGCTACCGCGCCAGCCCAGCCTCAGGCACCTGCGGTGGCGGAGCGGATCGTCGACAGCCGCACGACGTTCATTCTCAACAGCATGCTGCAAGACGTTATCAAACGCGGGACCGGACGCCGGGCGCTGGCCATGAACCGCCCGGATATCGCTGGCAAGACCGGGACCACCAACGAATCGAAGGATGCGTGGTTCTCTGGTTACAACGCCGATTACGTGACGACCGTCTGGACCGGTTTCGACCAGCCTGAAAGCCTGGGGCGTCATGAATTTGGCGGTACGGTCGCGCTTCCGATCTGGATGGACTACATGGGCGCGGCGCTCAAAGACAAGCCGCCCCATCAGCAGGCCGAGCCGGACGGCATCCTGAGCCTGCGCGTCGACCCGGTCAGTGGCCGCGCCGCTACACCAAGCACGCCTAACGCGTTCTTCGAGCTGTTCAAGAGCGAAGACACACCGCCAAGCGTGAACGAACTGGGCGGCAGCGCCCCAGGCAGCCCGCTGCCTGCCGACGAGTCAGCGCCCATCGATCTGTTCTAGGTCTGCTGGCCTCTTCGCGAGCAAGCTCGCTCCCACAGATTTGCGTCGAACTGTAGGAGCGAGCTTGCCCGCGACGACGGATTCCAGGGGCATGCATTTGCTGTGTGTGTACTGGCCTCTTCGCGGACAAGTCCGCTCCCACCGAAACTACGCCGAACTGTAGGAGCGGACTTGTCCGCGATGACGGATTCCAGGGCCATGCATTTGTTGTGTCTGTACCGGCCTCTTCGCGAGCAAGCTCGCTTCCACAGATTTGCGCCGACACGAACAAAAACGCCCCGACGAGTCGGGGCGTTTTTGTTTTACGGGTTCAGGCTCAGCCTTTGAACACGTCTTCCACGCTGGTCAACGGGTAGTGCTTCGGATACGGCAGGGTAGCAACGCCGCTCTCGATGGCCGCTTTGGCGACTGCGTCGGCGATCAGGCCCAGCAGGCGGGAGTCCATTGGTTTCGGAATGATGTACTCACGGCCGAATTCCAGCTTGATACCACCGTAGGCGTCGCTGACTTCCTGTGGAACCGGCAGCTTGGCCAGTTCGCGCAGAGCGTTGGCGGCGGCGATTTTCATCTCTTCGTTGATGCGCTTGGCGCGAACGTCGAGGGCACCACGGAAGATGAACGGGAAGCCCAGAACGTTGTTGACCTGGTTCGGGTAGTCGGAACGACCGGTCGCCATGATCACGTCGCTGCGAGTGGCATGCGCCAGCTCTGGCGAGATTTCCGGATCAGGGTTCGAGCAGGCGAACACGATCGGGTCCTTGGCCATGGACTTCAGACCTTCAGCGCTCAGCAGGTTCGGACCGGACAGGCCGACGAACACGTCAGCGCCTTCCAGTGCGTCGGCCAGGGTGCGCTTCTCGGTCGAATGAGCGAATACAGCCTTGTACTGGTTCAGATCGGTACGCTCGGCATGGATCACGCCGGTGCGGTCGATCATGTAGATGTTCTCGATTTTCGCGCCCATGCTCACCAGCAATTTCATGCAGGAGATGGCTGCGGCGCCAGCGCCCAGGCAAACGATCTTGGCGGTATCGAGGCTCTTGCCGACGATTTCCAGCGCATTGATCATGCCGGCCGCGGTAACGATGGCGGTACCGTGCTGGTCATCGTGGAAAACCGGGATGTCGCACTGTTCGATCAACGCCTTCTCGATTTCAAAGCACTCAGGCGCCTTGATGTCTTCCAGGTTGATGCCACCGAAGGTGATGGAGATACGCTTGACGGTGTCGATGAAAGCCTGCGGGCTCTCGGAATCGACTTCGATATCGAACACGTCGATACCGGCGAAACGCTTGAACAGCACGCCTTTGCCTTCCATGACCGGCTTGGAAGCCAGAGGGCCGAGGTCGCCAAGGCCGAGAATCGCGGTGCCATCGGAAATAACTGCTACCAGATTACCCTTGCCGGTGTATTTGTAGGCCAGTTCGGGGTCACGGGCGATTTCACGCACGGGCTCGGCAACGCCGGGGCTGTAGGCCAGCGCCAGGTCACGGGCGGTTGCGGTCGGCTTGGTGAGTTCGACGCTCAGCTTCCCCGGACGAGGATTGGCGTGATATTCGAGCGCGGCAGTTTTCAGATCTGACATGTATGCGATTCCGCTTTTTGCTGTGGGACTGACGGACCGCCGAGGATACGCAAGATGCATAGTCCTAACAAGACTGACCAGTCACAGCTGTCAAGGGGCGGAGGCTTAGACTTTACGCTTAGATCCGCAACCTGACTATCGCCTGGTTAGCCGCCCGGCGGGCTCAGCATCGCCGGATGCGTGATCGGCATCAGCCATCGTGCCTGCCCGGGTTTCAACCCGCCACGTCGCGAACGATCGACCACCCAGCCTCGCGCTTCGATCTGCCGGCCTTTGAGCCGCTGGAGCATGGCCGCATCGAATTGCGCCAGCAACCGCGCGTCGATACGCAGCACCAGCGAACCGCCAAGCTCGATCCATAGACCGCCACGGTTGCGCTGCACGTCGCGGACCTCGCCGGCCACCACGGCAAAGCCGCCCTGCCGGATTTGCTCGGCCGATTGTACCGGCGAGTTACGCCACAGACCACGTCGCGCCTGACGTGCGGTCTGTTCGGCAATTCGCTGGCAGGCAACCAGAGAGACATTAGGCGCGACGGCAACCTGATAGCCCAGGCCTTCGCTCAGCAGTTGCGCTTCCAGGTTCACGCCATCGCGGGCGTAGACATTTGCCAGCGTGCGGCCGTAGTGGTCCTTGGCCTGAGCGCCGACTTTCAGGGCAACCTGACCACCGCTGCCGTCGACCAGAGCCTGCAGGCGGCGTTGCGCCGCTTCGGCAAAGGGCTCTGCCGTTTTGCCCTTCTTGCCGGTCTCCGGCGTATTGAGCCCGATCATGCGCACACTGCGTCCGTCGGTCAGCCGCAACGTGTCGCCGTCCACCACTCGCTGCACCTGCGCAGTGGGCAGGCTTTCCGGCGCCGGACAGAACGCCTGGGCGCTGGAGAACCAAATCGCGGACATAAAAAAGACGCCCACAAGGGGCGTCTTTTCAAGCAGTCTGGAGTTGCCCACAGGCAATCCGTCTTACTTCGCTTTGGTTGCGCCGAACGCACCGAAACGGGATTTGAACTTGTCGACACGGCCGCCAACGTCAAGCGTCTTCTGCTTGCCGGTGTAGAACGGGTGGCACTCGTTGCACACGTCCAGGCTCAGAGGAGCGGCCAGGGTGGAACGGGTCTTGATGACATTGCCGCAGCTGCAGGTTGCGTCAATGGCTTCGTAAACTGGATGGATATCAGCTTTCATCGGTACTTCCTCAGTCTAGCGTGCCGCCACCCAACACTATTGTTGAATACCGCACGGAAATAGGCTGCGGATACTACCAGACAATCGAAACGACGCAAGCGAACCTTTGCACCGGTCGTCTGCTAAGATCGCGCATCGCCACAGACCGCCATAGAGAACGACCGCGTGCCCAACGCCATCCTGCGCCTTGCCTTGCCCTCGCCGTTGCGCCGCCTGTTCGACTACCGCGCTCCCGCCGGCGTCGCGCGCAGTGCGTTGCGGCCGGGCATGCGTCTGCGCGTGCCGTTCGGGCGTCGCGAGATGATCGGCATTCTGGTGGAAGTCGTCGATCACAGCGACGTTCCCGCCGACAAGCTCAAACCGGCCATTGCCCTGCTCGACAGCAAAGTGCCGATGCCGGCGTCGCTGTTCAAACTGTGCCTGTGGACCGCTCAGTATTATCAGCACAGCCTGGGCGACACTTTGAGCTGGGCGTTGCCAGTGCTGCTGCGCCAGGGTGAGCCGGCCGAAACGCGACAGGAGCGTTTCTGGCATGTGGCCCCGGGCGCCAGCGCCGACGATCCGCGCATCGCGCGCGCGCCCAGGCAACGCGAAGCGCTGACTACCCTTGGCCAACACCCACATGGCGTCGCGCACCAGTTGCTGAGCAAGCTGATGCTCAACAAGGACAGCCTCAATCTGCTGCTGGCCAAGGAACTGGTCTACGTCGAAGTGCGCAGCCATGCGCCCGCTCCGCGCCATGAACGCTGGCTGGCGCAGCCGGAGCTGCCGCTCAACGCCGAACAACGCGCCGCCTGCGAGGCGGTTCGCGCCGGGTTCGACAGTTTTCACGCGTATCTGCTGGCTGGCGTCACCGGTAGTGGCAAGACCGAGGTGTACCTGCAACTGATCCGCGAGACTCTGGAGGCCGGCAAGCAGGCACTGGTGCTGATCCCGGAAATCAACCTCGGCCCGCAGACGCTGGCGCGCTTCGAGCAGCGCTTCAATGCACGTATCGCTCTGGTGCATTCCGCGGTCAATGACCGTGAGCGCCTGGATGCGTGGCTCGCGGCCCGTGACGGCGAGGCCGATATCATCATCGGCACGCGGTCGGCGCTGTTTACGCCGATGAAGAACCCCGGCCTGATCATTATCGATGAAGAGCACGACGGCTCTTATAAACAGCAGGAAGGCTTGCGCTATCACGCCCGCGACCTGGCACTGGTTCGCGCGCGGCAGGAAAACATTCCCATCGTGCTCGGGTCGGCGACACCTTCGCTGGAAAGCCTGCACAACGCATACACCGGGCGCTACGCCCTGCTGCGCCTGAACCAGCGCGCCGGCGGCGCTCAACAGCCGCGTTTCATGCGTCTGGACGTGAAAAGCCGGCCGCTGGACAGCGGCATATCAGGCCCGATGCAGCAGGCTATCGGCCAGACGCTTCAAGCAGGCCAGCAAGTGCTGGTGTTTCTCAACCGCCGAGGCTTCGCGCCAACGCTGCTGTGCCACGACTGCGGCTGGATGTCGGGCTGCCAGCGCTGCGACGCACGCATGACTGTGCATCAGCGTTCCGGCGAACTGCGCTGCCACCATTGTGGATATGTCGAGCGAGTCCCGCGCCAGTGCCCGTCGTGCAGCCGGGTCGACCTGCGTCCGGTGGGCGCTGGAACGGAGCGCGCCGAGGAGCGCCTCGCCATTCTGTTCCCGGACTACCCCGTGCTGCGGGTGGATCGGGACAGCACCTCGCGCAAGGACGCGATGAACAAACTGTTCGAGACGATTCAGCGCGGTCAGCCGTGCATTCTGGTCGGCACGCAAATGCTCGCCAAAGGGCACCACTTCCCGAGGGTGACGCTGGTATCGATCCTGGATGCAGATGGCGGCCTGTTCTCCGGTGACTTCCGCGCCAGTGAACGGATGGCGCAACTGATCGTGCAGGTCGCCGGCCGCGCCGGACGGGCCGAGGAGCCGGGCAAGGTCATCATCCAGACGCACCTCGCCGACCATCCGTTGCTGATCCAGCTCACGGAGCAGGGCTATTTCGCTTTCGCCGAACAGGCGCTGAGCGAGCGTCGCGCCGCCGGGCTGCCGCCGTTTTCGCATCTGGCGCTGCTGCGTGCCGAAGCGCACAAACCCGGACAGGCCGAAGAATTTCTCGATCAGGCGTGCGCCGAAGCGGAACGCCTGCTGACACAGCAGGGCCTGACTGGCATCGAATTGCTCGGCCCCGTCCCGGCCCCCATGGAAAGACGCGCCGGACGCTACCGCGCGCAGTTGCTGCTGCAAGGCAACGCGCGGGCACCGCTGCACAAGTTGCTGAGCAACTGGCTGCTGGTTCTCGAACAAATGCCAAGCGGACGAGCGGTCAGATGGTCGCTGGACGTGGATCCGGTGGATCTTTATTAGCCCTGCGGATGACACTGTGGGAGCGGACTTGTCCGCGAAGGCTTACTTACAGGCGGCACAGATGCAGTAGATGTAACACCCCTTCGCGGACAAGTCCGCTCCCACATAGTTGGCAAGGCGGCCTTCGCAACGGATAATGCAGAGTTTTTCCACCCCGGCATCGAAGCGCCACTGCGCTTGCGGTCGAAGAGAGCATCATGAAAGACACCATTCGCCAGCTGATCCAACAAGCCCTGACCCGCCTCGTTTCCGAGGGCGTCTTGCCTGAAGGGCTGACGCCGGCGATTCAGGTGGAAAACGCCCGGGACAAGACCCACGGCGATTTCGCCAGCAATATCGCCATGATGCTTGCCAAGCCCGCCGGCATGAAACCGCGTGATCTGGCTGAAAAACTCATCGCTGCCCTGCCCGCCGATGAGCAGGTCAGCAAGGTCGAGATCGCAGGTCCGGGCTTCCTCAACTTCTTCCAGAACACCCAAGCCCTGGCCGCGCGTCTGGATGCCGCCCTGGCTGACCCACAGCTGTCGGTACGCAAGGCTGGCGCGACCCAGCGCGTGGTCGTCGACCTATCGGCGCCGAATCTGGCCAAGGAAATGCACGTCGGCCATCTGCGCTCGACCATCATCGGTGACGGCGTTGCCAATGTGCTGGAATTCCTCGGCGATACCGTGATCCGTCAGAACCACGTTGGCGACTGGGGCACCCAGTTCGGCATGCTGCTGGCCTATCTTCAGGAAAAACCGGCCACCAGCGACGAGCTGTCGGACCTGGAAAACTTTTACCGTGCCGCCAAGCAGCGCTTCGACGAGTCCGAAGAGTTCGCCGAGCGCGCTCGCGGTCTGGTGGTGCAACTGCAGGCTGGCGATGCCGAATGCCTGGCACTGTGGACGCGCTTCAACGAGATTTCGCTGTCGCACTGCCAGCAGACTTACGAGCGCCTGAACGTCAAATTGACCCCGGCGGACGTCAAGGGCGAAAGCGCCTACAACGATGATCTGGCCAATGTCGTCAGCGACCTGAAAGCTGCCGGCCTGCTCGTCGAAAGCAACGGCGCGCAGTGCGTGTTCCTCGAAGAATTCCGCACCGCAGAAGACACGCCGTTGCCAGTCATCGTGCAGAAGGCCGGTGGCGGTTACCTCTACGCGACCACGGACCTCGCGGCGATCCGCTATCGCAGCAGCGTGCTCAAGGCCGACCGCGTTCTGTACTTCGTGGACCAGCGTCAGGCCCTGCACTTCCAGCAGGTGTTCGAAGTCGCGCGCCGCGCAGGTTTCGTGCACGACGGCATGCAACTTGAGCACATGGGCTTCGGCACCATGAACGGCGCCGATGGCCGCCCATTCAAGACCCGCGATGGCGGCACCGTGAAGCTGGTCGACCTGCTGGACGAAGCCCAGGAGCGCGCCTATACACTGGTCAAGGAAAAGAACCCGGAAGTCGCCGAGGCCGAGCTGCGCAGCATCGCCAGGGCCGTTGGCATTGGCGCGGTGAAATACGCGGACCTGTCCAAGCACCGCACCAGCGACTACAGCTTCAACTTCGACCAGATGCTGAGTTTCGAAGGCAATACCGCGCCTTACCTCCTTTATGCGTACACCCGCGTCTCGGGCGTTTTCCGCAAGCTCGGCGGCACGTTCGACGCCAGCCAGGGCCGGATCGTGCTGGAGGCATCTCAGGAGCAGGATCTGGCAGCACGTCTGGCGCAGTTCGCGGAAACCCTGAACAACGTTGCGGAAAAAGGCACGCCTCACGTGCTTTGTGCTTACCTGTATGACCTTGCGGGCCTGTTTTCGAGCTTCTACGAAAACTGCCCGATCCTTGGTGCGGAAAATCCCGAGCAGCAACAGAGCCGCCTGCGTCTCGCGGCGCTGACCGGTCGCACCCTCAAGCAAGGCCTGGATCTGTTGGGTCTGGAAACTCTGGAGCGTATGTAAGTTGGCAGTTGCGAAGAAGAAACCGGCTCCCAAGCGCGGCGCCAGCCGTTATCAGGCACCCGCGAAGCAGCCGATTCCAGGATGGTTGTGGTTGGCGATTGGCCTCACCGTGGGCGCGTTCATCGTCTTCCTGATGAAGCTCGAACCCGGTGGCGCTGATATCAAGCGCGAGAAGGCCGAGGCCAAGGCAGCCAAGATCGCCGAAGCCAACAAGACGCCGCCCAGCCCGACGGCGCCGGTCAAGCCCAAGTACGACTTCTATACGCTCCTGCCGGAGTCGGAAGTCATCGTGCCGAACGAAGCGGTGCCTGAGAAGACACCTCCGGCGGTAGCGCCGGTTGCGCCGGTGAGCCCGGAACAGGCGGCGAAGATCGACACCGCCCGCGCTCAGGCAGCCCTGAGCGGCCTGACGCCACCTCCGGCACCTCCGGTCGCGACAGCCAGCAAACCCGCGGCAGTGACGACCTTCTTCCTGCAGGCCGGCTCGTTCCGCAAGCAGGCTGACGCAGAGAAGGTTCGCGCGCAGATCATCCTGCTCGGGCAGGCGGCGACAGTAGAGTCCGGCACGGTCAAGGACGAAACCTGGTACCGCGTACTGGTAGGGCCCTTCAGCAACCGCGAACAACTGACCACGGCGCAAAAGCAACTGGCCGGTGGCGGTTTCAGTAACTTGCTGTTGCAACAGCGCCAGAGTCGCTGACAGACGACAGCCTGCTGTAGGAGCGCGCTTGCCCGCGACGGGGCCAGCGCAGGCACAACGGCTGCGTTGCTTGATAGATTGCCGTCGCGGGCAAGCGCGCTCCTACAACGCGTTTTGCCCAGGCGCACCATTCATCCCCAACGGTTGAAATACCAGACCGCACCCCCATATGAGTCTGCATCAGGGCATTTTCGCCCCACTGCGTGGAGACTCTCCCCTTGACCACCATCGTTTCAGTGCGCCGCCACGGCAAAGTCGTCATGGCTGGTGACGGCCAGGTTTCCCTGGGCAATACCGTCATGAAGGGCAACGCCAAGAAAGTCCGTCGCCTGTACCACGGCGAAGTGATTGCCGGATTCGCTGGCGCTACCGCCGACGCTTTCACCCTGTTCGAGCGCTTCGAAGGCCAACTGGAAAAACACCAGGGCCATCTGGTGCGCGCCGCCGTCGAGCTGGCCAAGGATTGGCGTACGGATCGTTCGCTCAGCCGCCTCGAAGCCATGCTTGCGGTCGCCAACAAGGACGCATCGCTGATCATCACCGGTAACGGCGACGTCGTGGAGCCTGAAGACGGCCTGATCGCCATGGGTTCCGGCGGCGCCTTCGCCCAGGCCGCGGCACGCGCGCTTTTGCTCAAGACCGACCTGTCGGCCCGTGAAATCACGGAAACCGCGCTGCACATCGCAGGTGATATCTGCGTGTTCACCAACCACAACATCACCATCGAGGAGCAGGACCTCGCCGAATAAGCCCGGACGCTGCCGAATTCACGCCGTCCCGGCTTAATTTCACTCAGAGGATCGTATTCATATGTCCATGACTCCACGCGAAATCGTCCATGAACTCAACCGCCATATCATCGGCCAGGACGATGCCAAGCGCGCTGTGGCCATTGCCCTGCGCAACCGCTGGCGCCGGATGCAGCTGCCAGAAGAGCTGCGCGTCGAAGTTACCCCCAAGAACATTCTGATGATCGGCCCGACCGGCGTCGGCAAGACCGAAATTGCCCGCCGCCTGGCCAAGCTGGCCAATGCGCCTTTCATCAAGGTCGAAGCGACCAAGTTCACCGAGGTCGGCTATGTAGGCCGTGATGTCGAGTCGATCATTCGCGATCTGGCCGACGCCGCCATCAAGCTGCTGCGCGAGCAGGAGATCGTCAAGGTTCGCCACCGCGCCGAAGATGCCGCCGAAGACCGCATCCTTGATGCGCTGCTGCCGCCTGCACGCAGCGGTTTCAACGAAGAACCGGTGTCGACCGGCGATTCCAACACCCGTCAGCTGTTCCGCAAGCGTCTGCGCGAAGGACAGCTGGACGACAAGGACATCGAAATCGAGCTCAATGAGTCGGTTGGCGTCGACATCGCCGCGCCGCCCGGCATGGAAGAAATGACCAACCAGCTTCAGAGCCTGTTCGCCAACATGGGCAAGGACAAGAAGAAGAGCCGCAAGCTCAAGGTCAAGGAAGCACTCAAGCTGGTCCGTGACGAAGAAGCGAGCCGTCTAGTCAATGACGAAGAGCTGAAGGTCAAGGCACTGGAAGCGGTCGAGCAGCACGGTATCGTGTTCATCGACGAGATCGACAAGGTCGCCAAGCGCGGCAATTCCGGCGGCGTGGACGTATCCCGTGAAGGCGTGCAGCGCGACCTGCTGCCGCTGATCGAAGGCTGCACCGTGAACACCAAGCTGGGCATGGTCAAGACCGACCATATTCTGTTTATCGCATCCGGCGCGTTCCACTTGAGCAAGCCGAGCGACCTGGTGCCGGAACTGCAAGGTCGTTTGCCGATTCGCGTCGAGCTCAAAGCCCTGACGCCACAGGACTTCGAACGCATCCTGAGCGAACCGCACGCCTCGCTGACCGAGCAATACCGCGAGCTGCTCAAGACCGAAGGCTTGAACATCGAGTTCAAGGCCGACGGGATCAAGCGTCTGGCGGAGATCGCCTGGCAGGTCAACGAAAAGACCGAGAACATCGGCGCCCGTCGCCTGCACACGCTGCTGGAGCGCCTGCTCGAAGAGGTATCGTTCAGCGCCGGCGACCTGGCAAGCAGCCCGGATGCTGGCGTAATCAGCATCGATGCCGATTACGTCAACAGCCATTTGGGCGAACTGGCCAACGACGAAGACCTGTCGCGCTATATTCTTTAAGCCACAAGCTGCAAGCTGCAAGAGGGATCACCTCGTTGCGGCTTGCAGCGTTCGGCTTGAACCACGACGCTTGTAGCTTGTAGCTTGTAGCTTGTAGCTTGTAGCTTGTAGCTTGTAGTTTGTAGTTTGTAGTTTGTAGTTTGTAGTTTGTAGCTTTCAGCTTGAGGCTGATTCCCATGACCCGACTTCCCACCGCAATCCAGCTGCACAAGGCCTCCAGAACGCTGACGCTGAAATACGCGCCGGATGAGGAGTATCACCTGCCGGCCGAGTTTTTGCGGGTGCATTCCCCGTCAGCCGAGGTTCAGGGCCACGGCAACCCGATCCTGCAATTCGGCAAGCAGGGCGTGGGCTTGCTCAAGGTCGAGCCAGCCGGGCAATACGCCTTGAAGCTGACCTTTGACGATGGTCATGACAGCGGGCTGTTCACCTGGGAATATCTCTACGAGCTGGGCAGGCGCCAGGACGCTCTGTGGGAGGATTACCTGCTGGAACTGAAGAAGGCCGGCAAGTCCCGTGATCCTTCGGAGCAGGTCATCAAACTGATGCTGTAGTCTTTTGACTGCGGCCGTTCATCACTTCATCACTTCCGGCCCGCCTGACGTCCCTTCGACAACCCACCGCTTTGGCGCGCCGCCTGCCGTTTTAGAACGCACTTTCTAATCGTATTTGCTTCAATGTCCCGCGCAGCGGTCAATGACTGACGCTGCTTGCGATTTTTTGCAATCTCGCGTAACCAATGACTTTGTCAATTTCCTGCATCGACAATGATGCGGACAGCCGTATGCGAAGCAGTGGTCACGTGAAGCGCAGCTGTTCAGGCGCCTTCGCGGTAGCTTGCATGAATTCCGGAAATTGGCTGGCACACCATCATCGGTCACACGAGCAGTAGTACCGGCATTGCGCCTGTGTCACTGGTCACAGGTGCACGTCGGTACTCGTCTCGGACAATGGAGCGTCGTAGATGAGTAGCAAGAACAATGATGACCTGCCGCTGCAAGCCTCTGAGCACACCTTGGGCCTCAACCCGGTGGTTGGCTTGCGCCGCAAAGATTTAATGACCACCGCTCGCATCATTTTGCGCCAGTCGCTCAGGCAACCCATTCACAGCCTCAAGCATGTCGCCCACCTGGGCGTGGAGTTGACCAATGTCCTGCTGGGCAGATCCCCTCTGCAGCCGACACCGGAGGACCGTCGATTTTCCGACCCGGCCTGGAGCCATAACCCGCTGTACCGGCGCTACCTGGGCGTCTATCTGGCCTGGCGCAAGGAGCTCCACGACTGGATAGGCAACAGCAATATGTCCCCGCAGGACATCAGCCGTGGTCATTTTGTGATCAATCTGCTGACCGAAGCGATGTCGCCCACCAACTCGGCCGCCAACCCGGCCGCAGTGAAGCGTTTCTTCGAGACGGGTGGCAAAAGCCTGCTCGACGGCTTGTCGCACCTGGCCAAGGATTTGGTGCACAACGGCGGCATGCCCAGCCAGGTGAACATGGATGCCTTCGAGGTGGGCAAGAACCTGGGTACGTCGGAAGGCGCCGTGGTCTTTCGCAACGACGTGCTGGAGCTCATCCAGTACAAACCTGCTACCGAGCAGGTCCACGAACGGCCGCTGCTGGTTGTTCCGCCACAGATCAACAAGTTTTACGTCTTTGACCTGAGCAAGGAAAAGAGCCTGGCGCGCTTCTGCCTGCGCAATCAGGTGCAGACGTTCATCATCAGTTGGCGCAATCCGACCAAAGCCCAGCGTGAATGGGGCCTGTCGACCTACATCGAAGCGCTTAAAGAGGCGGTGGACGTGGTGCGGGCGATCACCGGCAGCCCCGACGTCAACATGCTGGGCGCATGCTCGGGCGGGATCACCTGTACAGCCTTGCTCGGTCATTACGCGGCGCTCGGTGAGCAGAAGGTGAATGCTCTGACTCTGCTGGTAAGCGTGCTCGACACCACCCTCGATACCGAAGTCGCGCTGTTTGTCGACGAGCAGACCCTGGAAACTGCCAAGCGGCGCTCTTACCAGGCAGGTGTGCTGGAAGGCCGCGACATGGCCAAGGTATTTGCCTGGATGCGCCCCAACGATCTGATCTGGAATTACTGGGTCAACAATTATCTGCTAGGCAACGAGCCGCCGGTGTTCGACATCCTGTTCTGGAACAACGACACCACGCGCCTGCCAGCCGCCTTTCATGGCGACCTGATCGAGATGTTCAAGACCAATCCGCTGATCCGCCCCAATGCCCTTGAGGTCTGCGGCACGCCGATCGACCTGAAACAGGTCAACAGCGATGTTTTTTGCCTGGCCGGCACCAATGATCACATCACACCATGGGTCTCCTGCTACAGATCGGCGCGCCTGTTTGGCGGCAACGTTGAATTCGTGCTTTCCAGCAGCGGCCACATCCAGAGCATTCTCAATCCGCCGGGCAACCCCAAGGCCCGCTTCATGACCAATTCCGAAATGCCTGTCGACCCGCATGAATGGCAGGAGAACGGCATCAAGCACACCGATTCGTGGTGGCTGCACTGGCAGGGCTGGCTGACGCAACGATCGGGCGAACTGAAGGAAGCGCCAGCGACACTGGGCAGCAAGGCTTATTCGGCGGGCGAAGCCTCTCCGGGCACTTACGTTCACGAACGCTAGTATTGAAGGAAGCGGCCGGCTCCAGGATGGCAGTACCGGCGGTGAGCTTCATGCACATTCATTTCATGAGGCCATGCCTCGGTCGATCTGGCGTAGCGCAGGATTGCTTGCCAGGAGTCAACGAACAGGGCTTCGCGCATGCCTCAACCCTTTGTCTTTCGTTCCATCGACCTGGACGGTCACTCGATTCGCACCGCAGTGCGGCGTGGCAAGAGCCACCTGACGCCACTGCTTATCTTCAACGGCATCGGCGCCAACCTGGAGTTGGTGTTTCCGTTCGTCGACGCGCTCGACCCCGATCTGGAAGTCATCGCCTTCGACGTACCGGGCGTCGGGGGCTCATCGACACCCAGCACGCCGTACCGGTTTCCAGGTCTGGCGCGGCTGGCCGCCCGAATGCTCGATTATCTGGATTTCGGGCAGGTCAACGTCATCGGCGTGTCATGGGGCGGCGCGCTGGCTCAGCAGTTCGCCCACGATTATCCGGAGCGCTGTAAAAAGCTGGTGCTCGCGGCCACGGCGGCCGGCATGGTGATGGTGCCGGGCAAGCCGCGCGTGTTGTGGTTGATGGCCAGCCCCAGGCGATATATCCAGCCCTCGCATGTCATTCGCATCGCGCCGGAGATTTACGGCGGTGCGTTTCGTCGGGACCCGTACCTTGCCGCCAACCATGCATCCAAGGTCCGTTCATCCGGCAAGCTCGGCTATTACTGGCAGCTGTTCGCGGGGGTCGGCTGGACCAGCATTCACTGGCTGCACAAGATTCGGCAGCCCACGCTGGTACTGGCCGGTGACGACGATCCGCTGATTCCGTTGGTAAATATGCGTCTGCTCGCTTGGCGGATACCCAATGCCCAGCTACACATAATCGACGACGGTCATTTGTTTCTGATCACTCGGGCCGAAGCCGTCGCGCCCATCATCATGAGTTTTCTACAGCAGGAACGACAACGCGCAGTCATGCATCCACAGCCACTGCCACCCAGAACGCGTTGACCCCATCAGCCGTACTCAACGGAGCGGGAGAGCTTCGAGAACGGATTCGTATCACCGACTGTGCCGACAGACAGGATTTCGACCGGCGCAGAACGGCGCAGGCCCGCGCGCGCAGGCCTGCGTCAGCCCTTGGCTTTGAAGGCTCGACGAAGGAGTGTTGCCCTCATGCAAAAAAATACCAACGTGGTGGCCGAAGCGACTCCGGCCACTTACATCAATGCACAAAGCGCCATTAGCGGCCTGCGCGGGCGCGATCTGTTGTCGACCCTGCGCGCCGTTGCCTTACAAAGCTGGAGACATCCGTTTCGAAGTGCCCGCCGGGCCCTGGCTCTGAGCAGCCAGGTCGGGCGAGTGGTACTGCTGGGCGAAACGCCTTACTCACTCAACCCGCGCGACAGCCGCTTCGCCGACCCGACCTGGAGCCTCAACCCACTGTACCGACGCGGTTTGCAGGTCTATCTCAGCTGGCAGCATCAGGTCAAAAAGTGGATCGATGAAAGCGACCTGTCCCGCGACGACCGCGCCAGGGCGCACTTTCTGTTCGCCCTTATCAACGACGCCATGGCGCCCACCAACACGCTGCTCAACCCGCTTGCGATCAAGGAGCTGTTCGATTCGGGCGGCACCAGCGTGCTCAAGGGCCTGCGGCATATGGTCGACGACATGCTGCATAACAACGGCCTGCCGCGCCAGACCACGCGGGACGCTTTCGAGATCGGTCGCACGGTAGCGACCACGGCGGGCTCCGTGGTGTTTCGCAATGAAATGCTGGAGCTGATCCAGTACAAGCCCATGAGCGAGAAGCAGTACTCGCGTCCGGTACTGATCGTGCCGCCGCAGATCAACAAGTACTACATCTTCGACCTGAGCCCTAAAAACAGCTTCGTGCAGTACGCGCTGAAAAACGGTTTGCAGACCTTCATCATCAGTTGGCGAAATCCCGACGTCCGGCACCGTGAATGGGGCCTGTCGAGCTACGTCGAGGCGGCCGAAGAGGCAATGAACGTTTGCCGCGCGATCACCGGCGCGCGAGAGGTGAATCTCGTCGGTGCCTGCGCCGGCGGGCTGACCATTGCCGCGTTGCAGGGCCATTTGCAGGCCAAACGTCAGATTCGCCGGGTGGCCAGCGCGACTTATATGGTCAGCTTGCTGGACGCGCAGATCGACAGCGCAGCGTCGCTGTTCATCGATGAGGAAACCCTGGAAGCGGCCAAGCGCCGTTCCTATCAGCACGGTGTACTCGACGGCAGCGACATGGCCCGGGTTTTCGCCTGGATGCGCCCCAATGATCTGATCTGGAGTTACTGGGTCAACAATTACCTGATGGGCAAGTCGCCACCGGCTTTCGACATCCTTTACTGGAACAACGACACCACCCGCCTGCCCGCAGCGCTGCATGGCGATATGCTCGACTTCTTCAAGCACAACCCGCTTGTCCATCCGGGCGGCCTTGAAGTCTGCGGTACGCCGATCGACTTGCAGAAAGTGACAGTGGACAGCTTCCACATCGCAGGCCTGAACGATCACATCACCCCGTGGGATGCGGTGTATCGCTCAACGCTTCTGCTGGGAGGCGAGCGGCGTTTCGTGCTATCCAACAGCGGACATGTGCAAAGCATCCTGAACCCGCCGGGCAACCCCAAATCGCACTACGTCGAGCACAGCGAGCTCAGCGGTGATCCCAGGGCCTGGTACTACGATGCCAAGCAGCAGGAGGGCAGCTGGTGGCCGACCTGGCTGAAATGGATTCAGGAGCATGCCGGGACCGAGCGCCCGACCAGCATGGAACTGGGCAACGCCAACTTTCCACCGATGGAAGCCGCGCCAGGCACTTACGTGCACGTGCGTTGAAGGCGTTACGTTCTTACAGCCCAGCCCGGCAACCTCAGGGGCGCGCCTGTTCGCAGGCGCCCCTGCCACGGCGTATCGCGCCACATGCCGGACATCCCGAACCCAGACAAGTAGACCGGATGAAGACCCGCGACCGTATCCTCGAATGTGCGCTCACACTGTTCAACCAGGAAGGCGAGCCGAACGTTTCGACCCTGGAAATTGCCAATGAAATGGGCATCAGCCCTGGCAACCTCTACTACCACTTCCACGGCAAGGAACCGCTGATCCTCGGTCTGTTCGAGCGATTTCAGAGTGAGTTGACGCCGTTGCTCGACCCACCTGCCGATGCTCGCCTCGGGGCTGAAGACTACTGGTTGTTCCTGCACCTGATCGTGGAGCGCGTGGCGCACTACCGATTTCTGTTTCAGGACCTCTCCAACCTCGCCGGCCGTTTGCCGAAGCTGGCACGCGGCATGCGCAACCTGCTCAATTCGCTCAAGCGGACGCTGGCGTCATTGCTGGCCCATCTCAAGTCACAGGGGCAACTGGACAGCGAAACCCAGGCACTTGGGCAACTGGTGGAACAGATCACCATGACGCTGTTGTTTTCACTGGATTACCAACGGATTCTGGGCCGTGAGCCCGAGATAGAAATCGTCGTATATCAGATCATGATGCTGGTCACTCCACACCTGATCCCGACCTCCAGACAGGCCGTGCAGGAAATGGCAATGCAGTATCTGGAGAGATGATGCCTGGGGTGGTTCGCGGGCAAGCGGAACGCCGCTTGTCCGCGAAGACCTGCATCAGCTGGCTGGCGCAGCTGGGGCGGCATCGTCTGGCGCGGTGTTGGCCGCAGGTTCTGGAGCGGGTTTGGGTGCGGCCTTGCGGGTTGCCGGCTTTTTCGGGGTAGCGGACTTCGCTACGGACCGGGCCTTGCTCGCTGTGTTGGAAGCCGCCTTGCTGGCCGCATCGACCGGCTTGGCCGCCGCTTTCTTCACGGCTGGCTTGGCTGCTGCGGTCTTGTCCGCCACTTTATCGGCAGCCTTGGCGACCGTTTTTGCGGCTGACTTGACCAGCGGCTTGGCAGTATTTCGCGGAGCGGGCGCGGCGATTCGAGGCGTGACCGCCTGCACTTTCTCGCCGGTAAGAAGCTCGATCTGCCGGGTCAGCTCGTCGACCTTGATGTGCAGCGCCTGCACTTCGACGCGACTAGGCACGCCCAGCCTGGAAATGGCGCTGTTTAGGCGCTTGTCGAAAGCACCTTCGAGCTCATTCCACTTGCCCAGCGCCAGGCCTTTCACATCGCCTACCCGGGACTTGGCTTTCTTGCCCGCATCCTTGACTTCGTCGAGTTGCCTTTCCGCTTCAGCCTTGGTTTCCAACTCGGCCTTCTCGCCGTCCTTCACCAGCGTTTCAAAGAGCTTACTGCCGTCATTGCTGATTTTGGAGTAAGCACCCAAACCAGCCAGCCAGATTTGACGAGAGTATTTTTCTACCTCGCCAATCCAGGAGCTGCCTTCTTTTTTTTCAGCTTTGTTCTTGCCAGCCATCCTGCTCTCCTTATTCTTCAGGCTCGGAGCGATGGGCGTGCTCGGCGCGGTTTCCATGCTCGGAACGTTCGAGTCGTTTGGGCTCGGAGCGTTCGAGTTTCTTAGGCTCTACGCGCTCCAGCAATGCGGTCAACTCATCGAGCTTAGCAGAGAGCGCGTCCACATCACGCTTGGAAGGGATGCCCACGCGATTCAGGGCTTTGGCGACGCGGCGGTCGAAAGCCGTTTCGATACGATCAATGCGATGCTCGACACGACCGACCACGCCGGACACTTCGCCACGCACTGAATCGATCTCGCTGTTGGCCGCTTCGAGCTTTTCATTGACGACTTTCTTGGCTTCTTTCTCGACCTGCTCGCCAGTCTTGATCAGTTCGCGAACGTACTCGGAGCCTTCCTGGTTGACCTTGGAATAGGCGCCCAGGCCGGCAAGCCAAATCTTGCGTGCGTACTGTTTGACTTCGGACAGCGTGCCGGTTGCTTCGTCTTCGATTTTTCTCTTTGCGCTTGCCGCATTGGTTCTGGCCATGATGCACCTCACTCTGGAAAGTTGAAGGATCGTCCCCAGGAATGGGGCATGGACGCAAAACTACGGAGAAAAATTAGAATGCACACCCTAGGCATCGCTCGCCCGATCCAGTAGGAGCGACCGGGCGGCACGTCGCTTCAAACACCCTTCGCCAGCAAGCTGGCTCCCACACAGTAGGAGCTTGCTTGCCCGCGATCTGGCTTCTCGCACAGTAGGAGCGCGCTTGCCCGCGATCTGCCGCGTAGCGGCAGCCCCGACAGCAAGGGGCAGCAGTCAGGCCGCCAGTGCTTTATCCAGAACGCGTTCGACTTCGGATTTGATCGAGCCGCTCATGGCCGAGAGGATGAAGTTGAGCTCAATGGTGATGCGGATCAGCGTTTCCTGTACGTCGACCCGCCCTTTGGCGCCCTTGCCTTCGAGCCGGACGGTGTCTTCGACCCATTCGTGCGCCAGACCGTATCGGTCGGCCAGCTTCTGAACCAGTTGTTCCGCTCTCTCCCGCGCTTCAGCCAGGCCCAGTGTATGAGGGCGTTCAACAGTTATCTTGGCCATGGGAGTTCCTTGATCGTCGGATGAAAATGCGGCGCAACTATATACACCCGCCCGTATCCAAGAAAGCGTTGGCGGTGAGCCTTGTCAAGACAAAGACCGTCGCGGGCGATTAGAATGGCCCGCATTCTATTCCGGTGAAGCGATATGAACGATCAGCGCAAAGGCAACGATGCCGAACCTACCACTCACTTCGGCTACAAGAGTGTGCCGGAAAGCCAGAAGGCCGAGAAAGTCGCTGAGGTTTTCCACTCCGTAGCGGCCAAGTACGACCTGATGAACGACCTGCTGTCCGGCGGCATGCACCGCCTGTGGAAGCGGTTCGCCATCGAGCTGTCAGGCGTGCGTACCGGCAACCGGGTTCTGGATATCGCCGGCGGCACGGGCGACCTGACCCGCAAGTTTTCTCACCTGGTGGGCCCTACCGGCCACGTAGTACTTGCCGACATCAACGCCTCCATGCTCAAGGTCGGCCGTGATCGCCTGCTTGATCTGGGCATTTCGGGCAACGTCGAATTCGTCCAGGCCGACGCTGAAAAGCTGCCGTTCCCGGACAACCATTTCGACTGCGTGACCATTGCCTTCGGCCTGCGCAACGTGACCCACAAGGAAGACGCCCTGCGTTCGATGCTGCGCGTGCTCAAGCCTGGCGGTCGCCTGCTGGTGCTGGAGTTCTCCAAGCCGACCAACGCCTTCATGTCCAAGGCCTATGACGCGTATTCGTTTGCGTTCATGCCGTTGATGGGCAAGCTGGTGACCAACGATTCGGAAAGCTATCGCTACCTCGCCGAATCGATCCGCATGCACCCCAATCAGGAAACCCTGAAGTCGATGATGGTCGACGCCGGTTTTGACCGCGTGACCTATCACAACATGACTTCCGGCATCGTCGCTCTGCATCGCGGTATCAAGCCCTGATGCTGCTCCGGGCTCTGCTCGCCGGTGCCGAACATGGCATCAATCGGGTGCTGCGCATGGACAGCACGGCCATACCGCGCCTCGCCGCGCTGTCGGGCAGAGTGATCGCTGTCGACTGCCGTGATCCGGCGCTGCGCCTGTTCATCATCCCCAGCGATGAAGGGCTGATGCTCGCATCGGAATGGGCCGCCGAGGCCGACTGCACCTTGCGGGCACCTGCGGCCAGCCTGTTGCGCCTGGCCTTGAGCCGGGACAAGACCGCCGTGCTGCATGGCCCGGATGTCGAGCTCGATGGCGACAGCGGCCTGCTGCTTGAACTGGCCGGTGTTCTTCAGGACCTTGAGCTGGACTGGGAATACGAAGTCTCCCGCTGGCTTGGCCCGGTTGGCAGCCAGTTGGTTGGTGGACACTTGCGCAGCCAGGCTCGCTGGAGCCGGGATAACTTCGCCAGCATCAGCCGCAATCTCGCCGACTATCTAGCCGAAGAAACCCGCACGGTCGTCGGCAAACACGAAGCCGAAGCCCGTTTTGCCGAACTCGATCAGATCAAGCTCGATCTGGAACGTCTTGAGGCGCGCGTCGCACGCCTTGCCCAATCCTCTACTCCCAGCGATAACGCATGAAGCTGCTTGCCGTACGACGTCTATTCCGCATTCAACGTGTCGTGATCCGCTACCGCCTCGATGACTTGCTGTTCGCCCTGCCGCTACCCTGGTGGTTGCTCGCCGTGCGCTTCGTGCTGCCGTGGCGCTGGCTGCCACGTCGAGCGTCGGAGCTGAATCGAGGCGCGCGTCTGCGCCTCGCGCTGCAGGACCTGGGCCCGATATTCATCAAGTTCGGACAGATGCTCTCGACGCGCCGCGACTTGCTGCCCGAAGACATCGCCGACGAGCTGATGCTGCTGCAAGACCGCGTGCCGCCTTTCGACGAGCAGGTGGCGGTCAAGCTGATCGAAGATCAGCTCGGTGCGACCATCAACGAAGTGTTCAGCCGTTTCGACCTTACGCCGCTGGCGTCCGCCTCGGTGGCGCAGGTTCACTCCGCACGTCTGAAGACCGGCGAAGAAGTGGTGGTCAAGGTCGTGCGCCCAGGGCTCAAGCCGGTCATCAGTCAGGATCTGGCGTGGCTGTTCATTCTGGCCAGCACCGCCGAACGGCTTTCCGCCGACGCCAGGCTGCTGCACCCCGTGGACGTGGTCAGCGACTACGAAAAGACCATTTACGACGAGCTGGACCTGCTGCGCGAGGCGGCCAACTCCAGCCAGCTGCGACGCAATTTCGAAGATTCGCAGTTGTTGTACGTGCCGCAGGTGTACTGGGACTGGTGCCGGCCGAAAGTGCTGGTCATGGAACGCATCTACGGCGTGCAGGTAAACGATCTGGCGACTCTCGCCGACCAGCGCACCGACATGAAGCTGCTGGCCGAACGCGGCGTGGAGATCTTCTTCACTCAGGTGTTCCGCGACAGCTTTTTCCATGCCGACATGCATCCGGGCAACATTTTTGTCAGCACGGTCAATCCATGGGACCCGCAGTACATCGCCATCGACTGCGGCATCGTCGGTAGCCTGACGCCGGAAGATCAGGATTATCTGGCCCGTAACCTGTTTGCCTTCTTCAAGCGCGATTATCGTCGCGTGGCGCAACTGCACATCGATTCGGGCTGGGTGCCGGCGGAAACCAAACTCAACGAATTCGAGGCAGCGATCCGCACCGTCTGCGAGCCGATTTTCGAGAAGCCGCTCAAGGACATTTCGTTCGGTCAGGTGCTGATGCGCCTGTTCCAGACGGCTCGACGCTTCAATATGGAAGTCCAGCCGCAACTGGTGCTGCTACAGAAAACGCTGCTCCACATCGAGGGCCTGGGCCGTCAGCTGTACCCGGATCTGGATCTGTGGGCAACCGCCCAGCCGTATCTGGAACGCTGGATGCGCGAGCGCGTCAGCCCCAAATCGTTGTTCAGCAATCTGCAATCCCAGGTCGAACAACTGCCGCACATGGCCAACATGACCCGCGATCTGCTCGAACGCATGTCCCGGCCGCACGCCTCCGATCCGCCCAAGCCATGGCGGGAGCGCAATGATGGCTGGGCGCTGCGGCTGACCGGTGCGGCGCTACTCGCAGGCGGCGCTGTGCAGGCCTGGGTGATGAGTGAGGCTGGAACGCAGCTGCTGACGCTCACCGCCTGGCCCGCGGCGATCATGCTGGCGAGCGGGTTGTATCTGATCGTTCGCCGATAGCCAGCGGCGCGGGGCGCTGGCACACTGTTCAATCCGCCGGGCCTGAAACCCGGCTGCCGGAGTAGATATGGAAGACTGGCTGGACGAGATTCACTGGAACAGCGACGGTTTGGTGCCTGCAATCGCCCAGGACCACAAGACCGGCCGTGTATTGATGATGGCGTGGATGAACCGCGAGGCTCTGACGCTGACCGCCGCCGAAAACCGTGCAATTTATTGGTCGCGTTCGCGTGGCAAACTCTGGCGCAAAGGCGAAGAATCGGGGCATGTGCAGAAGCTGCACGAGCTGCGTCTGGACTGTGACGCCGACGTCGTGATCCTGATGGTCGAGCAGATCGGCGGCATCGCCTGCCACACAGGACGCGAAAGCTGCTTCTACCGGGTCTACGAAGATTCGGCCTGGAAGACGGTCGACCCGGTACTCAAAGACCCTGATGCCATTTATCACGCAGGCCACTGACATGACTGATACCTTGGCCCGTCTGGCCGAAGTGCTTGAATCGCGCAAGGATGCCGCTGCCGACAGTTCCTACGTCGCCAGCCTGTATCACAAGGGACTGAACAAGATCCTGGAGAAACTCGGCGAAGAATCGGTGGAAACCATCATTGCCGCCAAGGATGCCGCAGTCAGCGGCGACTGCAGCGACGTCATCTACGAGACCGCAGACCTGTGGTTCCATAGCATGGTGATGCTCGCCGCTCTGGGCCAGCATCCACAGGCCGTGCTCGACGAACTCGATCGCCGCTTCGGGCTGTCCGGTCACGCAGAAAAAGCCGCGCGCTCGGCTGACTGACCGGCTCTCCAATTTGAATTGAACGTCTACGAGGATTGCTTCATGGGTATTTTTGACTGGAAACACTGGATCGTCATTCTGGTGGTGGTTGTGCTGGTGTTCGGGACCAAGAAACTCAAGAACCTGGGCACTGATGTCGGTGAATCGATCAAGGGCTTTCGCAAGGCCATGAACGACGACGAGAAACCGGTCGATCCGGCTGCGCCGCAATCGGAGCAGACGTACACCCAGACTCCTGGTCAGGGCGCGCCTCTCAAGCAGCCGCATACTATCGACGCACAGGCGCAAAAGGTCGACGAGCCGACCCGCAAAGACCAGGTCTAAGCCATGTTTGGTGTCAGCTTTCAAGAACTGCTGCTGGTCGGGCTGGTGGCCTTGCTGGTCCTCGGTCCCGAGCGCCTGCCGGGTGCCGCGCGTACCGCCGGGCTATGGATCGGCAGGCTGAAGCGCAGCTTCAATACCATCAAGCAGGAAGTCGAACGTGAGATTGGGGCCGACGAAATCCGTCGGCAACTGCACAACGAACACATCCTGGCGCTGGAAGAAGACGCACGCAAACTGTTCAACCAGAATGCGCCTGCGCAACAGCCCCCGGCCGAGCAACCGGCGGTGGTCGAGCCACAACCGGCACCGGAGGTCGAAAGCGAGCCTGCCCAGACCGCGCCGCGCACGCACCTGTCGCTGGAGAAACCGCCTAAACCTCAGTTTTCCGCAGCTGCGGTTTCGACCTCCCCGGCGGCCCCGATGGCCACCGCGCCTTCCGTCCACGATTCGTCACTGCCACCGCGAGCCCCATGAGCGCCGATATCCCGGAAAATGACCAGCAGATGCCGCTGGTCTCCCACCTCACCGAACTGCGCACCCGTCTCCTGCGGTGTGTGGCTGCGGTGTTTCTGATCTTTGCCGGCCTGTTCTACTTCACTCAAAAGATCTACACGCTGGTGTCGGCGCCGTTACGGGTTTACCTGCCCGAAGGTGCAACGATGATCGCCACGGATGTGGCATCGCCGTTCCTGACACCGTTCAAGCTGACCATGATGGTTGCGCTGTTTCTATCGATGCCGGTGATCCTGCACCAGATCTGGGGCTTCGTTGCGCCCGGTCTGTACAAGCATGAAAAGCGCGTCGCCGTGCCTTTGCTGATCTCCAGCATCATTCTGTTCTACGCGGGCATGGCGTTTGCCTACTTCCTCGTGTTCCCGCTGATCTTTCACTTCTTTGCCAGCGTGACGCCGGAAGGCGTGTCGATGATGACCGACATCGCCAGCTACCTCGACTTCGTCATGACGCTGTTCTTCGCCTTTGGCGTCGCCTTCGAGATTCCGGTCGCCGTGGTATTGCTGGTGTGGATCGGCATTGTCGACGTGAAATACCTCAAGAAGGTCCGGCCGTACGTGATCATCGGCTGCTTTGTGGTCGGCATGATCCTGACGCCGCCCGATATCTTCTCCCAGACCTTGCTGGCGGTGCCGATGTGGCTGCTGTTCGAGCTGGGCATCGTGTGCAGTACGCTGATCAAGAAGCGTGGCGAGCATCCCGACGATCTTGAGAAGCAAGATCAGCCGCCTGCGACCATGCCGTGAACCTGCTGTTACTGGAAGAGGCCGATTTCATTGCGGCCGGCCGCGTCGTGCTGCGCGACCGGCGCCTGACACACATGCAGGAAGTGCATCGCTCGGCAGTTGGCGACAGCATGCGCGTAGGCCGCGTCAACGGCCCGATCGGCACCGCCGAAGTGCTGCGCCTGGAAAAGCACGAGGTCGAATTGCGCGTCGTGCTGGATAGCGAGCCGCCGGCCAAGCTTCCGCTCACGCTACTGCTCGCGCTGCCTCGGCCCAAGATGCTGCGTCGGGTATTCCAGACGGTTGCGACCATGGGTGTGCCTAAAGTCGTGTTGCTCAACAGCTACCGCGTCGAGAAAAGCTTCTGGCAGACCCCGTTTCTGGAGCCGGACGCGATTCGCGAGCAGTTGGTCCTCGGCCTCGAACAGGCGCGCGACAGCGTGCTCCCGGAGATCGTCATCGAGAAGCGCTTCAAGCCCTTCGTCGAAGATCGTTTGCCCGCGCTGGCTCACGGCACGCTCGGTCTGGTCGGCCATCCGGGCAACTTTCCGCCCTGCCCGCGTGCCGTTGATCGCCCCGTTACTCTGGCCATCGGCCCGGAAGGCGGCTGGATTCCCTACGAAGTCGACCTGCTGGGCCGCGCGGGCCTTGAGCCGGTGCAGCTCGGCGATCGTATCCTGCGTGTCGAGACCGCCGTCACCGCCCTGCTCGCCCGACTGTTTTAGGCTGTTCTGTCGACTCAATCGCTTCAGTTAGTGAATGATCCGCCGATCTAGTGGACATCCACCCAATCCGAACGAAGGAGTCGTCATGTTCCGCTGGTTTACTCAAGGTCTCGCCAACGCGAGTGTCAGCCTGAAGCTGGCGTTCGGATTCGGGATCGTGCTGTTAATGACGCTGATGATCACTGCCACGGCCTGGTTCAGCACCCAGTCGCTGATCTCCCGTGGCGACAGGGTCGCCGCGATCTCTGCAGTGAGCGAGTTGATCCTTGAGCTGCGCATCAATCGGCTGCGTTACGAAGCACTGTTCAATGCTCAAAGCGCCGACGCCGTCGTCCAGTCGCTGAACACGCTCGATGCGGCGCTCAACAAAGCCAGGTCGCTGCTGCAAACGCGCGAGAGTCAGCAACATGTAGACGCTCAGATCCAGACCGCCGCCGAGTATCGCCAGGCTTTCGGGCAGATGACCAAGGCCATCGAGGTACGCGAAGGCACTCGCAAGCTGATGGGTGACAGTGCCGACAAGGCGGTCGCTGAAGCGGACAAGATCGAAGCCGAGCTGCTTCAGTCGGACAACATCCTGGCCTTCAATAGCATTGTCGGCGTCAGCAAGCAGATCCAGCAGGCGCGCTTTCAAGTGCGCGGCTACACCTACAGCGGCAAACCCGAGTTCGAGCAGAATGCTAATGCCGCTATTGACGAAGCCATGACTGGCGTCAACACCCTGGCTGGCGACATTCCCTCGTCTTTCCTGCCGCAATTGCAGCAGGCCATTGCGGGCCTCAAGGCTTACCGCGGCGCTGTCGCCCAATATCGCGATGCTCAGGCTGCCAGCAAGGCGGCCCTGGAGACAATGGCGCCGCTGGGCGAGCGCTTGTTGACCATCAGTGAAGAATTGCTCGCCGACCAGAATGCCAAGCGCGACCGGGACAGCGCGAAAGCCCTGACGATGATCATGGTCGCCACGTTGCTGGCCGTGGTGTTCAGCATCATTGCCGCCCTCATCATCACCCGGCAGATCACCGTTCCGCTGAACGACACCCTGCAAGTAGTGGAGCGCGTAGCCTCCGGCGACCTGAGCCGCGACCTCACCATCAACCGCAGGGACGAACTGGGCAAGCTACAAGGCAGTATCCAGCGCATGACCATCAGTCTGCGTGAGCTGATCGGCGGAATTCGCGACGGCGTAACACAGATCGCCAGCGCCGCCGAGCAATTGTCCGCCGTTACAGAACAGACCAGTGCCGGCGTCAACAGTCAGAAGGTCGAAACTGATCAGGTCGCGACCGCCATGCACGAAATGACCGCCACGGTTCAGGAAGTTGCCCGCAACGCCGAAGAAGCTTCCGAAGCCGCAGTGGCTGCTGACCAGCAGGCGCGCGAAGGCGAACGCGTTGTGGGCGAGGCCATCACGCAGATCGAGCGACTGGCGTCAGCGGTCGGCAAGTCCTCTGAAGCCATGGGCGTGCTCCGGGTGGAAAGCGACAAGATCGGCAGCGTGCTGGACGTTATCAAGTCGGTGGCCGAACAGACCAACCTGCTCGCGCTTAACGCTGCCATCGAGGCTGCCCGTGCGGGCGAAGCCGGCCGCGGCTTTGCCGTGGTCGCGGACGAAGTTCGCAGCCTGGCGCAACGCACCCAGAAATCCACGGAAGAAATCGAAGGCCTGATCGCTGGCCTGCAGAGCGGCACGCAGCACGCCTCGACCATCATGGACAGCAGCCGCGAGCTGACCGTCAGCAGCGTGGAACTGACCCGACGCGCCGGCGGCTCGCTTGAGTCCATTACCCGGACAGTTTCCGCGATCCAGTCGATGAACCAGCAGATTGCTGCTGCTGCCGAGCAGCAGAGCGCAACCGCCGAAGAGATCAACCGCAGCGTGATCAACGTGCGCGATGTGTCGGAACAGACCTCCGCCGCCAGCGAAGAAACCGCCGCGTCCAGTGTCGAACTGGCGCGCCTGGGCAACCACCTGCAAGTTCTGGTCAGCCGCTTCACTGTCTGACACTCGCGATACGGCCCTGCATGACGTTGGTGTCGGCAGGGCCGCCGAACTGTGACCCGCTTCACCTCATTTTCTCCATCGGAAAATTCCCACGGCCGCTTCAGGTCGCGCGATCCCGGCACCTGCCGATGAGTTCGTAACGCAAGCCTCTGTATCGCCAGAGGCCCGCTTTCGTACGAACCCGCAGGAGATACGCCATGTTTCGATGGATCGCCCAGTCACTCGGCAATACAAGCGTGAAGCTCAAACTCTCGCTGGGCTTCGGCCTGGTGCTGTTGTTGACCCTGGCCATAACCCTCACTGGCTGGCATGGTCTGGACACTATGATCGAGCGCTCCGAGTCGCTCTCCTCCATCGGCCACCTGAGCGACCTCACCAAAGATCTGCGCGCCGAACGCATTATCTTTCGCTCTGAAAACACACCTGAGAACGCCAAACGGGTATTCGATCGGCTCGATGAACTGGAGGCGCACCTCAGCCAGCTGCGCAAGGACATCGATGACGAGCGCAGCGTGGCAATGCTCACCGAGCAGAGCCAGCTGGTCAGCCGCATGGAAACGACCTTTGGCGATATCGGCGTTGACCGAAAGGCTGCCGACGAGTCTCGTGCCAGGCTTGACCAGCAGTCCGAGCAGGCGGTAAAGGCGGTTGCGCAGGTCGAAGCCGAAGTGCTCAAAGCCGTCAGCCAGGAGCAGGACAACAGCGAACGCATGGACGAATTCACCAATATCTCGCAGCTCAAGCAGCAGATTCAGGTCGCGCGGTATCAAGTCCAGGCTTACACCTTCACCGCGAAAGAGGCGGACGAAGCCGCGGCCATCGTCGCCATCGATGAAGCGTTCAAGGAAGTGCGGGAGATCTCTCAGGATCAGGCGGATGAGAATATCCAAGGGCTCAAGCCCGCCAATGAAGCCTTGCAGAGCTACCGCGACCAGTTGAGCCGCTTCAAGGAAATTCGGGGCAGGCTTGAGGCAGGCCAGGAAAACATGGAGGCGCTGGGCGACAAGATGCTCAACTCGGTGGCCGAACTGGTGAGCCTGCAAAGCACGCAACGCGACCATGAAGCGACTGCCTCACGCACGACGCTGAGCACCGTCGCGGGTATGGCGCTGTTGATCGGGGTGCTGGCCGCTTGGGTGATGACTCACCAGATCATCACCCCATTGCGCCAGACACTCGCTGCGGCCGGGCGCATTGCCAAGGGCGATCTGAGCCAGGACCTGCACGTGAAGCGGGCCGACGAGATGGGCCAGTTGCAGAGCAGCATGCAGGCCATGACTGTCAGTTTGCGCGAGTTGATCGGCGGGATCGGTGACGGCGTCATCCAGCTTGCCAGTGCCGCCGAGCAGCTGTCTGCCGTGACCGAACAGACGTGCGTGGGAGTCAATGATCAGAAGGAAGAGACGGAACAGGTCGCCACGGCAATGAACCAGATGTCGGCCACCGTGCAGGAAGTTGCGCACAGTGCGCAGCAGGCTTCGGAAGCGGCGGCACACGCCGATCAGCAGGCCCGCAATGGCGACGCTGTGGTTGGCGAGGCGATCGACCAGATTGAGCAGTTGGCGCTGGAGGTGGGCAATTCCACCCAGGCCATGAATGTGCTCAAACAGGAAAGCGGGAAGATCGTGGGCGTGCTGGATGTGATCAAGTCGGTGTCTCAGCAGACTAACCTGCTGGCACTCAACGCAGCCATCGAAGCCGCTCGCGCCGGTGAAGCCGGTCGCGGATTTGCCGTGGTTGCCGACGAGGTGCGCAGCCTGGCGCAACGCACTCAGGAATCCACCGAGGAAATCGAGGAGCTGATTGCGGCTTTGCAACACGGCACACAACAAGTCGCCACGACGCTGGATGCCAGTCGCAGCCTGACCGATAACAGCGTTGACCTGAGCCGCCGGGCCGGCAGCGCACTGGAGCAGATCACCCGTACCGTTGCGTCGATTCAAGACATGAATCGGCAGATCGCCACCGCCAGTGAGCAACAGAGCGTGGTGGCTGAGCAGATCAACCGGAATGTCATCAGCGTGCGCAACATCTCCGAGCAAACCGCCACCGCCAGCGAAGAAACCGCCGCCTCCAGCGTGGAACTGGCACGATTGGGCAGCCAATTAAAAGCGTTGGTGGGGAAATTCCGCGTTTGAATGCCGAACCGCGTAGGAGCGCGCTTGCCCGCGACGACGTATGCACAGGCACTGATACTGCGTCGGTAGAATTACCGCCGTCGCGGGCAAGCGCGCTCCTACAACGGATGTTCGTTGATACAAAAACGCCCCGCTAGTGCGGGGCGTTTTTGTCAGACCAATGCAGGCTGCTGCGTTTGCGACTGCGGCTGCAGAGGCAACAGCGGCGCATGCGGATCGGCTTCTATCGAAGCTCTCCACGCGGCCAGCCATGGCTCTTGACCTTCACTCCAGACCCGCTCATGCAGGCGGCCCAAGGCAACCGGGTCGCTGAGCAGCATCAGCCGCTCATGGTTGCTGAGCTTGTCCGGGCCAACTGCGATGGCATGGTCAACACGCTCCATGCGCACCACTTCAATCGGCTGAGCCTGACGGTGACGCGAGGTCGCTAATGCACAGGCCAAGGCATTCTGCTGCGGGTCCACAACGGCCCGAATGAAGCCCTGCTTGAGCGCATGCCAGCGGTTTTCGTGGGTGTACTGGTCGGTGGAAACCAGTTCCTGAGGCGGCTCGTATTCTTCAGGAATCAGGAAGAATTTCTCATCGCGTGCCTTCAAGCCCAGATTGGTGCGGCTGGAGATGACCGATACCGGGATCGACAGCATCAACGACACAACGATCGGCGCCAACCACCACAGGAAGCTCGGGTTCAGCCAGGCAACCAGCAAGGCCCAGCAAGCACCCAGCAGCGTCTGCGGACCGTGCCGCTTGACGGCTTCAAGCCATGGCGTCGAGTCGTCGTCACGCTGTGGCGAGTTCCAGGTCGCGGCCCAGCCCAGGAAAGCAGCCAGTACGAAGCGAGTGTGGAACAGCATGCGCACTGGTGCGAGCAGCACCGAGAACAGCATTTCCATCAGCATCGACAGCGTGACCTTGATCCGGCCGCCATAGCCTGTCGCGCCCTTGGCCCAGATCAGAATGATACTGAGCAGCTTGGGCAGGAACAGCAGAACGATGGTGGTGGAGAACAAGGCAACTGCCTTTTCCGGGTGCCACTGCGGCCACAATGGATACAGCTGCCGCGGCTCCAGGAAGTACGTCGGCTCCATCAGCGTGTTCACCGCCAGCAAGGCTGTGGACAACACCAGGAAGAAGAACCACAGCGGCGCCGACAGGTAAGACATCACGCCCGTCAGGAACACCGCACGGTGAACCGGGTGCATGCCCTTGACCAGGAACAGCCTGAAGTTCATCAGGTTGCCGTGGCACCAACGGCGGTCACGCTTGAGTTCGTCCAGCAGGTTCGGCGGCAGCTCTTCGTAACTGCCCGGCAGATCGTAGGCAATCCACACGCCCCATCCGGCACGGCGCATCAACGCGGCTTCAACGAAGTCGTGAGACAGAATCGCACCGGCAAACGCGCCTTTACCGGGCAGCGGCGCCAGGGCGCAGTGCTCGATGAACGGCTTCATGCGGATGATCGCGTTGTGGCCCCAGTAGTGGGACTCGCCCAATTGCCAGAAGTGCAGGCCGGCGGTGAACAGTGGGCCATAGACGCGTGTCGCGAACTGCTGCATGCGCGCATAGAGGGTGTCCATGCCCGAAGCGCGTGGCGCGGTCTGAATGATACCGGCGTCCGGCGTGGCTTCCATCAGGCGCACGAGGCTGGTGAGACACTCACCGCTCATGACGCTGTCGGCGTCGAGTACGACCATGTAGCGATAGTCGCTGCCCCAGCGACGGCAGAAGTCGTCGAGGTTGCCGCTCTTGCGCTTCACGCGGCGGCGGCGGCGGCGATAGAAGATCTTGCCGAAGCCCTTGGTCTCGCGGCAGACATCCAGCCAGGCCTGTTGCTCGGCCACTGCAATATCGGTTTCGTTGGTGTCGCTGAGCACGAAGAAATCGAAGCGATCCAGATCGCCCGTCGCGGCGACGGACTCGAAGGTCGCTCGCAGCCCTGCGAATACACGCGGGACGTCTTCGTTACAGATCGGCATCACCAGCGCGGTGCGCGCGCCGGCTTCGATAGGCTCGTTACCGGCACTGGCACCGGAAATCCGGTATTTGTCACGGCCAGTGAGCAATTCCAGAAAGCCCATCAGTGCTGTCCAGAAACCTGCCGACACCCAGCAGAACAGAATGCCGAACAGCAACAGAATGCTGGTCTGCAATGCATACGGCATGACCTGCAAGGCAGTCTGCACGAAAGTCTGACGCGTGATTTCATCCAGCGATACCAGGGACCAGCCCTGGTACGGCAGGATGCCTTTCATGTACCAGCCGGCGACGATGGTCTGCCCGAGCATGAGGATCAGCAGGATATAGCGACGGATCGAACCCACGGTGCGCCAGCGCGACTTGGGCAAATCCCGCGGCAGATCGCTGTGATCCGGCTTTGGCGGATTGGTCTTGCCGGTCAGGCGACGCCAGCCGCGCACCAGGATATTGGTGCGCCAGGGCTCGGGGACCACCTTGGTCCGGCGAATCGGCGGAGTAGCCTTCAGGCACAACCGACCGTTGGCATCGACGGCGAGCATTTCGGCGTCCTGCAACTCGTCGGCGGTGGACAGCGTCAGGCGACGACCCACCGAAGCCTGAGCGGCCTCGGTGGATGCGCTGCCCGGCTGGGCGGAAAGGCGTTGATGCAGCTCGGCGAACGACTGGCAGCTGGCAAGTTCTGCCCGCTGCGCGTCCGTCATCGGTAGATGTGCCAGGTACTCTTGGAGTGACATTGGCACTGGCAAAGAATTACTCATCGCTCGGCAACTGATAACTCCAGGTCTCGGTCATGACTTGCAGCGTCTTGGCCGGTTCCGGATGGGTGGGTGCTGCCTCGGCTTCGGACGGCTGGATTTCCTTGCCGTCCTTGTCCTTGGCGACTTCTGCCTTGGCTACGTCGGCTTTTGCCGGATCAGCCTTGGCGGTTTCACCTTTGGCGGCGTCAGGCTTGGCGGCATCGGCCTTGGCTACTTCAGGCTTGCCAGCTTCGGGCTTGGCGGCGTCGGCCTTGGCGACTTCAACCTTGTCCGTGGCGGTGTCCTTGGTGGCGGCCGGCTTGGCAGCGTCCTTGGTCACGGGCTTCTTCTCTTCTTTGTCAGCAACCAGCAACGCTGGTTCCTTGCCCGGTTCGGCCGGAATTTCACGCAACAGATAGGCGCGCATTTCGGTCGGACGGTTGTTGTCCTTGACCTTGACGCGCAACGTCAGGCGATAGCCCTTGGTAACCGGGTTGTAGCGCAGATTGTTTTCGACCAGCTCGACGTTGTCGTCAGTAGTGACCTGGCTGCGGATGGTCTTGTCTTCAGGCAGGGCGGCAAGTACCGGACCTACGAAATCGACCAGGAACGCGAGGCTGCCGTCCGGCTGACGTACCAGGTTGGACTGCCTTACATCACCGATGGAGCGCTGCGTCTGCTTGACCCAGCCCAGGTCCGGCGAATGGATCGCGTTTTCCTGCATGGTCCAGTGGATGCGGTAGTTGAATTCCATCGGCTCGCCCGGTGCTGCCAGGGTGTCCGGCTTCCAGAACGCAACGATGTTGTCGTTGGTCTCGTCGGCTGTCGGAATTTCCACCAGATCGACGGTGCCTTTGCCCCAATCACCTTTTGGCTCGATCCAGGCGCTTGGACGCTTGTCGTAGCGGTCGTCGAGGTCTTCATACTGGCTGAAGTCGCGGCCACGTTGCAGCAGACCGAAACCGCGCGGGTTCTCTACCGAGAAGCTGCTGACGGCCAGGTGTTTCGGGTTGTTCAGCGGACGCCATACCCATTCGCCATTGGCGGCCTGGATCGACAGACCGCTGGAGTCGTGCAGCTCGCGGCGGTAGTTCGGTACACGCGAAGGCTGGTTGGCGCCGAACAGGAACATACTGGTCAGCGGCGCAACGCCGAGCTTGGAAACCTTGTCACGCAGGAACATTCGCGATTTGACGTCAACCAGCGTATTGGTGCCGGGACGCAAGGTCAGCTGGTAGGCGCCGGTAGCGCGGGGCGAATCCAGCAGGGCGAAGATCACCAGATGGTTGTCATCGGCACCTGGCTTCTCGATCCAGAACTCTTTGAAGCGCGGGAATTCTTCGCCGGATGGCATGGCGGTGTCGATGGCCATGCCGCGCGCGGACAAGCCATACACCTGACCCTTGCCGATCACGCGGAAGTAGCTCGCGCCCAGCATGGTCATGATTTCGTCCTGCTTGTCATCCTTGTTGATCGGATACAGAACGCGGAATCCCGCATAACCGAGCTTCTCGGTCGCGCGAGGATCGAATTTGACGTCGCCGAAATCGAAACGACCGCTGTCGTACTTGATCTCTTCCACAGTGGTGGAGGTCACTTCGTTAATCTTGACCGGCGTGTCGAAGTGCATGCCCTGGTGATAGAACGACAACTTGAAAGGCGTCTTGTCGGCTGCCCACTCGGCCTTGTCTTCACGGAAGCGGATCTTCTGATAGTCCGCGAACTTCATGTCGCGGAACTCGGCAGGCAGGTTGCTTCGAGGAGCCTCGAACTTCTGCCCGGCCAATTCCTTGGCCTTTACTGCCACATCATCAAGATTGAACGCCCAAAGCTGACCGGAGCCTAACAGGCAGACCAGTGCCGAGCTTGCCAAAAGCGCACTACGCAATCGCTTGACAGGTGTTTTTGGAGCATCACAGGGACTAACAATCACGAGCAACCCTCGCCGAAAAACAGATGAAAAAACCAACGGCCAGCTATCGATGCCGGGTTGGCGAGCAATGTTCCGACTCCGAAAGGGCCTAATGATTCCCCATCCGGTGCCAGAACCGCTTTTGACATAACCCAATGAATCCACCGCCGCCGATCCCTATAGCGCGCGATTATCTAGTAGCGCGCGCCACAACGCATCAGGTGTAACAAGAAAATTTTCTTACGAACGGCGCGACTTTCGAAGTTGATGCTCAACGTGTAGGTTCAGGACTCAAGCAAAAATGTTACCGGGCCATCATTAATCAGATGAACCTGCATGTCCGCGCCGAATTGTCCTGCCGCTACAGTACCGTGAGCCTTGCTCGCCTGGGCAAGCAGGTAATCGAACAATTCAGCGCCGAGCGCAGGCGGCGCCGCTTTTGAAAAGCTGGGCCGCATGCCGCTTTTAGTGTCGGCAGCCAGGGTGAATTGGGAAACCAGCAGCAACCCACCGGCCACGTCCTTCAATGACAGGTTCATTTTGCCGTCGCTATCGCTGAATACCCGGTAATTGAGCAGTTTATGCAACAGCTTGTCGGCGCTGGCCGTGGTGTCCTGGGGTTCAACCCCTACCAGAACCAGAATCCCCTGATCGATCGAACCGACCACCTCGCCCTTTACTTCGACACGAGCGCTGCGCACGCGCTGCAACAGGCCTTTCATATCAAGCCTCTTCAGGCGGCAGATCGAGCAAACGGCGTGCGATCTGCGACGCAGCCCGGATCAGCGCATCGGTAATACCCGGCTCGGCAGCGGAATGGCCCGCGTCACGGATCACCTGCAACTCGCTGTTGGGCCACGCCTGATGCAACTCCCAGGCGTTATCCAGCGGACAGATGACGTCGTAGCGACCATGGACGATAACGCCAGGCAGGTGCGCGATCCTGGGCATGTCGCGAATCAGCTGGTTTTCTTCAAGGAAAGCTTTGTTGGTGAAGTAGTGACACTCGATGCGCGCAATGGACAACGCACGATGAGGTTCGGTAAAGCGGTCGACCACCTGCGGATTGGGTCGCAGGGTCGCGGTCCGGCCTTCCCAGGTCGACCAGGCCTTGGCGGCATGCATTTGCGCGATCTGATCCGGGCCGGTCAGGCGCTTGTGGAAAGCGGCCAGCAGGTCATCGCGTTCATCAGGCGGAATGGGCGCAAGGTAGTCTTGCCAGTAATCGGGAAACAACCGGCTGGCACCGGACTGGTAGAACCATTCGATTTCCTGAGGACGGCACAGGAACACGCCGCGCAGGATCATCGCATGCACGCGCTCCGGGTGCTTCTGCGCATAGGCAAGCGCCAGCGTCGACCCCCACGAGCCTCCGAACAGGACCCATTTCTCGATGCCAAGGTGTTCGCGAATGCGTTCCAGATCCTGAACCAGATGCCAGGTCGTGTTGTTTTCCAGGCTCGCATGAGGCGTGGAGCGACCGCAGCCACGTTGATCAAACGTAATGATGCGATACAGGTTAGGATCGAAGAAACGACGACTGTGCGCATCGCAGCCCGAACCCGGTCCGCCGTGGATGAATACCACCGGCAGCCCTTCCGGCGATCCGCTCTCATCGACATACAGCACATGCGGTTCTTCCACCGCCAGATCATGCCGGGCGTAGGGTTTGATCTGCGGGTACAAAGTCTGCATAGGTGCTCCACGGGTCCGGTTCAGGGGCTTCTATCGTTCTGCCGTTGGCATCATAAACCCGAAACGAGGAAACGGCATGCTGCACATGAATCACGAGGGCCGGAGGTGCCGGACAAGCTTGTTGTCAGCCATCGCACGGGCGAACCAGAGCGGTCAGCCCCGGTCGAAGCGAGAGTCATGTCTTGAGTTATTTTCGATTTTTTTCAGGAAATAACTGACGACACGCCTACAGTCAAAGAATCCGAAATTTCATTCGTCAGACTACTTGAGGTTGTACCGATGTCTCAGGAACCACTCGTTCGTGACGCAGATGTGGCTGAATTCCGCACCGCTGTTCTCGCCAAACTCACTTATGCGGTGGGCAAGGATCCCGATCATGCGTTCGAGCATGACTGGTTCGAAGCCATTGCCCTCGCCGCGCGGGATCACATGGTCGAGCACTGGATGGACCACACCCGGCAGATCTACCGCAAGGTTCAGAAACGCGTGTATTACCTGTCGCTCGAATTCCTCATTGGGCGCCTGCTTTACGACAGCCTGAGCAACCTCGGCCTGCTGGAAATCGCCCGCGAAGCGATGACCGAACTGGGCGTGGACATCGAGCGTATCCGCACGCTGGAACCGGATGCGGCTTTGGGCAACGGCGGCCTCGGTCGTCTGGCGGCGTGCTTCATGGAAAGCATGTCGACGCTGGGTATTGCCGGTCACGGTTACGGCATTCGCTATGAGCACGGGCTGTTTCGCCAGGCGGTGGTAGATGGCTGGCAGCAGGAGCAGACCGAGAACTGGCTGGATTTCGGCAACCCGTGGGAGTTCGAGCGTCCTGAAGTGGTTTATCCGATCGGCTTCAGTGGCAGCGTCGAAACCGTGGTCAACGAAGCGGGCGAAGCCCGTCAGGTCTGGCACCCGGCTGAAACCGTGCGGGCCATTGCCTATGACACTCCGGTCGTCGGCTGGCGTGGCGCAAGCGTCAATACGCTACGCCTGTGGCGTGCCCGAGCGGTCGAAGACCTGCATCTGGAGCGCTTCAACGCCGGCGACCACTTTGGCGCTGTGGCGGAAGTCGTTCGCGCCGAAAGTATCTCGCGCGTTCTCTATCCCAACGATGCCACCGAGGCAGGCCAGGAACTTCGCCTGCGCCAGGAATACTTCTTTGTTTCGGCGTCTCTGCAGGATCTGCTGCGCCGCCACCTGAACATGCACGCGACCCTGACCGACCTGCCGGAACACGCTGCGATCCAGATGAACGACACGCACCCGTCGATCGCTGTGGCCGAGCTGATGCGCCTGCTGATCGACACCCATGAGATCCCTTGGGATACGGCGTGGAAAATCACCGTCAACACGCTGGGCTACACCAACCACACCCTGCTGCCGGAAGCGCTGGAAACCTGGTCTGTGGGTCTGATGGAGCGGATGCTGCCGCGCCATATGCAGATCATTTATCTGATCAACGCTCAACACATCGATACCTTGCGCGCCAAGGGCATCCACGATTTCGACGTGCTGCGTGCCGTGTCGCTGATCGAAGAAGACAACGGACGCCGCGTGCGCATGGGCAACCTCGCTTTCCTCGGATCGCACAGCATCAACGGGGTGTCCGCGCTCCATACTCAGCTGATGCGCAAGACGGTATTCGCCGAGCTGCACAAGCTGTATCCCGAGCGGATCAACAATAAAACCAACGGCATTACCTTCCGCCGCTGGCTGTTCCAGGCCAACCCGCGGCTGACCCAGATGCTCGTCGAGTCGTTAGGCGAGGACGTGCTGGACAATGCCGAGACACGGCTGGTCGAACTGGAGCCTTTCGCCGACAAGAGCTCGTTCCGCAAACAGTTTGCTGACCAGCGCTTGCACAGCAAGCGCGCGCTGGCGGCGATCATTCATGAGCGCCTGGGCATCGTGGTCAACCCGGCGGCCATGTTCGACGTGCAGGTCAAACGCATCCATGAGTACAAGCGTCAGCTGCTGAACCTGTTCCACACCATCGCGCTGTATCAGGCGATCCGTGCCGAGCCGGGTACCGACTGGGTGCCACGGGTGAAGATCTTTGCCGGCAAGGCGGCGGCCAGTTATCACTCGGCCAAGCTGATCATCAAACTGGCGAACGACATCGCCCGCACGGTCAACAATGACCCGACGGTGCGCGGTCTGCTCAAAGTGGTTTTCCTGCCCAACTACAACGTCAGCCTCGCGGAAAGCATCATCCCGGCGGCGGACCTTTCCGAGCAGATTTCGACTGCGGGTCTGGAAGCCTCGGGTACCAGCAACATGAAATTCGGCCTGAACGGCGCGCTCACCATTGGCACACTGGACGGCGCCAACGTGGAGATGAGCGAACAGGTCGGACTGGAGCACATGTTCATCTTCGGCATGACATCGCAGCAAGTCGAAGCGCGCAAACAGGCCGGTGATTTCAGTGCGCTGGCCGACGTTGCGGCTTCGCCACGCCTCAACGATGTGCTGATGGCGATTCGTGGCGGCGTGTTCTCGCCGGATGACCCGAATCGTTATGTCGGGCTGGTCGATCAGTTGATGGCCTACGACCGTTTCCTGGTCTGCGCCGACTTCGATTCGTACTGGGCGGCGCAGGCCAAGGTCGAAGAACGCTGGCACGATTCCAAGGAATGGTGGCGCTCGGCGGTCCTCAACACCGCCCGCATGGGCTGGTTCTCGTCCGACCGCACGATTCGCGAATACGCCGGGGAAATCTGGAAGGCGCTGGACTGAGGGCTTTTTGACCAAGGCTAGCGTCCAAGGGACTTGGGGGACCTTGGTCGCGAAGAGACCGGCCTTGGCGTCAGATATCTCGCGTTGTTGCCGCCGCCTTCGCCAGCAAGCTGGCTCCCACATGTTCTGGGTACAACTTGAATCTGTGGGAGCCAGCTTGCTGGCGAAGAGGCCTGAACAGTCACAGCCTATGTGACGGCGGGCTGCTGTCGCGGGCAAGCGCGCTCCTACGGCAAAAACACCGCAGCAAAATGACCTGCCCGGCACCCATCTGTTTCCCGTTTCAACACCCCTATATACTGCGCACCGATAAACCTTCACACATCGAAAAGGATGTCGTCGCGTGCTATGGATTTGTCTGGTGGTGGGCGGAGCTGTGCTGGGTTACTCGTTCAGCTACGACGAGTGGGAAGGCACGCTCGTTGGCGCCGCCTTCGGTTGGGCGATGTGCACCGGCATCCGTCTTTACACCCTGCGCAAGCGCTCGCTTGAACAGGCACAAGAGCTGGAAGCGACCCGCAAAACCGTGGAATCGCTGCAACAGCGCCTGACGCTTCTTGAATACCCACCTGTCTCGAATATCCAGCCGACAACGCCTGCGCAGGACGCAGCGCCGCTGCCGGCAGATCCTGTCGTGGTGACGGCGCAGACCGACGGCCCCGAGCTGATCTGGGATTTGCCGGACGAGGAGCCAGCAGCCACCTCGACCACAGAACCTGCCTGGCCTTCGAGCAATGCTTCCGGCCAGCCTCGGCCCACGCCCGAAGCCGCCGCTCCCAATCTGGTCGACAGGGCGATAACGGGTGCCAGAAACTGGCTGCTCGGCGGCAATACGGTCTTGCGAGTCGGCGTGGTCCTGCTGTTTCTCGGCCTGGCCTTCCTGCTGCGTTACGCCACAGAGGGCATGGTCGTGCCGCTTGAAGCCCGCTATGCGGCAGTCGCGGCCTGCGCGCTGGGCTTGCTCGGGGCTGGCTGGTGGCTGCGGCACCGCAACGGCCAATACGCGCTGATGATCCAGGGCGCTGGAGTCGGCGTGCTGTACCTGACGGTGTTCGCGGCGATGAAGCTGCATCCGCTGCTCGATCCGTCCATGGGTTTCGCCCTGCTGGTGGCCGTCACTGCATTTTCCGCGATTCTGGCCGTAACCCAGAACTCTCTGGCCCTCGCGTGTGCGGGCGCGCTCGGCGGTTTTGCGGCGCCGTTGCTGGCGTCGACCGGTGAAGGCAGCCATGTTGCGCTGTTCAGTTATTTTGCCCTGCTCAATGCTGGTATTTTTGCCATCGCCTGGTTCAAGGCGTGGCGCGTGCTGAACCTGATCGGTTTCTTCGGCACCTTCGGCATCGGCTTCGCGTGGGGGCTCAACAGCTACACACCCGCCATGTTCTGGAGCACCGAGCCTTTCCTGATTCTGTTTCTCCTGATGTACCTGGCCATCGGCCTACTGTTCGCGCGGCGCAAGTTGCTGGAGCCAGACACCGCTGCCGCTGACGATAACGACGAAACGCTGTTACGCCGCGCGGCGCGCCAAGGAGATTACGTCGACGGCACGTTGCTGTTCGGCACGCCCATTGTCGGTTTCGGCCTGCAATACGCAGTGGTGGAACACCTTGAGTTCGGCGCGGCATTCAGTGCGCTGGGGCTGGGCCTGATTTACATGGCCGTGGCACGCTGGCTGGCGGCACGAGCGCCCGGACGCGCTTCGCTGCTGATGGAAGCCTGTCTGGCATTGGGCGTTGTATTCGCCACGCTGGCGATTCCGCTGGGCCTGGGCTCGCAATGGACGACTTGCGCCTGGGCTGTCGAAGGCGCGGCCGTGTTCTGGCTGGGCATCCGCCAGCAGCGCGTGCTGGCGCGAGGTTTCGGCCTGTTGCTGCAACTGGGAGCCGGCGTGACGCTGCTCGGCGAACTGGACCTGTCCTACAGCTCGCTGTGGGCAAACGGCGATTACTGGACGCCGATGATCATGGCAATCGCCGCGCTGACCAGCGCGTGGTGTATTCATCGATTCAAGGGGCTGACGCTCGTCGACGCGGGTCTGGCGACAGCGCTGCTGCTGGTCTGGGGCGCGGCGTGGTGGGCGTTTTCCCTGGTCTGCAGCGTGCTGCTGTTCGTGCCGGACCCGATTCAACCAACGCTGCTGCTGATCGCCGCCGCAGCCAGTGCCGCGCTTTGGGCTGCCATCTCGCTTCGCCTGCGCTGGTCTGACCTGGCAGTGCTTTGCACCGCTCTGACGCCTGTTGCGGGAATGTTGCTGATCGGTTCGCTGCGTATCGATTACCACCCCGCCGAACATTGGGGCTGGCTGGGCTGGATCGCCGTAATCGCCGTGCATCTGCTGACGTTGCGCAAGCTGGCGGCGCTGCTGCCGACGATTGCCAACAGTCTGGCCCATGTCCTGGGCTGCTGGTTGATCATTGCCGTGCTGGCGCTGGAGTTGCGCTTCGGTCTGATGGAGCTGTCCGAACATCACAACGCCTGGCGCTGGCTGGGCTGGGCCTTGCTGCCAAGCCTTTACCTGGTGGCGATGACCAACCCGCGCAACTGGCCGTGGCCGATCTCGGCCCAGCCGCGAGAATACCGCGTATGGGCCGCTGCACCGTTGGCGGCGCTGATGCTGGCGTGGTTCTGGCTGGCGAACTTTTTCAGTGACGGCGCGGCTGCTCCGCTGCCTTACATCCCTCTGTTCAACCCGCTGGAGATCGGCCTGCTCTTCGCCCTGGCCGGAATCAGCCTGTGGATGCATCGCTATCTGTCGCAGGCAGGCATTTCGCAAATCACTGCGCGACGCAATGCCTTGCTGGTCAGCGGCGCTTCATTGTTCGCACTGGTCACCGCGACAGTGATGCGCACTGCCCACCACTGGAGCGACGTTCCCTGGCAGCTCGACGACCTGCTGGCTTCGATGCGGGTTCAGGCCAGTCTGTCGATCGTATGGACCCTCATGGCCTTGGCGCTGATGATCGGTGGCCATCTGCGGATGCGACGTGAGGTGTGGATCGCCGGAGCGGCGCTGATCGGCGTGGTGGTTGCCAAGCTGTTTTTCGTGGAGCTGAGCGATCGTGGCTCCATGGCGCGCATCGTCTCGTTTATAGGTGTTGGCATCCTGCTACTAGTGGTGGGATATTTCGCACCACTACCACCGAAACATTCTGACAAAATAGCTGACGAAGAACCCGGCCTGCCTTCAGATGCAGAGCTACGTCAGCCATGAGGAACCTGCTCTTGAGTCGTCCGTTCATGTTGAGGATCGCGGTGCTGGGCGCCGCCTTGTGCACGGCGATGATCGCGCATGCCCAGGGCAAGCCTGCGGACTTTGCCAGCCAGACCCCTCTGTCCGTAGCCGGTCAGGGCCCCTGGTACCGCATCGAGCTGCCACTGGCGGTGCAACTCCATGCCCGCGATCCTGGCCTGGGCGACCTGCGTGTGTTCAACCGCGAGGGTCAGCCCCAGGCCTATGCCCTGGTGCAGCAGGCACCCGCTCAAGAGCGGACGTCGACGCCGGTGAAATGGTTTCCGCTATACAGCACCGCCGAAGCAGGCGACACGGTGCCGGTCATCCGCATCGAGCGCTCGGCCAGCGGCAGCGTGCTCGAAGTCCAGCCGCAGAGTGACATCGAAGCCGGTGAAGAGATTTTGCGCGGCTGGCTGCTGGATACCAGCGCCATCGACGCTCCCCTGGAACAGCTGGTGATCGACTGGAACACCGAACGTGAAGGCTTCCAGCATTTCAGCATCGAGGCCAGCGACGACATGCAGCATTGGCGCTCGTGGGGCGAAGGACAGGTTGCGCGGCTGTCATTCTCGGACGAGGTGGTCGAGCAGCGGGAAGTCGGCTTGCCGGGGCATCGCGCTCGCTACCTGCGCCTCCTGTGGCGCTCGCCGTCGAATGCGCCGACGCTGACTTCCGCGCATCTGCTCAGCGCGTCTTCCGACAGTCCGCCGTTGCCTTTGACCTGGTCGCCCGCGGTGGCCGGCAAGTCCGACAAGCCCAACGAATACCAATGGCAACTCCCGGTCGGTCTGCCGCCGGTCGAGCGCGTGAAAATAGCCATCGCGCAACCCAACAGTCTGGCCCCCGGCACGCTGTATGGACGTTTCGACGATCAGCAGCCGTGGCAGGTCGTCAGCAGTGGTTTGCTGTATCGCCTGACGCAAGGCAGCGGCGATGCGGTTCAGGACCAATTGCAGCTTTCCGGCCAGGTTGTCCGGCAGCTGAAACTTGAGGTCGACGACCGTGGCGGCGGTCTGGGCGCGCAGGCACCGGAGCTCAGCGTCGCGGTGCAGGCCACGCAGGTTGTGTTTCTCGCGAGGGGCGAGGGCCCTTTCACGCTCGCTGTGGGCAATGCCGAGGCGAAGGCGGCGAACCTGCCACTGAATACGCTGATCCCGGACTTCGTGCCGCAACGGCTGGCGACTCTTGGCACCGCGCAACCTACCACCGCGCCGGTCGCGGACATGGCGGCAGCGGCGGTAATGGTTGCACCCGCCAAAGGCGTCGATTTGAAACGTCTGGGTCTGTGGGCAGTGCTGGTTTCAGGCGTACTGCTGCTGGGCTGGATGGCCTTCAGCACCTGGCGCGCCTCGACCGCCAGACACTGACTCCGGCAGTTGTCGGCAGGACTTTTGCAGCTACGCTGTGGCAGGGCGTGAACTCAATCGGCCCGGCGCCAGTCTCATAGCAGCATTACATCGCCACTCGCGTTAAACTGCGCGGGTTTATCCTCCCCCATTTTCGGAGCACTCCATGTCCCGCGTTACACTAAGTCGCTATTTGATTGAGCAGACCCGCAGCAACAATACCCCTGCCGATCTGCGCTTCCTGATCGAAGTGGTGGCGCGAGCGTGCAAGGAAATCAGCCATGCGGTCTCCAAGGGCGCACTGGGCGGCGTACTCGGCAGCATGGGCACCGAGAACGTGCAGGGCGAAGTGCAGAAGAAGCTCGACGTTTTGTCCAACGAAATCCTGCTCGAAGCCAACGAATGGGGCGGCCACCTGGCTGGCATGGCGTCTGAAGAAATGGACAACGCCTACCAGATCCCCGGCAAATATCCGAAAGGCGCGTACCTGCTGGTCTTCGACCCACTGGACGGTTCTTCGAACATCGACATCAACGCGCCGGTCGGCACCATTTTCTCGGTGCTGCGTTGCCCGAACGAATACCTGAGCCAGAACGAAGCGCTGAACGAAAAAGCCTTCCTGCAGCCGGGCACCGAGCAGGTTGCCGCCGGTTACGCGATCTATGGTCCGCAGACCATGCTGGTCCTGACCCTGGGCCATGGCGTGAAGGGTTTCACCCTGGACCGTGAAATGGGCAGCTTCGTACTGACCCACGAAGACATCACCATTCCTGAAACCACTCAGGAATTCGCCATCAACATGTCCAACCAGCGCCACTGGGAAGCTCCGGTACAGCGCTACGTCGACGAGCTGTTGGCTGGTGAAGAAGGCCCGTTGAAAAAGAACTACAACATGCGCTGGGTTGCCGCGATGGTTGCCGACGTGCACCGCATCCTGACCCGTGGCGGCCTGTTCATGTACCCGCGCGACAGCCGCGAGCCTTCCAAGCCGGGCAAGCTGCGCCTGATGTATGAAGCCAACCCGATGTCGTTCCTGGTCGAGCAGGCAGGCGGTGCTTCCACCGACGGCCGCCAGCGCATCCTCGACATCCAGCCTGAAGGCCTGCACCAGCGCGTAGCGGTGTTCCTGGGCTCCAAGCAGGAAGTCGAGCGCGCCACGGCGTACCACAAGGAATAAACCATGTCCGCTCCGTGGCTTGCGCTGCTCGAATGGTGGTTTGGCTCAGGCCAATCTCCTGCCGAAGTGGTGAAAGCCAGGGAGAAGCTGTGGTTCGGCAAGCGCAAGGCCAACGACGCCGAGGCGCGCGAGCGCTTCGGTAATCTGGTCGAACAGGCCCTCGCCGGGAAACTGCGTGAGTGGACCGAGCAGCCACAAGGCTGGCTGGCCGTCGTGCTGTTACTCGATCAACTCCCGCGCATGATCTACCGCAATACGCCCAAGGCGTTCGCCGGTGATCAGCGCGCGCAGGCGCTGGTTCAACATGGATTGAAGCTGGAGCGTGACCGGCACCTCGATCCGTTGCAGCGAACTTTCATCTATCTGGTGCTTGAGCACAGCGAAGATCTCGCCGTGCAGGATCAGGCGATTGCCTGTTTCACTCGCCTGCTTGCGCTCATGCCACCCACCGATCGCGACTATTTGAACCAGAGCCTCGACTACGCACGGCGTCATCAGAAAGTCATCGCCCGCTTCGGGCGCTTCCCCCATCGCAACGCCATTCTTGGCCGCGCTTCAACCGACGAAGAAATCGAATTTCTGAAGAAACCGGGCTCAAGCTTCTGACGGGCTTGAGAATTGCCGGCCGCCTTCGGGAACCAGAACCCCTTTTTCTCTTCTAAGCTTGCGGTATCGCGCCAGCGTCGGCCCGGTGGCGGTCGTTGCGACGCAGCCCCCTTCCGTTCAGGAGCTTCATCCATGTCGTCGTTGCGCTCTCTTGCGTTACTGTCTTTTTGCGTACTGCTCGCCGCCTGCAGCAACGTCAATCAGGAAAACTACTCGAAGCTGTCGGCCGGCATGCCCAAGGCTCAGGTCGAAGACCTGCTCGGCAGCCCGACCGAATGTTCCGGTGCCCTGGGAATGTCCAGCTGCACATGGGGCGACCAGAAATCCTTTATCAGCGTGCAGTATGCCGGTGACAAGGTGCTGATGTTCTCGGGTCAAGGTCTGAAATAACTATGATCAAGTTACTGCTGCGATTCGGAATCTTCGTCATGGCCGGCTTCCTGGCTATCGGCTTCGCCCATTCCGCTGACAATCTCGAACCCCGTACCGCCGACAACGTAGACCTCAAGCAGTACCAGGGCACCTGGTACGAGCTGGCGCGTCTGCCGATGTTCTTTCAACGCAACTGCGCGCAGTCCGAAGCCCGTTACCAGCTCAAAGACGACGGCAATGTAGCCGTGACCAACCGCTGCCGCACTGCCGAAGGCGAATGGAAAGAGGCCACCGGCACCGCCTCCCCGCAAGTGCCCGGCAAGACTGACAAACTATGGGTGGTCTTCGATAACTGGTTCTCGCGTCTGCTGCCGAGTGTTGCAAAAGGTGATTACTGGATTCTGAACGTCAGCGAAGGCTACAAGACAGCAGTGGTCGGCAATCCGGACCGCAAATACCTGTGGCTGCTGTCGCGCACACCGACAGTCAGCGAGTCGGTCAAACAGGAAATGCTCAGCAAGGCCCGCCAGCAAGGCTACGACACCAGCCGCCTGATCTGGCGCGAGGATGATTCGAAGATCGGGAAATAGCTGCCTTTAGCGCCAGCATCCCGCCCTCGCCAGCAAGCTGGCTCCCACACGATCGTGCCAGGCATGTCCGTACCTGTGGGAGATTTTATGTTTGGGGGGTAGCCCTAAACCGCCCTTGGGCAGAAACTCCTGGTGCCGCGAATCCGCTTTTGATCCTGCCCGCAGGGCGTGGGAGTGACCGGGCGGCGATCCGCTTGCTCTGGGCGGCAATTCGACGATCTGGCGCGTAGCGGCAGTAATCCTGGCGACCCTGTTTATACCGCATGAACCATCTTGCTGCCGGTTCCCGGCAGATCGCAGGCAAGCCAGCTCCTACAGTTCGTGCAGCGCTGCGGTTCTTGTGCCAGCTTGCTGGTGAGGAGTATCTGAAGCGACGTGGATGCGTCGTTTGTACCGGCTACTTCGTGGACAAGCGGAGCGCCGCCCGACGGTTCGCCGCCCGGTCAGCTCCTACAGAAGATCGCGTAATACCTGAGCGAAAGCCTGGTTGCTTTGCTCTTCTTCAGCATGGCGGCCATCGCGCACGGTCCAGCGTCCATTCACCATCACGTCGCGAATCTGCCGGTCGGCGCCCGCGAACAGCCAGCGGTTGAGAATGCCATCGCCGCTGGCAGTCGCGATGTACGGGTCGGTGCCATCAAGCACCAGCCAGTCGGCCCGCTGACCAACCGCCAACTTGCCGACCGGTTGACCCAGCGCCTGGGCGCCACCGGCCAATGCGGCGTCGAAAAGAGTCCGTCCGACCATAGGCTGGTCGCGGCGATACAGACGATTGCGACGCTGATCGCGCAGGCGCTGACCATATTCCAGCCAGCGCAGCTCTTCCACCACGCTCAACGAAACGTGGCTGTCTGAACCAATTCCCCAACGTCCGTTCTGGGCCATGTAATCCACCGCCGGGAAAATCCCGTCACCCAGATTCGCCTCGGTGGTCAGGCACAAACCGGCAACCGCGCCACTCTGCGCCATCAGCTGCACTTCATCCGCTTCGGCGTGGGTCGCGTGTACCAGGCACCAGCGCTCGTCCACGGGCACATTTTCATACAGCCACTGCAACGGGCGTCGGCCGCTCCACGCCAGGCAGTCCTCGACTTCCTTCTGCTGCTCGGCGATGTGGATATGGATCGGGCAAGCTGAATCGCCAGCAGCCAGCACTTCATCGATCTGCTGCTGCGTAACCGCGCGTAACGAGTGAAAACACAGCCCGAGCCGCTGCGCCGGTTGCGACGCAAGCGCGGGCCGCAGGCGGTTTTGCAGGTCCAGATAACTGTCGGTGCTGTGGATAAATCGTCGTTGCCCGTCACTGGGCGACTGGCCGCCGAAACCAGAGTGGCTGTAGAGCACCGGCAATAAGGTAAGGCCGATACCTGCCGAGCGGGCGGCCTCGCTGATCTGCAAGGCCAGTTCAGCAGGGTCGGTGTATGGCCGGCCCGCCGGATCGTGATGGACATAATGGAACTCGGCGACCGACGTGTAGCCGCCCTTCATCATTTCGATATACAGCTGTCGTGCGATGACACCCAATTGCTGTGGGCTGATCTGCCCGACCAGACGATACATGAGGTCGCGCCAGGTCCAGAAACTGTCGTTCGGATTACCCGCGACTTCCGCCAGCCCGGCCATCGCGCGCTGAAATGCGTGGGAATGCAGGTTCGGCATGCCCGGAAGCAACGGACCGGCTACGACTTCAGCGCCCTGGCGGTCGGAATCGGCCTCGACACGAGTCAGACACCCCTGCGAGTCGACTTCCAGACGCACGTTGCTGGCCCAGCCGTCAGGAAGCAACGCACGCTCGGCAAAGAAGGCTGACATTGACTTCGCACCTCATCACTGTAATTTGTATATACATATACAGACGATCAACCGCCTGGTAAACCACCGGTAAGCTTGCCGCCAGACGACTGAATGGTTAGCTTGAGCGCCTCTGCGCCGCGAATCTCCTAGAACGAAGGACTTATCAGTGCCCACGCCGCCCGCCTCCTCGCCTTTGGCAGCCCAGATGGGCGAAAGTCCTGCACCGCTTTATGCCCGCGTAAAGCAGATGATTGCTCAGCAGATTCAGACCGGCACCTGGCCGCCGCACCATCGAGTGCCGTCGGAAAGCGAACTGGTGACCGAGCTGGGCTTCAGCCGCATGACCATCAACCGTGCGCTGCGTGAACTGACCGCGGAGGGCCTGCTGGTGCGCATGCAGGGCGTCGGCACTTTCGTCGCGGAGCCCAAGACACAGTCGGCGCTGTTTGAAGTCCACAACATCGCCGATGAAATCGAGGCGCGCGGGCATCGCCATCGCTGCAAGGTGATCATTCTTCAGGAAGAATCCGCAGGCTCCGAGCGCGCTCTGGCGCTGGACATGCGCGAAGGGCAGAAAGTGTTCCATTCGCTGATCGTGCATTTCGAGAACGACGTGCCCGTGCAGATCGAGGACCGCTTCGTCAACGCTCAGGTCGCGCCTGACTACCTCAAGCAGGATTTCACCCGGCAAACGCCTTACGCCTACCTGTCGCAGGTCGCTCCGCTGACCGAGGGCGAGCACGTGGTCGAGGCTATTCTGGCCGATCCCGAGGAGTGCCGGTTGTTGCAGATCGATGCCGGTGAGCCGTGCCTGCTGATCCGCCGCCGTACCTGGTCGGGTCGCCAGCCGGTGACCGCGGCGCGCCTCATCCATCCCGGTTCGCGTCATCGTCTGGAAGGGCGATTCAGCAAATGACCCACACCCGGATTCTCCGCGCCGCCGATTACCCGCGCATGCCATGGAAAAACGGCGGCGGTAGCACTGAAGAAATCACCCGCGATGCGGGTGACAATCTGGATGGCTTCGGCTGGCGGCTATCGATTGCCGATATCCAGAGCTCCGGCGAGTTCTCGGTGTTTGCCGGCTACCAGCGGATCATCACGGTTCTGCAAGGCGCCGGCATGATCCTCGATGTGGACGGCGCGGCCAGCCCGCCGCTGCTGCCGTCCGACCCGTTTGCGTTCAGCGGTGACAGCAAGGTCAACTGCACGTTGCTGGACGGCCCGATACGCGACTTCAATCTGATCTATGCTCCGCAACGCTATGCCGCTCGCTTGCAGTGGCTGGACGTGCGTCAGGCGCAACGGTTTTTCAGCTCGGCCACTACGCTCGTGCTGTTCAGCGCGGCGGAGCAACTGGCGGTCAGCATCAATACCAGTCTGTGGGACATCCTCGGCAAGCACGACTGCGCTTGCGTCGATAACCCGGGCGGTCTGATGGAGATCGAGCTGCTTTCACCCGGCGCCAGCCGTTGCTGCCTGATTGAGCTGACCCCGACCGCCGGTTAAAGGTATCCTTCGCGATCCACCTGCAACAAGATCAACCAGCAAGGACGACCATGACTCAGATCCAACGTCAGGAGACGCCGCGCGCCGTCGCCATTCTCGCCAGCTTCCTCGCTTCGGAGTCCGCCGGCGGTATCGTTCTGATGGTCGCCGCGCTGGCTGCCTTGATTGTCGCCAACTCCCCGCTGGCCGAGGGTTACTTCTCGATTCTGCATAGCGTCGGCCTCGGACTGTCCGTCGAGCTATGGATCAACGACGGCCTGATGGCGATTTTCTTCCTGATGGTCGGCCTCGAAATCAAACGCGAAGTGCTGGCCGGCGGGCTCGCCACCTGGGGCCAGCGCGCGCTGCCCGGCTTTGCGGCAGCAGGTGGCATGCTGGTGCCAGCGCTGATCTACATCGCGATCAATATGGGCAACCCGCAGACCATGAGCGGCTGGGCCATCCCGGCGGCGACCGACATCGCCTTTGCCCTGGGTGTGCTGTCGCTGCTGGGCAACCGCGTGCCCGCCTCGCTGAAAGTCTTCCTCGCTGCCTTGGCAATTCTTGATGATCTGGGTGCGGTGACCATCATTGCCTTCTTCTACAGCTCGGGCCTGAACCTGCCGATGCTGGGTGCGGCATTCGCGACCCTGGCGGTGCTCATTATTCTCAACCGCCTTAACGTGCGGCGTCTGTTGCCGTATCTGTTGCTTGGCGCATTGTTGTGGTTCTTCGTGCTGCAATCGGGTGTGCATGCCACGCTGGCTGGCGTTGCGCTCGCGCTGTGCATCCCGCTGGGCACACTGGAAGAAGAATCCCGCTCGCCCTTGTTGTTTCTCGAAGAAAAGCTGCATTACTGGGTGGCGTTCGCCATCGTGCCGATTTTTGGCTTCGCCAATGCCGGCGTGTCGCTTTCCGGGATTTCCATGGAAAACCTCGTCGACCCGGTTCCGCTGGGCGTCGCGCTCGGCCTGTTCGTCGGCAAGCAGATCGGCGTCTTCGTCGCCGCCGTGCTGGCGATTCGCGCCGGGTTGGCTGTGCTGCCACAAGGCAGCAACTGGGTGCAGCTCTATGGCGTGGCGATCCTGTGCGGCATTGGCTTCACCATGAGCCTGTTCATCGGCAACCTCGCCTTCCCCGGCGCGGCGCACTTGGTGGATGAGGTCAAGGTCGGCGTTCTCATGGGCTCAGGCGTTGCAGCGCTGGCCGGGGTATTGCTGCTGCGCAGCCGTTTCAGCCGGCACTGAAAATATATTTGCACGGCAGTGCATCCAGATTGTTTTCCCGCGGGTAGTACTTACAGCAGCCATCCGGCTTGCTGAGCGCGGTTAAACATTCTGGAGATTTCTGCATGAACGCAAAACGCTTGCTCTGCCTTGCAGGTAGTACCCTGGCTTTCGCTTGCCTGGCCCCGGTCGCCATGGCTCAGGCCAACCTGCCCGAATCGGTCCGCGTGCCTGCCGGACATAAAGTCAGCATGGAAACCACAGGGGTAGGCGAAATTACTTACGAATGCCGCGCCAAAGCCAACTCCACGACCGAGATGGAGTGGGCGTTCGTCGGCCCCAAAGCGGTACTGAATGACCGCAGCGGCAAGCAGGTCGGCACCTATTACGGCCCCCCTGCTACATGGGAAGCGAAGGATGGCTCGAAACTGACCGGCACCCAGGTCGCCGTGGCACCGTCGAGCGCCGGCAATCTCCCGTATCAGTTGGTCAAAGCCAACCCGGCTGACGGCAAAGGCGCGATGACAGGTGTCGCGTACATCCAGCGCGTGGCGCTCAAAGGCGGTGTGGCACCGACCACGGCCTGTGCGGCCAGTAACAAAGGCGCGAAGGAAGTCGTCAAATACCAGGCCGACTATCTGTTCTGGTCTAGCAACTGATCCAGCGACGCGTTGGGGCGCCGCGCAGCAGGTGCGCTATGCTGCTGCGCAGCCTGCCTCCTCGATCGAGGCTGCACTTTTCCACTGATGGCAGACCACTTTGTCTTCGCACGAATTTCCTTTCGACTACGAAGCCGCCCTCCACGCTTGCGCGCGGGGCGAGCGACAGGCCCTGCATCGCCTTTATCAGCAGGAAAGCGCCCGGCTGCTTGGCGTGGCGCTGCGGATCGTACGGGACAGCGCGCTGGCCGAAGACATCGTGCACGACGCTTTTCTGAAGATCTGGACGGCGGCTGGCAGCTTCGATGCCGCGCGTGGTTCGGCACGTGGATGGATCTTCAGCGTGACCCGCCACCTGGCCCTCAACAGGTTGCGCAACAGCGCCCGCGAAGTACATGTGGACGACGACATCGACCCAGAGCAAGCGACGCTGGAAGGCTGGCAGGAAACCGGCGACGCTTTCGACTGGCGGGTGAATGCCGGACGCATCCAGTCATGTCTGGAGCAACTTGAGCCAGTGCGACGCAACTGTGTGTTTCATGCTTACGTCGACGGATATTCGCATCAGGAAATTGCGCAGAAGATTGGCGCGCCACTGGGCACCGTCAAGGCCTGGATCAAGCGCAGCCTCAAGGTTTTGCGGGAGTGCATGGGATGAGTAGCGTCTCGGACGAAAACATTCAGGACCTGGCGGGCGAATACGTGCTCGGCACTCTGACTGCTCAGCAGCGACTTGAAGTCGAGCGACGCTTGCCCGACGAGCCCGCGTTACGAGCGGCGATCGACGCTTGGGAAGCGCGCCTGTTGCCGCTCACTGCCCTGGCCGAACCCGTTGCCCCTTCTGCCGGACTCTGGAACCGTATCGAGCGCAGCCTGGCGCTACGCGATCCGCACCCTGCCCGGGCCGCGGGCTGGTGGAACAGTCTTTCGCTGTGGCGTGGACTGGCGGGCGCTGGTCTTGCGGCCTCGCTGGTACTGGGGATGACCCTGCTGACCCAGGCACCTGCCCCGCCTTCTTATCTGGTTGTACTGGTTGCGCCTCAGGACAAGTCGCCAGGCTGGGTCGTTCAGGCCAGCGATCCCAGGGAAATCCAGCTGATCCCGCTCGGCATCACCGAGGTGCCCGCCGACAAGGCGCTTGAGTTCTGGACCAAGGGCAATGATTGGCAAGGCCCGGTGTCGCTTGGTCTGGTCAAACCCGGCCAGACGCTCTCGATCCCCGTCGACAAACTGCCGCCGCTGCAGCCCGACCAACTGTTCGAGCTGACGCTGGAAGCATCCACCGGCTCGCCAATCGGCAAGCCAACCGGACCGATCCAGTTCATCGGCCGAGCAGTGAAGGTGGGCGTCAGCCTGTAGGAAAAGACTCGCCGGTTCACGCGGTGTACCTGAAAAAACTAGGTCGCCCGGTTTACTGCCGCTTCGCGCCAGATCGCAGGCAAGCCAGCTCCTACGCCCTCCGGGCAGAAACTCAGGGTGGGCGCAAAGCCGTGAAGAGGCCCCACTAACACCACACTGTCCACAGCTGACTGCGGGCAAGCTCCCTCCCGCATGAACCGTGTGCATCCGCGCACCACCTTGTTACTCAATGCCCCAGCATGGCTCAAGACGCTCGCGGCGTAACATCGCCTCTTGCCTGTCAGGCGGTCTCGAACGCCTGAAAATGCGTGCCTTTACCCTCCAGCGAAAAGTTGGTCCTCCAATTGCATATGCTTGTATGTACAAGTAGAGACAGGCTCCCGTTGCCTGCCCGCACATGGAGGATTTGTTGTGACCGAGACTCATCAAGCACCCGAACAAGACTGGACTCGCCATCGCGACATCACCGTGCGGGCCGCGCGCGGCAGCCAGTTGACGGCCAAGAGCTGGCTGACCGAAGCGCCGCTGCGCATGCTCATGAACAACCTGGACCCTGAAGTCGCCGAGAACCCGAACGAACTGGTGGTCTACGGCGGCATCGGTCGCGCAGCGCGTAACTGGGAGTGCTACGACAAGATTGTCGAAAGCCTCACTCAGCTCAACGACGACGAAACCCTCCTGGTGCAGTCCGGCAAGCCGGTTGGCGTGTTCAAGACCCACAGCAACGCGCCACGGGTGCTGATCGCCAACTCCAATCTGGTGCCGCACTGGGCCAGCTGGGAACATTTCAATGAGCTGGATGCCAAGGGCCTCGCGATGTATGGCCAGATGACCGCTGGCAGCTGGATCTACATCGGCAGCCAGGGCATCGTTCAGGGCACCTATGAAACCTTCGTCGAGGCGGGTCGCCAGCATTACCAGGGCAACCTCAAAGGCCGCTGGGTCCTGACCGCAGGTCTGGGCGGCATGGGCGGCGCCCAACCGCTGGCCGCCACGCTGGCTGGCGCGTGTTCACTGAACATTGAGTGCCAGCAGAGCCGCATCGATTTCCGCCTCAAGACCCGTTACGTCGATGAACAGGCTTCGGATCTGGATGACGCGCTGGCGCGCATCGCGCGGTACACCGCCGAAGGCAAAGCTATTTCCATCGCCCTGTGCGCAAATGCCGCCGATATTCTTCCGGAAATGGTGCGCCGTGGCGTACGCCCGGACATGGTGACCGACCAGACAAGTGCCCACGATCCGTTGAATGGCTACCTGCCCAAGGGCTGGAGCTGGGAGCAGTACCGCGCCCGTGCCCAGAGCAAACCGGCCGACGTGGTGAAAGCCGCCAAGCAGTCGATGGCCGAACATGTCGAGGCCATGCTCGCTTTCCAGAAAGCCGGCGTGCCAACCTTCGATTACGGCAACAACATTCGCCAGATGGCCAAGGAAATGGGCGTCGCTAACGCGTTCGATTTCCCCGGCTTCGTTCCCGCCTACATTCGCCCGCTGTTCTGCCGAGGCGTCGGTCCGTTCCGCTGGGCTGCGCTGTCCGGTGATCCTCAGGACATCTACAAGACCGACGCCAAGGTAAAAGAGCTGATTCCCGATGACGCTCACCTGCACAACTGGCTGGACATGGCCCGCGAGCGCATCAGCTTCCAGGGCTTGCCGGCACGTATCTGCTGGGTCGGCCTGGGTCAGCGGGCCAGGCTGGGCCTGGCGTTCAACGAAATGGTGCGCAGCGGCGAGCTGTCCGCGCCGGTGGTGATCGGTCGCGACCACCTGGACTCGGGTTCGGTCGCCAGCCCCAACCGCGAAACCGAAGCCATGCGCGATGGCTCCGACGCGGTCTCCGACTGGCCGTTGCTCAATGCACTGCTCAACACCGCCAGCGGTGCGACATGGGTTTCGCTGCACCACGGCGGCGGAGTCGGCATGGGCTTCTCCCAGCATTCCGGGATGGTAATCGTCTGTGATGGCACTGACGAAGCCGCCGAGCGCATCGCCCGCGTGCTGCACAACGACCCAGCCACCGGCGTGATGCGCCATGCCGATGCCGGTTACGAGATCGCCATCGATTGCGCCAGAGAGCAGGGCCTCAACCTGCCAATGATCGGACGTTAAATGCATCGCCGGTCGCCTCGGCGGCCGGCCAACTGTTTGAAGCTGCCCTCACCCCTTTTCCAGGCTTAGGAGCATCAACCATGAAAACGAAGACGGCCCTGCTGACCACATTGATTTCAGCCGGCCTGCTCGCCGCCAGCGGCGCGAGCCAGGCAGCAGGCTGGTGCGAGTCGGGCAAGCCGGTGAAATTCGCCGGTTTGAACTGGGAAAGCGCGATGCTGCTGACCGACATTCTTCAAGTGGTGTTCGACAAAGGCTACGGCTGCAGCGTGGACGCGCTGCCAGGCAACTCTATCGCCATGGAAAACGCCCTGAGCACCAACGACATTCAGGTATTCGCCGAAGAATGGGTTGGCCGCAGCGAGGTGTGGAACAAGGCGGCGGCAGCCGGGAAGGTCGTCGGTGTCGGTGCGCCGGTGGTAGGCGCGGTTGAAGGCTGGTACGTGCCACGCTATGTGATCGAAGGCGATGCAAAGCGCAAGCTGGAAGCCAAGGCACCGAACCTCAGGGCGGTCAGTGACCTGCCCCAATATGCAGCGGTGTTCAAGGATCAGGAAGAACCCGGCAAGGGCCGTTTCTACAACTGTCCGGCCGGTTGGACCTGTGAGCTGGAAAACAGCGAAATGCTCAAGACCTACGGTCTGGAAGGGAAATTCACCAACTTCCGGCCGGGCACCGGCCCAGCGCTGGATGCGGCTATCCTGTCCAGCTACAAGCGCGGCGAGCCGATCCTCACCTATTACTGGTCGCCGACGCCGTTGATGGGCCAGGTCGACCTGGTGCGTCTGGACGAAAAGCCGGGCGTGAACAAGACGATCGATATCAAGGTCGGCGTGTCGAAAGTGTTCCACGACCAGGCGCCAGAGCTGATCGCCGTTCTCGAAAAGGTCAACCTGCCCATCGACTTGCTGAACCAGAACCTGGGACGCATGGCCAAGGAGCGGATCGAGTCGCCGAAGCTGGCCCGGATCTTCCTCAAGGAGCATCCGGAAGTCTGGCATAAGTGGGTCAGCGAGGATGCCGCGAGAAAAGTGCAAGCCTCGTTGTAACGCGCGCAGGCCGCCCGACGCTCGCCGGGCTGCCAGTGCGAAGGCCCGCCACACCTAACCTGAGAGCCGCTTATGTTTCCCGAAAGTTTCACGTTCTCGATCGCCAACTGGGTGAACGACGGGGTCGACACCCTGGTCACGCAGTACGGTGACGTGTTCAGACATATCTCCGACACGCTGCTCTGGGCGATCGTCAATCTCGAAGGCCTGCTGCGTATGGCGCCCTGGTGGCTGATGCTGCTGATCGTCGGCGGTATCGCCTGGCACGCCACCCGTAAGGTCTTCACCACGCTGGTGATCGTCGGCCTGCTGTTTCTGGTGGGTGCCGTCGGGCTTTGGGACAAGCTGATGCAAACCCTGGCGCTCATGCTGGTGGCAACGTTCATCGCGGTGCTGATCGGCATTCCGCTGGGCATTCTGTCGGCGCGCAGCAATCGCCTGCGTTCGGTGCTGATGCCGCTGCTGGACATCATGCAGACCATGCCCAGCTTCGTTTACCTGATTCCGGTATTGATGCTGTTCGGCCTGGGCAAGGTGCCGGCGATCTTCGCCACGGTGATCTACGCCGCACCGCCCCTGATCCGCCTGACCGACCTGGGGATCCGCCAGGTCGACGGCGAGGTCATGGAGGCTATCAACGCGTTCGGCGCCGACCGCTGGCAGCAGCTGTTCGGCGTGCAATTGCCGCTGGCGCTGCCGAGCATCATGGCGGGTATCAACCAGACCACCATGATGGCGCTGTCGATGGTGGTGATCGCCTCAATGATCGGCGCGCGCGGCCTGGGCGAAGACGTGCTGGTCGGCATCCAGACCCTCAACGTCGGTCGCGGGCTTGAGGCGGGCCTGGCGATTGTCATTCTCGCGGTAGTTATCGACCGCATCACCCAGGCCTACGGCCGTCCACGACACGAGGCGAACAAATAATGGACGCGCAAGCGAACAAGATCGTGGTGCGCAACGTGTACAAGATCTTCGGCAATCGCGAAAGCGAAGCGCTGAGCATGGTCCGTGACAACAAGACCAAGGATCAGGTGTTGGCGCGGACCGGCTGTGTTGTCGGCGTCAACGACCTGTCACTGTCGATCGCCAGCGGCGAGATCTTCGTGATCATGGGTTTGTCCGGCTCTGGCAAATCGACCCTGGTTCGTCACTTCAACCGGTTGATCGACCCTACCAGCGGCGAGATTCTGGTGGATGGCGAAGACATCCTGCGCTATGACATGGAAGCGTTGCGCCAATTTCGGCGCCACAAGATCAGCATGGTGTTTCAGAGCTTCGGCCTGCTGCCGCACAAGACCGTGCTGGACAACGTCGCCTATGGCTTGAAAGTTCGCGGCGAGAGCCAGGCGCTGTGCCGCGAGCGGGCCTTGCAGTGGATCACCACAGTCGGCCTGAAGGGCTACGAAGAAAAGTACCCGCATCAGCTGTCCGGCGGCATGCGGCAAAGGGTCGGTCTGGCCCGGGCCCTGGCGGCCGACACCGACATCATCCTGATGGACGAAGCCTTCAGCGCGCTCGATCCTCTGATCCGCGCAGAGATGCAGGACCAACTGCTGGAGTTGCAAGCCAGCCTGCACAAGACCATCGTTTTCATTACCCACGACCTCGATGAAGCCGTACGCATCGGCAATCGCATCGCGATTCTCAAGGACGGGCGTCTGATCCAGGTCGGTACGCCGAAACAAATCCTTCACTCGCCCGCCGACGAATACGTTGATCGTTTCGTCCAGCGGCGCGTGGCGACCCTTTAAGGACCATGACAGATGTCGCAAGCAGAAACGGTTGTCATCGGCAATGCGCCGCTCACCTGGCAGGACGTCGCCCGCGTAGCACGACAGGGCGTGCAGCTGGCTCTAAGCGACAGCGCCTGGGCACGTATCGACAACGCTCAGGCCATCGTCCAGCGCGTGGTTGCCAGCGGTGAGCGCGCTTACGGGGTGAATACCGGGCTGGGCGCGCTGTGCAGCGTGTCGCTGGAAGGAGAACAGCTAAGCCGACTGTCGCGTAATACTTTGCTGAGCCACGCCTGTGGAGTCGGCACGCCGTTACCGGACGAGCAGACGCGGGCGATCATCTGCGCAGCGATCCTCAATTACAGCCAGGGCAAATCGGGCATCCATCGGCAAGTCGTCGAAGCGCTGCTGACCCTGCTCAATCGCGGCATCACCCCCCAGGTGCCATCCCAAGGCTCGGTCGGCTATCTGACCCACATGGCGCACATCGGCATCGCCCTGCTCGGCGTCGGCCAGGTCACCTATCGCGGGCAGACCGTTGCCGCCTCGCAGGCATTGGCAGCTGAAAGCCTGTCGCCAGTGCAGTTGGGCGCGAAGGACGGACTGTGTCTGGTCAACGGGACTCCGTGCATGACCGGTCTGGCCTGCCTGGCCGTCGCCGACGCCCAGCGTCTGGTGCAATGGGCCGACGTCACCGGCGCCATGAGCTTTGAGGCATTGCGCGGCCAGCTGGATGCCTTTGACGAAAGCATCCTCTCGCTCAAGCCGCATCCGGGCATGCAACAAGTCGGCAGCCATTTGCGCAGCCTGCTCGCCGGCAGTGAAGTGCTTGCCGAGGCGCAAGGCATTCGTACTCAGGACGCACTAAGCATCCGCTCGATCCCACAGGTGCATGGCGCTACCCGTGATCAGCTCGCCCACGCTATCCGCCAGATCGAGACCGAGCTGAATTCGGTCACCGATAACCCGTTGTTGTTGGGTACGCCGGACGCTTACCGCGTGGTGTCCCAGGCCAATCCGCACGGGCAATCGGTGGCGCTGGCGGCGGACCTGATGTGCATGGCGATGGCCGAACTTGGCTCGATTGCCGAGCGCCGTCTGGATCGGCTGATCAATCCGTTGGTGAGCGGCCTGCCGCCGTTTCTGGTGAGCCAGCCGGGGGTCAACTCGGGAATGATGATCGTCCAGTACGTGGCCGCTTCGCTGTGCGCTGAGAACCGTCAATTGGCGCAACCGGCGGTGGTCGACAACTACGTCACCTCCGGCTTGCAGGAAGACCACTTGAGCATGGGCACCAACGCCGCGCTGAAACTGCACAAGGTGCTGGCGAATGTCGGCCAGGTACTTGCCATCGAATACCTGCTCGCCGCCCAGGCTTTTGAATTTCTCCAGGACCGCCGCTTCGGCGTCGGCACGCAGACCGCGTGGCGTCTGCTGCGCGAGCACGTTCCGCCTTATCACGAGGACCGCTGGCTGGCGCCGGATATCGCCCGCAGCGTGGAAGTACTCAAGGATCCTCAAGCGCTGGAAACGATCTTCCAGCGCAGCCGTGAAGCGGCCCATCAAGACTACAGTCGGCGCTCAAGCGGCGAAACAGCCGTCAATGCGATATGCCCGACCGACATCACCACAGGAGTAGCTGCATCGTGACCCTTTCCCAATCTGCCGAACATCTGAACCTCCTTCCCGGTGAACTGACGCTTGCACAACTGCGTGCCATTTACCGCCAGCCGGTCACGCTGACTCTCGACCGCAGCGCCGACCAGCCCATCGACGACAGCGTGGCCTGTGTCGAGCGCATCCTGGCCGAGAACCGCACGGCCTATGGCATCAATACCGGCTTCGGCCTGCTGGCCTCGACACGTATCGCCAGCCACGACCTGGAAAACCTCCAGCGCTCGCTGGTGCTTTCCCATGCGGCGGGTGTCGGCCAGCCAATCAGCGATGCGCTGGTGCGGCTGGTCATGGTGTTGAAGGTCAACAGCCTGAGCCGGGGTTTTTCCGGCATTCGTCGAGTAGTGATCGATGCCCTGATCGCGCTGATCAACGCCGAGGTCTATCCGCACATTCCGCTGAAGGGCTCGGTCGGCGCATCCGGCGATCTGGCGCCGCTGGCTCACATGTCGCTGGTTCTGCTGGGCGAAGGGAAGGCACGCTACAAAGGCGAATGGCTCAACGCGGTCGATGCGCTGGCAGTCGCCGGCCTGCAGCCGCTGACCCTCGCGGCCAAGGAAGGCCTGGCGTTGCTCAACGGTACTCAGGTCTCCACCGCGTATGCATTGCGCGGCCTGTTCGAAGGCGAAGACCTGTTTGCCGCCGCCATGTCGTGCGGCGCGCTGACCGTTGAAGCGGTGCTCGGCTCGCGTTCGCCGTTCGACGCACGGATTCATGCCGCGCGTGGTCAGCGCGGGCAGATCGACGCCGCGGCCTGCTACCGCGACCTGCTGGGCGAACGCAGCGAAGTCTCCGAATCCCACCGCAATTGCGACAAGGTTCAGGATCCGTACTCGCTGCGCTGCCAGCCGCAGGTGATGGGAGCGTGTCTGACCCAACTGCGTCAGGCCGCCGAGGTGCTGGAAATCGAGTCGAACGCGGTGTCGGACAACCCGCTGGTTTTCGCCGCCGAAAACGAGGTGATTTCCGGAGGCAACTTCCACGCCGAGCCGGTCGCCATGGCTGCGGACAATCTGGCGCTGGCGATTGCCGAGATCGGTTCGCTGAGCGAACGGCGCATTTCGCTGATGATGGACAAGCATATGTCGCAGTTGCCGCCGTTCCTGGTGGCCAACGGCGGCGTCAACTCCGGGTTCATGATCGCTCAGGTCACCGCCGCGGCGCTGGCCAGTGAAAACAAGGCTCTGGCGCATCCGCACAGCGTCGACAGCCTGCCGACTTCCGCTAATCAGGAGGACCATGTGTCGATGGCGCCGGCTGCCGGCAAGCGGTTATGGGAAATGGCAGAAAACGTTCGGGGGATTCTTGCCGTAGAATGGCTGGCTGCGTGCCAGGGTCTGGACTTGCGTGACGGTCTGAAAACGTCGCCCAAGCTGGAACAAGCCCGTTCCATCCTGCGCAGCAAAGTACCGTCCTACGAAAAGGACCGTTTTTTCGCACCGGACATCGAAGCTGCCAGCCAGCTGTTGTCCTCAACTTGCCTGAACCAGCTGGTTCCTGCACGTCTGCTACCCAGTTTGTGATGCGCCGCGAGCCTGGCAGGGCTCGCAATGGCGATCGCTGCGGGAAGCCGGATGCAGGCGTTCTCGCAGCTTTTGCCATACCCAGTAATGAAATGGACCAGAAATGACGTCACAAGATGGTTTGAAACGCGGGTTATCCGCCCGCCACATTCGCTTCATGGCCCTGGGCGCTGCCATCGGCACGGGACTGTTTTACGGCTCCGCTGCCGCCATCCAGCAGGCCGGACCGGCGGTGTTGCTGGCCTACCTGATCGGTGGTGCGGCGGTTTACATGGTCATGCGTGCCTTGGGCGAAATGGCAGTGCATGACCCGGCCGCGGGCTCTTTCAGCCATTACGCCACCCGCTACCTCGGCCCGCTGGCCGGTTTCGTGCTGGGTTGGACCTATGCCTTCGAAATGGTCATCGTCTGCCTGGCCGACGTGACCGCGTTCGGGCTTTACATGGGCTTCTGGTTTCCGGAAGTGCCGCGCTGGATCTGGGTGCTGAGCATCGTATTCCTGATCGGCGCGCTCAACCTGTGCAACGTGAAGGTGTTCGGTGAAACCGAGTTCTGGTTGTCTCTGCTGAAGGTCGGCGCAATTATCGCCATGATCGTGGCAGGTTTCGGCATCATGCTGTTTGGCATCGGCTCCTCGACCGGCGACAACGTGATCGGTATCAGCAACCTCTGGACACACGGCGGCTTCATGCCCAACGGCGTCGGCGGGCTGATCGCTTCGTTCGCGGTGGTGATGTTCGCCTTCGGCGGCATCGAAGTCATCGGCATCACCGCTGGCGAGGCCAAGGATCCACAACGCACCCTGCCGCGTGCGATCAACGCCGTACCGCTGCGTATTCTGCTGTTCTACGTGCTGACCCTGTTCGTGCTGATGTGCATCTATCCCTGGCAGCAGATTGGTACCCAAGGCAGCCCGTTCGTGCAGATCTTCGATAATCTGGGCATCGCCTCGGCAGCGACTATTCTCAACATCGTGGTGATTTCGGCAGCGGTATCGGCCATCAACAGCGACATTTTCGGTGCCGGTCGCATGATGTACGGCCTGGCCCGCGACGGACAGGCTCCAGCCAGCTTCGCCAGGCTCTCGCCTCAGGGCGTGCCGTGGATGACCGTGCTGGTAATGGCAATCACCCTGCTTGGTGGCGTTGTGCTGAACTACCTGATCCCCAAGGACGTGTTCTTGCTGATCGCATCGCTCGCCACTTTCGCAACAGTCTGGGTCTGGTTGATGATTCTGCTGACCCAGGTCGCCATGCGCCGCTCGTTGAACGCCGAAGAGGCCGCACAGCTGAAATTCCCGGTGCCGTTCTGGCCTTACGGACCCGCCGCCGCCATTGTTTTCATGCTGTTTATCTTTGGCGTACTGGGTTACTTCCCGGATAACCGCGCCGCGTTGATCGTCGGAGCAGTCTGGATCGTACTGCTGGTCGTCGCTTATCACTTTTGGATCACGCCCAAGCTCGTCAAAAACATGAAATGACCCTGGAGGCCCCGGATGAGAACACTCTGGAAGAACTGTCACATCGCAACAATGGCGCAAGGGCGTTACTCGATTATCGAGGACGCTGTCATCGTGACCTCTGGAGAGCTCATCCACTGGATCGGGCCTCATGCTCATCTGGGCGAGTCCGCGCCTGACTGCACGGTCGATCTGGGCGGAGCCTGGGTCACGCCGGGGTTGATCGATTGCCACACGCACACGGTGTTCGGTGGCAATCGCAGCGGCGAATTCGAACAGCGCCTGCAAGGCGTGAGCTACGCGGAAATCGCAGCGGCAGGCGGCGGTATCGCCAGCACGGTGCGCGCTACCCGCGCCGCTACCGAGGATGAGCTATATGACACAGCCGAACGCCGCCTCAAGCATCTGCTCAAGGAAGGCGTTACGACGGTCGAGATGAAGTCCGGGTACGGGCTGGATCTGGAAAACGAGCGCAAACTCTTGCGCGTGATTCGTCGCCTCGGCAATACCCAGCCGGTGACCGTGCGCAGTACCTGTCTGGCCGCCCATGCCCTGCCCCCGGAATACGTCGACCGCGCCGACGACTACATCAATCACGTCTGCGGCGACATGCTCCCGGCGCTGGCGGCCGAAGGGCTGGTCGATGCCGTGGATGCGTTCTGCGAACATCTGGCCTTCTCGCCGGCGCAGGTCGAACAGGTGTTCATCACCGCTGGCCAATTGGGGCTGCCGGTCAAGCTTCACGCCGAACAGCTTTCCGCGCTGGGCGGCTCCAGCCTTGCGGCGCGGTATCAGGCGCTGTCAGCCGACCATCTGGAGTTCATGACCGAAGCCGACGCCATTGCCATGGCCGCCGCCGGTACGGTCGCCGTGCTACTGCCGGGCGCCTATTACTTTCTGCGCGAAACGCAGCTGCCGCCACTCGATGCGTTGCGCCAGCATGGCGTGCCGATTGCGCTTTCCACCGACATGAACCCCGGCACCTCGCCGTGTCTGTCGTTGCGGCTGATGCTGAACATGGCCTGCACGCTGTTTCGCATGACGCCCGAAGAAGCTCTGGCGGGCGTCACCATCAATGCCGCGAAGGCACTGGGGCTGGGCGAGAGCCACGGCTCGCTGGAAGTCGGCAAGGTCGCGGACTTCGTTGCCTGGGACATTGAACGACCCGCTGATCTGGCCTACTGGCTGGGCGGCGACCTCGACAAGCGCATCGTGCGCCACGGCGTCGAATCACAGATCTGAGGAAAGCATTGTGGATAACGTTCTGACCTTCAGCCGCGGCCGCGTGCCGCTGCTGATCAGCATGCCCCATGCGGGCCTGAAACTGACCCCGGCCGTGCAAGAAGGGCTGGTCGACGAAGCCCTGAGCCTGCCGGACACCGACTGGCATATTCCCCGACTGTACGACTTCGCTGCGGAGCTGGGTGCCAGCACGCTGGCGGCCGAGTATTCGCGTTTTGTCATCGACCTGAACCGGCCGGCGGACGACAAGCCGCTGTACGCCGGGGCAACCACCGGGCTGTTTCCATCGATCCTGTTCGACGGCGTGCCGTTGTTCAAGGAAAGTCGCGCACCCAGCGCCGAGGAACGGGCAACTTACCTTGAGCAGATCTGGCAGCCATACCACCAGACGCTGGAGCAGGAGCTTGCCCGGCTGCGTGAGGAATTCGGCTATGCGCTGCTGTTCGACGCGCACTCGATTCGCGGCCACGTTCCCCACCTGTTCGATGGCCGGCTTCCGGATTTCAACCTGGGTACTTTCAACGGGGCCAGTTGCGACACGCAGCTGGCCAACCGGCTCGACCGCGTGTGCGCGGCGGCCGGCCAGTACAGCCATGTGCTGAACGGGCGATTCAAGGGCGGCCACATCACCCGTCATTACGGCAATCCGGCCAACCATATCCACGCTGTGCAGCTGGAGCTGGCGCAAAGCACCTACATGGATGAATTCGCCCCGTTCCACTACCGCCCGGATCTGGCAGAGCCCACGCGAGTGGTGCTGAGAGAGCTGCTGGAAACCCTTATAGTTTGGGGCCAGGAGAGGTTCGGCCGGTAATCGCAAAATGGCCGTCGCGGGCAAGCGCGCTCCCAAACTCCCGGGAGCGCGCTTGAGCTGATCATTTCTTGATCAATCGCATCCCGTTGAAAACCACCAGCAGGCTCACGCCCATGTCGGCGAAGACGGCCATCCACATGGTCGCCATGCCCGCAAAGGTGATGCCGATGAACAGCACTTTGGTGACCAGCGCCAGGGCGATGTTCTGTTTGAGCACTGCCGAAGTCTGTCGAGAAAGGCGAACAAACGCCGGAATTTTGCGCAGATCGTCGTCCATCAGGGCGACGTCCGCTGTTTCGATGGCCGTGTCGGTTCCGGCAGCGGCCATGGCGAAACCGATCTCGGCACGCGCCAGCGCTGGCGCATCGTTGATACCGTCTCCCACCATCCCGACCCGATGCTTGTCGGCGTATAGCGCCTCGATAGCGGCCAGTTTGTCGCCCGGCAGCAGATTCCCCTGCGCATGGTCGATACCAACCTGTTCGGCAATTGCCTTGGCGGTATGCGGATTGTCGCCGGTCAGCATCAGCGTCTTGATACCAAGCTCGTGCAACTGGGCGATAGCTTCACGGCTGGATTCCTTGACCGTATCGGCAACGGCAAACAGCGCCAGTGGTCTGGAATCGTCCAGCAACAGGACCACACTCTTGCCCTGCATTTCCAGAGCATCCAGTCGAGCTTCCAGGTCAGGCGAGCATAGCCCCAGCTCCTCGACCAGCCGGTGATTGCCCAAGTGGTAAACCTGCCCGCCGATCCTTCCCTTCACGCCGCGTCCGCCCAGCGCTTCGAACGCCTCGACCTCATGCAGCGTGGTGCTCTGCTGCGCAGCCTTGGCAATGGCTTGCGACACCGGGTGATCGGAACGTGCCGCCAGACTGGCGGCTATAGCGGGGACGTGGTCGGCTACTGTCGGGTCAAGCACCACGAAATCGGTCTGCACCGGTTTGCCGTGAGTCAGCGTGCCAGTCTTGTCGAGGGCCAGGTAATCCAGCTTCTCGCCCATTTCCAGATATACGCCGCCCTTGATCAGAATGCCTTTGCGCGCCGCCGCCGCCAGGCCGCTGACAATGGTCACCGGCGTGGAAATCACCAGCGCACAGGGGCAAGCCACGACCAGCAGCACCAGCGCGCGGTAGATCCAGTCGAACCAGACGCCGCCGAAGAACAGCGGCGCGACGACGGCCACTGCCAGTGCAACGATGAACACCGCCGGTGTGTAGATACGCGAGAAGCTGTCGACGAACCGTTGAGTCGGCGCCCGCGCGCCCTGAGCAGCTTCGACCGCGTGGATAATCCGCGCCAGCGTCGAGTTACTGGCCGCTGCGGTAACCCGATACTCCAGCGAGCCAGCCTGGTTGATGGTGCCGGCGAACACCTTGTCACCTTCGGTTTTCTCCACCGGCAGGCTTTCCCCGGTAATAGGCGCCTGGTCGACGGTCGAGTTGCCAGCGACCACCTCGCCATCCAGCCCGATCCGCTCGCCGGGCCGAATCCGCACAATGGCACCGAGCTCGACATGCCGGGCTTCGGTCTCGATCCAGCTGCCATCCGACTGTTTGACAGTCGCCAACTCGGGAGCCAGTTGCATCAGGCCGCTGATCGCGTTGCGCGCGCGATCCAGCGACCTGGCCTCGATCAGCTCCGCGACGGTGAACAGAAACATCACCATCGCGGCTTCCGGCCATTGCCCGATAAGCACGGCACCGGTCACCGCGATGCTCATCAGCGCGTTAATGTTAAGGTTGAAGTTCTTGAGCGCGATCCAGCCTTTTTTGTACGTTCCGAGTCCGCAACTGAAGATCGAAACCATCGCCAGCATCGCCACAACCCAAGTCGGCCCGAGCGAAGCGAAATGCACAGCCTCGGCCCCCAGCGCGGCTACGCCGGACAGCGCCAGCGGCCACCAGTGTTTTTTGGTGGCAGGTGCGGCAGCAACAGCGGGATCAGCGCCTTCTTCAACAGGATCGGCTTGCATACCAAGCGAACCGATGGCCTCGCGAATCGGGTCGGTAGAAGGCAAGTCGTGCCAGACACCCAGCAGCCGGTTTATCAGGTTGAATTCCAGCTTCTGAACACCAGCGAGCTTGCCAAGTCGGTTCTGGATCAGCGTCTGTTCGGTCGGGCAATCCATTGCCTCGATGCGAAAACGGCTCAGACGCGCGCCGGTGGCTGGCGTCTCGGTAAATTTCACGACCTGGGGCGCGGCCTTGGCCGAACAGCAGCCGTGCGCGTGCGGTGCAGCGCTGTGCTCGTGCGAATGCGCGGCGTGGTTATGCTTCTCGGTAACAGGGGTGAATTGGCTCATCGTTCTCCCTCCTGGAGTCTGCTGTTGCCAAGTGAACACCCTGTAGCCACTATAGGGTCAAGCACTGAATACTGGTGAAGCACATGAAGATCGGTGAACTGGCCCGCCTCACGGAGTCTCAGGTCGAAACCATCCGCTATTACGAACGCGAGGGCCTTCTGCCTGCCCCGGCTCGTACTGAGGGTAACTATCGGACGTACACCCAGGCGCACGTTGAACGGCTTTCATTCATCCGCAATTGCCGAAGCTTGGACATGACACTGGAAGAGATTCGCAGTTTGCTTCGCTTGCGCGACAGCCCCCGTGATCAGTGCGAGAGCGTCAATGCCTTGATCGACGAACACATTGAACACGTCAACGCGCGGGTCGCCAGTCTGCAAGCGCTACAGCAGCAGCTGCTCGACCTGCGCCGCCGCTGCGCCGATGGCGCTGCCGACCACTGCGGGATACTGGAGCGGCTGGAAGTCACCGGCGCGGTGGCGGCTCCAGAAGGCGAACCGTCTCATGTGGGCCGCAGCCACGGGCATTGATGCTGATTGTGCGCATGTTGGACAGCTTTGCTAAATTGCGCACCGCGTGCCTGTTCGAGCAGGCTGTTGCGTCCTTTCCCTGATCGATTTCGAGTAACGCATGCCCAAAAAACCCGGAAGGCCCGCAAAGTCTGAGTCCTGCCTGCCGGGCCAGAAGGCGGCGCTGACGTTAATCGATGTGGCCAAGGTCGCCGGCGTATCGCCGATCACGGTATCGCGGGCTCTGCATCGGCCTGATGTGGTGACCAAGGAAACCCGAGAGAAAGTGCTCGAAGCGGTGCGCAAGACCGGCTACGTATCCAACATGCAGGCCGGGAGCCTGGCGAGCAACAAGAGCCGGCTGGTGGCGATCTTCCTGCCGACTATCGCCAACTCGATCTTCGCCGACACTGTCCAGGCGCTGATGGACCGACTGACCGAGGCCGGCTACCAGACACTGCTTGGCCTGACCGGCTACTCTGCCGAACAGGAAGAAAAACTGCTTGAAGCGGTGCTGGGCCGCAGGCCCGACGGCATTGTGCTGACTGGCACGCTGCATACCGAATCCAGCCGCTTGCGCCTGGCTCAATCGGGCATTCCGGTGGTGGAAGCCTGGGATCTGGGCGACAACCCGCTGGACATGCTGATAGGCTTCTCTCATGAAAAAGTCGGCGAGGCCACTGCCCAGCATTTATTGGCCAAGGGCTACAAACGCTTCTCGGTGGTGACCTTGGGCGACCCTCGGGGCTTGCGCCGCAGCCATAGCCTGATCGCCGAATTGGCACGTCATGGCGTCGAGGCCGTTCCGCTTCAGGTCCTGACGCCGCCCGCCACGCTCAAAACTGGCCGCGACGGGCTTTGCCAGTTGCTGGAACAAGGCGCGACGCCTGAAATCGTCATCTGCAGCTCAGACACCATCGCCCAGGGCGTACTGGCGGAAGCGGCGAGCCGCGGCATGAAGATCCCAGACGATCTGGCCATCATGGGCTTTGGTGATCTGAGCAGCGCAGCGCAGGTGTATCCGGCCCTGTCCACGGTTCGGGTGGACGGCCAGGCGATTGGCCTGCAAGCCGCAGAGGCGCTGCTGGATCGTTTCAAATCACCGGAAACGGCGCAAAATCCGATCAAGATTGATACCGGGTTCACTATGATCGATCGACAAACCACCTGAATCACTTTTTCCGGATCCGACGAACGCGGGATTGAATGATTGCGCAATCAGCGTAGCATCCGACGAGGCTTGGCTCCACACCGCCTTTTTTCCAGACGGAAATGATTGCGCAATCAAACCCCGTGCCCAGCGCACAATTGCGAAGATATCCACAGCCTCGCTTCGACTGAAGTTAGCCATCACCTCAAGGAGAGCCACATGGTTGAACAACAACAAAACCGCACCTCTTCCGATAACGACCGCATCGCCTGGGTCAAAATCTCTTCAGTGTTCCTGCCGTTGGCCAATCCCATCAGCGACGCCAAGGTGCTGACCGGTCGGCAGAAGCCCATGACCGAAATTGCCATGCTGTTCGTCGAGATCGAGACGGTCGATGGCCTTGGCGGGTTGGGTTTCAGCTATTCGAAACGCGCCGGCGGGCCGGGTCAGTTTGCCCATGCCAAGGAAATCGCGCCCGCCTTGATCGGCGAGAATCCCAGTGACATCAGCAAGCTGTGGACCAAACTCTGCTGGGCCGGCGCTTCGGTGGGCCGCAGTGGGCTGTCGACCCAAGCCATCGGCGCGTTCGACGTCGCGCTGTGGGACCTCAAGGCCAAGCGCGCCAATCTTTCCCTGGCGCGACTGCTCGGCGCCCAGCGTGATTCGGTACGTTGCTACAACACTTCGGGAGGTTTCCTGCATACGCCGTTGGACCAACTGTTGAAAAACACCGACCTGTCCCGCGAAAAAGGGATCGGCGGCATCAAGCTCAAGGTCGGCCAGCCGGATAGCTCGGTCGATATCGAGCGCGTCAGCACGGTGCGTAAGCATCTTGGCGAGCAATTCCCACTGATGGTCGATGCCAACCAGCAATGGGACCGCCCCACCGCGCAGCGCATGTGCCGGCAATTCGAGGCTTACAATCTGGTGTGGATCGAAGAACCGCTGGACTGCTACGACGCCGAAGGCCATGCCGCGCTGGCGCTGCAATTCGACACGCCGATCGCGACCGGCGAAATGCTCACCAGCGTCGCCGAGCATGCGGAATTCATCAAGCTACGGGGCGCCGATTACCTGATGCCGGATGCGCCACGAGTTGGCGGCATTACACCGTTTCTGAAGGTTGCCGCGATGGCCGAGCAGGCCGGCGTGATGCTCGCGCCGCACTTTGCGATGGAGCTGCATATTCATCTGGCGGCGACTTACCCGACCGAACCTTGGGTCGAGCATTTCGAGTGGTTGGAACCGCTGTTCAACGAACGCCTGGAAACCCGCGACGGCCGCATGCTGGTGCCGACGCGCCCTGGCCTGGGCTTGTCGTTGAGTGACCGGGTCAAGCCATGGACCGCGCAGAAAGCCGAGGTCGGCACCCGGCCGTGATTTGCATGGCGAAATCACGCCGAACCTGCAGGAGCGCGCTTGCGGACAAGTCCGCTCCCGCAGGGGTTGCGCTTACACAGCCATCGGCGCAGTCATTGCGGGGTGGTGCTGGTAGCCTTCGAGCGAGAAGTCCGACGGTTCGATCAGCTCCAGCCACTCAGGCTGGTAAACGCCGGTCTTGGCGAACTCGGGGACGCGATCGGATATTACTAGCTTCGGCATCGGATACGGCTCGCGGGTAAGCTGTTCGTTGAGCATGTCGAGGTGGTTCTCATACACATGGGCGTCGCCGATGAAGTAGGTGAACCAGCGTGGCGTGTAGCCGGTCAGGCGGCCGATCAGGCTGAGCAATGCTGCGCCTTCGGTCAGGTTGAACGGCGTCCCTAGGCCCAGATCGTTGGAGCGGATATACAACGTCAGGGAAATCTCGCGGGTTTGCGGATTCGGGTGCAGTTGGTACAGCAGATGGCATGGTGGCAAGGCCATTTCATCGAGCTGCGCGCAGTTCCAGCCGTGGAACAGGATACGGCGGCTGCCGGGATCGTTGATGATGGTGTCTACGCACTGGCGGATCTGGTCGATGGCCTTGTACAACACCACAAACGACTCGCCGTCTTCTTCAGACTCGGCAATCTGGCGGTAGCCCTGGCTTAACGCCAGTTCAATGGCCGCCTTGTTGCCCACGGCGATGCGCTTGTAGGCCGGCCACTTGCGCCACTGCACGCCGTAGATTTCGCCCAGGTCGTCTTCACCCTGGCGGAACGGGTTGTTCAGCCACTGCGCGTTTTCGTTGGCGTTCTGGTCCCAGACCTTGCAGCCCAGTTCGCGGAACTCGGCGGCATTGTTCACGCCGCGCAGAAAGCCGACCATTTCGCCGATGGCGGACTTGAACGCCATGCGCCGCGTGGTGATCGCCGGAAAACCTTCCTGCAGGTCATAACGCAGCATCGCGCCAGGGAAACTGATGGTGTTCACGCCGGTACGGTTGGCCTGCAAGGTCCCATGCTTTATCACATGGGCGACGAGTTCCAGATATTGCTTCATAAATCACCTGCATCGTTGAAAACGCCGGGCGTTGACCCGGCGCTTCAGTGTTAGACCGCTGCCTTGCCGGCAACCGGAGCGCGCTTGTAGGCCAGCCAGATCATGGCCAGACCGGCGATGATCATCGGCAGACTGAGGATCTGCCCCATGGTGACCCAGCCCCAGGCCAGGTAGCCGAGCTGCGCGTCGGGAACGCGTACGAATTCGACCACAAAGCGGAAGATCCCGTAGAACAGCGCGAACATGCCGGAAACGGCCATGGTCGGACGCGGTTTGCGCGCGAAAAGATTAAGAATGATGAACAGTGCCACGCCTTCCAGCGCGAACTGATATAGCTGCGACGGGTGGCGCGCCAGTTGCGCCGGGTCGCTGAACGGCGGGAAGACCATCGCCCAAGGCACATCGCTTGGCTTGCCCCACAGCTCGGCGTTGATGAAGTTGCCGATGCGACCCGCGCCCAGGCCGATAGGCACCAGCGGCGCGACAAAGTCCATAAGCTGGAAGAAGCTCTTGCCATTGCGCTTGCCGAACCACCAGGCCGCGAGCATCACGCCGACGAAACCACCATGGAACGCCATGCCGCCCTTCCATACCTCGAAAATCAGCAGCGGGTTGGCCAGGTAGTTGGACAGATCGTAGAACAGCACATAACCCAGACGCCCGCCGACGATCACGCCCATGGCCAGCCAGAAGATCAGATCCGAGAGCTTTTCCTTGGTCCAGGTCGGATCGAAGCGGTTCAGGCGACGCGAAGCCAGCAACCAGGCTCCGCCGATACCAACCAGGTACATCAACCCGTACCAGTGGATTTGCAGCGGGCCAATAGCAACGGCTACCGGGTCAATCTGCGGGTAAGGCAGCATTGCGACTCCTCAATTGGGACGCTCACAGGAGCGATTGAAACTCGGGCAGCAGACTATGCGACGGCAGAGCGGAACGCCGCCAGCGCAAAATCATGAAATTTTCTTGCATCGCCGGGCACAAATACCCGGACGCTTCGCCGGTCGGGCATGTTACCGGAGCGAGGCTTGATGCTCTAGCAGCGCGCGATGGATGTGCAGGCGTCGGGTGCGTACAGTGAGCGAAAAAGGAGTACCGCATGTGCCTGATCGTTTTCGCCTGGCGCCCTTCCCATCCGACTCCGCTGATCGTGGCGGCCAACCGGGACGAATTCTATGCGCGCCCGACTCTGCCACTGGCCCGATGGCCTGATGCGCCGCAGGTTTACGCCGGGCGTGATCTTGAAGCTGGTGGCACCTGGATGGGCATCAGCGATGACGGACGTTTCGCCGCGCTGACCAATATTCGTGACCCCAACCAGCCAATCGGTCTGCGTTCCCGCGGCGATCTGGTTGCCCGGTATCTGAGCGGCACGCAGTCGCTGGAGGACTACCTTGCTGAAGCCGCCGGGCGAGCCTCTGAATACACGGGTTTCAATCTGTTGGCGGGTGACGCGCAGCGTCTGTACTACCTCAATTCGGCGGACCCTGTGCCGGTACCGCTCGAAGAGGGCATCTACGGGGTCTCGAATGCCGGCTTGAATACGCCGTGGCCCAAGCTGCTCAAGGCAAAAGCCTCCCTGGCCGGGCAGCTGGGCGACCCGCAGCCTTCAACTCTGCTGCAGCTGCTGCACGACCCGACGCCGGCCGCGCAAGCCGAATTACCCAACACGGGCGTCGGCCTGGCGACCGAAGCCCTGCTTTCCAGCGTGTTCATCAGCAGTCCGAATTATGGCACTCGTGCCAGTACGGTGCTGATCGTCAATGCTGACGGCAGCCGTCGGATGATCGAACACAGTTTCGGGCCTTCTGGCGCGCGGTTGGGGCAGGTTGAACTGACGCTCTGAAAAAAACGCCCTCATCGAACGTAAGGGCGTTTACTCATCACAGGTCAGACATTCGGCACTTTCTGCCAGACCTTGGGCTTGAAGAACAGCGTTTCGCCACGCGCCAGCCCGATCAGGCTGTCGTGATCCTTGACCACTTCGGCTTCGATCAGATCGCCCTGGCCTTCCACTTTCAGCGTTACGCGGGTTGTGGCGCCCAGAGGTCGAATATCGCGAACCTCGGCGGCGTGGTGATCTTCCAGTTCGTGACGCGACAGGGACACCTCGTGCGGACGGAACAGCACATGGCCATCACCGCCCAGACTCAGGCGATTGGAGTCGCCAAGGAAGTGGTAGACGAAGTCGTTCGAAGGATTCTCATAGACCTCGCCAGGCGAGCCAATCTGCTCGATCACGCCTTTGTTCATCACCACGATCCGGTCAGCCACTTCCATGGCTTCTTCCTGGTCGTGGGTCACGAACACGGAAGTCAGGTTGATATCTTCATGCAGCCGAGCCAACCAGCGGCGCAACTCTTTGCGCACCTTGGCATCCAGCGCGCCGAAAGGCTCGTCGAGCAGCAGTACTTTGGGTTCCACCGCCAGGGCGCGAGCCAGGGCGATACGCTGACGCTGGCCGCCGGACAACTGTTCAGGGTAACGGTCTGCCAGCCAGTCGAGCTGCACCATGTTGAGCAGTTCGTGGACCTTCTCGGCAATGCGCGTCTCGCTCGGGCGCTGGTTCTTGGGCTTCATGCGCAGGCCGAACGCGACGTTGTCGAACACAGTCATGTGCCGAAACAGCGCATAGTGCTGGAAGACGAACCCCACGTTGCGGTCGCGTACATCGTGGCCGGAGACGTCTTCGCCGTGGAACACGATACTGCCGGCATCCGGCGTTTCCAGGCCGGCAATGATGCGCAGCAAGGTGGTCTTGCCGCAGCCTGACGGGCCAAGCAAGGCGACCAGCTCACCGCTCTGGATGTCCAGGCTGATGCTGTTCAGTGCCTTGAAGGCGTTGAAATTCTTGCTGACATTACGGACTTCGATCGACATGTATTATTCCTCCGCCGCGCTTTGGCGCAGACGGTTAATGCGGGATTCGCTCCACTGCTTGAGCAGCAGGATGAACAGCGCCAGGATCAGCAACAGGCTCGCCACGGCAAAGGCTGCCACGTGGTTGTACTCGTTATAGAGAATTTCGACATGCAGCGGCAGCGTGTTGGTAACGCCGCGAATGTGGCCGGAGACCACCGAGACCGCACCGAACTCTCCCATCGCCCGCGCAGTACAGAGCACCACGCCGTAGATCAGGCCCCATTTGATGTTCGGCACAGTGACGTGCCAGAACATCTGCCAGCCATTGGCGCCCAGCAGCCGCGCCGCCTCTTCCTCTTGCGTGCCCTGCTCCTGCATGAGCGGGATCAGCTCACGGGCCACGAAAGGTACCGTAACGAAGATGGTCGCCAGCACGATGCCCGGCAAGGCGAACACGATTTGAATGTCGTGATCCTGCAACCACGGCCCGAACAGGCCCTGCGCGCCGAACATCAGCACGTAGACCAGACCGGCGATGACCGGCGACACCGAGAACGGCAGGTCGATCAAAGTCACCAGAATGCTCTTGCCGCGAAACGAGTACTTGCTCACGCACCACGCCGCACTCACCCCGAAAACCAGATTGAGCGGCACCGAAATCAGCACGGCGATGACGGTAAGTTTCAGCGCGGACAACGCATCGGGCTCAAGAATCGCCGACATGAAAGCGCCAATGCCGTTTTTCAGACCTTGCGACACCACGATAAACAGTGGGAGCCCCAAAAACAGGGCAAAGATCAGCCAGCCGAGACCGATCAGAATACGACGCGCCACAGCGTTGCCACGACGAGCGTCGTTGGCGGAGACAGCGGCGGTAACCGATGAACCAGACATGCGCGCCTCCTCAGGCCGGGGTTTCGATGCGCCGCTGCAGCAAGTTGATCAGCAGCAACAGGATGAAAGACACCACCAGCATCATCACGCCGATAGCGGTCGCGCCGGTGTAGTCGTACTGGTCGAGCTTGACCATGATCAGCAGCGGCAGGATTTCGGTTTTCATCGGCATGTTGCCGGCGATGAAAATTACCGAACCGTACTCGCCAACGCCACGGGCGAATGCCAGAGCGAAACCGGTCAGCCAGGCGGGCAGCAAGGCAGGCATCAGGATGTGGCGAAACACTTGCAATGGACGAGCGCCCAGACACGCGGCAGCTTCCTCGACCTCACGCGGAATGTCGGCGAGCACCGGTTGCACCGTGCGCACCACGAACGGCATGGTGACAAACGTCAGCGCCAGAGTGATGCCCAGTGGCGTGTAGGCGATCTTGAAACCCAGGTCGGTCGCGAACTGCCCGACCAGACCGTTAGGCGCGTACAGCGCGGTCAGTGCGATACCGGCTACGGCGGTGGGCAAGGCAAACGGCAGGTCGATCATCGCATCGATGATCTTGCGGCCGGGAAAGGTATAACGCACCAGCACCCAGGCCAGCAGCGTACCGATCACGCCGTTGATCAGGGCCGCGAAGAACGCGGTGCCGAAGCTCAGTTTCAGAGCGGCAATCACTCGCGGCGCGGTGATGACGGTCCAGAACTGATCCCAGGTCAGCTGCGCGGCGTGCACGAACATCGCCGCCAGCGGGATAAGCACAATCAGACTGAGGTACACCAAGGTGTAGCCCAGCGTCAGCCCGAAGCCGGGTATGACGGGAGAGATACGACGCGACATAAAGATCCTTCGGACTTCCTGAAAACTACTGCGCTCGGCACTACTGCGTTAAAAACAGGCGCGGAATGCTCATTTAGGCCCACTAAAGTCGATCGCGACCCCGGCCGTTCCACGCCTGTTTTTGCCTTGTTTTGCCTTCGCTCGCTACGTTTTCATAAAGTCCTGGCTTGATACATCAAAGCCCGGGCAATCAGCCCGGGCCACGAGACCAGATAAAAGACACCGCGCCAGGCGGTGTCGTCGCAGATTACTGCGCCTGGTAGATCTGGTCGAACACGCCGCCATCGTTGAAGAATTTCGGCTGGGCAGTTTTCCAGCCGCCGAAGTCTTTGTCGATAGTCAGCAGGTTCAGTTTCGGGAACTGTTTTTCATACTTCGCGGCGATTTCGGCATCACGCGGGCGATAGAAGTTCTTCGCCGCGATTTCCTGGCCTTCCTTGCTGTACAGGTGCTTGAGGTACTCGTTCGCGATTTCGGTGTTGCCCTTCTTTTCGGCATTCTTGTCGACTACCGCTACAGGCGGCTCGGCCAGAATCGACAGCGAAGGTACGACGATGTCGAACTTGTCCGCGCCGCCGTCTTCTTTCAGCGCCAGGAAGGCTTCGTTTTCCCACGCCAGCAGCACGTCACCCTGACCGTTGTTGACAAAGGTAATGGTCGAACCACGTGCACCGGTATCGAGGACCGGAACGTGCTTGAACAGCTCCTTCACGTACTCCTGCGCCTTGGCGTCGCTGCCGCCGGTCTTCAGGCCATAGCCGTAGGCGGCCAGGAAGTTCCAGCGCGCGCCGCCGCTGGTTTTAGGGTTCGGCGTGATGACCGACACGTCTTTCTTGATCAGGTCGCCCCAATCCTTGATGCCTTTGGGGTTGCCCTTGCGCACCAGGAATACGATGGTCGAGGTGTACGGTGTGCTGGCCTCCGGCAGGCGCTTCTGCCAATCCTCGGGCAGTGTCTTGCCTAGCTTGGCGATCTCATCGATGTCACCGGCCAGCGCCAGAGTAACCACGTCGGCACGCAGACCGTCGATCACACCGCGAGCCTGCTTGCCCGAACCACCGTGGGATTGCTTGATGGTGACGCTGTCGTCCGGATGAGCCTTCTTCCAGTGGCTGGCGAACTCGGCGTTGTATTCCTGATACAGCTCGCGAGTCGGATCGTACGACACGTTGAGCAGCTCATAATCCTTGGCGACAGCGGACCCTGCGAAAACCGCACTGGCCAGTGCAGCCAGAGCAAAACGGCGAATGGACATAGGTGAAGCTCCTGGAAAATCTGTGGTGTTGGCTTTTTGATTTTTCTTCGCGTGTCAGTGCCGCATTCGGCCCGGCGCGCTGCTTTTAAGGGATGTATCAGGAGTCAAATTGAAGCCCTCCGGTTAACCAGTCGGGTAAAGCGTCAGTTCGGCTTGGGGCCGGAGTTTTGCAAACGAAACTTTTCCTTGCGCTCGATCTGCACCACTTGAGCGTTATGCACGGTGATTTCAACGGCGCCAAAACGCAGGTCACGCAACGCACTCTGAATCTCACGCAGAATCGCTGCTTCGTCCTGACCGTCAACACTACGTAGAGATGCGCTCATAATCGTATTCCTTGAAATTTGAGAAGCCTGCCCTCGCGACTGGGAAGCGAGGGGCGCTGGCGGTGAGGCAATAGTAGTGATGCCGGGATATTCTTAAAAAGACTATTTAAGAATGCAGATATAACCAAAAGGCCTTAATAACAGCAGAGGCCTCGTAGGAGCGCGCTTGCCCGCGACTGGATCGTTCAGGCGTCAAGACCGTTGCGCGCAAGCCGACGCTGTCGCAGGCAAGCGCGCTCCTACAGCTCGCCTCTTTGCAAGCGGGCTGGACCTTGCGCAGTGGTCAGGGTGCCGGGATCTGAAAATCCGGCGCGCCGGACCAATCGATCTGTTCGGCAGGCATCGGTCGCGCAAACCAGTAGCCCTGCGCCAGTTCACAGCCGTTTTCAAGAAGAAACGCGGCCTGATCGGCCTCCTCGACGCCTTCGGCCAGCACTCGCATCCCCATGCTTTGCGCCAGCGCGATGATCACGCGCACGATGGAAATATCGTCTTCGCCATCGGGCAGCCCGGCAACAAAGCCCTGATCGATCTTCAGCTTTTGCACCGGCATGCGCTTGAGGCGCAGCAATGACGAATAACCGGTGCCGAAATCGTCAATGGCGAGACTGACGCCCAGCGTGCGCACCTGGTGCATCTGTTCGATGGCTTGCTCAGGGTCATCCATCACCGCGCTTTCGGTGATTTCCAGCTCCAGAAAAGCCGGATCAAGCCCGCTGTCCTGAAGCGCCCGCGCAACCCTCCGGTCCAGATCGCCATTCCTGAACAATCGACTGGAAACATTGACCGCCACGAAGGCAATCTGAACGCCTGCTGCCAGCCAGTTCTGCATCTGGCGACAAGCCGTGTTCAGCACCCAGCCATCAATATCGGCGATCAATCCGCTCTGCTCGGCGATAGGGATGAATTCCGCCGGCGAGACCATTCCGCGCCGGGGGTGCTGCCAGCGGACTAGTGCTTCGACGCCTTTGATGCGACGCGTAGTGAGGTCATGCACAGGCTGGTAGAAAACCCGCAACTCCTGCTGCTCGATAGCGCGGCGCAGCTCCGTGGCCAGCTCGACTCGCTGCTGGGCATGAGCGGTCAGCTCTTCGGTGTACAGCGCATAGCCTTCGCGCCCGTCGCTCTTGGCCTTGAACAGGGCGGAATCGGCATTTCGCAGCAGTTGCCCGGCCGACTGCGCATCACCAGGGAACAGGCTGATGCCGATACTTGCGGTGATAAACAACTGATGCCGGTCCAGCTGGAAGGGTTCTTTGAAAGCGTCCACGATCCTTTGCGCCAGCCCCGCGGCCTGCACCACTTGCTGGCAATCCTTGGCCAACAGACCGAATTCATCGCCACCCAGTCGGGCCAGGGTCAGGTCGCCATCGAATAAAGCGCGCAGGCGATCTGCAGCGGCCTTGATCACCTCGTCGCCAAGGGCATGGCCAAGACTGTCGTTGATGTTCTTGAAGTGATCGAGATCGATCAACAACAACGCGCAGCCACGCTTGGTTGCATGGGCAGAAGTCAGCGCCTGAGCGGTCCGGTCGGTGAACAGCAGGCGATTGGGCAACTGGGTCAACGCATCGTAATGCGCCAGCTGGATCAGCTCCTGCTCGGAACGCTTGATGGCGGTCAGATCGGAGAACACCGCCACAAAATGCTTGAGCTGCCCGGCGTCATCGTTGATGGCACGAATACTTTGCCACTGTGGGTAGACCTCGCCGCTTTTGCGCCTATTCCAGATCTCACCGCTCCACTGGCCCGCACTGAGGATCGAGCTGTACATCTCCCGGTAGAACTCCGGACCATGACGGCCGGACTTGAACTTGCTCGGGTTGAAGCCCAGCACTTCCTCGGGCTGGTAGCCCGTGATCTCCACGAAAGCTCGGTTGACATGGACAATCTTCCCGGTGGCGTCGCTGACCAGCACGCCTTCGCGGGTGCTGTCGAACACCGCCCAGGCCAGGCGAAGACGCTCGTGATCATCCTGTTGCCTGCGCAGTTGCGCGTCATCTGTCTTGCAGCGCGCGAGACGGTGGCGCGCATTGAAGATCATGGCGGCGCTGAACAACAGCCAGCCCAGACCGCTTATCCGGTTCGAGAACACCAATCGAGCCGGATCGTCGATCAGTATCGGCAGCAGAACCTCATTGGCGGCCAGCCATATGACGGACAGCGCGCCGTACAAAATGGCCGTACGCAGCGCACTACGAGATGAATCTGTCATAAGAAAACGAAAAGCCTTACAAAAAGAGCGGATTATAAGGTAAGAAACATCCTGCGACGCTTATCTATAAGCACGACTGGTTTTCTGTGCAGGCTCAGAGATAATGCTTTGGTTACATTTTTCTTCACGAGTGTTTTCTCGAGGGCCCAACAGCCTATGTGGTACAACGGTTTGCTCGACCTTTCTGTCTGGCAGGTAGTCGCGGTCACGCTTGCAATGACCCATGTGACTATCGTCGGCGTTACGGTCTACCTTCATCGCTATTCGGCGCACCGCTCTCTGGAGCTGAACGCCGGGCTCAAGCACTTTTTCCGCTTCTGGCTGTGGCTGACCACGGCACAGAACACTCGCGAGTGGACAGCCATCCACCGCAAACACCACGCTAAATGCGAAACCGTTGACGACCCGCACAGCCCGGTCGTAAAAGGTTTGTCCACCGTGCTGCGCAAAGGTGCCGAGCTTTATCGCGAGGAAGCGCAGAATACGGAGACGCTGCGGATCTACGGCAAGAACTGCCCCGAAGACTGGATCGAGCGTAATCTTTATTCTCGCTACAAGATGCTGGGTATCGCCCTGATGGCGGTCATCGACCTGGCGCTGTTCGGCGCGCTCGGTATCACGGTCTGGGCCGTGCAGATGATGTGGATTCCGTTCTGGGCCGCCGGCGTGGTCAACGGCCTGGGTCACGCAGTCGGCTATCGCAATTTCGAATGCCGTGACGCCGCCACCAATCTGGTGCCGTGGGGCATCGTGATCGGCGGCGAAGAGCTGCACAACAATCACCACACCTACCCCAACTCGGCCAAGCTGTCAGTTAAGCCGTGGGAGTTCGACATGGGTTGGGCGTGGATCAAGCTGTTCAGCTTCCTGCGTCTGGCCAAGGTCCAGCGGGTCGCGCCGATTGCCCATCGGATCGAAGGCAAGGGCAGCATGGACATGGACACCGCCATGGCGATCCTCAACAACCGCTTCCAGATCATGGCGCAGTACCGCAAGCTGGTCATCGCTCCGCTGGTTGCCCAGGAGCTGAATAAGGCCGATGCGTCGGTCCGCCATCAGTTCCATCGGGCCAAACGCCTGCTGTCGCGCGAAACCAGCCTGCTGGATGACAAGCATCACATGCGCATCCAGACCATGCTGGAGCACAGCCATGCCCTGAAAGTGATCTACGAGAAGCGGCTTGCGCTTCAGCAGATCTGGGCCAAGACCAGCAGCAATGGCCACGACATGCTCTCGGCCATCAAGGACTGGGTTCACGAAGCCGAAGCCAGCGGTATCCAGTCGCTGCGCGATTTCGCCGACCAGCTGAAAACCTACTCGCTGCGCCCTGCTCAGGCCTGATACGCCGCTAATCAGCGCGCTCCACAGGGGCGCGCCTGATCTGGAACTTCCCCCCGTAAAACCTATCTCATCAGCTTAATCATCAGCTTACCCATAATCGTGTGGGGGGCGCGGCAGCGGTGGCTGCGCGTCGTTGAGATCCGGGCCATGGAAAAACAGACAGCAAACCCAACTGCTACTCCGATGACCGAGATGCCGGCTGCCGCGGAGACCCTGCTGGCGTTGATGCATGCCCAGGCCGAAGTGGCGCGCCTGAGCGAACGCGAACAGCTGTTCAGCTCGTTGCTGGTCAGCGTCAATGCGGTGTTGTGGGCATTCGACTGGGAAACCCAGCGCATGGTCTATGTCAGCCCCGCGTATGAGCGGATTTTCGGGCGGTCGGCAGGTCTGTTACTGGCCGACTACAGCGAATGGCGCGACAGCATCTACCCGGACGACCTCAACTACGCCGAGCGCAGCTTGAGCGAGGTGATCGAGAAAGGCTCGGTCGAAGACCGCGAGTACCGGATCATCCGCGCCGACGGCGAAGTGCGCTGGCTGAGCGACAAGTGTTTCGTCAGCCATCGCGCCGATGCCAGCCAGCGCTTGATCGTGGTCGGCATCGCCGAGGACATCACGGAGAAGAAGCATCTCGAAGACGAGCTTCAACGCCTGGCGACGACCGACGTCCTGACGCAAAGCAGCAACCGTCGGCATTTTTTCGAATGCGCCCAACGCGAGTTCGAACTGGCCCGCCTCAACGGCACGCCGTTGGCGTTCCTGCTGCTGGATATCGATGACTTCAAGCTGGTCAATGACACCTATGGTCACCAGGAAGGCGACACCGTGCTGCAGCGTATTGCTGAAAGCGGCCGTTCGGCATTGCGCCGTGGCGATCTGTTCGGGCGCATTGGCGGCGAAGAGTTTGCGGCCGTGTTCCCCGGCTGCGCTCCGGAAATGGCCATGCAGATCGCCGAAAGGCTGCAACGCGAGATCCAGCGTCAGCAGTTTCAGTGTGGAGATATCACCTTTGGTATCACTGCAAGCATGGGCCTGACCAACCTCGGCAAGGACGACGCCAGCCTCGAAGCACTGTATGGCCGAGCCGACGGCGCGATGTACCAGGCCAAGCGACAGGGCAAGAACCAGATCGTATTGGTTTAAGTTTCGGCTGCCTGCCACAGCTCTGGACGATACATGTAGGAGCGGAATGGTCCGCGATCTGCCGCCCAGCACCAGCTCTGTCCCAGTCGTCGCGCTGTGGCGGATGTACCGGCCTCATCGCCAGCAAGCTGCCTCCCACGGGTCAGGACGATACATGTGGGAGCGGACTTGTCCGCGATCTGCCGCGCGGCGGCAGCAAGGTCTACGGACAGCATGCGGCTATGACTACGCCTTCGGTTCCTGCTCTGGCATTTCCGGTGCCAGATCCAGCAGATCGGGCTCCTGCTCCGCATTGATCTCTTGCGCCTCAACAACCGGCTCCACCACCACCGGTGCCAACAGGCTCGGATCTGTCACGCCCGTCAGTTTCTTGCGCAACCGCTGCAAGTCGCCGACGCTCAGCTTCAACAGCTTGGCGGGCTTGCTCTTGATGAGTGCGGTGACACTTTCCTGCTCGCCTAACCGCGCCATCTGTCCCGCAAGGTTTAGGGCCAGAACTTCTCGCGTGTAGACCCCGGTGTTGTATTGATACACCGCCGCGATCAGCTCGCGCAGTTCGAGCGGCAGACGCCAGCGAGTACGCAGCGCCGAACCAAAGGCGGCCGAATATTGCTCAAGCATCTGATTGACCACTGTTTCGTTCAGCTCGCCGCCAGCCACCAGCCACTCCTGCAGACAGCCCAGTACCGCCAGATCGCCAAGTGACTGCAACAGTCCGGCGCAAAAGCACCGATCAACATCCAGTTCCAGCATCCCGGCAAGAATGCGCGCGTAGTCAGCTGTGCGTTGGGAAAGCGCCCAGAACTGGCTGGCCCTGGCGAGCAATACATCGTCAGTCAGCACGGCCATGCGCTTTTTGGCCAGCCCCGACGCGATATTCGCGCTTTGTGCGGCACCCAGTACCGACACTGCTCCGGCCAGCGTCTGCACCGGCTTGCCCAAGTGCTGGGCTGCACTGTTTGCTGAGGCAATCAGCACCGCGGTGACGTGCGGATCGTTGCGCAGCTCTTGCTCCAGCAGGGTGGCGTCGATGCCTGCTGTGCTCTGGGTGAGCTTCAGCGCTGTGGGGACATCAACGAAAAGCGGTGCCCCGTCGGCAATGTCCCGCCGTTTTTCCAGAAACTTGCTCAGGGTCTGGGCTGGGACCCGCGCGGGCACTTCGCCTGATGCAGGCGCGCGACGGTCGAGCAGCAGGCCTTCGAGGCGCTGGCGCAGACCTTCAGTGTTCAATGGCTTGGTGAGGTAGGCGGTCGGCGCAAGAGGCAGGACTTCACGCACACTGGCGCTGTCGTTGCGATTGCTGATCAGGATGAACGGAATTGCGGGCTGACGGCGCAGGCTGCGCACGCCACGCAGCAGGCTCAGACCGTCGATACCCGGCAGCTCCCGAGCGGCAATAACCAGATCGGGCACCTGCTTCTTCAGCCACTCGACTGCCTGCTTGCCATCGTTGCACATTTGCAGTTCGACATCGGCACGCACGCCCAGCACCAGGTCGCTCAGCGTTTCACGGACCCAGGGATCGGACTCGGCAATCAATACGCGCGGGATAGCAGGCAAAGCTGCAGCAGTCATCAGGGCTCTCCGACATCGATGCGTTCACCTTAGCCAAAGCCTTCGTTCGGATATAGCCAAAAGAACGAAATACCCCCATCCAGACGAAAAAAAACCCGCCGAAACGGGTTTTTTCTGGTCGTTTGGTCACAAATTAATCAATTTGCGACCGGGCGGTTTTCAGCCGATTTCAGCGAAGCACTCTTCGATGATCGCCAGACCTTTGTCCAGCAACGCATCCTCGGCGGTCAACGGCACCAGCACGCGCAGCACGTTGCCGTAAGTGCCACACGACAGCAGGATCAAACCCTTGTCACGCGCTTTGGCGACCACCTGAGCGACGGCAGCGGCGTTTGGCTTGTGCGGGTCGCCGCCTTCGAACAGCTCGACAGCGATCATCGCGCCAAGCGCACGTACGTCGCCGATCACCGGGTGCTTGGCCTGGATCGCCTTGAGGCCGGAAACCAGACGCTCGCCGACAGCCTTGCAGCGGTCGAGCAGGCGCTCTTCCTCGAAGACTTCCAACACCGCCAGCGCCGCTGCGCAAGCCACCGGGCTGCCCGCATAAGTGCCGCCCAGGCCGCCGGGCGCGATGGCGTCCATGTACTCGGCCTTGCCGCACACGCCCGCAAGCGGGAAGCCGCCGGCGATGGACTTGGCAAACGTGGTCAGGTCGGGAGCAACGCCCATCTGTTCCATGGCGAAGAAGGTACCGGTACGGCCAGCGCCAGTCTGTACTTCGTCTGCGATCAACAGAATGCCGTGCTTGTCGCACAGCTCGCGCAGACGCAGCATGAACGCCTTGGGCGCGACGTAGAAGCCGCCTTCGCCCTGCACCGGTTCGATGATGATCGCGGCGATGTCCTTGGGCTCGGCGTCGTTCTTGAAGATGCGCTCGATGCTGGCAATGGAATCATCAACGCTCACGCCATGCATCTCGCATGGATACAGCGCACGGAAGATACCGCCCGGCATCAGGCCCATGCCGGCCGAGTAAGGCACGACTTTGCCGGTCAGGCCCAGGGTCATCATGGTGCGGCCATGGTAAGCACCGGTGAAGGCGATCACGCCGGCACGGCCAGTGGCGGCACGGGCGATCTTGACGGCGTTTTCAACCGCCTCGGAACCGGTGGTGACCAGCAGGGTTTTCTTGTCGAAATTGCCCGGCACCTTGGCGTTGATCTTTTCGCACAGCTCGACGTAGGGCTCGTAGGCCAGCACCTGAAAGCAGGTGTGGCTGAGCTTGGTGAGCTGCTCTTGCACCGCCGCGATGATCTTCGGATGCAGGTGGCCGGTGTTGAGTACTGCGATGCCGCCAGCAAAGTCGATGAACTCACGACCTTCGACGTCCGTCACGGTGGAATTCTTGGCCGAGGCGGCGAAGATCGGGTGGATCTGGCCAACGCCGCGTGGAACGGCAGCCTGGCGGCGTTGCATCAAGGATTCGTTGGTATTGCTCATGTTTTCCTCATTCGCCGCTCATCGGTCGGCGTGGTTCAAGGATCAAGCGGCCCGAGCCAACTGCAACAGCATACGATGATCGACTGCTGCAGCCTTCAAGCCACCAAGAAGTTGCGGATGCTGCAAAAGGCCGATGACACGTCGCTCTCGCGCGCCATCGGCTGCAATACCTCTACTTGCGGGTCAGACCGACAGGCAGAGGTATTTGATTTCCAGATAGTCTTCGATGCCGTACTTGGAGCCTTCGCGGCCCAGGCCCGACGACTTGATGCCGCCAAACGGCGCGACTTCATTGGAGATCAGGCCAGTGTTGATACCGACCATGCCGTACTCCAGCGCTTCGGCGACACGGAACACGCGGCTCATGTTCTGGGCGTAGAAGTACGACGCCAGGCCGAACTCGGTGTCGTTAGCCATGGCGATCACTTCTTCTTCATCCTTGAAGCGGAACAGCGGCGCCAACGGGCCGAAGGTTTCCTCACGGGCCACGGCAGCGTCCTTGGAGACGTTGACCAGAATGGTTGGCTCGAAGAAGTTGCCTTCCATACTGTTGCCGCCAGCCAGCACTTTCGCGCCTTTGCCGACTGCGTCTGCAATGTGCTCCTTGACCTTGGCCACGGCCTTTTCGTCGATCAGCGGGCCGGTAGTAGTGCCCTCTTCCATCCCGTTGCCAATCTTAAGCTTGGCGACTGCCGCTTTCAGCTTCTCGGCGAACGCGTCGTAGACACCGTCCTGCACATAGATGCGGTTGGCGCAGACGCAGGTCTGGCCGTTGTTGCGGTACTTGGAGATGATCGCGCCGTCGACCGCCTTGTCCAGGTCGGCATCGTCAAACACGATGAAGGGCGCGTTGCCGCCCAGTTCCAGCGAGACTTTCTTGATGTCGTTAGCGCACTCGGCCATCAGTTGGCGACCGATTTCGGTCGAACCGGTGAACGACAGTTTGCGCACGATCGGGTTGCCGGTCAGCTCGGCACCAACTTCGCCAGCGCTGCCGGTCACTACGCTGAACACGCCAGCCGGGATGCCGGCGCGCTCGGCCAGTTCAGCCAGGGCCAGGGCCGAATACGGAGTCTGCGAAGCGGGCTTGAGGACCATGGTGCAGCCAGCGGCCAGCGCGGGGCCGGCCTTGCGGGTGATCATCGCCGCAGGGAAGTTCCACGGCGTAATGGCGGCCGTCACGCCAATCGGCTGCTTGAGCACGATCAGGCGCTTGTCGGGCTGGTGGCCCGGAATCACGTCGCCGTAGACGCGCTTGGCTTCCTCGGCGAACCACTCGATGAAGGACGCCGCGTAAGCGATTTCACCCTTGGACTCAGCGAGCGGCTTGCCCTGTTCCAGGGTCATCAGCTGGGCCAGGTCGTCCTGGTTTTCGATCATCAATTCGTACCAGCGGCGCAGCTTGTTACCGCGCTCTTTGGCAGTCAGTGCGCGCCAGGCCGGCAAGGCCTTGTCGGCCGCTTCAATGGCGCGACGGGTTTCCGCTGCACCCATCTTGGGTACGCTGCCGAGAATCTCGTTGGTTGCCGGGTTGTTGACCTTGATCGACTGACCACTGTCCGCATCCAGCCATTGACCATTGATGTAGGCTTGCTGGCGGAACAGTCTGGAATCTTTGAGCTGCATGTCGGCCTCCTAAACAGCACCGCGCGTGGGCGGAGCGAACTATCGGTTTCGATGAACCTCTTTGGAGGCCACCACCAGGAAAACATTCATCGGCCCTGCGACGCACATCGCAAATAGCGGAAAACCCGAACATGAGCGTTTGAAATGTCAAACGAATCCTAGGGACTGCTGGGCGAAAGGACAATAGCCCGTTCGAAAAAAAGAACGCAGCTTTCCTTGAGCGACTGGCAACAGATCAAAGCGCGCCCGAACGAAAAACGTGCAAATCAACAACAGCCGCTCGCCAGCATGGACGCCCGCACCCCAGATGAGTATTATGGCGCCCGCGTTGCACCCGTAGCTCAGCTGGATAGAGTACTGCCCTCCGAAGGCAGGGGTCGTGGGTTCGAATCCCGCCGGGTGCGCCATCTTCTTTCCCTTTGGTCCCAAAGGGCTGCCAATACTCAAGAACCCTCCGGGTTCCACCAGCATTCCGGCACCGCGCAAAACTCCTGAATTCAATCTCCCGTACCAGACGCATATCGCTGCTGCTGTCGATATTCGCCCAGCCAAAGCCTGCCTTGAGCCGGATGGCCGAGCTATGCTGATTCGGCCGGCTGGCGTAACCGAACGCTGGCGCATTTCGATGGAGGACAGATCCCATGAGCAGCGAACAGGGCCACTGCCTGTGCGGCGCCGTGAAATTCGAGGTAACGCTGGAAAACCATCAGGTTGGTGTTTGCCACTGCGACATGTGTCGCAGATGGGGCGGAGCATCGATGATGGTTGAAACTCATACTCCGCCTCGCTTCGAGGACTCAAGCCAGGTGCGGGTCCACGCTTCTTCGGACTGGGCCGAGCGCGGATTCTGTGCACAGTGCGGAAGTCACCTGTTCTACCGTTTGAAAAGCGACAGTTTCTACGGCATCCCGGTCGGGTTGTTTGATGACAACGGCCAGCCGTGGGCGTTGGCTATGGAAGTCTTTATTGAGGAAAAGCCAGGCTTTTACAGCTTTGGCGGTGACGCCCGCAAGCTGACGGGAGCCGAGCTGTTCGCCCAACACGGAGCTGAGGGTTCAGGTAGCAACGCACCGTCCGATTCCTGACCCGTACGCGGGCGCGCCGAACAAGCAAGTCTGGGCAGGCACAGATCAGCCCGCCCGGATTTCATTCCGAGGTTACACGTCCAGCTTTTTCGCTTCTTCAACGCCGTCGCTGGTCAGCTTGATGGAATATTGCGGCGCCGGGTCCGGCTGACCGCCGGCATTGCCTTGAATAAAGTCTGTTCCTGGAAATGCTTGATCACCTCCACACGGCTTCATGGTGTTCGTTGGGGCAGATGCAAAAGGCCCCAAGCACTCTGCTCGGGGCCTTTCATTTTCAGATGCATCAAGCGGGATCAGGAACGCAGGATCTCGTCGATTGCACTCTTCTTCGGACGCATCGCGCTGACCACCTGCCAGACGATGAAGGCCGCAGCCAATCCAAGGAACGATGCGGCGATAGGGTTCGCCAGGAAGGCCATGAAATTGCCATCCGACAGCATCAGTCCACGACGCAGGTTGGTTTCGGCCATCGGCCCGAGGATGAAGCCGATGATGAAGGGCGCGGCTGGCATGCCTGCCTTGACGAACGCATAGCCGAGCACGCCGAACACCAGGATCGACCAGACATCGAACAGGCGGCTGGACAGCCCGAAGGCACCGACTACGCAAAGCACCAGGATGATCGGCAGCAGAATGTGCTTGGGTACATCCAGCAGTTTGATAAACAGGCGCAGCCCGTAGAACTCCATGAACAGCATCATGAATGTGGCGACGATCAGAGCGGCGAAGATGGTATACACCAATGGCCCTTGGCTGATGAACAGCAAGGGACCTGGCTGGATGCCGTGAATCAGGAAGCCGCCCAGCATGATCGCGGTCACGGTGTCGCCGGGAATGCCCAAGGTCATCAACGGCATCATCGCCCCGCCGATACCGGCGTTGTTGGCTGTTTCACTGGCGACCACACCGCCGATATTGCCTTTGCCGTAAGACTCCGGGTCCTTGGCGCGTTTCTTGGCAATGATGTACGCCACCAGGTTCGAGGTGCCGGCGCCAATGCCCGGCAGAATGCCGATGCCCAGCCCGATCAGGCCGGAGCGGAACGCGTTGGGAATTTGTTCACGAAACTCTTTGAGCGAAAATCCGAAGCCCTTGATGTTCTTCATGCTGACCGAACGCGCCTTGCCTTGAGTGGCGTGGCGACCGCTTTCAGCAAGCTTGATGACCTCGGCCACGGCGAACATGCCAATCATGACCGTGAGCATGGAGAAGCCGCCGTTGAGCTCGGCGAAACCGAAGGTAAAGCGGCGAATCGCTTCCACCGGCGCAATGCCCACGGTGGACACGGCAAAGCCCAGGGCACCGGCGAATAGTCCTTTGGCCATGGAGCCGGCGGACAGCGTGGCAATCAGGGTCAGCGAAAATACCGCGATGGCGAAGTATTCGTGCGGGCCGAATCGCAAGGCGACCTTGGCAAGCTGCGGAGCGATGGACATTAACGCCGCGATGCTGAACAGAGTGCCCAGGAACGAAAACACAATGCCGATACCCAGCGCCTTGACGCCGTGGCCCTGCTCCATTAACGGGCCGCCGTCGAACACCGTGGCGATCGAGGAAGGCGTTCCGGGAATTTTCAGCAGGATCGCCGAGATCAGTCCTCCCGAGGTGGCGCCGATGAACAACGCTACCAATAACGAAAGCCCTGCCTCAGGTCCCATAGTGAAGGTCAGCGGCAAGCACAACGCCACCGCCATGGTGGCGGACAGCCCCGGCACGGCACCGAAGACGATACCCACGGCCACGCCAATGGCCATCACCAGCATGATGTTGAGTGAGAAGACGTTACCGAAGCCTTGCTGCAACAAGTCGAGCATGGTCGATACCCCTAGAAGTTCGTCAGGCCGGCGGGCAGCATCAGATCGAAGGCCTCGCGGAAGAGTAGATAAATGGCGACGGAGGTCAGTACCGCAATCGCGGCATAGCTCAGGTGTCCGACCTTGTGATCAAGCGGCGTCAGAACGATGAACTGCAGGTACAGGTAAATCGCCGTCATGATTGGGAAACCTACCGGATTCATCAGCGCGATATAGCCCACGATCAGCGCCAGCGTCTTGACCACGGTGGGCACGTCGACTGCGCTGCGCGGGGCCTCGTCATCGACATGCGGAACACCGTCCGCCGGTGCCTGCGGCGTGCCGAATGCAGTGAAGATCTGAATGCCGGCAAGCAGGCAGAGCATCACCGCCAGCAGCATTGGAACGAACGCCGCGTCGATGCCGGAGTGTCCCGGGAGTTTGAGCGTCATCAGCAGATAGCCGAGCGCGGTGCCGAGCATGACAAACCCGACAATCAGCTCTTTTTTCTTATAGGTAGCCATGGGGAACCTCTTGGAATAGGCCGGGTGATGCTGACCGGCCTCCCGCCGGCCAGCATCGGGGTCTTACTTGGCGCGCAGAGCGTCCTTGAACTGCATAAAGTCTTCGCGGGTCTTGGCAAGGATTTTTCTGGACTCATCAGTGCCGTAGTAGGCGACCGGCTGTTTGAATTTCTTCAATTCCTCGGCGTATTCGGGCATTTCGCTGATCTGCTTCATGATGTCGGCCATCTTGCCCACGATCGCGGCGTCAGTGCCCTTCGGGAAGGCAACGACGTAAGGCTTGTCGATGGTGAAGTCGACGCCCTGCTCCTTGAAGGTCGGGATGTCGCCGAGCATGGCGTTACGCTCGTTGTTGGGTTGACCCAGCGCGACCATCTGGCCGCCGTTGACGTAATCCTGAACCGAACCGTAGCTGATCGCGCCCAGGTCGATACGGGCGCCCAGTAGCGCCACGACTTTTTCCGAGACGGTGCCAGCGTCGACCATCTTGAGTTTGACGCCGGTGATCTTCTCGAACATCAGGCCCTGGATATGAGAAAAGTTACCCATCTCGGTGCCGTAGGTGACGCTTTCCGGCTTGGCCTTGGCCTTGGCGATCAAGTCCTTGAGGCTGGTAACACCGGACTGCGTAGAGGCCACGAACACCGCGCCTTTATCCACGCCGGCGATGCACGCTACGTCGAAGGCTTCGAAGCTGTCATCGGACAGTCCGGCAACCTCGTTGACGATCAATTGCCCCGGGTGTGTGAACAGAATTGTGTTGCCATCCGCCGCTGCGCTTTTGACCTGTTCTGCGGCCAGCGTACCGCCGCCACCGGCAACGTTGGTCACGACCATGTTCTTGCCTGTGATCTTGTTGAAATACTTGGCCATCATGCGTGCGTTGAAGTCGGTGTCACCGCCTGGATTGGCGATCACAACAACCTGCACGGGCCGGGTCGGCCATTTAACGTCAGCAGCTGATGCGACATTGTGTGAGGCGATGGCCCCGACGCCGACAACGGCAGAAAGGAGGGAGGCGCGAATTGTTTTTATCATCTGAGTGCTCCGGGGTTGGGAAAGCTGACCGAACTCATGGTTGGGCAGAAACTGCTGGTTTTCACGTCATCGGATAAACCGGTGGCGAAGTGTTTCAAGGTGTGTTTCACGACCGATGTCGCAAGATTCAACCGAAGACCGGCCGAGCGAAAGCGTAGCTGCCGCGAAGGTGTGCGAAGCGTCGTTTTCTGGAAGAGGGGCACTGATAAAGGCGCGCCGCGCCGGGGCTGTGTAGACCAAATGGCTGAAAGCCTTGGCCCATATAGTCGCGGGAGAGGGCGATGAGAACTTTGAAGATATGCACAGAGGGTCGTCAGCATTACTGAGCCTCGGTTTTTATTATTGTGATGTCATATGTTGTCGTATGACTTCGCTAGGTTTTACCAAGCGCCCCAAACGGTGTCAATGCGGATCAGACGTGCGCTCTGGTGTTCGGTCGAGTGAGCCAGTCGGTGACATTGGCCGTAGTCGTACGATAACTTAGCCAGTAAATACAGTACGGGTGCCAAACAGGTTCCGCTCAAATGGGCGCTGATCCCGCCTCTGTCTGATTGATACCAAAAACAAGAAAGGAGCGTGTCATGAGCCATCTCAGCGAAGCATTGACGCAGGCACTCGAACGAGTCGTTGGCCAAGCCGGCCTGATCCACGATCCGGAGCGGATGCAGAGCTACTTGACTGACTGGCGTAACGCCTATCGCGGACAGGCTGCGCTGGTGGTGCGTCCGGCGAACACCGACGAAGTCGCGCAGGTAGTGCACCTGTGTCGAGAAGCGGGTGTGGCGCTCGTACCTCAGGGCGGCAATACCGGTTTGTGCGGCGGCTCGATCCCGGATGACTCAGGCGATCAGATTGTGCTGTCCTTGACGCGCATGACCGCCATTCGCGCCATTGACCCGGCCAACGAAACCATCACCGTTGAAGCTGGCTTGATCCTGCGAAATTTGCAGAAGGCCGCCGCCGAAGCGGGCCGCCTGTTCCCGCTGTCGCTGGGTGCGGAGGGCAGTTGCACCGTCGGCGGCAACCTGGCGACCAACGCTGGGGGCACTGCGGTGTTGCGCTATGGCAACATGCGCGATCTTACCCTGGGGCTGGAAGTGGTGCTGGCCGACGGTCGCGTCTGGGATGGCTTGCGGGGGTTGCGCAAAGATAATACCGGCTACGACCTCAAGCATCTTTTCATTGGCTCGGAAGGTACGCTGGGCATTATCACTGCCGCAGTGCTCAAACTGTTTCCAGCCGTTCGCAGCCTGACCACCGCGTGGGTGGCCCTGCCCTCGCCACAAGCCGCAGTCGACCTGTTCAGCCGCATGCGCGCGCTGTGCGGCGACCGCTTGACGGGCTTCGAGCTGATGTCGCGGCAAAGTGTCGAGTTCGTGCTGCGCCATGTCACCGGATGCAACGATCTTTTCGATACGCCTCACCCCTGGTACGTCTTGATCGAACTCAGCGATACCCTGGCCGACGCGCCGCTGGCGCAAATGCTTGAGGACGGTCTGGGCGTTGCGCTCGAACAGGGCGAAGCACTCGACGCTGTCGTCGCCAGCAACGAAACCCAAGTCGCCGCGCTGTGGGCATTGCGCGAAGGAATATCTGAAGCGCAGAACCACGAAGGGCCAAGTCTCAAGCACGACATCACTGTGCCGGTCAGCCAGATCCCGACCTTTATCGAGACAACCGACCGCAAACTGCTGCAGACCTTCCCGGACGTGCGTATCGTTGCCTACGGCCATGTGGGCGACGGCAATCTGCATTACAACATCAGCAAACCGGTAGGCACCGACGATGCGCCGTTCAAAGTACAGGCCGAAGCGATCACGAACGTTATTTACGAGGCCACGGTTGGGTTTGCAGGCAGCATCAGCGCCGAACACGGGCTGGGTCAGGCCAAGCGGGATGCCGCGCAGCGCTACAAGGCCCCGCTGGAACTGGAGTTGATGCGCACCCTCAAGCAGGCGCTGGACCCTGACGGTTTGATGAACCCGGGAAAGGTGCTCTGAGCGCAGTTATGTCGGGGCAGGTGTTGTGCCCCGACGTCAGGCCGGCCGCCAGGTTTTTACCTGGCCGGTCTGTTGGTGAAACCTAACTCATCTGCGTATCCAGATTCGCACCGTCGCCTTCGAAATCATGGTGTGCGACCTTGTCGAAGCCTTCCTCGGGCAGGTGGCCTTCGTTGGCGTAGAACTTGTATTCATCGCCACGGTACTCGAACACGCTCTTGTCATCCGGCGCGTCGCGCTGGCCGTAGTTGTACATGTACTCGTCGAGGAATTCGAAGCGCTCCAGGCCATCCTTGGTCAGCAGCCCTTGAGCGTCGAGTTCCTTGAACAGCTTCTCAAGGTCGTCACGATGCGCGTCCATGCGATTGTTGTGCTTGATGTCCTCGACGATCAGGAACGGGGTCAGTGCGACGGTCAACGCAGCACCGGCCCACAACAGCGGCCCCGCGAAGGCGCGCGCGGCATTGGCACCCATGACCGCGGCCATTTGTGCACCGCCACCCGCAACGTTGAAGGCCCCCGCCGCCACGGTAATTGCGCCCTGTGCCACGGCCACCTTGTCGTTGCTGGCCAGCCCGGACTTGATCTTCAGGCCGCCCAGCACCAGGTCGGCGACGCCGGTAAAGGTGTTGGCGCCGGCATCCATGACCCGCAAGAACGCCGAAACGCCGCGCGTGGTTGGCGTGCTGCCGTTGAGCCCAGGGTTCTTGGCAAACCCGTCACGGAATCCTTCGTTGAGCTTGGTCCATTGCTCGGGTGTGAGGTCCAGTTTGCTGGCGAGCTTTTCCTTGTCCGCGACCGGCGCGGCATCGATGGCGGTGTTGAAGCCTTCGAAAATCTTCTTCAGGTCGCCTTCCACCAGGCTCATGTTCCTGCCGGAACCTTCCGGAATGTCCTTGCCGAAAATCTGCGGCAACGACTTGTCCAGGCCCAGCATCTGGTTGACGTTGGTGCCGTTCACCTTGTCGAAGATAGTGCTGCCCAGATTGACGAAATGCTGACCGGCGCCCAGCACGCTGACGAAGTCCTTGGCGACGGCCAATCGCTCTTCCGGGGTATCGGCGAGCGTGCCGCCTTTGCCGGCAAGCTGGTAAATGCCCGACGCCAGGGAAATCAGCCCGCCGACCGAGCCCAGCGCCCCATTGCCGTTGAGCTCGGTGATGGCCTTGAGCATGCTGCCGTGCGCGCCCTCGCCCAGGGTTTTATAGATGTCCTTGCCCATGACCTTGTCGATGTCGCCCGCGGTGATGGTGCCGTTCTTGGCGAAGGTGGCGCCCAGCTCTTGCAGGGCATCGCCGAAGGCCTTGGCAGTCTGCTTGTCGCCAAGAAACTCCTGAACGAAGCGCTCGGTTTCAACGGTCCGACGGGTCATGTCGATCCCGCCCTTCTTCAGGGCGGTCAGCAGCGTTTTGATAGTGTCCTGAGTCGCCAATGCCGTGTTGTCAGCGCTGATCAGCGATGGGTCGGCCATCAGCTTGTCCAGATCCATGGTTGTGGACGCGACCATCAGGTGCTGCGAAAACTGCGCGGCTTTTTCCGGATCGAACGCAGCCAGTGACGCGTAAGTCTTGGCGATATCCGCTTCGGCCATCTTGGCCTGACCGTTTTCCTTGAGCTCGGCCAGGTAGCGGGAGTACTCCTCGGAAAATGCCATGTTCTCCAGCTTTTCCCGAACGCCGTCCTTGTCGGGCAAAGCGTCTATCGCCTTGCCTTGCTGAGCCTGAAAATCCTTCTGCACACTTTCGGAGCCGAACAGGCTGGCGACCTGTTCGTCGACCTTGGTGCGGTCGATAATTGTGGAGAAATCCTTGCCGGTGGCTTTTTCGGTGCTCTGGCCCATGGAGATGTCCAGCACCACCATGTCCATGCCGTTCTCGCTCGCCGCCTGGGCGCGCAAAGCGTTATAAAGTTTGGCGCGGTCGTCGTCCTTGGAGATGGTGCCGTTGTCGATGCCGGCTTTCCAATCCTTCATCAGGGTCTGCCAAGTCATCTCATTAACCGTCAGCTTGGCATTCTTGTCGTTGGGATCCGCCGTGGTGGTTTCCAGATTACCGATGTCCACCTCGCTCGCTGGCGGCAGCCCGGCTTTCTCGCGGGCGAAATCGATCTTGTCGTCTTCGGTCAGTTCAGGGCCCTTGAGCGATTCGAAGCCGTACTTGCCAAAATCCTGCAAACGACCGGCTTCAGTACCGTGTTTGGCTTCGCCGCCTTTGGTCATGCCGTTGATGCTGCCGTTGCCGACATCGCCACCGGTGAGGACCTTGCCGTCTCCATCGTGGGTTTCGATATGCTCCAGCACCTGGGACGCTCGATAGGCGGCATCCGGATCTTTTTCGAAATCACCGACACGCTCCTTGAGCATGTCTCGCACACCGCTCTGGTTGCCCAGATTCTTCAGCAATGGATCGCCGTCGATGATCTCCTGCGCGGTGCGCTTGTCGTTGACTGGCAGCTCCCAGACGATGCCCAGTTTCTCCGCCTGCTCACGGGCCTTGGTGTTATCCGGCGCATCGCTGATGTGATTGAGTTCGCCCTTGAGATTGGCAAAACCATGTTCACCAAAATCCTTCAGGCGATCGGCTTCACTGCCGTCCTTGGCCTTGCCTTTCTTGTTGAAGCCGTTGATCTGCCCATTGTCGACATCGCCACCGACCAGGCGGTTGCCTTTGTCATCGAACTTCTCGACGTGCTCCAGAACCTGGACAGCGCGATAGGCGGCGTCCGGGTCTTTTTCGAAGTCTCCGACACGTTCCTTGAGCTTGTCTTTCACCCCGCCCTGGTTGCCGAGGTTTTTGAGGATGGGTGAGTCCTTGATGATGTCCTGCGCAGAGCGCTGATCGTCCGCGGGCCTTTCCCAGCGGATGCCGACATCCTTGGCTTGTTGCGCGGCTTGTTCCCAGGCAGTGACGGAGTCCGAGCCTCCTTTCGAATCGACGTCTGTATTGCCCGCTGGCTTGACGGTCATTGTCTACTCCTTTTGCAGGACGCCAGAAAAGTACAGTAGCTGCCGAAGCCTTCCCGGGCCGGGCGCAAACGTTGCTACTGGCTGAACTGGCAAATATGTGGGTGAGAGAGGCAGCTCTCCTGATTCGCACCGGCCATGCCTTGCCCCAGGCAGGGCACTGGTCGCTGTGCCAGCACATGAAAACGGGTCTCTATGAACGTTCCATGACGCGCTTCGGGTCTACTGAACCCAAAAAATGATGGCGAATTGGATATGCAGCGCCGCCCAAGCGGCTGGAAACAAGGGCTGCCGCAGGGGCAAGGCAGGTTGTGAAAACTTGTGAATTCGGTGGTTCGCGCTGAATCGATGGAGAGCTTGCAGGCGACTTCGATTGACGTGGAGTTTCAGAGACAGCGCGTTGCGGCTGTCGCGGGCAAGCGCGCTCCTACTCTGGGTAGGTGCAAACAGATGCTCCTGCAAGGTTCATTCAATCCGCTGTGATGCCTGGCCCATGGCTGTGGGGCGGACTTGTCCGCTCCCACAAAAGTGCACGACGGACCTACAGGCTCAGCACGTAGAACTTGCTGTCTACGGCCATCAGCGGGAAGCTGGCGGGCAACGTTTCTTTCGCGACTTCGGTGAAGCCGTGCTTTTCATAGAAGCGGTGGGCGGCGAGGAATTTGTCGGTGGTGCCGAGGAAGATGTCCTTCACGCCGCGATGCCGAGCATCTTCAATCAGACGGTGCAGCAGCTGGGTAGCAACGCCGAACTCCCGGCCTCGGTACTCGGCGTCGACAAACATTTTGCGCAGCGCTGCCTGGCCTGAACCGATGTCCTTGAGACCGATGGTGCCGATCACCTGCTCGCCTGCCTTGGCAACCCAGAAGTCGCCCGTCCCGCTCTGGTAGAAATCCGGAATCGCTTTCAGATCCGGCTGATCTTCGGCGGTGATCGCAATGCCGAACTCTTCACGCTGGATCGGCACGATGACGTCGATCACACCTTGTTGGTCGTCGGGTTCGAAACGCTTGATCTGTATGTCGGGCATTGACTGAGGGCTCCGGTCATCCTCTGTGTAGGAAAGACAATATGCCAGATAACGAACCATTAAGGTATTGACTCAAGCCTCAGTTTCGGATTAGTTACAGGAACTCGCTGGTAATTCAAAAACAGCCTTATTCTTAACTATTGCTCAACCTGGAAGCCTGCTATCTGACCTGCGCGATCAATTCGCGAGCCATATATAATTATATCTTTCGATCCAAACCTGAAACATATCCTCCACTTACAAGCGGTCGTCGCCTTTCGCCTTTTGATTGCTGCACCGCAAACAAGATGAAGTTAATAACTTAACAAGGAATAGTACTCATGAAAGCAACTAAAATCTTACTGCCCGCCCTTGCCCTCGCCGTGATGACAGCGGCCGCTACGGCACAGGCAGGCCCGCCTGTGACAGTAACCTTTAAAAACCTGGGAACCGAGGCGGCTGAATATACCGTTGTTACGAGCAACGAAATGTCTACACAGCGAAATGCGAGGTCCCCTATCAGCCAAAAGGTGGAAGCTGGCGGGTCCAATACCTACACAGTACAAAGTACTATTTCGCCAGACACAAGCTACGCCAATGTTCGCTACGTGATGGGCGGCAAGACCTGCGTGTTCTCTACGACATTTAGCAAACTTCCGGCTGCGGGTGGCGTTCGGGTGCCGAAGTGGACCCGAACCGCAACCCCTAGCGGTGGTGCGGTCTGTACAGCTACTTCCAGGGTCACTGACCTCTCTAGGCACGCCTGGGCTGCCGAGTTTACGATGAAGTAAATTATGCGCGTGCGCGTCAAAATGTGACGCGCACGTCTTCTTGAAACTCAAGTTTACGCTCGCTCTGCCGATATGGATAACGAACATAACGCCATGGATTGGCAAATGACGCGAGGACGCAAGCATGATCGATAGCTACTCTATTTCTGGCTTTAGTGCCAACAGGACAGTTCACACTCTAACGAAAACCGCTTCAATAGCGACCGACAACACTGACGTTAAAGCGCTGACCGTTGAAACTGCGAAATCGGATGAGGCGACACTCTCGGCGCTGGCCCGACAATTGGGCGATAGTGCAGTACGCGCCGCAAATCGAGATGCCAGCCTCAGCCCAAAAGAGCTAGGCGGGTTTGGAAAAGCTGTTATTGATAAACTAATCGGTAACAGTTACTACGGAAACAAAGCAGCGCACGACGCCGAAGTTCCTGACAGCAACGATCCTGAGCTTCTTGAAAGAGCCAAACGGGCAACTCTTTTTACGAACAAAACAGGAACTAATCCGTTTACGGGATTATCCCAAGACCAGCTAAGGCTGATCATCTACGATGAAAGTGGTAATTACACTATCAATGAGAGGAAGGCAGCGTACACAGAAAATGATAGGCAGGAGCAGATTTGGAAGAGAGCCATATGCCAGCGCTATGTAGACGAGTACTGTGAAACCGGCAAAAGTACCGAGACGCTGGTCATGATCCTGGCGCATTATAACGAACTGCCGCCTATAGAAAAAGCGCAATACCCCGCCAACTTCGCTGCCAACCTGACGTCGGACGACAGTTCTGCCATGGCTATTTTCAACAGACTGCAAATCCAGTCGGCCGGCCCGGAAGCATAAGGTAACGCGAGGACGCAAACATGACAGACATTCAGTTTGGCCCAAGTTTTATCACCTACACGGCTATCCACAAGATAGCGAAAACTTCTGCAGCAGCCACCGAAAATAGCAGCGTCAAAGAGACTGCCTCTGCAGCCATCAGCTCGGATGGCGCTACGCTCTCGCCCCTGGCAATACAGCTAAATGATAGCGCGGCGCGCGCCGAGTCCCGCGATAACACTCAAAGTCCCAAAAGCCTGGGGGCTCTGGCAAAAAACATTATCGATAAAATTGCGGGTCGAACTTACTACTCAAATCGACAGGTGCACGATGCCGAGGTGCCTGACACAGATGACGCGGCTCTTCTGGAAAGAGCCAGACAGGCAACTCAGTTCGCCAACGGCACAGGAAAAAACCCATTCGCAGGCCTGTCTCAGGATCACCTGAGACTAATCATGTACGACGAAAGCGGCTCCTACACAATCAATGAAAGATCTGCGGCTTTTTCTGAAAACTATGCGCAAGAAGAAGTCTGGAACAGAGCCATGGCCCAGCGCTATGTAGACGAATACAACGAAACCGGCAAAAGTACCGAGACGCTGGTCATGATCCTGGCACATTACAACGAACTGCCGCCTATAGAAAAAGCGCAATACCCCGCCAACTTCGCTGCCAACCTGACGTCGGACGACAGTTCGGTCATGGCTATTTTCAACAGGCTGCAAAACCGGTCGGCCGGCCCGGAAGCATAAGGACAGCCCTTGTGCCGGACACGAAAACGCCCCGACAAGTCGGGGCGTTCGCTCAAGCCAGCTGAATATCGCGTAGCGAATTACAGCTTCGGACCGGCTTCCTTGATGGCGTCGCTCACTTCGAACTTCTTGAAGTTCTCGATGAACAGACTGGCCAGGCCTTTGGCCGCTTCGTCGTAGGCCGCTTTGTCAGCCCAGGTATTGCGCGGGTTGAGCAGCACGGTGTCGACGCCTGGAACCGATTTCGGCACGTCCAGGTTGATGATGTCCAGGTGCTCGGTTTCAGCACCGATCAACGCGCCGCTCTGGATCGCAGCGATCACGCCGCGAGTAGTCGGGATGTTGAAACGCTTGCCAACGCCGTAGCCGCCGCCAGTCCAGCCGGTGTTGACCAGATAGACCTTGGAGCCGAAGCCGCGGATACGCTTGATCAGCAGCTCGGCGTAAACGCCAGCGGGACGCGGGAAGAACGGAGCGCCGAAGCAGGTAGAGAAGGTGGACTTGATGCCCGAGCCCGAACCCATTTCAGTCGAGCCGACCAGTGCAGTGTAGCCGGACAGGAAGTGGTAGGCCGCCTGCTCTTCGCTGAGGATCGACACTGGAGGCAGTACGCCAGTCAGGTCGCAGGTCAGGAAGATTACAGCGTTTGGCTCGCCGCCCAGGTTCTTCGGCGCGCGCTTGTCGATCAGCTCGCGAGGATAAGCGGCGCGGCTGTTCTGGGTCAGGCTGTCATCAGCGTAATCGGCCTTCTTGGTCACAGGGTCCAGGACCACGTTTTCCAGTACCGCGCCGTGCTGAATGGCTTTCCAGATAACAGGTTCGTTCTTCTCGGAGAGGTCGATGCACTTGGCATAGCAACCGCCTTCGATGTTGAACACTACGCCTTCACCCCAACCGTGTTCGTCATCGCCGATCAGGTAACGGCTTTCGTCGGCGGACAGCGTGGTCTTGCCGGTGCCGGACAGGCCGAAGAACAGGGTGACGTCGCCGTCTTCGCCCATGTTGGCGGCGCAGTGCATCGGCAGTACGTCGGCTTCCGGCAGCAGGAAGTTCTGCACGGAGAACATGGCTTTCTTCATCTCGCCGGCATAACGCATGCCTGCGATCAGGACCTTGCGGGCCTGGAAGTTGATGATGACGGTGCCGTCGGAATTGGTGCCGTCGCGCTCAGGGTCGCAGACGAACCAAGGGGCGTTCTGGATTTCCCACTCGTCCTTGCCAGCCGGGTTGTACTGTTCCGGATTGATGAACAGGCAGCGGCCGAACAGGTTGTGCCATGCCGTCTCGGTGGTCATCTTGACAGGCAGGTAGTGCGCAGGATCAGAACCTACATGAACGTGGGAAACGAAGCGCTCGCGTTCGGCCAGGTAGGCACCTACACGATTCCACAAAGCATCGAATTTCTCGGACGGGAACTTGCGGTTGATCGGGCCCCAGGCAATAGCATCCTGAGTACCGGGCTCGTCAACAATGAAACGATCGACCGGCGAACGGCCAGTGCGATGGCCTGTCTGCACAACCAGTGCGCCAGTGTCGGAAAGTTCGCCTTCGCCGCGGGCAAGGGCTTCCTTCACCAGTTCGTCGATGCTCAGATCGGTGTACACAGCGTTGTTGGTTTGCGTCATGAGGGTCCCCGTCGGCCAGCGGCCGAGTGCTCCAAACGGTTTTGTAGTAAAAAAACAACCACTACTACAGCCTAAAAGTGGGCCGGATTATGCCAGAAAAGCTCAGGAATGGTAGGACCCTCCTGTCAGAACTGCTTTACAGCGGCCCACGTAGTGTTCTGAGTCTGTTTCAGACGTAATCAGTGGCGCGTATCGGACGGCGAGTCAACACCACCGCCAGCGAAAAGCTGGGCTACGTCAGTGGCATCGAACAGATAGCGCTCGTTGCAGAACTGGCAGTCGATTTCGATCTTGCCGCCATGCTCTTCAACCAACTGCTGCGCATCTGCCAGCCCAAGACTGACCAGCGCATTGGCAGAACGTTCGCGAGAGCAGCTGCAACGGAAGCAGATCGGCTGAATATCGAAGAGCCGAACAGGGTCTTCGTGATACAGCCGGTGGAGGATAGTCTGGTTATCCAGGCCCAGCATTTCCTCGGCGGAAAGCGTGTTGGCGAGCGTAACCACATGTTCCCAGCTGGCATCGCGTTCTTCTGGATCGGTGATCTGCGCGACCGGCAACTGCTGCAGCAGCAGACCTCTGGCGCGGTGGCCGTCGGCCTTGAGCCAGAAGCGAGTGCCCAGCTGTTCGGACATGACGAAGTAGCTGGAGAGGCTTTCCGACAGGTCAACGCCATCGAGCGCAACGATGCCCTGATAACGCTTGCCCTTGCGCGGATCGACCGTCAGCGCCAGCGAGCCTTCAGGCATCAGGTCCTGCAAGCCCGCACCGGGGGTGATCAGGGATTCGTCGTAGCGCGCGATGCCGCGCAGCTCACGCTCGCTCGAACACTCAACCATCAGCAGCGGTACCGCGCCGCTGGAGCGGGCCTGAAGGATCAGCAGCCCGTCGAACTTCAGGGTGCCAACCAGCAAAGCGGCGGCGGCCATCAGCTCACCGAGCAGTTGGGCGACAGGCTCCGGGTAGGGATGCTTGGCAAGGACTTCGGCGTAGCTGCGCTCCAGGGCAACCAGCTCTCCACGAACGTCGCTTTCGTCGAAGATGAAGCGTTGGGTGAAATCGATGTCCGGGGAATCATGCATAGGGAAAGGTATCTGAAAAGGTGACAGTTCGCTGACAGACGCTCCTGAGCGTCGATGGCACCCAAGGGTGCCTTATGCCATGCCGTTGGGATGGCATTTTAGGAGCTATCCCCCGCTCTTCCAACCCGCAGGCGTGAAGAGTCCGTAAAGGCGGCCGACGCCGAGCGTATCAGTTGCCGTGATCGCTGCCGTGAAACTCGAACAACTGCCGACGCTGTTTCTTGGTCGGGCGTCCCTCGGTGGTCACGCCCAGATTGCCGGCCTTGCGCTGAGCGGCTGCGTGCTCACGCTTGGCGACACTTTCCGGGGTTTCGCGATAAAGTGTCTGCGCTTCGGGCGCACCGCGGCGAACAGTGGATAAAGCCTCGACCACAACCGTCCGTTCGTCGAATCCGGTACGGATCTGGAATTCGTCGCCGATACGTGGTTCTTTACCCGGCTTGCAACGCTCGCCACGGCAGTGAACCTTGCCACTTTCTATAGCCGCTTTGGCCAGCGCGCGTGTCTTGAAGAAGCGTGCAGCCCAGAGCCATTTATCCAACCTGACTTTTTCGTCGTCTTCTGGCTTTTGCGCCATATGAATTCCCCAACTGCGTGACAGTCTCAAAACTTGCTGGCTGCAACCGGGCCGCCCCGTGCGAGCGCCCGTTTTGCAGCCGATACGTCATCAAGAACATGAAGTACCCGAACCTTGATTGTCAAAACCAGTTATCCGGAATTTCATGGACCTGACCAACCCTGGAGTGCGTTATGACCGATTTTCCAGCCTCATTGACCTCGCCCAGGACAGGCTGTGAGGGTTGCACCGGCAGCCCGGAACTCAATTTCTCGTTTGAATACGCCTATCAACCCATTGTCGACCTGCGCGACCACTCGATCTTTGCCCATGAAGCTCTGGTGCGTGGCCCCAACGGTGAAGGTGCGTTCACCGTTCTTAATCAAGTGACCGATCAGAACCGCTATCGGTTCGATCAAAGCTGTCGGACACGCGCCATCGCAGGGGCTGCGCAGCTGGGCATGGCCGAGCGCTTGTCGATCAATTTTCTGCCCAACGCCGTGTACCGCCCCGAGCTGTGCATTCGCAGCACGCTGGAAGCGGCTCGGAAGCACAATTTCCCCATCAGCAATCTGATTTTCGAAACTGTCGAGACGGAGCATCTGGACAATCATGCTCATCTGAAAAATATTCTGCGCGAATACCGCGAGTTTGGTTTCATGACCGCGATCGACGATTTCGGCGCTGGCTACTCCGGCTTGTCGCTGCTGGCAAACTTTCAACCTGATCTGATAAAACTCGACATGGATTTGATCCGCAATATCCATCGCGATCGTCCGCGTCAGGCTATCGTTCGTGGGATCGTGAGCATGTGTATGGAGCTGGGGGTCACCGTTATCGCCGAAGGCATCGAGCAGGCGGAGGAGCGGGATTTTCTTGCTGACTGCGGCATTTTCCTGATGCAGGGTTACTGGTTCGCCAAACCTGCGTTCAAAGCCCTGGCCCAGGTTCCGCCTGGCGCCTGGCAGACGTCCTGAAGAGTACGGAATCGCATTGAAGACATTCGACCACCTGACAGTTATCGGCCTGCGCGAATGGGTGGCACTGCCCGATCTGGGTGTTGCCGGTCTGCGGGCCAAGATTGACACCGGCGCCAGCACCTCAAGCCTGCACGCGACCGAAATCGAACCCTTTGAACGCGACGGACAGAAGTGGGTCCGTTTCAACGCTCATCTGGGCACCGTGGTTCAGTTGCGGCACCGGCGTTGTGAAGCGCAGCTAGTTGCCATCAAGACCATAAAGAGTTCCAACGGTCAGGCGCAGGTGCGGTATGTAATTCGAACTACGCTGGCCCTGGGGGATCGTATCTGGCCGGTGGAATTCACGCTGGCATGCCGCAAGTCAATGCGCTATCGACTGCTGCTGGGTTCCAACGCCCTGATTGACGGCCAGTTGGTGGTCAATCCAGGCATAACTTACGTACAAGACAAGCCGGTGTTCCCGGCCTCTACTTCCTCAGGTGCTGCATGAAGATCGCTGTGCTTTCGCGTAACCCGCGTCTGTATTCCACCCGCCGCCTGGTTGAAGCCGGGATCGAGCGCGGTCATGAAATGGTGGTGATCGACACCCTGCGCGCCTACATGAACATCGCCAGCCACAAGCCGCAGATTCACTATCGCGGCAAGCCACTGGAGGGTTTCGACGCGGTCATCCCGCGCATCGGTGCTTCGGTGACGTTCTACGGCTGCGCGGTGCTGCGCCAGTTCGAAATGATGGGCGTGTTTCCGCTCAACGAATCCGTGGCCATCGCACGCTCGCGGGACAAGCTGCGCTCGCTGCAGCTGCTGTCTCGCCGGGGCATCGGCTTGCCGGTCACAGGCTTTGCTCACTCGCCGGACGACATCCCGGACCTTATCCAGATGGTCAACGGCGCGCCGCTGGTCATCAAGGTGCTCGAAGGGACTCAGGGAATAGGCGTAGTGCTGTGCGAAACGGCCACGGCGGCCGAGTCGGTGATCGAGGCGTTCATGGGCCTCAAGCAGGACATCATGGTTCAGGAGTACATAAAAGAAGCCGGCGGCGCGGACATTCGCTGCTTTGTAGTCGGTGACAAGGTCATCGCCTCCATGAAGCGTCAGGCCAAGCCAGGCGAGTTCCGCTCCAACCTGCACCGTGGCGGCAGCGCCAGCCTGATCAAAATCACCCCCGAAGAACGCATGACAGCCCTGCGCGCCGCGAAAGTCATGGGCCTGAGCGTGGCCGGCGTCGACATCCTGCGTTCCAACCACGGCCCGCTGGTGATGGAAGTCAACTCATCGCCCGGTCTGGAAGGCATCGAAGTGACCACCAGCAAGGACGTCGCCGGGATGATCATCGAATACCTGGAAAAGAACAGCGGCCCGCACATGACCAGAACCAAGGGGAAGGGTTAACGTTCAAGGTACGCGAACCATGTGGGAGGGAGCTTGCTCGCGACGCAAGCACCTCGGTGCTTCAGGAACAACGCAGCAGCGTTTATCGCGAGCAAGCTCCCTCCCACAAGGATCGTATTTGAGGCGACACTTGTGAGGTTGCAGGCCAAGACTGACTGACGCAAGGGCAGCAAATGCAGCGGTGGATCTCATGGCCCTCTCGCCAGCAAGCTGGCTCCCACGGACTCGTTGCGCGTTTCAGTCAGCATGTAAAACCAGATCGCTACGTTTCGGAAAGGGCCCTAGGAGACGCGATCTCTGCGGGAGGGAGCTTGCTCGCGACGCAAGCACCTCGGTGTTTCAGGACCCACGCATCAGCGTTTGTCGCGAGCAAACTCCGTCCAGATACCCCATGCATCCAAACCGCCCTACACGGCATCCCTGGGCAACATCAGCCCCAGCGGTAGGCGTACGCGGGCTTCCAGGCCACCGCCTGAGCGGTTGCGCAATTCGACATTGCCGCCGTGCATGGACGCAATCCGTTTGACGATGGCCAGTCCCAGACCGGTGCCTTTGCCGCTGCGGGCACGGTCGCCGCGAATGAAAGGGTTGAAAATGGTGTCCAGCTCGGCCGGATCGATACCCGCGCCCCGATCCAGAACGCTCAGCACCACGTAAGGAGCGTTTCGGTCGCCGGATACGTAAGCGGCCACTTCGATACCGCTTCCGGCATGATGCATGGCGTTGCCGATCAGATTCGTCAGCAGCCGCTTCATCGATATCCGTCGCAACGGAAACGGCGGAATCGGTTCAAGGCAGAGACGGATGTTGTCGTCAGGGCTGTTGAACGGCGCGACCACTTCCCGCACCAGTTCGCTGAGGTCGACTTCTTCGATCTGTTCGTCGCGCCCGTCGCGGATGAACGCCAGGAACTGATCGAGGATGGCGTCCATGTCTTCGATATCGCGGACCATGCCTTCGCTGAACTCGTTGTCGTTCATCAATTCCAGTGAAAGACGCAGCCGGGTCAGCGGCGTTCGCAGGTCGTGGGAAACGCCTGCCAGCATCAGCTCCCGCTCTTGCCCTGCCTGCTCGACATCTTCCGCCATCTGGTTGAACGCGCGATACACCTCGGTCATTTCGCTGGGCGTGTCGCTGATCGGCAACCGCACGCTACGCCCCTGGCCCAGTTGGCGCGCGGCGAAAACCAACCGCTTGAGCGGCTGGTTGAGCTGGCTCACGAAAATCCACGCCGATGCCGTGGACAGCAGGCCGATGGCCAGGAACCAGCCAAGCACGCTCCAGATTTTCTGCCCGCGCAACGGGTGCGGATACAGCGGTACCTTCAGCCAGCCGTCCCCAAGGCTTGGCGCCCGAACCCACAGCGCGGGCGGTGCGTGTACGCGCAGGCGCACCTCGGTGTCGGCGCCCAGCTCGGCCTGCATCTGGCGCTGATAGATTTCACTGTAGGGCCAGTGTTGCTCACCTTCCGGCACACCGCCGCCAACCACCCGGATCAGGCCTGCCGCCTCGGCTATGGCTTCACGGTCGTCCTCGTCGGCGGCCCAATAGGCGCGCAAAGTCAGGGCGACACCGTGACTGTACTGCCGGTCGACGAGCACGTCTTCATTCATCAGCAGGTAAACCAGGGTCAGCGCCTTGGAAAACAACACGACGATGAGCACCAGCCAGAGGGTGCGGGAGAAAAAGCTTTGCGGGAACCAGAGCGGAGTCTTCATAACTGCAGCCATACACTTTGCAGGACAAGCCTGGCTCGCAGAGTATGCGGGACGCGGGCCAGCCGGGGTTACACATGCGAAAAACCAGTCAGCTCGACAACCCTTGGGTTATCGACCTGACTGGCATGGACTTCAGCGCTCGGCACGGCAAGCGGTTGGTCAGCGGTTTCCGGCACCGTCGGGAACGAACACGTAGCCTACACCCCAGACGGTCTGGATGTAGCGTGGCTTGGACGGGTCAGGCTCGATCAGTCGACGCAGACGGGATATCTGCACGTCGATGGAGCGCTCCAGCGCGTCCCACTCCCGGCCACGAGCCAGGTTCATCAGCTTGTCCCGGGTCAACGGTTCACGCGCATGCATGACCAGCGCCTTGAGTACCGCGAATTCGCCGGTGGTGAGCATATGCACCTCATCGCCGCGCTTGAGTTCGCGCGTCGCGAGAGAAAGCACATAGTCGCCGAAGCTGACCGACTCGTCTTCGCTGCCGGGCGCACCCGGAACCGGGGAGGCCTGACGGCGCAGGACAGCCTTGACACGAGCCATCAGTTCGTCGGGGTTGAAAGGCTTGGCCAGGTAATCGTCGGCGCCCAGTTCCAGGCCCTTGATCCGACTCAGCTCATCACCCTTGGCGGTGAGCATGATGATAGGCACCTGGTTATTTGCAGCGCGCAAGCGGCGGCAAGCGGAAAGGCCGTCTTCGCCGGGCAGCATCAAATCCAGCACCACAAGGTTGAATACCTCACGGGACAAGAGCCGATCCATTTGCTCAACGTTGGCCACGGCGCGGGCACGATAACCCTTGCTGGTGAAAAAGCGCTCCAGAAGGCTGCTCAACCCCGGATCGTCATCGACGATCAGGATTTTTTCGCCTTCAGCATTTTGTGCAGTGCTGCTCATCGGATGCTCCTTTGATCTCGGGGCGCATTATGGCGTAGCTGCGGTGATGCGCACCGTGTGCATTGTTAGCAGATTTTACTAGGGGGCTACACCCGAGCCTTCCCGGATGCGCAAAATAGTGCACGCTTGTCGACCGATCCCCTAATCCGGGTTCGCTGGGTATAATGCGCCGCCCTCGAAGTCAGGCAACACCGGACTTCTGGCAGTTCGCCAGCGACGGAAACAAACCCCGGCGGGCGCAGCCAAGGCAGCGCAAAACCGTATACAGCCCAGTTTTTTGCTCACAATTCCAGGTGGTCTCATGGACAGCATCAACAGCCGCATTGCCGAAGAACTCGGCGTACGCCCCCAACAGGTCGCAGCGGCCGTAGCACTACTGGATGAAGGCTCGACCGTGCCCTTCATTTCCCGCTACCGAAAGGAAGTGACCGGCAGCCTCGATGACACGCAACTGCGCCATCTGGAAGAGCGCCTGCGCTACCTGCGCGAACTCGACGAGCGCCGCGTCAGCATCCTTGCCAGCATCGAAGAGCAAGGCAAGCTGACCCCGGAACTGGCCCGTGATATCAAGCTGGCAGATACCAAGACCCGCCTCGAAGACCTGTATCTTCCGTACAAGCAGAAGCGCCGCACCAAAGGTCAGATCGCCCTTGAGGCCGGTCTGGGCGAACTGGCTGACGGCCTGTTCAATGACCCAAGCCTGACGCCCGAGGCTGAAGCCGCGCGTTTTGTGAATGCCGAAAAAGGCGTCGCCGACGTCAAGGCGGCTCTTGAAGGCGCCAAATACATCCTCATGGAGCGCTTCGCCGAAGACGCCACGCTGCTGGACAAGCTGCGCAGCTTCCTCAAGCAGGAAGCCGTGATCAGCGCGCGAGTGGTGCCGGGCAAGGAAGAAGAAGGCGCCAAGTTCCGCGACTACTTCGAACACGACGAGCCGCTCAAGAGCATGCCGTCGCACCGCGCGCTGGCAATATTCCGCGGTCGCAACGAAGGTTTCCTCAGCTCGGCGCTGAAAGTCGGTGAAGAGCTGCCGGGCACTCTGCATCCATGCGAAATGATGATCGCCGAGCGCTTCGGCCTGCAAAACCAGAACCGTCCGGCTGACAAATGGCTGGCCGAAGTGGTGCGCTGGACCTGGAAGGTCAAGCTCTACAGCCATCTGGAAACCGACCTGCTGGGTGAGTTGCGCGACAGCGCGGAAACCGAGGCCATCAACGTTTTCGCTCACAACCTGCATGACCTGCTGCTGGCCGCGCCGGCCGGCCCGCGCGCGACGCTGGGCCTCGATCCCGGCCTGCGTACCGGCTGCAAGGTGGCGGTCGTCGATGCGACAGGCAAACTGCTCGATCACGCTACCGTTTACCCGCATGTTCCCAAGAACCAGTGGGATCAGACCATCGCGGTGTTGGCTGCGCTCTGCGCCAAGCATTCGGTCGACCTGATCGCCATCGGCAACGGTACGGCCAGCCGCGAGACCGACAAACTGGCCGGCGAGCTGATCAAAAAGTATCCAGGCCTGAAAATGACCAAGGTCATGGTTTCGGAGGCAGGTGCTTCGGTGTACTCGGCGTCTGAACTGGCTGCCAAGGAGTTCCCGGACCTGGACGTATCGATCCGGGGCGCGGTGTCCATCGCCCGCCGCCTGCAGGACCCGCTCGCCGAACTGGTGAAGATCGATCCGAAATCCATCGGCGTCGGCCAGTATCAGCACGACGTTTCGCAGCTGAAACTGGCGCGCGGCCTGGACGCCGTGGTGGAAGACTGCGTAAACGCCGTCGGCGTCGACGTGAACACCGCATCGGTGGCGTTGCTGGCGCGCATCTCCGGCCTCAACACCACACTGGCGCAGAACATCGTTGCCCACCGCGACGCCAATGGCGCGTTCAAGAGCCGCGCGGCATTGAAAAAAGTCAGCCGTCTCGGGGAGAAGACCTTTGAACAGGCTGCCGGCTTCCTGCGCGTCATGAATGGTGACAACCCGCTGGATTCGTCTGCCGTTCACCCGGAAGCCTATCCGCTGGTGCAGCGCATCGCGGCGCAGACTGACCGCGATATTCGTTCACTGATCGGTGATGCGAGCTTCCTGAAACGCTTGGACCCGAAAAAATTCACTGACGAAACCTTCGGCCTGCCAACAGTTACTGACATCTTGCAGGAACTTGAGAAGCCTGGCCGCGACCCGCGTCCCGAGTTCAAGACTGCCGAATTTCAGGACGGCGTCGAGGATCTCAAGGATCTGCAACTAGGCATGATTCTCGAAGGCGTGGTGACCAACGTCACCAATTTCGGCGCGTTCGTGGATATCGGCGTTCATCAGGACGGCCTGGTACACATCTCGGCGCTGTCCGAGAAGTTCATCAAGGACCCACGCGAAGCGGTCAAGGCCGGCGATGTGGTCAAGGTCAAGGTCATGGAAGTCGACATCCCGCGCAAACGCGTCGGCCTGTCGATGCGCATGAGCGACACGCCCGGCGAGAAAATCGACGGCGCTCGCGGTGCCCGCCCAGGCTCGACCCCGCGCCAGCCAGGCAGCGCCCCGCGTCGCGAAACAGTTGCGGCGGCCCCGGTCAACAACGCCATGGCATCGCTGTTCGCCAATGCCAAACAGTTGAAGAAGCGCTGATGGACATTCCAGAAGACCTTATCCACAGCGCCTACTTCAAGATGCTCGGCTGTGAGCTGCGACGTCTTGATGAGGGAGTGGCCGAAGTGGCGTTGCCGCTGGAGGCGCATCTGCGCAATCGCGGCAACGTGATGCACGGCGGTGCGATCTTCAGCCTCGTCGACATCGCCATGGGGCTGGCCTGTTCCAGCTCCCATGGTTTCGACCAGCGCAGCGTGACCATCGAATGCAAGATCAACTACGTGCGCGGCGTGTCGGAGGGTGAAGTGCTGTGCATCGCCAAGGTCCTGCATGCCGGCCGGCGCACGCTGGTGGTCGAGGCGGAGGTGGTGCAAGGCGACAAACTGGTCGCCAAGGCGCAGGGCACTTTCGCCGTAATCTGACGGCTTGCGGCGACCCGATACATCGTCTTAATGAACTGCACCTAGCTGTGCAGGGCCGATTTGCGGTAATTTCGGCACCATTAACGTGGTGCCGTGTCCATTTGGGCAGCGCGACGAAGAGCCGTGATTGCGGGAGCCGTTACCGACCCGACCAGGCGACAACGCCGGTTCCCTTTCCTCACCCCTTGTAGACCGTCGCGTCCACCCCCATATCGGGGCGACAGATGCGTGAAGGATTCCACTTTGAGCGAACTTCTCAACCGCCGCCTGGCTTTGCTCGGCGAGCGCAACAACCTCTCTCTGCTGGAGCAGTGCCTGCACGGTATCGAGCGTGAATGCCTGCGCATCACCGGCCAGGCAGAGCTGGCCCGCACGCCACACCCGCCAAGCCTGGGTGCCGCGCTGACCAACAGCCTGATCACCACCGATTATTCCGAATCGCTCCTGGAATTCATCACACCGGCCTTGAAAGACCCGGCCCAGACGCTGGACAGCCTGGACAAGATTCATCGGTTCGCCTACAGCAAGCTGAATGACGAGATGCTGTGGAGCCCGTCGATGCCATGTCCGCTGCCGGCCGAGGAAGATATTCCGATTGCCTATTACGGCACCTCGAACATCGGCAATCTCAAGTACGTCTATCGCAAGGGGCTGGCGCTGCGCTACGGCAAGACCATGCAATGCATCGCCGGTATTCATTACAACTTTTCGCTGCCTGAGGACGCCTGGGCGTTGCTCAAGCAGACCGAGAAGTTCGAAGGCGACGCGCGCGATTACCAGTCGCACGCCTACATCGCTCTGATCCGCAACTTCCGCCGTTACAGCTGGCTGTTGATGTACCTGTTCGGTGCTTCGCCGGCGCTTGATGCAGGTTTCCTGCGTGGGCGCCCGCACCAGCTGGAACAGTTCGACGCCGACACGCTCTACCTGCCTTACGCTACCAGCCTGCGGATGAGTGATCTGGGTTATCAGAGCAACGCTCAGGCCGACTTGACGCCGTGCTACAACGATCTGGTCAGCTATACCGACAGCCTGCGCAAGGCAGTGGCCACGCCCTACCCGGCCTACGTGAAAGTCGGCACTCACGACGAGAACGGTGAATGGGTTCAGCTCAACACAAACGTGTTGCAGATCGAAAACGAGTACTACTCCAACATTCGTCCCAAGCGCGTGACCTACACGGGTGAGCGCCCGATTCAGGCGCTTACATCCCGTGGCGTGCAGTATGTGGAAGTGCGCTGTCTGGACATCAATCCATTCCTGCCGACCGGTATCAGTCTTGAGCAGTCGCGGTTCATCGACGCGTTCGTCTTGTACTGCGCGCTTCAGGAAAGCCCACAACTGGCCAGCCACGAATGCTCGAATGCCAATTCGAATTTTCTGACCGTGGTCAAGGAAGGCCGTCGTCCGGGCCTGGAACTGCACCGCAATAGCACGCCTGTGGCGCTCAAGGACTGGGCGACCGAACTGCTCAAAGAGATCGCGCCTATCGCGCAGCTGCTCGACAAGGCCCAAGGCACCGATGAGCATGCAAAATCGCTGGCGGCCCAACAAGCCAAGGTGGACGATGCCGCGCTGACCCCGTCGGCGCAGGTGCTGGCAAGCATGAAGGCCAACCACGAAGGTTTTACGGCGTTCTCGTTGCGCCAGAGCAAGCTCCACGCGGAGTACTTCCGCAGTACCCCACTCAGCGCCGCCGAGCAGGCGCATTTCGAAGAACTGGCGAAAAGCTCAATCGAAGAACAGGCCGAGCTGGAAGCCACCGAAGAAGTCGTTGATTTCGACACCTTCGTCGGCGCCTACCAGGCGAGCATCCTGTCGATCAGTACCTGATAGTAGGGACGCGCCGTAGGAGCGGACCGGGCGGCGCTCCGCTTGTCCGTGAAGACTAGGTATAGCCGACACGGATCTGTCGGATGTACCGGCCTCTTCGCGGACAAGTCCGCTCCCACTACGGCCCGCTCCCACAAGAGGGCGTTTGCTTAGAGCGCCTTTTCGAAGATCTTCGAATTGCGCTGGTAGTTGTAAAGCGAAGCCCGGGCGCTGGGCAGGCGGTCGACGCTGCTTGGCTCGAAGCCCCGTTCGCGAAACCAGTGCGCGGTGCGCGTAGTCAACACGAACAGCGTCGTGAGCCCAAGCGCCCTGGCACGGCTCTCGATGCGCTCCAGCAACTCGTCGCCACGCCCACCGTGCCGGTATTCCGGATTGACCGCCAGACAGGCCAGCTCGCCCGCTTGCGAATCGGCAATCGGATACAACGCGGCGCAAGCGATGATCAGGCCTTCGCGCTCGACCACGCTGAACTGTTCAATTTCACGCTCCAGCACTTCACGCGAGCGGCGCACCAGAATGCCCTGCTCCTCCAACGGCGTGATCAGGTCCATCAGACCACCGACGTCTTCGATGGCGGCTTCACGAACCAGCTCGAATTGCTCTTGCGCGACCAGAGTACCGCCACCGTCGCGCGTGAACAGCTCGGTCAGCAGCGCGCCATCCTCGGCGTAGCTGACGATGTGGCTGCGACCCACGCCGCCACGGCAAGCCTCGGCTGCGGCATCAAGCAGCTCTGCCTGATAGTTGCTGCCCAGACGCTGCAGATGCGTCGGCACCTGCTGCGGACGCAGCTCGCGGACCAGCCGTCCCTGCTCATCCAGCAACCCGGTTTCGGCACCGAACAGCAGCAGTTTGTCCGCGCCAAGATCAATGGCGGCGCGGGTCGCGACGTCCTCGCACGCCAGGTTGAAAATCTCACCGGTCGGTGAATAGCCCAACGGCGACAGCAGAACGATGTGACGCTCGTCCAGCAAGCGGTTGATACCCTTGCGGTCGACCCTGCGGACTTCGCCTGTGTGCTGATAATCGACACCTTCAAGCACGCCGATGGGCCGGGCGGTGACCACGTTGCCGCTGGTCACCCGCAAACGGGAGCCCTGCATGGGCGATGCGGCCATGTCCATCGAAAGCCGGGCCTCGATGGCGATACGCAGTTGGCCGACGGCATCAATCACGCAGTCCAGGGTCTCGGTGTCGGTGATGCGCATGTCGCGGTGAAAACGCGGGGTAATGCCGCGCTGGGTCAGGCGGCTTTCAATCTGCGGACGCGAGCCGTGCACCAGCACCAGGCGCACGCCAAGGCTATGCAGCAACACAAGGTCGTGGACGATATTGCCGAAGTTGGGATGCGCAACGCCGTCGCCGGGCAGCATGACGACAAAGGTGCAGTCGCGGTGGGCATTGATATACGGGGACGCGTGGCGAAGCCAGTTAACGTAATCGGGCATGACAGCAAGAGCCTGTGGAAAAGGGACGAAGGACAGAAACACGCACAACGTTGTGGTGGTTATCGTCGTAACAGGCTTGGCAACACGCGCTTTCTCCTCTGGTTCGCAAACTCCTGCCCCCGGCTCACTGCGGGCTCAGGCAATAATGTTCGATCAACTGCCGTATCAGACGCACTGTAGGCTGCAAGCGTGACATTTCGAGGTATTCCCCCGGTTGATGCGCGCAGGCGATGTCACCAGGCCCCAGTACCACCGTCTCGCAGCCGAGCCGTTGAAGATAAGGCGCTTCGGTGCCAAATGCTACCGCAGCTGCCGTATGGCCGGTCAGACGCTCCGCCACGCGGACCAGTTCTGCGTCGGCGGCCTGCTCGAAGGGTGCGCATTCGGGGAACAGCGGCTTGTAGTCGATCTGCACCTGGTGCCGTTCGGCCAGAGGACGCAGCTTGTGCATGATGGCCTCGCGCAGCGCTTCCGGGTCCATGCCCGGCAATGGCCGCAGGTCGAATTCAAGCGAACACTGTCCGCAGATCCGGTTGGGATTGTCGCCGCCATGAATGCAGCCGAAATTCAGCGTCGGTTGCGGCACTGTGAATTGCGGATTGTGGTATTGCAGCTGCCACTGACTGCGCAGGCCGCGCAGCTCGGTGATCACGTCGTGCATGGCGTCGAGCGCGCTGTGCCCCAGACTCGGGTCGGACGAGTGACCGCTGCGCCCGAGGATCTCGATGCGCTCCATCATCACGCCCTTGTGCAGGCGAATCGGCTTGAGTCCGGTCGGCTCGCCGATTACCGCGGCTCTGCCCAACGGCCGACCGGCTTCAGCCAGCGTCCGGGCGCCAGCCATCGAGCTTTCCTCGTCGCAGGTAGCGAGAATCAGCAGCGGCTGGCGGAACGGCTGATCGAGCACCTCGCGGACCGCTTCGATCACCAGCGCAAAAAAGCCTTTCATGTCGCAACTGCCCAACCCTACCCAGCGACCATCGACCTCAGTCAGCTTCAACGGATCGGTGGTCCACAAGGCCTCGTCGTACGGCACGGTGTCGCTGTGCCCCGCCAGCACCAGGCCGCCGGGCCCCGAGCCAAGGGTCGCCAGCAGGTTGAACTTGCCGGGCGAGACTTGCTGAATGTCACAGGCAAAACCCAGATCGCCGAGCCAGCCGGCCAGCAGATCGATCACGGGGCGGTTGGACAAGTCCAAAGAGGGCTGAGTGCAGCTCACCGAAGGCGTAGCGATCAGCGCTGCGAACTGATCTTTCATGGATGGCACGGGCATAGGCTCTTCCTGAGATCGGAATCCGGACACCGGCCATCATAGGGCCAGAACGGACCAGGAATAAACCGTTACGGGCCATGTCCTGTACACTGCCGTCCTCGGCAGCCGCTCGTTCATGGCTGCGCTCTCGTCATCAGCATCAGCGTTTGGATTCCACCGGCCATGCAAAAAGAAACAGAAATCAAACTCCGCGTCAGCCGCGAGACCCTCGCTGCATTGCGCGAACACCCGTTGCTCAAGAAGCGCAACAAAAGTGGCTGGGAGCGCCATGAGCTGTCGAACCAGTATTTCGACACCCCGGAGCGGGAGCTGGCCCAGGCCAAGGTTGCCCTGCGCATCCGCCGCGACGGCGATCAGGTCATCCAGACCATGAAAACCCGTGGGCAGAGCGTGGCCGGTCTGTCCGAGCGCAACGAATACAACTGGGATCTGCCCAAGCCCAAGCTGGACCTCAAGAAGCTGGATGGCGACTTCTGGCCCGAGCAGCTGGCGGATCTGGACAAGAAAACCATCAAGCCGCTGTTCAGCACCGACTTTGTGCGGGAAAAAGCCGAGATTGCCTGGGGCCGTGGCAAGACCAAAGTAGTCATCGAAGCCGCACTGGACCTGGGCCAGGTGGCCGCCGGCAAGCTGAAAGAAGAAATCTGCGAGCTGGAGCTGGAATTGCGCGAAGGCGAGCCGGCCGCTCTGCTGGAGCTGGCCGCCGAGCTGGCCGCCACCCTGCCGCTGATGCCGTGCGATATCAGTAAAGCCGAGCGCGGCTATCGTCTGCTGGATGCCAGCAGCTACTCGCTCAGCCTGTCGGCTCCCGAGCTGACGGCCGAAACGCCGCTGGACGACGCCTACGCGGCACTCGCCTGGCACTTGCTGGGCAGCAGTCAGCGGCTGGCCGAGCAGTATCGTTTCAATGGTCATTGGCGCTTGCTGCAGGACTGGGTCGAGATGCTGGCCGAGCTGCGCTCGCTGACCAGCAGCCTCGGTCAGGCCGCACCTCGCGCCTCCTCAGCGCAACTGCGCACCGCGCTGGATGCGCTGCTGGAGGACTGGCGTCCGCTGGTTCAGGCCGGTCAGGATGATGCCGATGTGCGCGCCGCCGCTCACGAACAATTCCTTGAAGAACTGCAGGACACCCGCTGGGGCGAATTCTCGCTGAATACATCGCGCTGGTTGCTGGAGCGCAGCTGGACTGTGGAGCGCAACAATCGTGGCAACCGCCAGGGCGCCGCGCTGCTGTACAGCTGGCTGCCACGCCTGTTGGCCGAGGAAGCGACCGCGCTGCAGTTGGGCCGCTACCAGCAGCAGCCGGAAGACCTGGCCGAGCAACTGCCACGTATCGAACGCATCCAGGTCTGGCTGCACTGGGCTCGCGGCGCACTGGAGTTGCCGGACCTCGATCGTCTTTATGGCGAGCTGAACAAGCTGCAAGAACTGGCCAGTCAGGACATCACCGACGAAGTCCTCGAAGCCCGCGTGCAGCAAGCCCTGACCGTTTTCCAGAGCCGCGTCTGGAAGCAGTTGCTGCGTTTGTAATCCACCCTTCTGGCCGGAGTAGATCGGCTGCGCAGCTTTTGTGGGAGGGAGCTTGCTCGCGACACCCGTAGTTCAGGCGAAATATATGTACAGCCCGATCGGTCGTCGCGAGCAAGCTCCCTCTCACATCAGTGCAGTCCGGTGGCACCAGGGTTATTTCAACAACGGCAGGCTCGTTGTCGACTTGATCTCGGACAGCGCTACGGTGGAGTTCACTTCCTGAATCCCCGGCACCAGCGACAGCTTCTCGAAGAAGAATCGCTCATACGCCTCGATGTCCGGCGTGACTATGCGCAGCAGGAAGTCCACCGACCCCATCAGTACGTAACATTCCAGCACCTCGGGGAAGCCGCGAATCGCATCGGTGAACTCGGTAAAGTTGGAGCGGCCGTGGGCGTTGAGTTTGACCTCAGCGAAGATCTGGGTATTCAGCCCGATCTTCTTGCGATCCAGCAAGGTGACCTGGCGACGGATCACGCCTTCATCCTTGAGCCGCTGAATCCGGCGCCAGCACGGCGACTGCGACAGGCCTACCTGTTCGGCGATCTGTGCGCTGGACAGCGAGGCATCGTCCTGCAGCAGAGCAAGAATCTTGCGGTCGTAGCTATCCAGCTCGGTTTGCATAATCAATTCTCGATCAGAGTTTTCTGGGCATTAACAAGTCGTAACAAGCGTAATCCAATCGATCAACGATCAGAAATTTCTTTTCTGGCATGCAAGACTTTTCTCCATTGAACAGGAGATGCCAGATGCCCACTCTCGAAGCCGTGAATACCCCCGTACACCGCGTCGACACCTGGTCGGCGACCAGTATTCATTGTGGCGCCAGCTACCGGATCGTGGCCTGCGCCGAACCGGCGTTGCTGTGTCAGGTACTGAACCTGTTTGCCTTGCAATACCTGGTACCACGGGAAGTTTCGGTAAGTCGCGTGGATGATTTGTTGACCATCGAGGTGGCAATCGACGGCCTGAGCTGGCATCGTGCGCAGGTCATTGGTGAGAAAATGCGCAACTTGATCGACGTATGCTCGGTTGAACTGACGCGGCTCGACTCGGTCGATCCTGTACAACATCACGTCGCCCTGGCAGCCGGCTAACATCTCGCGAAAAATCGACAACACCGGTCACACAGCGAAGCTCATATCGGTCTGCCCGGGCGCTACTCTTGCTCATCGTCAAGATGAACTGTTCAAGGAGCGCGCATGGCAGTCCTCGCCCCCTCTTCCCAAGATCGCTGGCTGGATCTGAATGACCTGCTGCGGGATCTGGTCGCGCAGGGCCATCTTGGCCAGGATGACGCGGAAACAGCGCTTACTCAGCGGCGCAGCGCTGCCAATATCCAGCTTCACCCGCTCGAATTTCTCGCTTCGCTGCAGTTCGATGACCTCAAGCGTCCCGGCAAGCGCCTGGATCTGGAAACTCTCACCGCGTGGCTGGCCCAGGAATGCGGCCAGCCGTACATGCGCATCGACCCGCTGAAGATCAACGTCACGGCGGTAACGCCCCTGATGTCCTACGCCTTTGCGCAACGCCACAAGATTCTGGCGGTTGCCATCGACCGCGAATCGGTGACCATTGCCAGTGCTCAGCCTTATGTGCGCTCGTGGGAGGCGGACCTTGCCCATGTGCTGAAACTCCCGATCAAGCGCGTTGTGGCGAATCCGGTGGATATTCAGCGGGTGGCGGTCGAGTTTTTCAGGTTGGCCAAATCGGTCAGCGGCGCCAATTCGACTGAACAGAAAATGAGCAACATGGGCAACTTCGAACAGTTGCTCAAGCTTGGCGCCAGTGATCAGGAGCCTGATGCCAACGATGCTCACATCGTCAACATCGTTGACTGGCTGTTTCAATACGCATTCCAGCAGCGCGCCAGCGATATTCATATCGAGCCGCGACGCGAGCAAGGCACGGTGCGGTTCCGCATCGACGGCGTGTTGCACAACGTCTATCAGTTTCCGCCTCAAGTGGTCATGGCTGTCGTCAGCCGCCTCAAGAGCCTGGGCCGCATGAACGTGGCGGAAAAGCGCAAGCCGCAGGACGGCCGGGTCAAGACCACGACACCCGATGGCGGCGAGGTGGAGCTGCGGCTTTCCACGTTGCCCACAGCGTTCGGCGAAAAGATGGTCATGCGGATTTTCGACCCGGAAGTGTTGCTGAAGAATTTCGATCAGTTGGGGTTTTCCAATGACGATCTGCGGCGCTGGCAGGACATGACCCGCCAGCCCAACGGCATCATCCTGGTGACCGGCCCGACTGGCTCGGGCAAAACCACCACGCTCTACACCACCCTCAAAAAACTGGCGACCTCGGAGGTCAACCTCTGCACCATCGAAGACCCGATCGAGATGGTGGAACCGGCGTTCAACCAGATGCAGGTGCAGCACAACATCGACCTGAATTTCGCCAGCGGAGTCCGGGCACTGATGCGACAAGACCCGGACATCATCATGATTGGCGAGATTCGCGATCTGGAAACTGCGGAAATGGCTATTCAGGCAGCGCTGACCGGGCACCTGGTGCTGTCGACCCTGCACACCAACGACGCTCCAAGTGCAATCAGCCGCATGCTCGAACTGGGCGTCCCGCATTACTTGCTCAAGGCCACGATTCTGGGCGTCATGGCGCAGCGTCTGGTCCGGACCCTGTGCCCGCATTGCAAGGCGCCGATCAATCTGAACGAGACCGATTGGCAGACGCTGACGCGACCCTGGCAAGCACCGGTACCTACGGGTGCGCACCAGGCTGTGGGTTGCGTGGAATGCCGCGAAACAGGCTACCGAGGCCGGGCAGGCGTCTACGAAATCATGTTGATGTCCGATAACGTCAAGGCGCTGATTTCGGCGGATCTGGACCTCACCGCGATGCGCCGTCAGGCGTTCAAGGAAGGCATGCGCAGCTTGCGTCTGTCCGGCGCGCAGAAGGTATCGGCGGGCCTGACGACTCTGGAGGAAGTGCTGCGGGTCACGCCGCAGAGTGAACAGCGCTGATCCTTCACCTCCGCGTGGCTGCACCGACCTCTTCGCCAGCAAGCTGCCTCCTACAGTTCAGCAGCGTGCCGCAGCACTGTGGACATGTGCCGCAGCCCTGTGGGAGCCAGCTTGCTGGCGAGAGGCAGAACTGCCGCAGCCGCTATGTCCTCTGTACCAAAGTCCTCGCCAGCAAGCTGGCTCCTACAGTTCAGCAATATGCCGCAGCACTGTGGACATGTGCCGCAGCCCTGTGGGAGCCAGCTTGCTGGCGAGAGGCAGAACTGCCGCAGTCGCTGTGTCGTCTGTACCTATGTCCTCGCCAGCAAGCGGGCTCCTACAAGACCACTCAAGACCGTTGCAGGCTCTCACGATGGGCTATTGAACTAGTCCTGTGCTGCGCCTATCCAAGTGATCAGAACAACCACAGTTGGAGTACCTGATTATGCGTCTCAAGTTTGCTGTTGCCACGGTAGCCTTGCTATCTCTTCCAGTCGGCTCAGCGATGGCTGACACTTTCTGGCGTAACGTGATTTCCTCGGGCGCGACCACCGGCTCGACTTACCTGACTTTCAAGGATCACAAGTTGATCGTTGCCGCTCAAGACGATGCCGGCAGTTTCGTTGCCAGTGACGGCGGGATTCGCGGCCCGTTCCTGGAAGCGGCTATTCAGCAGGTACGTAACGACAATCCGGGGCTGCAGGCGACAGACATGGATTTGGCCAACGCCATCCTGGACAAGAATCTGGTCGCCGAAAACCAGTAAGCGGCGCAAAAAAAATGCCGCTCAATCGAGCGGCTTTTTTTTGTGTCCGGTTTACTCGCCGATGGCGTTCCTGTAACCGGCGGCGTCCAGCAGCTTGCCCAAGTCGGCATCAGCGTTCGACGGAGCGATCTTGAAGATCCACGCGTCGTACGGGGTGCTGTTGAGCAACTCCGGGCTGGCGCCCAGCTCTTCGTTGACAGCGGTTACTTCGCCGGCAATCGGCGAGTAGATGTCGGACGCAGCCTTGACGGACTCCACGACGCCAGCAGCTTCGCCTGCGGCAAACACTTTGCCGACTTCCGGCAGCTCGACGAACACGACATCGCCCAATGCTTCCTGTGCATGGTCGGAGATACCGACCGTTACCGTGCCATCCGATTCCAGACGCGCCCATTCATGGCTTTCGGCGAAACGCAGTTCGGCGGGAATATTGCTCATTTAGTCATCCTCTACATCGAGTCAGCGGAAACCCGCCAGATAGGTTAGATAAGGACCTTGCCATGGCGCACGAACACCGGCTGTACGACCCGTACGGGATACCATTTGCCGCGGATTTCCACCTCGGCCCGGTCGGCGGTCGCCATGGGTACACGTGCCAGGGCAATGGATTTGCTTAGCGTAGGCGAGAAACTACCACTGGTGATCTCACCTTCGCCAATTTCTGCGATCCGCACAACCTGATGCGCCCGCAGCACGCCGCGCTCTTCGAGCACCAGGCCGACCAGCTTGGACGCCACACCACGGGCTCGTTCGTCCTGCAACGCAGCCCGCCCGATAAAGTCGCGTTCCGCCGGCTCCCACGCCACGGACCAGGCAATGTTGGAAACCAGAGGCGAGACGCCTTCGTCGATGTCCTGGCCGTACAGATTCATGCCGGCTTCCAGGCGCAGCGTATCGCGAGCTCCCAGGCCGATCGGCGAGATACCCGCACCAACCAGATCGTTGAAAAAGCTGGGCGCCTGTTCGGCCGGCAGCATGATCTCCAACCCGTCTTCGCCCGTGTAGCCGGTTCGGGCGATAAACCAGTCGCCTTCATCGTGGCCCTCAAAGGGCTGGAGCCTGCGAATCAGTTCGGCGCGAGAGCTGGTCACCAGCTCGGCGATCCGGCTCCGTGCCTGCGGCCCCTGAATGGCCAGCATGGACATTTCGTCTCTGGCGATCAGCTCCACATCGAAGCCCGCCAGCTGCGACTGCATCCAGGCCAGGTCCTTGGCACCGGTAGCCGCGTTGACCACAAGCCGATAACCGTTGGCGGTGAGGTAAACGATCATGTCATCGATGATGCCGCCACTGGCATCGAGCATGGCGCTGTAAAGCGCTCGACCCTCGCTCTTGAGGCGGTCGACATCGTTGGCGAGCAGGTAGCGCAGCCAGGCCTTGGCCTGACTGCCGATCACATCGATTACACGCATGTGAGAGACATCGAACACCCCGCAATCGCGGCGCACCTGATGGTGCTCCTCGACCTGCGATCCATAATGCAACGGCATGTCCCAACCACCAAAATCGACCATTTTCGCGCCAAGCGCGAGGTGCAGGTCAAAGAGGGGCGTACGCTGTCCCATGGGTTTCTCCTTCCGGGCGTGGCGAAGGCGCGGACCGGCAAATGTTCGACAAGCCCCCATGACTCGGGGTTTGCAGCAAATATCAGCTCATCGAAAAATCTGACAGACCGCACCGATTGCGGCGCATTGTAGCCGCATGGTGGGGGACCCGCACCTAGCCAATCTGCCGGGCAGAACGCCGGATCAGACCGATGACCGGCAACAGGCCGACGAGCACCAGCGTCAGGGCCGGTAACGCGGCCCGCGCCCACTCGCCTTCGCTGGTCATTTCGAAGATTCGGACGGCCAGCGTGTCCCAACCGAACGGGCGCATCAACAGGGTGGCCGGCATTTCCTTCAGCACGTCAACGAACACCAGCAGCGCGGCGCTCAAGGCACCCGGCACCAGCAACGGCAGATACACCTTCAAAAACAGCTTCGGTCCGCTGACGCCGAGGCTGCGCGCGGCCTCCGGAAGCGAAGGTCGGATGCGCGCCAGACTGTTTTCCAGCGGCCCGTACGCTACTGCGATGAAGCGCACCAGGTACGCGAGCAGCAACGCCGACAGGCTGCCCAGCAACAGCGGCTTGCCCGCGCCACCCAGCCAGCCGGACAGCGGGATCACCAGTACGCGATCCAGGTAGCTGAATGCCAACATGATGGACACCGCCAATACCGAGCCCGGCAGCGCGTAGCCCAGGTTGGCGATGCTGACGCCGGAACGAATCGCGCGAGTAGGCGCCATGCGCTGAGCAAAGGCCAGAATCAGCGCAACGCTCACTGTGATCAGCGCCGCAATGCCACCTAGATACAGCGTATGCAGAATCAGTCCGGTGTATCGCTCATCCAGGTCGAAACGGCCCCGCTGCCAGACCCAGACGATCAACTGCAACAGCGGCACCACAAAGGCGCAGGCAAACACCAGTCCACACCAGAACGTAGCGGCCAGAGCCTTGAAACCATGCAGGTGGTAGAGCGCCTTGCCACGAGGACGTTCGTTGGTGGGCCGGCTGGCTCCGCGCGCCCGGCGCTCGCCATACAGCACGATCATGACCGCCAGCAGCAACAGGCTGGCTAGCTGCGCCGCGCTCGAAAGGCTGAAGAAACCGTACCAGGTCTTGTAGATGGCGGTAGTGAAGGTGTCGAAATTGAAAACCGACACGGCGCCGAAATCAGCCAGCGTCTCCATCAATGCCAACGCCACGCCCGCGCCGATGGCCGGGCGAGCCATCGGCAGGGCAACCCGCCAGAACGCTTGCAGAGGCGATAGCCCGAGAACCCGCGCCGCTTCCATCAGGCCTTTGCCTTGAGCGAGGAAGGCGGTCCGCGCCAACAGGTAAACGTAGGGGTAAAACACCAGTACCAGAACCAGAATGACCCCGCCGGTGGACCGCACCCGAGGCAACCGTAGCCCGGTGCCGAACCAGTCGCGCATGAGGCTTTGTACCGGCCCGGAAAAATCCAGCAATCCGACAAAGACAAACGCCAGCACGTAGGCCGGGATGGCGAAAGGCAGCATCAACGCCCAGTCCAGCCAACGACGGCCGGGAAACTCGCACAGGCTGGTCAGCCAAGCCAGGCTCACGCCCAGCACGGTGACGCCAATCCCCACACCCAACAACAGCGTCGCCGTGTTGCCCAACAGGCGGGTCATCTGCGTGTCGAGCAGGTGGGACCAGATCTCGCGATCTATGGTCTCCCACGACAACAGCAACACGCTAAGCGGCAGCAGCACCAACGCGGCGATGGCGAAGACCAGAGGGTACCAGCGGCGTTGGGCGGGATGGGCCAAGGGGAAAACTCAGTGCAGAAAAGGAAGATGGCCCGTGTTAGGCGGCGGCTATTAAATCAATTCCAGCCGACGCGATCCATCATGCGAATCGCTTCGGCCTGACGCTTGCCCGCCACTTCGACGGGAATGGTGTCGGCCTTGAACGAACCCCAGCTTGCCACTTCATCAGACGGCGCAACCTTCGGGTTAGCCGGGAACTCCTGATTGACGCTGGAGAAGATGGTCTGCGCCTCGGGGCCGGTCATCCATTCGACCAGCGCCTTGGCTGCCTCGGGATGCGGCGCGAATTTGGTCAGGCCAATGCCCGACAGGTTCACGTGAACGCCACGGTCTGCCTGATTCGGCCAGAACAGTTTCACGGCCAGATTCGGATCCTGCTTGTGCAGGCGACCGTAATAATAGGAATTCACGATGCCAACGTCGCACTGCCCGGCGTTGATCGCTTCCAACACCGCGATGTCGTCGGAAAACACGTCGGTGGACAGGTTGTTGACCCAGCCCTTGAGGATCTTCTCCGAGGCTTCGGCGCCGTGGGTCTCGATCAGGGTTGCAGTCAATGACTGGTTGTAGACCTTCTTGGCCGTGCGCAGACAGAGTCGACCCTCCCAGTTCTTGTCCGCCAGCGCTTCGTAAGTACTCAGCTCCGCCGGTTTCACGCGGTCGGTGGAGTAAGCGACAGTCCGCGCTCGCAGACTCAGGCCTGTCCAGCCTTGGGTCGAGGAGCGATATTGAGGCGGGATGTTGCTCTCGATAACGGGTGTAATGAACGGCTGGAGAATGCCCATCTGTTCGGCCTGCCACAGGTTGCCGGCATCAACGGTCAATAGCAGGTCGGCGGTCGCATTCTCGCCCTCTGCCTTGATGCGCTGCATCAACGGCGCTTCCTTGTCGGTAATGAACTTGATCTTTACCCCGGTCTTGGCGGTGTAGGCGTCGAACACCGGTTTGATCAGTTCATCGATCCGAGAGGAATACACCACGACTTCATCGGCGGCCTGCGCAGTGCTGCCAAGAATGGCCAGTGTCAAAGCAGCCAGAATACGCTTGCTTGCCTGCATGGGAGTCTCTCGCGTTCGCAAATTGAGGCGAAATGGTAGTGAATACCATTTGCTATCTCAATCAGCGGGGGTCTTTAGACGTTACAGAATGTTGCGAGGCAAGCAATGCAGGAGCGCGCTTGCCCGCAACTGCATAATGCCAGTTGAACCATCCGGCACTGACACAACCCAGTCGCGGGCAAGCGCGCTCCTACGGGTCTAGAGCCGCGCCAGCTCAGGTAATTCGCCAGACAAACCCAGCGCCTCGCGCACGAACAGCGCCTTGGCTTCGGGCATCTGATTTACCAGCTTCAGACCGGTGTTGCGCAGCCAGCGCAACGGCATGCGGTCGGTCTGGAACAGGCGCTCGAAGCCTTCCATCGCGGCCATCAGCGCCAGGTTGTGCGGCATGCGGCGGCGCTCGTAGCGGGCAAGCACACGCATGTCAGCCAAGTTCTCGCCACGATCCGCGGCATGGCGGAGCACTTCGGCCAGCACCGCAGCGTCTAGAAAGCCAAGGTTCACGCCCTGCCCTGCAAGCGGGTGGATTGTGTGGGCAGCATCGCCAATCAGTGCCAGCCCTCTGGCGACATAACGCTTGGCGTGACGCTGGCGCAGAGGGACGCACAAGCGAGAGTCAGCGGCCAGCACCTGACCCAACCGCCCCTCGAAGGCCTGCTCAAGCGCGCGGCAGAATGGTTCGTCGCCCAGCGCCATCAGCCGCTCGGCTTCCTTGGGCGTGACCGACCAGACAATCGAGCACCAATGCTCGTCGCCACGCTCAAGCGGAAGAAAGGCCAGAGGACCGTCATCAGTGAATCGCTGCCAGGCTGTCCGCTTGTGCGAATCGGCACAACGAACGCTGGTGACGATGGCGTGGTGCATGTAGTCCCACTCCCGCGTCGGCGTGCCGGTCAGGCGGCGTACAGCGGAGTTGGCACCATCGGCAGCAATCACCAGCGGAGCACGCAATCGCCGCCCGTCGGAGAGGGTCAGCAGCCAGTCATCACCGGAATGGCGCATCTGCTCCAGCCGCGCATTGCCCAGCAGACCGATGTCGCTGTCATGCAGCCGGTCCAGCAAAGCGTCCTGCACCACACGGTTTTCCACGATATGCCCGAGCACATCGGCATGCACACTGGACGCCGAAAAGTGAATCTGCCCGGTGCCGCTGCCGTCCCAGACATGCATGTGCCCATACGGGCTGACGCGCCTCGCGGCAATGCCGTCCCACACATCGAGGCGTTGCAGAATTCGCTGGCTGGCGGCCGACAGCGCGCTGACCCGCGGTTCGAAGGCCGACTGCGAATCGAACGGTTTGACGCTCAGCGATCCGCCGTCGACGACAATGATGTCCAAACCACTGCCCTGCAAAGCCAATGCAAGAGCGCTGCCGACCATACCGGCTCCGACAATCAACACATCCGCGCGCGTTTCCATGCTTACTCGATCTCGTGAATGAAGTGTCGAAGCGTCAGACATCGGGGCGGGTTCCCAAGCCCATGGCCTGGCGGGCGAACCAGCGTTTGGCGGGCGGCAGCAGGTCGAGGCCGAGGAGGCCAAGGTTGCGTCCAGTAGCGATCACCGACTGTTTGCTGCCGAACAGGCGAGTCACCTTGTCGGAAAAGCCGACGGTGAGCTGCTGGTCCATACGTTGCCTGTCCCGATACGCTTGCAAGGTCGCCAGGTCGCCCAGCGGCCCATCGCTATCGAGCAGCGTTTCGGCAAGAGCATCGGCATCGCGCAAGGACAGGTTGAAACCTTGCCCGGCAATGGGGTGCAGGCTGTGGGCGGCATTGCCGAGGATCACGAGATTGGAGCGAATCTGTTCTTGCGCCTCGATCAGCGCCAGCGGGTAAACATGCCGTGCGCCTACCTGCCGCAAGGTACCCAGCCTGTAGCCGAACACACCTTGCAGTTCCTCAAGGAAGCTGCGGTCGTCCAGCGCGGCGAGACGTCGAGTGTCACTGCCAGTGCGTGTCCAGACCAGCGCACAACGGTTTTCCGGCAACGGCAGCAGCGCCATCGGGCCATCTTCGGTGAAACGCTCGAACGCCTGGCCGCAGTGAGCTTCGCTCGGGGTGATGTTGGCGATCAGCGCGCTCTGGTCGTAAGGCCGCTGGTGCACGGCGATACCCAGTTGTTCGCGCAGGCTGGAACGGCCACCGTCCGCGAGTATCGCCAGATCGCATTCCAGCTCAGTTTCGTCGTTGAGCGTCAGGCGATACCCGTCGGCGACAGCCTGCATGCTCTGGACTTCGGCCGGAACACGCCAACTGATGACATCGCTGTCCAGGGCTGCCCACAGGCATTGGCCCAGCCACGCGTTTTCGACCACGTAGCCCAGCGCCGGAACACCCTCTTCCATCGCCGACAGCCGAGTGGCGCCGAAGCGGCCCTGATCGGAAACCTGGATCTGCAGGATCGGCTCGGCGCGACGTGATATCTGCTGCCACAATCCGAGACGCTCGTAGATACGACGCGCGCCGAAAGATAATGCGGATGAACGTGCGTCGTAGCTCGGCTGCCAGGTTTCACCCGGCGCGAAGGGTTCGATCAGCACGATTTTCCAGCCGCGCGCCTTGGCACCGGCCTGCAGGGCAAGCGCAAGACTGGCACCGACCAGCCCGCCGCCCACGATGGCAAGATTGAAGCGGCTCATGCGGCCTCCACGCGCGCGGCGGCCATCAGTGCCTCGATTTCAGCGACTGTCTTGGGCACGCCGCTTGAGAGGATTTCGCACCCTTGTCGCGTGACGACCACGTCATCTTCGATTCGCACACCAATACCTCGCCATTTTTTCGCGACATTGTGATCGTCGGGAGAGATGTAGATCCCTGGCTCCACGGTGAGGGTCATGCCGACCTCAAGCACCCGCCATTCGCCGCCGACCTTGTAATCGCCGACGTCATGCACGTCCATGCCCAGCCAGTGCCCGGCACGATGCATATAGAACGCCTTGTGGGCTTCGTCCTGGATCAGCTGCTCGACGTCACCCTGCAACAGACCCAGCTCGACCAGGCCAGCGGTTATTACCTGGACCGTCGCCTCGTGGGCCTGGTTCCAATGCTTGCCGGGACCAATCGCCGCAAAGGCCGCCTGCTGCGCCTTGAGCACCAATTCATAGATCGCTTTCTGCTCAGGCGTGAAGCGACCATTGACCGGGAACGTGCGCGTGATATCGCTGGCGTAGCAGTCGATCTCGCAGCCCGCGTCGATCAGCACCAGATCACCATCCTTCAGAACGGCGTCGTTCTCCTGATAGTGCAGGATGCAGCCGTTGCGACCCGAGGCAACGATGGACCCGTAGGCCGGCATCTTTGCCCCGCCCTTGCGAAACTCGTAGTCGAGTTCGGCTTCCAGACTGAACTCGTGCAGCCCCGGGCGGCTTGCCTGCATGGCTCGCACGTGGGCCCGCGCGGAGATCTGCGCAGCCTCGCGCATGACCTTGATTTCAGCCGACGATTTATACAGCCGCATGTCATGAAGCAGATGATCCAGCGCAACGAACTCGTTGGGCGGCTGCGCGCCCAGATGGGCCTTGGACCGAATGGCGTTTATCCACTCCATCAAATGCCTATCGAACTCGGAGTTGCTGCCCATCGCCGAATACACCCGATCACGGCCTTCGATGAGGCCGGGCAGAATGTCGTCGATATCGCTGATGGGAAATGCGTCGTTGGCTCCGTAGTCGCGGATCGCGCCTTCCTGCCCCGCACGCAGCCCGTCCCACAGCTCCCGCTCGGGACTGCGCTCGCGGCAGAACAGCACATATTCGCCATACTCGCGCCCCGGAATCAGCACCGCTACCGCTTCAGGCTCGGGGAAGCCGCTTATGTACTGGAAGTCGCTGTCCTGGCGGTACACATGCTCGACATCCCGGTTGCGAATCGCAACAGCAGCGGCCGGAATAATGGCGATGCTGTTAGGCTCCATCTGGGCCATCAAGGCTTTGCGGCGCCGCGCGTACTCAGACTTGGGGATGCGGATCATGGGCGGTCGGTGTTCCTTGTGGAACGCATCGGCCAAAGCGCTGAGGCGCCCGGCCGAACGCGGTATGTGGACTCAGTGCAGGGAAGGCTTGGGCTGTGGCGCGGCCGACTTGTTGAGTTCGGTGAACAGCAGCAGCGGCGCAACCCGCAGGTATTCCATGACTTCCATGTAATCGGTCTCGCCGTCTTCGGACTCTTCCAGCGCATCCTGAACCTGCGCGATGGCAGCCAGGTCCTGAAGAACCTCGGTCGCTTCGACGCTCAGCACCTTGTCGCCAGCGGCCAGGCCAAAGCCCGACAGGAAACCCTGGCACCACTGGCCCAGCGCAGCGGCGCGGTCAGCCAGCGGCTCGTCGTCGCCAGGCAGCAAGAGCACGACGGTCATGTCGTCGCTGGTAAGCTCGCCCTTGACCATTTCCTGCAGGCCGATCAGGGCCTGACGAACGTTTTCCTGCGGCTCGGTTTCCAGAAGCACGGAGGCGTCGGCGAACCAGCCTTCGTTATCAAACCCGGCGCCTGCGCAACTGCGGCCCAGCAGCAGACCATGCAGCTCGGCAGGAGAAACAGGATGGCCGCTGCTGGTGAGCAGAGTGGCGAATGCTTTGTACGGGGAATTCTGAATGGGCATGGGTAGCTAGTCGCCAAACGGCGCAATGTCTAGAATGAAGGCCTTGTATCCTAGACTATCCGCGCGACAAGATCACCAAGGCGGCGGTCGGAGGCTTTGGCATAAGGTGGCTCCTCTGCCATTCATCAGAAAGTATTCAGTGGAAAACAATGGAAGACACCGATCTGCAAGCACTGATGAGCCGGCTGGAGTTGCTGTTGAAGCATGTCGAGCAACTTAAAAGCCAAAACGCACTCCTATTAGCTCAGGAAAAATCCTGGCGCGAGGAACGCGCCCACCTCATTGAAAAGAACGAAATCGCCCGGCAAAAGGTCGAGACCATGATTTCGCGCCTTAAAGCCCTGGAGCAAGACTCATGAGCAACGGCAACAGCGTCACCGTTCAAATCCTCGACAAGGAATATTCCATCATCTGCCCTCAGGAAGAGCGCACCAATCTGGTCAGTGCAGCCCGCTACCTCGACGGCAAAATGCGTGAAATCCGCAGCAGCGGCAAAGTCATAGGCGCTGATCGCATCGCCGTCATGGCGGCTTTGAACATCACCCACGATCTGCTGCACAAGCAGACCGTGCCGGATGTGCAGACCAGCGGCTCGACCCGCGAGCAGGTCCGCGACCTGCTGGAAAAAGTCGATCTGGTGCTGGCAACCGATACCCCCGGCACACCGGATTCAACCCGGGGCTGATTATTTCCGGGCATTTCGGTATACTTGCGTCGCTCCCTGGAGTGCTTGCCAGTCGGTCATGTCCCTGAGCCGATACGCACAACCACGGGGGTTGCACGTGGGGTTGGTGTGCATGTCCGCTCGACGGAAAGCCTGAAAACCTCCTGTAATCTCCACCTTGAACTTTCGGGTTCAAGGGCTAAACCGACAGCGGTTCGTCGGGGAGTCCATATTCAATGCATTGCCAGCGTTCATGCCTGGCAATGACGATCCAGCTCCGGTTCTCTGCCTCATGGATCAGCCTGCATGACCTTCCAATCATGACAAGCGCTCCTGCGCTTACCCGCGCACAACTTCGTCGCCAGCTGCGCCATGCACGTCGCGCACTGAGCGGCAGCGAGCAACGCGCCGCTGCCCGCGGCTTGTTTCGCCAGGTGGTACAACACCCGATTTTTCGTCGTGCCCGGCATGTCTCGCTCTATCTACCGATGGACGGCGAAATCGATCCGCGCTTGCTGCTGCGTGCCGCCCAGCGACGCGGCAAAGCGACCTACCTTCCTGTACTCAATGCCTGGCCGCGGACCCGTATGGTGTTCCAGCGGGTGCGCCCCGGCGAGAAATTCAGACCGAACCGTTTCCGTATCCCGGAGCCGCGAATCAACCGCGCCCGGCAACGCAAGATCTGGGCGCTGGATCTGGTCCTGATGCCGTTGGTCGGGTTTGACGATGAAGGCGGAAGGCTGGGGATGGGCGGTGGTTTCTACGACCGAAGCCTGGCTTATCGAGCACGCAGAAAAATCTGGAAAAAACCGGTATTGCTGGGTCTGGCCCATGAATGCCAGAAGGTCGAGCGACTGGCTCAAGCCAGTTGGGATGTGCCGCTGACGGGCACGGTGTCGGAAAAGCGCTGGTATCTGTCCTGACGCAGACGTGATCGTGCCGAAACACGATCACCGCCGAGTGATCAGTGTCGACCGGGCACTTTTTGCTGCTGCTGTACGATCTCTACCGGCGCATCAGTCTTGTTAGCCCACAAGCTCTGCGCATAGCCGGTCGTGACGACGCCAAGGCCAAACAGAATAACCAGAATCCACAGTAAATCCGGCTTGCGTTTCATTGATTGCCCTCCTTCGGCAAATCAATACGATGTCAGCATCGGTTCGTTCGGGCCGTGCAGCAGCGTGATGCTTAAAATGGCGGCATTTTGCGATAACGTGAACCAGTACGCAAATATTGGCGCCAACCAACCGTCGGTTTGTCATCAAAGCCTCGACAAACCGGTTTTTTTATACTTTCCGGAGACGTAAAGATGGCCTATTGGCTAATGAAGTCAGAGCCTGACGAGTTCTCGATCAGCGATCTGCAACGCCTGGGCGACGCACGCTGGGACGGCGTTCGCAACTATCAGGCGCGCAACTTCCTGCGCGAGATGGCCGTAGGCGATGAGTTCTTTTTCTACCATTCCAGTTGCCCGGAGCCCGGTATCGCAGGCATCGGGAAAATCAGCCGTGCAGCCTATCCAGACCCCACCGCGCTCGACCCGGAAAGTCACTACCATGACCCCAAAGCCAACGCCGACAAGAATCCGTGGAGCGCCATCGATGTAGCGTTCGTGGACAACTTCGGCGACGTCCTGAGCCTGGGCTACCTGAAGCAGCAAGCCGCGCTGGAGCAGCTGCCTCTGGTACAGAAAGGCAGCCGGCTCTCAGTCATGCCAGTGACCGCCGAACAATGGTCGGCGATCCTGGCGTTACGCTGATCGGGCGTTACTGGACGATGAAGTTGTTGAACAGCAGATCCTCGACGACCGGCTTGCCTTCCTCAGTATTCATGACCTGCTGAACCTGCTTGAGCGCTTCCTGACGAATCTTTTCCTTCGCCTCGGCGCTGCTCATGGTTTCGACGGTCTGCTGAGTGAAGAGCGCCACCAGTTGGTTACGAATCAACGGATCATTGCGCTTCACCGCCGCTTCGGCGTCAGCACCGGTGACGCGCAGCGCGATGTCGGCCTTGTAGACACGCAGTTTAGGGCCGCCGTCCAGCGCGTAGTTGCCCACGAACGGAGGTGTCAGCGAGACATAGGCCACTTTCGGTGGACCTTCTTCCTTCGCTTCTTCAGCGAGCGCCACGGTGGGCAGTGACAAGGCCAACAACATCAGAATCCACGCTTTCACAGTCCACTCCTTCAAATACATGTGCCACCCACAGCTTAGCGCTTATGAGCATTCATCAGGCGGGGTCATGCTGATTGACCCGCATACCTACATATCCGACTTTATCGGCCATCAATGGAAAAGGAATAGTCCGATGAAAGCCGTGCTTTGCAAAGCGTTCGGTCCCGCCAGCAGCCTGGTGCTCGAAGAGATCGCCAGCCCTGTCATCAAAGCCAATGAAGTTCTGCTCGACGTCCACGCCGCCGGGGTCAACTTTCCGGACACCCTGATCATTGAAGGCAAGTACCAGTTCAAACCGCCCTTCCCATTTTCCCCCGGAGGTGAAGCGGCGGGCGTCGTCGCAGCAGTGGGCGAGAAGGTAAAAGCCTTCAAACCCGGCGACCGGGTCATGGCCCTGACCGGCTGGGGTGCTTTCGCCAAGCAGGTCGCCGTACCAGGCTACAACCTGCTGCCGGTCCCGCCGAGCATGGATTTCAATACAGCCGCCGCGTTCAGCATGACCTACGGCACTGCCATGCATGCCCTCAAGCAGCGCGGTCACTTGAACGCAGGCGAAACCCTGCTGGTGCTTGGCGCTTCCGGTGGCGTCGGTCTGGCCGCCGTGGAAATCGGCAAGGCGCTCGGCGCCCGGGTCATCGCCGCCGCCAGCTCCGCCGACAAACTTGAAGTGGCCCGTAACGCAGGCGCGGACGAATTCATCAACTACACCGAGACCAGCCTCAAGGATGAAATCAAACGTCTCACCAACGGCAACGGTGCCGACGTTATCTTCGACCCGGTAGGCGGCGACCTTTTCGATCAGGCCGTACGCGCCATCGCCTGGAATGGCCGCCTCTTGGTAATCGGCTTCGCCAGTGGCCGCATCCCGGACTTTCCGGTCAACCTCGCCCTGCTCAAAGGCGCGGCGGTAGTCGGCGTCTTCTGGGGCGCATTTGCCCAACGCCAGCCGGAAGACAATGCGGCCAACTTTGCACAGTTGTTTACATGGTTTGAAGAGGGGTTGATCAAGCCATTGGTGTCGAAGGTTTATCCACTTGAGCGGGCGGCGGAAGCGATTGAATCATTAGCCACGAGGAAGGCGGTGGGGAAAGTGGTAGTGACAACGGGTTTGGCGGAGTAAGCCGTTACTCCAGGCAGATTTTTCAACGAGCCCAACAAGCCAGTCTTCCTTTCGCGGACAAGCGGTGCGCCGCCCAGTCCGCTCCAATACCGCATTTCATCTGTAGGGGCGGACTCGTTCGCGAGGACGTCAGGCCCACTCGACTGCTCCCAGCCTTGCGGGCATATCTGAGTGACGTCCCGCATGCACCGTGGAGTACGCTTATCGCTACAGGTGCTGCCTCACATTAAGCGGGAGAAAGTCCACGTATTTCCGCATTGGGTGTTTTTTGCACTGCTCGACAACATATGGCGTTGCCTTGATGAATTCGCTGACCAAGGCATCACGCTCCGCGAGCGAAAGAAATTGAGAAATCACAGGGTTGCTGCTCAAAAAGTGTTCTGTTTCATGCAGGATTTTCAGCTCGCTATCCGCCCGTTTTCCAACCCATGCATCCCGACTCCGCTGTACCTGCGTATTGAGCTGGTGGCAGCGTACTGACTTGAGTTCGAGATTGTTGGCCAGACCCAAGCCTGTTTCTGGCTTGCCCGTGTAAGAGACGGTCACTTTCACCGCCTCGCCTTCCGGACTGGAAGCCGGCGGCGTCCAGGGTTCGAATTGCCACTGTTCGACCGACTTTTTGGTTGCCTCAATGAATCGCGGATCGGTCGCGCTCACGACTTCGAGGAAGCGTACATTGCCGTCCGCCTGGATGAAAATTCGCACCGTTACACTGGCCTTCGCGGGTATGCCGCGTAGCTCTCTGGGATAGTCCTCCATTGGCATGGAGCGCGGCACCGGATAACTGTCGGCCGCGTGCAGGGTACTCGGAAGCCAGAGTCCGATGAGCAAGGAAATCAGCAGTCTGCTCATTCAGACATCCTCCGGTGGTTCAACCGCACCAACCATCAATGCTTTGATTCCTGTCGGCAGAAAACCGCCGTAACGCCGCTCCGGATGTCGTTCGCAACTTTCGATTATGCTCGGCATCGCCTGCTCCCTTGTACTTGGCCACGATGGTAAGGAGCGTGCGCCGCATCCATAAGGTGATGAGGTCCTGCTGATGCGTAGGACCAATCGCAAAGTTCATGCACAAAATGAACGGCGCTGGAATAGTGATAACGGACGTGGCGAGCAAGGATTGCTCAGACCACTACCAAGGAGACGGGCGATCGCTCTGAAGGTGTACTTCGCTCACAAAACAACACTGGTAATTCACATTCCTACGAAAATCCGACCGAAAGCCGCTGCTTTTTTCTGTAACGAAAATGTAATATTCGCTTCCGCACACCAAAACAATAATTCGGAGCGTCAACATGTTTGCGTTTTTCCGTCCCGCCAAGCATCAGGCACCCCTGCCTGAAGAAAAAGTCGACAGCACCTACCGCCGCCTGCGCTGGCAAATCTTCGCCGGTATCTTCATCGGGTACGCCGGTTACTACCTGCTGCGCAAGAACTTCTCGCTGGCGATGCCTTACCTGATCGAAGAAGGCTATACCCGCGGTCAGCTGGGCGTGGCGATGTCGGCGATTGCGATTGCGTACGGGCTTTCGAAATTTCTGATGGGCCTGGTGTCGGACCGATCCAACCCGCGTTACTTCCTGCCCTTCGGCTTGCTGGTATCTGCCGGCGTGATGTTCATCTTTGGTTTCGCGCCCTGGGCGACGTCCAGCGTGACGATCATGTTCGTGCTGCTGTTCATCAATGGCTGGGCACAAGGCATGGGCTGGCCGCCAAGCGGGCGGACCATGGTGCACTGGTGGTCGCAGAAGGAGCGCGGCGGTGTGGTGTCGGTGTGGAACGTGGCGCACAACGTTGGTGGCGGCCTGATCGGCCCGCTGTTCCTGCTGGGCATGGGCTTGTTCAACGACTGGCATGCGGCGTTCTATGTTCCGGCAGCGGTAGCGCTGTTGGTTGCGGTATTCGCCTTCGCGACCATGCGTGACACGCCTCAGTCCGTAGGTCTGCCGCCTATCGAGCACTACAAGAACGATTACCCGGAAGGCTACGATGCGAGCCACGAAGAAGAATTCAGCGCCAAGGAAATCTTCGTCAAGTACGTGCTGCGCAACAAGCTGCTGTGGTACATCGCCATGGCCAACGTGTTCGTCTACCTGTTGCGCTACGGCGTGCTGGACTGGGCACCGACCTACCTGAAAGAAGCCAAGCATTTCACCGTCGACAAGACCTCGTGGGCTTACTTCCTGTACGAGTGGGCCGGTATTCCGGGCACGCTGCTGTGCGGCTGGATGTCCGACAAGATCTTCAAGGGTAATCGCGGCCTGACCGGCATGGTGTTCATGTTCCTGGTGACCATCGCCACCCTGGTGTACTGGCTGAACCCGGAAGGCAATCCAACCGTGGACATGATCGCACTGGTCTCCATCGGCTTCCTGATCTACGGGCCGGTCATGCTGATCGGTCTACAGGCACTGGAGCTGGCGCCCAAGAAAGCGGCCGGCACGGCGGCGGGCTTCACCGGCCTGTTCGGCTACCTTGGCGGCTCGGTCGCGGCCAGCGCCGCGATGGGTTATACGGTTGACCACTTTGGCTGGGATGGTGGTTTCGTACTGCTGATCGGCGCATGTGTGCTGGCGATGGCGTTCCTGGCCCCAACGCTGGGCCACAAGCAGGTTGCCAGCAGTGCCCGCGCCGTGAAAGCCTGATTCAGGCGCTCACCAGACAGCAACGTTTGAGCCGCGCCTCCAGATTCAGATCTGGCATGGCGTGGCTGCGCAAAGCGTTGGCGGTCTGCTCCACGTAATCAAGCGTGGTGCCGTACCGCCCGCATGCGCTGGCCAGCACCTGGGTCAGCACGCTGTCAGGCAGATTGCCCGCATAGCTGGGCAAATGCCGCTCCAGAACGAAGCCCAGAGCCTGCACTTTTCTTCCGTCAGCCAGCCGGCAGCTCAGCCAATGTGGGCGATAAGAGGGATACGGCATTTCGCGTTGCCAGAGTGCGAGCAGCGACTGCTCAAGGTCCTCGTCAGGAAGGCGATAAGCGAATCCCGTGCATGAGCCTCCACGATCCAGACCGAACACCAGGCCCGGAGCCTCCGGCGTGCCGCGATGCTCGTGTGACCACAGGTACAGGCCGCGATGATAACCATGGACCCGACCACGCTGACGCTCCACCGCCGTGCATTCGGGACGCCAGATCAGAGAGCCATAGGCGAACAACCAGACCGGCCCGCCCTTGTGCTGCTGCAAGGTGGCGTTCATTGACGCCAGCAGCTGCTCACGGGTCAGCTGCGGACCAAGATCGATGACCGGCGGATAGGTCAGACCCAAGCCGTCATGTATGGCCACCGCCAGCTCATTGATGGGACTTTCCATTTGCCTCCCTGACAGCATGGCTGTCAGAAGTTGCCGACCGGCCGCCAGTCCATGGCGAAAGGTCATGTTGCGATCAGTTTCGGATATACAGAAGTGTCCGACGAGCTTTTGGCGTCCCCGGACGGGTCAAGCGGATAAAGCAATTTGCAAACCAGCCTGAAGGCCGTCAGTCAGCTCTCAAGGACGCGGCGCGTAGGCGAAAACGTCTGCGCGCATCTGATGGGCGTCCATCCCGGCCTCGACCAACGCATCAAGGGTGCCGTAAATCATTGCGGGCGAGCCACTGGCGTAGACGTGTGCGCCAGACAGGTCCTTGATATCCTCGCAAACGGCTTCGTGCAGCAGACCGCAGCGCCCTTCCCAACCGCAAAGGTCACTGACGACCTTGTGCAGGAACAGATTGGGCAGCTTCGCCCATTCATCCCAGTGGCTGATCTCGTAGAAGTCGTCGGGCCGCCGCACTCCCCAATACAAGTGCACGGGATGGCTGAAGCCCCTGGCGCGGCAATGTTCGATAAGGCTGTGCATCTGCGCCATGCCAGTGCCCGCCGCAATCAGGATCAACGGGCCATCGGGCAGCTCGGCCAGATGCGTATCGCCGAACGGCAGCTCGACGCGCGCCATGCGGTTGCGTTGCAGTTGTTCAAGCAGGGATCGTGCGCTGTCTTCGCGCACCAGAACGTGCAGTTCCAGATCTCGTCCGCTGTGCGGCGCCGACGCCAGGGAAAACGCCGACTTCTCGCCACTTTCACGTTCAATCATCAGGTATTGACCTGCGTGATAGCGCGGCGCCTTGCCAGCCGGAGCGCGCAGGCCCACACGCCAGACGTCGCCGCCGACTTCAACGCACTCGCTCAATTGGCAGGCAAAGCTGCGTACCGGCAGTTCACCGATCGCCAGCACGCCATCCCACAACAAAATGCAGTCCTGCAGCGGCTCGGCCAGGCAGGTATAGATCTCGCCGTGGTCATGCTCCTGACCCGACTGCACAACCCGACCCTCTACCAGCAAAGCCGAGCAAACGTGGCAGTTGCCATTGCGACAGCTTTGCGGGCACTCATAGCCCAGACGCTGAGCGGCATCGAGAATCCGCTCACCCGGCAAGGTTTCCAGTACCGCTCCCGAAGGCTGCAAGGTTATGCGCATCAATCTATTCCCAGCTCGTTCCAGATCTCGTCGACCCGACGTGTCGTGGCTTCATCCTTGACGATAGCCCGGCCCCACTCGCGAGTGGTTTCGCCCGGCCATTTATGCGTCGCATCCAGCCCCATCTTGGAGCCGAGCCCGGACACCGGTGACGCGAAGTCCAGATAGTCGATTGGCGTGTTGTCGATCATCACGGTATCGCGCTTGGGGTCCATGCGCGTGGTGATGGCCCAGATCACGTCGTTCCAGTCGCGAGCATTGATGTCGTCGTCAGTAACTATCACGAACTTGGTGTACATGAACTGCCGCAGGAACGACCACACGCCGAGCATTACGCGTTTGGCATGGCCCGGATACTGTTTCTTTATAGTCACCACCGCCATCCGGTAGGAGCAGCCTTCGGGCGGAAGATAGAAGTCGACGATTTCCGGAAACTGCTTTTGCAGGATCGGCACGAACACTTCGTTCAGAGCCACGCCCAGAATCGCCGGCTCATCCGGCGGCCGGCCGGTGTAGGTGCTGTGGTAGATCGGCTTGATCCGGTGAGTGATGCGCTCCACGGTAAACACCGGGAAGCTGTCGACCTCGTTGTAGTAACCGGTGTGGTCGCCATACGGGCCTTCGTCGGCCATCTCGCCCGGATGAATCACGCCTTCCAGCACGATTTCCGCACTGCCCGGCACTTGCAGGTCGTTGCCACGGCACTTGATCAGTTCGGTACGCGAGCCACGCAGCAGACCGGCAAAGGCGTACTCGGAGAGGCTGTCCGGCACCGGCGTAACGGCGCCCAGGATAGTAGCCGGATCGGCGCCCAACGCCACTGCTACCGGAAACGGCTGGCCGGGATGCTTGGCGCACCACTCCTTGAAATCCAGCGCGCCACCGCGATGGCTGAGCCAGCGCATGATGACTTTGTTGCGACCGATGACCTGCTGACGATAGATCCCCAGGTTCTGGCGTTCTTTGTTCGGGCCACGGGTTACCGTCAGGCCCCATGTGATCAGCGGCGCAACGTCGCCCGGCCAACAGGTCTGGACGGGAAGCATGCTCAGATCGACGTCATCACCTTCGATGACGATCTCCTGGCAAGGCGCGTCCTTGACCACCTTTGGAGCCATCGAAATGACTTTCCTGAAGATCGGCAGCTTGGACCAGGCATCCTTGAGCCCCTTCGGCGGCTCGGGCTCTTTGAGAAAGGCCAGCAGCTTGCCGATTTCCCGCAGCTCGCTGACCGACTCAGCGCCCATGCCCATTGCTACACGCTCAGGCGTGCCGAACAGGTTGCCCAGCACCGGGATGTCAAAGCCGACCGGCTTCTCGAACAGCAGGGCCGGGCCCTTGGCACGCAAGGTGCGGTCGCAGATTTCAGTCATTTCCAGCACGGGGGAAATCGGCATCTGAATGCGCTTCAACTCTCCGCGCTGCTCAAGCTGCTGCACGAAATCCCTTAGATCATTGAATTTCATTAACCCGGCCACTTACTCAAATAGACGCACATCGTACCTGCTCCAGCCCGTCAAGACAGCTAATGACCTGCACGGGAGCAAAAAAAATGGCGCTCCGAAGAGCGCCACTTTTTGAATCGACCTGTCTGTTACTTGCGTTTCATGGACAGGAAGAATTCGTCGTTGGTCTTGGTCTGCTTGAGCTTGTCGACCAGGAACTCGATGGCGGCGACTTCGTCCATCGGGTGCAGCAGCTTGCGCAGAATCCACATACGTTGCAGTTCGTCGTCGGCCGTCAGCAACTCTTCGCGGCGAGTGCCGGAGCGGTTGATGTTGATGGCCGGGAACACGCGCTTCTCCGCGATCTTGCGATCCAGCGGCAGCTCCATGTTGCCAGTACCCTTGAACTCTTCGTAGATGACTTCATCCATCTTCGAGCCGGTCTCAACCAGCGCGGTAGCGATGATGGTCAGCGAGCCGCCTTCTTCGATGTTGCGCGCCGCGCCAAAGAAACGCTTCGGCTTCTCAAGGGCGTGCGCATCGACACCACCGGTCAGTACCTTGCCGGAGCTAGGGATGACGGTGTTGTAGGCACGAGCGAGACGGGTGATGGAGTCGAGCAGGATGACGACGTCTTTTTTGTGCTCGACCAGGCGCTTGGCCTTCTCGATCACCATTTCGGCAACCTGTACGTGACGGGTCGGCGGCTCGTCGAACGTGGAAGCGACCACTTCGCCGCGCACGGTACGCTGCATTTCGGTCACTTCTTCCGGGCGCTCGTCGATCAGCAGAACGATCAGGTGCACTTCCGGGTTGTTACGCGTGATGTTCGAAGCGATGTTCTGCAGCATGATGGTCTTGCCCGCCTTCGGCGGCGCAACGATCAGACCACGCTGACCTTTACCGATTGGCGCACACAGATCGATCACGCGACCGGTCAGGTCTTCGGTGGAACCGTTACCGGCTTCCATCTTCATGCGAACGGTCGGGAACAATGGCGTCAGGTTTTCAAACAGAATCTTGTTCTTGGCGTTTTCCGGACGATCGAAGTTGATCGTGTCGACCTTCAGCAGAGCAAAGTAACGCTCGCCTTCTTTCGGCGGGCGGATCTTGCCAACGATGGTGTCGCCGGTACGCAGGTTGAAGCGGCGGATCTGGCTGGGCGAGACGTAAATGTCGTCCGGGCCTGCCAGGTAGGAAGCGTCCGCGGAGCGCAGGAAGCCGAAGCCGTCCTGGAGGATCTCCAGCACGCCATCACCGGAAATTTCCTCGCCACCTTTAGAGTGCTTTTTGAGCAGGGAGAAAATCACATCCTGCTTGCGCGAACGGGCCATATTTTCTATGCCCATCTGTTCGGCCATTTCGAGCAGATCGGTAATCGGCTTTTGCTTGAGTTCAGTCAGGTTCATATAGGAATGACGTAATCATGTATGGAGGGGGAATTAAGCTTTTGGCTTAATGAGGCCGCGCCGCAGAGAAGGCGACAGGATCGCGTACTAAATCGAAAGGAGAGCGTCGGCGACGGCTAGCAGGGGGCAACGGAGAAACCGTTGCGGGGCCGAATGTACCACCTGATTTTCGAGGCGTCCAGTATGAACCCCGAAAAAAACCCCGCTATTAGCGGGGCCTTTAAACACTTCAGATATTAGCGTCGAGGAATGCCGCCAGCTGAGACTTCGACAAGGCCCCTACCTTGGTGGCTTCGACGTTGCCGTTCTTGAACAGCATCAGGGTCGGGATACCACGCACGCCATGCTTGGCTGGAGTTTCCTGGTTTTCATCGATGTTCAGTTTGGCAACAGTCAGTTTGCCTTCGTAGGTGCTGGCGATTTCATCCAGAACCGGGGCAATCATCTTACACGGGCCACACCACTCAGCCCAGTAGTCAACCAGCACAGGACCGTCGGCTTTGAGTACGTCGGCTTCAAAGCTGGCGTCGGTGACGTGTTTGATCTTATCGCTACTCATGAAAGTCTCCGAGAGTCATAGGCTAAAAACGACGCCCATCATAGCCGCCTCCAGAACATTCAGGAAGCGGATGATCATTGAGTATCCCTATGAAGGCCCATGATTGAGCTTATAGCCCATTCCCGAATCGAGGGCGATACCGACGCAATTCCGACGCATGGTCACCCGGCAACAGCCGCGCCCAAGCATGGGGCGGGCAATAACAGCGCGCGCTAAAGCAGGGCGTCGCACCAGCCAGCAGAGCACTACAAAAGCCCGCCGCGTGCCCCAAGGCTGCGGCCTGGCTTGCCCATGGCATGGGCTGTGCACTGGCGTCCTCGTCCCTATCTTTCGTTCAGTTCGGAGATTCCAATGACCAAGCGTTCCAACGCACTGCTCGCTGCCCTGTTTGCCAGCCTGATGCTGAGCCATGCCACGGCTCAGGCCAACGGCCTGGAAGATGTCGTGACGCGAGGCACCTTGAAAGTCGCCGTGCCGCAAGACTTCCCGCCCTTCGGCTCGGTCGGCCCGGACATGAAGCCGCGTGGTCTGGACATTGACACCGCCCAACTGCTGGCCGACAGGCTGAAGGTCAAGCTGGAGCTGACGCCAGTCAACAGCACCAACCGCATCCCGTTCCTCACCACCGGCAAGGTCGATCTGGTGATTTCCAGCCTGGGCAAGAACCCTGATCGCGAGAAGGTCATTGATTTCTCACGTGCCTATGCACCTTTCTACCTGGCTGTATTTGGCCCGCCTGAAGCGCAAATCAAGGACATCGCGGATCTGAACGGCAAGACCATCAGCGTCACGCGCGGCGCCATTGAAGATATCGAGCTGAGCGCGGTTGCTCCCAAAGGCGCCACGATCAAGCGCTTCGAGGACAACAATTCGACCATCGCTGCCTACCTGGCCGGCCAGACCGACCTGATCGCCAGCGGCAACGTGGTCATGGTGGCGATCAGCGAGCGCAATCCCAAACGCATTCCGGCACTGAAAGTGAAACTCAAGGACTCACCGGTTTACGTTGGTGTGAACAAGGGCCAGCCGGAGCTGCTGAGCAAGGTCAACGACATCCTGAACGCCGCCAAGGCCGACGGCTCGCTGGAGAAAGCCGCCGTGACCTGGCTCAAGCAGCCGCTGCCGGCCGATCTTTGACTGCCGATTACTGAGCGCGGGATCCACCGATGGCCTATCAATTCGACTTCGCTCCGGTCCTGCACAACATGGACTTGCTGCTGCGTGGCGCGCTGTTCACTCTGGAGCTGACCGCAATCGGCACCCTGCTCGGCGTCAGCCTCGGCATCATCGGGGCGGTGGTTCGGGCCTGGAAAATCCAGCCCTTCGCCACGATATTCGCTGTCTACGTCGAGCTGATTCGCAACACGCCGTTTCTGGTCCAGCTGTTCTTCATTTTCTTCGGGCTTCCTTCACTGGGCGTGCAGATTTCCGAATGGCAGGCCGCCGTGCTGGCGATGGTGATCAATCTGGGGGCTTACTCCACCGAAATCATTCGCGCCGGTATCCAGGCGATTTCGAAAGGGCAACTGGAGGCGGCCGCCGCTCTGGCGATGAGTCGCTTCGAAGCGTTCCGCCATGTGGTGTTGGTCCCCGCATTGGGCAAAGTCTGGCCCGCGCTGAGCAGCCAGATCATTATCGTGATGCTTGGCTCGGCGGTCTGTTCCCAGATTGCCACCGAAGAGCTGAGCTTCTACGCCAACTTCATCCAGTCCCGTGATTTCCGTGCGTTCGAGACTTACTTCGTCACCACGCTGATTTATCTGTGCATGGCTCTGCTGATCCGGCAATTGCTGGCCTGGGTTGGACGGCGCTATATCGTGAGGAGCCGCTGATGGACTTCACGTTGTGGGACATCCTGCGCAACCTGCTCACCGGCCTGCAATGGACGCTGGCCCTGTCGCTGGTTGCTTTTATCGGCGGCGGGCTGATCGGTTTGCTGATCATGGGCATGCGCACGTCCGACAAGGCCGGGCCGAGGTTTGTGGCCGGGTTGTATATAGAACTGTTCCAGGGCACGCCTCTGTTGATGCAGCTGTTCCTGGTGTTTTTCGGCGTGGCGCTGATGGGCGTGGAGATTTCACCCTGGGCCGCAGCCGCGCTGTCCCTGACGCTTTTCACCAGTGCATATCTGGCCGAGATCTGGCGCGGCTGCGTCGAATCCATCGCCAAAGGTCAGTGGGAGGCATCCGCCAGCCTGGCCATGACGCCGCTGGAGCAGATGCGTTACGTCATCCTGCCGCAGGCGCTGCGTATCGCCGTCGCGCCGACCGTGGGGTTTTCAGTTCAGGTGGTCAAAGGCACAGCGGTCACTTCTATCATCGGTTTCACCGAGCTGACCAAAACCGGCAGCATGCTGGCCAACGCCACGTTTGAGCCCTTCATGGTCTATGGCTTCGTTGCCCTGGGCTACTTCATCCTCTGCTATCCCTTGTCACTCTGTGCTCGCCGCCTTGAGAGGAAACTGCATGCCTCTGCTTAGAATTTCCGCCCTGCATAAGTATTACGGCGATCATCACGTACTCAAGGGGATTGACCTGTCAGTCGAGGAAGGCCAGGTCGTGGCAATCATCGGCCGTAGCGGGTCGGGCAAAAGCACTCTGTTGCGTACGCTCAACGGGCTGGAGTCGATCAACGACGGCGTGATCGAAGTCGATGGCGAGTATCTGGACGCCGCGCGTGCCGACCTGCGCACCCTGCGCCAGAAGGTCGGCATGGTGTTTCAGCAGTTCAACCTGTTCCCACACCTGAGTGTTGGTGAGAACGTGATGCTCGCGCCTCAGGTCGTGCAGAAGGTGCCAAAGGCCGAGGCAACGCGCCTGGCGCGGCAGATGCTCGAACGCGTGGGCCTGGGAGAAAAGTTCGATGCCTTTCCGGATCGACTGTCCGGCGGCCAGCAGCAGCGGGTCGCCATTGCCCGGGCGTTGGCGATGTCTCCCAAGGTGCTGCTGTGTGACGAAATCACCTCGGCGCTTGACCCGGAACTGGTCAGCGAAGTGCTCGGTGTGGTGCGTCAGCTGGCCGCCGACGGCATGACCCTGATCATGGTGACCCACGAAATGCGCTTCGCCAGGGAAGTTGGCGACAAACTGGTGTTCATGCACCATGGCAAGGTGCATGAGGTGGGCGACCCAAAAACCCTGTTCGCCAACCCGCGCACGGCGGAGTTGGCCAATTTTATCGGCACCGAAGCTCCCGTACTGTAATCGGCTGGCGCATGTCCTGTGGGGGGAGCGTGCTCGTGAAAGAGCCGGTATGGCCCATACATATCCGGTGACTGCCCATTAGCCCTCGCCAGCAAGCTGGCTCCCACGCAGCTCCTGGAGCGCCTTGGCCCTGTGGGAGCCAGCTTGCTGGCGAGGGCGGCGTGCGCTCCGAAAAGGCTGATGGCCATCAGTGTTTGCTACCGCCTGCACAGCTTCGCGTTGGCGGCAGGCATGGATCGTGGCACGATGACGCGGTTATCGAACGGGATTTTCTGATCATGCCGCAATCAAAAGCCAAGAATCTTTCACTGATCGCCGCGATCGACTTGGGCTCCAACAGCTTCCACATGGTGGTAGCCAAGGCCAACCAGGGCGAAATACGCATTCTTGAGCGCTTGGGCGAGAAGGTTCAGCTGGCCGCCGGCATCGACGAAGAGCGCCAGCTCAGTGAAGAATCCATGCAGCGCGGCCTTGATTGCCTCAAGCGTTTCGCGCAGCTGATCAACGGTCTGCCGCTGGGCGCCGTGCGCATCGTCGGCACCAACGCGCTGCGCGAAGCACGCAACCGAAATGAATTCATTCATCGCGCAGAAGAGATCCTCGGCCATCCGGTCGAAGTAATCTCCGGGCGGGAAGAAGCACGACTGATCTACCTGGGCGTATCCCACACACTGGCCGACACTCCGGGCAAGCGTCTGGTAGCCGACATCGGCGGCGGCAGCACCGAGTTCATCATTGGTCAACGCTTCGAGCCATTGCTACGTGAAAGCCTGCAGATGGGCTGCGTCAGTTTTACCCAGCGCTATTTCCGCGACGGCAAGGTGACCCCGGCGCGCTATGCGCAGGCCTATACCGCCGCGCGTCTGGAAATCATGAGCATCGAGCACGCCCTGCACCGCCTCAAGTGGGATGAAGCCATCGGCTCGTCCGGCACCATCCGAGCCATCGGGCTGGCGCTCAAGGCCAACGGCTACGGTTCGGGCGAGGTCAACGCCGAAGGGCTGGCCTGGCTCAAGCGCAAGCTTTTCAAACTGGGCGATGTCGACAAAATCGACTTCGACGGCATCAAGCCCGACCGCCGCGCGATCTTTCCCGCGGGGCTGGCGATCCTGGAAGCCATATTCGACGCGCTGGAGCTCAAGCGCATGGACCACTGCGAAGGAGCGCTGCGCGAAGGCGTGCTCTACGACCTGATGGGCCGTCATCACCACGAAGACGTACGCGAACGCACTTTGAGTTCGCTCATGGAGCGGTACCACGTCGACCTGGAACAGGCCGCGCGCGTCGAAGCCAAGGCGTTGCACGCTCTGGAGCAAGTTGCCGAAAGCTGGGACTTGCAGGACGAAGGCTACGCTGAACTGCTGAGCTGGGCCGCCAAGGTGCATGAGATCGGGCTGGACATCGCCCATTATCACTACCACAAGCACGGCGCCTACCTGATCGAGCATTCGGACCTCGCCGGCTTCTCACGCGAAGACCAGCAGATGCTCGCGCTGCTGGTGCGTGGTCATCGTCGCAACATTCCGAGGGACAAGTTTGCCGAGTTCGGCGATGAGGGCATCAAGCTGATTCGCCTGTGCGTGCTGTTGCGCTTCGCGATCCTGTTCCACCACATTCGCGGCACCCAAGAGATGCCGCATGTGGTGTTGCGAGCCGATGGCCCCAACCTGGACGCTAAATTCCCGGACGGCTGGCTGGAAAACAACCAGCTGACTCAGGCCGACTTCGCGCTTGAAGCGGAGTGGCTGACCCGAGTCGGCATCGTCTTCAGCGCACGCTGAGAACCGGGTTACTCAGGCGCTCCAGCAGGGTCGCCTGGGCGCTGCGCGGGTTCTGGTTGCCGGTCGGCGTGCTGCGCACGTAACGACCATCGGCCTGCAGCAGCCAGCTGTGGGTGTTGTCGGTCAGGTAGCTTTCCAGCTCCTTCTTCACCCGCAGCGTCAGCTTTTTGCCTTCTACCGGGAAGCAGGTCTCGACACGCTTGTCGAGGTTGCGCTCCATCCAGTCGGCACTGGACAGGAACATCTGCTCGTCGCCGCCATTGAGGAAGTAGAACACCCGCGTGTGCTCAAGGAAGCGGCCGATGATCGAGCGCACATGGATGTTGTGCGACACACCGGCGATACCCGGACGCAGGCAGCACATGCCGCGCACGATCAGATCGATACGCACACCCGACTGACTGGCCTTGTACAGCGCGCGGATGATCTTCGGGTCGGTCAGCGAGTTGAACTTGGCGATGATGTGCGCAGGCTTGCCGTCGAGCGCAAACTGCGTCTCGCGCCCGATCATGTCGAGCATGCCCTTCTTGAGCGTGAACGGCGCATGCAGCAGCTTCTTCATGCGCAGGGTCTTGCCCATGCCGATCAACTGACTGAACAGTTTGCCGACGTCTTCGCACAAAGCGTCATCGGACGTCAGCAGGCTGTAGTCGGTGTAAAGACGAGCGTTGCCGGCGTGGTAGTTGCCCGTACCCAGGTGCGCATAGCGCACGATCTCGCTGCCTTCGCGGCGCAGGATGAGCATCATCTTGGAGTGAGTCTTGAAGCCGACCACGCCATAGATCACCACCGCGCCCGCCGCCTGTAGCCGGCTGGCCAGTTGCAGGTTGGACTCTTCGTCGAAACGCGCACGCAGCTCGATCACCGCAGTGACTTCCTTGCCGTTACGCGCCGCGTCCACCAGTGCATCGACAATTTCCGAGTTGGCGCCGCTGCGATAAAGCGTCTGACGCACGGCCAGGACGTGCGGGTCCTTGGCGGCCTGACGCAACAGATCGACAACCGGCGTGAAGGACTCGAACGGGTGCAGCAGCAGGATGTCCTGCTTGCTGATGACGCTGAAAATGTTTTCGCTGTTCTGCAGCAATTTGGGAATTGCCGGAGTGAACGGCGGGTATTGCAACTCGGGATGGCTGTCCAGACCGGTGATGCTGAACAGCCGGGTCAGGTTGACCGGCCCGTTGACCTGATACAACTCGGACTCGTTGAGGTTGAACTGCTTGAGCAGGTAGTCCGACAGGTGCTTCGGACAGGTATCAGCCACTTCCAGACGCACCGCATCACCGTAGCGACGCGAGAACAGTTCGCCACGCAGCGCGCGGGCAAGGTCTTCCACGTCTTCGGAATCCAGCGCCAGGTCGGCGTTACGCGTCAGGCGGAACTGGTAGCAGCCCTTGACCTTCATGCCCTGGAACAGGTCATCGGCGTGAGCGTGAATCATCGACGACAGGAACACGAAGTTATCGCCCGCGCCGCCCACGTCTTCCGGGACCTTGATGATACGTGGCAGCAGACGGGGCGCTGGAATGATCGCCAGACCCGAATCGCGACCGAATGCGTCGATGCCTTCGAGCTCGACGATGAAGTTCAGGCTCTTGTTGACCAGCAACGGAAACGGGTGAGTCGGGTCCAGGCCGATCGGCGTGATGATCGGCGCGATCTCGTCACGGAAATAGCGACGCACCCAGGCCTTGAGCTTGGCCGTCCAGTGACGGCGGCGGATGAACCGGACCTGATGCTTTTCCAGCTCCGGCAAAAGAATATCGTTGAGGATCGCGTACTGACGGTCGACATGACCATGGGTCAGCTCGCTGATCCGCGCCAGAGCCTGATGCGGTTGCAGACCGTCGGCACCGGCCTGCTCGCGGGCGAAGGTGATCTGCTTCTTGAGGCCGGCGACACGAATCTCGAAGAACTCATCGAGGTTGCTGGAAAAGATCAGCAGGAACTTCAGCCGCTCCAGCAATGGATAGGACTCATCCAGCGCCTGCTCCAGAACCCGGATGTTGAACTGCAGTTGCGACAGTTCGCGGTGGATGTACAGGCTACTGTCATCCAGGTTCACTGCAACGACCGGGGGCGCGGCGGGCGGCTCGACCACCGGGACCGCTTCGATCTGCGGCTCGACCACTGGCGCGGATTCCTTAACGTCGACTTCAGCTGTGGCTTCGATGAGTCCTTCGGTATTCATGTACGTTCCTGTAAGGCTATTGCCCTTTTAGCAGTTGAGCGGCACGGACGGCGAAGTAAGTAAGAATGCCGTCAGCACCAGCGCGTTTGAAGGCGGTGAGGGATTCGAGAATCACCCCCTCACTCAGCCAGCCGTTCTGGATCGCAGCCATATGCATCGCATACTCGCCACTCACCTGATAGACGAAGGTCGGGACCTTGAACTCATCCTTGACCCTGTGAAGGATGTCCAGATAAGGCATGCCCGGCTTGACCATCACCATGTCCGCGCCTTCAGCCAGGTCGGCGGCCACTTCGTGCAATGCTTCATTACTGTTGGCCGGGTCCATCTGATAGGACGCCTTGTTGGCCTTGCCCAGATTCAGCGACGAACCCACGGCATCGCGGAACGGCCCGTAGTAGGCGCTGGCGTACTTGGCCGAGTAGGCCATGATGCGCACGTTGGTGTGTCCGGCCAGCTCCAGCGCTTCACGGATCGCCTGAATGCGTCCGTCCATCATGTCCGACGGGGCCACCACCTGAGCGCCGGCATCGGCATGGGACAGAGCCTGCTTGACCAGCGCATCGACGGTGATGTCGTTCTGCACATAGCCCTCTTCGTCGAGGATGCCGTCCTGACCGTGAGTGGTGAACGGGTCCAGCGCCACGTCAGTGATGACGCCCAGCTCCGGGAAACGGTCACGTAATGCGCGGGTCGCACGCTGCGCGATGCCATCCGGATTCCAGGCTTCAGCGCCATCCAGGGTTTTCTTCTGGGCGGGAGTTACCGGGAACAGCGCCAGCGCAGGAATACCCAGCGCAACCCAGCTTTCGGCTTCTTCAAGCAGCAGGTCGATGCTCAGGCGCTCGACGCCCGGCATGGAGGCAACGGTCTCGCGACGGTTTTCGCCATCGAGTACAAATACGGGAAGAATCAGATCGTCGACAGTGACGACGTTTTCACGAACCAGACGACGAGAAAAATCGTCGCGGCGATTGCGACGCAGGCGGGTGAGAGGAAACAGGCGGTTTGCGGGGGTAAAGCTCACGGCGAGACTCCTGAGCCCGCGTACGCGGGCAAGCGCGACAGTTATAAGCCGCCATTATGACCAAAGTGTGACAGTCATAGTGTGACCTGCGACTGGGGGTCGCAGCGACGGCAGCCTTTAGGGTAACCCCATTCACCTGTACCAATCTTTAACGTTGAGACACATATGGACACTTTCATGATTGTCTTTGGCGGGTTAGGCTGCGCGTTCATTTCGCCAGCATCCAGACCATGCTCCAGAATTTCTTGAACGAGTTTGGCTACTTCGCCCTATTCCTCGGCACCTTCTTTGAAGGCGAGACCATTCTGGTGCTTGCTGGATTTCTTGCGTTCCGTGGATACATGGATCTCAACATGGTCATCGTGGTCGCCTTTTGTGGCAGCTATGCGGGTGACCAGCTCTGGTATTTCATGGGTCGCAAGCACGGCCGCAGAATTCTGGCGCGCAAGCCACGCTGGCAGCTGATGGGCGACAAGGCACTGAGGCTGGTACGCAAGCACCCGGATATCTGGGTGTTGAGTTTCCGCTTCGTGTACGGGCTGCGTACCGTGATGCCGGTGGCGATCGGCATGTCAGGTTATCCGCCAGGCCGTTACCTGCTGCTCAACGGGATCGGTGCGGCGGTCTGGGCCGCAGCGCTTGGCTCGGCTGCCTACCACTTTGGCGCGGTCATGGAAGGTCTGCTGGGCAATATCAAGAAATACGAAATGTGGGTGCTGGGCGGGCTCCTGGTCCTCGGTCTCGCGCTCTGGTTGCGCCGTCGCATAAAGAACGCGCGGATCGCTCGTGAAGAGAAACGTCTCTTTGCCGAGGCTTCCGAGGTGGCGGTCGAAGTGCCAGCTGATGCCTCTTCAAAAAAGTCCGACGACTGATTCCTGTCCGGGCGCCTTTCTGCGCGCTCGGCACCTCTCCCGCCTTTCGCCTGTGCCGGTCGTTCCGCGCCAGCGCGCATACCCGGCACTGAACACATCGCCCCGATTACGATCCATTGATCAGCACCCATTGAAAAGCGCGGTTGTCCGACGGCCGTGGACGATCAGGAGTTAAGGTATGCACAAGAAAGTAGCGGTGATTCTTTCCGGTTGCGGCGTCTATGACGGCGCGGAAATCCACGAAAGTGTTCTGACCCTGCTGCGACTGGACCAGCGCGGCGTGGAAGTACAGTGCTTCGCGCCAGACATTTCCCAACGTCACGTCGTGAACCATCTGACCGGCGAGGAAATGTCGGAAACCCGCAGCGTACTCGTCGAATCGGCCCGTATCGCACGAGGCGCGGTCCTGGACATCCGTGAGGCCGATGTCAACGAGTTCGACGCCCTTATCGTCCCTGGCGGCTTCGGCTCGGCGAAAAACCTGTCCGACTTTGCCGAGCAAGGCCCGGCCTGTCATGTGGAAAGCAGTCTGCTGGCGCTGGCCGAGGCGTTTGCGGTGGCGGGCAAGCCGGTCGGGCTGATCTGCATTACCCCGGCGCTCGCTGCCAAGATCTATGGCCCCGGAGTGACCTGCACGATCGGCAACGATGCCGAAACCGCGGCCGCCATCACCAAAATGGGTGGCATCCATGAAGAGTGCGAAGTGACCGAGATCGTCGAAGACACTGCGCGCAAGCTCGTTACCACCCCGGCTTACATGGTCGCCAAAAGCATCAGCGAGGCAGCGGCCGGAATCAACAAGCTGGTCGACCGAGTGCTTGAGCTGACTCAGCCTTAGCGGCCCAGAAACAAACGGTTTTTCAGCAACCCGGTTGAATCACGTAATCACTCATTCGCTGTGGGCAGGCGCGGGTCTGCCCACAGCTGTTCCAGCCCGATTGAGCACGCTGATCGGGCCCCAGCGGCACCTTTCTCAGGTAATGCTTTTCCCTCCAAACCGTGAGCGTGTTCACACGCCGCTCGTAAGAAACGTCCGAAAGAATTGAACGAAAGCAAAAAGCCATTGTCAGCGCGCGCCTCCGGTTTATAATCCGGCCCCTTCGTCGCCAGATCCTGACGGCGAGACACCTGCGCGGCACCCTCGCCGCTCATCAAACGGACTTGAATAGCGGGCATGCGCCTGGCTATCGACTTCAGGGAATAGAACGCACATGTCTTCTCGTGCCTTGACCGCGCTTGCCTTAATCACGGCCGTACAGCTCACCGGCTGCGCTGCCTTCAGAAGTTATGATTCCGAGCTGAAGGAAACCAGTCAGCAGCTGGTATCCGGCAACGTCGACGCCGCACTGACCACCCTCGAAAAGAACAACACCAGCGCCGACAAGGATCTGCTGTATTACTTCGAGAAAGGTGAGTTGCTGCGTGCCAAGGGTGACTTCACCGGCAGCCAGGCCGCCTGGCGCGCGGCCGACCAGGTGGTTTACAAGTGGGAAGAGTCGGTGAAACTCGACACCGAGAAGTACCTCGCCCAGTTCGGCAGCTTTCTGGTCAACGACAAAGTCCGTCGTTACGAAGGCTATGACTACGAAAAGGTCATGCTGACCACGCAGATGGCGCTCAACCTGCTGGCAAGCAACGACTTCGACGGCGCTCGTACCGAAATCAAGAAAACCCACGAGCGCGAGGCCGTGATCGCCGAGCTGCGCGACAAGGAATACCTCAAGAGCGAGCAGGAAGCCGAGAACCGTGGTGTGAAGACCCAGTTCAAGGACCTGCAGGGTTACCCGGTCGCTTCGCTGGACGCGCCCGAAGTCGTCGGCCTGAAGAACAGCTATCAGAGTGCCTTCAGCCATTACCTTTCAGGCTTCGTGTATGAAGCCCTGGGCGAAAAGGGCCTCGCCGCGCCGGGCTATCGCAAGGCCGCTGAACTGCGTCCCAACACGCCACTGCTGGAACAGACCATCAAGGACCTCGACGCCGCCTCCAGCAAGGAAGGCAATAGCGAGGTGCTGATCGTGGTGCAGACCGGCTTCGCGCCCGCCCGCGATTCGGTACGCATTCCGCTGCCGCTGCCGATCAGCGGTAATCTGGTGATCACTCCGCTGTCGTTCCCGGTGATCAAGCCGGACACCACGACCCCCGCTTTCAACCAGATCACACTGGACGGCAAGCCGCTCAACCTGACGCTGCTCAACAGCACTACTGACATGTCGCGCCGCGCCCTGCGCGACGACATGCCCGGCATCATCCTGCGCACCACCGTGCGTGCGATTACCCGCGGCGTTGCGCAAAAGCAGATCAACGACGTCAACCCGCTGGCTGGTCTGGCGGTCGGCATCGCCTCGGCAGTCACCGAGGGCGCGGACACCCGCACCTGGCGCACCTTGCCGGACAACACCCTGGTAGCGCGGCTGCGCCTGCCACAGGGTGAGCACCAGATCATGTTGCCCAGCTCATTGGGCGGTTCTCGTGTCCAGGTCAAGGTCGACCAGCGCTATCAGGTGATTCCGCTGCGCGCGCTTGGCAATCAGGTGTACGCCGGCAGTCTGGCGGCGCAAGTGATACCGACCCAGGTGCCGCAAGCCATCGCAGTCGCCAAATAAACCCTGAAACGGAGATTTCCAATGCGTATCAAGATTCTCGGCGTGCTGGCCTTGGCCATGCTCGCCGGTTGCGCCACCCCGCCGCCGCCAGCGCCGGGCAGTGCCGCCAGCAAGGTCGTGCCGATGGGAGACACCAAAAACATTGAGGTTGGCGCCATGCGCGTGGCCCGCGAAAACGGCTTTCTGACCGTCAAGGCGCAGCTGACCAACACGAGCAGCCGAAACCGAATGATGTACTACCGCTTCGCATGGCTGGGTAACGACGGGTTCCCGGTGGCCGACGAAGAAGGCTGGAAAAGCCTGACGCTGTATGGCTCGCAGAGCACGGTCCTGCCAGCAATCGCGCCGGTTCCACGCGCGACTGACTTCCGTCTCGAAATCAATACGCCTTGATCACCCTTCGTTCAGTTCAAAGAGAATTCCGTATGCTGTCCATTCGTCTGTGCTCCATCGCTGCAATTGCCCTGCTGGCCACCGGCTGCGCCAACAACTCGCCGGTTCTTGGCAACAAGAACATCAACTACGGCGACACCAAGGCCGTCGAAACCGTGACCAACGAATTCGGCTCCACCGATCTGCAAATGATCGCTGAAAGCATGACCCGCTCCCTGGCACAGTCCGGCATTCTGCAGGGCCGCCCGGTCGTTCAGGTCTACGATGTGAAGAACAAGACCAGCGAGTACATCGATACCCGCGAAATCACCACATCCATCAAGACCCAACTGATGAAAACCGGCACCGCCCGCTTCGCCAGTGACAACACCCAGATGCAAAGCCAGGTCGACCAGCTCAAGCTGCAGAACCAGAGCGGCCTGTACAAGCAGACCACCGTTGCCAAGACCGGCAACATGATCGCGGCCAAATACCGTCTGGAAGGCTCGATCAGCTCCATCGTCAAGCGCAGCAGCGATTACAAGGACGTCTTCTACAAGTTCAGCCTGCAACTGATCGACGTGGAAAGCGGTCTGGCCGAATGGATGGACGAGAAAGAAATCCGCAAAACCACGGAGCGCTGACCAATGCGTGCATGGATGGGAATCATCGGCATGGTGTGCGCCTTCGGCGTCCAGGCTGCACCGAAGATCGCCGTGACGGACATGGCGTTCCAGGAACGTGTGGAGCAGTACATCCACACCGTTTCGGCCAGCAGTAATCTGCAGGTCAATCGCTACAGCGCCAGCGGCTCGGCCAGCTATGACGAGTATGAATCTCGCACCAGCTACATCGAGCAGGGCGAACTGCGCAAGTTCAGCGGAGACATCAAGGGCGAGATCCTCAAGTCGGGGATGTTCCAGCTGGTGCAGGGCACGCCTTACACCGCCAGCTCCAAGGAAGACGTGTACGACGTCATCAAGCGCATCAAGAACGGCAACTTCAAGGGCGCGGATTACGTGCTGTTCGGCACAGTCTCGGACATCGACTTTCGCCAGGACGTGGGTGAGATTGCCAACACCGATAGCCACTCGGCGATTCTCGGCCTGACGCTGGTGGCCGATTTCAGCCTGATCAATACCCGCACCTTCGAAGTCACGTCGGCGTTCACAGCGATGGGTGAAGGTCAGGACACCAAACTGGTAAACGGTCGGGACATCAAGGTCTCACTCAACCGTGGCCGCGTGGTCCGTGATGTGTCCAAATCGATTGGTATGGATGTCGCTCGCCAGCTGCGCGAGCAGCTGCGTGGTGAGGTGGAGTACACCGGCCAGCCCGTGCCGCAGAACAACCTGCCTCGCGACGAGGCGCCGCGGATTCTGCGTTGAGCGCGGGCTCTTGCCTGAACCGCCCAGTCGGCTCCTCGCTGTAGAGGAGCCGATTGACTCCAGCAGGCTCAGGCCGTTCCGCGGTGCAACGTCGCGAGAAACCCCGCAGCCCCCACGAACAGACTGGCAAACGTGCGATTGAGCCGGCGCTGCTGCGCTGGCGTCTTCAGTGCCCGCAGCACTCGGGCAGCGAGCCCGGTGTAACCCGCCATCACCATCAGATCCACAGACACCATGGTCGCCGCGATAGTCACGTACTGAATCAGCAACGGCGCGGCCGGATCGATGAACTGCGGCAGGATCGCCAGCATGAATACCAGCGCTTTGGGATTGCTGATGTTGACCAGAAAGCCTCGGAAAACCAGACTCAAGGGCTTGCCGATCGGGCGGATCGTCGACTCGTCTGCCAGGTCGGCGGGCAAGGCGCACCACTGTTTTACGCCCAGATAGATCAGATAGGCCACGCCAAACCATTTGATCAAGGTGAATGCCAGCTCGGAAGCCGCCAGCACGGCACCCAGCCCGGCTGCCACGACTGCAATCTGCGCCACCAGTGCGATTTGCAGACCGAGGGCGTTCCAGTATCCGCGCCAGAACCCGTATTGCAGGCCGCAGGACATCGACGCGATGGCGCCGGCGCCTGGGGAAAGACTGATTATCCAGCTAGCGGCCAGAAAACCCAGCCACGTCTCAAGTTCCATCGCACCCTCCAGGCAGAATCATGTGTCGCTACGTTAGTGCCTGACCGCGATGATTGCTACTCGCCGAGGTTTTTTTCGACAGAAACCTGAGGCAGCACGTCGCTGCCGCGCCAGCGGCGGACCGATTTCTGGAAAAACTGGCTGTTGGGCACCTGAACCAGCGAGCCGCCTGACTCCGGCATCTCGATCAGGGTCGTGAACATCAGGTTGATAGCGACCACACGGCCCTTCACCCCGGGCTTGTCGAGCGTATCGACCAGCTCGACGACGTCCCCGATACGGAACGGGCCGATGGTGTAGATCAGGATCGCGCACAGCAGGTTGGACAGCACACTCCACATTGCGAAGAACGCAACGGCCGCAACGGCAACGAAGCCAGACAACGCCGTCCAGAGCACCGTGGCCGAAACGCCGAGGCGACCCAGCACGAGCACGCAAGCGCTGCCCATGATCAGCCAGCGAAGGACGCCACGAACCGGCACCAGCAACTCTGGGGGCAACGGATAGCGTTCGCCCAGCCTGGTCAGAAAACGCCCCACCAGCCGCTGCAACACATAACCGGCCAGCAGGATAAGCAGAATCTGCAACCCCAGCAGGATAGGCTCCACCCAGTGCGGGGCAACCAGAAAACCGAAAACTTCCATCAATCTACCGCCTTGTTCACGACAGCGCTTCGAGCTCGGCCTGCATCGACTCCAAAAGCTCCAGCGCTTCCATCCACGCTTCTTCCAGCTCTGACTCGCGAGCCTTCAGTTTCGCCTGCTCCGCGAGCAGATCACGAAGTTTGTCCTTGTTGGCTGCGTCGTAGTTGGCGCTGTCAGCCAGTGCCGCTTCGACTTTGGCCAGCTTCTCATGCAGCGTGCCGAGATCACGCTCCAGCTTTTCCGCTTCACGCTTGTGCGGTGCAAGCTGTTGGCGCAATGCCGCAGCCTGCTGTCGCTGGGCCTTCTTGTCGGTCTTGTCGGCGTTGACCGGCGCGTTGCTGACCGGGGCATTACGCAGGCGGTAATCCGCCAGCCAGCGCGTGTAATCGTCCAGGTCGCCGTCGAACTCCTGCACGCGACCGTCGGCTACCAGCAGGAAGTCGTCCGTCGTGCTCTTGAGCAGATGGCGGTCGTGGGAAACCACCAGTACCGCACCGCTGAACTCCTGAAGCGCCATGGTCAGCGCCAGGCGCATCTCAAGATCCAGGTGGTTGGTCGGCTCGTCGAGCAGCAACAGGTTGGGTTTTTCCCAAGCGATCAGCGCCAGGGCCAATCGGGCTTTCTCACCACCGGAGAAATTCAGCACAGGCTCGTCGAGACGTGCGCCACGGAAGTCGAAGCCGCCCAGGAAGTCCCGCAGCGTCTGCTCCCGTTCGGTCGGCGCGAGCCGTTGAAGGTGCAGCAACGGGTTGGCCTTGGCGTCCAGCGAGTCGAGCTGATGCTGGGCAAAATAGCCCACGGTGAGGTTCTCGCCACGCACCAGTCGACCACTCTGAGGAGAAAGCTCGCCCGCGAGGTTCTTGATCAGGGTCGACTTACCGGCACCGTTGGGGCCGAGCAGGCCAATCCGCGCACCGGGAGTCAGCTGTAGCTTGACCTTCTCCAGCACGGTCTTGTCGCCATAGCCCAAGCGGGCATCGGACAGGTCCAGCAACGGGCTGGAGATCTTGTCCGACTCGCGGAAAACGAAATTGAAGGGCGAGTCCACGTGCGCGGCGGACAACTCTTCCATGCGCTCCAGAGCCTTGATGCGGCTCTGCGCCTGACGTGCCTTGGTGGCCTGGGCCTTGAAGCGCGCGATGTACTTTTCCATATGCGCGCGCTGCGCCTGTTGTTTCTCGTAGGCTTGCTGCTGTTGGGCCAGCCGCTCGGCACGGGCGCGCTCGAAGGCGCTGTAGCCGCCCCGATAGAGCGTGATCCGACGCTGTTCGACGTGGGCAATGTGATCGACCACGGCGTCGAGAAAGTCCCGGTCGTGGGAGATCAGCAGCAACGTGCCGGGATAGCTCTTGAGCCATTCTTCCAGCCACAGAATTGCGTCGAGGTCCAAGTGGTTGGTGGGTTCGTCGAGCAGCAACAGGTCGGATGGGCACATCAGCGCCTGCGCCAGGTTGAGGCGCATCCGCCAGCCACCGGAGAAGCTGCCGACCTGGCGCTCCATCTGCTCGTTGGTAAAGCCCAGGCCAGCCAGCAACTTGCGGGCGCGGGCGTCGGCGGTATAGCCATCGGCGCTGTCGAGTTCGGCGTGCAGTCGAGCCTGTGCCGCGCCATCCTGCGCCGCCTCGGCTTCAGCGAGCTCACGCTGAACCTCGCGCAGGCGAATATCGCCGTCGAGCACGTAGTCGACGCCCAGGCGTTCGAGCGTGTCGACCTCCTGCCGCATGTGCGCAATGCGCCAGTCGGCAGGCAGCAGGCAATCGCCAGAATCAGGCGTCAATTCACCGCGCAACAACGCGAAGAGGCTGGATTTACCGGCGCCGTTGGCACCGATCAGGCCGGCTTTCTGGCCGGCGTGCAGGGTCAGCTCGGCGTCTTCTAGCAGACGTTGCGGACCACGCTGTAAGGTAAGGCTTTGAATTCGAATCATAATGGCGGCGGAGTCTACCAGCTTCGTCCCGAACAGGTTGATCACTATGCCTTCTGACCTCTGGAGTTTCACCCTCGATTTTTACGCCAGGGCTGGCGTTGAACAGGCATGCCTGGCCCTGCAGGCCGACGGGGCGAACGTTTGCATGGTGTTGTGTGGGGTCTGGCTGCGAGTGCGAGGCGTTCCATGCACTGCGCAACGTCTTGATGAAATCGGTCAACTGGCCACCCCGTGGCACGACGATGTGGTGCGGCCGCTGCGCGAGCTGCGCACCCAATGGAAAAGCGCCGCACAGCACGACGTAGCGCTGGGCACGCTGCGCAATCAGGTCAAGGCTCTGGAGCTGGATGCCGAGCGGCAATTGTTGGTCCGATTGCAGACAATGACTGAGAGCTGGTCGGAAACTGGAGAAGTGGCCCAGGGAGAATGGCTGGGCGGACTGGCGGGAGCGGCGGGTGAAAACAACCACGACGCGCTGCAGGTGCTGCGCGTCGCGGCGGATCTGACGACTGACGCTTAAGACGCGCTGGTTGGCGTCACGCCATTGCCCGCCGCAGGCGCGGTCGGGGCGGCTGGAGCGGGAGCGGCGGTTGCCGAGTTCGGCGCTGATTTGACGGCGCGCTTGGCAGCAGGTTTCGCCGCAGCCTTGGTGGCGGCCGGTTTGGCTGCAGACAGGGCAATCGCCTTGCTTGCCGCCGCCTTTGCAGGTGCTTTGGCAGCAGAAGGTTTAGCCGCAACTGGCGTGGCAGCGGCTGGTTGCGCGGCAGATTTGGCGGCAGGAGTGCGTTTGGCGACAGCCTTGGCAACCGGGGTTTTGGCGGCGGGGACTTTCGGCTCAGCCGCTTTCGCGGCTGCAGCTTTGGCAACCGGGGCCTTGGCGGCAGTCGTCTTGGCAGCTGATGGCTTGGCTGCGACTTTCACCGGGGCTGCCGGTTTGGCTTCACGTGCGATCAGCACCTTGCCAACGGCTTCTTTGACTCGCCCGACGCCTTGCGCCAGTTTCAGGCTTTCCTGAGCGTCGCGCTTGAGTTGCAGGATGTAGGCACGGGTTTCGGTCTGACGCTCCTTGAGTGCGTCGAGCAGTTCTTCCAGCTCACTGACCGCGCCCTTGCTCTTCTTCTGAACCTTGGCTTTGCCCAGCGTGGCGGCGTCCTGCATTTTGGTACGCGACTTGTGCAGTTTTTCCTGCGCTTTGCCACGTTGTTTTTCAAGTTTGGCGAGCAACTTTTCGGCATCAGCCAAAGCTTGGGAACAAGCGTCTTCCAGATGTTCGAGCAAGCTGCCCGACAGCTGCTGTAGCAGGTGCAACGGGGTGTTTACTGGCTTTTTTTTGGCCGACATGACTTACCTCCTGGCTGACGAATTTGCGGCTCATACTAGACCTCTGCCCGAACCGCGGCTAGGGCATCTTGACACCATCGGATCCACCCTGTTGCATACCGCCGCGAATCGCTGGAAATGTCACAGCATCCGCCATTGAAAATTTCATTCACTCACAACCCCAACTGTACGAGCTGGCGCTGGCATAATCGCTGCCTTCCCAGGCCGGAGAGCATTTATGTCGCGCTACCTGTTAACGTCGTTGTTCCTGTTGCTGCCGATGGCTCAGGCTGCGGAAACCGCCCCCGACGCCAGCTCTCATGAGCTGGCCTACAGTCTGGGCGCGAGTCTGGGCGAGCGCCTCCAGCAGGAGGTACCTGACCTTGACCTCAAGGCATTGGTCGATGGGCTGCAGCAGGCTTATCAAGGCAAGCCGCTGGCGCTAAAACAGGAGCGTATCGATCAGATCCTGCGCGAGCATGACGCGGCGATGGCGCAGGTCGAGGCCTCGGGGCTGCCGGATGCGCAAAGTACCGCCGCGCTGAGTGCCGAGCGCCAGTTCATGGATGCAGAAAAAGCCAAGCCTGGCGTCAAGGTGCTGGCCGACGGCATTCTGGTGACCGAGCTGGCACCTGGCGCCGGCCCCAAGCCGGACGTGAATGGTCGCGTAGAGGTGCAATACGTGGGACGCCTGCCGGACGGTACGATTTTCGACCAGAGCAAGAAACCGCAATGGTTCCGGCTCGACAGCGTGATCAGCGGCTGGACCACTGCACTGCAGGAAATGCCGGTAGGTGCAAAGTGGCGGCTGGTGATTCCGTCGGACCAGGCTTATGGCGCTGAAGGCGCGGGCGACCTGATCGACCCGTTCACCCCGCTGGTATTCGACATCGAGCTGATCGCCGTTTCCGAATAAGCCTGACTGGCAGGCAGATATGCAAAAGGGTGCGAAAGCACCCTTGATTACTGCACGTCATTTGCACATCGCAGCGATGCCAAGGCATCAGGCCTGGGTAGCGACTTCTTCTTTATGGGAGTTGTGCAGCACCTCGATCAGGCAGTCTTCGAGCTCGAAGCGCTCATGCAGCAAGCCGCCCAGCTTGTTGAACTCGCTCGCAACGATCGAGCAGTCCGAGCAGTCGCCCTTATCGCACCGGTCGTTGAACGCCAACGCGAATTTGGTGATGACATCCAGTCTCGGATAGATCGTGTCGGCCAGCTCAAGCCCACGCTCATCGTTGAACGCCTTGGCTTCGTTGCTCAGCTGTTCATAGATTTCGAAGTGTCCGGCTGATACGTAATCAACCAGGATTTCACAAAACCGCTGCAGCGCCTCGATATCCGCCGCCAGTGCTTCGGGCGTGTCACCCAGCGCATCGTAGGCCTTGATCAGTTCATGGCGATCCTGCAACCAGCGGTCAACCAGCAGATTGACACCACCCCAACGTTCCTGAGCGTTCTGACAACTTTCCAGCATGATGTTTTTCTTCCCTTCAAGGGGTATGCGGTCCTGTGCTGGCCCTGATGTTCACAGGGACCCGCCTGAGTGAAGCGTCAGGACTGCATACTTCCAATGACGCGTGCGGCCCAGATTATGCCCGCACGACAAGGCCATCAAGGTACGCAGGAGAGAAAGTTCATACAAGCGTTTAATCCCCCACCCGACCTTCGGCAACCGGCCGTCGCCCCGGGCCGCTGAAAAGCGGGTAGCCGGCAAGCAAAATGAGCGCACTGAAAGCCAACAGACTCAATTCAGGAAGGCTGAATCCGAACAACGACCAGTTGATTTCGGCACAGAATACGAATTCGCTGTCCAGGCGGTTAACCCAGGCGTCCAGCGACAATGCGTGGAGCAAGTGTTCGAACCGGGCCACGATGGGCACTAGTTGATCATCCGTAGCCGTCTGCAACCAGACCTGACTACCCGCCACTCCAGCTCCAACGGCTGCAATCAGCAAAAGGACAAGACCATATCGACGCCAGCCTGCGGTACCAGGTGAATGCCAGGCTGCGGCTAAACACAGAGCACCACAGACAATCATCACGGCCCGTTGCGCCAGACAAAGGACGCAAGGCTCAAGACCGAAGGTTTCTTGCAGGTAAATGATCGTGCCGAGGATCAGTGCACATGCGATGAAAGCAAACAGAAACAGGAAGCGTGTGCAAGCCAGATGCATGGCGAATCCGTAACCAAAGACTAAGGCGGTTACGGTAGAGGAAAGCGCCCGACGCTATCAAGGCGACAAAGTACAGACCATTCGCTGTTTTAAGAGGAAACGGCGCATGCAACACAGCGGCTTTTGTACGCACGAATGTAGGAAATATCTGGACCAAATCACGGGCCCGGAAATTCGATACGGCGGGGCATGAGACCTTTGCGGGTCTCATGCCTTCATCAGATGCTGGTCAGTGCCGGAACCGGTCTAGTCAACAAACGCTCGTCCAGCATTCCCAACCCCTCCTGAAACAGCTGGTTGCTGCGATCGGTCTCACCCAGTTGCGCCAGCAAACGAGCCAGTTCCGCACAGGTTTCCGGATTGCGCTGCATGCGCAGGCTGCTTTCCAGATAGTCCCGCGCCTTGCCCCACAAACGGCTTTGCAGACAGATGCGGCCCAGACTCAGCAACAGACTGGCATCGTTGGGATGCTGCTTGAGCCAGCCTTCGGCGGCGTGCAGCTGTTTGGCGAGATCGCTGCCTCGTACCAGCCCGTAGAGACGAGCCAGATGGCTGTGATACTCACGCTTGAGCGCGGTGCGCAGGACTTCCTCGGCCTGGGCGTCCGCTCCCAGTCGACGCAGTTGCTCGGCATAGGCGAGCACCAGCTGGGGCTCCTGACGCTGTGCGGAAGTCAGGCCTTTCCAGGCATTTTCCAGCGAAGGCAAACCGGTCGGCGCCCCTTCGCTCTCATCCCGCCAGGCCGCCAGTGTCAGGTTTTCGCCCCAGGCTCGACGCTCCAGCTCAGCCAGTTCCTTGGGCGGCAATACCTTGTCCTTGCGCAGCTCGGGAAGCATGCGGATCAGCTCGGACCAATCCCCGCGTTGCTGATACAGGCGTTGCAGCTGACGCAGAACCTGCGGGTTGTGCGGATGGCGTTCATACATCGCCTGCAGAGTGATCAGCGCGCCATCGGTGTCGCCACGATCCTGTTGCAGCTGCGCGTGGCTCAAGGCGATTGCCAGTTCAGCCTGAGGCTGTCGCTCCAGCGCGCGTTCGAGCAGATTGTCGCAATCTTCGTAGCGGCCCTGCTCGTTGGCGGCCCGCGCCGCGCCGAGGTAATACAACAGCGGCTGCGGATCGGCCTCGGCGGCGCGATGCAGATGGCGCTGGGCACTGGCCCACCGGCCTTCGGCGAGGTCCATCTGGCCCTGTTCGATGGCCACCTGCACGCGGCGGCGATTATTGCGGCGCGACCATGGGTTGACCACTCCGCCGGATGTGGTCAGCAGAGCGATCAAGGCACGAACAAGGAAGATCACCAGCAGCACGGCGATCAGCAAGCCCAGCGTCGCCCACAGGCTCGATTCATAACGGAAGTTGTTGTACGCGATCAGCACGTAGCCGGAATGCTCTGCAATTGCGACGCCGATCAGGGCTGCCACCACGATGGCAATGAACAGCAGGACATAGACGCGCTTCATGGGCTGACACTCCGCTGCGACTCGGCAGGTTCGCTGGCAGCATGGCGACGCTCGATGTAGGCCTGCACCGCGCTCAGGCTTTGCGCCAGATCCGGCGTCTTAACCGCCACCGGTTGTGTCGTCAGCGCGTTCAGACCCTCGCCGATTGCTTTGCTCTGAGGATCATCCTGATTGAAATTGGCCTGCAGCACGTTCCTGGCTTCGGCCAGCGCCTTGGCGTAAACCTGCGGCTCGCCGTTCAGAGCCGCCCATTGCGCTTGCTCCAGTGCAAGGCTCAGGGCAAGTCTCACTTGCGACAAACCTTGTCCCGCCAGAATCGGGCGAATGTCCTTGTCGGCGTTGAAGTCGACACGGAAGTAATGGGAAATGGTGTTCCACCAGCGCGTCAGGTAGCCGTCTTCGGATTTGTCTGAAGTCAGGCCCAACAGCGACTCGCCCTTGTCTTCGTACTCAGGTGCCAGCTTGTTGAGCTGCACGGCCTGGTCACGCAGGGCAGCCAGTTGCAGGAACAGCCCCGTGCGATCCGGCTGCTCGATGCTGCGCAATGCGGCGAGACTGCGCGCGAGTTGCTCGCGGGCGGCGAAAGAGCCGGGGTCGTCCTGCTCGCGCAGGATTTCATCGGCACCCTGAACCAGCGCCAGTGCACTGTTGATATCCTGCAGCGCCGACAGACGCAGGCTGGCGAGACGCAACAAATGCTCGGCCTCGGCCAGACGCCAGTCCTTGCGGCTGGCACCCAGCACGGTTTCTAGACGCTGGCTGAGGCGCTGCTGATCGCCCTGCAATTGCGCAACGAGACGGCGGCTGTCTTCCAGTTGGTCAGCTGGCGGGAACTGAGCCAGGCGCGCGTTCAGTTGCTGATCACTCTGGGCGAGCGCCAGAGTCTGCTCGGCAATATTCTGCACCTGACCACGTTGCTGCTGGTGCCCGGCCTGCAACATGCGCAGCTGCCACACGCCCCAGCCGGCAACGGCGACGCCTGCAATGCCCAGCAGCAACGCGAGGATGACCAGGCCGCTGTTGCGGTTGCCGGGACGTTCGGGGCGAACCGGATCGGGAGTGGATGTCGGCGTTTTGATTACCGATTCTTCGTCTTTGGGCAAGGCTGTTTCGCTCACGTATCCATCCTTTGCATGTTGGCGTAATAGCGTAACGACGTGCTGTCGACTCACTACGCCTTGAGGGCAGGCTGCGGCTGATTCCGCAACGCTGCCAGCAGTGCCAGGGCACCGGCGCCCTGGCAATCAATAACGGTTGATGCTCCGGCTGTTCGGGCAATCTCGGCGACCCGCGCACTTGGCACAAAAAGAGGCAGCCCGGCGAGCCGGGGCCACGAATCACCCGCCAGCTCCAACAGATGTTCAAAACCCTGCCCACTGCTGACCACCAGCCCGTTCAAGCGTTCCAACTCGACCCGGTGCAACAGCGCCGAGGCCGGATAGGACGGCAGGAAACGCCGATACAACGGCAGATAGTCGACGCTGACACCTTGTTCGCGGAGGCGCTCGCCCAACCATTCGCGGCCGCCTTCGCCGCGCAGGATCAGCACCCGACAGTCCGGCTGGGCAACCACTTCCTGCAAGCGCGGCAGGCCGAGCAAGGCCTCGCTGTCATCGCCATCCGCGGGCCAGCTTACATCGAGCCCGTAATCGGCCAGGATCTGCCCGGTCGCCTCGCCCACACTGAACCACGGCTGCATGGGCGGCTGCGGCCAGACTTCGTCGATCAATTCCACCGCCAACCGGGCCGCAGGCTTGCTCACCACGATGACCGCAGAATAGTCGAGCAATATATAGATGACCGAACGCTGCGCGGGCGTGAGCTCAAGTGGCTCGGTTTCAAGCAATGGCAGGCTGCTGCTGAAGATGCCTTCTTCGCCCAGAGCACGGGCCAGAGCCGCCGACTCCTGTGCGGGGCGCGTCAGCAGCAGGCGCCAAGCGCTCATTCGTTGTCGGCCTCGCCGTACACGGCTTTGAGGATTTTGCCCGCACCCTGCGCCAGCAGTGCCTCGGCCACTTCAACACCAAGTGCCTGAGCGGACGTTTGTGGCGCACGTGCTTGCGCATGCAGAAGTACGCCGCCCGACGGAGCGCCTACCAGACCACGCAGCCAGACCTGATCACCTTCGAGTACTGCGTAGCAGGCGATGGGCACCTGGCAGCCGCCGTTGAGGTGCTTGTTCAACGAGCGCTCGGCGATAACCCGCACCGCCGTATCGGCATGATGCAACGGCGCGAGCAATGCGTGGATTTCAGCGTCGACACTGCGGCACTCGATACCTACGGCGCCCTGCCCGCCAGCCGGCAGACTGTCTTCGACACTGATCGCCGACGTGATCCGGTCTTCGAAGCCCAGGCGGATAAGCCCCGCCGCGGCAAGAATGATAGCGTCGTATTCACCCGCATCGAGCTTGGCCAGACGCGTATTGACGTTGCCCCGCAGGAACTGGATTTTCAGATCGGGACGACGCGCCAGCAACTGTGCCTGACGCCGCAGGCTGGACGTTCCGACGATGCTGCCGGCAGGCAGTTGCTCAAGGCTGGCATAGGTGTTGGAAACAAAAGCGTCGCGTGCGTCTTCACGTTCGCAGATGCAAAACAGCCCAAGGCCTTGCGGAAAGTCCATCGGCACGTCTTTCATCGAATGCACGGCGATGTCTGCCTCGTTTTCCAGCAAGGCAGTTTCCAGCTCTTTGACGAAAAGCCCTTTGCCGCCGATCTTCGACAACGGGGAATCGAGCAGCTTGTCGCCACGGCTGACCATCGGCACCAGGGTAACAACCAGACCCGGGTGCGCCTGCTCCAGCCGCGCCTTGACGTATTCGGCCTGCCAGAGGGCCAGCGCACTTTTGCGAGTGGCAATGCGGATTTCGCGAGAGGACATTGAACAACAATCCGTACTTGATAGATGCCACGGATAATAACAGCTCAGCCAGAAGGACTTCAGTCATCGACTGAAAACTAGCGTCGGCTCAATGATCTCGATCGGGAATCGGGCCGTTATGCGTCGGACGTTATCCGCTCGCAAGAACCCGGACTACTCACCACCGCAGGCGGATGCGAATGCATCGACTCGGCCTCTGCAAGCAGGACGTCTCGCTTGCCAAGGCGGTCTAGAGCTGTTGCATCATCTTGCGTACGCCTGCGACATGCCGACGGCTGACGATCAAGGCGTCACCGTTGAGCCCTCTGAGGAAAAGCTGAAAATGTCCCAGAGGCGTACGTTGCAGACGCTCGATCCGCTCACGCGCCACCAGCGCATTACGGTGGATACGAACGAATCTGTCGCCAAACTCGTCTTCCAGCGCCTTGAGCGGCTCGTCGAGCAACACTTCGCCGCCGTCATGACGCAAGGTGACGTACTTATGATCGGCGATGAAGAAGATCACCTGATCCAGCGGGATCAGCTCAATGCCCTTGCGGGTCCTGGCGCTGATATGGCTACGGGGGCCGTTGCCGCTTTCGGCAGCCGGACGCGTCATCGCGGCCAATTGCACACGGTTGGGCCGCTCGGCCTTCTTGAGCGCCTCGATCAGGTTCTCCGATCGAACCGGTTTGACCAGATAACCAACCGCGCTGACCTGAAAGGCATCCAGGGCAAATTCGTCGTGCGCAGTACAGAAAACAACCGCAGGCGGTGCTTCGCGCTCGCACAATTTGGCAGCCACTTGCAGGCCGTCGATACCCGGCATGCGGATGTCCAGCAGGACAACATCCGGCTTCAGATTTTCAATCAGCGCCAAAGCTTCTTCGCCATTGGCGGCGCTGGGTTCAAGTACCCGGTAGCCCTCGATTTCGCCGACCAATCGGCTCAGTCGCTCGCGGGCCAGGGGTTCGTCATCAACGATCAGGACATTCATATAGCTCTGGCTTCCTGCGTGAGTCTCGCACAAGGATAGCGTAGACAGGTGTAGTGACGACCGTCACGGCGCTCCACGCTCAGACTGGCGTGCGGGCCAAAAAGTGCCGTAAGACGAGCACCAATATTTACCAAGGCCTGTTGAGTACCGTGAGGAGTCTGCCGTGTGGCAACTTCATCAAAGGGATTGCTGACGCACAATGTAAATTCTCCCCCTCTGTAGTCTGCGTCGACCCGGACCACGCCCCCCTCGACTCGCGGGGCAATACCATAGATCAATGCGTTTTCGAGTAGTGGTTGCAAGGTTAGCTGGGGAATCGGCAAGTCATCGGGAATTGTCTCCACCCTCCAGTCCAACTGTAGACGCTCGCCGAGACGATATTGCTCAATCGATAAATATCGTTTCGCCAACGCCAGCTCCTCGCGCCACGAAACCAGGCTCCCGGGTCGCGCCAGACTGGCCCGGAAAAGGTCGGAAAGATCCAGAACCGCCTGCTCGGCCTTGACCGGGTTGCTGGCAACCAGGCTTGCGATGCTGTTGAGTGTGTTAAACAGAAAGTGCGGGCGAATGCGCGCTTGCAGCGACTCGATCCTGGCCCGCAGCTCGCCCTGCTGTTGCTTGCGCCACTGACTTTGCAAATAAAAGTAGCGCAGCATCAGTGCGGACATGATCAGGGCGATCAATGCGTAGCGCAGGTAGCGCTCGACCATGCCGCCTGCCGATGTCCGCCCGTTGAGCTGGCAGATATCGGTGACTGCCGTACACAACAGCGTCAGCGCAACCACCAGCAGACAGCTCAGCAGCCCGGCCAGTCCGGGAGGCAATCGCGCCAGCCATGGCCGCAGACCGCAAAGCAATGCCGCGGACAGCAGCACGATCCACTGCACGAACAGCGACATCAGCGCCAGACGCACCCAGTCGAATCCTGTATGCATGGGCTCGACCAGAACGAGAACCAGCACCATCAGTTCGGCGAGCACGACAAGCACCAGCAACGCCTGCGGCAGGCACAGTTCGGGAAGGAAGAAATCTTTGCCGGGCGCGGGGCTCGCGGACGGGTCTGCAGGGTTCTTTCGCATGGGGTCAGTCTCGTCCCTGGCCTCATCAGCGGCAAGCCGTACGGGGATAAAAAAGCAGCAACCCTGTTATCATCCATCCGCCGTTGTGCCGCGTTTGCGGGCACGCCACTTTCAAGCACAGCTATGAGCGAATCCATGAGCACCGACAAGACCAACCAGTCCTGGGGCGGCCGCTTCAGTGAACCCGTCGACGCCTTCGTCGCGCGCTTCACCGCCTCCGTCACTTTCGATCAACGCCTGTACCGCCATGACATCATGGGTTCGATCGCGCACGCCACCATGCTGGCCAAGGTCGGCGTGCTGACCGACGCCGAGCGCGACACCATCATCGATGGCCTGAACACCATTCAGGGCGAGATCGAAGCGGGCCAGTTCGAGTGGCGTGTCGATCTGGAAGACGTGCACATGAACATCGAGGCGCGCCTGACCGACCGCATCGGCATCACCGGCAAAAAGCTGCATACCGGGCGCAGCCGAAACGATCAGGTGGCCACCGATATCCGCTTGTGGCTGCGTGACGAAATCGACCTGATCCTGAGCGAAATCACTCGTCTGCAGCAGGGCCTGCTGGGCCTGGCGGAGCGCGAAGCCGACACCATCATGCCGGGTTTCACGCACTTGCAGACCGCGCAGCCGGTGACCTTCGGCCACCACATGCTGGCCTGGTTCGAGATGCTGAGCCGCGACCATGAGCGTCTGGTCGACTGCCGCAAGCGATTGAACCGCATGCCACTGGGCAGCGCCGCGCTGGCCGGCACCACGTATCCGATCGATCGCGAGCTGACCTGCAAACTGCTGGGCTTCGAAGTCGTTGGCGGCAACTCGCTGGACGGCGTTTCGGACCGTGACTTCGCCATCGAATTCTGCTCCGCGGCCTCGCTGGCCATGATGCACTTGTCGCGCTTCTCCGAGGAACTGGTGCTCTGGACCAGCGCCCAGTTCCAGTTCATCGATCTTCCTGACCGCTTCTGCACCGGCAGTTCGATCATGCCGCAAAAGAAGAACCCGGACGTTCCCGAACTGGTTCGCGGCAAGAGCGGCCGTGTGTTCGGCGCGCTGATGGGCCTGTTGACCTTGATGAAAGGCCAGCCACTGGCCTACAACAAGGACAACCAGGAAGACAAGGAACCGCTGTTCGACGCAGCCGATACCCTGCGCGATTCGTTGCGCGCCTTCGCCGACATGGTTCCGGCCATCAAGCCAAAGCACGCGATCATGCGTGAAGCGGCGTTGCGCGGGTTCTCCACTGCCACCGACCTGGCTGACTATCTGGTGCGCCGCGGCCTGCCGTTCCGCGACTGTCACGAGATCGTGGGCCACGCCGTGAAGTACGGTGTCGAAACCGGCAAGGACCTGGCGGAAATGAGCCTGGAAGAACTGCGCAAGTTCAGTGACCAGATCGAGCAGGACGTGTTCGCCGTGCTGACGCTTGAAGGCTCGGTCAACGCCCGCAACCACATCGGCGGCACCGCGCCGGAGCAGGTCCGTGCAGCAGTGGCGCGTGGGCAGGCGTTGCTGGCAGGGCGTTGATGGGCACCTGATCGCCAGCAAGCTGCCTCCCACAGGTATTGCGCTAGTCGATCAAGCGTGGGGGGCTTCGGTAAGGGCCTGCACTTTTTCTGGGAGCCCGCTTGCTGGCGAGAGGTCTGTACACGCGCAGCAGATCTGTTGCCTGTCACGCCGCCCTCGCCAGCGAGCTGGCTCCTACAGGTAATGCGCTAGTCGATCAAGGCGCGGGGGCTTCGGTATGGGCCTGCACTTTGAGCTGCACCCTTGGCGGTTTCGACTACCCCTCAGCCTGCGCTACCGCCTGCACCCGCGCCATGAATCGTGGCCAGTCCGCTTCGCGGTCGGCTGCGACTTTCTGCACGTTTGGGTTGGCACCCAAGTGATCGAGCAGTGCGCGCGCGCCGGGTAATCTGCCAAGCAGATCCAGGTCGAACATCTCCTGACTTACGCGCTGGGCAAGGTTTACGGTGTAGAGAAAGTAGATATCCGCGAGGGTGAACTGGTCGCCTGCCAGGTAAGGCGCGAAGCAGGCGCGCTGGGCGAGCGCGGCGAAGCCTTTGATCAGATCGCGCCGGGCCTTGGCCCGCAGGTCGGGCGGCGTCGGACGGCCACCGAAAATGACTTCGACGTAACACAGGCGCGCGGGCAGCTCGATGTACAACTCGATTTCCTTGGCGATGGTCCACATTTGCGCGCGAGCGAACGGATCGGCAGGCGTCAGCGGCCGGTCGGTCGAGATTTCTTCGAGGTAACGCAAGATAACGTCGGTCTCGCTGATGAAACCCTCCGACGTGCCCAGAACCGGCACCTTGCCCCGCGCGCTGACGGCGAGAACGTCCGGGTTCCGGCAGCCGTGCAGAGGCACGACCTGGAACGGCAGCTGCTTTTCCAGCAGCGCCAGCTGGACCATATTGAAATAGTTGCTTGCAGCAAATCCATAGAGTTTCAGCACGGTGCCCTCCTTGAGCGTGATTTGAGGGGGCCAGACTCTATCGACTTTTCAGGCAAAGTCAGCGCCAAGGAATGGCAGAAAAAGCTTTTCAGACGCTTCCTACATCGCCCGCCGATTCAGGCCACAGGATTGCGGTTAAAATGCGCTCCTAATTTGAGGAATTGCCCATGACTGATGTAATCGATAACGCCGACGACGAAGAAGAATTCACAGCTTCGACCCTGATCCAGGCCATCGAAAACCAGATCGAAGCCGACAACCCGCCTGCCGCCAAGGCCATCTTCAACAAGCTGACGCTGGTCGGCTATGAGCGTGACGACATTCTGGAGCTGATGGCCCACGTGCTGGCCTTCGAGATCGACGCCATGCTTGAAGCGGATCGACCGTTCGACACTCAATGGTACGAAACTGCCTTGCGTGCCCTGCCAGAGTTGCCTCCCGAGAAGTAACCTCTGATGAATAACCCAGATAAATAACCAAAGGAACGCGGCGAGATATCAGGCAGGTTTTTCAGACCCTGACTACACTGCAAAAGCCCCCTGTCGACGCTTGCCCGGGGCTTTCGCGCCAAGCCGGCTTCAGCGGTGTTCCGATGCCGACGAGCATTGACCGCGCTCGTCGATCTCAGAATCTTCCGTCAGCCTGCGAGGACGTATTACTACAAAAGTCTGGAGCACCTATGTCGTATACCCCTGAGCTGGTTGCCGAACTGGAAATCCTTGCACTGTTTAACCTGGCCAATACCCAGGAAGGCCTGAAGGTCCATCACGTCGCCGCACCTTCGGCCATTGCAGCTGCACAACGACTGTTTGAAAAAGGCCTGACGACACAGGTCGATGGCGGTTATCTCACCAGCCTCGGGCTGGAAGCCGCGGAGCATGCTCAATCACTGCTGACAATTCTCAACGTATCCAGAGAAGCCGCCTGAACACCCACGGGGCCTGCACAAAAAAAATGTGATGGCCCCTTCATTTCTGCAATGATCGGTCGATATAAAAAATTGGCGTCAGAATAGTAACTCGACCGAACATGCATCCTTTCGGCTGTAGCTTCTTCGCCATCTTGCTCATTATTTCAGCGCCTGCACGGCAGGTAACATGAGTTGCGATGACGCATAATCTCGAACTTCGCCCCGACCTGGATGAGGGCATAGACCGCAAGGTGCTCCACCAGCTACGTAGCCGCTTCCTGACTCTCAATGACGGGCGGTACGCGCGCGCCATGGAAGGACTGTCGACGCGCCAGCAAAGCGTGTTGACCCTGCTGCCGCTGTTCTTCCATGTGAACCACCCGCTGCTGCCTGGCTATGTTTCCAGCAGCACGCCGGCCGGCGTCTCGCATTACGAGCCTGATGCCCAGGCGCTTGCCGAAGCGCAGCGCCTCACGCGCTCGTTTTCCTACAAAGCCCGCCGAGGAAATCCACCCCAGCCTATTCATGGCCTGTTTCTCATGGGCAGCCTCGGCACCTTGGCCCAGGCGGACCAGAGCGACATGGACGTGTGGGTGTGCCATGACTCGGAACTCGCGCCAGAGGCCATCGCCGAGCTGCGCAAGAAATGCCAGGCCCTTGAAGTCTGGGCAGCCAGCATGGGAGCGGAAGCGCATTTCTTCCTGATCGATCCGCAACGCTTCAAGTCGGGGGAGCGTGACACGCAGCTCAGTTCGGATGACTGCGGAACCACCCAGCATTACCTGTTGCTAGATGAGTTCTATCGCACTGCGATCTGGCTGGCGGGCCGCACGCCAATGTGGTGGCTGGTGCCGGTCTATGAAGAAGAGAATTACGAGGATTACAGCCACACGCTGTTGTCCAAACGCTTCATTCGCGCGGACGAAGTCCTCGATCTGGGCCCTATGGCGCATATACCGCCCGGCGAGTTCATCGGCGCCGGACTATGGCAGCTGTTCAAGGGCATCAATTCGCCTTACAAGTCGGTGCTCAAGCTGCTGCTGATCGAGGTGTATTCAAGCGAATACCCGAGCGTCCAGTGCCTGAGCCTGCGATTCAAGCAGGCGGTGTTCGCCAATAAGGTGGACCTGGATGAACTCGACCCGTACATGGTGGTTTACCGCCGCATCGAGGATCACCTGCTGGCGCGCAGCGAGCCCGAGCGGCTGGAACTGGTGCGTCGCAGCCTGTACCTGAAGGTCAACAAAAAGCTCACCGGCCCCGCACGGCAGCGCAGCAACAGTTGGCAACGCCAGCTCCTGGAGCGCTTGACTCGCGAGTGGCACTGGGACGAGCGCCAGCTTGCGTTGCTCGACAGCCGTAGCCAGTGGAAAGTCCGCCAGGTGGCGCACGAGCGACGTTCGCTGGTCAATGAACTGAATTTCAGCTATCGGTTCCTGACCCAGTTCGCCAGGCTGCAGAACATTACCAGCTCGATCAATACCCGAGATCTGACGGTATTGGGGCGCCGACTGTATGCCGCCTTTGAGCGCAAGGCCGCCAAGGTTGAGTTCATCAACCCCGGCGTTGCGCCGGATCTGGCTGAAGACACAGTGACGCTGGTGCATTCGCCCAACAAACGCGAGCCGGGCAAGCATCAGTGGGCGTTGTATAACGGCAATCTGGCCGTGCATGAGTGGGAAAACTTTTCGCCGATCAAACGCAGCCGGGAATTGCTCGAACTGCTGACCTGGTGCCATCGCAACAATGTGATCGACGCCACCACACGCCTGGCCCTGCATCCTGGAACCAGCGATCTGAGCGAGTTCGAGCTGTTCAATCTGCTGGGCGCGCTGCAACAGACCATTGCGCTGCCCCTGGCCGAGGTCAGCGATGAAGTTCTGCTCAAGGCCAGCGCACCGAAGGAGATCCTTCTGCTGGTCAATGTCGGCGTCGACCCGCTGCGCCACCACCGCGATCTGAACATTCTGATGACCACGGAGCGCACTGACTCGCTCAGTTACGCCGGGGTCCGGGAAAATCTGGTCCTGACCCTGGACCAGATCACCCTCAACAGCTGGAACGAGACACTGGTCAGCCGGTTCGACGGCCCGCATGCATTACTCGACTGCATCAGCGAGCTGCTCGGCAGCCTGATGGACAGTCCGAGCGAGCCGCATATCCGCGTCCGGTGTTTCTGTCACAACCGAGCCTCGGCTATCGCCCAGCGCGTCGAAGAACTGGTCAACACGGCAAGACTCCTGCACGCCAGACGACTGAACCATCGCTATCTGATCCAGGTGCAGCAGCAGTACCACGTGCTGGAGATGAACCCCGATCAGGTCACTCATGTGGTCGTCAACAGCCTCAAGGGGCTGTTCAATTATCTGGGCGAAGAGCGGCCCCGCTACAGCCCGCTGCACCTGGACCCGCAGGCACTGGACGATCACGATCTGGCGCTGGTTCTGCCGTTTGGCCAGCCCGAGTGCATTCAGGTGTTTTACCGATTGAATGAAGAGGAAGCGGACCTGTACGTGCTCGACGAACACAACGCGCTCTGGCACCAGCGTCTGCCTTATCACGATGACCACAGTTTACTGATGCCGCTGCAGCGCTTTTTCCATTCGCTGGTGTACCGCCGCGGCGCATCGCTGCCACTGGACAATCCCGCCGAACCGGTATCGCTGGAAACCCTTTATTACCAGGTTCTGCCGTCCGGAGCCGGTCATGCCCGGCGAATCGAACCGCGCCCGGCGCCCACGGCCGCGCACCGGCCTTTTTATGACGTGCAGGCGATCATTGAAGAAACCTCACCGGGCCAATTGAGCGTGACGCTGTACTGTGACAACAGTGAATACTCCGAGCTTGAGTACGGCGATCAGCTTTATACCGAAGTTGCCCGCCAGATCCTGGCAAAACGCCGGGAAACCCGGCGCTATCGCTGCTACATCACCGACCTTGATCTGTCCGGTCTGCTCAATGACGGACACGGGCAAAGCATTGTGTTCCTGCGTCACAAGGCCGAGCTGGAAAAGCTGCTTAATGAAGCCATGGATGATGTCGGCGCTTGACCTGTAGGAGCGCGCTTGCCCGCGACGGGCAAACACCACAGCCGTTTCAGGCTACTGATACTCTCCGGCCGCCTCCGGCTGATATTCCACCGCCAGCAAGGTCAGTTTGAGGGTCTTGCCGCCCGGTGCGGGCCAGTCGATATGCTGACCAACCTGCAGGCCCAGCAGCGCCGAGCCAATCGGAGCCAGAACGGACACGGTGCCTTCGACCCCGGCATCCTGCGGGTATACCAGCTTGAGGTGATAATCCTTGCCACTGCCCTCTTCACGGCAATGCACGCGCGAATTCATGGTTACCAACCCTGCAGGCACCTCGTCGTGACCCACCACTTGCTCGGCGCGATCCAGCTCAGCCTGCAGCGCCTGAACGCCCGGACTGTTCTCGTCCTGGTTGGCGATCAACCGTTCGAGACGCTGCACATCGAGTCTGGTGAGGATGATGGGTGTGGTGTTCATGGCAAGGCAAACTCCTGTTCTGCATGTGAAAAACAAAACCCCGCCAGCGTGGGCGGGGTTTTGGTTAGCCTCTCTTTCAAGAAAAGCAGGTTCTGACACTAACACAGGCCAATAAATACACAACCCGACGGGATGTCAGCAGGTCGTGGCGGCTTGTCTGCGTTGCTCGGCATCGAGACAGATCTGCCGCCTGCGCGAGTCGTCGGCCGAGCGCCACTCGCGAATGTCTTCTACATGGCGGAAGCAGCCCAGGCAGACTTTCTGCTCGTCGAGGCGGCACAGGCTGACGCAAGGGGACGGCACGGCCGGGCTGACGTTGCTGAACAACGGCTTTGGTGGCCGCGGCGGCGGCGTGGGAACGTTGGGCTGGGTCACAATCAGATCTCGTCGAAATCCAGTTCGACGCCGGCCTGTTCAAGCGTGATCCGCGCCAGCATCTCGCTCAGCAGTTCGTCGCTGGAATCGCAGGCCCAACGACCATGCTCTTCGTCGTAGTCGAAGTGAAAACCGCCCGAACGCGCGGCCAGCCACAGCTGACGCAAAGGCTCCTGCCGGCTGAAAATGAGCTGCGAGCCGTTCTCGAACTTCACGGTCAGAACGCCGGCCGAGTTTTCAAGATCCAGGTCCAGGTCGCTCTCGTCGAAGATATCCTCCAGCGCCTGCTGGGTGGCATCGACCAGATCGTGAAAGCGGGCTTCGGTCAAACTCATTGCGGGAACCTCGAAAAGTGTCTGCTGATGACGCAGTCACGCAAGATACGGACGCCGCAAGCCAAATGCAAAGCTTACCCGCCGAGCGCGTCAGGCAGGCGCCAATAAATCCGAGGCACTGCCGCTAATCCCCGGATATCGGCTCGCAGGCCCGCCGGACGGGCGGGAGACCACGTAGGCAATTGGAGAGGTGGTCGGTATACTCGGGCGCAATTAACGCTTTTACAAAGGATTTCGCCATGAAGCGCCTGATCTCTTCGCTTGCTGCGCTCGTCGCGGTCGCTTGCCTCGTTACTGCCTGTGGTCAGAAGGGCCCGTTGTACCTGCCTGACGACACCAAGTCTTCCGACGAGCAAGGCAAATCGCACTCGCACAAGCATTTATAAGGGAATCCCATGGACGCCTTCAACTACCGCGACGGCGAGCTGTTCGCGGAAGGAGTGGCTTTGTCTGCCATTGCCGAGCGCTTCGGCACGCCGACCTACGTCTACTCCCGCGCTCATATCGAAGCGCAATATCGCGCCTATGCCGATGCGCTGAGCGGCATGCCGCATCTGGTGTGCTTCGCGGTAAAAGCCAACTCCAATCTGGGCGTTCTCAACGTTCTGGCCCGCATGGGCGCCGGTTTCGACATCGTCTCGCGGGGCGAACTGGAGCGTGTGCTGGCCGCTGGTGGCAAGGCGGACAAGATCGTGTTCTCCGGCGTCGGCAAGACCCGTGACGATATGCGTCGTGCCCTGCAGGTCGGCGTGCACTGCTTCAACGTAGAGTCCACCGACGAGCTTGAGCGCCTGCAAGTGGTTGCCGCCGAACTAAACGTTCGTGCGCCCGTCTCGCTGCGGGTCAATCCGGACGTGGATGCCGGTACGCACCCGTATATCTCGACGGGTTTGAAAGAAAACAAGTTCGGCATCGCTATCGCAGACGCCGAAGACGTCTACGTCCGCGCTTCGCAGCTGCCAAACCTTGAAGTGATTGGCGTCGATTGCCACATCGGCTCACAGCTGACCACTCTCGAACCGTTCATTGATGCGCTGGATCGCCTGCTGGATCTGGTCGATCGTCTTGGCGATTGTGGCATTCACCTGCGCCATATCGATCTGGGCGGCGGGCTGGGTGTTCGTTATCGCGATGAAGAGCCTCCGCTGGCGGCCGATTACATCAAGGCGGTGCGCGAGCGTCTCGAAGGTCGCGACCTGGGCCTGGTCTTCGAGCCCGGCCGCTTCATCGTCGCCAACGCGGGCGTGCTGCTGACGCAGGTCGAGTACCTCAAGCACACCGAACACAAGGATTTCGCCATCGTCGATGCGGCGATGAACGACCTTATCCGCCCGGCACTTTATCAGGCCTGGATGGATGTCACCGCTGTGCGCCCGCGCGACAGCGAGCCGCGTGCCTACGACATCGTCGGCCCGATCTGCGAGACCGGTGACTTCCTGGCCAAGGGCCGGGAGCTGGCACTGGCCGAAGGCGACCTGCTGGCCGTGCATTCGGCGGGCGCCTACGGCTTCGTCATGAGCTCGAACTACAACACCCGTGGCCGCGCCGCAGAAGTGCTGGTCGATGGCGCCCAGGTGTTTGAAGTGCGTCGTCGCGAAACTATCGCCGAACTGTACGCTGGCGAAAGCCTGTTGCCGGAGTAAACCCATGCTGCTGCGTTTTACCAAGATGCATGGGCTGGGTAACGACTTTATGGTCCTCGACCTGGTGAGTCAGCACGCACATATTCTGCCCAAGCACGCCAAACAATGGGGCGACAGGCACACCGGGATCGGTTTCGATCAGCTGCTGCTGGTTGAAGCGCCGAGCAATCCGGACGTGGATTTTCGCTACCGGATCTTCAATTCGGACGGTTCCGAAGTCGAGCAATGCGGCAACGGCGCGCGCTGCTTCGCCCGTTTTGTGCTCGACAAGCGCCTGACGGCCAAGCGCCAGATTCGCGTGGAAACCAAGGGCGGCATCATTGAACTGGACATCCGCAACGACGGACAGATCAGCGTTGACATGGGGCCGCCGCGCCTGGCACCAGCGCAAATCCCTTTCGAAGCACCTGAGCAGGCATTGAGCTACAGCCTTGAGGTCGATGGGCAAACCGTCGAACTGGCTGCGGTTTCGATGGGCAACCCTCACGCAGTGCTGCGAGTCGATGACATCAATGCCGCGCCGGTTCATCAGCTCGGCCCGAAAATCGAACATCACCCGCGCTTCCCCGCTCGGGTCAATGTCGGCTTCCTTCACGTAGTGGATCGTCAGCGTGCGCAATTGCGCGTATGGGAGCGCGGCGCCGGGGAAACCCAGGCGTGTGGCACCGGCGCCTGCGCTGCTGCCGTGGCGGCCATCACCCAGGGCTGGATGGATTCTCCGCTGTTGATCGACCTGCCGGGCGGGCGCCTGTCCATCGAATGGGCCGGCCCTGGCCATCCTGTAGTGATGACCGGCCCGGCCGTGCGGGTCTACGAAGGCCAAGTCCGGCTATAAGTGAGCAAATACGATGACCGATCAGCCTCCGGCTTCAACCGGCAACACCAGCGAATCGCCTGCCGATAGCGCAGCGCCCAATCTTGAAGCGGAGGCGGTCATCGCCTTCCTGCTCCAGCACCCCGATTTCTTCGCCGAACACGACGAGCTGCTGGTATCGATGCGCATCCCGCACCAGCGCGGTGATACGGTTTCGCTGGTAGAGCGCCAGCTCAAGCTGCTTCGCGAACGCAACATCGAGATGCGCCACCGCCTGTCCCAACTGATGGACGTCGCGCGGGACAACGACCGGCTGTTTGAAAAGACCCGCCGCCTGAATCTTGCACTGATGGACGCCTGCAGTCTCGATGAACTGGTGATCGCCGCTGAAGACAGCCTGCGCCAGGAATTCCAGGTGCCATTCGTCAGCCTCATTCTGTTCAGTGACAACCCCACGGCAGTGGGCCGCTGGGTCAGCAGCGCCGAAGCTCAAAAGGCCATCGGCGGCCTGATCGGCGAGAAGACCGTATGCGGCACGCTGCGCGAGCATGAGCTGACGTTCCTGTTCGGCGCCGACCAGAGCAAGGAAGTGGGGTCGGCGGCAGTCGTCACACTGAACCATCTGGGGCTGCATGGCGTACTGGCCATCGGCAGCCGTGACCCGCAACACTACAAAAGCTCGGTCGGCACGCTGTTCCTCAGCTATATAGCCGACGTGCTTGGCCGACTGGTGCCAAGGTTCAACCACTCGCTGCGCTCGGTCCGCTGATCCATGGAAAAGCAGCTGGACGCCTACTGCATGCACCTGCGCAGTGAGCGCCAGGTCTCGCCGCATACGCTGGAAGCTTATCGCCGCGACCTGAACAAGGTGCTCGCATATTGCGAGAAGGCGCAGGTTGCCAGCTGGGTGGACCTGGACATTCAGCACTTGCGCAGCTTCGTTGCACGTCAGCATCAGCAAGGCCAGTCTTCGCGCAGCCTGGCGCGCATGTTGTCAGCGGTGCGCGGCTTTTACCTTTATCTGAACCGCGAGGGCGTCTGCCAGCACGACCCGGCCAACGGCCTTTCTCCGCCGAAAGGTGAACGACGCCTGCCCAAGACGCTCGACACGGACCGTACCGCGCAATTGCTGGACGGCGGCGTGGAGGATGATTTCCTGGCGCGTCGCGACCAGGCCATTCTGGAACTGCTGTATTCGTCCGGCTTGCGGTTGTCCGAACTGACCGGGCTGAACCTCGATCAGCTCGATCAGAGCGCCGGGCTGGTGCAGGTGCTCGGCAAGGGCAGCAAGACCCGCGTGCTGCCGGTGGGCAGCAAAGCGCGCCAGGCACTGGAAAACTGGTTGCCTTTGCGCGCGCTGACCAACCCGCAGGATGACGCGGTGTTTGTCAGCCAGCAGGGCAAACGTCTGGGACCACGCGCGATCCAGATGCGCCTCAAAAGCGCGGGCGAGCGGGAGCTGGGTCAGAACCTGCATCCACACATGCTGCGCCATTCGTTCGCCAGCCACCTGCTGGAATCCTCGCAGGATCTGCGTGCCGTACAGGAATTGCTCGGGCATGCCGACATAAAGACCACGCAGATCTATACGCATCTAGACTTCCAGCATCTGGCCACCGTGTACGACAGCGCCCACCCCCGGGCCAAACGCAAGGGATCTGCTCATGATTAAGCTCGTCACGTTCGATCTGGACGACACCCTCTGGGATACTGCGCCCGCCATTGTCGGTGCGGAAGCTGCCCTGCGCGACTGGCTGACCGAGCACGCCCCGCTGCTTGGGCCGGTGCCTGTAGAGCATTTGTGGGAGATCCGCACACGCCTGGTCGAGGCAGAGCCGTCGCTCAAGCACCGGATCAGCGCGCTACGCCGCAAGGTCCTGTTTCATGCGCTGGAAGACGCAGGTTACGACTCCGAGGAAGCGCAGGACCTGGCCGACGAAAGTTTCGAGGTGTTCCTGCACGGCCGCCACCAGGTGCGGATATTTCCCGACGTGCAACCCACCCTGGAGATCCTCGCCAAGACCTACACGCTGGGCGTGATTACCAACGGCAACGCTGACGTTCGTCGCCTGGGGCTGGCGGACTATTTCGCGTTCGCGCTGTGCGCTGAAGACCTGGGCATCGGCAAGCCAGACCCTGCGCCGTTTCTGGAGGCATTGCGTCGTGGCAATGTTGATGCCGGCAATGCCGTGCATATCGGCGACCACCCCAGCGACGACATTGCCGGGGCACAGCGCGCCGGCATGCGCGCCATCTGGTACAACCCGCAAGGCAAGGCATGGGACGCGGACAGCCGCCCGGATGCCGAAATCCACAACCTTTCGCAACTGCCCGAGGTTCTGGGCCGCTGGGCATAAGCCGCGTCACCCGGCTACACCGGCACGACTCGTCGCTTGTAGGAGCGCGCTTGCCCGCGACACATACGACGCGCTGCGTCAGGCAAACCGCGTAAGGCTGTTCGCGAGCAAGCGCGCCCCTACAGGCCAAAAAAAGCCCGCAGCGACAGCGGGCTTTTTTTCAATACGACTGTGCTGCCTCAGATAGGGCGGCTGCCGTATTTGTTGTCAGGCTTCTTGGGCGGATCGGCGACCACGTTGGCCTCCACTTCCTGCACCTTGCCACCACGCGCCAGGAACTCTTCCATGGCACGGGCAAGAGCATCACGCTCCTTGTTCTTGGCTTCTACGCTAGGCAGTTCATCGACCGATACCGCAGCTTTGGCCTTGCCTTTGACAGGTGTAGCCGAGACTTCAGCACCATCGTCAGCGTCGGAGACGTCGTCTTCAGGTGCAGCAGCAAGCTCCTCACCTTCGTCTTCGCCTTCCAGGTCGTCTACCAGATCATCGTTGTCGTCGTCGCTCATGTTCTACCTCATGACTTGCGAAAGCAGATTAGTTATAGCCCGGCAGCTTTGAAACCCAAGACTGTCGGAAAAAATTCAATAACCGCCATGTCTGGCGATCATGCCCATTCACCCTGAAGGGTGGCAAGGACATTGCGAGCACCGCCTGAATCCCGGTGCTCACCTAGATAAACACCTTGCCAGGTGCCCAGCGCCAGTCGGCCGGCCGTAACTGGCAAAACCACCTGGCAGCCCAGCAAACTGGCTTTGAAGTGCGCCGGCAGGTCGTCAGGCCCTTCATCGTTATGCTCGTATCCGTCGGTGCTTTGCGGCACCAGCCGGTTGAAGAACCGCTCGAAGTCGCGACGCACGGCCGGATCGGCATTCTCGTTGACGGTCAACGAGGCCGAAGTATGTTGCAGCCACAAGTGCAGCAGTCCGACACGACAGTGACGCAGCTCGGGCAGGCCTGCGGTTATCTCGTCAGTCACCAGATGAAACCCACGAGGCCGGGGCCTGAGGGTAATCCTGGATTGGTGCCACATACCGTTCTCCGTACGCTCGGCGCGCATTCTAACTCGCCTGAGAAAAAAGCAAAGCGCCCAGTAATGCGGCTTTTGGACGAGTTGACATTCATACTGCCGGCCAAGTCGAAGGCACGTCATCAAACTGCCGAAATCCTGGCCAGCGGCAAGATCAATGACAGCGCAAACCTACAGTTGATTCACAAATGACAGACAAAAAAATGCCCGGAGACCGGGCATTTTTGTTTCCGCAACGGTTGCCGCTTACAAGTTGTAGCCACGCTCGTTGTGTTGCGCAAGGTCCAGACCTACAGACTCTTCTTCTTCGGTGATGCGCAGGCCCATCACCGCGTCCAGCACCTTGAGGATGATGAAGGTCACAATCGCGGTGTAGACCACTGTGAATGCCACGCCTTTGAACTGGATCCAGACCTGCGAACCGATGTCGGTCACGGTGCCGAAGCCGCCCAGCGCCGGGGCTGCAAACACACCGGTCAGGATCGCGCCGACGATGCCGCCGACGCCGTGGACGCCGAATGCGTCGAGCGAGTCGTCGTAGCCCAGCTTGCGCTTGAGGCTGGTCGCGCAGAAGAAGCAAATCACGCCGGAAGCCAGACCGATCACCAGAGCACCCATCGGGCCGACGGTGCCGGCGGCGGGAGTCACGGCAACCAGGCCTGCGACTACACCCGAGGCGATGCCCAGTGCGCTTGGCTTACCATGGGTCAGCCATTCGGCGAACATCCAGCCCAACGCAGCGGCAGCGGTAGCGATCTGAGTGACCAGCATCGCCATGCCTGCGGTGCCGTTGGCAGCCGCGGCGGAGCCGGCGTTGAAGCCGAACCAGCCGATCCACAGCATCGCCGCGCCGACCAGGGTGTAACCCAGGTTGTGCGGAGCCATCGGAGTAGTAGGGAAACCTTTACGCTTGCCCAGAACCAGACAGGCCACCAGACCAGCCACACCAGCGTTGATGTGAACCACAGTGCCGCCTGCGAAGTCCAGAACGCCCCAGTCCCACATCAGGCCGCCGACGCCGCCCCATACCATGTGAGCGATAGGCGCGTAGACCAGAGTGAACCAGATACCCATGAACACCAGCATCGCGGAGAACTTCATGCGCTCTGCAAATGCGCCGACGATCAGCGCCGGAGTGATGATGGCGAACGTCATCTGGAAGGTGACGAAAACCGCTTCAGGGAACAGCGCTGCCGGGCCGGTGAGGCTCGCCGGTGTAATGCCCGCCAGGAACGCCTTGCCCATGCCGCCGAAGAAAGAGTTGAAGTTGACGACGCCAGCTTCCATACCGGTGGTGTCGAAGGCGATGCTGTAGCCGTAGACGACCCACAGAATGCTGATCAAGCCGGTAATGGCGAAGCACTGCATCATCACGGAAAGGACGTTTTTCGAGCGAACCATGCCGCCGTAGAACAGCGCGAGTCCCGGAATGGTCATGAACAGGACCAGCGCGGTGGCGGTCAGCATCCATGCGGTATCGCCGGAATTGAGTACAGGTTCGGCAACCGGATCAGCCGCCAGGGCCAGACCAGGTAATGCAAGGGACAACAGGGCTCCTAGCCCTGCGAATTGACGCAGAGTCATATTGTTTTCTCCTGGGGCTTTGGGGTTTGGCGGCTTAAATAGCGTCGGTATCGGTTTCGCCGGTACGGATGCGGATAGCCTGTTCCAGATTCACTACGAAAATCTTGCCGTCGCCGATCTTGCCGGTGTTAGCGGCCTTGGTGATGGCCTCGATCACGCGGTCCAGATCCTTGTCGTCGATCGCGACATCAATCTTTACCTTGGGAAGGAAGTCGACTACGTATTCAGCACCGCGATACAGCTCAGTGTGACCCTTCTGACGACCGAAGCCTTTGACTTCGGTAACGGTGATGCCCTGCACGCCGATTTCGGACAACGACTCGCGCACGTCGTCCAGCTTGAACGGCTTGATGATTGCAGTGACTAGCTTCATGAAACTTTCTCCCGAATTGGTGGACTTGCCCCAGGAAAACAAACCCGACTCAAGTCTAAGCGCAGTGCCTGGCTTTGTAACGCGTCGGTCGCCGGATAAACTCCGGACCAACTCCAGAAAACCGCTTCTGACGAAACATTCCCCGCTCCGCCTGCCGCACTGCCTTCGTCACAGCGACTGCATCAGTGCATGGGTCATCAGCCACTAAGCAGAAAGCTTGCCATCTCTCTGCGATTCGCTGAATACAAGCCTTGCAGCCATGAAACCGGTGTGCGGCAACGATCCAGCGCCCCGCTTACGCACAACTATAGTGCGCACGTGCCCGCGACGATGCTCAATAACCGTGCACCGATCCGCTGCGAAATCAGTGCCGGACGCTGCGTGCTACACTGCGGCCACTCTGACTCCGGAAGATCATCATGCTCGCGCCAAAAGCTTTCCTGGACGCCCTGAGCGGCCATGCCACCCGCCTCTTCAACGGCGACACCCCGTTGCCCCGCGGCGAATTCGAAACCCAGTTCAAGGCTCTGATGCAGAGCGCCTTCAGCAAGCTCGATATGGTCAGCCGTGAAGAGTTCGACAGCCAGATGGCCGTCCTCGCCCGCACTCGCGCTCGCCTTGAGGCTCTGGAAGCGAAGGTTGCCGAAATGGAAGAGAAGATGTCCGCTCCCACTCCGGTAGACGTTCCTCGCGATCCGCTCTGAGCCGTGTCATCGGCCTGCGGCCGCGCCGTAGAGCCGAAGCGGGTTTACACCCTGTATCCATTCCTTTGCTCGCCACGCTCCTGAATGTCGCACGATGACGTCCGTCGAGTATTCAAGGAATGAATCATGTCTCTGGCCATTGTTCACAGCCGAGCCCAAGTGGGCGTGGAAGCCCCCGCTGTAACTGTTGAAGCGCATCTGGCCAATGGTCTGCCGGCCCTGACCCTGGTGGGCCTGCCGGAAGGTGCGGTCAAAGAGAGCAAGGACCGCGTGCGCAGCGCCATCCTCAACTCGGGGCTGGACTTCCCGGCGCGGCGCATCACGCTCAATCTCGCGCCTGCCGATCTGCCCAAAGATGGCGGCCGCTTCGATCTGGCCATCGCGCTGGGGCTGCTAGGTGCCAGCGGGCAGGTGCCGCTGGTAGCGCTGCAGGATATCGAGTGTCTGGGCGAGCTGGCGTTATCCGGGGCGATTCGTCCGGTGCAAGGCGTACTGCCTGCCGCGTTGGCGGCCCGCGCCGCGGAGCGCACGCTGATCGTGCCGGCAGCGAATGCGGAGGAAGCTTGTCTGGCATCGGGTTTGCGCGTTATCGCAGTGAACCACCTGCTGGAGCTGGTTGCGCATTTCAATGGCCAAATGCCCATTAGCCCTTATCAGGCCAGCGGACTGCTGACCCGGGCTCATCCCTACCCCGATCTCAATGAAGTTCAGGGCCAGACCGCCGCCAAGCGGGCCTTGGTGGTCGCGGCCGCTGGCGCGCACAACCTGCTGTTCAGCGGACCGCCGGGCACTGGCAAGACCCTGCTCGCCAGCCGCCTGCCCGGTCTGCTGCCGCCGCTGGACGAACATGAAGCACTGGAGGTTGCCGCAATCCAGTCGGTGGCCAGCCAGACGCCGCTCATTTGCTGGCCACAGAGGCCGTTTCGTCAGCCGCATCACTCGGCGTCCGGCCCTGCGCTGGTAGGCGGTGGCAGCCGTCCGCAACCCGGTGAGATCACCCTGGCCCATTACGGCGTGTTGTTTCTGGACGAGCTGCCCGAGTTCGACCGTCGGGTCCTGGAAGTCTTGCGCGAACCGCTGGAGTCAGGCCACATCGTCATCTCGCGGGCGCGCGACCGGGTACGCTTCCCGGCCCGCTTTCAGCTCGTGGCGGCCATGAATCCCTGCCCTTGTGGCTACCTCGGCGAGCCGACCGGACGCTGCCGCTGTTCCACCGAGCAGATTGAGCGCTATCGCAACAAGCTGTCAGGTCCGTTGCTGGACCGCATCGATCTGCACCTTACCGTCGCCCGCGAAGCGACCGCGCTGCATCACACGCCGCAACCTGGCGAGGACACTGCCAGCGCCGCCGCTCTGGTTGCCTTGGCTCGCGAGCGTCAGCAACGCCGCCAGGGCTGCGCCAACGCCTTCCTCGATCTGCCCGGGCTGCGCCAGCATTGCGCGCTGTCCGGCACGGATGAGCGCTGGCTGGAAACGGCGTGCGAACGGTTGACGCTGTCGTTGAGGGCCGCGCACAGACTGCTCAAGGTCGCCCGCACCCTGGCGGATCTGGAGCAGGTGGACGAGATCAGGCGCGAACATCTGGCGGAGGCACTGCAGTATCGGCCTTCGAGTCAGTAATGGTGAAGGCCGATACTGACAGAAAGGCTTCGCGGACAAGTCCGCTCCTACCGGCGATGATGCTCATCGCGGGCAAGCGCGCTCCTACTGTGGGAGCGCGCCGGACGGCGTTCCGCTTGTCCACGAAGACGTCAGACATCATCGCGGACAGTTACTCAGCGAAACCGGTCCACTTCATTACGCAGTTCGGCGGCCAGGGAGTTCAGTTCTTCAGCGGTGATGGCCAGGTTGGAAACCACTTCACGCTGTTCGCTGTTTGCCATGGCGATGCTTTGCAGGTTGCTGCTCAGCATGGTCGCGGTGCTGCTTTGTTCCTGAGTAGCAGTGGTGATCGCGGCAAATTGCAGGCCGGCGGAGCGGCTTTGTTCGTCGATCTGGGCCAGCGCCGCAGCCACTTTCGCGTTACGCGACAAGCCTTCCTGCATTAGCACGTTGCCTTGCTGCATGGTGCTGATGGCGTTGCCGGTTTCCTGCTGGATGCTGGCGATCATGCCGGAAATTTCGTCGGTAGCCTGACGGGTGCGCGATGCCAGGCTGCGGACTTCATCCGCCACTACCGCGAAACCGCGTCCCTGTTCGCCGGCGCGTGCCGCTTCGATGGCGGCGTTGAGCGCGAGCAGGTTGGTCTGGTCGGCAATCGAGGTGATCACGCCGACGATGCTGCCGATTTCCTGTGAGCGTTGGCCCAGGGTGTCGATAACAGTCGCGGTGCTGTTCAAGGAGGTAGCGATCTGCTGCAGCGAAGAAGATGCTTCTTCCATGGAGGTACGACCGATGCGGGTCTGCTGCGCGTTTTCCTGCGCCAGACGCTCGGTGTTGCTCATATTGTCAGCGATGTTCATCGAGGTAGAGCTGAATTCCTCTACCGCGCCGGCCATGCTGGTGATCTCGCCGGACTGCTGCTCGATGCCTTCGTAAGCACCGCCCGACATGCCTGACAGCGCATGGGCGCGGGTGCTGACTTCCTGAGCGGCGGTACGAATGTGCGAAACCATCGATGACAGCGCTTCGCCCATCTTGTTGAAGCTACCGGCCAGTTGACCGATTTCGTCATGGCTGGCGACGTTCGAGCGAACACTCAGGTTGCCCGCGCCGAGCGCGTCTGCCTGACGGACCAGCTCGGACAACGGACGCAATTTGCTGCGCAGCAACCAGACAGCACTGGCCACCGCGATCAGCATTGCCAGCAGGCTGCCGATTGCCAACTGGGTGCCGACCTTCCAGGTCACCGCGCCGATCTCCTCTTGCGGCATGCTCGACAGCACTGTCCACGGGCCGCCATTGAAGGTCTGCCCCACGCTGTAGAATTGCTTGCCCCCTTCGGTCCAGAACTGCCCTTTGCCGGGAGTGCTGACCAGGGGAGCAACGGCTTTGGCGGCGTCCTCTGGCGACTTGATGCCAGCAGGCGGAACCAGCCACGTGCCCTTGTCATCCAGCAGCGCGAGCGAGCCGGTCTTGCCGATGCGGAATTTCTTCAGGTTTTCAAACTGGGTGTTCTGCGCGTCGGTGTAGTCGAAGCCTACGTATAGCGCGGCGATGATGTTACCGGAGCCATCTCGCACAGGAGAGTACTGGGTCATCGCGTTGCGCTCGAACAGGATGGTCTTGCCCACATATTCCTGCCCCGCCATGAGCCGGCTATAGGCCGGACTCTGGTGATCGAGAACGGTACCGATGGCGCGCGAGCCGTCCTGTTTGGTCACCGACGTACTGATGCGCACGAAGTCATTGCCACGGCGTACGAAGATCGTGGCCGCGCCTGCGGTCAGCCGGCGGAATTCGTCTACTTCGGTGAAGTCGTTGTTGAGCGGCTGGTCGCCCAGAAACAGCCCTGGCGTCTGAGTGCCGCCAACCGTATAGGTCTTGTCGTTCTGGATAGTCAGCCCGGCTGCGAAACGCTTTTCAAACAAGCCACTCAAGCGCTGAGTGCTGTCACGCAAGGTGCTGTGGAAGGTACTGAGTTGATCAGCGAGCAAACGCGCTTCGCTGCTCATGTGTTCTTCGCGGATGATCAGGTTCGATGAATCCAGGGATCTCAAGGCAAACAGCGTGCTGCCACTGATGACCACTGCCAATATCACAGCCAAAGCAATACCGAGTTGCGTAGCAATCCGGGCACGGGGCTTGGACATAACGACTCCGAGCAAGATGGTTATACTCACCGAGCTCCCGGCGACCATCCCGCAAATTATTCTAGTTAGGGTTCAAAACCGTTTTGGAAAAGAACGGCGCTTCGACTCTTGATTCGGCACAAAGTCCGGATACTTGAGCTCAGGACGCGGACATTAGCAAACGATTGCGACAAAGTGCAGTCAAAAAGCCACTATTTTTTTAGAGTAATAATTCAACTTGTGGCAGCTCCATTGCCTTGACTTCCCCTTGCAGAAAATCACTAAGGCGCCGCAATCGATCAGCTCCAGGCCGGGTTTTCGGCCAGACCAGATAATAGTTTTCGCCACTGAAGACTGCTGTGCGCCATGGCAGACTGAGGCGGGCCTGAGCCACGTCTTCGGCGACCATCAACAGATCACCCATCGAAACCCCGTATCCGCGCGCCGCTGCAATCATGCCCAGCTCCAGCGTGTCGAATACCTGGCCGCCTTTGAGCGAAACCTGACCGGCCAGACCCATTCGTTCCAGCCATCTGCGCCAGTCTCGACGGTCTGGTGTGGGGTGCAGCAGCTCCGCCATCGCCAAGCGCTCGACCGTCCATGGCGGATCTTGCAGCAAGGTCGGAGCACCGACCGGAATCAGCCATTCGGGGAACAGCAGCGTCGCTTCCCAGTCCGGCGGAAAATGCCCGCGACTCAATAGAATGGCGCAGTCAAAGGGTTCCTGCGCAAAGTCCACAGCGTCGATGTCCATCCATGCGCTGGTGAGCTGCACTTCATTGCCTGCCTGGATATGGCGAAACCGGCTAAGCCGCGCCAGAAGCCAGCGCATGGTCAAGGTCGAAGGCGCCTTCATGCGCAAGATACCTTCTTCGGCCAGCACCGTGCTGCATGCCCGTTCCAGAGCGAGAAACCCGTCTCGAACTCCCGGCAACAAGGCGCGTGCCGTTTCCGTCAGTTGCAGATTACGGCCGTTACGCTGAAATAGCCGGCAGCCGAAGTGATCTTCCAGCGTACGTATATGACGGCTGACCGCGCTCTGGGTAATTGACAGTTCCTGCGCTGCGCGGGTAAACGAAGCATATCGAGCCGCCGCCTCAAACGCGCGCAGTGCATATAACGGGGGCAGACTTCGAGGCATTGCCGGACTTCCTGTCACAATGAAGCGACAACTCTACGATAAAAACCGTCCGCATGAGTATTTGTCATGCCAATGATCGGATTTATCGCTTTGTGCTATGCGTCCTGAATACCCAGAATAAGCGGCTCTTGGGACTTTCAACTAGTTGAGCAGATGTTATGCAGCACCCCGCTTTAAAAGAACTATGGATCATCCTGCGTCTGGCCGGACCGCTGATTGCGTCGCAAATGGCACATATGCTGATGGTCTTCACGGACACGGTCATGATGGGCAAGATCGGCCCCGACGCACTGGCGGGCGGCGGTCTGGGCGCAGCGACTTACAGTTTTGTTTCGTTCTTTTGCGTGGGTGTCATGGCCGCCGTCGGCACGTTGGTGTCGATCCGGCACGGTGCGGGGGATGCCGAAGGCGCGACGCGTCTGACACAGGCCGGTTTATGGCTGGCGTGGGGCATGGCGCTGGTTGCGGCGCTGTTGCTCTGGAATCTTGAACCGCTGTTGCTCAGATTTGGTCAGGACGAAGCCAACGTTCACATGGCTGCTCAGTTTTTGACCACTCTGCCGCTGGCATTGCCCGGCCTGTTGAGTTTCATGGCGCTGCGCGGCTTTACCAGCGCCTTGGGGCGAGCCCGTCCGGTGATGACCATCAGCCTCATTGGCGCTGCGGCCAACTACGTTCTCAACCATGCGTTGATCGACAACTGGTTCGGGCTGCCCAACCTTGGCCTGATGGGCATTGGCCTGGTGACTGCCGTTGTGACCAACTGCATGGCGCTCGCGCTTGCGCTCCATATCCGCCGGCATTCGGCTTATGCGGGCTATCCGATTCATAAAGGGCTGAGCAAGTTGTCGCGCAGCCATCTGGCCGAGCTGTGGCGGCTGGGTCTGCCGATTGGCGGCACATATGCGGTGGAGGTCGGCTTGTTCACCTTTGCTGCGTTCTGCATGGGCGCGATGGGCAGCACCCAGATGGCAGCGCACCAGATTGCGATTCAATCGGTGTCGATGGCGTTCATGATCCCTGTCGGAATTTCCTACGCGGTCACCATGCGCATCGGCCAACACTACGGCGCGGGAAATGCGCCGATGGTGCGCACGGCAGGTCGAGTCGGGATTGGGTTCGGCGGCGCGGTCATGCTGTCGTTCGGTCTGCTGTTCTGGTTGGCGCCCCATCAGATCATCGGCCTGTTCCTGGACGTCGACGACCCTGCATTCACGGAAGTCGTCGTGCTGGCGGTCAGGCTGCTCGCCGTTGCGGCGTGGTTCGAGCTGTTCGATGGCATGCAGACCATCGCAATGGGAGCGATCCGCGGCTTGAAGGACGCCAAGACCACTTTCCTCATCGGGCTGGGCTGTTACTGGCTGATTTCGGCGCCGGCCGCCTGGCTGCTCGGTTTCTCCGCCGACATGGGTGCGCCGGGCGTTTGGTGGGGGCTGGCGCTGGGTCTGTTCTGCGCGGCGGTGGCCCTGACCTGGGCCTTCGAATACAAGACCACGCGCATGCTCAAGAGAGCACGGGTCAGCGATCTGGCGACCGAGTGACGGGAGAACCGCGCCCGCAGCCGCGCGCGCTCAGACCACCTGAGACTGCGTCTCGTCGGCAGTCAGATAGGCCACCAGTTCCGGTAAAGGCAGCGGCCTGCTGATCAGATAGCCTTGCACCTGGTCACAGCCAAAACTGCGCAGCAGCTCCAGCTGTTCCTCGGTTTCCACCCCTTCGGCCACCGCTTCCAGATTCAGGTTGTGGGCCAGATTGATCATGGCGTGCACCAGCTTGCGGTTCTCGGCGCGTTGCTGCATCTCGCCGACAAAGCTCTTGTCGATCTTGAGCAACGCAATCGGCAGGCTGTTGAGGTGCATGAATGACGAAAAACCGGTGCCGAAATCATCCAGAGAGAAGCGCACGCCCAGCCGCCGCAGAGCGTCCATGGTCTGCCGCACTTGTTCGCTGCGGCGCATGACGGCGGTTTCGGTCAGTTCGAATTCCAGCCAGCGCGCGTCTACCGCATGTTCCACGATCAATCGGTTGAGCGTCGCCAGCAGCTGGCTGTCCTGAAACTGGCGAAATGACAGATTGACCGCCATGTGCAGGGGTGCGAAACCCTGCTCTCGCAGCGCCTGCATGTCACGCAAGGCCCTGAAGATCACCCAGTAGCCCAGCGGCACGATCAGGCCGCTCTGCTCGGCCAGCGGCACGAACTCGCTGGGCGGCAGCAGCCCGCGTTCGTGATGGCGCCAGCGCACCAGCGCTTCAAGGCCGACCAGACGGCCGCTCTTGAGGCACAGACGCGGCTGGTAATGCAGTTCCAGTTCATCACGGCGCAATGCCCGGCGCAGCTCTCCTTCCAGATCCGCAAGGCTGCGTGCGTTGCGGTTGATCCGCTCATCGAAGACATGGAAGGTGCAGCCCTGGGTGCTCTTGGCCTGACGCATGGCGATATGGGCGTGCCACATCAGCGGATCGGCAGCGCGGTCTTCTCGGGCGTAGGCAAGCCCCAGGCTGCAACCGATCAGCAGGCTTTCGCCATCGATCCAGTAAGGCTCGGACAATGCGTCAGTGATGCGCTCGGCCAGTTGGGTGGCGCGCTGGAAGCCGCCGCGCGTGTCGATCAGCAGCGCGAATTCGTCGCCACCCAGGCGGGCGATCTGGTCGCTGCTTTCCAGCTCGCTCTTGAGCCGTGCCACGACCTGCAGGATCAGCCTGTCGCCCGCCTGATGGCCGAGCGCATCGTTGGTGCGACGAAAGTTGTCGAGGTCCAGATGACCGAGGGCAAGGTGGCTGCCTTCGTCGAGTCGTGAGGCCAGCAGCGCATGGAAACCCTGTCGGTTGACGATGCCGGTAAGCGGGTCCTCGCCAGCAAGCCTGCGCAGCGCATCTTCCAGCAAACCGCGCTCCAGGACATGGCGCAGGCAGCGGCGCAGGATGTCGTGGTTCAGCGCATCGCGCACCAGCCAGTCACTCACGGCGCTCGGTCCGACCAACGGTTCCTCATCGAGGAGCAGAACGGTCGGCAATGTGCGCTGATCCTGAGCGGGAAGCAGGTCGGGCGTCGCCAACAGCACCGTGTTGCGGTCCTTGCCGTAGAGCGCGTTGAACGCTGCCCAGTCGGTGACCTGCAATAAGATGACCTCGCCGCCTGGAGGGCCCAGGCAATCACTCAGGAGCGCCAGCCATGCTGGTTCTTCTGCCAGCAGTAGCAACCGCAAGGATTCGACAGGCCTGGGCAATCTAACTCCCTAAATGCAAAGGAAAAACCGATAGCCACACCCAAACGTGGGTGCACGTAAATTCGCGCCGCGCGCAAATGTAACAAAATCAAAGAAATTAGATAGCCGTTCCTGACAAAGACAATCGTCGACGATGGCGACGCATAAACCCTCCGGCCTGTTAAAATGCCCGCCCATTTCGCAACACGACTCCCTTACCGTCATGTCCCGACTCAATCCTCGGCAGCAAGAAGCCGTGAACTATGTCGGCGGCCCTCTTTTGGTGCTCGCCGGTGCTGGCTCCGGCAAGACCAGCGTGATCACGCGCAAGATCGCTCATCTGATCCAGAACTGCGGTATTCGTGCCCAGTACATCGTCGCCATGACCTTTACCAACAAGGCCGCGCGGGAGATGAAGGAGCGGGTCGGTACGCTGCTGCGGGGCGGTGAAGGCCGCGGCCTCACCGTGTCGACGTTTCACAACCTGGGTCTGAACATCATCCGCAAGGAACACACGCGGCTGGGTTACAAACCAGGCTTCTCGATCTTCGATGAAACCGACGTCAAGGCCTTGATGACGGACATCATGCAAAAAGAGTACTCAGGCGACGACGGCGTCGACGAAATCAAGAACATGATCGGCGCCTGGAAGAACGATCTGATCCTGCCCGAGGAGGCGTTGACCAACGCGCGCAACCCCAAGGAACAGACCGCCGCCATCGTTTACACCCACTACCAGCGCACGCTCAAGGCGTACAACGCGGTGGACTTCGACGACCTGATCCTGCTGCCGGTCAAGCTGTTCCAGGAACACGCCGACATTCTGGAAAAGTGGCAGAACAAGGTCCGCTATCTGCTGGTGGACGAATACCAGGACACCAACGCCAGCCAGTATCTGCTGGTGAAGCTGCTGATCGGTACGCGCTGCCAGTTCACCGTGGTAGGCGACGACGACCAGTCGATCTACGCCTGGCGCGGCGCGCGGCCGGAAAACCTGATGCTGCTCAAGGAAGACTATCCGTCGCTGAAAGTGGTGATGCTGGAGCAGAACTACCGCTCTACCAGCCGGATTCTGCGCTGCGCCAACGTGCTGATCTCCAACAACCCCCATGCGTTCGAGAAGCAGCTGTGGTCGGAGATGGGCCATGGCGACGAAATCCGCGTGATCCGCTGCCGCAACGAAGACGCCGAAGCCGAGCGAGTGGCGATGGAAATCCTCACCCTGCACCTGCGTACCGACCGGCCATACAGCGATTTCGCGATTCTTTATCGCGGCAACTACCAGGCCAAACTGATCGAGCTGAAACTGCAGCACCATCAGGTTCCGTATCGGCTTTCGGGCGGCAACAGTTTCTTTGGCCGCCAGGAAGTGAAGGACCTCATGGCCTACTTCCGCCTGCTGGTCAATCCGGATGACGACAACGCCTTCTTGCGGGTCATCAACGTTCCGCGCCGGGAAATCGGTTCCACCACGCTGGAAAAACTCGGCAACTACGCCACCGAGCGCAAGATTTCGATGTACGCCGCCACCGATGAAATAGGACTGGGCGAACATCTCGACAGCCGTTTCACCGACCGTCTGCAACGCTTCAAGCGCTGGATGGATGGCGTGCGTCAGCAATGCGCGCAGAACGACCCGATCGCCGCACTGCGCAGCATGGTCATGGACATCGATTACGAGAACTGGCTGCGCCAGAACAGCTCAAGCGAAAAGGCCGCCGACTACCGGATGAGCAACGTCTGGTTTTTGATCGAAGCGCTCAAGAACACGCTGGAGAAAGACGAAGAAGGCGGCATGACCATCGAGGAAGCCATCGGCAAGCTGGTTCTGCGCGACATGCTCGAACGTCAGCAGGAAGAGGAAGAAGGCGCCGAAGGCGTGCAGATGATGACCCTGCACGCGTCCAAGGGGCTGGAGTTTCCATACGTGTTCATCATGGGCATGGAAGAAGAGATTCTGCCGCACCGCTCCAGCATCGAAGCCGACACCATCGAGGAAGAGCGCCGTCTGGCCTACGTCGGTATTACCCGTGCGCGTCAGACGCTGGCTTTTACCTTTGCCGCCAAGCGCAAGCAATACGGTGAGATCATTGACTGCGCGCCGAGCCGCTTCCTTGACGAATTGCCCCCCGACGATCTGGCCTGGGAGGGCAATGACGATACTCCGACCGAGGTAAAGGCCGTGCGAGGAAACACCGCACTGGCCGACATACGCGCCATGCTGAAACGCTAGGCTTTGTACAGACGTCTCTACGCATTGATGATGCTGCGTTGAACAGTCCGTGCCGGCCCAAGGCGCCCAATACACCGATTATTTCGCGCCATCGCGCACCCAAGGAACTGAAGTGGAAGCATTGCACAAGAAAATCCGTGAAGAAGGCATCGTACTGTCCGAGCAGGTGCTCAAGGTCGACGCCTTTCTCAATCACCAGATCGACCCGGCGCTGATGAAGGCCATTGGTGACGAATTCGCCCGTTTGTTCGCTGATTCGGGCATCACCAAGATTGTCACCATCGAAGCTTCAGGCATTGCGCCTGCCGTCATGGCCGGCCTGAACCTGGGTGTGCCGGTGATCTTCGCCCGTAAGCATCAGTCTCTGACGCTGACCGAAAACCTGCTGACCGCCACGGTGTATTCATTCACCAAGCAGACCGAAAGCACGGTCGCCATTTCGCCACGCCACCTGAACAGCAACGACAAGGTGCTGATCATTGATGACTTCCTGGCCAACGGCAAAGCCTCGCAGGCACTGATCTCGATCATCAAACAGGCAGGCGCGACCGTGGCCGGCCTGGGCATCGTGATCGAGAAGTCGTTCCAGGGCGGCCGTGCCGAACTGGACGCGCAGGGCTACCGCGTCGAATCGCTGGCTCGCGTCGAATCCCTTGCAGGCGGCGTAGTGACGTTCAAGTAATCGGGCATCACCGCAGACCGAGCGGCGTTCCGCCTGTCCGCGATCTGACGCGTAGCGGCCGTGCTTCAGCTACATCGCGTGCGCCGGTTTTGCTGCCGGTTCCCGGCAGATCGTCGGATTGCCGCCCACAGCAAGCTAACTCCCACGCCCTGCGGGCAGAATCAAAAGCAAGCTCGGCGCTTCTGCCCGGAGGGCGTGGGAGCGGACTTGTCCGCGATCTGGCGCGTAGCGGCAGGCCGTCAGCTAAGGGCGGCTGTCGGTCAATCGCGTATGCCGAGCGAGCGCAGTCGGCGGTACAAGGTGCGCTCGCTCAGCCCCAGTTCGCGGGCCAGCTCGCTGCGCGAGCCCTGAAATACCGTCAGCGCGTGGGCCAGCTTCTCAAGCCCGTCGTCTCGGCGCGGGCCCGACCGCGGATGCTCTCGGGCATAGCCGCGAACCTCGGCGGGAAGGTCCTGCACGCGGATCACACCGTCGTCTGTAAACAGCCGGGCGCGTTCGAGGATATTGCGCAGCTCCCGGATATTGCCGGGATAGCTGTAGAGGCTCAGTACCTTCATGGCCTGCGCATCAACCCGCAGCGCCGCACCCTGCGCGCCCCGCTGCAGAAGGCTGTCGATCAACAGCGGAAGGTCCTCGCTGCGTTCGCGCAGGGCGGGCAGACGAATCGGAAAAGCGCTGATCCGATAGAACAGGTCCTGCCGAAAGCTCCCGTCGGCAACCATCTCCCGGAGCGGTTTGTGAGTCGCCGCCACCAGCCGGAAATCGGAATGTACCGTTCTGAGGCTGCCGACCGGGCGAAAACTGCCGGACTCGATCAGCCGCAGCAGTTTGACCTGCATGGCTAGCGGTACTTCGCCGATTTCGTCCAGAAACAGCGTGCCGCCGTGAGCCGCTTCGGCCAGGCCGGTCTTGCGCTGGAGCGCGCCGGTAAACGCGCCTTTCTCATAACCGAACAGCTCGCTTTCGAGCAGGGTCTCGGTCAATCCGGTGCAGTCGACCACCACCAGCGGCCCGGCCGACCGTGAACTGCTGCCATGCAGGGCGCGGGCGAACAATTCCTTGCCGGTGCCCGACTCGCCTTGCAGCAATACCGGAATCTGTGACGGCGCGGCTCGCGCCAACTCCCCGAGCACTTCCTTGAAAGGCGCCGAGCGGCCAACGAGCCCGTGCTGCTGTGGCTGAACCGACGCCACCGCCACCGTACTGAGCCGTTCAACGTAAGCGACGACCTCACCCTGGTCGTCGAGGATCGGCCTGAGCTCCACATCAACGTGCTCAGGGCCGCGCGGCGTGTGATGGATGTGCAACAGACGCTCGGGCAGACGGGTCTCATAGGCCTTGCGCATCGGGCATTGCTCGCCCGCCTGATCACAGGGCACCGCGAATCGATGCGAAACGCGGTAGCACTTCTCACCTAGATGCGGCATCCCTTCGATACCGAACTGCCGCTGATACGCGGGGTTTGCAGCAATGATGTTGTAGTGGGTGTCGAGCACGATGGTCGGACGCGGGTCGTGTTCAAGGTACGAAACAAGCGACTGCATTCGACCGCTCGGGCTGTCGCTGACAATGACTGACATGACGGCTCCTGATCGGCTCTGCAGGTTACCGCAAGCGGCTGCCATTCGCTGCCAACGACTGCCATTTGACTGCCATAAAATGGCAGCCCGCACAGAGCTCCACCTTCGTGACAGGCCGAGACCCCGCTGGAAGCCAGCAATATCGGTGCTTTCGCGAAGACTTGCGGCTGGCACGCTTATTGACAGCTTTCAGGACGACTGCCAGCCGCCTTGCCTGCGATCACAGGCCTGCAGGCGAACTACAGCCAGAGGAAAAACCAATGATCATCGGTGAAAGGCTCTACGTCGAAGCACTGTTCGACGCCCATACCTCGACCATCAGTTATCTGGTAATGGACCGCGCCACTATGCAATGCGCGCTGATCGACAGCGTGCTCGACTACGATCCCAAGTCCGGCCGCACCGCCACCGAATCGGCTGACCGCCTGATCGACCGCGTCAAGGCGCTGAATGCTTCGGTGCAATGGATACTTGAGACCCACGTTCATGCCGATCACCTGTCTGCGGCGGCGTACCTGAAAGGGAAGCTCGGCGGACAGGTCGCCATCGGCAACCACATCACCACCGTTCAGGAAGAGTTCGGCACGCTGTTCAACGACAAGGCTCTGGCCCGCGATGGCAGTCAGTTCGACATCCTGCTCAACGACAATGAACCTTTTGCCGTCGGCGGGTTGCAAGCGCGGGCGATGCACACGCCCGGCCATACGCCGGCATGCATGACTTACGTCTTCGAAGACGGCAATGAAACGGCGGCGTTCGTCGGCGATACCTTGTTCATGCCCGACTACGGCACGGCACGCTGCGACTTTCCGGGTGCCGATGCACGCACCCTGTTCCGGTCGATTCGCAGAATCCTCGCACTGCCTGACCAGACCAGGCTGTACATGTGCCACGACTATCTGCCCAACGGCCGCGGGCTGCGGTACATGACCAGCGTTGCCGAACAACGTGCCACCAACATTCACATCCACGACGGCATCGATGAAGACAGCTTTGTCCAGATGCGCGAAAGCCGCGATGCGACCCTCGACATGCCAGTGCTGATGCTGCCGTCGGTGCAGGTCAACATGCGTTGCGGCCATCTGCCGGAGCCTGAAGACAACGGGGTTCGCTACCTGAAAATCCCGCTCAATGCGCTGTGACCTTTTTCTCTGATAACGGAAATCTGCGATGAACCTGCCCACAATCAGCCACCAGATCGTGATCGTTGGCGGCGGTGCCGCTGGCATTGCGACCGCTTCAAGTCTGTTGGCGCGCGACGCAACCCTCGATATCGCCATCGTGGACCCGGCTGAAGACCACTATTACCAGCCTGGATGGACCATGGTCGGCGCTGGCGTATTCAGCGCTGAGTCCACTAGACGCAGAATGGCCGAAGTGATCCCGAAAGGCGTTCAGTGGATCAAAGCCGGCGTAGATAGCTTCGATCCTCAACGAAACGTGCTGCAACTGCACGACGGCCGCTTGCTCGGCTATGCGCAACTGGTGGTCTGTCCTGGCCTCAAGCTCGACTGGGCAGCCATCGACGGGCTTGTCGCCACGCTGGGTTCCAACGGCGTGACATCCAACTATCGCTTCGATCTGGCGCCTTACACCTGGAAGCTGGTTCAGGAGCTGAAAAACGGGCAGGCACTGTTTACCCAACCGCCGATGCCGATCAAATGTGCGGGCGCGCCGCAAAAGGCGATGTATCTGTCCTGCGACCATTGGCGGCGGAATGGACGGCTCGGGCAGATCAAGACGCGATTCTGTAATGCGGGCGGCGTGCTGTTCGGCGTGCCGGAGTATGTGCCGGCGCTGATGAAGTACGTGGACCGCTATGCCATCGACCTGCAACTGAGCCGCACACTGGTGGCGGTGGACGGCCCGGCCAGACGCGCGACGTTCTTGCAGACAATGCCGGATGGTACGCAGCAGACCCTCGAACAGCCTTTCGACATGCTCCACGTGGTTCCGCCGCAAGTCGCGCCTGACTTCATTCGCAACAGCCCGCTGGCCGATGCGGTCGGGTGGCTGGACGTCGACCCTGCGACTCTGGCGCATCGGCGGTTCGCCAATGTTCATGGCCTGGGTGATGTCACCAACACGCCAAATGCCAAGACCGCTGCCGCAGCGCGCAAGCAGGCACCAGTCGTGGCCAGCAATGTTCTGGTAGCGCTGGGTCGGGCGACCCAGTCGGCGATTTACGACGGTTACGGCTCCTGCCCGCTGACGGTGGAGCGCGGCAGGATCGTACTGGCTGAATTCACCTACGGCGGCAAGCTGGCGCCGAGTTTTCCGCGATGGTTGCTGGACGGGCGCGAGCCGACTCGCCTGGCCTGGTGGCTGAAATCACGCGTGCTGCCGCCGCTGTACTGGCGCGGCATGCTCAAAGGTCGCGAGTGGCTGGCGAAACCGAACAAGGCGGCGCTCGATGGTTGAACACCCGCTGCTCGGGGCTGGACTAGGGACGATCATCGGTGCCGTGCTGGCTTTGACGGGCGCGGGTGGCGGGATTCTGGCCGTGCCGCTGCTGGTCTTCGGGCTCGGTTTATCCATCGTCGACGCAGCGCCGGTCGGGTTGCTCGCTGTCGGCCTGGCTGCGGCACTGGGCGCGGTGCTGGGTTTGCGGCAGGGCATCGTTCGCTATCGCGCGGCTGGCTATCTCGCTGCTATCGGCGTTGTGGTTTCGCCTTTCGGGTTGTGGCTTGCGCACCGTTTGCCCGGCCAACCGCTGGCGCTGATTTTCGCCGGGGTCTTGCTGTATGCCTGCGCGCGGATGTTCACCAAGGCCAGACGCGAGCTCTGTCACGGCGAGCCGATGGCCCGGCCGGAAATATTGCCTTGTGTTCTCAATCCGCAATGCGGGCGACTGCGCTGGACCCTGCCCTGCGTCCGGGCACTGACGTTGACCGGTGCGGCACTGGGACTTTTGTCGGGCCTGCTGGGTGTGGGCGGTGGCTTTGTGGTGATTCCGGCGCTGACCCGCTATAGCGATCTGGATATGAAAAGTGTGATGGCCACTTCTCTGGCCGTGATTGCCCTCGTGTCGGCCGGCAGCGTCGTGACCGCGTCAGTCGCTGGCGCAATGCAATGGGCGATTGGCGCGCCATTCGCCTTGGGCGCCGTGGCGGGGCTGCTGGTTGGACGGCAGGTTTCGGGCTATCTGGCAGGCCCTCGATTGCAACAGTCGTTCGCGCTGTGCGGCATTGTTGCGGCGGGGATGCTTGCTTACACCGCCCTGCGCTGATCCGCGATTTTTGGGCCGCGTTCAGCAAATTGTGGGAGCCAACTGTCTTTAACCCACTGCTGCCAATCCGTCCGGTTCTGCTGCCGCTACGCGCCAGATCGCGAGCAAGCTCGCTCCTACAAGTAAAGGGTGACCACGATCCTGCGGGAGCCAGCTTGCTGGCGAGAGGCCTGTACATGCGCAGCAGATATCTGGCCAGTAACGCCGCCCTCGCCAGCAAGCTCCCTCCCACAGGTTCTGTGTAGGGGTGGACCTAACTGGTCAAACCTGCCGAGTTATGCAGGCCGGCAAGCAGCAGACGCTGGTACAGCTCTTCGCGCAGACCCTGTGGCTGGTCGAGCTGCATGCGTTGCAGGTGCTCGGCGTATGCGTCGGGTTCGGGTGCGTCGAGGGTGGCCTTGCCCAGTTCGAGGATTTCGGTGAGCTTGAACTTGCTCTTGAGCCAGTTCAAAGCGCGCAGCAGGTCGCGTTCCTGCTGGGTGAAATCCGAGCCCAGCGGGTATTCGGTAAACAACGACGGAAAGCGCGAAGCGATATCCTGCAGACGCTCGGGCGTGTTGTGCAGAAAACGTGGATCGAGCTGAAAGTCTTTCGGCAGCTTGCCGGCCTTCTGCGCCTGCTCGATCAGGCCGCCCTGAAAGCGTGAGTCGGTAATGTTCAACAGGCGCTCGATGACCGTCGCATCAGTCTGACCACGCAGGTCGGCTATGCCATATTCGGTGACCACAATGTCGCGCAGGTGCCGTGGAATAGTCGCGTGGCCATAGGTCCAGACAATATTGGAGCTGACCTCACCGCCTGACTCGCGCCAACTGCGCAGCATCAGGATCGAGCGCGCGTCTTCCAGCGCATGCGCCTGGGCGACGAAGTTGTACTGGCCGCCTACGCCGCTGAGCACGCGACCGTCTTCCAGCTGGTCGGCGACCGCCGCGCCCATCAATGTCATGGTGAAGGCGCTGTTGATGAACCGCGCATCACGGCGCTGCAGGCGCTTGAGCTGCTCTTCGCCGTATAGCTCGTTGATGTAACTGATGGCAGTCATATTGAATTGCGCGCGGCGCTCAAGCGGTAGTTCACGCAACCGCTCGTAGAAACTCAGCGGCCCCAGAAAGAACCCGCCGTGCACCACTACCCCGTGCGGGTGAGCTTCTTCATCCAGCGTTCCCAGGTTGGCAAGCCGCTGCAGTTCGGCGTCGGCGTACACCTTGCGGCGCAGAATTCCCGCGTCAGCCAACACCAGCAGGCCGTTGACGAACATCTCGCTGCACCCGTAAAGACCGCTCGCAAAGGGCTGCAATCCGCCTTCGCGGTCGATCATGGTCTGCCAGTTGCTCATGTTCAGCTCGCCAAGCAGTGAGCGATACGCCTCGTTATTGGCCTGGCGCGCCAGCAAGGCGGCGGTCAGTGCGTCGCCCATCGAGCCGATACCGATTTGCAGAGTGCCGCCGTCCCGCACCAACGTACTGGCGTGCAGACCGATCAGGTGGTCCTGATAGCCCACCGGCATGTTCGGGGTCGAGAACAGCGTGCTGCGCTCTTCTTCATCGAGCAGCAGATCGAATGCTTCCACGTCCAGCTCGGCATCACCCGGCATGTAAGGCAAGTCGGCATGGACCTGTCCGACGATCAGAATGGTTTCGCCCGCGGCCCGGCGCTTGGCGATCATCGGCAACAGGTCGAGGGTGACGTCCGGGTTGCAGCTCAGGCTCAGCTTGTCGGGATGACCGTCGTCACGGGCGACTAACTGGGCGATCAGGTTCAGGCCATTGGCATTGATATCCCGCGCGGCGTGGCTGTAGTTGCTGCTGACATAATCCTGCTGGGCCGAATGGCTGCCCAGCAGGCTGCCCGGCTGCATGAAGAACTGCTGCACGCTGATATTGGCTGGGAGCTTGTCGCGGCGCAGTGCGGTGAGGAATTCCAGCTCTGGATAATCGCCGAATATGCGCTCCAGAAACGGCTCAAGAAATCGGCCTTGCAGGCCTTCGCCGGGTGTCGGCCGGCCCAGGCTCAGGGCGGTGTAGATCGTCAGGCGTCTTTCCGGTAACTGGCGAATACGCTCGAACAACGCGTTGACGAAGCGATTGGGTTTGCCCAGCCCAAGAGGCATGCCCAGATGAATATGCTCGGGCAATTGTGCAAGAACATGATCGACGGCTTGCTCGATGGAACAGGACTGCGGCATCCCGGCTCTCCGGTTTTTGTTGGCGAATGGAGGTTGGACCGGGCCACGGGCCAAAGTGCTGCAAAACCATCGCGCGGAAAAAAGCCGCCGGGGCCTGGCCTGCGGCGGCTTCGGGTGCAGCGTGATAATTATTTGATGCCGGACATCTTCTCGATGGCTGCCTTGAGGTCGCTGTCGGAGCAATCACCGCAGGTGCCCTTGGGTGGCATGGCGTTGATGCCGGTAATGGCCCTGGCCAACAAGCCGTCCAGACCGCCCTCTTTCTTGGCTCGCTCGCCCCATGCAGCAGCATCGCCGATCTTGGGTGCGCCCAACAGGCCGGCGGTGTGGCAAGCCGTGCAATGCTTGGCGATAACGTCATCCGGAGATTTCGCGCCGCCGCCCGCTGTCGCGACGACCTCCATGCCCGGGCATTCCTTGCCCTGGACGCAGACTTGCCCGACAGGTTCGAGGCGCTTGGCGATAGCGTCGTTGGGCGCAGCCTGAGCATTGATTGCCCAAATAGCCAGCACGGCAGCCACTGCCAGTATCTTGTTTATCAGGTTCACGCTTACACCCTCATGGTGACTAATCACGCCCAAGGCCACGGTTTGCCAGGCCGGCGAATTATAGCGACAAGCCTTGGGGCCCGGAACACCCCCATAGAAAGAAGGGCTATTACGCCGCTTGCCCACGTTACCGGTACGAACCGTGCCGCCCCATGTAAACAGGCGTCTGCGCGCCCCTGATCAGAAATTGGCCGGTGTGGCTGCGCTGATTAGTCGCGCCGGGACGTCGAACGGATTGCGGAAGCGATGTGGCTTGGTGCTTTCGAAATAGTAGCTGTCGCCAGCTTCGAGGATGTAGGTCTCCTGACCGACGACCAGTTCCAGGCGTCCCTCGACGAGAATCCCGGTTTCCTCGCCTTCATGAGCGAGCATTTCTTCGCCGGTGTCGGCGCCAGGCGGATAGGTTTCGGTGAGGAAAGCGATGGCACGTCCCGGATGCGATTTGCCCACAAGCTTCATGGTCACCGCACCGTCGGATATGTCGATCAGTTCACTGGCCTTGTAGACGACCTGGGTAGGATTCTGCGTCTCCAGCTCTTCGGAGAAAAACTCGACCATAGACATCGGAATGCCGCTCAGCACCTTACGCAGGGAGCTGATCGAGGGGCTGACGCTGTTTTTCTCGATCATGGAGATGGTGCTGTTGGTCACGCCTGCGCGCTTGGCGAGTTCACGCTGGGACAGGCCCTTGAGCTTGCGAATCGTTTGCAGCCGTTCACCGACGTCCAATGCGGTATTCCCCTTTGTCTTCGAGGTCATGTGCTCGGTAAGGTTAAGTCGAGATGAGCGCCATGATGGCAACAGCGTTCAGTATTTACAACACTCGACTTGGCGACCGCAATATCAGGGGATTGACGGGCTGTCGGCGGGGCGGACCCGCGGGTTCAGCTCTCGGTATAGCTGCGCGGGACGCGACGCAGGTTGCAGAATATCTGATAGGGAATCGTTCCGGCGCAGGCTGCCACCTCGCTGGCCAGCACGTTGCGGCCCCACAGTTCGACCCGGCTGCCAAGCCCGGCCTGCGGCAGGTGAGTGAGGTCGACGCACAGCATGTCCATGGACACCCGGCCCAGCAACTGGCTCGGCCGGCCGTCGATCTGGACAGGGGTGCCGGTCGGCGCCTGCCGTGGATAACCGTCCGCATAACCCATGGCGACCACGCCGACCCGGGTGCTGCGCTCGGTCACGAAAGCCGCGCCGTAACCAACCGGTTCACCGGCCGGCAACTCGCGCACGCTGATGATGTTTGATTCCAGGGTCATCACCGGCTGTAACCGGTCCGCCAATTCCTGGGGCCGGTCGAAAGGTGTTGCGCCATAAAGCATGATGCCCGGACGAACCCAGTCGCTCGGAATCTTCGGCCAGCCGAGCACCGCCGGGGAATTGCGCAGGCTGACTTCAGCCACAAGGCCTTCGGTAGCTGCTTCGAAGACGGCGAGCTGTTCGTTGCTGCGCGGGCTGTCCAATTCGTCGGCACGAGCAAAGTGGCTCATGAGGATAATCTTCGCCACCTTGCCGCTCGCCAGCAGGCGCTGGTAAGCGGCCCGGTATTCGCCAGGCTGAAAGCCAACCCGGTGCATGCCGGTATCCAGCTTGAGCCAGGCCGTCAGCGGCCTGCCAACGGATGCCTGTTCAACGGCTTCCAGCTGCCAGCTCGAATGCACGACGAACCACAGGTCGTGCTCGACGATCAACGCCAGCTCATCGGCTTCGAAGAAACCTTCCAGCAACAGGATCGGCGCGCGGATACCCGCTGCGCGCAATTCCAGTGCCTCCTCGATGCAGGCCACCGCAAAGCCATTCGCTTCGTCTTCCAGCGCCTGAGCTACACGCACCGCACCGTGCCCATAGGCATCCGCCTTGACGACCGCGAGCGCTCTGGCACCAGTGCTTTCGCGGGCCAGTCGGTAGTTGTGACGCAGGGCCTGGAGATCGATGACGGCGCGAGCTGGACGCATGAGAGGTTTCTTGCTTGAGAATTAAAAAAAGCCCGACGCCGAGGGAGGTCGCCGGGCCAAGGAAAACGGTTATGGCAGGGCTGCGGTAACCGACAGCTCAACCAGAATTTCAGGTTCACACAACTTGGCTTCAACCGTCGCACGGGCTGGCGCGACACCCTTTGGCAGCCACTTGTCCCACACGCTGTTCATGTCCTGGAAGTGGGCGTCAATGTCCTTCAGGTAGATAGTCACCGACAGGATACGGTTCTTGTCGGTACCGGCCAGGTCCAGCAGCCGTTCGACAGTGTCCAGCGTCTGCTGCGTCTGTTGCTCGATCCCCGCACTCAGGTCATCAGCTACCTGGCCCGCCAGATAGACAGTGCCATTGTGGACGACGATCTGACTCATGCGCTCATTGGTGAGCTGGCGCCGGATTGACATGCTTTGCGTTCTCCTTGGTACTGCCATAACGAAAGATATCCAGGCCTGCGGCGCTGATCTGGGGCGTCCTGCTTGCCATCAGGTCGGCCAACAGCCGACCGGAACCGCAAGCCATGGTCCAGCCGAGCGTGCCGTGCCCGGTGTTCAGGAACAGGTTGCGCAATGAAGTCGCCCCCACGATCGGCGTGCCATCTGGAGTAGTCGGACGCAGCCCGGTCCAGAAGCTGGCCTGGGCAAGGTCGCCGCCCTGAGGATAGAGGTCGCCGACGATCATCTCCAGCGTTTCGCGTCGACGCGGATTGAGCGACAGGTCGAACCCGGCGATTTCCGCCATTCCGCCCACGCGAATCCGGTTGTCGAAACGAGTGATCGCGACCTTGTAGGTTTCGTCGAGGATCGTTGAGGTGGGCGCCATGTCACCGTTGGTGATTGGCACTGTCAGGGAATAACCCTTGAGCGGATAGACCGGGACCCTGATGCCAAGTGGCTTGAGCAACTGCGGCGAGTAGCTACCCAGCGCCAACACGTAACGGTCGGCGGTTTCCAGCTTGCCGTCGATCCACACACCGTTGATGCGGTCACCTGTGTGGTCGAGACGTTCGATGTTCTGCCCGTAGCGGAACTCCACGCCCAGCTTCGCAGCCATTTCCGCCAGACGGGTGGTGAAAAGCTGGCAATCGCCGGTCTGGTCGTTCGGCAGACGCAAGGCACCGCTGAGGATATTGGTCACCCCGGCGAGCGCCGGCTCGACCCGGGCGATACCCGCACGGTCCAGCAGCTCATACGGCACGCCGGACTGTTCGAGTACAGCGATGTCCTTGGCAGCGTTGTCCAGTTGCTCCTGAGTACGGAACAGCTGAGTGGTGCCGAGGGTGCGACCCTCATAAGCAATACCGGTTTCAGCGCGCAACTCGTCCAGACAGTCGCGGCTGTACTCGGACAGCCGGACCATGCGCTCCTTGTTGACCGCATAACGGCTGGCCGTGCAGTTGCGCAGCATCTGCGCCATCCACAAGTACTGGTCGATATCAGCGGTAGCCTTGATCGCCAGCGGCGCATGACGTTGCAACAGCCACTTGATGGCCTTGAGCGGCACGCCCGGCGCGGCCCACGGAGACGCATAACCCGGCGAAACCTGGCCTGCGTTGGCGAAACTGGTTTCCATCGCAGCAGCCGGCTGACGGTCAACGACGGTCACTTCAAAGCCCGCCCGCGCCAGATACCAGGCACTGGTTGTACCGATCACACCACTACCAAGGACCAGAACGCGCATGTCGAAGACCTCATCGCGGATATCCGCTGACGTTTTGAAGTTTTAAGCAAGGATGCAGGCAGTATATGGAGCAACGAGCAGTGTTTCTCACCATATAACTGCGTATATTCAGTGTTAAATCCCGGCAATGAATGCTTTGGTAGAGAGGACCTCGACCGTGCGTACCCAACATCAGTCAAAACGTGAGCTGGACAAGATCGACCGCAATATCCTGCGCATCCTTCAGGCGGATGGACGTATTTCGTTCACGGAGCTGGGCGAAAGGGTCGGCCTTTCCACTACGCCGTGTACTGAACGGGTTCGCAGACTGGAGCGTGAAGGCATCATCATGGGCTACAACGCACGTCTCGATCCGCAAAGCCTGAAGGCCAGCCTGCTGGTATTCGTGGAAATCAGCCTGGACTACAAGTCGGGCGACACGTTTGAAGAGTTCCGCCGCGCCGTCCTCAAGCTGCCGCACGTACTGGAATGCCATCTGGTGTCCGGCGACTTCGATTACCTGGTCAAGGCGCGCATCTCGGAAATGGCGTCCTACCGCAAGCTGCTCGGCGACATCCTGCTCAAACTGCCGCACGTGCGCGAATCCAAGAGCTACATCGTGATGGAGGAAGTGAAAGAGAGTCTGAGCCTGCCGATTGCGGACTGAAGCAAACCCGGCGCTAGACCAGCACCTGCCGTGTCGAGGCAATGAAGTCATGCACCTGTTTTTCAACGCGTGGATGAATCAGCTCGACAGGACCGCGCCCATTGGGGCAAGGCAGGGTTTTAGTGGTACCGAACAATCGACAGATCAGCGGCCGTTCTTCATACACCGTGCAGCCCTGCGGGCCGAGGTGCACGCAGTTGAGTTCATTGAGGGCCGCTTCCTGTTCAGCGGCAGTCTTGCGTGGCAGGCGCGACATTTCTTCACTGGAAGTGGTGACCGGTCCGCAGCAATCGTGGCAACCCGGTACGCACTCGAAAGAGGGAATCTGCCGCCGCAGATCGCGGATTTTCTGACTGTTGCAGCTCATTGAGTCAACCACTCGAACGCTTTGGCGCGATTTTGCCTCAGTTGGCAGGCCGGTGACAGCGGCTTATCCTGCGTACCGACTTTACTCGCCACCCACAGGACACTTCATGAACGCCCGCGCGCACGATCAGCATGCCGCCTCCTACTACGCCGCCAGCAGCCATCCGCAGCCAGACCACCCTGCACTGCAAGGCGACCTGAAAGTAGACGTGTGCGTGGTAGGCGGCGGGTTCTCCGGGCTCAACACCGCCATCGAACTGGCTGAGCGCGGCTTGAGTGTGGCTCTGCTTGAGGCGCGCAAGATCGGCTGGGGCGCCAGCGGGCGCAATGGCGGTCAGCTCATCCGTGGCGTGGGGCATGGCGTCGAACGTTTCACGTCAGTCATCGGCGAGCAAGGGGTCCGCCATCTCAAGCTGATGGGGCTCGAAGCGGTGGAAATCGTCCGCGAGCGCGTCGAGCGGCACGGCATCGATTGCGCCCTCAAATGGGGCTATTGCGATCTGGCCAACAAACCACGGGAGCTGGACGGTCTGGCTGAAGATGCAGAAGAACTGCGCGAGCTAGGCTACCGTCACGAACTGCAGCTGGTCCAGCCGCAGGACATGCATACCGTAGTAGGGTCCGATCGCTACGCCGGCGGCCTGATCGATATGGGTTCCGGGCACCTGCACCCGCTTAACCTGGCACTGGGCGAAGCCGCGGTCGCGGCGTCGCTCGGGGTGCAACTGTTCGAGCACTCTTCCGTTACCCGCATCGAATACGGACCACAGGCCAAGGTGCATACCGCTCAAGGAACGGTGCATGCCCAGACGCTGGTGCTGTGCGGCAACGCTTACCTGAACGGCCTCAACCCTGAAATCGGCGGCAAAGTGTTGCCTGCCGGTAGCTACATCATCGCCACCGAACCGCTCAGCACCGAGCAAGCCCGCCAGCTGTTGCCTCGGGACATGGCGGTCTGCGACCAACGAGTGACGGTGGATTATTACCGACTGTCTGCGGACCGCCGTCTGCTGTTCGGCGGCGCCTGCCATTATTCCGGACGCGATCCGAAGGATATCGCCGCTTACATGCGCCCCAAGATGCTCGACGTTTTCCCGCAACTGGCGAATGTGCGCATCGACTATCAGTGGGGCGGCATGATTGGTATCGGTGCCAACCGTTTGCCCCAGATCGGACAGCTCAAGGACCAGCGCAATGTGTTCTACGCCCAGGCCTATGCAGGCCACGGCCTCAACGCTACGCATCTGGCCGGGCGCTTGCTCGGCGAAGCCATCGCCGGTCAGCACAGTGACGGTTTCGAGCTGTTCGCCAAGGTGCCGCACATGACCTTCCCGGGCGGCAAGCACTTGCGCTCGCCGTTACTGGCGCTGGGCATGCTCTGGCATCGCCTCAAAGAGCTGCGCTGACCAGCCGTCACTCTCGCCAGAAAGGTTTCATTCCCTCGCTTCTGGCCTGCTGAAAATCGAGGCCGATGTCGCGCAACTGGGCGTCGGTCAGTTCCAGCAGGGCGCGCCGGGAACGTGCGCGGTGCCGGTAGAGCGCCCAACGACTCATGCCTGCCGGTATCGCGCTCTTCTTTGGTACGCTGTCGCCGGTCATGCTCGAAGCGCTTTCAGCCAGCTCGCATTCCCTGCTCAGTAGCGCCAACCTTGCATCTGTAAGCCCGTTCATTTTGCCGTTCCTCCATCACGTCCAATGTGATTTATGATGACGCGGGCGATTAAACCATTACAGATTCAAAGACTGATTTAATAATCCATACAGATCGTTTGAAAAACATACTGAATGTTATATTTTTCGCCTATCTGTATTGCTTTCACTCCTCCTGCTCATCCGAGAGTATGCCATGACGCTCTATGTCAACCTCGCCGAACTGCTCGGTTCACGCATCGAGAACGGCTTCTATCGCCCTGGCGACCGGCTGCCATCGGTGCGGGCGCTGAGCGTTGAACATGGCGTCAGTCTCAGCACTGTTCAGCAGGCTTATCGGGTTCTGGAGGACAACGGGCTGGCGACGCCGAAACCCAAGTCCGGCTATTTCGTATCCGCCAGTCGGCAAGCTCCGGCGCTTCCGGTTGTAGGTCGGCCTATGCAACGACCTGTGGATATCTCTCAGTGGGATCAGGTGCTGGATCTGATTCGGGTATCCCCCGCCGAAGCGGTCACGCAGCTGGGCCGTGGCATGCCGGATGTCAGCAGCCCGACGCTCAGGCCGCTGATGCGTGCCTTGAGTCAGTTGAGTCGCCGTCAGAGCATGCCAGGTCTGTATTACGACAATATCTCCGGCGTCCATACACTTCGCGAGCAGATCGCCCGACTGATGCTGGACTCAGGCTGCAATCTGACGGCCAACGATCTGCTGATCACCAGCGGCTGCCACGAAGCGCTTTCAGCCTGCGTCCGCGCGCTGTGCTCGCCCGGTGACATTGTTGCCGTAGACTCGCCGAGCTTTTTCGGTGCCATGCAGACCCTCAAGGGGCTGGGCATGAAGGCGCTGGAAATCCCCACCGATCCGCTGGTCGGCATCAGCCTCGAAGCGCTGGAGCTGGCACTGGAACAATGGCCGATCAAAGCCATCCAGCTCACGCCCAGCTGCAACAATCCGCTGGGCTACGTGATGCCTGAGGCTCGCAAGCGGGCGTTGCTGACACTGGCGCAACGCTTCGATGTGCCGATCATCGAAGACGACGTGTATGGCGACCTCGCCTACACCTATCCTCGTCCACGCACTATCAAATCGTTCGATGAGGACGGCCGAGTGCTGCTGTGCAGTTCATTCTCCAAGACCCTCGCGCCCGGACTGCGCGTCGGCTGGGTAGCGCCGGGGCGCTATCTGGAACAGGTGCTGCACATGAAGTACATAGGCACCGGTTCGACCGCGCCGCAGCCGCAGTTGGCGATAGCCGATTTTCTTGAGGGCGGGCATTACGAGCCGCACTTGCGGCGCATGCGCACTCAGTATCAGCGTGGGCGCGAGCAAATGATCGACTGGGTAATGCGTTACTTCCCTGAAGGCACGCGAGTAAGCCGGCCGCAAGGCGGTTTCATGCTGTGGATCGAACTGGTCGAGGGTTTCGATACGCTGCGCCTGAACCGGGCGCTTGCGGGTCAGGGTGTTCAGGTCGCCGTAGGCAGTATCTTCTCGGCTTCCGGCAAGTATCGGAATTGCCTGCGCATGAACTACGCAGCCAAGCCGACGCCTGAAATCGAAGAGGCCGTGCGCAAGGTCGGCGCTTCCATTGCGAAGTTACTGGCGGAAACAGACTGAAGCCGGAAAATTTTTCCGGTTTTGCAGTGTCCTATCGGCGTACCTCGTTACACCCAGACACGGAAAATCCTTTTGAAAAAATCATGGGCCCTGCCCTTTTGCCTGCTGGTTGCACTGTGCGTGACCGGTTGTGCCCACGTTGGCACCGAGAACCAGCCCAGCCAGGCTACGCCGCCTCAGGCATCGGCATTCGGCCGCTCGATTCAGGCCATGGCGAAGCCCCATGAAGGTCGTTCCGGGTTTCGTCTGCTGCCCGACAGCAGCGATGCTTTCAAGGCCCGCGCCGAACTGATTCGCAATGCCAGGACCAGTCTGGACCTGCAGTACTACATCGTTCACGACGGTCTGAGCACACGCGCCCTGATCGATGAATTGCTCAAAGCGGCAGACCGTGGCGTGCGAGTACGCATTCTGCTGGACGACACCACCAGCGACGGCCTTGACCACGCCATTGCAACGCTCGCCGCGCACCCGAACATCGAAATCCGCCTGTTCAACCCGCAGAACCTGGGCCGTGAAACGGGCGTCACCCGCAGCGTCGGACGCCTGATGAACCTGTCGCAACAGCATCGGCGCATGCACAACAAGCTGTGGCTGGCCGACAGCAGCGTTGCCATCGTCGGCGGCCGCAATCTGGGCGACGAATATTTCGATGCGGAAACCAAGCTGAATTTCACCGACATCGACATGCTCAGCGTCGGCCCCGTCGCCGAGCAACTGGGCCACAGTTTCGATCAGTACTGGAACAGTACGCTGAGCAAGCCTATCGCCGATTTCATGTACTTTTTGCCGACCGTCAAGGATCTCGCCAAGGCACGCCGGAAACTGGAGGCGTCGCTCGAACAGGCTCATCAGCAGCACAAGGCGCTCTTCGAGCGGCTGATGGCTTACAAGAGCCAGCCACGGTTGAAGGTTTGGCTCAACGAACTGGACTGGGCCTACAACCAGGCGCTGTGGGATGCGCCTACCAAAGTGCTGGCCCAGGGCGAGCCTGATCCACACCTGCTGTTGACGACTCAGCTGGCACCGGAGCTGATCAATACACGCAAGGAGCTGATGCTGATTTCCGCCTACTTCGTGCCAGGCGAAGCCGGCCTGCTGTACTTGACGGGCCGGGCGGATGCGGGCGTGGATGTAAGCTTGCTGACCAACTCACTGGAAGCCACCGACGTACCGGCGGTGCACGGTGGCTACACGCCTTATCGCAAGGCGCTGCTTGAACACGGCGTCAGACTTTTCGAGCTGCGCCGCCAGCCGGGTGACCTGGAAACCTTCCGCGACAGCGGGCCACGACTGTTCAAGGAAAGTCATTCGATTGCCAGCTCCGACTCTAGTCTGCACAGCAAGGCCATGGTCTTTGACCGGCGCAAGATCTTCGTCGGCTCGTTCAACTTCGATCCACGTTCAGTACTGTGGAACACCGAGGTCGGTGTACTGGTCGACAGCCCGAAGCTGGCCGAGCAACTGCGCGAGCTGACGTTGCAAGGCATGGCTCCGGCGCTGAGCTACGAGGCAAGGCTGGAGGACGGCAAGGTGGTGTGGGTCACCGAGGACAATGGGCAGATTCACACCTTGCGCACCGAGCCCGGCGACTGGTGGCGTCGGGTCAATGCGTGGTTCAGCAAGGTCGTGGGTCTGGAGCGCATGCTTTAGAGAATGTCCGTTCCTTCGTGCTGCTTTCGGTTTGCAGGAGCGCGCTTGCCCGCGACACGTACGACGCGCTGTGCCAGGCAAACCGCGTAAGGCTGTTCGCGGGCAAGCGCGCTCCTACCATTCTGTAAAACCTTTCAGGCCTTTACGGCTTTCGCTCCAAACGCATCGCGCTTGAATGTCACGATCACCAGACCGAACGCACCGGCCGCCATCAGCAGCGGCAAGGCGTGCCCACTGATCCATTGGCTGCCGGCACCGGCCGCCAGTGGCCCGAGCAGACAGCCGATACCCCACAGCTGCGCCACGTGAGCATTGGCGCGGACCAGCGCATCGTCTCGGAAACGCTCGCCGATGATGATCAGCGACAAGGTGAACAAGCCGCCCGCGCTGGCGCCGAACAGCACCCAGAGCGGCCAGATCAAGCGGGTATGAATCAACACCGGCACCAGCAGGCTGGATATCAGCAAGGCAATGGCGCAGCCGGAAAACAGCCTGCGCCGGGAGAACCTGTCCGCGAGCATCCCGATCGGCAGTTGCAGACATGCATCGCCGACCACGACTGTGCTGACCATGACCAATGCGACCTCGGGACTGAAGCCCTGGCGCAGACTGTAGATAGGCAACAGCGTCAGAATCAGCGCCTCGAAGGCCGCAAATAGCGCGATTGCCCACGCGATGGCGGGCATGGTGCGGCAGAAGGCGAGCAGATTGCGGAACGTGACGGTGCAGGCGTCTGCTGTCGGCGCGCCTGTACGGCCCAACAGCAGCAAGGGCGAAATCGTGAGCAGTGCCACGCCGATCCAGAAACCATAATCGGCCTGAGTGCCGATCACGCCCAACAGCAACGGGCCGGACAACTGGCTCAAGGCGTAGGTGCTGCCATACAACGCCACCAGTCGCCCGCGTAGCCGTTCGATGACCAGCTGGTTGATCCAGCTTTCGCCAAGCACGAACACGATAGTCAGAATAACGCCGAGCATCAGGCGCAGCACCAGCCAGACCGGGTAATGCGGCAGCAACGCCAGCAGCCCGACTGAAACACCTCCGGCCCAGAGACAAAGGCGCATCAGGTTGGCAGTACCGAATCGCGCCGCCAGCCGGCTGGCGAGCCCCGCGCCTACCAGCACGCCGATAGCCGGCATGGCGGCCATGACCCCGATAGCGAACGAGCCGTAACCCCAGCTCTCCAGACGCAGGGAAACCAGCGGCATGCTCACACCCAGCGCCAAACCGACGCTCAGCACCGAAGCGAGCACGGCGAAATAAGTACCCCAACGCATGTGCGAATCCTGTAGCCAATTTGTGAAGCGAAGCGAACGGATCGGACCGTCAACAGCTGTCGGCTGACGACCCGCGATGCCTGACAGATAGACCGTCAGGCATCCGGTGCAGCGCACTCATGCATGGCATGAGCGCTTTTGGAGGGTGTGAAGCTTACAGCTTGATCCAGGTCGCTTTCAGCTCGGTGTATTTGTCGAATGCATGCAGCGATTTATCGCGGCCGTTACCCGATTGCTTGAAGCCACCGAACGGTGCGGTCATGTCGCCGCCGTCGTATTGGTTCACCCATACGCTACCAGCCCGCAACGCCTTGGCCGTGAGATGCGCCTTGGACAGGTCCGCCGTCCATACCGCTGCCGCCAGGCCGTACTGCGTGTCGTTGGCGATGCGAATAGCTTCCTCGGCGCTGTCAAAGGTCAGCACTGAAAGGACCGGCCCGAAGATCTCTTCCTGAGCGATTTTCATGGCGTTGCTCACACCATCGAAAATCGTCGGCTCGACATAAGTGCCGCCGGTTTCTTCAAGAATACGTTTGCCACCCGTGACCAGTTTGGCGCCGTCGGCATGCCCGGCCTCGATGTAAGACAGCACGGTGTTCATCTGCTGGGTGTCGACCAGCGCACCAACGTTTGTTGCGGGGTCCAGCGGGTTGCCTGGCTTCCAGACCTTGAGCGCCTCTACGACCAGCGGCAGGAAGCGATCCTTGATGGAGCGCTCGACCAGCAGACGCGAACCGGCGGTACATACTTCGCCCTGATTGAAAGCAATGGCGCTGGCGGCGGCTTCGGCGGCAGCCTGCAGATCCGGAGCATCGGCAAACACGATATTCGGGCTTTTGCCGCCTGCCTCCAGCCAGACGCGTTTCATGTTCGACTCACCCGAGTAGACCATCAACTGCTTGGCGATTTTGGTCGAGCCGGTAAACACCACGGTATCGACGTCCATGTGCAGAGCCAGCGCCTTGCCGACGGTGTGGCCGTAACCTGGCAGTACGTTGAGCACGCCAGCCGGAATCCCGGCCTCGATGGCCAGTTGCGCAATGCGAATGGCGGTCAGTGGGGATTTCTCGGAAGGTTTCAACACCACCGAGTTGCCCGTCGACAACGCCGGGCCCAGCTTCCAGCAGGCCATCATCAGCGGGAAGTTCCACGGGACGATGGCGGCCACGACGCCAACCGGCTCGCGGGTTACCAGGCCCAGTTGATCGTGTGGCGTGGCCGCAACTTCGTCGTACAGCTTGTCGATGGCTTCGCCGCTCCAGCTCAAGGCACCGGCAGCGCCCGGTACGTCGATATTGAAGGAGTCGCTGATAGGCTTGCCCATGTCCAGCGTTTCAAGGAGCGCCAGCTCCTCGGCGTTTTGTATGAGCAGCCCGGCGAAGCGGATCATGGTCGCCTTGCGCTTGGCCGGAGCGATCCGTGACCATGCACCGGAATCGAATGCACGGCGAGCGCTTTCGACTGCGCGCTGGGCGTCAGCGGCATCACAACTGGCGACTTTGGCGAGCATCCGGCCATCGACCGGGCTCAGACAGTCGAACGTTTCGCCCGAGGCCGCGGCGGTGTACTCACCATCGATGAAGGCGCGGCCTTCTATCTTCAAATCCTGGGCGCGTTGCTCCCAGTCAGCACGAGTCAGGGTAGTCATGGGAATTCCTCCTCTTGATGATGTCGGGACGGCTATAGGACATTAAAGGCGAATCTGTCAGTACAACCGAAGGTATTCGCCACCCTAAACCAGAGGCTTCAGGATGCCAATATATTTGACAGGTTCAGGCGATTTACGGCGGTCTTGTTGATTTTATTAAACGAGCAGGGCCGGAGCTTCAGGCGCTATGCTTCCCGCTGGAGCTCAAGAACCACCATTTCATTGCAAGGGGACAGCATGAATATCCAGAGCATCGTCGACTTCAGCGAAGCCGGTACGACCGCAGAACACTACCGTCCGGCACAGGAAAAGATTTTCAAGGGCGACCCGGTTCAGACCGTGTACAACCATTACAACAGCCCGTGCGGGCAGATGAACGCCGGCGTATGGGAAGGCGAGCCTGGGCAATGGCGCGTCAATTACACCGAGCATGAATACTGCGAGATCGTTCAAGGCGTTTCAGTGCTGCGTGATGAACAGAATCAGGCAAAGACTTTACGGGCGGGCGACAGATTCGTGATCCCGGCGGGCTTCAAGGGGACATGGGAGGTCCTGGAAGCATGCCGCAAGATTTATGTGGTCTTCGAGGCAAAAGATATAAATAAGTAACGCATGGCCAGACTCTTGTGGGGAGATTCTAGGGGCGTCCATTCCGGACATCATTCATAAGGGACTATGAAAATGACCAACGAACAGATTATCCAGGCGCTGCAGCATCTGATTGGCAGCCGCTATGTGCCGAGCGTCAAAGCCTACATCAGCGAACTGACCGGCCGCGCGCGCATACTGGGTGCCGATGATATCAGCACCAGGGAGTTCGACCTGAACCGCGTTCAGGTAAACACCGATGACGCAGGACTGATTTCGAGCTTCACCTTCGGCTGATCCAGGATCTGGAGCCGCAGCCCCGCCGGGACGCCGGTGCGTGCTGGTCAAAAACACCCGATGCCTGCATCGGGTGTTTTGCGTTTCGGGCACAAGGGTTTACCAAACAGGCAGGCACAAAAAAGCCCGCATCGCTGCAGGCTTTTTTGTAGCAGACAGAATCAATTACTTGATTTTGCCTTCTTTGTAGATCACGTGCTTGCGTACAACCGGATCGAATTTTTTGATTTCGATTTTATCCGGAGTAGTACGTTTGTTCTTGTCGGTGGTGTAGAAGTGGCCAGTACCGGCGCTCGACACCAAACGGATCAATTCACGCATGATTCTCTCCCTTAAATTTTGCCGTCGCGACGCAGTTCAGCGAGCACAACTTCGATGCCACGCTTGTCGATGATACGCATGCCTTTAGCAGATACGCGCAGACGAACAAAACGCTTCTCGCCTTCAACCCAGAAGCGGTGATGCTGCAGGTTTGGCAGGAAACGACGACGGGTTTTGTTGTTTGCGTGGGAAATGTTATTCCCGGTTACCGGACCCTTACCGGTAACTTGACAGACTCTCGACATGCCTCAGCCCTCTAAAACCACATGCCCAACCCGGCATGGGTTGGCCGCTTAATCTCTCAGTCATTTGGCGCCAGGCGCCGCGTTTCTTTAAGGGTCTTACCGGCTACACCTACAGTGAAGGAACCGGGCCCCTAGAAAAGAGCGCTGCTTTATACCAGAAAGCCTCGCAGGCAACAACAAGCAAAGCGTTTTACCTGTGTGAGATGTGCCGTCAATGCCGCGCTGCGCAGGCGGCACGGGGATGCGCACAAATCGACCGCTCGTCGCGCAGCGACGATTGTTCTGTATCGACACATGGTCTAGGGTAAGTCCTTCACCAGACTGCACCGGCAGATGGAGCCCTTCTTGAACAGGAATCACGCCATGCGTCTCGCTGCAATTCCCTTTTTGCTCGCGCCGTTGCTGCTTCCGGGCCTGGCCCAGGCAGCATCTCTGGCGGTCTGCACCGAAGCCAGCCCCGAAGGCTTCGATGTCGTGCAGTATAACTCGCTGACCACCACCAACGCCTCGGCCGATGTGCTGATGAACCGACTGGTGGACTTCGATACGGCCAGCGGCAAGCTGGTGCCAAGTCTGGCCGAAAGCTGGACGGTCTCGCCCGACGGGCTGACTTACGACTTCAAACTGCGCGGCGGAGTGAAGTTCCATACCACCGATTACTTCACGCCGAGCCGCGAACTGAATGCCGACGACGTGGTGTTCAGCTTCAAGCGCATGCTCGATCCGCAGAACCCGTGGCACAAGGTTGCGCAGAGCGGCTTCCCGCATGCCCAGTCCATGCAACTGCCGGCGTTGATCAAAAGCATCGAGTCGCCGGATCCGCAGACCGTACGTTTCACGCTCAATCGAGCCGACGCGACATTTCTTGCCACGCTGAGCATGGGCTTCGCGTCGATCTACTCGGCCGAGTACACCTCGCAACTGATGAAAGCAGGCACACCAGAGAAGCTCAACAGCCAGCCGATAGGCACTGGCCCGTTCGTGTTCAAGCGCTTCCAGAAAGATGCCGCTGTACGCTATCAGGCGTTCGAGGACTATTTCGCAGGTAAACCGCAGGTCGACACGTTGATCTACGCCATCACGCCGGACGCCAACGTGCGACTGCAGAAGATTCGCCAGAACGAATGCCAGATTGCCCTCTCGCCCAAGCCGCTGGATATCGAGGCAGCCAGCAAGGAGCCTTCGCTCAAGGTAGAAAAGACCGAAGCGTTCATGACTGCGTTTGTGGCGATAAACAGCCAGCATCCGCCGTTCGACAAGCCGGAGGTGCGCCAGGCCATCAACCTTGCTTTCGACAAGGCTAATTACCTCAAGGCCGTGTTTGAAGGCACCGCCGAGACCGCCAGCGGTCCGTACCCGCCCAATACCTGGAGTTACGCCAGGGATCTGAGTGGCTATCCGCACGACCCGGCCAAGGCCCGGGCGCTGCTGGCCAAGGCTGGGGTGAAGGATGGTTTCAAGACCACGATCTGGGCCCGTCCTTCAGGCAGTTTGCTCAATCCCAACCCGAGTCTGGGCGCGCAGTTGTTACAGGCCGACCTGAAACAGATCGGGATTGACGCGCAGATCAAGGTCATCGAATGGGGCGAGCTGATTCGCCGCGCCAAGGCGGGTGAACACGACCTGTTGTTCATGGGCTGGGCCGGCGATAACGGTGATCCGGATAACTTCCTGACGCCGCAGTTTTCCTGCGCGGCGGTCCAGTCGGGCACCAACTTCGCGCGTTACTGCGACAAGACGCTGGACAAGCTGATCACAGATGGCAAATCCACCAGCGCCCAGGCCGAACGCAGCAAGCTGTATCAACAGGCCCAGGCGCAGATCCAGGCGCAAGCCTTGTGGGTCCCGCTCGCCCACCCGACCGCCGCCGCACTGGTTCGCAAGGATGTCAGCGGCTATCAGGTCAGCCCGTTCGGGCGGCAGGATTTCTTCAAGGTGACCGGAAAGTAGAAGCGCTCTTTCATGCAGGAACACGCTTGCCCGCGACGACGAGGCGCGGGCAAACGCGCTCCTGCAAAAGCGATGCGAGTAATGACTACATCAACCCCCGCTCCACCATCGACAGCGGCTCGCCGTCGCCGATGATCACATGATCGAGCACTTGCACGTCGATCAGCGCCAGCGCCTGTTTCAGGCGCGCGGTCAATTCGACGTCGGCATTGCTCGGATCGGTGACGCCGGAGGGATGGTTATGGCAGAGGATGAGGCTGGCGGCGTTGTTGGCCATGGCGCGCTTGACCACCTGACGAGGGTGTACATGAGCCGAGTTGATCGTGCCATGGAACAGAATCTCGAAGGTCACGACCCGGTGCTTGGTGTCCAGAAACAAACAGCCGAAAACCTCGTGCGGCTCGTGACGCAGCATGGCCTTGAGGTAGCTACGGACTTGTCGTGGACTTTCCAGCGCCGAACCTCGCTGCAGGGACTCAGCCATGTGTCGGCGGGCCATCTCCGTCACCGCCTGCAATTGCGCAAATTTCGCGGGCCCCAGACCCAGCTGTGAGCTGAATCGAGCCAGATCAGCATCCAGTAACGGTCTGAGGCCACCGAATTGATTCAGCAGATGACGTGCAAGGTCGACAGCACTTTTGCCGGCCACCCCCGTGCGCAGAAAGATCGCCAGCAATTCGGCGTCGGAAAGACTCTCGGCACCCAGCTCCAGCAAACGCTCACGCGGGCGTTCGGACGCGGGCCAATTGCGAATACTCATAGCACCTCCATGTGTGTGGACGCCGCTGTTCCAGTGCGGTCGCTGTGCTATCTTAGCCCATCTTTTTTGCGCGGCGATCCGGCCTGGGGAGGCGTCTTCGCCGCCGCGCACCCACTCGACAAAAGGCAGGCCTATGCAGCGGCTGTATCGAAAACGCATCGTTCTGGGCGTCGGCGGCGGCATCGCGGCCTACAAGAGCGCCGAGCTGGTTCGCCGGTTGCGCGACCACGGCGCAGAGGTGCGCGTCGTCATGACCCGCGGTGGTGCCGAGTTCATCACCCCGCTGACCATGCAGGCCCTTTCCGGCCACCCTGTGCATCTGGATCTTCTGGACCCTGCGGCCGAAGCCGCGATGGGTCATATCGAGCTGGCCAAATGGGCTGACCTGATTCTCATCGCGCCGGCCACCGCCGACCTGATCGCACGCTTGACCCAAGGCATTGCCAACGACCTGCTGACCGCCATAGTGCTGGCGACCGACGCCACGGTGGCGATTGCGCCTGCGATGAATCAGGCGATGTGGCGCGACGCATCCGTGCAAGCCAATACCCGTGCGCTGGAAGAGCGTGGCTTTCGCGTATTCGGCCCGGCATCCGGCAGCCAGGCCTGTGGCGATGTCGGTTTCGGCCGCATGCTCGAACCCAACGATCTGGCGCAGTGCGCCGCCGATTGCTTCAAACGCCTGACGTTGACGGGCAAGCATGTGTTGATCACCGCCGGCCCGACCCAGGAAAACATCGACCCGGTGCGCTACATCACTAACCACAGCTCCGGCAAGATGGGCTTCGCCCTGGCGGAAGCCGCCGTTGAAGCGGGTGCCCGCGTGACGCTGATCACAGGGCCGGTCAATCTGCAGACGCCCGATCGCGTAACCCGGATTGATGTGGTCAGCGCTCGCGACATGCTGGCCGCCTGTGAGGCCGCAATCCCGTGTGATGTGTTCATCGCCTCTGCTGCGGTGGCTGACTACCGGCCAGAAGTGGTCGCCCCGCACAAACTCAAGAAAGACCCTACGAACGGTGACGGTCTGTTGCTACAGATGGTCCGCAACCCGGACATCCTGGCGACTATCGCCACCCGCCCGGACCGCCCGTTCAGCGTCGGTTTCGCCGCCGAAACCGAACATCTGCTCGATTACGCTGCACGCAAGCTCAAGGACAAGAACCTCGACCTGATCGTCGCCAACGATGTGGCCAACCCCAACATCGGCTTCAACAGTGAGGAAAACGCCTGCAGCGTGATCGATCGAGCGTTGCACGCAACGCTTTTCGCCCAGACCAGCAAGGCCAAGATTGCCCGCCAGCTGGTCGCTTTTATCGCCGACCGCATGAATCAGGTTTAACTACGAATGCACGCTCTACAAGCCAAGATCCTCGACCCTCGCATTGGCGAGCAATTCCCGCTGCCGGCCTACGCCACCACTGGCTCGGCCGGCCTGGATCTGCGTGCCATGCTCAAGGAGGATACGGTCCTCGAACCGGGTCAGACGCTACTGATCCCTACCGGCCTTTCGATCTACATCGGCGATCCAGGCCTTGCGGCAATGATCCTGCCGCGTTCCGGTCTGGGCCACAAACATGGCATCGTGCTGGGCAATCTTGTCGGGCTTATCGATTCGGACTACCAGGGTGAACTGATGGTGTCCTGCTGGAACCGCGGGCAGACGGCTTTCACTATCGCTGTCGGCGAACGCATCGCTCAACTGGTGCTGGTGCCGGTCGTTCAGGCCCGTTTCGAGCTGGTCGAGACATTTGACGAGAGTCAGCGCGGCACAGGCGGTTTCGGACACTCCGGAAGTCACTGATTCGCCGACAGGCAGAGAATCCGGTTTCATAACCAACTCCAGGGAGAGGACGGGTGAAAGGCAGTCAGCACTCCGCGTCAAAGCAAGCCACCGCAGCTGGTCCATTGACGGCGAGTGTGACCGCCCTGTCTCCCGGGCTGATTCCCGCAATCGCCGGGCTGGCGGTGGCAGCAATTCTGATCTGGCTCGCCCTGGCGACTCCCGGCCAGCAGTCCCGACTGGCTCAGGCCTGGGGCGGCGGCCAGGCTGCCGCGGTCAATCTGGCGCTCCGGCAGCTTCAGGCCGATACTCGCGCCGCGGCTGCCAGCGCAACGCTGGTCAACGCCCTGCAAAGCCGTGATCCGGTGGCGATCCAGTCCGCCCAGGACTCGCTCAAAAACCGGGACGGCCTGCTCGGCGCCCGCCTCAACTCCGCAGGGCTTACGGACGTCGATCCGCAAGGCGCTTTGCCCGTGAGCTATGCCACTCTGGATATGCTCAACAAAGCGGGACAAGACCAGGAAGTCGCTCCTGAGGCACGCAAAATCGGCGAGCGCTGGGTCATCTACAGCGCGGCGCCGGTACGCGCCGATGCGGCTCAGGCCGTCAGCGGCACGCTGCTGCTGGCTTTCGACCCACAGCGATTGCTCAACGCGCTGCCTGCCTTGCCCGAAGATGCAGGAAAGGTGGTTCTGAGCCAGCAGTTCGGCACCGCGCCGGGGCAGGTTTTCCTGCAACGCGGTCAAGCCGGTGGCGGCAAACCTCTGAGTTTCGACACCGGTTACGCTGGCTGGAAGCTGGAATTCACGCCGGGCGAAGCGCTCGACACATCCCCCCCGTTGCTACTGCCTTTGCTTGCGGCGCTGATCGCGCTCGCTGGCGTCGTGCTGGGCCTGCACCTCAACCAGAGCGCGCTGCGCAGGCAGATTCGTGACGATGCTCGACAATTGGATCAACTGCTCCAAGAACTCTCTGAAGGAAAAGCCGTCAAACCCTTCGGTTTGAGCCTCCCCCCCCTCAATGGACTGGCTCAGGCACTCGCCCGCGTTTCGCTTCGCAGTCAGGCATCACCTGCCCCGACCACGAGCGAGGAACCCGGTGTACTACCCAGCATCGCGACCACCAGCGCCCGGCTTTCACCCGCCGTATCGGGCGCTGATTGGACAGATCCGCTGTTTCAAGATACCGATATCCTCGATATCGACATTCTCGACGAAAACCAGGACTTCCTGAGATCGGAGCATTCCATCGTTATGAACAGCCAAGCATCAGTGGCACCTAAACTTCCCGAGACCATCTTCCGTGCCTACGACATTCGTGGCGTGGTCGGGGATACTCTCAGCGCTGAAACCGCTTACTGGATCGGTCGCGCCATCGGCTCGGAGAGCCTGGCCCAGAACGAACCAAACGTCAGCGTTGGCCGCGACGGCCGTCTTTCCGGCCCAGAGCTGGTGCAACAGTTGATTCAAGGCCTGCACGACAGCGGCTGTCACGTCAGCGATGTCGGTCTGGTGCCGACTCCTGCGCTGTACTACGCCGCCAACGTTCTGGCCGGCAAGACCGGTGTGATGCTGACCGGCAGTCACAACCCCAAGGACTACAACGGCTTCAAGATCGTGATCGCTGGCGACACCCTGGCCAACGAGCAGATTCAGGCGCTGCACGAACGCATTCGCACCAACAATCTGACTTGGCAAAAAGGCAGCATCACCAAGGTCGACATCCTTGATCGCTACTTCAAGCAGATCAAGGACGACATCGTCCTGGCCCGCAAGCTCAAGGTCGTGGTCGACTGCGGCAACGGCGCAGCGGGCGTCATCGCTCCGCAGCTGATCGAAGCCCTGGGTTGTGAAGTCATTTCCCTGTTCGCCGAGGTAGACGGCAACTTCCCGAATCACCATCCGGATCCGGGCAAACTGGAAAACCTTCAGGACCTGATCGCCAAGGTCAATGAAACCGGTGCCGATCTGGGCCTGGCCTTCGACGGTGACGGTGACCGCGTCGGCGTGGTAACCAACAAGGGCAACGTGGTCTACCCCGACCGCCTGCTGATGCTGTTCGCGCTGGACGTGCTCAAGCGCAATCCGGGCGCCGACATTCTTTTCGACGTCAAATGCACCCGTCGCCTGACTCCGCTGATCAGCGAGCACGGCGGCCGTCCTGTCATGTCGAAAACCGGTCACTCGCTGATCAAGAAAGAAATGAAGAAAAGCGGCGCGCTGCTGGCTGGCGAGATGAGCGGCCATATCTTCTTCAAGGAACGCTGGTTCGGTTTCGACGACGGCATCTACAGCGCTGCACGCCTGCTGGAAATTCTCAGCCAGGAGTCGGTGTCCGCCGAAGACCTGTTCGAGACCTTCCCGAACGACATTTCCACCCCCGAGATCAACATCAAGGTGACGGATGTCACCAAGTTCAGCATCATCGAGGCCCTTGAGAAGGACGCGCAGTGGGGCGATGCCAAACTGACCACCATCGACGGCGTCCGTGTGGACTATCCGAAGGGCTGGGGACTGGTCCGCGCTTCCAATACCACGCCGGTACTGGTATTACGCTTCGAAGCTGAAACCGAAGCCGAGCTGCAGCGTATCAAGGACGTGTTCCATGCCGAGCTCAAGAAAGTTGCGCCGGACCTCGACCTGCCGTTTTGATTTTTCCTTTTGACTGGAGCCCTTAATGACCCTCGAACGTGATGCCGCCTCTAATGTAGCCAAGGTTCTTTCCGAAGCGCTGCCTTACATTCGCCGATTCGTCGGCAAGACGCTGGTAATCAAGTACGGCGGTAACGCCATGGAGAGCGAAGAGCTGAAAACCGGCTTCGCTCGCGACATCGTGTTGATGAAGGCGGTAGGCATCAACCCGGTAGTGGTCCATGGCGGGGGGCCCCAGATCGGTGATCTGCTTGCTCGCCTGAACATCGAAAGCCACTTCATCGATGGCATGCGCGTGACTGACGCGCAGACCATGGACGTGGTGGAAATGGTTCTGGGCGGTCAGGTCAACAAAAGTATCGTCAACCTGATCAACCGCCATGGTGGCAGCGCTATCGGCCTGACCGGCAAGGATGCCGAGCTGATTCGTGCGAAGAAGCTCATCGCAACGCGTCAGACTCCGGAAATGACAACGCCTGAAATCATCGACATCGGCCAGGTTGGCGAAGTGGTCGGGGTCAACACCGATCTGCTGAACATGCTGGTCAAGGGTGATTTCATTCCAGTCATCGCGCCTATTGGCGTCGGTCCTGATGGCGAGTCCTACAACATCAACGCCGATCTGGTGGCGGGCAAGGTTGCCGAAGCCCTCAAGGCCGAGAAGCTGATCCTGCTGACTAACATCGCCGGCCTGATGAACAAGCAGGGCGAAGTCCTGACCGGACTGACCACCGAACAGGTCGACGGCCTGATCGCCGACGGCACGATCTACGGCGGCATGCTGCCCAAGATTCGTTGCGCTCTGGAGGCGGTACAGGGCGGCGTCCACAGCTCGCACATCATCGACGGTCGCGTACCGAATGCCGTACTGCTGGAAATCTTCACCGACAGCGGCGTAGGCACGCAGATCACCAACCGCAAGCGCCACTGATTGCGGCAGCAGTTCCAAGGCCCTGCCGGTTCCGGCGGGGCCTTTTTTATTCCCGCCCCAGGCGCTGAGCCATCCTACGTGACGTCGCGCATCCTGCCGACGGCCCTGCCAGGCCATTCTGTGCAACGTGCATCTCTTCATCATTCATGAAGAGACAAGCATGTCATCGACAACCACTGTAACCACCTCCCCTCTGCCGTTTGATCTGGTTTCCATGTATGAGGAACTGAGCATGGTTCCGCGCGTAGATATCGTGAATATCGCAACGCAGACTTTCCTGACCCAAAACCAGAAACCGAGCACAGCCACCCCCGTCTCGCAGGGAGCTTCAGACACCAATGAGCCAGGCAGCGACAATGTCGATACCCAAGGCGCAAACCTGGCAACCGGAGCTCTGCTCAATTTTCTGTACGGCGATATCGATACCGGAAAATGGAGCCCGGAACGACTGAGACACCAACGCGACAAGATACTCGCCGGGGAAACCGCAGTGGCCTTGGGGCAAGCATTATATTCGGCACTGTCACTGGACCCGGATAGACTCCAGCCCGGTCCGGCATTGTTCAGCCAGCTGACCTGGTGCGCCCTTTTGTTCGAGCTTGAGCCGCCCCGACAGCGCCGTTACTCGCATATGGCCGGCTTGGACCTGTGCTCACCGAATATGACGGGCAAGAAACTGCGCCGCGAGTTGGTAAGGCACCTGAAATCGAAAGCCCGCACGGCCGACGGACTTCGCTCCACGGACGAGGCGCGCCTGGCCGTAAGCCTGCTCGAGCCGCTGTATCCTGAACTTGCCCGCAACGATCTGCCGTCAACGCTGTATTGCGGCAGCTTGGCGTGGAGCAACCTGACTCATGCGATAGCCTTGAGCGAAGCACTACGGCCCGGCTCTTCGCTAGAGATGGACCGTCAACAGTTGGAAAACCGACTTCTTGAAGCGAGTCAGACAACCGACGAGGAAGAACTAAGTATCATTGCGGCCGCCTGCATACGGCCTGCGTTGCACTGGGCAGTCATGCAAGGCAAGGTCGCGCATCGAGAAGACGGTGACTACAGCGAAGCGGACCTTGTCCACGCCCAAGCAACGCTCGATGCGCGACGAAACAGCGCCGCCCGCGCTGTAGACATGCTTTTTTCAAATATGCCCGACCGGCTCGAAATGGCGAGGCAAAAACTGCGTGAGGCTTACGCAGATACAGACTTTTTACGCAACTACAAGCCGGAATGGCCGTTAACCCCCACCACCCTTGGGAAAAAGTTGAAATACCTTGCCCACGGACATGTTGACTGGAAGTCCGATGGGCGGACCAGATTCAATATGCTGGAGCTGTTCACATCTGGCCACACGATCAAGGGGACAGAGGACTTCAGTGCAGACCCTATTGAAAATAAGACCTTTGGCGGCTATTTCATTGCTCCCGACCTGGATAAATTGCGCGGGATCGACCTCCCCGCTTTGTTTGACGAGGCTTTTGACAAACACTGGGAATATGCCAAAGCTGGATATGAGTCTCTGATTCAAACTCTCTTCGAGCAGTTACCTTCCGCCGAGCGGGAAGTTATGAAACGAAGTGCCGTGGGTGTCTTTGCCTTGCGGGACCAACAGACTTTTCCTGCCAAAGACGAAACCGCGCACGAGCGGGAGCTGCTCCGAGGCCGCATGGGCTTCGTTATCCAGTGCGTTGACCCTAGCTATCCGGGCCGCAAACCGGTGAGCTATGAGGTATTTCCCCTACAAGCATGCATGATACGCCGCACCGATCTGAACGGATTCCCGTTCAGTGATATGACGAAAGATAACAAAGATGCCCGTCTCTCCATGACTGTCGATTGGCAAGCCTACCGCGACGGGCGAGATCCATTGCCAGGGCAGACCGCCAACCTTGTCCCGCTGCTGCTTCACGCTTTCGGGCCGGCTGAAGAATTACTGAGAAACTTGCGACAAACCTCAAGCAAGATCGCTGACCAGCACATGTATTTTTATCGAGACCAACTCTATTCGCAACAGCGCGGCAAGACCTTTGTTGAGGAGATCGATGACGCTTTTCCAACCGCACTGGCCGCATGGTCAGTGCTTGTCCCAGGCCTGGGGTGTTACAACGCGCTGAAAACCAATAAACACCTCGCCGTAACGGTCTCAACCTGTGCCCTCGACATAGCTTCAGTCCTCTTGCTGCCGGCGGTGCGTCTGGGAGCCGGTGTCGTAGGACTGACACGTCTGGGCGGGCAGATCACCGTTGGCGCTCGGCTGAGCGCCTTGGCGGACTTGACCGGCAAGTTTATAAAGGCATCGACTGTCAGTTACGTGACAGCGTTGAATCCGGTTCAGATGCTGATGCCGGTCTACTGGGGAGGTCGTCTTCTGTATAAGGGCGGGAGTCGCGGGATACTGGCACTCAGCCGTTTACGCAACCGTATAACCGCACCCAGGTTCAGGCGCACTTTCACCTTGCCCTCTGCCAAGTCACCGACCGGAAATCAGATAAGAAACGCCACCGATCTCGATGACTTTCTCGAGAAGAACAAGGTTTTCGGGAGTAGCGAGAGCCTGCGTCGTCAGCGCCGAGAAGGCGTGCTGGCCTTGCTGGAAGAGGGAGTAGATGTTCGTATCTATACCCGTCCAAACGGTACGAAAACCCTGGTCGCGCCAGATGAGATTACCAGTAGACAAGTAACCTATTTCGATCTGGTCACCAACGCGACGGTGAATATGGGCGGGTACTACAATTACCGTCAACTTCGCAGCTGGAAGCCTGTAGCAGACGCCAGCGACTCAGCCATCATCAATGTGCCTGTCGGCCAGATCACATCGACTCGCTCGGCGCTGGAAGCCGACCGACTGACAAGCGTAAAGACAGCTATCGAAGAAGGGGTACCGCTGCCTGCTCTGGACGTCATTAGAACCTCACGGAGCTACAGCATCGTAAATGGTAGCCACCGGCTGCAGGCAGCAAAGGATCTGAGTTTGGAAACGGTTCCGGTAAAGGTTGCGACCGCCGGCCAGACAACTGCCGTTGCAGCCTCGCAGCTAGGATACACCGCGAATTACGGCCTTCATTTCAGGGGGTTGCTGGTGGTTCCGGCAGTCTTGGGACAAACGCCTCCCAAGCATGGGCCTGGGCAAACGCCACCTGAACCAGAAGTACCTCACGATCACATTTCCGAGGAGCAGAGAGCCCGGCTGCGGAATATCGATTTCGCCGACCTTCTGCGCAGCACTTGGGTCACTTGAGCAATAAGGCCACGCGAGCCCGATCCCGAGCAAAATCAGCCTCAACCTGTCGGCGCAGTTCCCGGTAGCGTTCAATCTGCAGGTTCAGGCCCTGCTGCTGGTCGCGCAGGTCGTCGAGCTGGTCGATCAGGGTCTGGAGCACCGGGCGACCGGCGCGCTCCAGATCGGCGGCCTGGCTCTGCAGGTTGCGTTGCTGCACGGCAAACCCTCGCAGATTTCCCTGGGCCACACCTATCAACGCATCCAGCTCAGCCAGCTTGCGGGCCTTGGCGCGGTCCACATCTTCCAGGCTGCTATACAAATGCAGTAACTGCGCATCAGCGTCGGCCTGGGCCTTTTCGGCCTCGGCCTGCCGGGCCTGCTCGGCTGTGAGCGCGGGCGGGACGATCCGCACCACCCGCCCCTGCGAGTTGAGCACTTCGTAGCCTTTGCCAACATACTCGGGCGGCACACCCTGACGATCGAGAACCGTCACGCCACGGTTATCGATGTAGCGATAAAGCCGCACACCTGAAGCGTCGGCAGCCTGAGCCACCGTGGAAGTCGATACAGTCACAAACAGACAAAGGCCAGCAACACTCAACACACGCATCCGCGCCTCCGAATCTTCCTGCCCCGGTTCATGTACCGACGACCGTGAGCGTCACTGGATCCCGTATTGAGCCCTATAGGCTTCAACGGCAGGCAGGTGCTGCTTGAGCTGTGGATCGTCTGCAAGGAATTCCAGAACCTGATTCAAGGAAACGATGCTCACCACAGGGATCGCGAAGTCGCGCTCGACTTCCTGAATGGCCGAGAGCTCGCCGTTGCCACGTTCCTGGCGGTTGAGTGCGATCAAGACACCAGCGGCTGTCGCGTCCTGCCCCTTGATGATCTGCATGACCTCGCGAATCGCCGTGCCGGCAGTGATCACGTCGTCGATGATCAGCACGTTTCCGGTAAGCGGTGCGCCGACCAGGCTGCCGCCTTCGCCATGCGCCTTGGCTTCCTTGCGGTTGAAGCACCATGGCAGATCCTGCCCGTGATGCTCGGCCAGAGCCACGGCCGTCGCGGCGGCCAAGGGTATGCCTTTGTAGGCCGGCCCGAACAGAACGTCAAAGGAAATGCCGCTTTCGACCACGGCCGCCGCATAAAAGCGACCCAGCTGCGCCAGGGCCGAACCGCTGTTGAACAGGCCGGCATTGAAGAAATACGGGCTGGTGCGCCCCGACTTGAGGGTGAACTCACCGAAGCGCAATACACCGCGATCGATGGCAAAACGAATGAAATCGCGTTGATACGCCTGCATGAAAAAGTCCCGAATACCACGGCTTTAGCTAAATGGGTGGAGCTCGGGTATCATACACGCACGTGATTTTTGGGGCCATTTATGCGGATCATCAGTGTGAACGTGAATGGCATTCAAGCTGCGGTCGAGCGTGGGTTGCTCAGCTGGCTGCAAGCTCAGAATGCCGACGTCATCTGCCTACAGGACACCCGCGCCTCCACCTTTGAACTGGATGATCCAGCCTTCCAACTGGATGGCTACTTCCTCTATGCCTGCGAAGCCGAAGTTCCCGCCCAGGGCGGCGTGGCGCTTTATTCGCGGTTGCAACCGAAGGCGGTAATCAGCGGCCTCGGCTTCGAGACAGCCGACCGCTACGGGCGTTACCTGCAAGCAGATTTCGACAAAGTCAGCATCGCCACCCTGCTGTTCCCTTCGGGAATGAACGGGGATGAGGACTTGAATCAGAAATTCAAGCTCATGGACGACTTCGGCAAGTACATGGACAAGCAGCGCCGCAAGCGCCGCGAGTACATCTATTGCGGTTCGCTTTATGTGGCGCAGCAGAAACTCGACATCAAGAACTGGCGCGACAGCCAGCAGTCGCCTGGCTTTCTGGCGCCGGAGCGTGCCTGGATGGACGAGCTGGTCGGCACCATGGGCTACGTGGACGCGCTGCGTGAAGTCAGCCGCGAAGGTGATCAGTACAGCTGGTGGCCGGACAGTGAGCAGGCCGAGATGCTGAATCTGGGCTGGCGCTTTGACTACCAGATCCTGACGCCTGGCCTGCGCCGCTTCGTGCGCACCGCCCGCTTGCCGCGCCAGCCGCGCTTTTCGCAGCACGCGCCGCTGATCGTGGACTACGACTGGACGCTGACTATCTGATCGGCCCGTGTACCTTCGCGGACAAATCCGCTCCCGCAGAATCCGCGCCGAACTTGTAGGAGCGGACTCGTCCGCGAAGAGGCCGGTTCATCTACAGCGGATGTATCGGCCGCAAGTGCGCCTTCGCGGACAAGTCCGCTCCCACGGAATCCGCGTGAAGGCCGGGAAGCCACAGCAGACCGGGTGACGGTTCGTCTATTTCAACAAGCGCCAGGTGAACGGATACCGGTAATCCAGCCCTTCGTTTGCTTTGATGCCGGCAATGATCGTCAGCACCAACGCGCCCACGCCTACCAGCAGCAACAGCGGGAAGCCGATGACGACCACCATCAGCAATATGCTGACCATGGCCGCGATCGAGACGGTGATCTGGAAATTCAGTGCTTCCTTGCCCTGCGCGTCGATGAACGGGTCATTTTCCCGCTTCAGTTGCCAGAGGATCAGCGGACCCAGCAGGTTTCCGAACGGGAAGATCACTCCGAAAAACGCAGACAAGTGACAGAACATCGCCCACTGACGGGCATTTTGAGCCGGTTTGTTCAACGGTTGCTGGCTGTCACTCATGGTACTTCTCCCTGGGATTATCAGTCGGCCAATGCGGCACGCTGCAATGCAAACAACTCGGTCATGCCCGCTTGGGCCAGCGCCAGCATCGCGTTCAGCTCTTCAGGCTGGAACGGCGCACCTTCGGCTGTGCCCTGGACTTCAATGAAGCCGCCTTCGCTGGTCATGACCACATTCAGGTCGGTCTCGGCTGCGGAGTCTTCCAGGTAGTCCAGATCAAGCACCGGCTCGCCCTGATACATACCGACCGAAACCGCCGCGATCATCTGCTTGAGCGGATCGCCACCTTTCAGGCCGCCACGTTTCTTGATGACTTTCAATGCGTCTGCCAGAGCAACCATCGCCCCTGTGATGGACGCTGTGCGAGTGCCGCCGTCGGCCTGAATCACATCGCAGTCGACGTACAGCGTGACATCGCCCAGCTTGGACATGTCGAGCGCGGCACGCAGCGAGCGGCCGATCAGACGCTGAATCTCCAGAGTGCGACCGCCTTGCTTGCCACGGCTGGCCTCACGCTGGTTACGCTCACCGGTAGCGCGCGGCAGCATGCCGTATTCGGCGGTCAACCAACCCTGCCCCTGGCCTTTGAGGAAGCGTGGCACGCCGTTTTCAACGCTGACGGTGCAGATAACCTTGGTGTCTCCGAACTCAACCAGCACAGAACCCTCGGCGTGTTTGGTGTAGTTGCGGGTGATGCGGATCGAGCGGAGCTGATCGGCGGCGCGACCACTTGGACGTTTCATCTGGGAATACCTGTACTGGGACGGAAAACTGCCAACCATTATAGAGGTCACAACCCTGGCAGGGCATCTCTAAAAGTCGCGCCGCCCCAAACGTACCTTCTGGAAGGCTCTGCCGCGGGGTTTTGCAGCCGCGTCATTGGCTCGCGAGCGCAAATCGATCCGCCGGATTGGGAGCCAACGCCGCACTGCGCTACAATCCTGCGCCTTTGCAGCCTGCCGGCTTTAACGACATCCACGACCGCCTAGCCCATCGCGCTCCTGGATCGAACCAAGAGGTATACCCCATGGTGCACAGCATGACTGCCTTTGCCCGCGTTGAACGGGCCAGCGCCCAGGGAACGCTGAGCTGGGAACTGCGCTCGGTCAACCATCGTTACCTTGAGCCGCACCTGCGCCTGCCCGAATCGTTCCGCGATCTGGAAGGCGCTGTCCGTGAAGCGCTGCGCCAGGGTCTGTCTCGTGGCAAGGTCGAGTGCACGCTCCGCTTCGTCGAAGAGACCGCCGGAAAACCTTTGCAAGTCGACCGCGAACGCGCCAGCCAGCTGGTTGCGGCAGCCGAAACAGTCGCCAGCCTGATCAAGCAGCCCTCCGCACTGAACCCGCTTGAAGTGCTCGCCTGGCCCGGCGTCCTAGTGGCTGACGCCAGCGACCCGCAAGCATTGAACAGCGAAGCACTGGCCCTGTTCGATGAAGCGCTGACCGAGCTGAAGAAGGGCCGCGGACGCGAAGGCGCCGACCTGGCTGCACTTCTCGACGAACGGTTGACGTCCATCACTCAGGAAGTCGCTACCTTGCGCACCCTCGTGCCGCAGATGCTGGCTACGCAGCGCCAGAAAGTTCTGGATCGCTTCGCCGACATGAAGGCCGAGCTCGACCCGCAGCGCCTGGAACAGGAAATGGTCCTGCTCGCGCAGAAAAGCGACGTCGCCGAAGAACTCGACCGTTTGAACACGCACGTTACCGAAGTACGTCGTGTGCTCAAGGCCGGCGGACAGGCAGGCCGGCGGCTGGACTTCCTGATGCAGGAACTCAACCGCGAAGCGAACACACTGGGCTCCAAGGCCTTCGACCCACGCAGCACGCAAGCGGCCGTCAACCTCAAGGTGTTGATCGAGCAGATGCGTGAACAAGTGCAGAATATTGAGTAAGGCTAAACCTCACATGACCCACAGCACTGGCACCCTGTACATCATTTCCGCCCCGTCTGGCGCCGGCAAGACAAGCCTGGTCAAGGCGCTGATCGATGCCCAGCCGCAAATTCGCCTCTCGGTTTCGCACACCACACGGGCCATGCGTCCGGGAGAAGCGGATGGCATCAACTATCACTTCGTGGACCGGGCCGAGTTCGTGCGCATGGTCGAGCACGGTGATTTCCTGGAGCAGGCGGAAGTATTCGGCAACCTCTATGGCACCTCGCAGAGCTATTTGCAGCAGACGCTGGACGAAGGCCATGACCTGATTCTGGAAATCGACTGGCAGGGCGCGCAACAGGTTCGCAAACAGATGCCCGACGCCCGTTCCGTATTCATCCTGCCACCGACTCAGCAGGCGCTGCGTCAGCGCCTGACCAATCGGGGTCAGGACAGTGATGAAATCATTGAGGGGCGGATGCGCGAAGCGGTCAGCGAAATGAGTCATTACGTTGAATACGACTATGTCGTGGTCAACGACGATTTCGCCAGCGCGCTGGAAGACCTGAAAGCCATTTTTCGCGCCAATCGCCTGACCCAGACACATCAGCAGCAACAGCACAGCGAACTTCTCCAGCAATTGCTGGCTTGATCGCAGCGTTTTCCGGCGGCAGACTGCAAGACATAAATGAGCCCGCGACGGCTTGACACTTGATGCTTGCAGCTGTCCGCTAGTAAACTACCGAGTCCGCTCGCCCATCCGGGCACCGCGCATACGCATTTGCTACGAGGAATACCCATGGCCCGCGTGACCGTTGAAGACTGCCTAGAACACGTCGATAACCGCTTCGAGCTGGTCATGCTCGCTACCAAGCGTTCGCGCCAACTCGCCACCGGCGGCAAAGAGCCCAAGCTGGCCTGGGAAAACGACAAGCCTACCGTTGTAGCCCTGCGTGAAATCGCAGCCGGCCTGATGGATTACGCAGTCATCGCAGAAGCCGAAATCGTTGAAGATGAACCATTGTTCGCAGCGTTCGAGGACGAGTCCAACGAGGCCGTCTAAGCCTATGCCGGGTCGACGTAGTACGGCGCAGGGTACAAGCCATTGGCAGGGGGTAGCGCCTTGCCGAGCATAGACGCCCTCGCCGATCGTCTGTCGGCCTACCTCGGCAAGGAACAGGTCAACCTGGTCCGCCGAGCGTATTTCTACGCCGAACAAGCCCACGACGGCCAACGCCGTCGCAGCGGCGAAGCCTACGTTACGCACCCGTTGGCGGTTGCGAACATCCTAGCCGACATGCACATGGATCATCAGAGCCTGATGGCCGCGATGCTGCATGACGTGATCGAAGACACCGGTATCGCCAAAGAGGCGCTTTGTGCGCAGTTCGGTGAAACCGTGGCCGAACTGGTCGACGGGGTCAGCAAACTGACCCAGATGAACTTCGAGACCAAGGCCGAAGCCCAGGCTGAAAACTTCCAGAAAATGGCCATGGCCATGGCGCGCGACATTCGCGTGATCCTGGTCAAGCTTGCCGACCGCCTGCACAACATGCGCACGCTGGAAGTTCTGTCTGGCGAAAAGCGCCGTCGCATCGCCAAGGAAACCCTTGAGATCTACGCTCCCATCGCCAATCGGCTGGGTATGCATAACGTGCGTATCGAGTTCGAGGACCTTGGCTTCAAGGCCATGTATCCGATGCGCTCCGCGCGCATCAATCAGGCGGTCAAGCGTGCCCGGGGCAATCGCAAGGAACTGGTCAACAAGATCGAAGAGTCCCTGAGCCACTGCCTGGCGGTCGACGAGATCGAAGGCGACGTCAGCGGGCGGCAAAAGCACCTCTACGGCATCTACAAGAAGATGCGCGGCAAGCGTCGAGCCTTCAACGAGATCATGGACGTCTACGCGTTCCGTATCGTCGTCGACAAGGTAGACACCTGCTATCGCGTGCTGGGCGCTGTACACAATCTGTACAAGCCGCTGCCCGGCCGCTTCAAGGATTACATCGCGATCCCTAAGGCCAACGGCTATCAGTCGTTACATACCACGCTGTTCGGCATGCACGGCGTGCCCATCGAGATCCAGATCCGCACTCGCGAAATGGAAGAGATGGCCAACAACGGGATCGCCGCGCACTGGCTGTACAAATCCAGCGCCGATGAACAACCCAAGGGCACTCATGCCCGCGCCCGCCAGTGGGTCAAAGGCGTGCTGGAAATGCAGCAGCGCGCCGGCAACTCGCTGGAGTTCATTGAAAGCGTCAAGATCGACCTGTTCCCGGATGAGGTCTACGTGTTCACGCCTAAAGGGCGGATCATGGAGCTGCCCAAAGGCTCCACGGCAGTGGATTTCGCCTATGCGGTTCACACCGATGTGGGCAACAGCTGCATCGCGTGCCGCATCAATCGCCGACTTGCGCCTTTGTCCGAACCCTTGCAGAGCGGTTCGACGGTCGAGATCGTCAGCGCGCCGGGCGCACGTCCGAATCCGGCCTGGCTCAATTTTGTAGTCACCGGCAAGGCGCGCACGCATATCCGTCATGCGCTGAAACTGCAGCGTCGCTCCGAATCCATCAGCCTGGGCGAACGCCTGCTCAACAAGGTGCTGAATGGCTTTGAGTCCAACTTGGACAAGATTGCGCCTGAGCGCATACAACAGGCGCTGGCCGAGTACCGCGTGGAAGTGCTTGAAGACCTGCTCGAAGATATCGGGCTGGGTAACCGCATGGCCTACGTGGTCGCCCGCCGCCTGCTGGGCGAAGGCGATCAGCTGCCGAGCCCGGAAGGTCCGCTGGCCATTCGCGGTACCGAAGGCCTGGTGCTCAGCTACGCCAAGTGCTGCACGCCGATTCCGGGCGATCCGATCGTCGGGCACTTGTCCGCGGGCAAGGGCATGGTTGTTCACCTGGACAACTGTCGCAACATCAGCGAAATCCGCCACAACCCGGAAAAATGCATCCAGCTGTCCTGGGCCAAGGATGTCACCGGCGAATTCAACGTCGAGCTTCGCGTCGAACTGGAACACCAGCGTGGCCTGATCGCCTTGCTGGCCAGTAGCGTCAACGCGGCTGACGGCAACATTGAAAAGATCGGCATGGACGAGCGCGATGGCCGCATCAGCGTAGTCCAGCTGGTTGTCAGCGTGCATGACCGCGTGCATCTGGCCAGAGTGATCAAGAAACTGCGTGCGCTGACCGGTGTGACCCGCATTACCCGCATGCGCGCGTAGGAAACCCCACTATCAGGACAGGAGTTCTTCATGACCAAGACCGTCATCACCAGCGAGCAGGCACCTGCGGCCATCGGCCCTTATTCCCAGGCTATCAAGGCTGGTAATACTGTTTACATGTCCGGGCAGATTCCGCTGGATCCGAAAACCATGGAGCTGGTCGACGGCATCGAAGCCCAGATCGTTCAGGTCTTCGAAAACCTGAAGTCCGTCGCCGAGGCTGCGGGCGGTTCGTTCAAGGACATCGTCAAACTGAACATCTTCCTGACCGACCTGGGTCACTTCGCCAAGGTCAACGAGATCATGGGCAAGTACTTCGAGCAGCCATACCCGGCTCGTGCCGCTATCGGCGTCGCTGCTCTGCCGCGTGGCGCGCAGGTCGAGATGGACGCCATTCTGGTTATCGAATAAATCCCCTCGGCGGAGCGCTCATGCTCCGCCACCTTGCAAAAGGAAGGACTCTGTTATGCGCTCCGCGCTCGCCATTTCGCTGTTGGCCGCACTTCTCGGTGGCTGTGCCAGCCACGCCGATCTGAACCCCGACGGAACCTGGATCAACCAGGCCGCTATCGACGCCGCAGTCGAAGGCGGCAACCTGCGGCAGGCCTTGCTTGCCAAGGGCCCGAATCTTGAGTGGCAGATTGACACTAAGACCAATCAGGTCGTCTATTCCAACGGGTTTGAGTTTGTCGAAGGAAAGATCGCCAGTGCCGGTAACCGAAAACTGCACATTGATTTCTATGCCAACTTCTTCGAGGACCTGTCCCTTGAAGGCGACCATCTGGTACAGGCGGCGAGTGAGTCGGGCCCTGAGCAGCATTTCGAAAAGCCCGAATTTTCCGTTCCTGAAGGTGCCCCCGCAGGCACCAGCTTCGAAAAAGCGTTGTACGGCGCCTATATGGGCGGCAAATGGACCATCGTCAGCGGCGACGGCCAGGGCAATACCGTGCAGTTCATGCCGGATGGGAGCGTTCAGGGGCTGCCCGAAAATGATCGGTATGCGCTTTGCCTGGCGGGCGATTGCGCCTCCATGAGCAGCGAATACGACAGCATGTGGCTGGAAAAGGCCGAGCAAGGTGCGCCCTGGATCTTTGCCCGCAAAGACAAGCAGCTGGAAATTTTCCAGGCCGTCAACAACGCAGGCCCGGGCGAAATGCCGGAACTGCGTCCAGGCCCGCGTCGCTGGTTGCTGGAGCAGCAATAGCCAGCCAGTTGCGGGAGCACCGCCCGGCCCGCTTCTAAAGGGGTTCGGGGGTGCTTAGCAACCTGGCATACCCCGCTCGATAATCCGGATACATCGGTTCCCACCCCAACGCCCTTGCGCGGGCGTTGCTGCACCGCTTGCTGCCGACGCGCTGTACGCTCGGCTCGTCGGACCATTCGGTTACGCCCAGATATTCGCGAAGCCACGTCACCACATCGGCCAACGCAGCCGGTTCGTCGTCGACCCCCAGATAGCAATCATCCAGCGTTACGCCTTGGGCGTCGGCCTTGAGCAAATGCGCCAGCAGCCCCGCAGCGTCATCGGCATGGATACGGTTGGCGTAAACCGGCGGGTCGATGCGCACGCTCTGGCCTTGGCGCACCCGGTTGGATAAATCGCTGCGACCAGGACCATAAATGCCTGTCAGACGTACCGCGGTAGCGGGAATGTCGCTGCTCAACGCCACCTGCTCGGCTTCGAGCATGATCTGGCCGGTGAAGGTTGCGGGTTGAGTTGCAGACGTCTCATCGACCCATTCGCCGTTCTTCTGGCCGTACACGCCGCTGCTGGACACGAAGAGAATCCGCCGGGGTGTCTGGCCGCATTGCGCCAGCCAACTCAAGACATGGCGCAGCCCTTCAACATAGGCCAGCCGATAACCTGCCTCATCCCGCTGCGGCGGGGTCGCGCAATACACCACATAGTCGAGCGCTGTCCGGGGCCACTGCTCAGGCAAGTCAGGCGCGAACAGATCGCCTGCAACCTGCCGAATTCCCTTCGGCAGCCCGGATGTATTGCGTCGCAGCCCATGAACGGTCCATTCATCAGCCATCAGACGCTGCGCGAGCCGCGAGCCAACATCACCACAACCCGCGATCAGAATGGATGGGGAAGTCATTCAGCTCTCCAATTGGCGGTCGCAAAACCGTCGAAAAATGTACGAAACCACCCTACTCAGGCGATTTCTTTTAAAAAAAGATACATTATTACTTTTGTTAACAAGAACGATTTGCAATAATGCCGGCCTATCTGTAGTCCCTAACGCGTTGAACGCTTCGCGTAATCCGACGTAACGCTCATTCTTTCACTTTCAGGTCCGGCCAGCATGACACGCATTCAATCACTCGCTTCGCCAACCAAGCTATCCAGCCTGCCACGCGCATGGCGCGGTGTGGCTGCCCTCGTATTGAGCCTGATGCTTACCCCCGTGGCACTGGCGGATCAGACAGCTCCCAATGCCGCACCGGCAACCCCGCCCGCGGTCAGCGCTCCCGCCACGCCGGTTGCCGCCGACCCGACAGCGCCGGCGCCGGCGCCCGCAGCTGTACCTGGCGAAGCGATTGAACCCGTAGCGGAAGACAACAGCCTGGGCATGTCCCACGATCTGTCGCCCTGGGGCATGTACCAGAACGCCGACGTAGTGGTCAAAGCCGTCATGATCGGTCTGGCAATCGCGTCGATCATCACCTGGACCATCTGGATCGCCAAAGGCTTCGAGTTGCTGGGCGCAAAACGCCGCCTGCGCACCGAAATCGCCAACCTCAAAAAGGCCCGCTCGCTGAGCGATGCCAGCCAGAGCGCCAGTACGGAAGGGACTCTTGCCCACCTGCTGGTCCATGATGCGCTGGAAGAAATGCGCCTGTCCGCCAATAGCCGAGAGCGCGAAGGTATCAAAGAGCGGGTGAGCTTCCGTCTTGAGCGCCTGGTTGCTGCCTGCGGCCGAAACATGAGCAGTGGCACCGGCGTGCTGGCAACCATCGGCTCGACGGCACCATTCGTGGGTCTGTTCGGTACGGTATGGGGCATCATGAACAGCTTCATCGGCATCGCCAAGACTCAGACCACCAACCTCGCCGTCGTCGCTCCCGGCATTGCCGAAGCCTTGCTGGCAACCGCGCTGGGTCTGGTTGCAGCGATTCCCGCAGTCGTGATCTACAACGTCTTCGCCCGCTCCATCGCCGGTTACAAGGCTCAGGTTTCCGATGCGTCGGCGCAGGTGCTGCTGCTGGTCAGCCGTGACCTGGACCACCTGCCAGAGCCGACCGAACGTAACCAACAGCAACCGCACATGGTCAAGGTGGGCTAAGACGTGGGCCTGCATCTTAACGAAGGCGGCGACGATCTCGCCGAGAACCACGAAATCAATGTCACGCCGTTCATCGACGTCATGTTGGTACTGTTGATCATCTTCATGGTTGCGGCTCCTCTGGCGACCGTCGATATCAAGGTCGACCTGCCGGCTTCAACCGCAACGCCGCAGCCACGGCCCGAGAAGCCGATCTTTCTCAGCGTGAAAACCGACAAGAGCCTGTATCTGGGGGAAGAGAAGGTTGCGCCCGAGCAGATCGGCCAGGTGCTGGACGGCAAGACCAAGGGCAAGAAGGACACCACGATCTTCTTCCAGGCCGACAAGGGCGTGGATTACGGTGACCTGATGGAAGTCATGAACTCGCTTCGCAGCGCGGGCTACCTGAAGGTTGGTCTGGTGGGTCTTGAGACGGTTGGTAAAAAATGATCACTACGCGCCAAAAACTGACGCGCTATAGCGGTAGTCTGTTGTTGGTGCTGGCCGTGCACGCCATTGCGATCGTGGTCGCACTTCGCTGGCCGGCCTCACAGGCTATCGAGCTGCCGCCCGCGGCCATGATGGTCGAACTGGCGCCGTTACCCGAGCCCGCACCGCCACCACCACCTCAGGTTGTTCAGCCTCCGCAGCCTCCAGAGCCCGAAGAAGTTGTCCCGGTGCCTGAAGTCGCGCAGGCGCCCAAGCCTGAAATCGTGGTGCCGAAAAAGGTCGAGAAGCCCAAGCCGAAACCACAGCCGCCCAAGCCTGTGAAAAAGCCTGAGCCGCCGAAGGAGGAGCCTGCCGCCGAGAAACCGGTCGACACTCCGCCAACGACCGCCAAGCCGGAGAAGTCTGCAGCACCGACGCCACCCGCTCCGCCGTCGCCGCCCAGCAACGCACTGCCGAACTGGCAGAGTGATTTGCTCAGGCACCTGAGCAAGTACAAGAAGTATCCGGAAGATGCGCGCCGTCGCGGCATGCAGGGTGTGGCCCGATTGCGGTTCGTCGTCGATGCGCAGGGCAACGTCTTGTCCTACTCGATCGCGAGCAGTTCAGGCAGTCCGGCTCTGGACCGAGCCACTACGGAAATGATCCGTCGTGCTCAACCGTTGCCCAAGCCACCGGCCGAAACGCTCAACAATGGCACCATCGAAATCCTCGCACCGTTCGTTTATTCGCTGGATAAACGCTGAATCACACTTTTGTTACTCAAGAGTGCTTCTGATAACGTGCGTCTATCGATTGCACCCGCTATGCTGGGTCCGCAACTTCATGGACGCACGTTATGACTCTTACAGAATTGCGCTACATCGTCACGCTCGCCCAAGAGCAGCATTTCGGCCACGCCGCTGAGCGCTGCCACGTTAGCCAGCCCACCTTGTCCGTGGGCGTCAAAAAGCTTGAGGATGAACTCGGCGTTCTGATCTTCGAGCGCAGCAAAAGCGCGGTCCGTCTGACGCCTGTCGGCGAAGGCATCGTTGCCCAGGCCCAGAAGGTGCTTGAGCAGGCGCAAGGCATTCGCGAACTGGCTCAGGCCGGCAAGAATCAACTGACCGCGCCCCTCAAGGTCGGCGCCATCTACACGGTCGGTCCTTACCTGTTTCCTCATCTGATCCCTCAACTGCACCGGGTCGCCCCGCAGATGCCGTTGTACATCGAGGAAAACTTCACCCATGTGCTGCGCGACAAGCTGCGCAACGGCGAACTGGACGCGGTGATTATCGCGCTGCCGTTCAACGAAGCCGATGTGCTGACGCTGCCGCTGTACGACGAGCCGTTCTCGGTGCTGATGCCCGCCGGCCACCCATGGACCCATAAAAAGACCATCGACGCTTCGGCTCTGAACGACAAGAGCCTGTTGCTGCTTGGCGAAGGCCACTGTTTCCGCGATCAGGTGCTCGAAGCCTGTCCTGCGCTAACCAAAGGCAGCGAAGGCGCCAAGCACACGACGGTGGAATCCAGCTCGCTGGAAACCATCCGCCACATGGTCGCTTCCGGGCTGGGTGTATCGATCCTGCCGTTGTCGGCGGTCGACAGCCACCATTACGCTCCTGGCGTGATCGAAGTACGCCCGCTGACCGCGCCGGTGCCGTTCCGTACGGTCGCTATCGCATGGCGTGCCAGCTTCCCAAGGCCCAAGGCAATCGAGATTCTCGCTGACTCCGTGCGCCTGTGTTCAGTGGCTCGTCCAAAAACAGAAGCGAGCTAGGCAGGAAACAATGAGCGAGCTTTCCAAAGTCTCGGTCACAGCGCTCAAGGGCGTCGGCGAAGCCATGGCTGAAAAACTGGCCAAGGTCGGTCTGGAAAATCTGCAGGACGTGTTGTTTCACCTGCCGCTGCGTTATCAGGACCGAACTCGCGTAGTGCCCATCGGCGCACTGCGTCCCGGTCAGGATGCGGTCATTGAAGGCGTGGTCAGCGGCTCCGATGTGGTGATGGGCAAACGTCGCAGCCTGCTGGTCCGGCTGGGTGACGGCACAGGCGTGGTCAGCCTGCGCTTCTATCACTTCAGCAATGCGCAGAAAGAGAGCATGAAGCGCGGCACTCACTTGCGCTGTTTCGGTGAGGCTCGGCCAGGCGCTTCCGGCCTTGAGATTTACCATCCGGAGTACCGCGCACTGACCGGCGACGAACCGGCGCCGGTCGAGCAGACGCTCACTCCGATTTACCCCACGACCGAAGGCCTGACCCAACAGCGCTTGCGCCAGCTCTGCCAGCAGAGCCTGGCGATGCTTGGCCCCAAGAGCCTGCCGGACTGGTTGCCGGAAGAGCTGGCGCGCGACTACCAGCTGGCGCCGCTCGACGACGCGATCCGTTATCTGCATCACCCGCCAGCCGACGCCGACGTTGAAGAGCTGGCTCTGGGGCACCACTGGGCGCAGCACCGTCTCGCATTCGAGGAGCTGCTGACGCACCAGCTTTCCCAACAGCGTTTGCGCGAAAGCCTGCGCGCCCAGCACGCACCCGCGCTGCCCTTGGCGAAAAAGCTACCCAAGCAGTTCCTGGCCAACCTCGGTTTTCCACCCACCGGTGCGCAGAAGCGAGTGGGTAACGAAGTCGCCTATGACCTCAGCCAGCCAGAACCCATGCTACGTCTGATTCAGGGCGACGTGGGCGCAGGCAAGACCGTAGTCGCCGCGCTGGCTGCCTTGCAGGCGCTGGAGGCCGGCTATCAGGTTGCGTTAATGGCACCGACCGAGATCCTGGCCGAGCAACACTACATCAACTTTCAGCGCTGGCTCGAACCGCTGGGTATCGAGGTGGCGTGGCTGGCAGGCAAGCTCAAGGGCAAGGCGCGCGTAACGTCACTGGAGCAGATCGCCAGCGGAACACCCATGGTTGTCGGTACCCATGCGCTGTTTCAGGACGAAGTGCAGTTTCGCAACCTGGCACTGGTCATCATCGACGAACAGCACCGCTTCGGCGTGCAGCAGCGCCTGGCACTGCGCAAAAAGGGCGTTGGCGGCATGATGTGTCCGCACCAGTTGATCATGACCGCTACGCCGATCCCCAGAACGCTGGCGATGAGCGCGTACGCCGACCTCGACACTTCCATTCTCGACGAGCTGCCGCCCGGCCGTACGCCGGTCAATACCGTGCTGGTCGCCGACAGTCGGCGGATCGAAGTTGTCGAGCGCGTGCGTGCGGCCTGTGCGGAAGGCCGCCAGGCCTATTGGGTATGTACGCTGATCGAAGAATCCGAAGAGCTGACGTGCAAGGCTGCGGAAACGTCTTTCGAAGAGCTCAGCAGCGCGCTCGGCGAACTGCGGGTAGGGCTGATCCACGGGCGTATGAAGCCAGCGGAAAAAGCCGCCATCATGGCCGAATTCAAACAGGGCGCCTTGCAACTGCTGGTGGCCACCACGGTGATCGAGGTTGGCGTCGACGTGCCCAACGCAAGCCTCATGATCATCGAAAACCCCGAGCGTCTCGGGCTTGCCCAACTGCATCAGTTGCGCGGGCGCGTGGGCCGCGGCAGCGCCGTCAGCCACTGCGTACTTCTTTACCATCCGCCGCTCTCGCAGATCGGCCGCCAGCGTCTGGGTATCATGCGTGAAACCAGCGATGGCTTCGTTATCGCCGAAAAGGATCTGGAATTGCGCGGGCCGGGCGAAATGCTCGGCACTCGACAAACCGGGCTATTGCAGTTCAAGGTGGCCGACCTGATGCGCGATGCCGACCTGCTGCCGGCGGTGCGTGATGCGGCGCAGGCGCTCCTGGAACGCTGGCCCCAGCACGTCAGCCCGCTTCTGGAGCGCTGGCTTCGACATGGCCAGCAGTACGGGCAGGTGTGACGCAAGCAACGCTTTGAGCAGCGTATAAGAACGAAAATGGCTAAGCTGGTTATACTTCCACGACTGTAGGAAATTGGACAAGACCATGACAGAAGTTGCCCACGTCAGTGATTCGCACCACGCGCCGTCCGTCATTCGGCAATTGCTTGAGAAATTGTCCATCAGCTACAGAGAGGTCGTGGACAGCCCTCGGCTCCCCGTTGCGCGAAAAGTCCAGGCGGTGCTGGTCGAGGATGCCGTAGGCGCACTGTTGATCCTCTTCCCGCAAAGCCAATTGCTGGATCTGGCCCGGATCACCGAGCTGACCGGCCGACAGCTGGCCGCCGTGCCCCATGATCGCCTGCTGCGCATGCTTGCCAAGCACAAACTGCAGCGGCTGCCGGGCTTGCCTGCGCTGACCAGTTCTCCTTGCCTTTACGATGACCGTCTGCTGCAAGAGCCTATGTTGCTGGTGGGCTCGGGCGAGCCGGGCCTGTTGCTGGAAATCTCCAGTGAAGACTTCAAGGGCATGCTGAGCAAAGCCAGCGCCGCCCACTTCGGCGAGTCCGCCGCTGCGATTCGCCCCAATCTCGACCGCCCTGACGACGACCGCGCGGAAATCACCCAGGCGATGCACGCCTTTACCGCCCGCCGCATCCAGCAACGTCTGGAGGCGACGCTGGAGATTCCGCCGCTGGCCGGCACCGCGCAGAAGATCATCAAGCTGCGTGTAGACCCCGACGCAACCATCGACGACATCACAGGCGTCGTAGAGACCGACCCGGCCCTTGCTGCGCAGGTGGTCAGCTGGGCCGCTTCGCCTTACTACGCCTCGACCGGCAAGATTCGCTCGGTTGAAGACGCAATCGTTCGCGTGCTTGGCTTCGATCTGGTCATCAACCTGGCACTGGGCCTGGCGCTGGGCAAGACGCTCAGTCTGCCCAAAGACCACCCGCAACAGACCACGCCTTACTGGCAGCAATCGATCTACACCGCGGCAGTCATCGAAGGCCTGACACGTGCCATCCCGCGTGCCAAGCGTCCGGAAGGCGGGCTGACCTACCTGGCCGGTCTGCTGCACAACTTCGGTTACCTGCTGCTGGCCCACGTCTTCCCGCCGCATTTCTCGTTGATCTGCCGTCAGCTTGAGGTCAATCCTCATCTGCATCACAGCTATGTGGAGCACCACCTGCTGGGCATCAGCCGTGAGCAGATCGGCGCATGGCTGATGCGGTACTGGGATATGCCCGACGAGCTCGCCACAGCGCTACGCTTCCAGCACGACCCGCATTACGCTGGTGAGCACTGCGAATATGCGAATCTGGTCTATCTCGCCGTCCGCCTGCTGCGCGCCAACGGCATTGGCTCCGGCCCGGAGGAAGAAATCCCGGACGAGTTGTTCGAGCGCCTCAGCCTGAACCGCGAAAAAGCCAATGAATCCGTGCGCAAGGTGCTTGAAGCCGAAGTCATGCTGCGCGAACTGGCGTCTCAGTTCGGCAATTGATGCCGTCGGGTCGGGCATGACCCAAGCGTAGGAGCGCGCTTGCCCGCGAGGGGTCTACGCGGTCTGCCATCTGACCGCGTCATCGTTCGTCGCGGGTAAACGCGCTCCTGCGGCGTTAGGGCTCGGCTTTCAGGGCATACGAGCGGCGGAGCTATCAGCCATTCTCGCCCTCGCGTCCCGGCAGATGCTCATCCAGATGCAACCAGGGCAAGCGGTTTTCTATCCAGATGTGGCGCGAAGCTGCGGCCTGTTCGGGGTGTTCGAGAGTGGCGATGGTCACGTCGATCTCTTGCGGGCTATTGCGGGTGAACAGCGCCAGGTGCGCGCCGCAGTTGCCGCAGAAATAGCGCACGCACGTCGGCCCGGAATCGTAAGCCGCAGGGCTGCCCGCCAGCCATCGAAAGGAGTCGAGCGGCACCGTCACCCAGCTCATCACCGTGCCGCCCGAGGTCCGGCGACAGATCGAGCAGTGACAGTGTGCAATGTCTTCTAACGGCGCCTCGAACTGGTAACGCAAACTGCCGCAGTGGCAACCGCCGGTGTGGATCTGCTCCATTTCCATTCTCCCGCTGCTGGTCGATATCGCTTCTGACAATTAAATCCTGCCATTCGCCTTTTGAAAGGTGCGCGAAAGCTTGCCCGATTAGCATCGAGTCACTTCCGGCATAAGACCGGTCAGCCCAGGACGCCTTTAACGTGATCCCAGGGCCCGATTAACAAGAATAATGGTGACTCCGATGCTAGCTGATGCCCCCCGTTTTATCCTCCGTACGCACTTACTCCACGTACCGCTCCCGTTGAGCTGACTCGTTCACCTCTTCCTTAGCCGCCTTACGTCTGGAGTATTCCCATGCTGACTTTCCTTGGCTTTGCCATGGTCATTGCGTTCATGTACCTGATCATGACCAAGCGCCTGAGTGCGCTGATCGCCCTGATCATTGTTCCTATTGTGTTTGCCCTGTTCGGCGGCTTCGCCACCGAAATCGGTCCCATGATGCTCGCTGGCATCAGCAAGCTTGCGCCGACCGGCGTCATGCTGATGTTCGCCATTCTGTATTTTGCGCTGATGATCGACTCCGGCCTGTTCGACCCGGCCGTGCGCAAGATTCTGAAGATGGTAAAAGGCGACCCGGTACGCATTTCAGTCGGCACCGCGGTGCTGGCTCTGGTGGTCTCGCTCGACGGTGACGGCGCGACCACTTACATGATCTGCGTGGCCGCCATGCTGCCGCTGTACAGCCGCGTCGGCATGAGCCCGCGCATCATGGCAGGTCTGATCATCCTGGCTGGCGGCGTCATGAACATGACCCCATGGGGCGGCCCGACCGCTCGCGCGGCCAGCGCCCTGCATGTGGACGCGTCCGACATCTTCGTGCCAATGATCCCTGCCATGCTGGCTGGTGTCGTCGCGATTCTGGCCATTGCCTATTTCTACGGCAAAAGGGAGCGCGCCCGACTGGGCGAACTGCACCTGCCTGGCGATGAAGTCGACCACAGCGAGATCAGCGTTTCGCAGTTCCCGGACGCACGCCGCCCGAAAATGCTGTGGTTCAATGCCGGCCTGACCCTGGCGCTGATGGTCGCGCTGATCATGGGCCTGCTGCCGCTGCCGGTGCTGTTCATGATCGCGTTCAGCATTGCGATGATCATCAACTACCCGAACCTTCAGGATCAGAAAGACCGCATTTCAGCGCACGCCGGCAGCGTCCTGGCGGTGGTCGGTCTGATTTTCGCGGCAGGCATCTTCACCGGTATTCTCACCGGTACCAAGATGGTCGACGCAATGTCGCAAAGCCTGCTCGCGGTGATTCCGGACGCTCTGGGCCCGTACCTGGCGGTCATCACCGCGCTGGTCAGCATGCCGTTCACCTTCTTTATGTCCAACGATGCGTTCTACTACGGCGTACTGCCGGTACTGGCCGAAGCTGCCGCTCACTACGGCATCAGCCCGGTGGACATGGCTCGCGCTTCGATCGTCGGTCAGCCGGTTCACCTGCTCAGCCCGTTGGTGCCTTCAACCTATCTGCTGGTCGCACTGGCAGGCATCGAATTCGGCGATCACCAGCGTTTCACGCTCAAGTGGGCCGTGCTGGTCTGCCTGTGCATCATGGTCGCCGCGCTGATGATGGGCATTTTCCCTCTGTTCAGCAGTCTATAAGCTCTGATTCGCGGGCTCGTCGCCAACCGACGAGCCCTCACGTTAGAGGAGCTTGCGATGGAATGGCTGACCAATCCCGAGATCTGGGTTGCATTCTTTACCCTGACGCTGCTGGAAATCGTGCTGGGTATCGACAACATCATCATGATCTCGATCCTGGTCAGTCACATGCCCAAGGCGTTGCAGCCCAGAACCCGGATTGCCGGGCTGGCGCTGGCCATGGTCACCCGCATTCTGCTGTTGCTGTCGATCACCTGGGTAATGCGCCTGACCACCGATCTGTTTACGGTCATGGGCGAAGGTTTCTCGGGGCGAGATCTGATCCTGTTTTTCGGCGGCCTGTTTCTGCTCTGGAAAAGCTCGCAAGAGATTTATCATGGGCTTGAAGGCGAGGACGAACCGGAGCAGGAGCCTCAGGCTGCGCGAGGCCAGTTCTTCTACACCATCATCCAGATCGCGATCATCGACATCGTGTTCTCTCTGGACTCGGTCATCACGGCGGTGGGCATGGTTTCCGACATACCAGTCATGATTGCCGCCATCGTCGTGGCGGTTCTGATCATGATGTGGAGCTCAGGCGCGATCAGCGACTTCATCGACCGACACCCATCACTGAAAATGCTGGCGCTCTCTTTCCTGACACTGGTCGGCACCGTGCTCATCGCCGAATCCTTTGGCGTACACGTGCCCAAAGGCTATGTGTACTTCGCTATGGTGTTTTCGTTGGTCGTGGAGACCATCAACATCAAAATGCGCATGGCCAGAGCCAGCCGACAAGTACCGGAAGACTGAGCGACGGAAGGGCCGCTGTCGCTGCGCAGGCTCACCTCGGGGCAGACTCTCTCAGCGTCGAGGGCCGCTTTCTGATGATCGGCACGGCATTGGGCGCTGACGGAGGTGCAGCGCGCGACTCTTTATGACAGTTTTATTTCAATGCGCCTTATACCTGTGCGATGCTGGCGCCAAGGCCCGGGGCCGACTACAGCTTAGTTGAGCAGCACTTTTTCGATCCGCTCGCTACACGCTTCATCGTCAACCATTCACCTCTCGGTGAACCTCAGGGGGCTCTCAGTATGCTGACCCTGCTCGATCTTCTTTCCGCTGTCGCGCTGTTGATCTGGGGCACGCACATCGTACGAACCGGCATTCTGCGGGTTTATGGCTCGCAGCTGCGACGTCTGCTCAGCCAGAACATGACCAGGCGACCGCTGGCCTTCATCGCCGGCATCCTCGTGACCGCGATGGTACAGAGCAGCAACGCCACGGCAATGCTGGTGACCTCGTTCGTCGGCCAGCGTCTGATGACGCTCACTCCGGCACTGGCGATCATGCTGGGGGCAGACGTGGGCACGGCGCTGATGTCCCGGGTGCTGACGTTCGACCTGTCCTGGCTGTCGCCGCTGCTGATTTTTCTGGGCGTGGTGTTTTTCCTGTCGCGCAAGCAAACCCGTGCCGGCCAGCTGGGTCGTGTTGCCATCGGCCTGGGCCTGATCGTCCTCGCGCTGCAGCTGATAGTTGCCGCCGCAGCGCCCATTACCCAGGCCACCGGTGTCAAAGTCCTGTTCGCCTCGCTGACCGGCGACCTGCTGCTCGATGCGCTGATCGGCGCGCTGTTTGCCGTCGTTTCCTACTCCAGCCTCGCTGCGGTTTTGCTTACCGCGACCCTGGCGGGAGCCGACGTCATCGGACTGCCGGTCGCCATCGGTCTGGTCATCGGCGCGAATATTGGCAGCGGTCTGCTCGCGTTCCTCAGCACCAGCATGCAGAACGTGGCGGGCCGCCAAGTGGCGCTGGGCAGTCTGCTCTACAAACTGCTCGGGCTGCTGCTGATCATCCCCGTGCTGGGCCCGCTGGTCGCGTGGATAGACACCCTTGGTTTCCAGCCCCAAGAGCTGGTGATCGGCTTTCACTTGATCTACAACACGGCGCGCTGCCTGATAATGCTCCCCACCGTCGGCCCGATGGCGCGGTTGTGTTCGGCGCTGCTACCGCAACAGAGCGAAACAGGCGGCCCCGCCAGGCCCAGGCATCTGGATCTGGCAGCGTTGTCGACGCCAAGCCTCGCACTCGCCAACGCGGTGCGGGAAACGTTGCGCATGGGTGATCTTGTTGAAAACATGCTTGGCTCGATGCTGGCCGTGCTGCGCGGTACGCAGACCGCGGTCACCCAGGAAGTGCGCCGCCTGAACGACGACGTCGAAGCCCTCTACAGCGGTATCAAGCTCTACCTGGCGCAAATGCCACGTGAGGAACTGGGCGAACAGGACAACCGACGCTGGGCCGAAATCATCGAGCTGACCATCAACCTGGAACTCGCCGCCGGCCTGATCGAGCGCATGCTGCGCAAGATCCAGCAGCAGAAGACCTCGCAACGCAGGTCCTTTTCCGATATCGGTCTGGAAGAGCTGGCCGGCCTGCAGATTCAGCTGCAATCGAATCTGCGTCTGGGCCTGTCGGTCTTTCTCAGTGGCGATCCGGAAAGCGCTCGGCAGCTGTTGCGCGAAAAACGCCGCTTCAGGGCGCAGGAACGGCGTCTGGCGCATGCCCACGTCAACCGCCTGCAACACAAGGTGGTGCAGAGCATCGAAACCAGCTCGCTGCATCTGGAGCTGATCGCTGATATGAAGCGCTTGAACTCGCTGTTCTGCAGCAGCGCCTATGCCGTGCTTGAAACCACCGAGACCGGCGCGCTGTCCAGTGAAGGTGCGCCGCAGCAATCCTTGTGAACATACACGGCAGAGCGAAGTCTGTTGAACATACCGGCCCGCAAGGAAAGCTGCTTTATGCGTTGCCTGCTGTTCGCTTGTCTGTTTCTGACGTCTCTTCCTTCGTTGGCCCTTGATCGGCTTCAGGTCGAAGGTTATCTGCTGCCCAACGGTCTGCAGATTCTACTCAAGCCCGGTTATGACAAAGGTCATGTTTCGATCCGGCTGGTAGTCGGTATCGGCTTTGACGATTTTCCCTGCGCAGACAAAGAGCTGCCGCATCTGCTTGAGCATCTGATGTTCAGCGGCATTGACGGCGGCGGGGAAGGTGCACTGGAAGAGCGTATGCAGGCGCTGGGTGGCGAGTGGAACGCTTTCACCAGCAACACCGATACGACGTTCGTGATCGAGGCTCCCGCGCGCAACCAGCGCAAGGTCCTGGACCTGTTGATGGAAGTGCTGGCGCGCACCGAGCTGGACCAATCTCGCCTGGACACCGTCAAACGCATCGTCGAACGCGAGGACGGCGGGCATTCATCGCACCTGAGGCGCTTGCTGGATCGGCGCGAGACCGCGCGCGGGGCTGGCAGCCAGCTGGCTGTCGAGCTGGGGCTCAAATGCCCGGAGCGTCCACAGGTCGACATGATCACGTTGGAACAGGTCGAGGAAGTGTTCGCCAGTTGGTACGCCCCCAACAACATGACACTGATCGTGGTCGGTGATCTGGACAAAGTCCTGCCCGGTTATCTGGAGCGCGTCTACGGACAGCTCAATCCGGCTGATCCGATTGCCCATCCGCCTCTGGCATATAGCAACGGTTCGGCAAAAGCCCGGCTCGAACTGGAACGTGGCGGGCTCGGCGAAGGTGCGAAGCTGCACTGGTTTTTTACCGAGCCGCAGCTGGATGACCAACACGACGAGACCTGGGATCTGGTCAAAGCCTATCTGGACTGGGCGCTTTATACCGATATACGGCTCAAGCACGGCCTGTCCTACGGCCCGTCGGCTGACCGGGATGTGTTTGGCGACACCGGATTCATGAGCCTCAACGTCGATCTTGAACGCCAGGACGTAGAAGAGGCTGAACACGCCATCCATGCGCTGGTCGAGCGGCTGCGAAGGGAAGGAATGCAGCCGGCCACGTTCAATCGTCTCAAGGAAGCCGCCATCGCCAGGCAAGCCTGGGCGGTGCAGGGCAACAGCGCGCTGGCCGACTACTACTGGAGCGCGTTGAACGATTACGAAAACGGCCGCTTTGCCGATCCGGCCAAACGCATCAAGGCAGTCAGCCTGGAAACAGCCAACCGGGCAATGCGTCAGCTGCTGGAGCAGCCGGGCTATTTGCGGATCGAAAAGCCGCTGTTGGGCTATGACGGTCTGGTCTGGGTAATGGCTGCGGTCGCCGGGCTCATCGTGCTGCTGGCGGCATTGACCTGGCGAGGTCGCATGCGCCGCAGATGAAGCTATAGGAACCGGGAGCGCATTGTTATGCTGCCCGATTTTTGATCCCGCTGACCAAAGTGAACCGTCTCGATGCTTGAATGGAAAAGCTACCTCTCGCGCGTGCTCGAACTGATGAAGCGCTATCCAGGCATCATTGCGGCGGGTGGTTTCATTTCAGGTATCGCCAGTTTCATCCTGGTGGACCGCCAGGAAGGCCTGGCCACCTGGATTGCGGTCGTCATGCTGATCAGTTGGGTGTGGTTGATGGTGGAAAACTCCATCGTCAGCCTGTTCAACAAGCGCTTCGGCAAAGAGATTCCCCAAGGCCTGCTGCGTTACGGAACGCAGATGATCCACCAGGAAAGCCTGTTTTTCGTCCTGCCGTTCTTTTTCATCACCACCACCTGGAACAGTGGCCAGGCCATGTTCACGGCACTGCTTGGCGCAGCGGGGCTGATTTCCATCATCGATCCGCTGTACTACAAGTGGCTGGCGCCCCGGCGCTGGCTGTTCATGACGTTGCATACACTGACGCTGTTCGCGGCCTTGTTGACCGCGTTACCGATCATCCTGCACTTGACCACCGCGCAGAGCTACAAGCTGGCGCTGGGTGTTGCCATGCTCCTGTCGTTTCCCAGCCTGGCGTCCAGCTTCCCGATCAACAACTGGCGACGCGCGCTGGCGGTGCCTGCGGTGATACTGGCGGTCGGCGCGGCCGGCTGGACGTTGCGCTCGTGGGTGCCGCCGGCAACGCTGTGGTTGACCGAAGTGGCGGTGAGCACCGACTTCGATAACAAGAACCGCAAGCCCGGCGAGAGCATCAGCCAGATCAGCGCCAGCCAGCTGCGCAGTGGCGGGCTCTACGCGTACACCGCCATCAATGCGCCGCGCGGGCTGGAGGAGCGCATCTACCATGTGTGGCGCCACGACGGGAAGGAAGTGGACCGTATCGCTCTGGACATCCATGGAGGCCGCAAGGAAGGCTACCGCGCCTGGACTCACAAGCAGAATTTTGCGCAGGACGTCGTCGGCCGTTGGCAGGTGAGGGTATTGACCGAAGACGGCCAGATGATCGGCGTGCTGCGTTTCATCGTGACCGATTCCAATGAGCCGGCCGTGACCAGACCCACCGGCCGACTGATCAAGCTCAAACCGGGCGGTGATCGCCAGCAGCCGCAAGACACCCCGGAACCGGCCAAGGATCAAGCGCCCGCCGAGCCAGCACCCGAGGCGCCGCAGCGGTCGGATAACGGCTGAGCCGTCAGCTCGCGGTAGCGCCGAAGAACCAGTAGCAGACAAAAATCGCTGCCACTACGCCTGCCAGCTCAGCCAGCAGCGCACAGCCCACGGCGTGGCGGGCGCGCTGGATGCCGACCGCGCCGAAGTACACCGCCAGCACATAGAACGTGGTTTCGGTACTGCCCTGAATGGTGGCTGCGGCCAATGCCGCGAAACTGTCAACGCCTTGGGTCTGCATGGTTTCGATCAGCAGTGCACGGGCCGCGCTGCCGGAAAACGGTTTGACCATCGCCGTCGGCAGCGCATCGACGAAGCGGGTGTCGAGACCGAGCCATTGCACCAGGTGGCGAATGCCTTCCAGACCGAAGTCCAGCGCCCCGGACGCGCGCAGCACGCCAACCGCGCACAGCATCGCTACCAGATACGGCAAAAGGCTCTTGGCGACGTCGAAACCTTCCTTTGCTCCTTCCACGAATGCTTCATAGACCTTCACCTGCCGCAGCGCGCCAATGATCAGGAACATCATGATCAGGCCAAACAGCGTGAGGTTGCCGAGGATCGACGACAGGCCGGCCAGCGCGGCGGCCGACAGCGTGGCCAGAAACGCCATGAACCCGCCCAACAGCAACGCGCCGGGCACCAGATACGCCAGCACTACCGGGTCCCAGAGACGCAGCCGTTGCATGAATGCCACCGACAGCAACCCGACCAGCGTCGACACACTGGTGGCCAGCAGAATCGGGAGAAACACCAGTGTCGGGTCTGGCGCGCCTTGCTGGGCGCGGTACATGAAGATCGTTACTGGCAAGAGCGTCAGCGACGAAGCATTGAGCACCAGAAACAGGATCTGCGCGTTGCTGGCGGTGTTCGGGCTGGGATTGAGCTCCTGCAGCGAGCGCATTGCTTTGAGGCCGATAGGTGTGGCCGCATTATCCAGACCCAGCGCGTTGGCGGCGAAGTTCAGGGTGATCAACCCCAACGCCGGATGGCCCGGCGGGACCTCGGGCATCAGACGCAGAAACAGCGGGCCGAGCACTTTTGCCAGCCAGTCGACGATTCCGGCCTTTTCCGCAATGCGCAGGAAGCCGAGCCACAGCGTCAGGGTGCCGAACAGCAGGACCATCACCTCGACTGACAGCTTGGCCATCGCAAAGATGCTTTCGACCATCGCCGCAAAGATGCCCGCGTTACCGCCAACCAGCCACTGCGCCAGCGCGGAAATCGCCGCGACGACAAAAAAACCGAGCCAAAGGCCATTAAGCATTGGATACGTCCCTCACAAGATGCGGCGATGATAGCGGCGCGGGCGCTCAGGAGGAAATGCAGAAGCTCCGACTTGTTTTTGATTCTGCCCGCAGGGCGTGGGAGCTGGCCGGGCGGCGCTCCGCTTGCCAGCGATCTGCCGGGAACCGGCAGCAAAGAAAGGCATGGCGCAAAAACGACAAACCCCGGAGGTCCGGGGTTTGTCATCAGACAGGCAGCTCGATTACTCGGCAGCCGGCGCGCGAGCCGGTACCGGATCTTTGCCGCGCCAGTGCGGCAGGGAGTTCCAATAGCGCTCGCCCTTGGCGTCGTCGTACATACCTTCCCAGCGCGCAATAACCAGCACGGCCAGGGCATTGCCGATAACGTTCAGCGCGGTGCGGGCCATGTCCATGATCCGGTCGACGCCCGCAATGAACGCCAGGCCTTCCAGCGGGATGCCCACACTGCCCAGAGTCGCCAGCAACACCACGAACGATACGCCCGGTACGCCAGCGATGCCTTTGGACGTAACCATGAGGGTCAGGACCAGCATCAGCTGCTGGCCGATCGACAGATCAATGCCATAAAGCTGGGCAATGAACAGAGCCGCGATGCTCTGGTAGAGCGTTGAGCCGTCCAGATTGAACGAGTAACCCGTCGGAACCACGAAGCTGCAGATCGCCTTGGGCGCGCCGTACGCTTCCATCTTGCTGATCACGCGCGGCAACGCGGTCTCGGAGCTGGCGGTGGAGTAGGCCAGAATCAGCTCGTCCTTGAAGATGCGCATCAGCTTCAGCACCGAGAAGCCGAAAGCCCTCGCAATGAGCCCCAGAACGACGAACGCGAAAAACGCGATGGCGACGTAAACCAGGATCACCAGCTTGGCCAGCGGCAGCAGGGAAGCGAAGCCGAAGTTGGCGACCGTCACGGCGATCAGTGCAAACACACCGATAGGCGCGTAGTTCATGATCATGTGAGTGACCTTGAACATGGTTTCCGACACGCCCTGAAACAGCTTGACCAGCGGCTCACGGACATCATCCTGCAGGCTGGACAGACCCAGACCGAACATCACCGAGAAAAAGATGATCGGCAGCATGTCCGCCCGCGCCATGGCGGCGAAGATGTTGGCCGGGATCAGGTTGAGGATGGTCGCAACAAAGGCGTGATCGTGCTGAACCTCGGCCGTGGTCTGCTGATATTTCGAGATGTCGACCGTACCCAGGGTGCTCATGTCGATGCCGGTACCTGGATGAAAGACGTTTGCCAGGATCAGGCCCACCAGAATGGCAATGGTGGTCACCACTTCAAAGTAGATGATGGTCTTGAGGCCGATACGGCCCAGCTTCTTCGCGTCACCAACGCCAGCGATACCGACGACCAGCGAGGCCACCACGATAGGGACCACGATCATCTTGATCAGGCGAATGAAAATGTCGCCAGCCGGCTGCAGAACATTGCTGATCCACCAGGCTTTTTCTTCGCCGAAATGGTTGAGCAGGGCGCCCAGAGCAATCCCCAACACCAACCCGATGAGAATCTGCCAGGCCAGACTCAGTTTTGCCTTCTTCATGCGGTTACCCTTGTGCAATTGGCTGGACATATTCAAAAACGACACGCCGATACGGCAAATCCACTGCAGCACCAAAAGTCGTATTTCTTCGAAAATGCCCACAAAAGGTCTACGCAGGCGAGCATCCAGGCTCTATTGCGCGCGAAAAAAGGCGCAACTATTCCCACGGTCCGAAGCGACGTCTAATGCCAGAAACGACTACCCCATGCAGAATCGGCATACTAAAACGACAGAATGCATTGCATTTCGGCCATCACGGGCCAGGGCAGATCGGCTCCAACATGGCTGGAACGTCGCCTGGAGCTTTGCAAGAGGGGTAATGCGGAGGGGTGTGCCTGGAAGAGCGGACGAGGAAATTTCCTACAACCTTTAGTGGATGTACGGTTGTTTAAACGGCACATTTTGAAAAATATAAAGCGCCACATCCATTGTGGGTCTCACCCTCGACTGCATCGAGCTGGAGACCCTCAGTGAATATGGCGCCTTGCCTGACCCGGCCCAACTACGGGAGCACTCCCTGTGCCCCTAGGTCCCGCCGATCCTATCGATCAACGCGTCCCGGCCCCATGGTCATACGCGCATCCTCTTCGGACCGCGTAACGAGGGAAAGCAGCGTCCGTGCAAGGGTCCGTGCTTTCCCATTCGATCAGTACCAGTTCGGGTCCTTGCGCAGCTGTTCTTTCAACAGTTGCTGCATGCCTTCATCAGGCTCGCCCAGAAAACGGTATGTGGCATGACGTGTAGGTGACTTGTCGGACGGAAGCCCCGCAGGTACTTCGACCAGCATCGCGTACGCGTCTTCCTTGTCAAGGCTGAACGAAACGATCAGACGCTTGCTCTTACATGTCTCGGCAGTCTCGCAAAGCGGGCCTACCAGATATTCATCGCCGTCTTCGGTAACCGCGGTCATTTGCTCGGAAGTACCGGACAGGTTGATCACCCATTCCGGCAGACGCTCTTCCTTCTGCACAACCTCGGCCCAGGTCTGGCGATACTCGGGCGCCGTGCTCAACAGCTCGTTGGCCCGAGCCTGTCCATCATTGGCAGCCGATGCCATGGCACTGCCGCCCATCAACAGAGCGGCTGCCAGTGAATGGAGAGAAGTGCGCATCATCAGCCTCGACCGCGACGACCGAAGAAGAACGACACCACGAACATCACCAGGAACACTACGAACAGGATCTTGGCGATACCAGTAGCCGTGCCTGCGATACCACCGAAGCCCAATACGGCAGCGACAATGGCAATAATCAGAAACGTGATAGCCCAACTCAACATAGTGATACTCCTTTACTTCCGTTTAGATTGTTTAAGGTTTGCTCGGTTGGATCAGAACACCCACTTCTGCTGCGGCGCTGCCTCACTCACAGAAACCAGACCATCAACGGGACGAATGCTCTGGGAATCGTTGTGTACCATCGGTGCGCTGACAGCACGGTAGGACACGTCACTGCGAATGATCTGCTGCTTGACGAGGGCGGCGTCGCTGGCTTGAGTCCAATGCTGGAACTGCTGAATGGCGATCAGAGTGACCAGCAGGGCCAAGAGAAGAAACAGGCCTTGCTGGACGTGGAGAGGAGAAATACGCAACTGTGCAATACGCTGGCTGTTCATCGCAAACTCCCTCCACTGGGTACCATTCAATCGTGCCGGCCGGGTGACGACCTTCGTTGAATGGGATATTGCAGACTGCGTGCCAGTTTTTTACATCCTGTTATGCCCAATGAAATCAATGATTTACGACCGCTTTAGGACTCAGCCTACAAGCAAGCTGCACGATTACACCTTTGCAATCGTGCGTTCTGCACGGAGAGTCAACTCGGCGCGAGGCGGGAATTCAGCCCGCGCTACGGGCCATCACTTTGAGAGCATCGGCGTTCACGCCTTTTACCCCGCGTATATTGCGAGCGATCTCGACCGCCAGTTCCTTCTCAGCATAATTGGCGACGATGCCGTCCAGGCTGACGACGCCACTTTTGGTGTCGACCTTGATATTCAGACCATCGAGCGTTCGGCTATAGATAAGGCTGGATTTCACCTTGCTGGTAATCCACGCATCGCTGAGCTGTTCGGCAGGGTTGAGATTCTGGGGCTGCTCCTTGGCCGCGATGGAGTCGGCGGCGCTGATGCTGATCAGATTGTTAACCGTAATCACGCCGTCGGTGTTAGCTGCCAGACTGCCCGCCAGCTCTTTGGCTTCGGGACTCTGCGCTCGACCCTTGAGCGTGACCACGCCGTCCTTGCTGTCGACATCGATCTTCAACGCTTCGGTCGCGCTGCTCCACAGCAGCTTGGACTTCACTGTCGCAGTCAGGGTCGCATCGTCGAAGCGCTGTGCCATACCAGTCCGCGTTCCGGCCTCAGCCGTGACACTGGGATCGATCTCCAGCTGGTTGTCGACCTTGTCGATGCCCTTGATGTCCAGCGCAATGCGCTCTGCCAGCTCCCGCTCGACCTGACTTTCGACCTTGCCTTTGAGAGTCGCCGTACCTTGCTCGACATCAACGTCCAGCTTGAACGGGCTCAGATGCTTGTTCAGCGCGAATGCGGTCCAGATCGAGCCTTCCTGCCGCGCCTCGGCGATTTGCGTCGATACGTCGCTCTGTGCCGCCTGTGCCAGGGACGGGCCGCTCAGAACGGCGGCGGCTGCGGTGATCACTGCCAGCTTTTTCAGCGCATGCATAATCTAGTCTCCTTCCAATAGGTCGTCCGCGAGGGCGACAGGAGCGACGCCGGGCGAATAAACCGGCCCGTTCGCCATGGCATCTCCAGATAGCTACCATGCACGTCGCAGAATCAATCAGAATGGACCATGCAACTTGCCCGATGATTCCGAGACTAACCAAGACTATTCATGAAGGAGCGTAGGAAAAATGGAAGCAGCCACTGATAATCAGGGCCGTATTCTGCTCGTGGACGATGAGTCCGCCATCCTTCGCACGTTCCGGTATTGCCTGGAAGACGAGGGGTACAGCGTCGCGACTGCCAACAGCGCAGCTCAGGCCGATTCGCTGATGCAGCGTCAGGTGTTCGATCTGTGTTTTCTCGATCTGCGCCTGGGTGAGGACAACGGTCTGGATGTGCTGGCGCAAATGCGCATCCAGGCGCCATGGATGCGCGTCGTAATCGTAACCGCCCATTCGGCGGTCGACACCGCCGTCGATGCGATTCAGGCCGGCGCAGCCGATTACCTCGTCAAGCCATGCAGCCCGGACCAACTGCGTCTGGCGACCGCCAAGCAGCTTGAAGTGCGACAACTCTCCGCCAGGCTCGAAGCGCTGGAAGGGGAGATCCGCAAACCCAAGGATGGACTGGATTCTCATAGCCCATCGATGATGGCGATTCTGGAAACGGCGCGTCAGGTGGCCGTAACCGACGCCAACATCCTGATCCTCGGCGAATCCGGCACCGGCAAGGGCGAGCTGGCCCGGGCCATTCACGGCTGGAGCAAGCGCGCGAAGAAAGCCTGCGTCACGATCAACTGTCCCTCGCTCACTGCCGAACTGATGGAAAGCGAGCTGTTCGGCCACAGCCGTGGCGCATTTACAGGCGCCAGCGAAAGCACCCTTGGCCGAGTCAATCAGGCCGACGGCGGCACGCTGTTTCTTGACGAGATCGGCGACTTCCCGCTGACCCTGCAGCCCAAACTGCTGCGCTTCATTCAGGACAAGGAATACGAACGCGTCGGCGACCCAGTAACACGCCGGGCCGACGTGCGGATCCTGGCTGCGACCAACCTGAATCTGGAAGACATGGTCCGCAGCGGACGTTTCCGTGAAGACCTGCTGTATCGCCTCAACGTCATTACCCTGCACCTGCCGGCCCTGCGTGAGCGCAGCGAAGACATTCTGACCCTCGCGGATCGCTTTCTCGCGCGCTTCGTCAAGGATTACGCCCGTCCTGCGCGTGGTTTCAGCGAAGAAGCACGCACGGCGCTGCTCAACTATCGCTGGCCGGGAAATATCCGCGAGCTGCGAAATGTCATCGAGCGGGCCAGCATCATCTGCCCGTCCGAGCGCGTGGAGATCAGCCATCTCGGGATGGCCGAGCAGCCCGTCAACAACGCCCCCCGCGTTGGCGCCGCACTGAGTCTGGATGAGCTGGAGAAAGCCCACATCGGCGCGGTGCTCGCCACCAGCGACACGCTCGATCAGGCGGCCAAGACGTTGGGTATCGATGCGTCGACGCTTTATCGCAAACGTAAACAGTACAACCTGTGAATTGCCTTATATGAAGCTGGCAATGAAGTTACGGACTCGCCTGTTCCTGAGCATTTCAGCGCTCATCACTGTGGCGTTGCTGGGACTTTTACTGGGTCTGGTCAGCGTGATGCAAATGGCCAGAACTCAGGAATCCCTGATCCAGCATAACTTCGCCACGCTGGACCTGGGGCTCAAGCTGCGGCAAAACGTCGGCGACCAACTGGTGCTGATGACCGGCTATCCGCGTGACGAAGCGGCCTTGATGAAGATCCAGGAAGAATTCGGGCAGCTGCTGGATCAAGGATTCGGGCAGGACACGCAAAGCAACGTGCGGGTCGGCTTCGAGAAGACCAAGCATGAATACGAGCGATTCCTGGAAGTGTACCGCCGGGTCGGGGCTGACAGCCGCGGCATAAACGCCGTCCCGGAATTGAGAGATGCTTTCGAAGCGCTACGTGAAGGCCTTCAGGAAACCCACCGCCACGCCTTGCAGAACATCAGCGATGCGGAGATCAGCTCACGTCAGCGTGCGTTGTGGATCGCCGGGCTCCTGGGGATGGTCGGGCTGGCGGTCCTGTGTATCGGCTTCGTGACCGCGCACGGCATCGCCCGCCGCTTCGGCGCACCGATTGAAGCCTTGGCTCACGCTGCAGACCGCATCGGCCAGGGTAACTATGAAGTGACCCTGCCAATCTCCTCGGCGGCCGAAATGAACCTGCTGACCCGGCGCTTCGGCATCATGGCTGAAGCGTTGCGCCAGCATCAGGCGACCAATATCGACGAACTGCTGGCGGGCCAACAGCGCCTGCAAGCGGTGCTCGACAGTATCGATGACGGCCTGCTGATGATCGACCGCCAGGGCCGCCTGGAACACTTGAACCCCGTTGCCCAGCGCCAGCTCGGCTGGGAAGAGAGTCGGCTGGGGCAGGGACTTGGCGAAGCGCTGGGCCGCCCTGAGCTGGATGACCAGCTGTTCCTGATCCTGCGCGGCGGCACGCTGGAGCGGGCTCCGGAAGATCTGGTCATTGAGATTGAAGGCGAGTCGCGACTGCTGACGTACAGCCTGACACCTGTCAGCCACACCAAAGGCCACATTCTGGGTGCCGTGATGGTGCTGCATGACGTGACCGAACAGCGCGCCTTCGAACGTGTGCGCAGTGAATTCGTGCTGCGCGCCTCACACGAGCTGCGCACGCCGGTGACCGGCATGCATATGGCGTTCGGTCTGCTGCAAGAGCGCCTGCACTTCACTCCGGATTCTCGCGAGGCTGACCTGCTCAACACGGTGACCGAAGAGATGCAGCGGCTGATGCAGCTGATCAATGACCTGCTGAATTTCTCGCGTTACCAGAACGGTCTTCAGAAGCTCAAGCTTGCGCCATGCTCTATCGAGGACCTCCTGGAACAGGCCAAGTCACGCTTCACCGAAAAGGCTGAAGAACGCGGCATCGTTCTGATGCTGGACATTCAGGAACCGTTGCCGCGCCTGCATGCCGACGAGTCGCAACTGGAACGGGTGCTGGACAACCTGTTGGACAACGCGCTGCGTCATACCCCGGAAAACGGTCTGATTCGCCTCCAGGGACGGCGCCATGGCGAGCGGGTGATCATCAGCGTCGAGGACAATGGCGAAGGCATCGCCTACGGCCAGCAAGGGCGTATTTTCGAGCCGTTTGTGCAGGTTGGCCGCAAGAAAGGCGGCGCGGGGCTAGGTCTGGCTTTGTGCAAGGAAATCGTGCAGCTGCATGGCGGGCGCATGGGGGTTTATTCGCGACCGGGTCAGGGCACGCAATTTTACATGGCTCTGCCGCTGTGACAGGTTTTCAGGCCACGTCGTTGTGCCGCCGCGCAGCGCTTCGACGGCCGTCGGTCACCAGCTCCATGAATTGCCTCGGCGTTAGTGGTCGCGCGAACAGCCAGCCCTGGCCGTATACCACGCCCTCGCTTTTGAGCAGCAGGGCCTGGGATTCGAACTCGATGCCCTCGGCGATCACCCGCAGCTGCAAGGCATGCGCCATGCGGATGATATGCGGCGCAACGCCGCTGCTGGCTGCGTCATAACCAAGCGCGTCGATGAACGCCTTGTCGATTTTCAGGCAATCGACCGGCAGGGTCTGTAGATAGGCAAGGCTGCAATAGCCAGTCCCGAAATCATCGATAAGCACCTGATGCCCGCGATCCCTGAGCATCTGCAAATGGTTGCGTGCGACTACGACGTCAACCATGCCACGCTCGGTGACCTCGAACGCGATCTGCTGGGCCGCGACCTTGTGCTGTGCCAGCAATTTAGCCGTCACTCGACCAATCCGCGCGGACATTACATCGCAGGCCGCCAGGTTCACCGACACGTAAAGTTGCGGGTTGGCACGCAACAGCGGCCCCAGCTGCTCAAACGTCTGCTGTAGAACGAAGTCGGTGATCTGCCTGATCTGACCGGTGTTCTCCGCCAGCGGAATGAACAGGTCAGGGCTGGTCAGCGTGCCGTCAGGCCGACGCCAGCGCACCAGCGCTTCGGCACCGACACATAAGCGTGTATCGAGGTTGAAAATGGGTTGGTACAGCACTTTCAGTTCGCCCCGACGCAAGGCGCCGGTCAACTCGGCGCCCAGGCTTCTGCGCTGCAGCACCAGTTGCAGCACAAGCGCCCCGATACACAAAGAAAGCAGGAGGCTGACTGGAATCAGCAGACCCCAGGCGCCGGTGATGTTTTCCTGGACGCCTACCCGCGGTGTAATCAGGACCAGCTGGTACTCCGGACTTTGGGTGGGCATGCCGTAAATCATCTGCCCGTGCGCGGTGATCAAGGTGCCTTCGGTGCCCGGCGTCCAGCCAGGCGGCGGCCAGACCTGATCCGGCCCCAGTACCGGGATCGCTCGGGTTCCGTGGTCAAGCACAACCAGCAAGCTGCCGCCTGCGGGCAAATCGACTACATCGGTCAGGTGCCCGCGAGATGTTGAAACCCGAAAATCGCCACGCCCGAGCACCAGCGCCGCCAGGTTGTCATCCGGTTGCGCCGAGGTGTTGAGCCAGTAGTCGTAAGTCGGCCCGCGAATGTCCGGCGCACGGCGAGCATCGATGACTTTCTTGCGGGACCAGCTTAAGCAGATCCGCTTGTCACTGACATAGGCTGCCTCATAGATGAAGCGGTTGCCCGAGATAACCTCGCGCAGCCGCCCGACCATCTCCGGACTGCAACGGCGCAGCGGCTGCTGTTCAAGCTGATCGAGGCCGGCGCGCAGCTGGCCGAACAGCTGCTCAAGCCGTACCAGAAAACGCTCGCCCTGCGCATTCATCTGCAAGGTTTCGCTCTGCCGCGCCTGATGCACCGCCAATCCGAAGCTGCCGCACAAAAGAACGGCAGCACTTACCAGAGCCGCCATTAGGGCTAGCAGCCAGGGATGGGAAAGGTTAATGCGAAGGCGAGTCGCCGCTGGCATCAGAGGATATCCGAGTGAATACCCATCAGGTATAGCAACAAGCGTGGAAATCGCCCGCTGGTCAGCGGGCGTCAGGCGATTTTAGTTACTGCGGTTGAGCACCTGGAGGATCGCCGCGCTTTGCGCATCAGGTTCGCCATCGAAGCGCGCCGGGCGATAGCGCATCTGAAACGCCGCCAATACGTGGCGAGTTTCGGCGTCCAGCTCGCCGGTGCGCGGAGTCTTGTAACCAAGGATCGCCAATTGCTGCTGAAACCAGCCAACAGGTGGCAGACGATTCATCAACTGCGCCTGACGCTGAGCGACCAGCCGTTCGTCGGGCCACACACCGAGACCTTCCTGGGCCAGTCGCTTCCAGGGAAACAGCGGCCCCGGATCAAGTTTGCGCATCGGCGCAATGTCGCTGTGCCCGATGATATGCCGGGGGTCGATCCTGTTGCGTTTGACGATGTCCTTCAGCAGCAGCGTAATGGACCGAATCTGGCTCTCGGTGTACGGGTACCAGAGACGCCCCGTGGGCGTGTCCTTGAAGCCCGGATTAACGATCTCGATGCCGATCGAGCTGGAATTGAGCCAGGTACGTCCATCCCATTCGCTTTCGCCCGCATGCCAGGCGCGAGCACTTTCATCGACCAGTTTGTAGATGGTAGCCGGATCGTCGTCGCCGATCAGGTAGTGGCTGCTGACCTCGCCGTGGGTCAGCAGCTGCAGCGAGCGATCCAGCGGCGCGGACGTGTAGTGCATGACCACGTACTGGATACGTTCGTCGAAGTTGACCGAAGGATGGCGAGTGTCGAATTTCGGGCCGCTGGAACAGGCCGTCAGGAGCAACAGGAACAGGGCAGGGACGAACAGCTTCATGGACTTCAGAATACGTCGGCGGAAAACGCTGGATCATAACAAAGTGACGGCGCATCGCTTGACCGTTGAACGTCGCCAGGCTGAACGGTTGCTTCCAAATGTTTCAATCAGCCTCGTTCGACCCGGTTCCTGCCGTTTTCCTTGGCGCGGTACAGCGCCTGATCCGCTCGTTTGAGCGCCATGTCGCTGCGTTCGCCGATCTGGAATGCCGTCACGCCCATTGACACTGTCACCGTCACGCGCTCGCCCTTGAAGTGGAACGGGCACTCTTCGACCGCGGCGCGCAAATCGTCAAGCAGACGCACTCCCTCTTCCAGCTCGGTCGCCGGCATCAGCAGGACAAATTCTTCGCCGCCGAAACGAGCCAGAAAGTCACCCGAGCGCAGTCGCTTGCGCAACACGTTAGCCACGATCTTCAACACTTTGTCGCCAGCCAGATGCCCATAGCCGTCGTTGATGCTTTTGAAGCGGTCCAGATCCAGCATGCACACCAGCAGGCTGTTCTTGCGCTGCTGCCATTGGGCCGTTTCCTGCTCCAGCCGTTCGCCCCAGGCTGCACGGTTCGGCAAGGAGGTCAGGGGATCGATCAGCGCCTTTTGCCGCTGTTCTTCCAGGTGGGTGCGAAACCCGAGCGCTTCCTGCTCCATGCTCGCAACGCGAGCCGCCAACCCTTGCAGACGTGCCGCCACGTCCTGCTCCCGGGCGTCGCGCTTGCGCTGGTAGTCGTCCATGGTGCTGAGCAGTCCCTCCAGCCGATTATCAAGCACCAGTTTGAGGCTGGTCAGATCGGAGGCATCCTGAACGCTGCTCTGCAAACCGCCGACCTGCTCGCGCAGCTGCTCATTGAGATCGCGCACCGACGTCCGACTTTCGGCATGGTCTTCGCTCGCGGCCTGCAAATGACTCTGGAACGATTCCAGTCTCTCGTTCAATTGTTGCAGGTAGACACCGAAGGCCTGCTGCTCCCCGTTATTGATAGCCAGCATCAGCACGGCGAGGTCGTCGAGGATGGGCAGCAACTCATACCAGTTCAGGCCGTGCCGGAGCCGTGACTGCATGTCCTCGACCTGCGGTCGATGGTGCTCCGACAAGGTCAGGTCATTCAGCAGGCCAAGCAACGTCTCTTCGATATGGGTAGCGACCGAGCTGTAGCTAGGCTCGGGCGACGAAGGCAGCGCGTAGGCTGCGTCTTCAGCCTGCGGTTCTTCCTCTTCGACCTCCTGAGGCAATTCGTCGGTACGTTCGGGCACGTGCTGGAACGCCACCACCGGCGTGGGCGCCAGCATATCGCTGGCGTCGATTCCAGCGATGGGCTGCGTGGGCACATCATCCGCTTCTGGCTCGTCGGTTACTGGCGGTGCAGGCGTGGCCGCTTCGCTCGGCGTAATGTCGGACGCTACTTCAACAGGCGCAGCCGGGGGCTCGGTCTCAATCACCGGCTCATCGGTGACAGGCGAAACAGGCTCGGCAGGAAGCTTTGCCGACGGCTCGATTTTGGTCGGGCCGGGCTCGGGTGGAGCGTCCACAGCCTGCACCACCGTGCGGTCATCGCCATCACTCTCAACCAAAGCCGACTCGACCGGACCTGACTCGACCAGACCGGACTCGACCGAAACCGCCGGATCATTGGCGTGCGATTCCAGGGCAGGCGCGCTGTCGCTATCTTCTTCGCGCGTGCCGAACAGGCGTTGCAACAGGCCGGGGCGTGGAGCTTCTTCGGTTTTTTCCAGAACAGTCAGCGCCTTGCCTTGCAGCCCACTCAGCTCGCTCAATAGCAGCGGCAGCTCGCGGGCCTGGGCGGCGCGATCTTCGAGATCTTTGGCGAAACGCTTGAGCGGTTTGCGCACATCGCGCGGCAGCGGCAGCGCCTGCAACTGAGTCACCAGAGCGTTCAGCGCAGCGAGCGTCTGGCCGGCCCGCACTTCGCGGCGCTGCTCAGAGTCGAGTACGGCTTTTTCGAGCCGCGGAATCAGCGCTGCAAGGCCGGCATCCATGTCGTCCTTGCGAACGATTTCGCGCATTTCCTTCATGCACTGGTCGACGGCCCGGTCAGTACCTTCCGCCGCCAGACTGCTGCGTACCAGACCGCGACGCAGCAGATCGAGCCTTGCACTCCAGCGTTTTTCGAGCCGGTCCTGCTGCTCGATGCCCTTCAGGTACTTCTCTTTCCAGCGCTCGGCGTCGTCGCTCATTCAATGGGACTGCCGGTTACGACAGGCAGAGAATCACCGCGCAGCGAGTCGGGCAAACGGATTTCGACCGCCACTGGCAGGTGATCCGAAATCGGTTGGGCCAGAACCTGTACACGTTCAAGCGTCAGCGTCGGGCTGAGCAGAATGTGATCGAGGCAGCGTTGTGGTCGCCAGCTGGGGAAGGTGGCTTCAATCTGCGGAGCCAGCAGCCCGAGGTCGCGCAACGGCGAAAGTTCGAGCAGATCAATGGCATGGGTGTTCATGTCACCCATCAGCACCTGGTGACGATAACCGCCGATCAGCTCGCGGATGTAGGCCAGTTGCCGGGTTCGGGTTCGGGTACCCAGCGCCAGGTGCATCATGACTACCACCAAGGCGTCTTCGCCTTCCCCGAAACGAACCAGGATCGCGCCACGTCCGGCGGGGCCGGGCAGCGGATGGTCCTCGATCTTTCCAGGGCGCAGACGACTCAGCACGCCGTTGCTATGCTGGGCGAAACGCCCGAGATTGCGGTTTAGCTGCTGATACCAGTACGGGAAGCCGCCAAGCTGGGCAAGGTGCTCTACCTGATTGACGAAGCCCGAGCGAAGGCTGCCGCCGTCTACTTCCTGCAGAGCAACCAGATCGAAATCGTTGAGCAGCTGGCCGATCTTCTGCAGATTGCCGGCGCGTCCAACGTGAGGCAAAAGATGCTGCCAGCCTCGGGTCAGATAATGGCGATAGCGCTCGGTGCTGATGCCAACCTGAATATTGAAGCTGAGCAGGCGAAGCCGGCCGTCTTCCGGCAATCCGCTTTGCGTCAGATGAAGTTCGTTGACCCGCGGCTCATGCAGGCCAACCACTCGTTCCGTGCCCTTACCCCAGCGGCGCATGGCAGGCGCTTACTTGGCAGCGTTGCTGGCTGCTCGCTCTTTGGCGATCAGCTGGTCAGCCACCTGCAGGGTTGCTTCCGGGCCACCAGAGGTGCCCAGATCAAAACGGTACTTGCCGTTGACGATCATGGTTGGAACGCCTGTCACTTCGTACTTCTTGGCCAACTCCTTGTACTGCGCGATCTTGCCTTTCACAGCGAAGGAATCGAAGGTCTTCAGGAACTCTTCCTTGCTGACGCCTTGAGTGGCCACGAAGTCAGCCATGTCGTTTTTGTCGGTCAGACGCTTGCCGCCTTTCTGAATCGCCTCGAATACCGCAGCGTGAACCTTGTGCTCTACGCCCATGGTATCGAGGGTGATGAACAGCTGGCCGTGGGCATCCCAAGGGCCGCCGAACATGGCAGGAATACGCACGAAATTGACGTCGGCCGGCAGTTTCTCAACCCATGGGTTGATAGTCGGCTCAAATGCGTAGCAGTGCGGGCAGCCATACCAGAACAGCTCCACGACTTCGATCTTGCCGGGCTGGGAAACCGGCACAGCGCTGCTCAGTTCTACATATTGCTTGCCTGCCTGGATAGGTTCTGCGGCTTGCGCGGACATACCGAACAGACTGGCGGCAACCAGAGCGGCGCTGATGATCAGATTACGCATGCTTAACTCCTGAACAGATGGAATCGCCTTTGAGCGACAACGTTTTCGACCCGTCGCCAAAGCGTGAGTTCGGTAGTGTAACGCCCGTAACCACAAAAAAGGGCAGCCGAAGCTGCCCTTTTTGCATATGCCGTGAAGCCGTTCAGGTTCCGGGTCAACACTGTCCGATTCAGTGCAGACCTTGAATATATTGCGCCAGAGCGTCGATATCCTTGTTGCTCAGTTTGGCGGCAATCGAGCGCATCACCATGGTATCGCCGTCATTGGTGCGGTCGCCTTCGCGAAACGCAGTCAACTGCTTCTTGATGTAGTCGGCGTGCTGGCCACCGAGGCGTGGAAAACCGGCCTGAGCATTGCCGGTGCCGTTGGGTGAATGGCAACCGATGCAGGCTGCCAGCCCCTGATCCAGCTTGCCGCCGCGAAACAACGCTTCGCCGCGCGCGACCAGATTCGGATCGGCGGCGCCCACGCTGCCTTTCTGACCTGCATAAAACGCCGCGATATCCGCCAGATCCTGGTCGTTGAGATTGTTGAGCAATCCGGTCATTTCCAGTACGACCCGCTTGCCGTCCTTGATCTCGTGCAGTTGCTTGAGCAGATAACGCTCGCCCTGGCCGGCAATCTTGGGGAAGTTGGGCGCCAGGCTGTTGCCGTCCGGGCCATGGCATGCGCCACAGACGGCCGTTTTCGCCTGGCCGGCAGCGGCGTCGCCGGTTACCACTTCAGCGGCCCGCACCGAGCCACAGATGCCGAGCGCCAACAGCATACTCACGAGTATTTTGTTCATCAGGTAATCCAAATCGGCTAATGGTGAAAAGTTGGGTAGCAGATGACTTGCTCATCCCGAAGATGACGGTTCGCAAATCCTGACTACTGCGTTCCTTGCACATTCCACGCGGCGGCATCGCTTTGAACCCTGTGACCAGCTGCTCCAAGCCTTCTTACTCAGCAAAAACCTTTCAGGTTGAAAGCGGACTGCGTTCTAATGCGCATATTAGTTCTCGCTTTCGTGCTCTTCCTCCCGTTGGCGGGAGAAAGCACACACAAAATTTGCGGCATTATATACTCGGGCTTCCCAAACGGAAACGACACCTCTTGCCGCACCCAACGCAGGCAAGGCCTTCACCGGAAATCACATGCAACTCAAAAACCCCATCCTCGGTCTGTGCCAACAGGCCACGTTCATGCTCAGCGCCGCCAAGGTCGACCAGTGCCCCGACGACGAGGGCTACGAAGTTGCCTTCGCCGGCCGCTCCAACGCCGGCAAGTCCAGTGCGCTCAACACGCTGACCCACGCCAGCCTGGCACGCACCTCGAAAACGCCCGGCCGTACTCAGCTGCTCAATTTCTTCGCTCTGGATGAAGACCGCCGTCTGGTGGACTTGCCCGGCTACGGCTACGCCAAAGTACCGATTCCGCTCAAGCTACACTGGCAGCGCCATCTTGAGGCCTATCTGGGCAGTCGCGAAAGCCTCAAAGGTCTGATTCTGATGATGGACATCCGTCATCCAATGACCGACTTCGACATTCTGATGCTGGACTGGGCTATCGCCAGCCAGATGCCGATGCACATCCTGCTGACCAAGGCCGACAAGCTGACCTACGGCGCGGCCAAGAACACGCTGCTCAAGGTTCAGTCCGAGATCCGCAAGGGTTGGGGTGAAGCGGTGACCATCCAGCTGTTTTCCGCGCCCAAGCGCCTTGGTCTGGAAGAAGCTTATACCGTGCTGGCTGACTGGATGGAGCTGGAAGACAAGGCGCCTGTCGAGTAAATCGCAGGCAAAAAAAACCCCGGACTTCGTATGGGGAGGGGGAAGAACGGGGTTTAAGGTCCAGACCCTTAGGGTGGGATCCGGATATCTGCCAACACTTAACACAACATAGGAGCATGACCGGCTTTTCAGCCAATCGAAAAGTCTGACTCGCTTCCTGCCCGTTAAGTTCCGCCAGACGAGAAATGTTCTTGTCCAGCGGATTGGCGGCGAGCCTTTGCGCGGGCTCGCCTGGCGCGATCAGTGCGCCTCATCCCAGTTGTTGCCCACGCCGACCTCAACCAGCAACGGCACTTCCAGATCGGCCGCGCCACTCATGTGCGGGCGGATCTGCTCGCTGATCTGGTCGACCAGATCCTCGCGCACCTCCAGCACCAGTTCGTCGTGAACCTGAAGGATGACGCGAGCATCCAGACCAGACTCATCCAGCCAGCGATTCACTTCGACCATCGCACGCTTGATGATGTCGGCGGCAGTGCCCTGCATGGGCGCGTTGATCGCCATGCGTTCGGCGCCTTTGCGCAGCGAAGGGTTCTTGGCATTGATATCCGGCAGGTACAACCGACGCCCGAAAATCGTCTCGACATAACCCTGCTCCGCGGCCTGGGTACGGGTGCGCTCCATGTAGTTGAGCACGCCCGGATAGCGCGCGAAGTAGCGGTCCACGTAATCCTGAGACTGTTTGCGGTCGACCCCGATCTGCTTGGCCAGCCCGAACGCGCTCATGCCATAGATAAGGCCGAAGTTGATCGCCTTGGCGCTGCGGCGCATGTCAGTCGTCACGTTTTCCAGTTCGACGCCAAACACTTCGGCCGCCGTGGCGCGGTGGACGTCCAGATCATTGCGGAACGCGTGCAGCAAGCCTTCGTCTTTTGCCAGGTGCGCCATAATGCGCAGCTCGATCTGCGAATAGTCGGCCGCCAGCAATTTGTAGCCCTTGGGCGCGACGAACGCCTGACGAATCCGCCGGCCTTCGGCGGTGCGGATCGGGATGTTCTGCAGGTTCGGGTCGCTGGAGGACAAGCGTCCGGTGACCGCCACCGCCTGGTGGTAGGACGTATGAATACGTCCGGTGCGCGGATTGATCTGCTCGGGCAGACGGTCGGTGTAGGTGCTCTTGAGCTTGCTCATCGAGCGGTATTGCATCAGCACCTTGGGCAGCGGGAAGTCCTGCTCGGCCAGCTCCGCCAGCACCGCTTCAGCGGTGGACGGCTGGCCGGTGGCGGTCTTGCTCAGGATCGGCATGCCGAGCTTTTCGTAAAGGATCACGCCCAACTGCTTGGGCGAGCCCAGGTTGAATTCCTCGCCGGCAATGGCGAAAGCTTCGCGCTCCAGCGCGGTCATTTTTTCACCCAGCTCGACGCTCTGGATGCCCAAAAGCCGGGCATCGACCAGAGCACCCTGGCGCTCGATACGCGCCAGCACAGGCAGCAGCGGCATTTCGATGTCGTTCAGGACGGGCTGCAAGCTCGGGATCGCTGCCAGCTTGGCTTCGAACACTTCATGCAGGCGCAGGGTGAGGTCAGCGTCTTCGGCAGCGAAGATTCCCGCCTGTTCCAGCGAGATCTGGTCGAAAGACAGCTGTTTAGCGCCTTTGCCAGCGATGTCCTGATAATTGACCGGAGTGTGGGTCAGGTATCTGGCGACCAGGCTGTCGCGGTCATGGCGGGTCGCCGTCGAATCCAGCACGTAGGATTCCAAGATGGTGTCGTACTTCACGCCTTGCAGATGAATGCCCTGAGCGGGATCGCCACCTATCGCGCAATTGGCGAGCAGGTTGATGGTGAACTTGGCGTGCTGGCCGACCTTGATGCGTGACGGATCTTCCAGCAATGGCTTGAGCGCGGTCAGCACCGCGTCGCGATCCAGTTGCTGCGGCACGCCCATGTAGGAGTGATTGAGCGGGATATAAGCCGCTTCGTGGGTCTGGATGGCGAACGACAGGCCGACCACTTGCGCGCGGTGCGCGTCGGTGCCGTTACTCTGGGCGACGAAGGCGAACAGTTTGGCGCCTTCGAGCTTCTTGAGCCAGTCCTCGAACTGGGCCTGCTCCAGAATGACTTCATAGGATGCTTCGCGCACCACGACCGGCTCTTCGGGCACCAGCTCCTGACCGGCGCGCTTGGCATCGCGTTGCAGGTCTTCGATCCAGCTCTTGAATTCAAGCTCTGCATACAGCTCCATCAGCGCGTCGCGATCCGGCTCGCCGCAATGCAGTTGATCCAGCTCAATGTCCAGTGGCACGTCGATCTTGATGGTCGCCAGCTCGTAGGAGAGGAACGCCATGTCACGGTGTTCCTCCAGCTTGGCGGCCAACGTCTTGGCGCCGCGAATCGGCAGGGTCGCTACCGCTTCGAGATTGCCATAAAGCTCTTTCAGGCCGCCGCCGACTCCAACCAGCAAGCCCACGGCGGTTTTTTCGCCAACTCCGGGAACGCCGGGAATGTTATCGACTTTGTCGCCCATCAGCGCCAGGTAATCGATGATGTGTTCCGGGCCGACGCCGAATTTTTCCCTGACACCCGCCACGTCCAGCACGGTCCCGGTCATGGTATTGACCAGCGTGATGTGGCCGTCGACCAGCTGTGCCATGTCCTTGTCACCGGTCGAAATGATCACCGGCCGGTCCGCGGCAGCGCTGCTGCGCGCCAGCGTACCGATAACGTCGTCCGCCTCGACGCCGTCCACGCACAACAGCGGGTAGCCCAGACCCTTGACGCAGGCATGCAGCAGATCGACCTGCACGCGCAGATCGTCCGGCATGCTCGGCCGGTTGGCCTTGTATTCGGCGAACATCTCGTCGCGAAACGTCCCGCCCTTGGCATCGAAAACCACCGCGAACGGGCTTTCCGGATATTGCCGACGCAGGCTCTTGAGCATGTTCAGCACGCCTTTGACAGCGCCGGTCGGCAAGCCCTTGGAAGTAGCCAGTGGTGGCAGTGCATGGAAGGCGCGGTACAGATACGAAGAACCGTCCACCAGGACGAGGGGTGCTTGGCTCATGAGCAGAATCAACCTTTTCGGCGGGGTCGGCGCTAGAATGCGGGGACCATTGACGACAAAGGCACAAGGTTATCATGCGCACAGTAAATCGACTGTTAATGACCGGCTTGTTGGCTGTCTGTCCAATGCTCGCTTTTTCGGCCGAAGACGCGCCTTCTGCGGCTCCGGACGTTACCATCCGCACCGACGGCGACAAGACTATCCAGGAATATCGCCAGAACGGCTTTCTGTATGCCGTAAAAATCACCCCAAAGGGTGGCAAACCTTATTTTCTGGTGCGTGCCGACGGCACGAGCCCTAATTTCATCCGTTCGGACCAACCGGACATGCTGATCCCTCAATGGGAAATCTTCAGCTGGTAACGCCTTTTAATCACTCAACTTGCTGGCAGTCTTGATATGTCCGTTTTTACCCCACTGGCTCGGCCCGAGCTGGAAACTTTTCTCGCCCCTTACGGGCTCGGCCGTCTGCGCGACTTTCAGGGCATTGCCGCCGGTAGTGAAAACACCAATTACTTCATCAGCCTGGAGAAGGGCGAATTCGTCCTGACGCTGGTCGAGCGCGGCCCGGTCCAGGAAATGCCGTTCTTCATCGAGCTACTGGACGTGCTACACGACGCCGATTTGCCGGTGCCCTACGCGCTGCGCACCACCGAAGGGCAGGCACTGCGCGAGCTGGCCGGCAAACCGGCGCTGCTGCAGCCGCGCCTGCCTGGCAAGCACATCAAGGAGCCCAACACCCAGCACTGCGTGGAGATTGGCGGGTTACTGGGCAAGCTGCATCTGGCGACCCGTAGCCACGTGCTGGAACGCAAGACTGATCGTGGCCTGGACTGGATGCTCAGCGAAGGAAACGAATTTCTCTCGCACCTGGGTGATCGGGAGCGCGCGCTTCTGGACAAGGCGCTCAAGGAAATCGCTCAGCTCAAGCCGCAGATCCTGGCGCTGCCGCGCGCCAACCTGCACGGCGACCTGTTCCGCGACAACGCGCTGTTCGAGGGTACGCACCTCACCGGGCTGATCGACTTCTACAACGCCTGTTCCGGGCCGATGCTCTATGACCTGGCCATCGCCCTGAACGACTGGTGCTCGCGTGAAGACGGCCATCTGGACCCGGTACTCGCGCGCGCGATGCTGGGAGCCTACGCCGCGCTGCGACCATTCACCGCCGCCGAGGCTCAGCTCTGGCCCACCATGCTGCGCGTGGGTTGCGTGCGTTTCTGGCTGTCACGCTTGATCGCCGCCGAGTCTTTTGCCGGGCAAGACGTGTTGATCCACGACCCGATGGAATTCGAAAACCGCCTGGCTCAGCGCCAGGACGTACATATCCCGTTGCCATTTGCCTTGTAAGTGCCTGTAGGAGCGCGCTTGCCCGCGACCGGTATGACCGTGTCGGCTGAGTCGCGGGTAAACGCGCTCCTGCAGCGGCGGATGCCTGGAAAAGAGGGTTACAAACTTTCCAGACAGCCGGCCAGATCGTCACCCAGCTTTTGCAACACCTGCTCGTAACCTTGGCCGGTTGCCTCGGTGTAGCCGCCGAGCGGGTCCAGTTCCGCAAGTTTGACAGGCAGGCCCGCGGTCAGGGTTTCCGCCAGCCTCGGACGCAGTGGCGGCTCGCTGAATACGCAGGTCTTGCCCGCTTGCTTGAGCCGCTCGCGCATCGCTGCCACATGCTGCGCGCCCGGCTGAATCTCGGCCGCCACGGCGAAGACGCCAGCGTGTTTGAGGCCATACGCTTCCTCGAAGTAATCGAAAGCTTCGTGGAATACGAAGTAGGGTTTGTCGGCAATTGGCGCGACGCGACTCTTGATTCGGGCGTCCAGCGCGTCCAGCCGCTTGCCGAACGCGTCGGCGTTCTGCTTGTAAAGCGCGGCGTTCGGCGCATCGGCGGCGCTAAGGTCGGTGGCCATCCTTGCCGCGATGACCCGCGCATTTGCAGTCGACAACCACAGGTGGGAGTCCAGACTGCCCGGCATGTGGTCATGATCGTGGTCATCACCGCCGTGGTCATCATGGTCATCGTGCGAGGAGTTATCTGCCGCGAAATGCCGCAGATGCATGCCCGGCAGGCTCTGCACGGCAACCGCCGGCTGGCTGCGGTTCTGCAGGATGCGCGGCAGGAAGCTCTCCATGTCCGGCCCGATCCAGTAGAACAAGCGGACCTCCTGGACACGCCGTACATCGGATGGACGAAGCGCATAGTTGTGCGGCGACGCGCCAGGCGGCAGCAGCACCTCGGGCTTGCCCACGCCGTCCTGGACGGCTGCGGCTATCAGCTGCAAAGGCTTGATGCTGGTAAGGACCTGAACTTCGGCCTGAACCGGCGCAACAACCAGCACACTGGTCGACAAAAAGACAAAAAGGTTTAAAAGACGGCGCACGTGAACCACTCATGTAAGGCAGGAACGGGTAACATAATAACGTCTCTCGCCATTGTCGTCCCCGCTCATGACTATTACACCCCTGGCTAGCCGCCCCCACGATCATTCGCACTGTGTGCATTCGGCGCTTACCGAAGCCGACACGCTGTGTGCCAGCCAAGGTCTGCGCCTGACCGCCTTGCGCCGTCGCGTGCTGGAACTGGTCTGGCAAAGCCACAAGCCGCTGGGCGCCTACGACATCCTCGCCGTGCTGAGCGACGAAGATGGTCGTCGAGCTGCGCCACCAACGGTTTATCGCGCGCTGGATTTTCTGCTCGAAAACGGTCTGGTTCATCGCATTGCCTCGCTCAATGCATTCACGGGCTGCAATCACCCGACTCACGCGCACCAGGGTCAGTTTCTGATCTGCCGCGAATGTCACGCCGCCATCGAGCTGCAACACCCGGCCATCAGCAACGCAGTGGTCGACGCCGCCGCCGAGGTGGGGTTTGCGGTCGAAGGCCAGACCGTGGAGATCGTCGGCATCTGCTCCGGGTGCAAGGCAGCCTGATGAGCACAGCCTTGATTCGCCTGGAGCAAGTCGCCGTCACGCTCTCCGGGCAAAACGTACTGGACAACATTCAGCTGAGCGTTGAACCGGGCCAGATCGTCACACTGATCGGCCCCAACGGCGCCGGCAAGACGACGCTGGTGCGTGCGGTACTTGGCCTGTTGAAGCCCGACGCCGGAACGGTCTGGCGCAAACCCCGGCTGCGTATTGGCTACATGCCGCAGAAGCTGCACGTCGATCAGACCTTGCCGCTTTCGGTGCTGCGTTTCCTGCGGCTGGTGCCGGGCGTGGATCGCGCCGCCGCATTGGCCGCGCTGGAAGAAGTCGGCGCGGAAAAGGTTATCGACAGCCCGCTGCAAGGTATTTCCGGCGGCGAGATGCAACGTGTCCTGCTGGCTCGGGCGTTGCTGCGCAAGCCCGAGTTGCTGGTGCTCGACGAACCGGTGCAGGGCGTCGACGTCGCCGGTCAGGCCGAGCTCTACAGCCTGATCACTCGCCTGCGCGACCGCCACCGCTGCGGCGTGCTGATGGTTTCCCACGATTTGCATCTGGTGATGAGCACCACCGATCAAGTGGTCTGCCTCAATCGCCATGTGTGCTGCTCTGGCCATCCGGAACAGGTCAGCCACGATCCGGCCTTCGTGGAGCTGTTCGGCAAGAACGCCCAAAGCCTGGCGATCTATCACCATCACCACGACCACGCTCACGATCTGCATGGCGAAGTGGTCAGCGATGCTTCGCCCTCCGCACCGCATCTTCACACTCACGTTCACGGAGACAGCTGCAAGCATGGCTGATTTTCTACTCTATGCCTTGCTCGCGGGCCTGGCCCTTGCCATCGTTGCCGGCCCGCTGGGCTCGTTCGTCGTCTGGCGGCGCATGGCGTATTTCGGCGATACGCTGTCCCACGCGGCGCTGCTCGGCGTAGCGCTGGGTTTTTTGCTGGATGTCAGCCCGACCATCGCAGTGACTTGCGGTTGCCTGCTGCTGGCGGTGCTGCTCGTCACGCTGCAACAGCGCCAGCCGCTGGCGTCCGACACCCTGCTTGGCATCCTGGCGCCGAGCACGCTGTCGTTGGGGCTAGTGGTGCTGAGCTTCATGCATGAAGTACGCATCGATCTGATGGCGTACCTGTTCGGCGACCTGCTGGCGATCAGCCCGACCGATCTGGCCTGGATCCTGGGCGGGAGTGCGCTGGTGCTGGTGCTGATCGTCACGCTCTGGCGGCCATTGCTGGCGATCACCGTGCACGAGGAACTGGCCAGGGTCGAAGGTCTTCCGGTTGCGGCATTGCGCATGACGCTGATGCTGCTGATCGCCGTGGTGATCGCGGTGGCGATGAAGATCGTTGGCGTCCTGTTGATCACCTCGTTGTTGATCATTCCTGCCGCTGCGGCACAGCGTCACGCCCGCTCCCCGGAACAAATGGCACTGGGTGCCAGTCTGTTGGGCGTGACGGCGGTGGCTATTGGTCTATCGTTGTCGTGGTTCAAGGATACGCCCGCCGGGCCATCGATCGTTGTCTCGGCCGCCGCGCTGTTCTTGCTCAGCTTTGTTCTCCCCAAGCGAGCGGTGTAGACTTGCTCGTTTTTTGCGCAAACTAGAGAATCGCAGGATGAAGCCGCTCGCCTCACGCTATCTGCTACTGGTCGCATTTTCCGTCCTGTTGGGCGCCTGTCAGAGTGCGCCCACGGTTGAAACGCCTGTGACCGACAGTCAGCCAGACGGGTTCGCACAGCTTGACCAGAGCATCGCCAGCAACGAACTGGCGACAGCCGAAGAACAGTTGGCGGCGTTGCAAGCCGCTGCGCCCAACGACATTCGTCTGGAATCCTTCCAGCGGCGGCTGGCCGAAGCCTATCTGGCCCGCAGCCAGATCGGTTTGCAGAAAGGTGACATGAACGCCGCCGCCACCGCACTGACCCGCGCGCGCGCCCTGATGCCCAAGGCTCCGGCGCTGACCAGTGGTGTGAATGGCGCCATCGCCCATGCGCGCAAAGCGGAGCTGGAAAAGGCTGAAGCAGAGTTGCAAGCCGCCGAAGCGCGCCGTGTAGCAAAGCTGATCGATCCGACGGCGGAAAGCACCACCATAGATCTCGATATCGGTGACATGGCGCAACTGCGTCGTCAGCTGGACGCTATTGCCGCCGATACCGTGGCATTCAACTGCGAGGCGCTGATACTCGTGCCGCGCACCGATGATTATCCGTGGCTGGCCACTTTGCTGACCAAGCGGGTCACGAAGATCAATCCAGACTTCGAGCTCGAACTGCGCCGGCAGATCGACCGTAACGAGCAAGCCCGCATCGTGCTGACACCTGCAAGACGCTGATCGGCCGTCACCGGCAGCCGCGCGCTTGCGCAAACCTCGCACGATACGCCGCGTAAGTGATGGCCTTATGTCACTTACGCAGGCACGCAACAAATAAATGCTAAGCACCCCAGCCCGGACAGGCTAAAATGCGCGCCCGGCCCAATCCGGCCGGGGTAACGAAGCAAGTGGCACAGTGTCCACTGCGCTGATTTCCCAACGCGCCCCCACAAGGTTCGCTCCGTGATCGAGTTTCATAACGTCCATAAAACCTACCGGGTTGCTGGCAAGGATATACCTGCCCTGCACCCCACCAGCCTGCGCGTCGAGAACGGTCAGGTGTTTGGCCTGATCGGTCACTCCGGCGCTGGCAAAAGCACGCTGCTGCGCCTGATCAATCGCCTCGAAGCTCCGAGCGGCGGGAAGATCGTGGTTGACGGTGAAGACGTCACCGCGCTGGACGCCAATGGTCTGCGCCGTTTTCGGCAACAGGTCGGGATGATCTTCCAGCACTTCAATCTGCTGGCATCCAAGACCGTGGCGGACAACGTCGCCATGCCGCTGACTCTGGCCGGCGACATGCCTCGGGCCCAGATTGACCAGCGCGTGGCGCAATTGCTGGAGCGCGTCGGGCTGTCCGACCACGCCAGGAAGTATCCGGCGCAGCTGTCCGGCGGCCAGAAGCAGCGTGTCGGCATTGCCCGCGCTCTGGCCACCAAACCCAAGATTTTGCTGTGCGACGAGGCCACCAGCGCCCTTGATCCGCAGACGACTGCCTCGGTCCTGCAACTGCTGGCTGAGATCAACCGTGAGTTGAAGCTGACCATTGTGCTGATCACCCACGAAATGGACGTTATCCGTCGGGTCTGCGATCAGGTGGCGGTGATGGACGCAGGCGTGATCGTCGAGCAGGGGAATGTGGCGGACGTGTTCCTGCATCCCAGGCATCCGACCACCAAGCGTTTCGTGCAGGAAGACGAGCAGGTCGACGAGAACGAGCAGCGCGACGACTTTTCCCATGTGCAGGGGCGCATCGTACGTCTGACATTCCAGGGTGAAGCCACCTACGCGCCGTTGCTGGGCACGGTCGCGCGGGAGACCGGCGTTGACTACAGCATCCTCGCGGGTCGTATCGACCGCATCAAGGACACGCCTTACGGGCAGCTGACGCTGGCCATCACCGGCGGCGACATGGACGCCGCCTTTGCGCGCTTCGCGGCCGCGGACGTTCATATGGAGGTCCTGCGCTGATGGACGCTTTTCTGAATCTGTTTTCCAACGTGGACTGGTACGAAATCTGGGTCGCCACCGGCGATACCCTGATCATGCTCGGTGTTTCGCTGGGTTTCACCATCCTGTTCGGCCTGCCACTGGGCGTGCTGATGTTTCTCACCTCGCCGCGCCAGCTGCTGGAAAACAAGCCGCTGTACGCCACGGTCGGGCTGATCGTGAACATGCTGCGGGCGCTGCCGTTCATCATTCTGCTGATCGTGATGATGCCGCTGACGGAAATCATCACAGGCACTTCGCTGGGCATTCTCGGCACATTGCCGCCGCTGATTGCAGGTGCCACGCCGTTCTTTGCCCGTCTGGTAGAGACTGCATTGCGCGAAGTGGACCGCGGCATCATCGAAGCCACTCAGGCGATGGGCGCGACCACGCGGCAGATCATCGTCAAAGCGCTGCTGCCCGAGGCCCGGCCCGGCATTCTGGCTGCGATTACCGTCACCGCTATCGCGCTGGTGTCTTTCACCGCCATGGCGGGCGCCGTCGGTGCCGGCGGCCTGGGCGATCTGGCGATCCGCTACGGCTACCAGCGTTTCCAGAACGATGTGATGTTCGTGACAGTCGTATTGCTATTGGTGCTGGTGCAGATCCTGCAAACCGTCGGAGATCGACTGGTTGCACACTTCACTCATCGTTGATCGATCAGCTGGCAACGGTCCGCTTCGAGCGGACCTTACAAAGGAGTTGTTGCATGAAAAAACTACTGGCCGTATTTGCCGCCGTTACCGCGCTGTCCGCGCAGGCCAACGAAACCCTGACTGTCGCCGCTTCCGCCGTGCCACACGCGGAAATCCTTGAATTTGTGAAGCCGACTCTGGCCAAGGAAGGCGTAGACCTGAACATCAAGGTCTTCAACGACTATATCCAGCCAAACGTGCAGGTGTCCCAGAAGCGTATGGACGCCAACTTCTTCCAGCACCAGCCGTATCTGGACGAGTTCAACAAAGGCAAGAACACCGATCTGGTCGCGGTTGCCAAAGTCCACGTCGAGCCATTCGGTGCCTACTCTGACAAGTTCAAGAAGCTGGAAGATCTGCCAGGCGGCGGGAACGTCGCGCTGCCCAACGACGCCACCAACGAAGGCCGCGCTTTGCTGTTGCTGGCCAAGGCCGGTCTGATCACGCTGAAGGACCCGACCAACATCCTGTCCAAGCCTTCGGATGTCGTGAACAACCCCAAGGACCTGAAATTCCGGGAGCTGGAAGCCGCAACGCTGCCACGCGTGCTGACCCAGGTTGACCTGGCGCTGATCAACACCAACTACGCTCTGGCCGCCAAGCTGGATCCGACCAAGGATGCGCTGGTGATCGAGGGCGCTGAATCGCCTTACGCCAACATCCTGGTCGCCCGCCCGGACAACAAGGACTCGGACGCGATGAAGAAACTGGTCGCCGCGCTGAACAGCCCTGAACTCAAGGCCTTCCTGGTCGAGAAGTACAAAGGCGCAGTGGTTCCGGCGTTCTGATCTTTGGGGTGAGCCCTCTTCGCGAACAAGTTCGCTCCTACAGACCAGCGAGCAACGTCATTTCCTGTCCAGCAACTCCGGCAACTGCGCCACCAGCTTCTGGCCGTTGAGCGGGGCGCGGATAAAGCCGCGCTGTGTTCCGTCCGGGCCGAGCACGGCGAGGTTGCCGCTGTGGTCCACGGTGTAGTTCGGCTTGCTGGTATCGGCCGGAATGAACGGAACACTCACTGCATTGGCGAGCTTCTGGATATCCGCAACCGGCGCGGTCAGGCCAACGTACTGTTTGTCAAAAAAGCCCAGATACTCCTTGAGCCGCTGCGGCGTGTCCCGGTTGGGGTCGACGCTGACCAGCACCACACGAAGCCTGGCTGCATCCTGCGCGGATAACTCACTTCTGACCTGTCGTATCTGTGCCAGCGTGGTCGGGCAGATATCCGGGCAGAACGTGTAACCGAAGAACAGCAGCGTCCACTGGCCTTTCAATTCGTCCACCGCCACCGGCGCGCCGTCCTGATTGGTCATGTTCAGGTCGGGCAGGGTACGACTTTTTGGCAGCAGGATAATCCCTGCGTCGATCATTGCCGTCTGATCGCCGGAGCCTTTGTTCAGCAGTACGCGCTGGACAGTCAGGCCCACGATCAGCGCCACGATGGCGACGAGGATAAATACGGTCTTCTGGGTTCGGGTCATGAATTCGGCAACAGATAGTGGTCGGCGAGCAGAGCGACAAACAATAGCAACAGGTACCACAAAGAGTACTTGAAGGTGGCTATTGCCGCGTGTGGTCGGGTCCCACGGTACAGCACCCAGCTCCACCACAGGAAGCGCAATCCTAATCCTGTCGCGCATAGCAGGTACGGCATGCCGCTCATATGAATCACATAAGGCAGCAGGCTGACCGCAAACAGGATGCAGGTGTACAGCACGATATGAATCTTGGTGTAGTGGTCGCCGTGGGTGACCGGCAGCATCGGAATATCGGCCTTGGCGTATTCGGCCTTGCGATGAATCGCCAGCGACCAGAAGTGTGGCGGCGTCCAGGCAAAGATGATCAGCGTCAGCAGCAAGGGCTCGGCACTCAGTTGGCCGCTGACTGCCACCCAGCCCAGCAACGGCGGCGCAGCACCGGCCAGCCCGCCGATGACGATATTTTGCGGCGTGGCTCGCTTGAGAAAGCCGGTGTAGATGACTGCGTAACCGAGCAGCGAAGCCAGGGTCAGGCCGGCGGTCAGAGGATTGCTGAATCCGAGCAAAACCGCCTGACCGGCCAGTGCCAGCGAGAATGCGAAGGTCAGCGCAGCGTGAGGCGTTATGCGTCCCTGAGCGATTGGGCGTCGGTGGGTGCGGGCCATGAGCGCGTCGATACGCCGGTCCACGACGTGGTTGATCACAGCCGCGCCCGCTGCGCACAGGCCGATCCCGAGGTTTGCGAACACCAGGGCTTTCCACGGAACGCCGTCATGGGTGGCGAGAAACATACCCACGCTTGCAGTCACCAGCATCAGAACCACCACCCTTGGCTTGGTGAGCTCCAGATAATCACGCCATCGTAAAGCACCACGTCGCGGCAAGATCTCGGGCACCATGTCATCGCATCCTTCGGACGGCGTCCGGGTTTATTACCCCGAACAGCCGCCCCGGCGATCCCGCCCGACGCGTCGCTCGTTGCCAAGCCGGAGTGGCCAGCCGGTAATTGATCAGGACCATGCTCAGCAGCAAGACGGCGCCGCCTGCGTTATGGCCCAGCGCGACCGCCAGTGGCAGATGGAACAGCACGTTGCTGATCCCCAGCCCGATCTGCACACACAGCGCCACCATCAGGCAGATTGCCAATCCTCCAAGGCCCGCTCGGCGCAGCCGCCACGCCAGCGTCGACAAGCTGATCAACACCAGCAGCGCGCCGATGCGATGAGTCAGATGGATCGCGGTTCGCGCCTCGCTGTCGAGTTGTCCGCCCAGATAGTTGGGGCCGATATGCTGGCTGAGATGAAAACCGTTGGCGAAGTCCGCGTCAGGCCACAATTGCCCCTGACACGTCGGCAGATCGGTGCAGGCCATGGCTGCGTAGTTGGCGCTGACCCAGCCGCCCAATGCGATCTGCGCGACAACCAGCAGCAGGCCGAGCAACGCAGCCCGTCGCAAGCGCAGGGGATAATCGTGGTGGCGAGAGTCTGAAACGCTCAAACGCAAAGTAAGCACCAACAACAGGCCCAAGGTTGCGAAACCGCCCAGCAGATGCGTCACCACGACTTGCGGCCAGAGCTTGAGGGTCACGGTCAACATACCGAATGCCGCCTGAGTCAGAACCACGCTCCAGATCAGCAGCGGCAGTTTCAATGGCTGTCCTGCTTCATGCCGCCTGCGCCAGGCTTGCAGCGCCAGCGCCAGAATGGTCAATGCCAGTGCGCCGGCAAAGTAACGGTGGATCATTTCGCTCCAGCCTTTTTCAGCTTCCACCGGCGCATCAGGGAAATGCAGTTGCGCGTGAGCAAGTTGCGCGTCGCCTGTCGGCACCATGATGAAGCCGTAGCAACCCGGCCAGTCGGGACAACCCAGGCCGGCATGGGTCAGCCGGGTATAGGCGCCGAGCAGGACCACTACCAGGGCCAGCAATGTAGCCAGCAGTGCGAGACGAAATCCGGGGCGGGTCATGGCGACCTCTCTTTATCCGATGTTCGATAACTTCAGCAGTCGTCGCAGATCGTCGAGCAGGTCCTTGCCTTTCACCTGAGCGCTGTAGCGCAGAACCAGATTACCGTGCGGGTCGATGATCCATAGCTGCGGTTCATCCAGGCCCGGCACGGTCTGCCAGTAACGGCCAAGGTCGAGCGGGTACCGCTTGAGTTCGGCGTATTCGCGCTGCAGCCTCTCGGCAAACTCGGCGCCCGGCGTCTGTCCAGTTGCGAGCCCATGGCTGGCGCGAGCAGCGTCCCGTCCGAGACCGATCTGGACCTGGCGCGCGAGATACACCAACTGTTGGCAGTCCGTCTCGCAGCGCATCGGTGCACTGACCAACAGCTGCCAGCGACGCTCGTCAGCGCTGACGCCAAGATCCGCGCGGCTCTGCCCGGTGGCGATGAGCTGACCGTGATAAGTACGCCCGTCGGGCACCCAGAAACCGAACTGGTACATGCCGGTGGCCAGCATCATCGGAACGATTGCGACCAGACAGAGAAACACCAGCTGCAAACGTCCGCGCCGACGCGCGCGCGGTTCAGAGACGACGGTGGGGTTCATGGGTGCTCCTGTTTTCGGCGGCTATTGGCTGGCGTTGTCTGTTCTGATGCCAGCCCAGATATCCATAGAGCACGAGCAAGGCGGCGGAGAGGGCGAACCACTGCACGGCATACCCGGTATGTTTTTCCGGCCCCATGGCCACCACCGGCCAGTCGACCCGATGGGCCGCGGGTCCTGGCTCCAGCCGCAACGCATGGGGATAACCCTCGCGGCCCAGCTCGATCCATAGTGCCTCGGGCTCTACAGTTGTCACGAGCCTGGGCCAGATGCTGGTCGGTGCATCCGCGCGCAGCTGAAACGCTTTGCCCGGAACGTCATAAACCCAGGCCTCAAGCTCCAGTTGATGAGTCGGAGTGTCGTAAACAGGAGGTACGCGTCGATCTGGCCACGGCAGCCAGCCTCGATTGACCAGCAGCCAAAGGCCGCTGGCGCGGTCCAGAAAAGGCTGCAGCAATTCGACACCGGCCTTGCCGTCACGGATCGCGTTGTCCAGCAGCAGGCTGTGCTCTGGGTCGAAGCGGCCTTTCATGTATAGCCGCCGCCAGGCAGGTTCAGGTGTGTAGAGCATCTGCGCCGCGCTGACCGGCTCGGCAGCGCGGCGCTCCTCGTAATGGCTGAGCATCACGCGCTTTTCTTCGCCTCGGCTCAACTGCCAGAAACCGAGGAATATCAGTGCCGGCAGCATCATCAGCACGATCAGCGTGGGCCAGAACCCGGGCGTGAAGCGTTTCATATCGTCTTCCCGCCTGGCCCTAAAGCCCTGCCTATACTCCAATGCTCCATCGCGATTGCTCCTGGAGATCTCTGATGCTCAAAGCAGCGATTGTTATTATGTTGGCCGCCACGGTAACCAGCCTGTTCAGCGGTCTGTTCTTCCTGATCAAGGACGACAACCGGTCAAACCGACTGGTCAAGGCCTTGGCACTGCGAGTGACCTTCGCAACACTGACACTGGCGCTGATCGCCTGGGGCTTTTACAGCGGACAGCTGGTTTCGCATGTGACGTGGTAGCGCCGCCCGGTCTGCTCACTACAGCACATACACAAAGATGAATAACCCGACCCACACCACATCCACGAAATGCCAATACCAGCTCGCCGCTTCAAACCCGAATTGATGGTCGGCATCGAAATGCCCGCGCAGGATGCGCATCAGCATGACGAACAAGATGAGGGTGCCAATGGTGACGTGAGCACCGTGAAAACCGGTGAGCATGAAGAACGTCGCGCCGTAAATGCCGGAGCCCAGAGTCAGACCCAGCTCGTGATAGGCATGTATATATTCTTCGGCCTGAAGAAAAAGAAACACACAGCCCAGCAGGATGGTCAGCGCCAGCCAACGCTTCAACGCCGTACGATGGCCTTGCTTCAAGGCATGGTGAGCAAAGGTGATCGTGACACTGGAACTGATCAGCAACGCAGTATTGATCAACGGCAATTGCCAGGGATCGATGATGCCTTTGGGCGCCGGGTAGAGTTTTGGGTCGGGTGTATTGAGCATTGGCCAGGTGTATTCAAAGTTAGGCCACAACATGTTCGAGATCGCGTTGGCGCCTTCGCCACCCAGCCAGGGGCCGGACAGAATTCGCACGTAAAAGAGCACACCGAAAAACGCCAGAAAGAAGTTCACTTCGGAAAAGATGAACCACGCCATGCCCCAGCGGAAGGAGCGGTCCATCTGTGCGCTGTACAGTCCCGCCCGGCCTTCCTTCACCACGGCTCCGAACCAGCCGAACATCATGTACGCCACCAGCAGGGCGCCAACGAAGAAAATCATCGGGCCATTCGATTCAGGCCGGGCCGCTTTCAGGTCGTTGAACCATGTGCCCAGGCCATACATCGTTATCAGCAAGGCCAGCGTGCCAATGATCGGCCACTTGCTCTGAGCCGGAACGTAATAGTGTTCGTGAGGCGTCGCCATGGTTGACCTCCATTAACCGCCGTTTCGGGCAGCAGGTGTTGCCGGTGTCTGGCTGGCCGTGATGTCGAACAGCGTGTAAGCCAGCGTGAGGTGTTTCACGTCTGCGGGCAGGTCCCTGTCGATGATGAAACGCACCGGCATTTCGATCCGCTCGCCGGGTTTCAGGCTCTGCTGGGTGAAGCAGAAGCACTCGGTCTTGTGGAAATACGCCGCCGCGGGTCCGGGCGACACGCTTGGAACGGCTTGCGCCGTCATCGGCTTGTCTGTCGGGTTCTGCGCCACGAATATCATCTCGTTGACAGCGCCGGGGTAGACCTCGACCTGCTCGGCCCTGGGATAGAACGCCCAGACCATATTGGCCGCGTTGGTGGACATGAATTGCACGCGCACCTGTCGGGTCTGGTCGACGACCTGCGAACCCTGGTACGCGTCGCCGGTCTTGCCGTTGATGCCGAATGCCTTGCACATCACGTCGTACAGCGGCACCAGGGCAAAGCCGAACGCGAACATCGCCACCACAAGCAGCAGCAGGCGGGGAACGAGCCATTTCACGGAGCGTGAATCGTCCATGGCTTTCACTTCACTTCAGGTGGCGTGGAGAACGTGTGATAAGGCGCGGGCGAGGGCAGGCTCCATTCCAGTCCTTCGGCGCCGTCCCACGGTTTGGCCGGGGCAGGCGGGCCGCCACGAATGGTCTTGATCACGATGAACAGAAACAGCAGCTGCGTGGCGCCGAAGGTAAAAGCGCCGATCGTCGACACCATGTTGAAGTCGGCAAATTGCAGGTTGTAGTCCGGGATACGCCGCGGCATTCCTGCAAGCCCCACAAAATGCATCGGAAAGAACGCCATGTTCATGCCGACGAAGGACATCCAGAAGTGCAGCTTGCCCAGCGTTTCGTCATACATGTGGCCGGTCCATTTCGGCATCCAGTAATAGGCTGACGCGAAGATGCCGAAGATTGCACCGGGCACCAGCACATAGTGAAAGTGCGCGACCACGAAGTAGGTGTCCTGATACTGAAAATCGGCAGGTGCTATCGACAGCATCAGCCCGGAGAACCCGCCGATGCTGAACAGGATCACAAACGCCACCGCAAACAACATCGGCGTTTCGAAGGTCAGCGAGCCTTTCCACATGGTGCTCACCCAATTGAAAACCTTCACGCCGGTGGGCACCGCGATAAGCATCGTCGCGTACATGAAGAACAGCTCGCCCACCAGCGGCACGCCGACTACGAACATGTGATGCGCCCAGACGATGAACGACAGAAAGGCGATGGCGGCCACCGCGTAGACCATCGAGGTGTAGCCGAACAATGGTTTGCGCGAGAAAGCCGGGATGATCGAACTGACCGCACCGAACGCTGGCAGGATCATGATGTACACCTCGGGGTGGCCGAAGAACCAGAACACATGCTGGAACAGCACCGGGTCGCCGCCCCCTGCAGCGTTGAAAAAGCTGGTGCCGAAGTGAATGTCCATCAGCATCATGGTCACGCACCCGGCCAGCACCGGCATGACCGCGATCAGCAGGAAGGCGGTGATCAACCAGGTCCAGACAAAGAGCGGCATCTTCATCAGCGTCATGCCCGGCGCGCGCAGGTTGAGAATGGTCGAGACCACGTTGATCGCGCCCATGATCGAACTGATGCCCATCATGTGGATGGCAAAGATGAAAAAGGTCACGCTTTCCGGCGCGTAGGTAGTCGACAGAGGTGCGTAGAATGTCCAGCCGAAATTGGGCCCGCCGCCAGGGCTGAACAGTGTGGACACCAGCAGCAGAAAGGCTGCGGGCAGCAGCCAGAAGCTGAAGTTGTTCAGCCTTGGCAGCGCCATGTCCGGCGCCCCGATCATCAGTGGAATCATCCAGTTGGCAAGGCCGACAAAAGCAGGCATCACCGCACCGAACACCATGATCAGGCCGTGCATGGTGGTCATCTGGTTGAAGAATTCGGGCTGAACGATTTGCAGGCCCGGCTGGAACAGCTCCGCGCGGATCACCATCGCGAACGAACCGCCAAGCAGGAACATCGTGAAGCTGAACCACAGGTACATCGTGCCGATGTCCTTGTGGTTGGTAGTCAGCACCCAGCGCATCAGGCCTTTGGCGGGACCGTGTGCATGATCGGCGTGTTCGTGGCCATGGTCGTCGATAACTGCGCTCATAATCGGTCTCCCGCTGCGCGATGTCGCTGATTGATCCGGGATTTCATTGTTGCGCCTGCTTGAGCGTGAGCACTTCCTTGGGCGTGATCATGTCGCCTTTGTCGTTACCCCATGCGTTGCGTTCGTAAGTCACGACCGCTGCGATGTCCACTTCCGATAGCTGCTTGCCGAACGCCGCCATGGCGGTGCCCGGCTTGCCGTTGAAAACGATGGCGAGGTGTTCGGCGATGGGGCCGATGGCGATCTTCGAGCCTTTCAGAGCCGGGAACATTGGCGGCAACCCTTGGCCTTCAGGCTGGTGGCAGGCGACGCACACTGTCTGGTAGACCTTTTCGCCCTGGGCGATCAGCTCCTCGCGGCTCCAGTCCTTGCTGGTCAATTCCTTCAGCCGCGCGCTTTCCTGCTTACGCTCGGCCAGCCAGGTGTCGTAATCGGCCTGGGTCCTGACGTCGACCACAATGGGCATGAAGCCATGGTCCTTGCCGCATAGCTCGGTACATTGACCGCGATAGATCCCCGGCTTCTCGACGCGGGTCCAGGCTTCATGGACAAAGCCGGGGACCGCGTCACGCTTGACGGCAAAGGCCGGCACCCACCAGGAATGGATCACGTCGGCACCGGTCACCAGAAAGCGGATCTTCGAACCCACCGGCAGCACCAGCGGCTGGTCGACTTCGAGCAGGTAATGTTCACCTTTGGTTTCGCGGTTCTGGATCTGGTCAGCCGAGGTGGCCAGGTTGCTGAAGAATTCGACATCCTGGCCCAGGTACTTGTAGTGCCATTTCCACTGGTAGCCGGTCACCTGAATGTCTACGTCCGATTCGCTCGCGTCATACATGCTGATCAGCGTACGGGTAGCCGGAATCGCCATCGCCACCAGGATCAGCAGGGGAACGATGGTCCAGAGAATTTCGACGGTGGTGTTTTCGTGAAAATGCGCGGCGGTTTGACCGGTCGCACGGCGATGTACGATCATCGACCAGAACATGGCGGCGAAGACCACTAGACCGATCACTACACAGATCCAGAAGATGATCATGTGCAGATCGAAAACAGCATTGCTGACTACTGAAACGCCAGGCGCCATGTTGGTCGTCCAGGCCGCATGAACCGGACTGAATATCGACCACAGCAAGAAGCTCATCCATACGTGTGGATGTCGCATCATCGCGCGTTCCCCCAAGCTCTAATCATCCCGCAGGGTCAACCTGCGTCGGAGGGAGTGGGCCAAACGATTGCAATGACGTGCCGGTCGAGCACTACACAGTAGCGCTACGGCCATGAGCCGACTTCCTTCAAAGACCGAGTATAGCTACCGCAAGCGGCCGCGCCATGCGAAGGGATTGGCGGCGGCCCGACGGGGCCGGACCGATTATTTTTGATCGACTGCGCCGTATATTGCGCAAATGCAGTTTTTAATAGCCATTACATATAAATGTGTAACGGTTATGACAATTACGTCTTAGCCGTCGGGCCAATCAGGCTACTGTATGACGTTTCCTTACATTTACCTGGTTTTGTGCCGTCAGGAGCAACCATGAACACCGCCGCATTGCGCGAGCTGATTCAACATGCCCATCAACATGAGGCCGCTACCGGTCAGCTACTACGCCAGGTCGCAGCTCAGCTTCCGCACCTTCACCCGGCCATCCATGTTCCTGATGTGGACGCCAAGGGTGCGCTGACGCGCTTCGTCACTGCCTATATCGATCTGGTTCCCGACCTGCTGGACGCCGCTCACGCGGTCGCCGTGGAGGCCGGAATTGAAAGTCAGATCAAGCCGGTTCTGAAGATTGCCGAACACTTTTTCATCGCCCCGCCGGCAATCATGGAAGGCCATGAAGGCCTCGACAGTCTGCTGGACGAAGCCTATCTGGCACACCGACTGGTGGAAGAGGTCAATGACCTGTACATCCGCCATTTCGGCAGGCCGCTGATCCCGTCAAACACCACGGTCGCCAGCGTGATCGCCCACCAATTGATCGGCGAGTCTTTGGCCAATCATCTAGACGAAGCCGTGCATCAGGCGGTCGATCATCTGCTGGATGAAGAAAGCTTCGAGCTCGCATCCGTCGAAGCCTACCGCGAGCGGCTGAGCAGCCCGGACACCGAAGCCGCCTGGAAACGCTGGCCCTGCCTGTCACGCCAACTGGGGGTTGGTCTCGAACTGGAACAGCACGAGCTGTGACAGGAAATGGCGGCGAACCTGTAGGAGCGCCGCCAGTCCGCTCCCCCCGTTGAACCGGTAGGAGCGCGCTTGCCCGCGACGAGGCCGGAACAGTCGCTACATCTCCCGTTTCAGGCAGAACCCGACCCAACGCCGCTGGTGGTATACAACCGGCCTTCCAGCCGGCGTTTCAGACCGCGTGGCTCGATCACCAGCTTCGTGCCATGGGCCGCGTTGGCGCGTCCCCATTCTTCCAGCAGTTCCAGACAGGAATGGTCGATGTAGCTCAGGTTGCTCAGTGGCACATGAACGGTGCTGCCTGCCGGGATGGTGCCCAGCACCTGTGTCAGAGCCGGAACCTTCAGGAAAGTCGCAGCGCCTACCAGACGCAGTTCCAGTTCCTTGTCGGCCTCACGCTCGACCAGGCTGATTTTCAGACGCGATGCCTTGAGCGCCAGCTTGACCAGCGTCAGCCCGAATCCGACCAGCACACCGGTCAACAAGTCGGTAAAGATGATCGCACCAGCCGTCGCGGCATAGGTGAACATCGGCATGCGCCCGTAGCGCCCCAGGCTGCGGAAAGTTTTCAGGTCGACCAGTTTCAGTCCGGTATAGACCAATACGCCCGCCAGGCTGGCTACCGGAATGCTCTGCAATACGCTGGACAGCAATAGCACGAACGCCAGCAGCCACAATCCGTGGAAGATCGTCGACATTCGCGTGGTGGCACCGGCCTGAACGTTGGCCGAGCTGCGTACGATAACGCCCGTCATCGGCAATGCGCCGACGATGCCGCACAGCATGTTGCCCACGCCCTGCGCGCTGAGTTCCTTGTCGAAGTCCGAACGCTGGCCGCTGTGCATGCGATCGACCGCTGCCGCAGACAGCAGGGTTTCGGCGCTGGCGATGAACGCCACGGCGATGGCGGCAATCAGGATCGCAGGGTCGGCCAGGTTCATCAGATCCGCGGGCCGCAGCCAGTCGATGGCGTCGGCGAGGTTGTCAGGCACTTCGACGCGCTTGACCTCAAGCGCCATCAACAGGCTCACCCCCGTGGCAATGCCTACGCCAAGCAGCGCACCAGGCACGAAGCGCAGCGACTGCGGCCGCAGTTTTTCCCAGCTCCACATGATCAGCATGGTTCCCAGGCCGAGCATGCCCGCATACATCCCGCTGCCAGGTCCGACCGCCTGAATCAGAGTGCTCGGGAAGGCCACCAGATTATCCAGCCCCGACGGCTTTGGACCTCCGTCGAACATCACATGCACCTGAGAAAGCACAATCAGCACGCCAATCCCCGCCAGCATGCCGTACACAACCGCCGGAGCAGTTACCCGAAACCAGCAACCGAGTTTGAAGCGACCGGCAAGCACCTGAAGCAGACCGGCCAGCAACAGGATCGGTCCCAGCAGGGCCATGCCATGCTCGCGGACCAGTTCGAAGACCAGCACCGCCAGACCTGCGGCCGGGCCGCTGACCTGCAACGGCGAACCCGCCAGCCAGCCGACCACCAGACCGCCGATGATGCCGGTGATCAGACCCTTGGCCGGAGGCATGCCCGAAGCGATGGCGATGCCCATGCACAGCGGCAGCGCGACAAGGAACACCACCACGGAAGCCAGCAGCTCCCGAGGTAAAACGGATTTCAATTCTGTTGCACCCATGGCACTTCTCCGGGATTTCATCAGACGTGACAAAGCCTGGCGGCGCGCGAAGAGCGCAGCCGCCACAGGCAGAAAAAGGGTTGACCGTCAGTCGTGGATCAAATCAGGCGACTAAAAGCGGGCTTTGGGGGTCGCCATGGGTATCGGGCCGGAACCGTCGAGCGGAATGAAGCGATCCTGTTCGGCGTCATACGCCAGGATTTCGCTGGTCTCGATGCTATAGACCCAACCGTGAATGAACAGCTGACCGCTGGCCATCTTCGCGGCAACGGAAGGGTGAGTACGCAGGTGTTGAAGCTGGGAGATCACGTTTTCCTGGGTCAGGACGCTCATGGTTTCATGCTCGCCTTCGCAGTTGCAGTTCTGCTCGACCACTGTGCGCGCGACCTCGGCATGCCGCAGCCAGGCTTTGACCGTCGGCATCTTTTCCAGACTGTCCGGATTGAGCACCGCACGCATGGCGCCGCAATCGGAGTGGCCGCAAATGATGATGTGCTGCACGCCCAACGCTCCGACGGCATACTCGATCGCGGTGGAAACGCCGCCGTTCATTTGCCCGTAAGGAGGCACTACGTTACCGACGTTACGGGTAACGAACAGATCGCCTGGCGAGCTTTGGGTGATGAGTTCGGGAACGATGCGCGAGTCAGCGCAGGTGATGAACATGGCGCGCGGCTTTTGCGCGGTTGCCAGTTTCTTGAACAGCTCTTGCTGCTGAGGAAACACTTCATGACGAAAATGCATGAAGCCATTCACGATGTGTTGCAACGCTACTTCGGCGCTTTCCGCTTGATCATTGCTTGCCGAAGTAGCCAACGGCTGTTTATCCATGTCTCTCATGTCTGCATCCTCTGACGGATTGATGTGGATTATTCATGCTTCGTGTTGGCCGAACCGGCCGTGACACTTCTTGTCAGGCATGCGTAACAGATCCGTTGATCGCCGCCGGTGGTGTCAATCAGGGTTGCAGGCTAACCCGCCAAGCTTAAATGAAACTGAATGCGACCGCTCTGGAGCGCGGCTTGCGCGAACATTCACAATAATGACATCTGCCTGCCGGGCGGGCAAAAAGCAGTGCAATCGAGCTCCAGGGCATCGCGCCGGTTCAACCCGAGGCGTTTGACCGCCATCGCGTAACGTTGTGCCAGCAGATCCGCGAACGGCCCTTCGCCGCGCATGCGTGAACCGAATCGACTGTCATACAGTTCACCGCCACGGCTCTGACGTACCAGGCTCATGACATGATCCGCGCGTTGCGGGTAATGCGTCTTCAACCATTCGTCGAACAGCGGCGCAACCTCCAGCGGCAAACGCAACATGACATAACTGGCGCTTAACGCGCCGGCTGCCTTGGCTTCGCTCAACAACGATTCGAGTTCATTGTCGTTGATCATCGGGATCATCGGCGCGCACAAAACGCCCACTGGAATACCCGCTTCGCGCATCACCCGTATCGCTCGCAGGCGCGCCTTTGGCGCAGCCGCGCGAGGCTCAAGAATGCGTTTGAGTTCGTCATCCAGCGTCGTCAGGCTGATGAACACCGACACCAGCCGCAACTTCGCCATCTCAGCCAGCAGATCAAGGTCGCGAAGGATCAGCGAACCCTTGGTAAGGATGCTGACCGGATGACGATAGCGCAGCAGGACTTCCAGTGTCGCTCGGGTGATTCGGTGCTCGCGCTCGATAGGCTGATAGCAATCGGTATTGGCACCCAGCGTAATGGGCGCGCATTGGTAGCCGGGTCTGGACAGCTGCTCCTCCAGCAGGGTAGCGGCATTGGTCTTGGCAATCAGGCGGGTTTCGAAATCCAGACCCGGCGACATGTCCCAATAAGCGTGGCTGGGCCTGGCAAAGCAATAAATGCAGCCATGTTCGCAACCTCGATACGGATTGATCGAGCGATCAAACGGGATGTCCGGCGAGCTGTTGCGCGTGATGATGCTCTTGGCCGTTTCAATGGTGACCTGAGTCCCCTGCGTCAGCGGGACTTCCTGATACCAGCCATCGTCCTCGACCACCGAGCGGCTGGGCGCGAACCGGTTATGCGGATTGCTGACGGTGCCGCGTCCGCGGACCGGAGGGGAAATTGACATAATGCAGAGCCTGACCACTGTTCGTACATACAGTATCGCAAGGAGAGCACCTTCTCCAGTAGCTCGCCCGGGAAACCCGCTCAGCCTGACCGATGGTTCAGGGTTGCTGACAAAGTCGGTTCGAAAATCCAGTTACAAGACCGGGCTTGAGCGGATCGTTATTTAATCTTTTACTTCGAGCGCACTCATGGATGAGCGCAAAAACCGATCAGGTCATCAGGCCTGACGAAATCGAAAAGGACTTCAGTTTGAAAACATTATTTGTATGCGGCTTGTTCGCATTGTCGGCTTTTTCCGTTCATGTTCAGGCCGCCAACTTCGCCGACAAAGACAAGCCATTCGACCAGTATCATTGGGTCACGACTCACAATTCCTATGAAAAGATCAACCAGAACCTGGCGGAAATGCCCAGACAACTGCGAGACGGCGTCCGGGGCTTCATGCTGGATTTGTACACCAACGACAAAAAGCAGGGGCTGGAGCGAATCAAGGTTTGCCATAAGACCATCGCTTGCTATGGTCCGCTCGGCGAGCAACTGAAGAATGAATTCATCCCGTTCCTGAAGAGCAACGGGTCTGAAGTCGTGACCATATTTTTCGAAACCTATGTGCAGCGCAGCGACCTGCAGCAAGTGTTCGACAGCATGCCCGAACTGGCGGATTTCACATTCGACCCGGCCAACTTCAACTCGCCGGGCTGGCCGACGCTTAAGGATATGGCCAGCAAGAACAATCGCCTGATTCTGATGACCGACAAGCGCGACGTGAGCGGTAAGTACACCGTAGGCAACAAGACTATCACCGTGCTGTTTGACCGGGACTGGGTTACCCAGAACCATTGGGACACCCTTGGACCGGCAGCTTCCAACATCAAGGCTGCCCACAACTTTTCCTGTCCGACACGCTGGCCTGATATCCCTCTGAACACCCGGACGGTCGCGTCCTCTACGGGCAAACAGTGGAAACGTCTGTTCATGATGAATCAGTTTCATAGCGTGACGTCGACCATTTTCGACTCTGCCGCCTACGACAACAACCTCACCTACTTGATGCTACGCACAGCCAATTGTGGCGTTACCCCCAACTTCATCGCCATCAACAATTACCGCAACGGTGATGCCTTCCCTTACGCCCGGCGCTCAGCAAAGGGGGCGTGTACCTGTGGGAAAAGGAAAATGCGAGCAGGGAAGGCGACACCGTCTGTGTCATTCCCAACGAACCCAGAACCCTTATGCTGCCTACCGCGGGCTGTGAGAAAGATGAAGCACGCTCGATGTCGCTTTCCGGGATCGCAAGTGGAACAAGGATCAAGGTTTACGATAACGGCAGAGGCAGCCTGGCGGATGACTACGCCATCATCGACGTGAAACGCGATATCGGAATCAATGAGGAGGTTATCGTCCCAAGCTTTGAGCGCAGCAGAAACTCCGCCGCCTTTCAGATCGTGAACATCCGCAACAATGGTCTTAACGGCAAGGTTTCCAGAATCGATATTGGCCGCACGCCTGCCAGCTTTGACGACGCGTCGATTGCATTTTATGAGGGCACCAATGCCAGTCAAAATCTAGATTGCACGATTCCTTTCTCTCGAGCGCACAACGTGAAAATGAAAAGCAATCCTTATGGGTGTTCCAACGATGAAGTGAAATCCGCAAAAATCATCAAGGCCAAAGCCGGTGCTTCCTTCACCCTCACAGGGCACCCAGGAGGCGATTTTTCACAAGGGAAAACTACCGTAACCATCAAGCGAAACATTACTTGGCCCGTGGTGATCCCCAGCTTCGACCGCTCCTATGAAAACGCCGATGTAAAAGTCGAAGCCACTCGCTCCATCAACGGCAAGGTCTCATTTGGCTATTTTAACGGCAGCCACTAAGTTACAAGGGAGGGCGTACTGGCGAGCGCGTCCTCAGGATAAACAACGTTTACCAACTGGATAAATAAACACCTGCTATTTCTGTCAGTAGACGACAAAACAGACCCGCGCTACCGTCGCAACTCCGGCTGACCTGGCAACTGGCTTCAGCTAACTTTTACCTGACCGCGAGGTGCGTGATGGCTAAATATGAGGTGCGTTTACTGACTGAAGATGTAGAAGATTTCGATAACCCTGAAGTAACGCTGGAGCTCTATGAAGATGAAGAGCTGCTGTATGACGCGTCGATATTCTCATCCGACAGTGACGGCGAACTCGATGCTGTTGATTGCTCTCGAAAGGAAAACCACAAAGCATTCCTGGAGCTCGCCAAGACTTTCCAGAAAATAAGTTTCGGGCCAGGTCGGTACAATTGAAAAAGGGTTCGTTGCAACAACGAACCCTTTTTTGTACCTGAACGTTCCCATACCGCGGTATGGGAACGATCGCTCTTGGCGGACAGGGTACCGCACATGCTGCAGGGCTTGGTCAGCTCGGATCCACCGGCTTCTTCAGCTTGGGATTGGGAAAGAACTGAACGCCCTGAACCTTGGGATCGGCCGGTTTGACCGCAGCCTTGTTGACCCGAGTGCCCAGCTCTTTCGGGATCGAAAGGCCCTGCTCGTTGAGCGTGTCGCTGTAACCGCAACCCACGCACTCACGATGTGGCACGTCGTTTTCGCTCCACATCATGAGTTTGTCCGGCTCGCTGCACGCCGGGCAGACCGCCCCGGCAATGAACCGCTTTTTGGTGACGACCACTGGTGTGTCGGTCATGCTGCCGCTTCCTCACTCAGACCGCTATGCCGCAAGAGTGCGTCAATCGAAGGCTCGCGTCCTCGGAAGTCGACGAACAGCACCATCGGTGCCTGCGAGCCACCACGGGCCAGAATGGCTTCACGGAAGGCACGTCCGGTTTCGCTGTTGAACACACCGTCTTCCTCGAATTTCGAGAATGCATCGGCGGACAGTACTTCGGCCCATTTGTAGCTGTAGTAACCCGCCGCATAACCGCCGGCGAAAATATGCGCAAAGCTGTTCGGGAAGCGGTTATAGGCTGGCGGTCGCATGACCGAAACCTCGTCGCGGATGCCTTCGAGGACCTGAAGGACACTGCGACCGTCGCCGTGCGTTGCGTGCAGTTCGAAGTCGAACAGCGAGAACTCCAGCTGGCGCACCATCATCAGCCCCGACTGGAAATTCTTGGCAGCCAGCATCTTCTCAAGCAGATCCTGAGGCAGCGGCTCGCCTGTCTGGTAGTGGCCGGAAATCAGCGCCAGGCCTTCGGGCTCCCAGCACCAGTTTTCCATGAACTGGCTTGGCAGCTCGACCGCGTCCCATGCCACGCCGTTAATACCCGAAACGCCCGCGTGTTCGATGCGCGTGAGCAAGTGATGCAGCCCATGGCCGAACTCGTGGAACAGTGTGGTGACCTCGTCATGGGTCAGGAGCGCCGGCTTGCCACCAACCGCTGGCGTGAAGTTGCACACCAGGTTGGCAACCGGGCTCTGCAGAGTGCCTTCGGCTGTGCGGCGACGGTCACGCGCGCCATCCATCCATGCACCACCGCGCTTGTTGGCGCGAGCGTACAGGTCAAAAAAGAAGCGTCCGACGTGCTGGCCGTTTTCCTTGATTTCGAACAAGCGTACATCCGGATGCCAGCTGTCGAAGCCTTTCTGTTCGGTGATTTCGATACCGTACAGACGCTGGACGATAGCGAACAGGCCGGTCAGCACCTTGTCGACCGGGAAGTAGGCGCGCAGCGCTTCCTGCGAAACGCTGTAGCGTTGCTCACGCAGCTTCTCGGCGTAGAAACCGCTGTCCCAGCTTTGCAGATCCGGGCAGCCTTGCTCGGCGGCATAAGCCCTGAGCTGCTTGAGATCCTGTTCGGCAAACGGCTTGCTGCGCTTGGCCAGGTCGCGCAGGAAGCTGAGCACCTGGTCGCTGGACTCTGCCATCTTGGTCGCCAGGCTCAGCTCGGCGAAGTTTGCGTATCCCAGCAGTTGAGCCAGCTCCTGACGCAGGTCGAGGATCTGTTCCATGATCGGCCCGTTGTCGTTCTTGCCGGCATTGGGGCCCTGGTCGGAAGCACGGGTGCAGTAAGCCGCGTAAATTTCTTCGCGTAACGCGCGGTCTTCGGCGTAGGTCATCACTGCGTAGTAGCTGGGGAATTCCAGAGTAATCAGAAAACCTTCCAGACCCTTGGCCTTGGCAGCGGCGGCCATTTGCTCCTTGGCCGATTCGGTCAGCCCGGCAAGCGCCGATTCGTCAGTGACCAGCTTGGTCCAGGCTTGCGTCGCGTCGAGCAGCTGGTTGGAGAACTGGCTACCCAGCTCCGACAATTTGCTCTGCACTTCGGCGTAGCGCTTTTGCTGCTCGGGTGGCAAGTCGATGCCCGACAGACGAAAATCGCGCAGCGCCTGTTCCAGAATGGTTTTCTGACCAACGTCGAAACCTGCGGCCTCGGGACTGTTTGCCAACGCTTCATAGGCCTGAAACAGCGCGCGGTTCTGACCCATTTCGGTAGAGTAGGCGCTCAACGCTGGCAGGCACGATTCGTAGGCCTCACGCAGCTCGGCGCTGTTGCACACGGCGTTGAGGTGGCTCACCGGGCTCCAGGCCGCGCCCAGACGGTCATTGAGCTCGTCCATGGTGAGCACCAGCCCGGCCCAGGTCGGCGTCGTACCCTGACTGGCGAGAATGTCGGCAATGGCGGCACGGTTGTCAGCCAGGATCTGATCGATAGCGGGTTTGACATGCTCGGCGCGAATCGCCGAGAAAGGAGGCAAGTCATACGGTTGCAGAAGAGGGTTGTTCGCGCTCACGGTTTTGCACCTTGGCTGGAAGAAACACTCAGGCATCTTAATTACAATCGACGCCGACCGCAGCATCGAAACCCGGATCATCCACCTATCAATGCCAGAGAAGGAGCCTATCGTGGCCATTCGCAAGTTCCAGGATCACACCCCAGCCCTTGGCGAGCGGGCATTCGTTGACCATTCGGCCATCGTGATCGGCGACGTTGAAATCGGCGCGGACAGCTCGGTATGGCCACTGACCGTCATTCGTGGCGATATGCACCGCATCCGCATCGGCGCGCGCACCAGCGTGCAGGACGGCAGCGTGCTGCACATCACCCACGCCGGGCCGTTCAATCCGGACGGGTTTCCGCTGTTGATCGGCGACGAGGTGACCATCGGCCACAAGGTGATGCTGCATGGCTGCACGGTCGGCAATCGTATTCTGATCGGCATGGGCAGCACCATCATGGATGGCGCGGTCGTCGAGGATGAGGTCATCATCGGCGCCGGCAGCCTGGTGCCGCCGGGCAAGGTGCTGGAAAGCGGGTATCTGTATGTGGGTCGCCCGGTCAAACAAGTCCGGGCGCTCACGGAAAAGGAAATTGCTTTCTTCCCATACAGCGCGGCCAACTACGTGAAACTCAAAGACCTGCATCTGGCCGAAGGTTTCGACCAGCCATGCTGACTTACCCAGAGATCAACACCCCCATGCATTACCAGAACATTCTGTTCGACCTCGATGGCACCCTGACCGATCCCCGATTGGGTATCACCCGCTCGATCCAGTTTGCTCTTGCTCGTCTGGGTATCGACGAACCGGATATCACCCGGCTGGAACACTTCATCGGCCCGCCGTTGTTGCAGGCTTTCATGCAGTTCTACGACATGAATGAGGCCAGGGCGTGGGAAGCGGTGAACCATTATCGTGAACGGTTCAAAGTGACCGGGCTGTACGAGAACATGGTGTTCGAAGGCGTGCCGGAACTACTGGAAACGCTGGCCGGGCAGGGCAGAACGCTCTACATCGCGACCTCCAAGCCCTGGATATTTGCCCGCGAGATCGCCCGGCATTTCGACTTTGCCCGGCACTTCAAACTGATTTACGGCAGCGAACTGGACGGCACCCGCACGGACAAGGTCGAGTTGATCGCCCATTTGTTGGCCGAAGAAAACCTCGACCCGGCCCACACGCTGATGATCGGCGACCGCAAACACGACCTCATCGGCGGCCTGAGCAACGGCCTGGACGTGGCGGCGGTGGGGTACGGGTTTGGCAGTCATGAAGAGCTGTCGGCACAGAAGCCCAATTTCCACTTTGCGACCCTGGCCGATCTGCACCGGGCGTTTCTGTCCTGACACTGCTGACAGGCCTCCTCGCGACCAAGGTCGCTCCTACAAAATTTTTGTGAGAGCCAGCTTGCTGGCGAGGCGGCCTGACCAGGGATTCAAGTGTTGAATCTGTTTGCGGACAGCTCACTCCATCAACGCGCACAACGCTGCCTTGCGCGCTTGTTCGGGCTGGGCGCCGAGCTCTTCCACGGCCTTGTAGAACGCCGGCCAGTCACCCTTAACGCCTCTGAACAATGCCTCGAATGCTGGAACCCACTGGTCGTAGAGACCAAACGGCAACAGCTTGGCGTTGTTCATGGGGCCGTTGACCCAGCCGTCATAGCGCTTGTCACCCGCCCATTGCCCGTCACGCAATCGCCGATACTCGGCACGCAATCGCTCGAACTCAGCCGCCTTGCGAACACGCATGACGTCGGCTGCCAAAGGCTGTCGGTACAAGGTCTGTAACCGTTCGCGGGTGTCCAGCACCAGGCGGATGAACTGATCGCGACGGACCGACTGGGAGACAGTCTCCGGCGTCAGCCCCCGCGCCGTGCGCCACTGGCGAGTGCCCTCCTGCTCGACGAAACTGGCATATGACTCGTTGAAGGCGGTGTCATCCTTCACATAGACACGTTGGTGCGCCAGTTCGTGGAAGATCAACGTGGCGAGGCGCTCATCACCCCAGCTCATCATCGAGCCAAGGATCGGGTCGTCGAACCAGCCAAGCGTCGAGTACGCCTCAACGCCACTCAGGTAGACATCTTTGCCTGTCTGGCGCTGCAGTGCCGCTTCTCCGCGCGCCGCGCCGAGACGGTAGTAACCGCGATACGCCACGCAACCGGCAATCGGAAAGCAATGCGTCACCGGATCGAGACTGAACTCGTCGGTCGCGAAGACGTTCCATACCACATACGGACGACCGAGATCGGCATACAACCGATAGCTTTGGTTATCAGGCAGATGCAGATGGGTACTGGCAAAATCGCGAGCCTGTCGCGCGTGGTCCAGACGTTCACGCAGCCGGGGGTCACGACCGGAGTCGGCAATCACGGCTGCAACCGGTTCCCGAGCGCGCAAGAGCTCCAGTTGGCCACTCGCCAACTGACCGTAGTACGCAACGCTGGAGCATCCACTCAGCAACACAACCAGTGCTGTAGACAGAACTCGCCAACAGCCTGAAACATCAACTCCGGGCATAGAGGGTCTTCGCAATTGAATTCAATGCCGTTATGCAGGACAGCCGGGGCAGCACGCAACTATCATCGGCGAGTCGATTATTTCCACCAATACCACGTTCACGAACGGAGCCTGCCATGCGCCTGATTCCACTGTGCGTTATCGGCGCCTCACTGGCGGGGTGCATATCGCCGTTGCCAGCGGTCGACCCGAACATGGCCTGGATCGACATGCATACCTTCACCGGCAGGCTGGTCATGAGCGATAAGCTCGATGGCGAAAACACGCCCGACGGACGCTATTTTCAAGTGACGCCGGGAAGTCATGTATTGCAGGTTCGCTACGATTACGAATACAGGTCGGGCGGCTTCGGCATCATGAGCGATGACCTAAAGGAGATCACCTGCTACATCAAACTCAGGTACGACCATTTCGCCGCCGGCGAGCGTTATCGATTCGAGGTGCGGTCAATCGCCAACAGCGTTGACGCCATCTTGTATGACTCCAGGCGCAAGCTGGTCGCGGAGGAAGACGAGGACGGTGTGAACTGCCTCTGATCAGCGATCGTTGCGCTGATAGATGATCTTTTTCGTACCGTTTTCACAGGTGCCGACCACCATGTTCGGATCCTGCACTTCATCATTGGTGACGATTTCCAGCGTATAGGCTGTGACGTTGTTTGCCTGGATCTTTGCCTCGATTTCGTCCTTGAGTTCTTCGCAGGACTTCGGAGCGGCCAATGCGCCGCTCGCCAACAGAGTACAGGTTACAGCGATAGCGAAACGTTTCATGCTCGACTCCTTCGATACGCCCAAAGTCTGATGCGTCATGCATTTATGACAGGTGTTCAAGGGTGAGACTGCGCGGTGGCGGATGTGGTTCGCAATCACCCGGAAAGCGACGCTCTCCGGGCATACAACATGGATCAGCTGACCAGGGTTGCGTCCAGTGTGATCTTGGCATTCAACACTTTGGATACCGGGCAGCCTTCTTTGGCCTGTCTGGTCAGGTCGTCGAACTGCTCCTGGGTTGCGCCAGGCACTTTGGCCTTGAGAATCAGGTGCACGGCCGAGATCGCAAAACCACCTTCGACCTGGTCGAGGGTTACTTCAGCCTGAGTGTCGATGCTGTCAGCGGTGAAACCTGCGTTACCGAGGATCATGGACAGCGCCATGGAGAAGCAGCCGGCGTGAGCTGCACCAATCAGCTCTTCCGGGTTGGTGCCTTTGCCGCCTTCGAAGCGCGCTTTGAAACCGTATGGCGCTTCGCGCAGGACACCGGTTTCGGTGGAGATGCTGCCGATACCGCTTTTCAGATCACCTTCCCAATGGGCGGATGCTTTCTTGACGATGCTCATGGTGCCTCCTGACTGATTTTTTGAATGTCTAGCGATGACTAGGGTTCTGAGGATAGACGTCTGTTGAAAGTTCAACAGCCGGAAAGACCTAGTTTTTTGGTAGGATTTTTCTGACAGCAACCATTGAAAAACGCCACTTGCGCCCCGACTGCTGTTTCATCCTGCGCTCGTACAGCGAGCCTGCTCACCCTTTTCAAGGAGCTTTAGCGGCCTATGAAACGTCTCAGCGATATAAAGATTTCCACGCTCGATCTGGTGCCCGTTCGCCATGACAAAGGGCCTGCCGAATCCCTTCACAACTCCCTTGATCTGGCCCGACATGTCGAGAAGCTGGGGTACAACCGCTTCTGGGTTGCCGAGCATCACAACATGGACGGAATCGCCAGCTCTGCGACGTCTGTGCTGCTGGCTTATCTGGCAGGCGGCACTTCAACGATCCGCGTCGGGGCCGGGGGTGTGATGCTGCCCAACCACGCGCCGCTGGTGATCGCCGAGCAATTCGGCACCCTTGCCAGTCTGTATCCCGGTCGTATCGATCTGGGCCTGGGCCGAGCGCCGGGCTCGGACCAGATGACCGCTCGCGCCTTGCGCCGCGAGCGCTCGGGCAGCGCTGACGATTTCCCGGACGACGTCGCCGAGCTGATGGCGTATCTGGGGCCGCGCACACCTGATCAAAAAGTGATCGCGGTTCCGGGCTCAGGCACCAACGTACCGATCTGGCTGCTGGGTTCGAGCCTCTTCAGCGCCCAACTGGCCGGCATGCGCGGCTTGCCTTACGCCTTCGCTTCGCACTTCGCGCCTCGTTACATGCACGAGGCGATCCGCACCTACCGTAACCATTTCCAGCCCTCCGAGGTTCTGGACAAGCCTTACGTAATGCTTGGCGTGCCCCTGGCTGCCGCCGACACGGACGAACATGCCGAGTACCTTGCGACATCGGTGTATCAGCGCATCCTGGCGCTGATGCGCGGGCACAGCCTGATGCAGCGGCCACCGGTGGAATCCATGGACGGTCTGTGGCTGCCTCACGAACGTGAAGCGGTAGCGAGTTTCCTGGGGCTGGCAATGGTCGGCGGACCGGAGAAAATCCGCTCGCGGCTGGATGTACTTCTGGAACAGACAGACGCCGACGAACTTATCTTCACCTGCGATATGTACGAGCATCAGGACCGCCTGCGCTCATACGAGATTCTGGCGCAAGTCGCGCAGGGCTGAACCCCTACAGGACAAAAAAAACCGACTCCCAGAGTCGGTTTTTTTATTTATTCCAGTGCGGTCAGCCGCGCTGATAAACGATTTCTTTCTCGCCAGCTTCACAGGTGCCGACCACTTGTTTGTCAGACACGCTGCCTTTATCGACCACTTCCAGGGTGTAAGACGTCACGCCCTTTGCCTGGAGTTTGGCGTCGATCTCAGACTTCAGCTCTTCACATGGCTTGCCAGCCGCCAGCGCGGTACCTGCAAGACTCATCAGACCCACCGCCAACATGAACTTCTTCATGAGCTCAACTCCTTGTTCGGCCAGATACTGACGCCTGCAACAAATCAGGCGTCGATGAACATCAGCCACGCCAACGATCAAGCGGCAGCGGGCTATCAGTGTGTAACGCAGGTTATGGCAATCAGCCAGTGGAAAGGTTCAGCCAATCAGCTGTTGGCGATGCGGAAACCCACCTTGAGGGTCACCTGATAATGCGCGACACGACCGTTTTCGATATGGCCGCGGGTTTCAGCGACTTCGAACCACTCCAGATGCTGGAGGCTCTTGCTGGCCTCGGCCAACGCGTTGTTGATTGCATCTTCGATTGTGGTGGTGGACGAGCCGACGAGTTCGATTTTCTTGTACGTATGGTGATCAGTCATGGCAGTTCTCCTGAAGGTTCATTGAGAGCGTAGCAATGACGACGCTCCTTGCATCTGTCAGGGAAAGACGCGCAAAAGTTCAGCAGTTTGTATTCCGGGATCGCACTTTCCAGAGCGCTCGTAGTCGGAAACAACACGTGCCACCCACCCCGCAGGAGAAACATCATGGCTAGTACTTCCCTCCGTAAAGCCTCGTTGCAAAGCATGGAAGCGGAGATCGAAAGTCTCCTCAAGTCGCTGGAAAGCCTGAAAGCCGATGCTTCAGACGAGTCGAGCAGGACGCTGAAAAGCCTCAAGGCCAACGCTGAGAATGCACTGAGCCACTCGCGCAGCCTGCTGACTGATGTCTACGCAGATGTGAAGGTCAAGACTCGCGAAAACGCTTTGGCTACCCGCGACTATGCTCAGGAACACCCTTGGACTACGGCAGGCGTTGCTGTAGGTGCAATTGGTCTGCTGGCGGCCTATCTGTTGTGCAAGCGCGGCCACTGATCATTCCGTGACCGGATTCCCCGAACGCTTGAGCTCGTTTTTCAACCACTGAGCCAGTTGTCGAGCGCGCCCGTCCACGGCCCGCCTGGGTATCCACAGTGCCAGTTGCGCCGGGGTTTCGCTGAAACCCCATGGCGCAGCCAGGCGACCGGCACGCAGGTCGTCCGCTACCAGCGGTTCCGGCGCGATGGCCACGCCGAGTCCGGCAACAGCCGCTTCCAGCAAATAATACAAATGCTCAAAACCCTGCCCGTAACGTAACGACTGCGGTTCGATCCCGTTCTGCTCTGCCCAGCTCGGCCATGCCTGTGGTCGCGAAGCGGTGTGCAGCAAGGATTCACCAAGCAGTGCCTGTGTCGGGGCGTTGCGCAACGCTTCAAAACTGGCCGAACGCGGGCTTATTACCGGGCCGATTCGTTCGCTGGCCAGCTCGAAGACCTGCATGTCCGCGGGCCACGGGGGTTCGGCGAACATCAGCAGCGCATCCAGCCCTGGCCTGCGCGGGTCCAGATCGCCTTCGCCTGCCGAAAGGTGCAATCGCAGGTCCGGCAGTTCTGCATTCAGCCGGCCCAGACGCGGTATGAACCAGCGCGCCAGCAGACTACCGGAACAGCCCAGCACGAATGGCGCATCAACGGCGTGCTGACTCAGTTCCGCGCATGTCTCGCGCAGACGGCCAAAAGCGTCGGCGGTCGCATCGCGCAGCCGCGCCCCGGCATCTGTGAGTTTAAGTCCTCGGCCGTCCTTGACGAACAGGCTGATGCCGAGCTCTTCTTCCAGAAGCTTGAGCTGTCGACTGACCGCGCCATGGGTCACGTTCAGATGTTCGGCTGCCTGACTGACGCTGCCGAGACGGGCCGTGATCTCGAAGGCGCGCAGCGCATTCAGCGAGGGGAGGTCGCGAGACATTGATATGTGAGTTTTCCTGACAGGTTATGGCGATCTTATCGGTTTTCTCCGGCTCCCGCGCTGGTTAGAGTGTGTTCATTGCCACTCTGGCTCAACCATCGCCTGTCATTGCAACTGGAGCCCACATGTCCCAGACCCGGAAAACGTTTAGCAGCGGCCCTGACGCCAACGGCCTGTTCGGCTCGTTCGGCGGGCGGTATGTCGCCGAAACCCTCATGCCGTTGGTGCTCGACCTCAATCGCGAATACGAAGCCGCGAAGGCCGACCCGGAGTTTGCGCGGCAGATGGCGTACTTCCAGAGCGACTACGTCGGTCGTCCAAATCCGTTGTACTTCGCCGAGCGCCTGACCGAATTCTGCGGCGGCGCAAAGATCTACTTCAAACGTGAAGAGCTGAACCACACCGGCGCGCACAAGATCAACAACTGCATCGGCCAGGTGCTGCTGGCCAAGCGCATGGGCAAAAAGCGCCTGATCGCGGAAACCGGCGCCGGCATGCACGGCGTGGCAACTGCGACAGTTGCTGCGCGTTTCGGTCTGCCTTGCGTGATCTACATGGGCGCCACCGATATCGAGCGTCAACAGGCCAACGTATTCCGTATGAAACTGCTCGGCGCGGAGATCGTTCCGGTCACTTCCGGCACCGGCACCCTGAAAGATGCGATGAACGAAGCGTTGCGCGACTGGGTGACCAATGTCGACGACACCTTCTACCTGATCGGCACCGTTGCGGGCCCGCACCCGTATCCAGCCATGGTGCGCGACTTCCAGTCGGTCATCGGCCGTGAAACCAAGGCGCAGATGCTGGAGAAGGAAGGTCGCCTGCCGGACAGCGTGGTCGCCTGCGTGGGCGGCGGCTCTAACGCGATGGGCCTGTTCCATCCGTTCCTGGATGACGACAGCGTACAGATCATCGGCGTCGAGGCGGGCGGGCATGGTGTCGACACCGACAAGCATGCGGCCAGCCTGAACGGCGGCGTTCCCGGCGTATTGCACGGTAACCGCACCTATCTGCTGCAGGATAACGACGGCCAGATCGCGGACGCGCATTCGATTTCCGCCGGTCTCGACTACCCGGGCATCGGTCCGGAACACGCTTATCTGCACGAAGTGAAACGCGCCGAGTACGTCAGCATCACCGACGATGAAGCGCTGAATGCGTTCCATCAGTGCTGCCTGCTCGAAGGCATCATCCCGGCTCTGGAAACTTCCCACGCACTGGCCGAAGCCATGAAGCGCGCACCCGGCCTGCCAGCCGATCACTTGATGGTGATCTGCCTTTCCGGGCGCGGTGACAAGGACATGCAAACCGTAATGAACCACATGGCCGCCAATACACAGGAGAAGCTGGTATGAGCCGTCTCGAACAGCGTTTCGCCCAGCTCAAAACCGAAGGCCGCGCGGCACTGGTGACCTTCATCACGGCTGGCGACCCGGGCTACGATATCTCGTTGAAGATCCTCAAGGGCCTGCCCGGCGCAGGCGCGGACGTGATCGAGCTGGGTATGCCGTTCACCGATCCGATGGCCGACGGCGTAGCGATCCAGCTGGCGACCCTGCGTGCTCTGGAAGCCGGGCAGACGCTCGCGAAAACGCTGCAGATGGTTCGTGAGTTCCGGGTGGAAGATCAAGCCACGCCCATCGTGCTGATGGGTTACTACAACCCGATCCACCGCTTCGGCGTCGATGCGTTCGTGGCACAGGCCAAGGACGCGGGCGTCGATGGCCTGATCATCGTCGATTTGCCGCCTGAGCATGATGCGGAGCTGGCTACACCGGCCCAGGCATCCGACATCGACTTCATTCGTCTGACGACGCCGACCACTGACGACGCACGTCTGCCGCGCGTTCTGGAGCGCAGTTCCGGGTTCGTCTACTACGTCTCGGTTGCCGGTGTGACCGGTGCCGGCTCGGCCACTACCGAGCACGTCACCGAAGCCATCGCCCGCTTGCGACGCCATACTCAGCTGCCGATCAGCGTCGGCTTCGGTATTCGCACCCCTGAACAGGCGGCTGCGATTGCGCGCCTGGCCGATGGCGTGGTTGTAGGTTCGGCGCTGGTAGACAAGATTGCTACCGCCAGCTCGCCCGACCAGGCTGTCGACGGTGTATTGAGCCTGTGCAGCGCGCTGGCCGAAGGCGTACGTAGCGCCCGTGTAAGTTAAGGGTAAAGTTCCTGATACAGAGGAATCTATCGGCTGTTCGCTGTCCTATGCTGCATAAGACAAAGGGGTTCATGACCAGGTCATGAACCCCTTTTTGCTGCACCGGTGGATATCGAGGAGTACCACATGAGATTGCCCCATCGCTTTATTGCCGGTCTGGGTGTGCTGATGATCAGCGTCAGCCCGCTGCTGCAAGCCGCGCCGCCAGACCAGCGTGGAGGGCCGAACGACAACCGTGGCGGCCAGCAACATGGTCCGCAGAACAGTGACAATGGCAAGGGTCAGGGAAAAGGCCACGGCAATCAAGCCAAGCCTGGAAACCAAGGCCACGCGAACAACCGTGGCGGCAATCGGCCTCCGGAAGACTTCGGCCCGGTACGCCAGACTTTCCAGGAGTACCGTGACGTGATCGGCCGCGGCCAGCCGCTGCCGCCAGGCATTTACGTTGCCAAGGGCAAACCGCTGCCGCCGGGCTATGGCAAACGTCTGGACAGCCGGGCCTTGCAACATCTGCCCCATTACGACGGTTACGAATGGCGTCGTCTGGGCACCGACGTCGTGTTGATTGCGGTCGGCACCGGCATCGTCTACGCGATTCTGGATGGTGTGTTGAACTAGGTTCAGGTCCTTTCGGCGGGGCGTGCTACGACGCTGCAGCGCAGATCACACCGCAATCGACGGCAGTGGTCTGCCCGCGGGCGATTCGTCGCTCAGCGCCTGTTCGCTCGCCAGCCAGTCCACGAATTGCTGAACAAGCTGCATCCGGCGTTTTCGCTGGGGCAGGACGACGTAATAGCCGTATGCGGAAATCGCTGTCCCGGCCACAGGTCGACAGAGCAATCCCTGCTCCAGCAGATCATCGACCAGATGGCGCCAGCCGATGGCGATTCCCTGTCCGCCAATCGCCGCCTGGATCAACAAGGTGTAATTGTCGAAACGCAGTTGCCCGGGCGCGGGGGACTGGGGGATTCCAAGCGCCTTGAATACACCCGCCCAGTCGAACCAGTTGTTGCTGCCTTCACTGCGCAGATGCAGCAGAGCGAATTGCCTCAACGCTTCGTTGGGCAGCGGCGTTTCGCGCCCCGCGACCAACTGAGGACTGCATACCGGGAACACCTCTTCGCTGAACAGCCAGCGGCTCTCGCCCTGCTTGAAGCGACCGTCACCGAACAGCACTGCCACGTCGATATCGGCGCGCAACATGCTGTGAGTTCGTTCGCTGGTCACCAGGCTGACATCCACATCCGGGTTGATCTTGTGGAAGCGATGCAGCCGTGGCATGAGCCAGTAGGAAGCAAAGGCAAAGTCGGTCGCGACTTGCAGCACTTCGTGCTGATGCCGGTCGGTAATCGCCACCAGTCCGCCATCGATAGATTGCAGGCCTGCCTGCACATGGGTGAACAACACCTCGCCAGCGTCGGTCAGTTCGATGCCTCGGTAAATGCGGTCGAACAACCGCGTCGCCAGTTGTTCTTCCAAACGCTTGATCTGTTGGCTGACCGCAGGCTGTGTCGTGCCCAGCTCGGTTGCCGCCGCCGTAAAGCTACGCAAGCGAGCCGCCGCTTCGAAGGCGCGGAGCAGATCAAGAGACATGTCACCAAGAACATCGAACATAAGCTGCACTTATCCTAGGCATTGTGGCGTATGGGCTTTACCGTCCGGCCAGACGGCTCCATTCTCTGGTCCAGCACTTTCGCATAACTATCGACTATGGGACGCCACGATTACATGAAGCGCAAAAATATTCTTTTCATCATGGCCGATCAAATGGCCGCGCCCATGTTGCCGTTCTATGCTTCTTCTCCCATCAAAATGCCCAACCTGAGTCGTCTCGCCGCTGAAGGCGTAGTGTTCGATTCGGCTTACTGCAACAGCCCGCTGTGTGCACCGTCGCGTTTCACGCTGGTCAGCGGTCAGCTTCCCAGCAGGATCGGGGCTTACGACAATGCGGCCGACTTTCCGGCGGACATTCCCACCTACGCTCATTACCTCCGCGCGCTGGGGTACAAGACCGCGCTGTCGGGCAAGATGCATTTTTGCGGGCCCGATCAGCTGCATGGTTATGAAGAGCGTCTGACCAGCGATATCTATCCGGCGGACTACGGCTGGGCGGTGAACTGGGACGAGCCGGACGTTCGCCCGTCTTGGTACCACAACATGTCTTCAGTGCTGCAAGCCGGACCTTGCGTGCGCACCAATCAGCTCGATTTTGACGAAGAGGTGGTGTTCAAGGCCCGCCAGTATCTGTACGACCATGTGCGCCAGGACGGCGACGCGCCGTTCTGCCTGACCGTGTCCATGACCCATCCGCACGACCCATACACCATTCCCAAACCTTATTGGGATCTATACAGCAATGACGACATCCCGATGCCGGCAGACCATGTTGAGCAGGGCGAACTGGACCCGCACTCGCAGCGTCTGCTGAAGGTCTACGATCTATGGGGCAAGCCGCTGCCCGAACACAAGATCCGCGATGCGCGGCGCGCTTACTTCGGTGCCTGCAGTTATATCGACGACAACGTTGGCAAATTGCTGCAAACGCTGGAAGAGGTCGGGCTGGCGGACGACACCATCATCGTGTTCTCTGGCGACCACGGCGACATGCTGGGCGAAAAGGGCCTCTGGTACAAAATGCACTGGTTCGAAATGGCCGCACGCGTCCCTTTGCTGGTGTACGCTCCAGGGCAATTCAAGGCAGGCCGCGTCAGCGCATCGGTATCGACCGCCGATCTGCTACCGACGTTCGTGGACATGGCCGGAGGGCAGCTGGACAGCGCCATGCCACTGGACGGACGCTCGCTGATGCCGCACCTCGAAGCACAGGGCGGACATGACGAAGTGTTCGGTGAATACATGGCCGAAGGCACCAGCAGCCCGCTGATGATGATCCGTCGCGACCGCTATAAATTCATCTATTCGGAGCAGGACCCGTGCCTGCTGTTCGACGTACGAAATGACCCGCGTGAGCAGGAAGATCTGAGTCAGTCACCCGTTCACCAGCAGGTGTTCAGTGATTTTCTGCACGAAGCCCGGGCCAGATGGAACATACCGGCGATACACCACCAGGTGCTCGCCAGCCAGCGTCGGCGGCGTTTTGTCGCCCGTGCGCTGGCGACCGGCAAGCTGAAGAGTTGGGATCACCAGCCGCTGGTAGACGCCAGTCAGCAGTACATGCGCAACCACATTGATCTGGACGATCTGGAGCGCAAGGCACGTTATCCGCAACCTGAAACCCTGCCCAAATGAGAAAACCAAAGGGGTACGTCAATGAAGAAAATATCCACAGCACTTGCGGTAAGTGTCATGACGCTCGGCAGCCTGGCAGCACAGGCGGCTGATACCAATTGCAGCACGGTGAAGATGGCCGATCCGGGCTGGAGCGACATCGCAGCCACCAATGCCATAACCGGTCTGCTGCTGGACGGAATGGGTTACAAGGCCCGCGTCGACACGCTCGCAGTGCCGATTGCCTATGGCGGTCTGAAGGACGGCCAGCTGGATGTTTTTCTGGGCAACTGGATGCCGGCGCAACAGGGTTTCTATGACAAGTTCATCGCCACCGGTGACGTGACCCAGCATGCCAAAAACCTGGAAGGCACCGAGTTTACGCTCGCCGTGCCCGATTACGTCTGGGAAGCGGGTGTGCATAACTTCAGCGACCTCAAGAAATTCGCCGACAAGTTCAGCAAGAAAATCTACGGCATCGGTTCCGGCGCGCCAGCCAACCAGTCGTTGCAGGAGATTATCAAGAACAACGAGTTTGATTTGGGGCAGTGGAAGCTGGTGGAGTCCAGCGAGCAGGCCATGCTTGCCGAGGTGAACCGCAACGTGAAGCGCAAGGCGTTCGTGGCGTTCCTCGGCTGGACACCGCACCCGATGAACGTGCAGATAAAAGGGATGCGTTACCTCAAGGGCGGCGAGAAATATTTTGGCGACACCGGCTCGGTCTATACCCTGACCCGCAAGGGCTACGCCCAGGCCTGCCCCAATGTCGGCAAGCTGCTGACCAACCTGACGTTCACTCAGGACATGGAAAACAGCATCATGGCCGACGTGGTCAGCAAGAAGATCAGCAATACCGAAGCAGCCAAGGCCTGGATCAAAGCCAACCCCGCCGTGCTGGATAAATGGCTCGATGGCGTGAAGACGATCGATGACAAGGATGCGCTGGCGGCGGTCAAAGCGAAGCTTTAGAGTCCGTCCGCCTCGTCACGGCACCATGGCCTCATCGCCAGCAAGCTGGCTCCCACAAGATCGCCTGTGGAGCCCGCTTGCTGGCGATAGCCGACTGGCCCCAGCACGAATTGCGTTGCTGTAACCTTGGCGCCCCCCACCAACCTTGAGGAACCGATGCGCTGGCTCAACCGCCATAAATTCCTGCCTTTTCTTGCCTGGCTCCCACGGCAGAAACGCGCCAGCGTAGGGCGTGACGCGATGGTGGGGCTCAGCGGCGCGATTCTGGCCCTGCCGCAGTCCATTGCTTACGCACTGATCGCCGGATTGCCGCCTGAATACGGTTTATACGCCGCGATTGTCCCGGTCCTGATCGCCTGTCTGTGGGGCTCGTCGTGGCATCTGATCTGCGGGCCGACTGCCGCTATTTCAGTGGTCCTGTATGCCAGCGTAAGTCCGCTGGCCGTTCCCGGGAGTCAGGATTACATCACCCTGATTCTGCTGCTGACGTTCATCGCCGGCGCATTTCAACTCCTGCTGGGAATGATGCGCTTTGGCGCGCTGGTGAATTTCGTTTCGCACTCCGTGGTGCTGGGCTTCACCCTCGGCGCAGCCATCGTCATTGCCCTGGGGCAGATGCCCAACCTGCTCGGCATCGACTTGCCCAGCCAGGCGACGGCGCTCGGTAGCCTGACAGCGTTGCTCGCCCATGGCGGCGAGCTAGATATGCACTCACTGTTGCTGGGCCTGCTGACGCTGGCGCTCGGCATCGGCCTCAAATATCTCGTACCGCGCTGGCCAACATTGCTGATCACTCTAACAGCGAGCAGCTTGCTCGTCTGGCTGTGGCCCGCGATGTTCGGCCATGTAAAGGTCGTGTCTCGATTCGTCGGTCAGCTGCCGCCATTCAGCCCGCTGCCGCTGGATCTCGACCTGATCCTGCGGCTGCTGCCGACCGCCGTTGCGGTCGGCATGCTGGGCTTGGTCAACAGCCTGTCGATTGCGCGCTCACTTTCCGCCCGCTCTCAGCAATTGATCAACGCCAATCAGGAAGTCCGCGCACAAGGCCTGTCGAACATGGTTGGTTCCCTGTTTTCAGGGTATCTGTCCGCAGGCTCCTTCACCCGCGCGGCGTTGAGCTTTGAGGCGGGTGCACGTTCACCGCTGGCGGGCGTGTTCTCCGCGCTGTGGGTGGCGTTGTTCGCGGTGGCCGGTGCGTCCCTGATTTCGCATATTCCGATCCCGAGCATGGCGGCTTCGATCCTGTTGATCTGCTGGGGGCTGGTGGACCGGCGCGGCATCCGTTCGCTGTACCGAGTCAGTCGCGCGGAGTTTTTCGTCATGGCACTGACCTGTCTGGCGACGCTCCTGCTGGAGCTACAAACCGCTATCTATGCGGGCGTGCTGGCTTCGCTGTTCTTTTATCTCAAGCGAACTTCGCAACCGCGTGTTCAGCAGTGGCGTGACGGCGAAGAAGAAATCCTGCGGGTCGGCGGGTCGATTTTTTTCGGCGCGAGCCATTACCTGCAAACCCGCCTGCAACGTACCGAGGGCAAACGCGTGGTGATCGAGGCGCAGCAAATCAACTTCATCGATTATTCAGGCGTGGAAATGCTGCACCAGGAGGCCCGTCGCCTGCGCCAGCAGGACCGGACACTAGTATTGCGCCACGCCAGGCCGCAAGTGATCGAGGAACTGTGCAAACTCGAAGGCGCCGAGAACTGCCCGGTTTCGTTTGAAGAATGAGGCGGTAAGCTGATCCGCGTTTTTCTGTGGGGGCTTCGGTATCGGCCGCACTTCCAGTGGGAGGCAGCTTGCTGGCGACTGGGCGCTTACATTCACAGCAGATCAGTTGCCAGTAATGGCGCTGTCGCGAGCAAGCTCCCTCCCACGGTGCATCTCAGACTGGTAGCAGGCAATGCCAGCGCTTGGCCTTGATGTCTGTGGGAGCCAGCTTGCTGGCGAGAGGTCTGTACATGCGCACCAGATCTATTGCCTGTAACGCGCATCCGCCAGCAAGCTGGCCTCCACAGGTACTATGCGCTCGGTCACCCCAGCGCCAGCTGGCGTCTCATCTCGGCCAGCACCGGCGCGGAGTTCGGACGCACGCCGCGCCATAGCAGGAACGCCTCGGCTGCCTGTTCCACCAGCATGCCCAGCCCATCCACCGACTGCGCGGCACCCTGTTCTGTGGACCATAGGCAGAATGCGGTTGGCTTTTTGCCGTACATCATGTCGTAACAGAAGGTCGAACCCGGCTGGATCAGGCTTGGCGCAATCGGCGGCAATTCGCCGGTCAGGCTGGCGGAGGTGGCATTGATGATCAGGTCCACCGACTCTTCGAGCCAGTCGAAGCCGCTGGGGAACACCGGTCCCAGATCGCCGAACTCCTTTGCCAGCGCCTCGGCCTTTTCCACCGTGCGGTTAGCGATCACCAATACCTCAGGCTTTTCCGTCAGCAGTGGCTCGATCGCACCGCGAACAGCACCGCCGGCACCCAGCAACAGCACTCGCCGGCCGCGCAGACTGAAACCGCAATTGACCGTCAGATCACGCACCAGCCCGGCACCGTCGGTGTTGTCGCCCAGAAGCGTGCCATCAGCCTGCTTGCTCAACGTATTGACCGCGCCAGCGCGACGCGCACGCTCGGTCAGCACGTCGGCCAGGCGAAAGGCATCTTCCTTGAACGGCACGGTGACATTGGCGCCGCGCCCGGTCTCGAAAAACGCACGCGCAAACGCGGCAAAGTCCTGCAGCGGCGCCAATGCGGTCCGGTAATCCAGCGCCTCTCCGGTCTGCTCGGCAAACAGGCTGTGGATCAGCGGCGACTTGCTGTGGCCGATGGGGTTACCGAAAACAACGTAGTGATCCATGGGTGTTCCTGTGCTTGTTGCTCAACCGGCCGAACATGCAGGGTCAGTTCTGCGCCAGCCAATCCCGGTCCGTGAGGAAATACTCGGTAAGACGCGCTTCTTCGCTACCTGGCGCCGCCTTCCAGTCGTAGCCCCAGCGAACCTGTGGCGGCAAGGACATGAGAATCGACTCGGTGCGTCCGCCTGATTGCAGACCGAACAACGTGCCGCGGTCGTACACCAGATTGAACTCCACGTAGCGACCGCGACGGAATTCCTGAAATTCTCGCTGTTGCACGGTATAGGCAGTGGCCTTGCGCCTACGCACGATGGGCAGATACGCATTGATGAACGCGTCGCCGATGGCACGGAGGAAGGCGAAGCTGGTGTCGAAATCCCACTGGTTCACGTCGTCGAAGAACAGACCGCCGATCCCACGTGGTTCGTTGCGATGCTTGATGTGGAAATAGCTGTCGCACCAGGCTTTATAGCGTGGATACACATCATCGCCAAACGGCGCACAGGCGCGTTCGGCAACCCGGTGCCAATGCACGCAGTCTTCTTCGACGCCGTAGTACGGCGTCAGGTCGAAACCGCCGCCAAACCACCAGACCGGTTCTTCGCCTTCTTTTTCGGCGATGAAAAAACGCACGTTGGCGTGAGACGTCGGCACATGCGGGTTGTGCGGGTGAATGACCAGCGACACACCCAGCGCCTCGAAGCCGCGCCCAGCCAGTTCCGGGCGATGCGCGCTGGCCGATGGCGGCAGGTTGCTGCCGAACACATGAGAGAAATTGACCCCGCCTTTCTCGATGACGGTGCCGTTCTCGATGACCCGCGTGCGCCCGCCGCCGCCTGCCGGGCGGGTCCAGGCATCTTCAACGAAGTGCGCGCTGCCGTCTTCCTGTTCCAGAGCAGTGCAGATCCGGTCTTGCAGGTCGAGCAGGTAGGCTTTCACGGCCTCGGTACGGGTATTCATGGCGATCCCTTACAGCTGACTTCAAACGTCTCGGCGCCCGGAATGAAAGGGGCCCAGGCAAATTGGCGCGTAGCATACCACCGGCCGACGGGGGTTCGCAGTTGACGAAGATCAGGCGAAAGCGTCCGATAGGGCAATCGTTCAAACCAACAGGGAGAGAGCAAATGGCAAAACGTATTCAGTTCAGTGCGGTCGGCGGTCCCGAGGTACTTGATTATGTGGACTTCGATCCCGCCGCGCCGGGCCCTCAGGAAGTGCTGGTACGCAACAAGGCCATCGGGCTCAATTTTATCGACACCTATTACCGCAGCGGCTTGTATCCAGCGCCAGCGCTACCTTCAGGCCTGGGCACCGAAGGCGCGGGCGTGGTCGAGGCGGTGGGCAGTGACGTGACGCGCTTCAAGGCTGGCGACCGGGTCGCGTACGGCACGGGGCCGCTGGGCAGCTACGGCGATCTGCATACGTTGCCCGAAGCACATCTGGTCAAACTGCCGGAATCGATCAGCTACGAGCAGGCCGCCGCCATCATGCTCAAAGGCCTGACCGTGCAGTACCTGCTGCGCCAGACTTATCAGGTCAAACCGGGCGAGACCATTCTGTTTCACGCTGCAGCCGGCGGTGTCGGTTCCCTGGCCTGCCAGTGGGCCAAAGCGCTGGGTGCAAAGTTGATCGGTACGGTCAGCTCGCCCGAGAAGGCCGCTCATGCCAAAGCACTCGGCGCCTGGGAAACGATCGATTACAGCCATGAAAACGTTGCCAGCCGGGTACTGGAGTTGACCGACGGCAAGAAATGTACGGTGGTCTATGACGGCGTGGGCCAGGACACCTGGCTGACCTCGCTGGACTGCGTCGCAACACGCGGGTTGTTGGTCAGCTTCGGCAACGCCTCGGGGCCTGTGTCTGGCGTCAATCTGGGCATCCTGGCCCAGAAGGGCTCGTTGTACGTGACCCGTCCGACGCTGGGCAGCTACGCCAACAGTGCGCAGAACCTGCAGGCGATGGCCGACGAGCTGTTCGACATGCTGGCCAGCGGCAAACTGAAGGTCAATGACATCCAGCAGTACGCACTCAAGGACGCAGCGCTGGCGCAAACTGAATTGTCGGCGCGGCGTACCACAGGCTCGACCATCCTGATTCCAGGCTGACGCGCCATCACCAACTAGCCGGGCCGGACCACCTGCCCGGTTGCGATGTCCCGAATCACGCTCGGATTACGGCGACCGCCCAGGCTGCCGCCGAGCACCAGATCGACCTGACCCCGGAAATACTGTTCCACTCGCAGCCTGCTACGCGCGGCCGGGCGGCCGGCGGGGTTGGCCGACGTCGAGATCAACGGCCCTACCAGCGCGCAGAGCTCGCGCACGGTCGGATGATCAGTGACGCGCAGCGCCACGGTTTCGTGAACGCCGGTAATCCAGTCAGGCAGCAGATTCTGATGAGGTACCAGCCAGGTGTTGGGCCCAGGCCATGTACTTGCCATGCGGTCGAGCCATAACTCCGGGAAATCCTCGAACAGGAAATCGAACTGACGAATATTGTCGGCGATCAGGATCAGCCCTTTATCCACAGGTCGTGACTTGATGGCGAGCAGGCGGTAAACCGCTTCTTCGTCCCAAGGATCACACCCCAGCCCCCAGACCGCCTCGGTTGGGTAGGCAATCACCGCTCCGGCTCGAACTTCGCGAGCGGCTTGTTGCACACGCCAACTGCTGACCATTGCTCTTCTCCGCTAAATCGTGCCGGGCAGTTTAACCTTACCGGGCGCGTGCGAACCATCGTCCCGCTTCATTGCTGATGCGGCCATCCAGTTCAAGCTCGGTCAGCGCCGCCAGCACTCGCGGAAGCGGCCAGCCGCTGGAGAGCGCCAGCGCTTCGCTTGAATGAGGCGCGGCGTGCAGCAATGCCAGTAACGGGTGATCCGGGGCGACGACCGGATCGGGCGCGGCGGGCGCTACGTTCTTCCAGTGTTGCAAGGCTTCCAGAATGTGGTCGACGGTTTCGACCAGTATTGCGCCATCGCGAATCAATTGATGGCAGCCACGTGCGCCAGGGTGATGAATCGAGCCCGGAATGGCATAAACCTCGCGCCCGTGCTCTGCAGCCAGTCGCGCAGTGATCAGCGAGCCGCTGGCTACGCTGGCCTCGACCACCAGTACACCCAGCGACAAGCCACTGATGATGCGATTGCGCCGGGGGAAGTTGCTGGCCTGAGGTCCGGCATCCAGCGGGAACTCGGAAATCACCGCGCTTCCTTGCTCGACCATCTGCGCGGCCAGCTGTCGGTGCCGCTGTGGATAAAGTTTTTCGAGCCCGGTTCCCAACACACCGATTGTCGACCCGCCGACGGCCAGAGCACCCTGGTGCGCAGCTCCGTCGATACCGAGCGCCAGCCCGCTGGTAATCACAAAACCGGCGCCTGCCAGACTCCGTGCAAAGGCCGCCGCTGTATCCATGCCAGGCCTGGATGCGCGCCGACTGCCGACCATCGCCAACTGTGGCCGCTCAAGAATTGCAGGGTTGCCCGCGACAAAAATCAGCGGCGGTGGATCCGCGATCTGGGCGAGCAGCGCCGGATAGCCAGGGTCGTCCCACATCAGCAAATGCTGGCCAGGACGCTCCAGCCAGGCCAATGCGGCACTCGCACCGTCACGTACCGATGCGTCACGGCGAGCCTCGGCACTGACCGTCGGCAGGCCCAGTGCACGCCATGCCGCAGCGGGTGCCGTAAGTGCGGCAGAGGCGGAACCGAAGGCAGCAATCAGTTTTGAAAACCGCTGAGGGCCAATTTCCGGAAGACGATGAACGCGCAAACGCGCTTCCAGTTCCGCAGGCGAACCTGCGGCTTTTTCGAACAGTGGCATGAGATCGTCCTTGATCCTGTGACCTCCCAAACAGAGATCAAACCTGTGGATAACTCTGTTAACAACAATTTGACAACATGTGCGTCGGTGGAAAAAACCGTCTCAAAACTGAAACATAGCGTTAAGGATTTCGTACCTTGTCCATGATCGCCATCGACCGACTCGCTTGCAGCACCAGACCGTAACTGAGTTTGTCGTAAGTGCGGAAAATCATCAGCAATCCGGCACGCTCGTCGGGGATTTTCACCGAATCACCGGTGACGCGGTCACGTACCGTTTCTCCGGTCTTATAAATCGCCAGCACGTTGCCTTCGGTCAGGCCGTCTCGCTTTCCCTTGTTAATTGTGACCACATCGTATTCACCTACCTGCGTCACGCCGCGCGGCACATCAATGATCAGGCCTTCCACGGCACTTTGTGGGGCGGCGGGCATGAAGGTCGAATTGATCGCGCGTTCTTCGCTGCTGAACAGGCGGTCCCCGAGACGCACTTCTTGAGTGGAACGCTGCAGTACAAGGGTAGAGACATCGCCTTCGGTCGCTACGATTTCGCCGCTGCCAATGTCATCCGCGTTGACGCCCAGTACTTCTTCGGTTTCGGGGTCGGTGTAGGTCTTGCCCTGGCGGAAAATGCCGTAAACCGTATGCTCCGGGTCGAGTGTCCCACGAACGTAGATGCGGTCACCGCTGCCGCTCAACACTCGTTCCGCGTTACCGGCCACGATGTAGGGCGCGGTCTGGAACTGTTCAGCGTCGTCGATGATGCGGTTGCTGATCAGAAACGCATTGATCGCGCCCAGCGGGATGCTGGGAATCGCTTCGACCGTGGGGGTACTGCGCACACGCGGTGACAATTTGATTGTCCCGCGCGACGCACCGCGACTGAGCGTGACGTGTGGCTGGCCGTCGATATACACCAGGGATAGCGAGTCGCCAGGGTAAATCAGGTCCGGATCACTCACCTGCGGGTTGGCTCGCCAGAGTTCGCGCCACTTCCAGGGTTCGCTCAGAAATTTTCCGGAAATATCCCAGAGCGTGTCACCGGCGACGACGGTATAGCTCTGCGGATGGCCTTCCCTGAGCTGCACTTGCGCCTGAACAAGACCGGTGGCGGTCAACAGCAGCAGGGCGAGTAGTGATTTCCTCATGCGGTGAATCCCTTTATCATATGGCTTGCGTCAACCTAGAGTCCGAACAGGCTCGTTGTCAGGCCTGCCTCGCTTCGATGTCCGAACCCGGCAGCCGATTTTGACTTTACCTTACAGTGCAGCTCTTACGTATATGGCCATTCTAAACATTCTCGAATTCCCCGATTCGCGCCTGCGCACCATCGCCAAGCCCGTGTCGATAGTAGACGACGGCATCCGCCAGTTGGTCGACGACATGTTTGAAACCATGTACGAAGCGCCAGGCATCGGTCTGGCCGCGACCCAGGTGAACGTTCACAAACGCGTGGTCGTCATGGACCTGAGCGAAGATCGCAGCGAGCCGCGTGTGTTCATCAACCCCGAGATCGAGATGCTGACCGACGAAATGGATCAGTATCAGGAAGGTTGTCTGTCGGTCCCGGGTTTTTATGAAAACGTCGACCGTCCGCAGAAAGTCCGCGTCAAGGCGCTGGACCGCGACGGCCAGCCGTACGAGCTGATCGCCGAAGGCCTGCTTGCCGTGTGCATCCAGCACGAATGCGATCACCTGAACGGAAAACTGTTCGTCGACTACCTGTCCAATCTCAAGCGTGACCGGATCAAGAAGAAGCTTGAAAAACAGCACAAGCTGAACGCCTGACCCGCCACTCCAAAAAAAGGCCTGATTCAGGCCTTTTTTAATTTCAACAACGAGAAGCCCATGACTGAGCCACTGCGCATCGTTTTCGCCGGCACCCCGGAATTCGCCGCCGAACATCTCAAGGCCCTGCTCGATAGCCCTCATCAAATCGTTGCGGTTTACACCCAGCCGGATCGCCCGGCCGGTCGTGGCCAGAAACTGATGCCGAGCCCGGTAAAGCAGCTGGCTTTGCAACACGATGTGCCTGTCTTGCAGCCGCCTACCTTGCGCGATGCCGATGCACAGGCGCAGCTGGCCGCGCTCAAACCCGACCTGATGGTGGTGGTCGCCTACGGCCTGATCCTGCCGCAAGTGGTGCTGGATATCCCGCGTCTGGGCTGCATCAACAGTCACGCATCACTGCTGCCTCGCTGGCGTGGTGCTGCGCCAATTCAGCGTGCGGTGCAGGCCGGCGATGCTGAAAGCGGCGTGACCGTGATGCGTATGGAGGCCGGGCTGGATACCGGCCCGATGCTGCTCAAGACCGTCACCCCGATCAGCGCCGACGACACCGGCGGCTCGCTGCATGATCGTCTGGCCGAGCTGGGCCCGCCTGCCGTGCTGCAGGCTATCTCGGGTCTGGCGGATGGCTCGCTGGTCGGGGAAGTCCAGGACGACAGCCTGGCCAATTACGCCCACAAACTGAACAAAGACGAAGCTCGCATCGACTGGGCGCGCCCGGCTGACGAGCTGGAGCGGCTGATCCGCGCGTTCAATCCGTGGCCGATCTGCCACAGCGTCCTGAACGGTGAGACGCTTAAGGTACTCGGCGCCAGCCTCGCCGAAGGGCAGGGCGCGCCGGGCACCATTCTCGGCGCCAGCAAGGAAGGTCTGATCGTCGCCTGCGGCCGGGACGCGCTGCGCCTGACCCGCCTGCAGTTGCCGGGCGGCAAGCCCTTGAACTTCACCGATCTGTTCAACAGCCGCCGCGAGAAGTTCGCCGTCGGCACGGTACTGGGCCAATGAACCCGCGCCTGGCTGCCGCCAAGGCCTTGGCCGCCGTGCTCAGTGGCAAGGCCTCGTTGAACAGCTCGCTGCCGACTCAGCTGGACAAGGTCGACCCACGGGATCGTGGCCTGACCCAAGACCTGGCGTTCGGCACCGCGCGTTGGCAACCACGGCTGTCGGCGCTTGCCGCCAAGCTCCTGCAAAAGCCGTTCAAAGCTGCGGACGCCGACGTCGAAGCGCTGCTGCTGGTCGGCCTCTATCAGCTGTTTTACAGCCGCATTCCCGCGCACGCCGCCATAGGCGAGACCGTCGGCTGTGCCGATAAACTGAAAAAGCCCTGGGCCAAAGGCTTGCTCAACGCGATATTGCGTAACGCGCAGCGGGAAGGCGAGTCGCTGTTGACCGAGCTGGAACACGATCCAGTGGTGCGCACTGCGCATCCGCGTTGGCTGCAAAAAGCGCTGAAAGCTGCCTGGCCGGAACAGTGGGAAGCGATCTGCGCCGCCAACAACGCACATCCGCCAATGATCCTGCGGGTCAATCGGCGTCACAACAGCCGGGACCAGTACCTTGAGTTGCTCAAGACGGCCGGGCTTGAAGCGCATCCATGCACCTTCAGCCAGGACGGCATTCTGCTGGCCGAGCCTTGCGACGTGCGTTCATTGCCCGGTTTTGCCGAAGGCTGGATCAGCGTGCAGGACGAGGCCGCGCAACTGGCTGCCGACCTGTTGGAGCTGGCACCGGGGCATCGCGTGCTGGACGCCTGCTGCGCGCCGGGCGGCAAGACCTGCCATGTGCTGGAAGTCCAGCCGCAGCTCGGTGGCGTGGTTGCCGTCGACCTGGAGGCCAAGCGTCTGGTGCGGGTGCGCGAGAATCTGGACCGACTGGGTCTGGACGCCGAGCTTATCGCCACCGATGCGCGCGATACCTCGAAGTGGTGGGACGGCAAGCCGTTCCAGCGCATTCTGCTGGACGCACCCTGCTCAGCCACCGGCGTGATACGCCGGCATCCGGATATCAAACTGACCCGCCAGGTTGACGACATCGCTGCGCTGGCCGCTTTGCAGGGCGAGCTGCTCGACGCGCTTTGGCCTACGCTGGAGGTCGGCGGCATTCTGCTTTATGCGACCTGTTCGACCCTGCCGACGGAAAACACCGAGGTTATCGCGGCCTTCCTGGCGCGGACTTCCGGGGCACGCGAGCTGGACATCGCCGGGCAGCTCGGCCAGCCGGCGGCCGGTATCAAACAGCCGCACGGTCGCCAATTGCTGGCGCAGGAAGGTGGCCATGACGGCTTCTACTACGCCAAGCTCATGAAAATCGCCGCCTCGACAAAGCACTGACAGGAGATCGCCGTTGAAAATCATCATCCTGGGTGCAGGACAGGTCGGCGGCACGCTGGCTGAACACCTCGCCAGCGAAGCCAACGACATTACGGTGGTCGACACTGACGGCGACCGGCTGCGCGACCTCGGCGACCGCCTCGACATTCGCACCGTGCAAGGCCGGGGCTCGTTTCCGACAGTCCTGCGTCAGGCTGGCGCGGACGACGCCGACATGCTGGTTGCCGTGACCAACAGCGACGAGACCAATATGGTCGCCTGTCAGGTTGCCTATACGCTGTTCAAGACGCCGACCAAGATTGCCCGCGTCCGCGAAGGTGCTTACCTCACTCGCGCCGGTCTGTTCGATAACGACGCGATTCCTGTCGACGTTTTGATCAGCCCCGAGCAAGTCGTTACCAACTACATCAAGCGTCTGATCGAGTACCCGGGCGCGCTGCAGGTGATCGACTTCGGCCAGGGCAAGGCGCAACTGGTCGGGGTGAAGGCTTATTACGGCGGGCCGCTGGTCGGTCAGCAATTGCGACAGCTGCGCGCACACATGCCCAACGTCGACACCAGGGTCGCGGCGATTTTCCGTCGTGACCGGCCGATCCTGCCGCAGGGCGACACGGTGATCGAGGCCGATGACGAGGTCTTCTTCATCGCCGCCAAGGCGCACATCCGCGCGGTCATGGGTGAGCTGCGCCAGCTGGACGAAAGCTACAAACGCATTGTGATCGCCGGCGGCGGCAATATCGGTGAGCGCCTCGCCGAAGCGATCGAAAGCCGGTATCAGGTGAAGATCATCGAGATGAACCCGGCTCGCTGTCGTTATCTGTCCGAGCATCTGGACAGCACAGTGGTGCTGCAGGGGAGTTCGTCGGACCGCGACCTTCTGATCGAAGAGAACATCGGCGACACCGACCTGTTCCTGGCCCTGACCAACGATGACGAGGCCAACATCATGTCGTCGCTGCTCGCCAAACGGCTGGGCGCACGCAAGGTCATGACCCTGATCAACAATCCTGCCTATGTCGACCTGGTACAAGGTGGCGAAATCGACATCGCCCTCAGCCCGCAGCTGGCGACCATCGGCACCTTGCTCGCCCACGTACGCCGCGGCGATATCGTCAGTGTCCACTCCCTGCGCCGTGGCGCGGCGGAGGCCATTGAGGTGGTTGCGCACGGCGATTCCCGGTCCAGCAAGGTCATCGGCCGCGCGATCAAGGACATCGCATTACCGCAGGGCACCACCATCGGCGCAATCATCCGCAAGGACGAGGTCCTGATCGCCCACGACATCACGATGATCGAATCCGGCGACCACGTAATCATGTTCCTGGTGGACAAAAAGTACATCCGCGACGTGGAACGGCTGTTTCAGGTGGGGTTGAGTTTTTTCTGATATTTCTCAGATCGTTATCCCCCTCGCCAGCAAGCTGGCTCCTACAGGTATCGCGGCACATCGGACCTGTAGGAGCCAGCTTGCTGGCGAGCGGGACTGACGCGGATTGACTGAAAGCCTGCGTTGACTGCATCGCGGGCAAGGCGGAACGCCGCCCCGGGCGCTCCTACGGTGATCGCGGACTCAATACCAGCGCTTTTCCCCTGCCGGACGCTTCTTGAAGCGTTTCATCGTCCACATGTACTGGCTCGGATAAGCGCGTACATATTTCTCGACCACCTGGCTCATGGCGGCTGCCGAGGTTTCGGTGTCGGTGCTGTACATCGCTTCTGGCGCGGCTTCCAGGACCACTTTGTAGCCTGAGCCATCGGGCAGGCGCATGGCGTGCAGGAAAACGCCGACCGCTTTGCCGCCGGCCAGCATGTTCGGTACGAACTTGCTGGTCAATGCCACGGTGCCGCAGAAAGGAACGAAGATACCGGCCGACTCCGCGGGCTCCGGGTCCGCTGGGATACCCACCGATCCGCCTTTGCGCACTTCCTTGATGACGCTGAGAATGCCTTCCTTGGTAGACGCCGCGACACGGTTACCCAGCTGCACCCGTTGCTTGCGCAGCAGGTCGTCCACCGCTTTGAGCTTGGGTGGGCGATAGAAAATGATCGGCTTGCACTGGCTGCAATAGAAGTGATTCAGCACTTCCCAGTTACCCAGGTGGCTGGTGATACCAACGACACCCTTGCCAGACGCCAAAGCCTGGGTCAGGACTTCAAGGCCTTCGACCTCTCGTACCAGATCGATGGATTTTTGTGCAGGCCAGATCCAGGCGCAGGCGCTTTCGGTCAAGGTCTTGCCGATATCCATGAGGCTGCGCCCCACGAGTTGTTCGCGTTCCTGCTCACCCAGCTCCGGGAAGCATTTGGAGAGATTGATCCGCACCACTTCGCGCGAACCATTCGGAATTTTCCACATCAGCCAGCCGATCGAAGTGCCGACCCACTGGACCGCGCGCCAAGGCAGAAGGGCAAACAAACGCAACGCCCCGACTATCACGGCGCCTTTGAACTTATCCACAGATCACTCCCAGATTTTCGAGGCAGGCATTGTAACCTTCAGCGCGTCAGGATCGCGTACCGATCACAATCGGTCGTGTGATCCATGACCATTCCGGTCGCCTGCATGTAGGCGTAGCAAATGGTTGGGCCGACAAAAGTGAACCCGGCTTTCTTCAGCGCCTTGCTCATTGCCTGAGCTTCAGGCGTGATGGCCGGTACTTCGCTGCGGTCCTTGAAATGGTTGACCTTGGGCTCGCCGCCGACAAACGACCAGAGCAGCCCGACCGGGTTTTCAAGCTCCAGCCAGGCACGAGCGTTGGTGCGCACGGCGTTGAGCTTGAGGCGGTTGCGGATGATCGACGGGTCGAGCATCAGCTCATCGATTTCGGCATCGCTTAACCGGGCCAGGCGTTCCGCGTCGAAGCCGAACAGCACCTCGCGATAGCGCGCACGGCGCTTGAGGATGGTGATCCACGAGAGCCCGGCCTGGAACCCTTCAAGCAATAGCAACTCGAAGAGCTTCTGCGCATCGCGCAGCGGCACGCCCCACTCTTGATCGTGATAGGCGATATAAAGCGGGTCTTCGTTGCACCAATAGCAGCGTGTCATAGGGCTCCCAAGGGTGGACGTGCGGCCGAATCGGGTATACTCCCGCTCTTTGAATCGCAGCCCAGCACAGGTGAATTTTGTGAGCCAGCCTACGCCAGCCGTGCGTACCTTCCAAGACTTGATCCTCGCCCTCCAGCAATACTGGGCGGAACAAGGTTGCGTGGTACTTCAGCCCTACGATATGGAAGTAGGCGCCGGTACTTTCCACACTGCCACGTTTCTGCGCGCCGTAGGCCCGGAGACCTGGAACGCCGCTTACGTCCAGCCAAGCCGTCGCCCGACTGACGGCCGCTACGGCGAAAACCCCAACCGCCTTCAGCACTATTACCAGTTCCAGGTCATCCTGAAGCCGAACCCGGACAACTTCCAGGAATTGTATCTGGGCTCGCTCAAGCACATCGGTCTCGATCCGCTGGTGCACGACGTCCGTTTCGTCGAAGACAACTGGGAATCGCCAACTCTGGGCGCCTGGGGTCTGGGCTGGGAAATCTGGCTCAACGGCATGGAAGTCTCGCAGTTCACCTACTTCCAGCAAGTCGGCGGCATCGAATGCTACCCGGTGACCGGCGAGATCACCTATGGCCTGGAGCGTCTGGCCATGTACCAGCAGGGCGTGGACTCGGTCTACGATCTGGTCTGGGCTGACGGCCCGTTCGGCAAGGTTACTTATGGCGACGTGTTCCACCAGAACGAAGTGGAACAGTCGACCTATAACTTCGAACACGCCAACGTCGACAAACTGTTCGAGCTGTTCGACTTCTACGAGAGTGAAGCGGCCCGTCTGATCGAGCTTGAGCTGCCATTGCCAAGCTACGAGATGGTGCTCAAGGCTTCGCACACTTTCAACCTGCTGGATGCTCGCCGGGCGATTTCCGTAACGGCGCGTCAGCAATACATCCTGCGCGTGCGCACGCTGGCCCGCTCGGTTGCTCAGAGCTACCTGCAAGCCCGGGCCAAGCTCGGCTTCCCGATGGCGCCGCCCGATCTACGCGACGAAGTGTTGGCTAAGCTGGAGGCTGCACAATGAGTGCTCAAGATTTTCTGGTCGAACTGGGCACTGAAGAACTGCCACCCAAGACCCTGAGTTCGCTGGCCGATGCATTCCTGGCCGGTATCGAAAAAGGCCTGCAAGCTGCCGGACTGACGTACAGCGCCAAGCAGGTCTATGCCGCGCCGCGCCGTCTGGCCGTACTGATTACCGAACTGGCGACCCAGCAACCGGATCGCAGCATCAATCTCGACGGTCCGCCACGTCAGGCCGCGTTCGATGCCGATGGCAACCCGACCCAGGCGGCCCTGGGCTTTGCCAAAAAATGCGGCGTCGACCTGAGCGAAATCGATCAGAGCGGTCCCAAGCTGCGTTACAGCCAGAACATCGTCGGCAAGCCGACCGCCACATTGCTGGCGACCATCGTCGAAGACTCGTTGAATGATCTGCCAATCGCCAAGCGCATGCGCTGGGGCGCTCGCAAGGAAGAGTTCGTACGCCCGACGCAATGGCTGGTCATGCTGTTCGGCGATCAGGTTGTCGATTGCACGATCCTCGCCCAGAGCGCCGGCCGTCACTCCCGTGGACACCGCTTCCATCATCCGGAAGATGTGCGCATTTCGTCGCCCGCCAGCTATCTCAGTGACCTGCGCGCGGCCAATGTGCTGGCCGATTTCAACGAACGTCGCCAGATCATCAGCAAACGCGTCGAAGAACTGGCCACCCAGCAGGAAGGCACCGCTATCGTGCCGCCAAGCCTGCTGGACGAAGTGACCGGTCTTGTCGAATGGCCGGTTCCGCTGGTGTGCTCTTTCGAGGAGCGATTCCTGGATGTACCTCAGGAAGCGCTGATCACTACCATGCAGGACAACCAGAAGTATTTCTGTCTGCTGGATGCCGAAGGCAAGCTGCTGCCACGCTTCATCACCGTTGCCAACATCGAGAGCACGGACCCGGAGCAGATCATCGCCGGCAACGAGAAGGTGGTTCGCCCACGCCTCACCGACGCCGAGTTCTTCTTCAAGCAGGACAAGAAGCAGAAGCTGGAAACGTTCAACGACCGGTTGAAGAACGTCGTGTTCCAGGCCCAACTGGGCAGCGTTTTCGACAAAGCCGAACGCGTCTCCCGTCTGGCTGCGTTCATCGCACCGCGTATCGGCGGCGATGCACAGCGCGCGACCCGCGCCGGTCTGCTGTCCAAGTGCGACCTGGCGACTGAGATGGTCGGCGAATTCCCGGAGATGCAAGGCGTCGCGGGTTATTACTACGCCAAGGCGGATGGCGAGCCGCAAGACGTTGCGTTGGCGCTGAACGAGCAGTACATGCCGCGTGGTGCCGGTGCCGAGCTCCCGACTACGCTGACAGGTGCGGCAGTCGCCATTGCCGACAAGCTCGATACGCTGGTCGGGATCTTCGGCATCGGCATGCTGCCGACCGGCAGCAAGGACCCGTACGCATTGCGCCGTGCAGCCTTGGGCATTCTGCGCATCCTGATCGAGAAGAAGCTCGATCTGGATCTGATAGAAACCGTGAAATTCGCGGTGGCCCAGTTCGGTGCCAAGGTCAAGTCTGCCGGCCTGTCCGAGCAAGTGCTGGAGTTCATCTTCGACCGCCTGCGCGCGCGTTATGAAGACGAAGGCGTGGAAGTGGCGGTGTACCTGTCGGTACGGGCACTGCAACCCGGCTCGGCGCTCGATTTCGATCAGCGCGTTCAGGCCGTACAGGCGTTCCGCAAGTTGCCTCAGGCTGCTGCACTGGCCGCGGTGAACAAGCGTGTTTCCAACCTGTTGAGCAAGGCTGAAGGCAACATCGCTCAGACCGTGGAGCCTAAGTATTTCGACAACGCCAACGAGTTCTCGCTGTATTCGGCCATTCAACAGGCCGACCACGCGGTGCAGCCAATGGCGGCAGAGCGTCAGTACAGTGAATCGCTGGCGCGCCTGGCGACCCTGCGCGAACCGGTTGACGCGTTTTTCGAAGCCGTGATGGTCAACGCGGAAGATGCCAATGTGCGCGCCAACCGGTACGCACTGCTGGCTCGCCTGCGCGGCTTGTTCCTCGGCGTCGCCGACATTTCGCTGCTGGGCTGACAAGGGGTCGATGTTGAAGCTGCTGATACTTGATCGGGACGGAGTGATCAATCACGACTCCGATGCTTATATAAAGTCGGTGGAGGAGTGGGTACCGATTCCCGGCTCGATCGAGGCCATCGCAGCATTGAGCAAGGCCGGCTGGACGGTGGCGGTTGCCACCAACCAGTCGGGCATTGCCAGAGGTTATTACGACCTGGCCACCCTGGATGCCATGCATGAGCGTTTACGTGCTCTGGTGGCGGAGCAGGGCGGCGAGGTTGGCTTGATCGTCTATTGCCCGCATGGGCCGGACGAAGGATGCCAATGCCGCAAGCCCAGGCCCGGCATGCTGCAGACCATTGCCAGACACTATGCGGTGGACTTGCAAGGCCTGTGGTTTGTGGGCGACAGCAAAGGTGACCTTCAGGCTGCTTTGGCCGTCGACTCTCAGCCTGTATTGGTGAAGACCGGTAAAGGCCGCAGGACATTGGACGGCGAGGTGCCGGAAGGCACTCTGATTTTTGACGATCTGGCGGCGGTAGCCGCAGAACTTATCCACACTGGCGTTTCGCTGAACCGGTAAGTCTCAGGTTCGGCACGCTCAAGGAACGGGCAGTCGCCCGTACGGTAAACGCAACTATGTCGATCATCCAGGCAATCAGGATCTTTCTCTTCTACCTGTTGCTGGGCACCAGCTCGCTACTGTGGTGCACATTGAGTTTTTTCATCGCGCCATTCATGCCTTTCAAGGCGCGTTATCGTTTCATCAACGTCTACTGGTGTCGTTGTGCGATCTGGCTCACTCGCGTACTGCTCAACATCCGCGTCAACGTGACGGGCGCTCAGAATATTCCCAAGACCCCGTGCGTCATCATTGCCAATCACCAGAGCACCTGGGAGACCTTCTTCCTCTCGGCGTATTTCGAGCCGCTCAGCCAAGTGCTCAAACGCGAGCTGTTGTATGTGCCCTTTTTCGGCTGGGCGATGGCCATGCTGCGCCCTATTGCAATCGACCGCGATAACCCGAAAGCCGCGCTGAAAGAGATCGCCAAGAAGGGCGATGAATTGCTCAAGGACGGCGTGTGGGTACTGATCTTTCCAGAAGGCACCCGCGTTCCTTACGGCCAGGTTGGAAAGTTCTCGCGTGGAGGCACGGCGCTGGCGGTAAACGCAGACTTGCCGGTTCTGCCGATTGCTCACAATGCTGGCAGGTACTGGCCGAAGGAAGGCTGGGCCAAAACGCCCGGCACCATCGAAGTGGTCATAGGCGAACCCATGTATGCCGAAGGCACAGGACCACGCGCCATCGCGGCGCTCAACGAACGCGTCCAGACGTGGAATGAAGATACACAGCGGGCATTGGGTTCACCTGTTACACCGGTGACCACGGGAGAAAAGGTCCCTGTCTGATTTTGTGGATAACCTGTGTATCGTTTTTGACGTTTCATCTAAATAAGCAGCTAAGTCTCTGACTTTGCTGCTTATTTTTTTTGGACGTTTTTTCTGTTATCCGTGCATAAATATTTATCGCACCAAGGAATCTTGCGGGTCACTGCTCACTGCTGAGATATCAATAGAGGTGCCGGAGGAAGCAGAAGCTTCAGGCACTGATTCCTGAATAAGTCCAACGCAAAAAAAACCGCAACTGAAGAGTTGCGGTTTTTTTGTTCCAGCAGTGCAGATCTAACCGTCAGAAATCCAGGTTAGACACTGCCAGCGCGTTGCTCTCGATGAAGTCACGGCGGGGTTCGACTGCGTCACCCATCAGGGTGTTGAAGATCTGATCCGCGCCAATGGCGTCTTCGATGGTGACCTTGAGCATGCGGCGCACGCTTGGGTCCATGGTGGTTTCCCACAACTGGTCCGGGTTCATCTCGCCCAGTCCTTTGTATCGCTGGATGGTGTGGCGCTTGGTGCTTTCTGCCATCAGCCAGGCGAGGGCTTCCTTGAACTCAGTAACCTGCTTCTTGCGCTCGCCACGTTGTACGTAAGCGCCTTCTTCCAGCAGCGAGCTGATTTGCGCGCCCAGAGCGGTTACCGTCTTGTAGTCGTTGCTGCCGAAGAAGTCGCGGTTGAACGTGACGTAGTTGGACAGACCATGGGAAATCAACTCGACTTCCGGCAGCCATACATTACGTTCACGGTCTTCACGCAGGCTGGCTTTATAGACCAGACCTGACTTCTCGCCTGCGCGCAGACGTTCGTCGAACATGGCCAGCCAAGCCTGCATGCCGGCGTGATCGGACAGTTGCTCAAGGGTAACCGGCGGCAGGTAAACGAAGTGCTCGGTCAGCTCCTGCGGGTACAGGCGCGACAAACGCTTGAGCGTCTTCATGACCATGCGGAAGTCGTTAACCAGACGTTCTAACGCCGCGCCCGAGATGCCGGGAGCGGACTCGCTGAGGTGCAGGCTGGCGTCTTCCAGAGCCGACTGGGTCATGTACTCTTCCATGGCCTCGTCGTCTTTGATGTATTGCTCCTGCTTGCCTTTTTTGACTTTGTAGAGCGGTGGCTGAGCAATGTAGATGTAGCCGCGCTCGATCAGCTCTGGCAGCTGACGGAAGAAGAACGTCAGCAGCAGGGTACGGATGTGAGAACCGTCGACGTCAGCATCGGTCATGATGATGATGTTGTGATAACGCAACTTGTCGATGTTGTACTCTTCGCGCCCGATGCCACAGCCCAATGCGGTGATGAGCGTGCCGACTTCCTGCGAGGAAATCATTTTGTCGAAGCGCGCTTTTTCCACGTTGAGGATCTTGCCCTTGAGCGGCAGGATGGCCTGGGTTCTGCGGTTACGACCTTGCTTGGCGGACCCGCCAGCGGAGTCACCCTCCACCAGGTACAGTTCGGAAAGGGCAGGGTCCTTTTCCTGGCAGTCAGCAAGCTTGCCGGGCAGGCCGGCGATATCCAGCGCGCCTTTGCGGCGTGTCATTTCTCGCGCCTTGCGTGCAGCTTCACGAGCACGCGCAGCGTCGATCATCTTACCGACAACAGCTTTGGCTTCGTTCGGGTGTTCCAGCAGGAAGTCAGAGAAGTACTTGCCCATCTCCTGCTCGACAGCTGTCTTGACCTCGGACGAAACCAGCTTGTCCTTGGTCTGCGAGCTGAACTTGGGATCCGGCACTTTCACCGAGATGATCGCGGTCAAACCTTCACGCGCATCGTCGCCAGTGGTCGCGACCTTGTGCTTCTTGGCCAGACCTTCCTGCTCGATGTAATTGTTCAGGTTACGCGTCAGCGCCGAGCGGAAACCCACCAGGTGCGTGCCGCCGTCGCGCTGAGGGATGTTGTTGGTGAAGCACAACAGATTCTCGTTGAAGCTGTCGTTCCACTGCAGGGCAATCTCGACGCCTACACCATCGTCACGCTGGACGTTGAAGTGGAAGACTTCGTTTACCGGCGTCTTGTTGGTGTTGAGGTACTCGACAAAGGCACGCAGGCCGCCTTCGTACTTGAACAGCTCTTCCTTACCGCTGCGCTCGTCCTTCAGGACGATACCGACGCCGGAGTTCAGGAAAGACAGTTCACGAATCCGCTTGGCCAGAATGTCCCAGCTGAAGTGAATGTTCTTGAACGTTTCGGCGGACGGCTTGAAGTGAATCTGCGTGCCTGTCGAGTCGCTTTCACCCACGATTTTCATCGGCTCTTGTGGAACACCGTGAACGTAGGTCTGCTCCCAGATCTTGCCGCTGCGGCGAACCGTCAACTGCAACACTTCGGAAAGGGCGTTTACTACCGAAACACCTACGCCGTGCAGGCCGCCGGAAACCTTATAAGAATTGTCGTCGAACTTACCGCCAGCGTGGAGCACGGTCATGATGACCTCTGCTGCCGAGACGCCTTCTTCTTTATGCACATCTACCGGAATGCCGCGACCGTTGTCGCGTACGGTGATCGATTCGTCAGGGTGGATGATGATGCTGATGTCGTCGCAGTGGCCAGCCAAAGCTTCGTCGATCGAGTTATCAACCACTTCAAACACCATGTGATGCAGACCGCTACCGTCGTCTGTATCACCGATGTACATTCCGGGACGCTTGCGTACGGCATCAAGTCCTTTCAGCACCTTGATGCTGGACGAGTCGTACGTTTGGTTTTCGCTCATGCAATCACTCCCGATGGTCGTGGGTCTGGGTGATACGGCCTTGTTCCACGTGGAACAAGGCGACTGGCGTTTCCGTCTGCCAGCCGTCCCTCAAAAATTCTTGATCTACACAGGTGATGAATACCTGGCAGCGTAAGTCTTCCAACAAGCGGCATAATGCCTGGCGATGATTCTCATCGAGCTCAGACGGCAGGTCATCCACCAGATAGATGCATTGACCGCGTCGTGCCTGACTGACGAGATGTCCTTGTGCAATTCGCAACGCACACACCACCAGTTTCTGCTGACCGCGGGACAAGATATCTGCCGCGTTGTGTGCGCCTAGTCGAAGGCGCAGGTCAGCACGCTGAGGCCCGGCCTGGGTGTGGCCCATTTGCTGATCACGATGCAGGGAAGAAGCGAGCACAGTGCTCAGCTCTTTCTCCTTGTCCCAACCTCGGTAGTAGCTCAGTGTCAGACCATCAAGGTCGACCAGCTCACTCAGCGTTTGCTCGAATACCGGCTTCAAGGCCTTGATGTAGCCCCGGCGGAATTCGTCAATTTCGTCACTGGCCAGGCAAAGCTCGCGGTCCCATGCCGCCTGCGAAGCGGCGTCAAGTGTACCATGCCGAAGCCACGAGTTCCGCTGCCTCAAGGCCTTCTGCAAACGCTGCCAAGTGGTCATGAAACGAGGTTCCACGTGGAACACACCCCAGTCCAGGAACTGTCTGCGAATCTTCGGCGCCCCTTCCAGCAATCGGAAGCTGTCGGGGTTGATCAGTTGTAACGGAAGCAGCTCCGCCAGTTGAGCCGCGCTGCGTGCGTTCTGGCCGTCGATGCGAATCTGAAATTCGCCGTGGCGATCACGGGAGATACCCAAATTGCTGTGGCCGCCACTCGCCAGTTCAACCTGACCGAATACCGTGCATGAAGGCTGTTCGTACTGGATAACAGGAAGCAACCGGCTACTGCGGAACGAGCGGGCAATCCCAAGCAGATGGATGGCTTCCAGCACACTGGTTTTGCCACTGCCGTTGGCGCCGTAGAGAATGTTGATACGCGGGGAGGGGGAGAAGGTCACCGGGTGCAGATTGCGCACCCCGGTGACCGAGATGCGGCTCAGAGACATCTAGTTTGCGCTGGACAAGTTACAGACGCATCGGCATGACGACATAAGCCGAATCGTCATTGTCCGACTCCTGCACCAAGGCGCTGCTGTTGGAGTCGGACAGAATCAGGCGGACCTGATCAGTCGTCATCACACCCAGCACGTCCAACAGGTAGCTCACGTTGAAGCCGATCTCCAGAGAGCTGCCGTTGTACTCGACGCTGATCTCTTCCTCCGCCTCTTCCTGCTCAGGGTTATTGGCCTGGATTTTCAACTGACCACTGGCCAGTTGCAGGCGAATGCCACGGTACTTTTCGTTGGACAGAATGGCCGTGCGGCTGAACGCTTCGCGCAATGCCTGACGGTCACCCAGTACCAGCTTGTCCCCACCCTTGGGCAACACGCGCTCGTAGTCGGGGAACTTGCCGTCGACCAGCTTCGAGGTGAAGGTGAACTCGCCTGTGGTAGCCCGGATATGGTGCTGGCCCAGCACAATGCTGACGATGCCGTCCTGCTCGGTCAGCAGGCGGGCCATTTCGAGAATACCTTTGCGCGGCACGATAACCTGATGACGATCCGCCTGCTCGATCTGCGCAGCCATCGAGCACATCGCCAGACGGTGGCCGTCAGTGGCGACTGCACGAAGAATCCCGGTGCTGACTTCCAGAAGCATGCCGTTGAGATAGTAACGGACGTCCTGTTGCGCCATTGCAAAGCTGGTGCGTTCGATAAGGCGACGCAGCTTGCTCTGGACCAGTTCGAAGGTGAGCGAGCCCGGGCCTTCTTCAACAGTCGGGAAGTCATTGGCCGGCAGTGTGGATAACGTGAAGCGGCTGCGTCCTGCCTTGACCACGACCTTGGACTCATCGACCTTGATGTCGATAAGCACGTCGTTCGGCAGGCTCTTGCAGATATCCATCAGCTTGCGCGCCGGGACAGTGATTTCGCCCGGCTCGGCTGGCTCTTCCAGCTGAACCCGGCCAACGAGTTCGACTTCCAGGTCGGTACCGGTTAGCGAAAGCTGTTGCCCCTGTACGACCAGAAGTACGTTCGACAGTACCGGCAAGGTCTGGCGGCGTTCAACCACGCCGGCGACCAGTTGCAGGGGTTTCAACAGGGCTTCGCGTTGAATGGTGAAATGCATGGTCTAGTCCCTTGCCTCAATAAGCTGCACTGGTGTCATCACGTGGTCAGAGTTCGCAGCAGGTTCTTGTAGTCCTCACGGATGTCCGCGTCGGACTCCTTGAGTTCGTTGATCTTGCGACAGGCGTGCAAGACAGTTGTGTGGTCACGGCCGCCGAATACGTCGCCAATCTCAGGCAGGCTGTGGTTGGTCAACTCCTTGGACAGCGCCATGGCGACCTGACGCGGACGGGCAACCGAACGGGAGCGACGCTTGGACAGCAGGTCCGAGATCTTGATCTTGTAATATTCAGCTACGGTGCGCTGGATGTTATCCACGCTCACCAGCTTGTCCTGCAGCGCAAGCAGGTCCTTCAGCGATTCACGAATCAGCTCGATCGTGATGTCTCTGCCCATGAAGTGCGAGTGGGCGATGACCCGCTTGAGGGCTCCCTCAAGTTCGCGGACGTTGGAGCGGATACGCTGTGCAATGAAGAAGGCCGCGTCGTGAGGCAGATCAACCTTTGCCTGGTCCGCCTTTTTCATCAGGATCGCTACGCGGGTTTCCAGTTCCGGAGGCTCGACGGCAACGGTCAGGCCCCAGCCAAACCTGGATTTCAGGCGCTCTTCAAGCCCTTCGATCTCCTTGGGGTAGCGGTCGCTGGTAAGAATGACTTGCTGACCGCCCTCCAGCAACGCGTTGAACGTGTGGAAAAACTCTTCCTGGGAACGCTCCTTGCGCGCGAAGAACTGAATGTCGTCGATCAGCAACGCATCGACCGAACGATAGAAGCGCTTGAATTCGTTGATCGCATTCAGCTGCAGTGCCTTGACCATATCGGCCACGAAACGCTCGGAATGCAGGTACACAACCTTGGCGTTGGGATTCTTCTTGAGCAGGTGGTTACCCACCGCATGCATCAAATGAGTCTTACCAAGACCGACGCCGCCATAAAGGAACAGCGGGTTGTATCCATGCTTCGGGTTATCGGCAACCTGCCAGGCCGCGGCGCGTGCCAGCTGGTTGGATTTACCCTCGACGAAGTTCTCGAAGGTAAAGGTGCGATTGAGATAGCTGGTGTGCTTGAGCGCACCTTCAACCTGCACGGTCCGCTGCTCAGCCCGAGCCGGAGCCTGTTGAGAACTTGCACCCGCCATCGGATCGAAGCTGTCTCGTGACGGCTCGTCTTCCGCTGTCGCCGTCTGCACAGGCAACGCGGCAACTGCGGCAGGTGCCGGCGCCGTGAACGCCTGGCTCGAAACATTATTGGCAACGCTTGCGGACAAAGCCTGAGAAGCAGCCGCCGCGAGAGGCGCATTGGGCGCTGCCCGAGGAGCCGAACTGCGCTTGCTTCCTATTAATAAGGAAAGAGACGGTGCCGCCCCCTGGCCATGTTCACCTAAAAGCTCCAGCAGACGCCCCAGGTACTTTTCATTGACCCAATCGAGCACGAACCGGTTAGGCGCGTACACACGGAGTTCGTCGCCTTCAGCTTCGACCTGTAGCGGACGGATCCAGGTGTTGAATTGCTGGGCAGGCAGCTCATCGCGCAAAAGCTCCACGCACTGCTGCCAAAGTTCCACTGACACGGATATCCCCTGAGTTGAAAGCCGGTGAGGCAAAAACAGCCGCCATTGTAACGATCCAACGCCGACTTATCCACATGTAGCTGGGTGTACACAAACAGAGACGATCACCTCAAACGATGCTTCAGGCGACAAACGGCATGTGAATAAGCTATGTGGATAACTCGCTTTCAGCTCATTGCATAAGTCACCCCTGAGCCCTGTGGATAAGTGACCTGTGGATAAGGCGGGCATTCATGCACAGGTTATCTGCCGGCGCAGCACAGGCCCGACACCGTTTCCTGACAGAGTTCAGGTTTCATGCGGCCCTTGTTGTATAAGGCTTTTAGCCACTTATCCACAGAAGAGCGCTTCCCTAGTCTTTATAAGCTTTACAAAGAAGCTTTAAATAATCCCTCTTCTTTATTTCTATAGCAGGTGATCCGCAGTCGAACGAAAGGACGTCAAGGACACACCTTCAAGTAAATGAAGGAAAAGCTGGTTGGAAATTGACCTGCACGTCTGCTTTCTCTAGAATCCCCGGTCTCTTAAAACGGGGGCCATTCCGGCCCGTAGTGGACGAACCAGGTAACACGCCATGAAACGTACTTTCCAACCCAGCACTATCAAGCGCGCCCGCACCCACGGTTTCCGTGCTCGCATGGCCACCAAGAACGGCCGTGCAGTCCTTTCGCGTCGTCGCGCCAAAGGCCGTAAGCGTCTGGCAGTTTGATTAATCGGCACTGGTGGTGAGTCAGGACTTCAGTCGGGAAAAGCGTTTGCTGACTCCCCGGCATTTCAAGGCAGTCTTTGACTCCCCTACCGGCAAGGTTCCGGGGAAAAATCTCCTGCTCCTTGCGCGCAATAACGACCTGTCACATCCCCGACTGGGGCTGGTGATCGGTAAAAAAAGCGTCAAGCTTTCCGTCGAGCGCAATCGCTTGAAACGCCTGATGCGCGAATCCTTTCGTCAACACCAGGATCAACTGGTCGGTTGGGATATTGTGATCGTCGCGCGTAAAGGCTTGGGTGACGTAGAAAACCCCGAATTGATTCAGCATTTCGGCAAGCTCTGGAAACGTCTGGCGCGTAGCCGACCTATTTCAGAAACCAGGCCCGAAACTGCGGGGGTAGACACTCCAGATGCGTAAGCTGGCGCTCATTCCGATCCAGTTTTATCGCTACGCCATTAGCCCTCTGATGGCCAGTCATTGTCGTTTCTACCCCACCTGCTCCTGCTTCGCGTATGAAGCCATTGATAGTCATGGCCTTTTACGCGGCGGCTGGCTGACACTTCGTCGTCTTGGTCGCTGTCATCCGTGGAATCCCGGCGGTTATGACCCGGTTCCACCTGTCCCCACCTCCCGTTCTTCTTCGATGGCCGAGTAATCATGGATATTAAACGCACGATCCTGATCGTCGCTCTTGCAATCGTGACCTATGTCGGGGTTCTGAAATGGAACCAGGACTACGGCCAGGCTGCCATGCCGACCCAGAATGTTGCAGCTACCCCTGCCACACCGGCAATCCCGGACACGGCTGCCGGCAATTCGGGCGCGGCAAGTGCCGATGTTCCTAGCGCTACCGCAAACCCTGCGGCACCACTGGAAACTCCGGCCGTTGCCAGCAAGGACCTGATCAAGGTCAAGACCGATGTTCTCGATCTGGCAATCGATCCGGTTGGTGGCGACGTGGTTCAGCTTCGTCTGCCTCTCTACCCACGTCGTCAGGACCGTCCAGACGTCCCTTTTCAGCTGTTTGATAACGGCGGCGAGCGTACTTTCCTTGCACAGAGCGGGCTGACGGGTACCAACGGTCCGGATGCTCGTCCTGCTGGTCGTCCGATCTACTCGTCTGAACAGAAGACTTATCAGCTCGCCGAAGGGCAGAACGAACTGGTCATCGACCTGAAGTTCTCTGAAAACGGGATCAATTACACCAAGCGCTTCACGCTTAAGCGCGGTCTATACGATCTGGTAGTGACCTATGTTGTGGATAACCAGAGCGCTCAGCCCTGGGCAGGTAATCTCTTTGCGCAATTGAAGCGCGACGCGAGCTCCGATCCTTCATCGACTACAGCTACAGGCACCGCGACTTATCTGGGTGCTGCCCTGTGGACAGCTGCCGAGCCTTACAAAAAAGTGTCGATGAAAGACATCGATAAAGGCCAGATCCGCGAAAACGTTCAGGGCGGCTGGGTTGCATGGTTGCAGCATTACTTCGTGACCGCGTGGATTCCTGAGCACAACGCAACCAATGCCGTTCAGACCCGCAAAGATAGCCAGGGTAACTACATCATTGGTTTCACCAGCCCGACGCTTGCCGTCGCGCCAGGTGCCAAGGGTGAAACCGGTGCAACGCTGTATGCAGGTCCGAAGAGCCAGGCGGTACTCAAAGAGTTATCCCCAGGTCTGGAGCTGACGGTCGACTACGGCATCCTGTGGTTTATCGCTCAACCCATCTTCTGGTTGCTGCAGCACATCCACGCGATCATCGGTAACTGGGGCTGGTCGATCATCGTCCTGACCATGCTGATCAAGGGCCTGTTTTTCCCGTTATCCGCGGCAAGCTACAAGTCCATGGCGCGTATGCGCGCAGTGGCACCCAAGCTTGCAGCCCTGAAAGAACAATTTGGCGATGACCGCCAGAAGATGTCTCAGGCGATGATGGAGCTGTACAAGAAAGAAAAGATCAATCCGCTGGGCGGGTGCTTGCCGATTCTCGTGCAGATGCCGGTCTTCCTTTCGTTGTACTGGGTACTGCTTGAAAGCGTCGAGATGCGTCAGGCTC
>NZ_CP071659.1:0-110930 GCF_051132095.1 Pseudomonas sp. R1-18
AACGATCATTCTGATCTCAAGCCTCGACGATCTGATCATCGACCTGTGGTACTGGGCCCGGCGCCTGTACCGCAAGTTCACCGCCGAACGCCGCTATCGGCCGTTGACCGTGCAGCAGCTGGTGGAGCGTGACGAGCAGCCGCTGGCAATCATGGTCCCGGCGTGGCTGGAATACGATGTTATCGCCCCCATGATCGAGAACATGGTGTCGACCCTCGACTACCAGAACTATGTGGTTTTCGTCGGCACGTACGTCAACGACCAGCGCACCATCGACGAAGTGGAACGCATGCGGCGGCGCTACAAGCAGCTGCATCGCGTGGAAGTGCCGCACGCCGGCCCGACCTGCAAGGCTGACTGCCTGAACTGGGTCATCCAGGCGATTTTCCTCTACGAGCAGACGCATTCGCAGAGCTTTGCGGGCGTGGTGCTGCATGACAGCGAGGACGTGCTGCACCCGCTGGAACTGCGCCTGTTCAACTACCTGTTGCCGCGCAAGGACATGATCCAGCTGCCGGTGGTATCGCTGGAGCGCAACTGGTACGAATGGGTCGCCGGAACCTACATGGACGAGTTCGCCGAATGGCACGGCAAGGATCTGGTGGTGCGTGAAAGCATGACCGACAGCGTGCCTTCGGCCGGCGTCGGTACCTGCTTTTCGCGCCGCGCGCTGCAGGTTCTGGCTGATGAAAACCAGAACCAGCCGTTCAACACCGAAAGCCTGACTGAAGACTACGATGTGGGCGCGCGTCTCTACAGCTACGGCATGACCTCGATCTTCGTGCGCTTTCCGGTGCAGTACCGGGTGCTGCGCAAGTCCTGGTTCCGCCCGGCCTACGAGTCGACGCTGGAAATGCCGCTGTGCGTGCGCGAATTCTTTCCCGACACCTTCCGCACCGCCTTTCGCCAGAAAGCCCGCTGGACGCTGGGCATCGGCCTGCAAGGCTGGGAGCAGATGGGCTGGACCGGCTCGCTGGCCAACCGCTATTTGCTGTTTCGTGACCGCAAGAGCGTGGTGACTTCGTTCGTCAGCATCATTGCCTACCTGATCCTGATCCAGTTGGTCGCGCTGATCGTCCTGCGCGCCAGCGGGTTGTGGAACACTAGCTTTCCGACGCCATTTGAAACAACCGGTCTGATTCAATATCTGCTGGTGGCCAACGGTTTCGCGCTGCTATGGCGCGTGGTGCATCGCTGCTACTTCACCTCCGTGCTTTACGGCTGGCAGCATGGCCTGTTGTCGATACCGCGGATGGTGGTCGGCAACTTCGTCAACTTCATGGCCGCGGCTCGCGCCTGGCGCATGTTTCTGGTCGGCAAGCTGCTCAATCGCAAGCTGGTCTGGGACAAGACCATGCATGATTTCCCGTCCACCGACCTGGTCGCCCAGGCGCCGCGCAAACTGGGCAGCGTGCTGGTGTCATGGCAGGCCATCAACGACCAGGAGCTGCAAAGCGCCCTGCATGAGCAGCAGACCCGTCAGCTGCCATTGGGGCGGATCCTGCTCAGCCATGGCTGGCTCGACGATGAAACCCTGGCCGAAGCGATTGCCTTTCAGAGCGGCCTGCCGCGTGTGTTTGATGTGGCGGGCAAGGCGCGTATGTCTTCGGGACTGGAAGATGAGTTTGCATTGCGCTGGCGCGCGGTACCGCTGGCGAGCGACGAGCAGGGCCGCCCGGCGATCGCCGTCGCCAGCCCATTATCCGCCGAAGGGTTGCAACAGCTGACCGAACAGATGGGCGCCGAGCCGCTGCAGCTGATCGCGCGGGAAAACGAAATTGTCGCGCAGCTGCGTCAGCTGGAAATCGTCAGCGGCCAGCCGCTGCCTTCCGCCACGCCGTTGCTGGGTGACATGCTGATCGAAGAAGGCTTGCTGGATCGCCAGACCTTCACCCGCGCCATGTTGCATTACCGTCCGCAACAGCACGGGCGAATCGGCGACTACCTGGTGGACATCGGCGTGCTGTCGCGCGAAACCATCGAACAGGCCGTGGCCCGTCAGCACAGCCGGGCTACAGCGCAGCCCTCCACGGTGCAGCCTTCCATGGAGCAGACACTCATGGGGCAACCACAATGAAGCGCGCATTTGTTCTGACGCTTGCCGCGGGTCTGGTCATGATCCCCGCGCTCGGCCAGGCCGAGGTTTTGCCCCTGCCGTTGAGCGGCCCGGCGTACGCCATCGCCAACGAAGCCTACGCCGCCTATGACCGCAAGGACTATGACCAGGCCATCGCCAAGGCGCGTGAAGCGTTGCGTCAGCGTTCGGACTTTACCCGTCTGAATCAGTTGATCACGCTGGCGCAACGCGACAAGGAGCGGCGCGACCATCCTCAACGCTATCCGCAGGCACGCCCGGCGCCCGGTTTCAGTGCCGCCGCGCAGGCGTTCAAGGCGTATGACCGCGATGATTTCAACCTTGCGGCGCAAGCGGCGCGCAAAGCCATCGCCCAGGCACCCGGGCGCATGGACTACCGGCTGCTGTTGATCGAGTCGCTGCAGCGCCAGCAACATCTGGAACAGGCCGATCAGGCCACCACGCAAGCCCTTCAGGTATTCCCGGATGACGATACGCTGCTGATGCGCCGCGAAGCGATTCGCCGCCAACTGGCCGCGCCGCTGGCCATCGACGGCTATCGGGCGCTGGAACAGGGCAACCTGCCGCAGGCGGTGGATCTGGCGCGCAAGGCAGTGGCCTGGGCACCGGAAATCAGCGCCAACCAACAGCTGCTGATCAGCGCCCTGCTGGCCAGCAAGGATTACCCCGCCGCCGAACAGGCCGCGAGCGGTGCGCTGGAGCAGGACGACGGTGAAATTGCGCCGTGGATCCTGCGCAGCTATGCCCGCGACCGTCAGGGCAAGGCTCAGGCCTCCCGGGCGGATCTCGATCAGGCGCTGGCCATAAAAGGCCTGCTGGATTCGGAGGTGCGCGACATTCGTTTCTTCGCCGCCGATCTGGCCCTGGCCAACGGTGAGCCTCATCAGGCGCTCGAACAATTGCAGGCACTGCCGCTGGATGAAGGCGGTGAGGTAGCACGCCGCCGCGCTGCCGCGCAGGTCGCGCTGCGCCATCAGGATGAAGGGCTGAAAACCGCCAGACGCTTCCCGGCACCGGCGCTCAATTGCCAGGAAAGCGCATTCGGCCTGATCTGCGATATCTGGCCGGGCAACCAGCGCGACGCCGGCACCGATACGGCCGTGCAGGCCTACGCCGCGCTGGCTCGCAAGGATTCTGCTTCGGCCCAGGCGCTGGCCACTGAAGCTATTCGCCTCGCGCCGCAGAATCCGGCGTATCGCAGCCTGCTGGTCAGCGCGTTGACCGAACAAAAGCTTATTCCCCAGGCCATTGCGGCGGCCAGTCAGGGCCTTGAGGCGAACGGCGATGACGCGCGTCTGCTGGCCCAGCGCGGCCGTCTGCGCCAGCAGACCGGGGATGATGCCGGCGCGCGCAAGGACTTCGTTCAGGCGCTGGCGCTGGGCAGTCTGCCCACCTATGAAGAAGCCGGTCTGTACGCCGCCATCGGCCAGCGCCGAACGGCCCGTGAACGTCTGCAACAGGCTCGCGATGCCGGCGAACTGAAGACCATGAGCGATCTTCAGGTCGCTTATCTTTCGGTTCAGGCCGGTGACGATGAAGCCGCCCATGACGCGTTCAGCAAGGCGGACGCCGAGACACGTCTGGCCCCGACCGCCACCCAGGACGCGGCTTACAACGCCATGCGCGTCCATGAGGACGAGCAGGCGGTGGGCTACTTCAAGCGCGTTATCGATGCCGAGAAAGCCGGCGAGCTGGAGATGCCTGCCCGACAACTGTTCGATACCCGTCGCGCCGTGGCGGACGTTTCGCGCACCTGGGGCTTGATCAGCACTACCAGTTATCGCGGCAACAGTTCCAGCAGCGGCCTGAGCTCGGCGCCCAGCACCGGCACCACCGGCAATGGCAGCAGCGGCAGCAGGAGCAACGACAGTCTGCAGAACAGCACCGAACTGTCGTGGCGCCCGCTAGGTTACCGCAATGCCCGTTTCGTCGAACTCTATGGCCGTATCACGGACACGCTGTGGAGCAAGAACAGCGATTCGGATACCGGGCTCGATGCTTTGCAAGGAGCGCTGGGCGTGCGCGTCAAACCGTTCTCCGCGCTGAATGTGATGGCTGCCGCTGAACGCACCTTCCCGCTCGGCTCGTCCGATGTCGACGGCGACTGGCTGTTGCGTCTAGGGTATGGCTCCAGCATCGGTACCGATCTGCGGGTCGATACCTCCAGTTGGTGGACTTCGCAGCTGTTCGCCGAGGCCGGGCACTACGTCAACGACTCGCGCAATTACTTCAACAGCGAATGGCAAGGCGGTCGCAGCTACGCCATCGGCGGCGCGGGTTCACGCTGGGTGACGTTCCCGCACGTGGTGGCCGCGTTCGATTACGACTCCAAAATGGACAGCGAAACCGGTGCCGATGGCCGTGCCGATTATTCCTCGGGCACAGCCGCAGGCGTTGGCGTGGGGAACAACGTGCGCTACTGGTTCCGCGAAGACGCCTACAACGCGCCGCGCTCCTACGTGGATTTTTCTCTGCAATACCGAGTGAAAGTATCTGGCGATGATCGCGCCAAAGGTGTGTTCGCTCGCCTGACCTTTTCCTATTGAGGACTCTTATGCTTCCGCGAATCTGCATGTGGCTGGGCCTTGGCCTGATCTCTACGGCGGCCCAGGCCGCTCCCGAAATCGCGCAACTGTATGCACCCGGGCTGCCGGAAGGCTCGGCCTGGGTCCGGGTGGTCAACCCGGCTGACAGCACGGTGCAAGTGCGTGTCGCTCAAGGCGCCCCTGTTGCCTTGTCGGCACGCTCGGTGGTGGCCAGCCCGTTTCAGGTCGTGGACGCGCGCCAACCGTTGCGCATGAGCGTCGACGGTCGCGAAATCGAAGGCCTGAAGGTGCCGAAAGACGCTTGGGTCACGCTGGTTCTGGACAGCGCCGCGGGCGCCGCGCCCAAGGTAATCATCGACCCGCAGCCGCGCGGTAAAGACCTGCGCGCTGAACTCAACGTCTATAACCTCAACGCCGGTTGCGAAAAGGCCGAGGTCAGGCTGGCCAACGGCTCATCGGTGTTCAGCCAGTTGCCGGTCAAAGGCCAGGCGCAGCGCACCATCAACCCGGTGCAGGCCACGCTGATTGCCAACTGCGGTCAGAGCGCGAGCCTGCCGCTCAAGCTTGAGCCGTTCAAGGCCGGTGATCGCTACAGCCTGTTCCTGGTCGGCTCAGGTCAGGCGCCACGCCTGACAGGCCTTGTCGATCAGACCGCACCATGACTGTCTCCATGAAAGCCACACGCTCCGCGCGCCGACTGCCGTTTCTGGCCATCATGAGCGGCGCGCTGCTTGGTCTGTCAGGCACTGTGCAGGCCGCTTCAGCAGTGATCAGCGGGCAGGACGGCTGGCTGTTTCCCGCCTGGGAAAGCCTGAACAAGGTCGACAATGCCGGCACAACGCGCAGCGTCGCGCTGGTCAAGGAAGTCAGCCAGCAGATGGCACGCCGCAACATCGCGCTGGTGGTGCTGGTCGTGCCGATGAAGGCGCCGTTCTACGCCAAGCGTCTGCCAGCCGATCAGCCCTTGAGCCCGGCCGTGGCGCAGCGTTACGAGCGCCTGCAGGACGAACTTGGCAAAGCGGGTGTGACCTCGCTGGATATCAAGCCCATCCTGCAACAGACCGAGCACGGCAAACAGACTGCGTTTTACCGTGCCGATTATCACTGGACCGCCTGGAGCGCCGAAAACACCGCCGACGCGACGGCCACGCTGATCACCAGCCGCTATCGCCTCGAAGGCCAACCGGGCGGTGGCGCGGTACTGGGTGAATGGTTCGACAAACGCGCGTTCGGTGACCTGGCCGCCAACTTTCTGCCCGCCATCAAGCGCAAGGCCATTGGCCGCGACATCTATACGGTGCGGCATCAGGTCGAAGGGGATGACCTGCTGATCGACGACGCGCCAGCGCCCGTTCAGGTGATCGGCAACAGCTTTGTGCAGCCTTATCTGGGCTTTACCCAGAAGCTCTCCAACGCGCTGGATCGTCCGGTCACTCTGACCTGGAACCCCGGCGATGTGGGGCCGTGGGCAACCTTGCTGCAATACCTTGAATCGCCGGACTTCACCCAGCACAAGCCGCAGGTGATCGTCTGGCAGTTCAACGAAGGTCAGTTCCATCTAGGCCCTGATGCCGCCGCCAACTGGAGCGCCAAAGGCGTGACATCGTTGGGCCAGTGGCATCAGCGCATCCGGAAGGCGCTGCCTTGAAGGTTTTCGGCAAACCGGTGAGCCGTGCTACGTTCGGTGCTCTGCTGCTTGCAGCGACACTCGTGACAGGTACCGCCATGTTTTCTGCCAGCGCTGTAAAACCCTTGAGCCCCGGCATCGTCGGCATGGTCTGGCAGCCAGACAACCTGACGGTCGGGATCAAGGGCGATTGGGACAAGCTGGGCGCTCGCGAGTTGCTGGTGCAGTGGACAGTGGTGGATGGTCAGGCTTTTGTGCCCGGTTCCGGCCTGCCTGAGGTGCCCGTGCTGCCGGATTGGTCACGTATCGCCAAAGAACCCTGGGCGCGGGATGTCATTCTGGGACTGGCGGGTTTCTTCAGCGAAAACCGTTCGCGGGACAACATCGAAGAGCTGGCTGCGCTGTCCGAGCGCATTGCCAGGGTCAAGACGCCGCTGAACGTGACGGGCTGGTATTTCCCTGCCGAAGTCGACCCTAGCTGGAGCCGCGCCAGAGAGTTGCCGGCGCTGCTCGCCAGACTGCCCAGGCCGTTGTGGATCAGCGTCTACGACGGCGCCAACATCGGCCCCGCCGCTACGGCCGACTGGCTGAAAAGCTGGCTGCCGGACGATATCGGCGTGTTTTTCCAGGACGGCGTCGGTGTATACGCCCGCACCGCGCCGGTGGCCCGCACCTACGCCGATGCTCTGCGCAAACGGCTGGGCAAAAACCGCGTGCGGATCATCGCGGAAGCGTTCCGCCCTCAATACGGTGGTGGCTTCCGCTCCGCCACCGCTGACGAACTCAAACCTCAGCTGGCTGCGTACGACGGCTATCCGCTGTACCTGTTCGACGGGCCACATTATGTGACGCCGGAACTGGTGCGGGAGCTGACCACGCCGTAACCCTGTTTTGTGGGAGCGTTGTAGTTGTAGGAGCGGACTTGTCCGCGAAGAGACCGCCTGACCGCCGCAGATGTATCACCCTCGCCTCCCGTCTTCGCGGACAAGTCCGCTCCTACATCAGTTAATTGTCTACTTTGAGTGGACAGTAAAACCGTTTTCAGCCGCTTTTTCCTTTTCAGGCTGACCATTAATCTGGGCCCATGTTGAACGCAACGCGTTTTAACCCTTACCTCAGACCTCTAACCAACGAAAAGGAATTGAACATGAACACGCCAACCTACAACCGCCTCAACAAAGACGACGCCGTGGTTCTGCTGGTCGACCACCAGACCGGCCTCATCTCCCTGGTGCAGGACTTCTCGCCCAACGAATTCAAGAACAACGTGCTGGCCCTGGCCGATCTGGCCAAGTTCTTCGAGCTGCCGACCATCCTCACCACCAGCTTCGAACAAGGCCCCAACGGCCCGCTGGTCCCCGAGCTCAAGCAGATGTTCCCCGAGGCGCCCTACATCGCCCGTCCCGGCCAGATCAACGCCTGGGACAACGAAGACTTCGTCAAGGCCATCAAGGCCACCGGCCGCAAGCAGCTGATCATCGCCGGCGTGGTCACCGACGTCTGCGTCGCCTTCCCGACCCTCTCGGCCCTGGCTGAAGGCTTTGACGTGTTCGTCGTCACCGACGCCTCCGGCACCTTCAACACCACCGTGCAGCAGGCCGCCTGGGCACGCATGAGCCAGGCTGGCGCACAGTTGATGAACTGGTTCTCGGTCGCCTGTGAGCTGCACCGCGACTGGCGCAACGACATCGAAGGCCTGGGCAATCTGCTTTCCGAGCGCATCCCCAACTACCGCAACCTGATGAACAGCTACTCGGCACTGACAGCAAAATAAACGTCAGACGGCAAAAGAGGCAGCCCGCGTCAGACACGGGCTGCCTCTTTGTGCATGGAACTTGTGCGGCATAACCGCCCGTCGTCTCGGTCGAAAGTCTGACGCAATTTTGCGCCATAACGTCGCTCATAACCTGTACAGGCGTTGCGCTTCGCGTGGCTGAAAGCAGCCTGCACTACCGGCCGGAATCGACAATGCCATTCATTGACGAGCTGCAAAGGGAGAAGATCGACATGAAGAAGTTGGCAAGGACTCCTCTTTTTTTGCCAGGCGCTGCAATCTTCATTACGGGATGGGTAGTCATTTTCAATAATTTCGCCAACATCGCCTGGCCATCGTGACCTGTACGTGACCCACAGCACTGCACGGCACTCGCGACGAACACCGGATACCACCTGCCACCGGGTTACTGCTGACTGAACCTGGCTTCAGTCTGCGCCCACGGGTTTCTGGTGTGGCTTTCTTTTTCTGCCAGTTCGCTTTTCAGTTGTGCCACGAGGCTGGCGATTGCCCGGCTGGTTTCAAGCCCTTCGACAGGAATACCCTGGGCAATGACAGAGGCGTGGCCTTTCATGGGATGGAAGAGTTCAACGGTCATCATGCCGTCAGGGTTGATCGAGCAGACGGTTTTCCTGGGCAGAAAGCCAGATTCGACGATCTGGCGGAGTTCCAAGTGCGACAACATGGAGCACACTCCTGGCGTTGGGACGCCTTTTTCGAAATATTCTTAGGGTTGATAACCTCGACGCAGAAGCGTTCCCGATATTTACCGAATGGCAGCAAAATCACGCCGCACGCTCTCCCGCGCGGGCTTGCGGTTCTTCTCAGCAAATGATTTCAGGATGTAACTAGAAATTTCAGCGCTTCGTTGAGGTCAGATCGTACAGATCCCTGCAAAGGCTGGAAAAAATGAAGTTTGCGAAGTTTGCACAAGGTTTGTCGAGATGGGCCGGAAGCCCCAGAACCTTCATGTTGGCCATCGTCCTGATCGGACTTTGGGCATCGACCGGTCCCTGGTTTCATTACAACGATACCTGGCAACTGATCATCAACACCTCGACCACCATCATCACCTTCTTGATGGTTTTTCTGATTCAAAACACGCAGAACCGCGACACCGACGTTTTACACCTGAAGGTGGATGAACTGCTGCGCGTGACCAAGGATGCCCAGAACGCGTTGTTGAGCCTGGACAATCTGGACCAGAATGAACTTCGCGCCTTGCGCAAGAAATACAAGGCGCTGGGCCAGAGTGAAGTGCAAGCGCCTGAATGAACGGGTCTGCGCGACGCTAAGGATGTTCCTGCATGATTCGCGCAACTTCGCCCGAAGCCTTGAGCTGCTCGAAGGCCTCTCTAACCCGATTCACCAACTCATCGGGCGTATCCAGGCTGAAGGCGATGTAGACGCCTGCGGTCAGTTCGTCCAGGGTCACGACTGCCTCCAGCCGGGCAAAATCCACCTGCGCTTCCGCGCTCAATTTTCGCAGCTCGCGCTCGCTCATTGGCAGCAGTTGAACCTGATGGTTGAGCAGCTTCTGAAAACTCTCACGGTTGGTGGTCGAGACGACCAGCCGTGTGAAGCCTTTCTCCTGCAGGTATCGCTGCCTGGTATCGTCGCGTACCACGCCGATGCTGTGACGCTTGGCGTCCTGGAGGCTGTAGGCCGTGACATCGCGCTGTTCGCGAAGCCGGTACAGGCTGATTCGTGCCTGGGCCATCTCGCCCACCCATTTGAACAGTGACTCACGCTCGGTGGTGCGCAGCAACGGGTAAATCAGCACATTGGGCTCACGCAGCGCCTTCTCATAGGCCCGCGCCCACGGATAAAGCACGATGTGATAGTCATCGAATACGGCGCGTTTCAAGGTCTGCTCGACCACCCGGGTGCCTGGCCCCGTGAGTCGGCCTTCGCGCAGGTAAGCGTAGAACGAATCCTCGGTCACCACGTCGATCCCCTGGGCAGGGCTTTGCACAGCGACCAATATCAGCAGCAGGCATGAGCAGAACGTCAGGCGGTGGTTCATGAAGGCCTCATTGCGTGCAAAAAATCAGTTGGCGACCCGATCGCGGCCCTGGTGCTTGGCGCGATACAGCGCCTGGTCGGCACGGTGCAGCAGCTGGTCGAAATGATCCATGGAGTCCGGATCCAGTTCAGCGACGCCGATGCTCAGCGTCACATAAGGCGATACCGACGATCCGCCATGGGGCAGCTCGCGCTCGGCCAGGCTCGCTCGCAGACGCTGTGCCGCTTCAGTGGCCTGGGACAGATCGATGTTGGGCAACACCACGACAAACTCCTCGCCGCCAACACGGGCCGTCAGTTCGCCGGAGCGGCCAAAGACGCTGCGCAGGGTGTCGGCCACCTGTTTGAGGCACTGGTCGCCCAACATATGGCCGTAGGTGTCGTTGTAAATCTTGAAGAAATCGACATCGCACATCAGCACCGCCAGCGGAGTCTGGTGGCGAATGGCGCGGCGAAATTCGACTTCCTTGAGTTCGTCGAAATAGCGCCGGTTGGCAAGACCGGTCAGCGGATCGTGGCGTGACAAGGCCTCCAGAGACTGGTTGGCGGCCTTGAGTTCCGCAGTGCGCGCCTCCACCAGTTCGGCCAGGCGATCACGACTGGCGGCCAACGCCAGCTCATCGGACCGTTGCCGTTCCAGGTGGGCATGAAGATTGTCCTGCAGCTCGTTCACCTGCGCTTCGAGCAGGCTCAGTTCGTCCTGGCGGTTGACCGATCGCTGCAAGCGCAGAGGCTGATTGAGCGTCTGCGGAGCAAGCCGGCCCAGATGCCGGGCGATGTGTTTCACATGCACGGTCACCAGACGGTTGAACATGGTCATGATCAGCCCGGCAAGCAGCAGCGACTGGATGACCTGCGTGATGAAAATATTGCGCGCCTCTCCCCAGAGCCGCTCCCAGAGCAGGCCGACATCGCCCACGATGGTCAGCTCGCCCACCGTTTCGCGAGCACCGGCGTAGGGTTCAGTGACGAGGCTGCGCTGCAGTACAGGCGCAACGCTCGACGGTTCGACGTTTTCCCGCTTGAGTTCGAGGACTTCGGGAGACCGCCCCGGGCGCAGAATACTCAGGGTCACCCGTCCTACCGGAGCGGCCTGCGCCACGCTGGCAAGCTGCCTGCCCAGTGATTCACGGTCCATCTCCCAGATCGCCTCGGCCAGCGTGTTCTGGAACACCTGGTCGATCAAGGCCAGCTCCGAGTTCATCTCCTTGAGGTTGCTCTCCCACGCAGACCAGGTGCGCAAAGTGACCATCACCAGGGTAAACATCAGACAGAACAGCAATGTCGCCACTACCAGCCGACGTCCGAGCGAGCCGGACTGAGCGGGACTGGATGCCGGCGTGCCTGGCAACGGTCGGGAATTTTTCGAGTCAGTCACGTCACAACCATTTGCGAGCGATGGCATCGTAGACGCCATTGCGCCGGATCGTTTCCAGACCGGCACGAAATTTCTCGACCGTGGCAGCCGGCGTTTTCAGACTGAACGCCATGCTCAGACCTTCATCGCTGCTCAGTTCCGGCAGAGGCAGCGAGCGGATCAGCACTTTGGCCGGATCCTCACCGTTCTGCCGGGTCAGGTACAGCGCGTTGAGTTCGTTGGAAATCCATAGCTCAACGTGATCGACCTTGAGCTTGCGATAGTTGTGCTCGTATTTGTTGCTCGATTGCAGTTCCTCGCCAATGCGAAAACCCTGCGAGACCAGGTATTGCTCGCCTACGTCCTGATTGACCGTCGCGATCTGGTGATTGCGCGCATCCGCCAGAGAGTTGAGCTGCACCGGCCGGTCGGCGAGCGAGTACAAGAACCACCGGGTGGGTGCGATGGCACCGACCCACTGGAAAAGCGATTCACGTGCCGGAGTACGCACGATCGAGTAAATGAGGACATTGCTTTCATTGAGCGCCAGCTCATAGGCCCGCGCCCAGGGCATGGCCTGAATGGAGGCCTGCATGCCGACTTCCTTGAGCACCGCCTCCACCACTTCGGTGCTCATGCCGGTCACCCGGCCGTTCTGCGTCATGTTGTAAGGCGGCAGCTCCTCGGTAACGATACGCAGCGGCGCTTGCGTCGCCTGCCCCAGCGAACACCAGCTCCCGGCCACGACCAGCAGCATGCCGAGCCTCAGAAAGCGGTTGAGCTGCCGAACCATTGATCGATACCTTTATGCCGCGCCTGCGCGAAAATAGCCCGGCGATACCCGATGGCCGCCATTCCTATGGTTATCGGCTATAGCAATGGCGGCTTGAATGCATCTGTCCGCTGTGCCGCGTTACTTCAACTGATTGGCGAACCGGCCGACTGCACCGACCACCTGCCGGGCTCCGTCCTGAATCTCGACGATCACCGCACCGGCCTCATTGGCCAGGGCAAGCCCTTGCTCGGCCTGCGCGCGGCTGTTGGCCATCCCCCGCACAGCTTCGTCGGCCAAGGCCTGGTTCTGCTGCACGACGCTGACAATTTCTTCGGTCGCGGCGCTGGTACGGCCGGCCAACTGCCGCACTTCATCGGCTACCACCGCGAAGCCGCGGCCCTGCTCGCCGGCCCGGGCAGCTTCGATGGCCGCGTTGAGTGCCAGAAGGTTGGTCTGCTGGGCGATGCCGCCGATGGTTTGCACGATGGAGCTGATCAGCAGCGACTGCTTGCCCAGCGCCTCGATGCCCGACGATGCAGACTGCATTTCATCAGAGATCTTGCGCATGGTCTGCACAGTGTTCTGCACCACATCGGCCCCGCGCTGGGCGCTGATGTCGGTCTGCTGGGAGATCTCGAATGCAACGCCGGCCGCCTGGCTCACCTCCTCTTCACGGGCTACCTGGTCGGTGATGACCGTGGCGAACTTGGCCACTTTGTACAGCTTGCCCTGAGCGTCATGGACCGGGTTATAGGTCGCTTCCAGCCAGACCACTCGCCCGTGCGCGTCGATCCGCTTGAAGCGACTGGCGACAAACTCACCGCGGTTCAAGGTTGCCCAGAATTCCTTGTACTGAGGGGAAGCCGCCTCATGAGGATCGCAGAACAGGCTGTGATGCTTGCCCTTGATCTGCGCCAGGCTGTAACCCATTCCGCGCAGAAACTGGTCGTTGGCCGTAAGCACGTGCCCGCCCAGGTCGAACTCGATCACCGCCGTGGAGCGCAACAGCGCCTGAATGAACGCGCTGTTCTCGGCGGCGACTTCAACGGTTTGGGTAATGTCAGTGCCGTAGCACTGAATGCTCAACAGCTTGCCGCTTTGATCCAGAACCGGCTGCCACACGGCCCTGATCCACGCCAGGGACCCGTCCGCACGCAGGAACCGATAGTTGTCCAGGACTGATTCGCCCTTCTGCACCGCTACCCGCAGATTGCGATAACAATCGAGCTGCTTCACGTACGCCGGAACCATCTGGTCCATGCTGCGACCTTCCAGCTGCTGACCCGAATAACCCAGCATCCGCAGAAAATTGGCATTGGCGTGCACGATGCAGTAGTTGACGTCCAGTGTCAGCGACAACATCTGCGCGTCCATCCCCTTTTGCATTTGACGGTACATGGACAACTCGGCCTGTTGCGCCAGGAATTCCTTTTTCAAGCGGTTATTGAACATGACAGCACCAAGCGTAGGGGGTAGATAGCGATGTTATCGGCACAAATCTTGAGGACCTGAGGCGAGTCCGTCGGAACTGCAAAACGGGTAGCCGGACTGTCCAGACAGCGCCTGCTCCTCGTCAGCTTCAGGTCGCTGACGCCGGATACTTGACTACGCTTCGGACATGCAAATCAGGTGATGCAGATCTCTGAAAATATTGGCCATTGTTAAAGGAGCCAGCCATGAATACAGAGCAATGTCCCGTATGCGAAAAACACCTGGAAGTCGGACTTTACGAATGGCATCTGAAATGCCCCGCTTGCCGTTATGAAGGCTCCACACTTGGACCTGTCATCAATTCGAGCCCCGCACATGAGTTGATCGACGAAGCCAAACGCGAACACGGTTTGAGGACACTGCGAACCCAGAACTTTCAAACCCTGCTTGCGCGGATCAAGGCGCTGAAAAACCAGGGTGATCGCCTGCTGGAGGTAGGAAGCGCTCACGGCTGGTTTCTGGAATTGGCCCGGCTGGATTTCGACGTAACCGGTATCGAACCTGACCGCAATATACTCGACGGCCTGGACGATAAAACCTTGCCCATACGTTGCGGATACTTTCCCCATGTACTGAACAACGACGAGAAATTCGATGTCATCGTCTTCAACGATGTCATCGAACACATTCCGGATATCAAAACCACGTTGAGCATGTGTCACCAGCATCTGAATGAAGGCGGCTTACTGGTGCTTAACCTTCCCAACAGCGATGGGGTTTTTTACAGACTGGCAAAATTTCTGGTGAGATGTTCGTCCGGCAGTGCGTTCAACAGACTCTGGCAGAAGGGTTTACCGTCTCCGCATGTGCATTATTTCAACCCGGCCAACCTCAACGGTCTGTTGAATCAGTATGGATTCGATATCAAGGAAAAAGGCACACTTCCTACGCTCGTCAGGCAGGGTTTACATGATCGAATTTCTCTGGCCAAAGGGCTGGGCCCGGTGGCCAGAAACGCTATCTACCTTTCAGTACTGACGGCGCTTCCAGTACTCCGGCTGCTGCCTGGCGATATTTTCTATAGCATTTCCCAACGGCAGACAGGTTGAAGACCTGCTCAAACTATTGGCATGCGTGAATCTTTTTTGATCCTGCCCCAGACAGATATCCCTATTTAACGGCACTGCCGTGAGCCAGTATGCCGCCGCCGCCGCTCACTTGTAGCAGGCTGATGCCTATGTTGTACTCATTTCAACGTGATGGATCATCGCCTTGAACCGCTATTCCTGTGTCAGGCGGCGATCTGCCCGATGGAGAACAATCAATTCTATGAAAGCAATCATTACCGGCATTACAGGGCAGGATGGCCCGTATCTGGCCGAACTTCTGCTTGAAAAAGGTTACACCGTATACGGCACTTTTCGCCGGACCAGCTCCGTCAACTTCTGGCGTATTGAAGAACTGGGAATACACAACCATCCCAACCTGCATCTGGTCGAGTATGACCTGACTGACTTGTCCGCCGGCATCCGTCTGCTGCAAACCACCGAGGCTACCGAGGTGTACAACCTGGCGGCACAAAGCTTTGTAGGGGTCTCATTCGAGCAGCCACTGGCAACGGCCCAGATAACCGGACTTGGGGTCGTGAACCTGCTCGAAGCCATCCGTATCGTCAATCCGAAAATCCGCTTTTATCAAGCCTCCACTTCGGAGATGTTTGGCAAGGTTCAGGCTATACCTCAGGTTGAAAGTACGCCCTTCTATCCTCGCAGTCCGTATGGCGTCGCTAAGCTCTATGCACACTGGATGACGATCAATTATCGGGAGTCATACGGAATCTTCGCGGCCAGCGGCATTCTGTTCAATCATGAATCGCCACTGCGCGGCCGTGAGTTCGTGACCCGCAAAATCACCGACTCGGTAGCCAAGATCAAGCTGGGTCTGATGGAGTCTTTTGAACTGGGCAATATGGATGCCCAGCGTGACTGGGGGTTTGCCAAGGAATATGTCGAAGGCATGTGGCGCATCCTGCAGGCCGCCGAGCCCGATACTTTTGTGTTGGCAACCAATCGAACTGAAACCGTTCGCAACTTTGTCACCATGGCATTCAAGGCGGTCGGCATCGCCATTCAGTGGGAAGGGATGGCGAAAGCTGAACGAGGTGTTGATGCAGAGACCGGGAAAACGCTGGTTTCCGTCAACCCCAGATTCTATCGCCCCACCGAAGTGGAGCTGCTGATTGGCAATCCCGCCAAAGCCAGAGAAGTTCTAGGCTGGGAGGCCAAGACCTCTCTTGAAGAATTGTGCCGCCTTATGGTCGAAGCGGATCTGCGACGAAACGAAAAAGGTGCTTCCTTCTGATGAGTATTGCCGGCAAACGTGCACTGATTACAGGAATCCACGGCTTTACCGGTCGTTTCATGGCCGCTGAACTGACAGCCCTTGGCTGTGAAGTTCATGGGATGGGCAGCCAGCCTTCGTCCGAGCCTGGCTATCATCAGGCGGATCTGTTGGATAGCGACAGGCTGCAGGAACTGCTGGCTCTTATAAAGCCGGAAATAGTGGTGCATCTCGCCGCCGTGGCTTTTGTAGGCCACGGATCCGCAGAAGCCTTTTACAAGGTCAACCTGATCGGAACCCGGAATCTGCTCGAAGCCATTGGCGCATGCGGACGAACACCGGAATGCGTGCTGCTCGCCAGTAGCGCTAATGTCTACGGTAATGCTTCGTCCGGCGTATTGAATGAAACCGCCTTTCCAGAACCGGCCAATGACTATGCAGTGAGCAAACTGGCCATGGAACATATGGCCAGGCTTTGGCAGCAACGTCTGCCGATTGTTATCACCCGTCCGTTCAACTACACAGGCGTCGGTCAAGCCGATAACTTCCTGTTGCCCAAGATCGTTTCACACTTTTTGCGCAAGGCCGAGACGATTGAACTGGGCAATCTGGATATCTGGCGCGACTTCAGCGATGTACGTGCGATAGTCAGCGCTTACCGAGGCCTGCTGGAAGCCGGCCCCCTGGGTCAGACTATCAATGTGTGCTCGGGGGTAACCCACTCTCTGCGTGAAGTAGTCGATATGTGCCGACAGATTACTCGTCAGGATATTGAGGTCCTGGTTAATCCGGCCTTTGTCCGCGCCAGCGAAGTCACCAGGCTGAGCGGTGACAATACCCGGCTGACATCGCTGGTGCCTGGTTGGCAGAACCCACCGCTTCGAGAGACCTTGAGCTGGATGCTGTCAGCGCGCTGACACGACTGCCGGAAAAGTCTCTATCGACTACAAATTCCGGCTATGTCTCAAAACTGAAAAAGCGCGCCTTGCTGTAGGACATTATTGATATCTAGCTATATAGATATCTAGCTATCTGTGCTTGGATCGACGCTGAAATGGCATAACCCTTGAAAAACGGGCATGTCGGGCAAGGATCAAGGCCTGAAATCGGTCTTTGAGTCATCGCCGTCAACCAGGCTGCTTCTGGGTGACATGCGTGCGCACAGGGCTATCGACTACAAATTCTGGCTATGGAAAAACGCCGGAATTTATATAGCTATCTAGCTATATGCTAGATAGCTATATTGATAACTTCTTGATTTTAATCGGTTTTCAGAATCTCAAGCGGGTTATCCGGCAGCTTCGCCAGGCTATCGCCCAGTGACAGACGCATCTGGGCGGCTTCATGAAACCTGAAGATCAGACTTTTCACGGTCTTGCCTTCAGTGATGGTCTCATAGGTGATGGAGATGCCTGATTTGGCCATGATCTCGTTGATCGAAGGCGTGATTACTCTCTGACGCAGGTTATTGAAGCGTTTGTAACTGTCTCCCAGATCCAGAAGAGTGCGCAGTTTTTCTACTTCGATAACCAGCACGCCGGTGCTCTTGAACTGCATCATCAATTCAAACAGTCGAAAGCTGTGCATGGAATTGAGATTGGCAACCCGACGCAAATCGTATGAAGTCAACTTGCTGTTGAGCATCGACAGATACGGAATAACGTCAACGGTAAAGTTCAAGGTCACCCGCCCTTCGCCTTCGGCATACGCAGCCTTGTAGACCCAGCGGATTCGCGTGCGGTTCTTGCCATCGAAGGTCTGAATATCGCGCTCGTACAGCGAATCGGCTGCTTCCTTGAGGTTGGTATAGGCGAACCGGATAGGGACGCCGTAGATGTCGGCAAAACTGGCAGCCGTCACTGTGATCTTGGAAGGCATGGGTTTGCGAGGGTCGACCTGGGCTATTGCAGCCAGCAGTAACCGCTGTTCCTGGAGAGTGAGACGGTATGAGGCACTGATCAGATCGTTGGCTTTCGTCACGAGCAACGACGAAGGTTCTTTGGCAGTCATCGACTACTCCTGGCACGGCAATGAGTCGATAGTAACAACGTTGCTCGACAAGTTCTGCCAGTTTGCGCACCGCCGAAATGTCTTGTCGATAAGGGCTTGCCGGCATAGCCGGAATTTGTAGTCGATAGCTTGCTGGCCGTAGCCGGAATCTGTAGTCGTTGCTCTTCGCCACCATTGCCCGAAAAGGGTACGTCACAGGCACTTTTTGGGCCTAGCCGGAATTTGTAGTCGATGCAACGACCATTTGATTGCCTTGTAGGAAATGGATGTCGGATGTACAAGCATGGCTCAATGCCGTACAGCGTAAGGCTTTCGGCCATAGCCAGAATTTGTAGTCGATAGCTGGAGGTTCGATAGCCTGAATCCGTAGTCGCCAGATCGCTGCAGGGAACCGGGGAACGTGAAAAGCGGTTTCGAGGCAGGAAAAATGTAAAAAAGGCTTCGATTCAGACGATTGCAGCCTGTGGATAACAGCCGGAATCTGTAGTCGTCATAGCTGAAATTTGTAGTCGATACAGCTGGAATTTGTAGTCGTCATAGCCGGAATTTGTAGTCGTATAGCCGGAATTTGTAGTCGATACACCTCTGGAAGCCACGTAAATCAAGGGCTCCAGAGGTGCTAAAAACAAGCTTTAAAAACAAGCTTTAAAAACAAGAAAAAAAGATTTTAAAAACACAGGCGAGAAGCAAATTTTTTTCTTTGGGAAAAATCAAAAGCGAAAAAGCGAAAAGCCGAGTGTCCTGGTATTCGCCAAAGCCTCTGAGAGCTCATTTTAGGTGTATTTTTATCAGGCCTGTGGGGGAGGGCTTGATTCGCAAGATTAGGCTATGAGCGGCTCCAAGGGAGCCCACAGAGCCATCGAAGCGAGATATCAGCGCTTGATTACACATTCAAGACCAGGATCAGGTTCTGAAGCGGTCAGGATGAGCAGCCGGGCACAACATCGGAGCCATGTTGATTTTGTCATGCCTGGAAGCCACTGACAGCAACAAATGACGAACCGCACACGCGCCGTACATTTGGACTTCAGAAGCGATCTCCATATCCTACGAAACGCTCATCCTAGTCCCACAGAAAAAACCTCCTAAGCGAACCCAGAAATCTCCTTCAGCTGCTAGATAGCTAGATAGATATATAGCTATAATCCAGTCAGATCGCATAGCTAGCTAGATAGCTATCGTATGGAAAAGGGAGGGATAGACATGACCATATTTGCATGTGTGAACACCAAAGGTGGTGTTGGCAAAACGACGACGGCCGTCCACTTGGCGACCATGTTGGCAACACGAGGTAAAACACTTCTGATCGACGGTGACCCGCAGGCCAGTGCCGCAAGCTGGGCCGCATGGCGGCGCGACAACCCGGAATACAGCCCAAGTCCTACCACCGTTTGCCTCCAGGGCAAGGCGATCAATTCAGAAGGCCGGCAGCTGGCAAGCTCATACGAACATGTTGTCGTCGATGCCGGTGGTCGTGACTCGGTTGGACTGCGCTCTGCGCTGTTGCTGGCGGAAGTAGTGATCGTTCCCGTAGGCGCCAGTTCGTTCGACGCGGCTGCGATGACCGACCTTTTGACAGTTGTCGACCTGGCCCGTGATTACAACCCGGCGCTGGACGTGAAAATGCTGCTGTCCCGAGTAGACGCACGTACCAAAGACACCGGCGAGATGCTCAGTTTTCTGGAAGAACAATCGTTCAGCGTATTCAAAACCAAGATCTGTGAGCGCGTAGCGTTTCGACGCTGCATCAGCGAAGGAGCGATCGTTCATGAGCTCAAACGTGATCACGCGGCCATCCAGGAAATGAATGCATTCTTTGCTGAGGTGCTGGGATGATCAAATCAAAGCCGGATATCAAAAGCTTCACGAATGATCCCAAAGACCCCAACGATTTTCTGGAAGGTGGGGAAGCCGACAAAGCAGCCAAATCGGGATCGACCGCGGACCGGAAGATCTCTGAAGAAAACGCTGCGTTGGTCGTTGAAGCGTTCAAGCCTGAACCTACTGTCCAGAAGCTTTTCAGGTTGCGCTGGGACATCGCCAATGCACTAAAGATTGGCGCTGCGCAGGAATCAGCCAGGACAGGGAAGCGTGTGACCGAAACAGATATCGTCCAGCAGCTTCTGAAAAAGCATTACAGCATCAAATAGCTATCTTGATATATATCTATATAGCTATCCTTTGGGAGCCGTCATTTATAATGACGCCTGCCAGGAGCCGGATAAGATCAAGCCATGTGATCATGCCCAACTAGCTAGCTAGCTGGGCATGATGATATTTAATACCACCCGTCGTTTGAAACCGATTAGCTGTTAACCAGTTCCTTTCTTGACCGGATCGCTGGAGGGGGAGGAAGAAAGCAGGATCAGGTCAAATCTTTCGGAGGGGTGGTATTAATCGAGGAGCCTTATGTATAGCGATATTGTCACCGCGTACGAACTGCTGCGTAGCAAAACAAAGGCCTTTGAACAGGTATGGCCGCACCTCGTGGTTACCGGGAAGGTCTGGCAACTGCCATTGCTGGCCGAACAGAAGTCTCTTGATTTCATCGAGGTGGAGCCACTGGAGGGATCTGAAGCCGTGCAGGCGGCTTTACAAGCAATGGCTGCCTTTGAGCGTGCTCCGGGCCAGGCACCAGGGACGGTAATGCGTTTACCTGGATACTTTGCCATGCGTGAGAGCGTCTTGCCTTGGGTCAGAGAAATCAACCAGCTCAAGGACGACTTAATGGCAACGATCGAGCAGACAAGGCTGGAGCTCAATCTGGCGCCTACGGCCCGTTCCAAAATCCTGCGCCAGGCGTTGGGTCATCAGTTCAGCATGAAGCAGCTGGGTCGCCACACTCAGGCCTTTGATGCGTGTCCGCGCCTGATCGTATTCACCTGGGCCGGACATACCACAGGTGGCGAGCGCATCGAGGTGGGTAAGGTACGTGAACAACTGAACAGGGCCGCGGAGCTGCAAGCCGAAAAAGACAGCGTGGATCTGAACGAAACCTCTGCCGGCGCCGAATTGCGACGTATCGTCAATCTTGCGGACCAGGCCACACTGATCAAGTACAAGAAGGTCGCCCCGCACCCTCGTGCCATGACTTACTTTTCTGCCAGCACCCGCTATGACGCGATGATTCACAGCAATCTGCCGATGTTCGTCCTCGCCGGTTCCCAACCGATCGAGGTGCATGAGCTGCGCAATTTTGACCGCCATGCACGTCAAGCTGAGCGTCCGGACAAGAAGTCCCGCATCGAGGTCATCCCGCGCATGAATCTGTATCTGAACCCGGACGATCTGGTCGGCAGTAAAAAATCGGTGCTGCCTGAAAGCAAGCCTCAAACGGTCGCATCGACCTACTCGACGCCAACGCCCAAAGCACAGAACGTACCTTCTAAGCCAGGCTCTGGTCAGCTGGGTCTGGATCTCCCGGAGGATTGATCGCGGTCGGGGCGCTTTGCTGAATGAAGTCATCCCAGACGTTCATGAGCTGTCGACGCTTATCCAGCAGGTCGCCTCGGTTGTAGGCGGCCTCGACCTTGTCTTCCAGCGAGTGGGCCAACGCCATCTCACAGACTTCCCTGGGAAACTGAGTATGCTCTGCAGCCCAGGTCCGAAAGGCCGAACGAAAGCCATGCGGCACGTACTCTTCGGCCTGCAGCGCCTCCATTACTCGCCGAATGGCGTTGCCTGGCAGGCTGCCGGTCTTGCGTGCATTGGGAAACACATAGATCGGATGCTTGCCCTTTTGCTGTTCGAGAACCTGCAGCGCGCCGGTGGTCAGTGGTACCCGATGAGGCTTGCCGGCCTTCATGCGCTGAGCGTCGATGGTCCATAGACCTGTAGCAAAATCGAACTCGTCCCAACGCGCGTCGCAGACCTCCGAACTTCGACAGGCGCTATAAATAATCAACTCACAGGCGCGTGCTGCCGTGCTGTCCAGACTATCGAGCTGGTACATGAATGAACCGATCCTTTCTGCCGGCATGGCTGAGCGGGGAACCTTGACGCGCGTCTGACGCGGTAAAAGCTTGTCCAGATGGCCACGCCAGCGCGCTGGATTCTCGCCGTCGCGCAGCTTGCGCGCCTTGGCAGCATCCAGTACCAGTTCGATACGGTTGCGCAGGCGAAAAGCCGTTTCCGGTATTTTGTTCCAGATCGGCGTAAGTACGTCCAGGAGGTGCTCGGTCTCGATCGCGGCGATCGGCAGCTCGCCGATCAGTGGATACACATGATCGCGCAGGGAATGCGACCATTGCTGCGCATGGCGGATGTTTTTCCAGCTCTGGCGATGGGTGCTGATGTACCGTTCTGCCTCAAGCCTGAATGTCACCACCGCTTCCTGGTTGCCGGCAGGCGCGTTTCGCCGAACCCTTGGATCGATGCCTTGAGACAGCTCAAGCCGGTAAGTGTCGGCGGCCAGTCGCGCGGCCTTGAGGGAGACGGCGGGAAACGACCCCATCCCCACGTCATGACGACTTTTGTTGAACTGGTAACGAAGGACCCAGCTTTTGCTGCCGTTTGCAGTAACCCGTAAAAACAGGCCGCGCTCATCATGGTAGCGCCCCGGTTTTTCGACGGTTTTGACAAAAACTTGCGTCAGTCTGCTCATTTACTCTCGCTGGGGTGAACAGCCACTTGGCGCAGAATTTTACACCACAATGTACGCGGAGGGCCCCTCTGCGTACATTTTCGGTTTCGCCCTTTATTTACCGGGTAAAACGGAAGATTTCCGTTTCCTGTCCCACAGCCAGACCCACACCACCCCGAAGCCTGTATCGCACGGGTTGCCGGCCCACCGTCGTGAACGCTGTCGGCACTGAACCCGACCCACGGCAAGTGAAATCCCGCCCTGAGCAAACTCCCGGAGCCCCAGTCAACTATTGAGGATTTACATACTGTTGGTAGTAATCCATCGCTGCCAGGTTCTTTTCCTTGGCCTCGAACATCATGTCGAAGCGATCAAGAAATTGTTGAGCATATTCATTAGTCCAACGGTTCCACATCCGGTCGCTATGTCCGTATAAGTCCCGCTTTGAAACGACTTTCAATAACTCATCCATCTCAAGCTTTTGTTGAGCCTTGAAGCCCAGCTCTTGCAAACGCTCAGGTGGCTGGGAGTAGTGCATGGCCGGGCGCACACCACGCCAGCTGGCAATAATGCGATCAATGCGCGGATCATGTGGCGATATGTAATCATTTTCGTTGATCCAGCAATGATGGATATCCAGCACTACCGGGGCCAGATCCGCCAGTTCAAGGCAGTCATCGACGCCATAAGTTTTCTCTTCGTTTTCGAATGTAATGCAGTTTTTCGCCACTTCCGATAAGCGTGACCATATCGAACGAATACCGGCCGCACCGAGGCGCCCTGCAATATGTATATTGCATTTGAAGTCTTGAAAGTTTCGACCATAGCCCATCATTCGAATCATGTCGGCGTGGTATTCAAACTCCGCAATGCTGTTCTCGACCACGGCGGGTTTATCGGAACCCAGCACACAATATTGGCCCGGGTGCAGCGATAAACGGATATCGCTTTGCCGAGCCTTGTCCCCAATCGCTTCGAAACGCTCACCGAGCCATTGTTGAATCGCGCTGTCCTGGTAAAACGCGCTGACCTTGGGATGGCTGTAAAACGGCAGCAGATCGCTGCTGAGTCGCAGCATACGTAAACCAGGCGGCAGGCTCGCCACATAGTCAAGCAGACGCAGCTGGGCCTGCAGATTGTGCTCGATCACCTGGAGCAATTTTTCTCGGGCCACCTGCGGCGCCACGCTGTCCATCCAGCGCAATGTCGTGGTTTTTGGGTTGAATGCAGACTCGATCAGTTTCAACTCGCCGGGTGCCAGGCTGCGCTGGGAATGGCGGTATTGGCAGGCGAAGCCTATCCGGGGATGGGTCATGGGCAGTCCTTGAACGCTCAGGGCTGTTGCGGGTGAGGGTTGGACAACCCGGTGCTTCAAGTCTCACCGCCAAAGTTTCGCTCGCTACCTGACGCCCCTGATCATTGTCCACTTTCAGTGGACAGTAAAACCGTTTTCAGCCGCTTTTTCCTTTTCAGGCTGACCATTAATCTGAGCCCATGTTGAACGCAACGCGTTTTAACCCTTACCTCTGATCTCTAACCAACGAAAAGGAATTGAACATGAACACGCCAACCTACAACCGCCTCAACAAAGACGACGCCGTGGTTCTGCTGGTCGACCACCAGACCGGTCTGATCTCCCTGGTGCAGGACTTCTCGCCCAACGAATTCAAGAACAACGTGCTGGCCCTGGCCGATCTGGCCAAGTTCTTCGAGCTGCCGACCATCCTCACCACCAGCTTCGAACAAGGCCCCAACGGCCCGCTGGTCCCCGAGCTCAAGCAGATGTTCCCCGACGCGCCCTACATCGCCCGTCCCGGCCAGATCAACGCCTGGGACAACGAAGACTTCGTCAAGGCCATCAAGGCCACCGGCCGCAAGCAGCTGATCATCGCCGGCGTGGTCACCGACGTCTGCGTCGCCTTCCCGACCCTCTCGGCCCTGGCTGAAGGCTTTGACGTGTTCGTCGTCACCGACGCCTCCGGCACCTTCAACACCACCGTGCAGCAGGCCGCCTGGGCACGCATGAGCCAGGCCGGCGCCCAGCTGATGAACTGGTTCTCGGTCGCCTGTGAGCTGCACCGCGACTGGCGCAACGACATCGAAGGCCTGGGCAATCTGCTCTCCGAGCGCATCCCCAACTACCGCAACCTGATGAACAGCTACTCGGCACTGACAGCCAAATAAACGTCCATCCTGAAAAGCCCGCCAGAGCGGGCTTTTTTGCGTTCGGAGATTCAGCCGCTTGCGAAATTCCTTGACATCCTCCCCGCCCTGAAGGACGGGGATTCCTACCGCGCTAGGCTACAGCAGCCAGGTCGCTTCGGCGGGTTCCTGTTGCTGACGGCATGATCTCACCGTTCACTGGGCAGGCGATCCGGGCCATGTCCGGCCCTTCAAACAGCTTCAAACCACGTGCTCTGATGTTCTGGCTGGCAACCTTGTCCGCATTGTCGGTGTGACCGCAGGCACCACAGACAAACACCGACTGACTGGGCCGATTGGCAGCGTGGGTATAACCGCAGCCGGGGCACTCCCGGCTGGTGTTCATCGCCGGAACCTTGACCAGCCAGGCACCGTTCCAGCTGCACTTGTAATCAAGCTGGCGCACAAACTCCCCCCAGCCCTGATCCAGAATGGCTCGATTGAGGCCCGATTTGGTGTTCACGTTGCGCCCGGGCTGCTCAAGCGTGCTCTGGCCTGATCGGCTCATGTTTTTGATCTGCAGCGCTTCGACACACAGCAACGCGTGGTTTTTGCTGAGGCGGTGTGAGGCGTTGTGCAGAAAGTCGTTCCGGGTATTGGCGATCTGGTGGTGGATTCTGGAGACACGGGCCCTGGCCTTGCTCCAGTTGCGGCTGAATTTCTGCTTGCGGCTCATCTGACGCTGGGCCTTGGCGAGCCGGAGCTGGTGCGTTTTGAAGCTGTTGATCGGCGTGATGACCGTTTCAGACTGACCGTCCCACAGCGTGGCAAAGCGCACCACGCCCATGTCGATGCCCACCGCAGTCTGTGAGGCGGTTATGGGCTGTTCGACGTCACGCTCGGTCTGGACCGACACGTACCAGTGACCGGCTTTCAGGCTGAGGGTGACATTGCGAAGAGTGCCCTCGATCTGCCGGCTGTTGATGTAGCGCAACCAGCCGAGCTTGGGCAGGGAAATCCTTGAGTTGGTCTGATCCAGCTTGATGGATCTGGGTTGCGGGAAACGGAAGCTGTCCCGCTGGCCCTTCTTCTTGAACCGCGGAAAGTCGGCGCGTTTGGCGAAGAAGTTCGTATAGGCCCGATCAAGGTCCTTCAGAACCTGCTGTTGGCAGTCCACCGACGTCTCTTTCATCCAGGGCGTCGACGGATCGTTGCGCCAGCGGGTCAGCTCGCGGCAAAGACCGGCATAGCTCAGCTTCTTTTCCCCAGCTTCGTAACGATCTTTCTGCAGCGCCAGTGCGGTGTTCCAGACCTTGCGGACCGTGCCTGCAAACTGACCCAGCTGGCGCTGCTGAGCGCCATTGAGTTTGAGTCTGAACTTGTAGGCTTGCTGGCGTTTCATGAAAACTAACACTGTATGTATGTACAGTAATGATACCGGCATTCATGCCGGGCGCTATCCCTCCCCGCCCTGGAGGACGGGGCATCCCGCGCTAACTGGTGAAATTCCGTGAAATCTCTCGAACTCTGCGAATTCCTGTGAAGCCGTCACGCAGTGGCCATTTGCTCATGCTAACGTCGCGCAAATGGCCTTTTGACTGCGAAAAGGCCTCAAATCCGACCATGGAAGAAAGCCAATGACCAGCACCGTGACACCTACCGGCGGCAATTACTCTGCACAGAATTCTTCGACTTCCGTGTTCGACGACAAATTGAATATCGCGAAATCCAGCAAGGTCATTGCGGACTATCTGAAGCAGAGCGGCAAATCTTCCATTACCGGTCAAGGCCTGACCGAGTTGGCCAACAGCAAGTCGGGCAATGTACCGCCTGATGTGTCAGCAGCTGCAGCCTACATTCAGCGTCACCCGGATGTGTTCAAAGCGATCGAGACACACGACGTGGCAGGCAGCGACAGTCTTTCGGGAGTCTGGAACTTCGAATGGGCAGCCAGCGGCGGGCTCGATGGCACGCCAACCGACGCCATCGCCAAAATGCAGGACACGTTTGACATGGCCATCAGCAAGTCGGCCAAGATCACCGAAATCAGCACCGCCAAAAAAGCCGAGCTGGACTCGACCAAGCAACGCCCAAGCAACTGACTTTCATCCTGGCAGCAAGCAGTTGCCGGAAGGTGGCTTGCTTGCTGTTCAGTCAGCCCGCAGCCCGCCGCGAGGGCCATCAGCAACCGCGCTTGCGATTGCCAGTCATCAGTCCGTAATCATTTGGTAGTAAATTGCCACTACCCAACGGCAGGAATGATAAGCAGTGGTCCGCCGGTCCCTTTCCTCACTCAGCTCTCTGCAGTTGTTGCTCATGACGCTATGCGCCGCAACGCTTGTTTTTCTGTGGGCGCTGTATTACCAGCAGCAAGCGACCTCACGTCACGACGCGTTGAGCGCGAAAGCGGCCGAACATCTCAATCTGGCTACCATTGCCGCCGAGAACCTGCGCCAGCTGGTCGATCGTGCTCAGGCTATTGGCAAGGTAACGCAGGGCGACATGGAAGACCTGGGCAGCCGTCATCGCAGCCTGGTACGCATGCTTGCCGAAGACCCGGTGCTCAAAAGCATGAGCCTGTACGACAGCAGCGGCCATCTGGTGTCCGCCAGCCACATAGACGAACCTCAGGAGCTATCGCCCGAATGGTTGGCGCAATTGCACAACCATGTTGGCCGTCATGGGCTCAAACCCTTGCTGGCTGATTTGCCCGGGGCGCAAGGCAGCACGGCGATGCCTGTCTGGCGCCTGCCCTTTTTACTGCCCCTTGCCAACGCCGCGACGGGGAAGATGGATCACATTCTTGTCGTAAAACTGGACATCGGTTACCTGGCTGCGCTTTTCGAGCACATCGATCTGGGCAGCAGCGGCCTGCTCAGACTGCTTGATGCCGGCGGCAAGGAACGCCTGCGTCTGAGCGGTAGCGGCGTGGTGGTTTCCGGTTCGGCACTTGATCCAGAGCCGCCGGACGACGGCAAAACCACGGGCATGCTGATTCAGGACGGCAATGCGGTGCAATACCAGACCCTTTATCTGCGCCTGCCGCAGCGTGGTTTCATGGTGACTGTCAGCCAGAGCCTCGACGAGATCCTCGCTTCATCGCGCCTCACCTACGCGCGTCAGTTCTGGCTGAACCTGTGCATGACCTTGCTGATCATTGGCAGTCTGTTCTGGACGCTGCGGGTTCTACGCAAGCGCCAGGAAGCATTCGATGCGGTGGAGCAGGCACAGCTGACGAACCAGGAACTGATCAGTCGGCTGGAGGAAGAGCATCGTCGCAGCAGCCATGCCGCGGCCACCGACCACCTTAGCGGCCTGCATAATCGCCGCCAGTTTCTGGAGGTCGCCGCGCATACGCTGGCGCGCCAACGTGGCAAGCGCAGACTGCTGGCGATTCTGTTCATCGACATGGACCGTTTCAAATCGATCAACGACTCATTGGGGCATAAGGTTGGCGATCTGTTGTTGCAAGCTGTGGCCGGAAGGATAAGCCGCCTGCTGCAGCCGGACGATGAAGCGGCGCGTTTCGGAGGCGACGAATTTGTCGTGCTGCTGGCCGGGGATCGCACGGAAGAGCAGATCGACGCGTGGGTACGGGCGCTGGTGCAGAAACTGTCCACCGTCTATTCGCTCCACGAGCATGAGCTGACCACCAGCCCCAGTGTGGGCGTCAGCATCTGTCCGCGTGACGGTCAGAATGTCGATGATCTGATCCGCAGCGCAGACGCAGCCATGTACTCGGCAAAGCGCGCAGGGCGCGGCCAGTACCGGTTTTTCGACCCGTCACTCAATGTCGCCGACGTCGAAGAGTTCATCCTGGAACAGGCATTCGGCATGGCGCTGGCCGAGCGCCAGTTCGTTCTCCATTACCAGCCTCAGATGCGACTGGAATCGATGCAGGTGGACGGCTATGAAGCGCTGGTTCGCTGGGAACATCCGGATTTCGGCCTGCTCTATCCTGACCGGTTCATCTCGCTGGCCGAGCGCAGCGGGTTCATCGTTGCGCTGGGCTGGGAAGTGCTGCGCCTCGCGTGCGAGGCACTCTCTGTCTGGCATGCACGCGGTGGCCAGATACGGTTAGCAGTCAATGTCTCGGCCATACAACTGCGCCAGGCTGATTTCAGCGAAAGGGTCATGAAGGAGCTGGCACGGCATGCCATCAAGCCGCAGTATCTGGAGCTGGAAATTACCGAAACAGCCGTGCTGGGCGATGAACGACAAGCCATCGAAAACCTTCAGCGCCTGCGGGCTGCCGGCCTGAATATCAGCCTCGACGATTTCGGCAAGGGGTACGCGGGGTTCGCCCATCTGCAAGCGTTGCCACTGACCAAACTGAAAATCGACCGCATGCTCATCGCGCCGTTGTCCAACAGCCCCGATGACAGCCCGATTGTGTCGTCCACGATCATCCTGGCCAAACGCCTGGGGCTGGAAGTGGTGGCGGAAGGCGTGGAAACCCTGCAGCAACTGGTGTGCCTGAAACTGGCCGGTTGCGACATAGCACAGGGTTATCACTTCAGCCGGCCGCTGTCCTTGGCGCAGTTGCAGCAATACCCTTCCTTCAAGGCCATGGTGGAAACAGCATGCGTGCAATGAGATCGCTGATTGGCGCGCTGTGCGTCTGCCTGCTGGCCCCCGTCGCCAAGGCTCACTGTCCACAACAAAGCCTGCATATTGCAGTCATCCCGAAAAAAAACATGGACGTGATACAGCGCGAGTACCAGCCCTTGCTGGATCGGCTTGGCACCGCCCTGAAGATGCCGGTACAGCTCGTTCCTTCGTCTTCCTACGAGAGTGTGGTGGACGCCATCGTATCCGGAGGTGTCGACATGGCCTGGCTGGGGCCGGCGGCCTACATCATGGCGCATCAGCGCGACCCTCGCATCGAGCCGTTTGCCAGCCTGACCATCAGCCATGGCTATTTCACGCCTGCCGGTCACCACTATCAGGCACTTCTGCTGACACCCCGCGATTCGGGCGAAAGCGTTGAGGCATTGCGCGGTAAGCGCGTTGCGTTGAGCGATCCGGCCAGCACGTCGGGCAGTGTCGTTCCAGATGCGGAATTCTCCGCGCGGGTCGGGTTGCCGCTGGCGAAATTCTTCAGTTCGGTGGTGTATTCAGGCTCGCACGACAAATCACTGGATGCCCTGCTGGAAAACAGGGTCGATGCGGCGTTTGTTGCCAGCGTGCGAGCCGACGCCTACCTCAACAGCGGACGCATCGAACGCGACACGTTCCGGGTGCTGTGGCGCTCAGAGCCGATCTACTACGACCCGTACGTGTTCAGCGGCAGCCTCTGCGCCCCACTGAAAAGGCGTATCCGCGCGGCGATGCTGGACGATCAGCAAGGGCTGTCCGGCTTTCTGCGTTCGCAGGACGCATCCGGCATCGTGCCGGTCAGCCATAAACAGTACGAGTCGCTGCTGCGCATCATGCGACCTGGCCTGCGTTGACAGCGCAGTTTCGCAAGTCATCTCAACGCTGAAAGTCGCCTTGTAATATCACATTAACATCAGCCTGCTAACGTCTGGGTTTTGGTCTGGCATTAGACACGAGCATGCAGGCAGAACACTTCACATTCATGCGCCCGGCGCTGCCCAGGGATCATCGGTGCGCCGGTGATCTATGCAATGAAGTGCCCGGCATCGACTCGGACAGCACTAACGCGCGGGTCATGGAGATCTTCACCGCCCACAAGGAAATGGTCTGCCTGGCCGTGGTGGACGGTGAGCGCCCGATAGGGCTCATCAACCGCAACATTTTCATGTCCCAGATGAGCAAGCCTTTCCATCGCGAGCTCTACGACAAAAAAAGCTGCATCGCCTTCATGGACAAAGAGCCGCTGGTGGTCGATGCCGCGATGAGTATTGAAGAGCTGACCTTCAAGACCGTCGAATTTGGCGAAAAAGCGCTGGCGGACGGCTTCATCGTGACCCGCAACGGCCGGTTTTCAGGCCTGGGCAATGGCCTGCAGCTGATGGGTGTGGTGGCCGCCATGCAGGCGGAAAAGAATCGCCAGATGATGCAGAGCATCGAGTATGCCAGCGTCATTCAACGCGCCATGCTGCGCGCGTCGAGAGACGCACTGGCCTCGACGCTGGATGATGCCGCGCTGCTGTGGGAACCCCGGGACGTTGTCGGCGGCGATTTCTATCACTTCTGCGCGTATCCCGATGGCTGGTTCGGCGCCATAGCCGACTGCACCGGGCATGGCGTGCCGGGCGCGTTCATGACCCTGATCGCATCCTCGTCGCTGACTCAGGCGCTTGGCCAGTCGGGGCCCCGCGATCCGGCGGGGCTGCTGGCTGCGGTCAATCGCGGCGTCAAGCGTCTGCTGGGGCAGGTCGATGGGCCTGGTGGCGCATCGGAGTCCGATGACGGGCTTGATGCGGCTTTCTTCTGGTTTGATAACGCAACCCGGATCCTGAGCTTCGCCGGCGCTCGCCTGTCTCTGCATGTGCTGCAACCTGACGCAGAGCAACTCGACACCATCGCGGGCCAGCGGATGGGCGTGGGGTATGTGGACAGCGATATTGATTACGAGTGGAGCGTGAATACCGTTCGACTGTCGCCCGACAGCCTCATTTTCGTCGCCACTGACGGCCTGATCGACCAGATCGGCGGCCCGAAGAAAATCGCCTTCGGCAAACGCCAGGCTTTCAACACAATCCTGCAACACCGAACCGCAACCTCGAAGTCTATCTGCGAAGCGATCAGAAACGCTCTCGCAGACTGGCAGGGCGAGCAAATGCGACGCGATGACATGACCCTATTCTGCGCCCGACTCAGGAATGAAGATGCTTGATAATTCAACCGCCCGGCAGGACGTGACGTTCTTTGACCTGGCTCAGCAGCGAAACGTGATTTTCTATCACATGGGCTATTTCTCGCACACCATCATCTCGACCATGGCGGAAGTCGTGAAACTGCAGCTGGAAATCGCCGGTGTCAGCGGGCCCACGCGGCGCAAGCTGTTCTCGTCGTTCGTGGAACTGTCACAGAACATCACGCAATACTCGTCCGACACCCTGACTGCCGCCGAGGCCGAAAAAGCGGTGCTCGGCCAGGGCGCGGTGTGCATCAGCACCGAAGGCGAACGCCATCTGATGCTGTGCGCCAATCCCATCGCCACAACAGCCGTCGAGCGCCTGCGGGAAAAACTCGAACCCTTGCGCAGCATGTCGCTTGAAGAAATCAAGCATGCCTACAAAGTCTCGCTGCGCGCCGAAACACCGGTGGACAGCAAAGGCGCAGGGTTGGGCTTCCTGACGATGGCGCGAGACGCCAGCGCACCGCTGGAGTTTGGCTTTCACCCCAGAGCGGACGATCCGGACACGACGCTGTTCTGCATCAAAGCCATTATCTGAATCGAGCACTGTCACCTATGGACAATATCTACATCGAAGCCACCGCCACTTCGCCCGAGATCGACTTTCGCTTCGACCAGCACCTGCTGTCGATGAAGGGCGAATCCTATCCCGAGAATGCCGCGGCCTTTTACGCGCCCATCGTCGAGCAACTGCGACACTTCCTGGCCACGCAGGAGCGCGCCAGCATCACGACCAACATCGCGCTGGCCTATTTCAACAGCTCCAGCACCAAGATGCTGTTCAGTATCTTCGACGCCCTGGACCAGGCCGCGCAGGCCGGTAACCGGATCGAGGTGAACTGGTACCACGATGAGGAAGACGAGACGATCTTTGAATTCGGTGAAGAGCTTAAAGCCGATTTCACCTCAATCGTATTCAACGATCACCCGATCACTACCTGAAAAGGACACTGGTAATGCAAGCTTCAGTCACACCTCTGTGCATGGCAGGCGGCGCGGTGCCGGACCTGTTCAAGAGCGAAACGGATGCTCTGGAACAGGCCCGTTCGGTTCTGAAGCAGACTGAAGCGGATGCTCAGGTGTACAGAAAGTCGCTCTCCGACCTTGCCGGTCACTATGAGCGGCTGATGCGTGAAACCCGCCGGCTGATCGGACGCAGCGACCGCGCCGAGCGCGAGATGAACGCCCTCAACACGCAGCTTCAGAGCCTGGCGCGTCAGCTTGAATACCGGGCCACCCATGATGCGCTGACCGGCGTACTGAATCGCGGTGCGATCATCGAACAGACTGTGCAGGCGCTGCAGAAAGCCTGCGTGGTGATGGTCGTCCTGGACATTGATCACTTCAAGCTGGTGAACGACGAATTCGGCCATCCCGCCGGCGACACAGTCATCCAGGGCATTGTCGGATGCCTGCGGCGGATCGTCGGCACTGCCGGCGTGATCGGTCGTGTGGGCGGTGAGGAGTTCACCGTGCTGCTGGCAAGCGGGCAGCTCGATGACGGTATGAAGCTGGCCGAAACTATGCGCGACGCCATTGCTTCGCATGTCTTCGGCGAGCCGATCAACCGGCGCATCACGGCAAGTTTCGGGGTAAGCGCCAGCCCGCAGGGCACAAGCTTCGATATTGCCTACGGCCTGGCTGACGCAGCGTTGTACCGCGCCAAGCGATCAGGTCGTAATCGGGTCGAAAAGGCAGCTAGCTAGATAGCTAGTTATCTAGCTAGCTGACTCGACAGCTGAGTAACCGCTTCTAGAAAGCCGCCACCAGCCCGTCTTTTCTTGGATCCGTCCCGCCAACATACCCTGCGCCTGATCAGCCAGGCGGACTTTCTTGCCGGCCTTCGGTGCCTTGCCACCGTGCAGAAAGCACTCGGCGAAGCCCAGTTGATCTTCAGCAACTCGGCGCCACGCCGCCACAGCTCGGCAATGATCGGCGTGACCTGGTAGCCGTTGCGGGCATAACCGATGGCGAGTGTGGCGAACGGCAGCTTGCCGTAGCGCTCGGACAGCGCCACCCAGGCCGACACCCTTGCGCAGCATCTCCAGCCGGCCTGCGCGGGAGCATGAGGATTGGTTCAGAGATAGGCGAACCAATTTTCGGCCAATGCCTGGCCAGTGCCTTTTTGTGGTTCGGCTGCTTCGTTACGAGGCGCGTTCAAACGGAATCTTCGCCAGCAAGACGGTCGCCTTCGCGCCGTGGCGGTACATACGTCTTCGCGGGCAGCCTTTTTGCGAGGGTTTTTCCCTTGTCAATGTCAGGCAATTCCTACATCCCGAGCATTGGTTTTTGCGTAAAGTCCGGTCGGCTGGAACGCGACTACATTGCTTTGGGCCACCTCTCACGGAACCCGTCGGGTGTATAGCCGCCAAGCGTTTCTATGGATAGTTGAGAGGAGAACAGCATGCCAGGGACACACCGCGAAGGCGATTCCAGCACCAGTCACGATTGTCATTCACCGCCGATGCCGCTGGTGATTCCCGAGATCCGGCTTCCTTTCGCAGCTCCTGCGCCACGTACCGACAGCGACCAGCTGCGCACGCATGCCCTGGCCTGGGCGCAGCGATACGGCTTGATCGGTCGCCGCGGCGCGCATCGGCTGAGCACCACCGCACTGCTCGATCTGGGAATGGCATTGTGCGGGCAGGCGCCTACGCACCGGGCCGAGATTCTGGTGTGCTGGTATCTGTGGGCGCTCACTCTCGATGACCGCATCGATGACGGTCCCTGGGCGGAAGACGGCGCGCTGGAGAGCTTCATCACCGCCGTACAGGCAGTGACCGAGAAGGACTGCGCCGAGCCGTCGGCCGAGGCCAGCCGGTTCGATGACCCGATGCTCGTCGCCCTGGCCGAGGATCTGTGGCCGCAGACCAGGTCCTGGGGTAACGAGCATTGGCGGCAGAGGCTGGTGCGGCATCTGATCCGGCATCTGCGCGCGCAGGCGACACTGGTGCAAATGCGGGAACCCGACACGGAGTTCTCGTTGGTCGAATATCTGCCGCTGCGCAGGGACTCGTTCGGCGCTCTGTTCTTCTTCGACTTGATCGATGCGGCCGAAAACCTCGACCCGTACCAGCATCCGGCAAATACCGAATGGTGGGACACCCTGCGTAAACGCGGCGCCGACATCATCGCCTGGACCAACGATATCCATTCGATTGCCAGGGATGTGTGTGGCGGGCGCTTCAATCTGGTGTCGCTGATGACGGACATCGAGGATGTCGACTGGCCTGCCGCCATCGAATCCGCCCATCAGATGGTGGACATGGCGGTCGAGGAGTTCAACGCGGTCGCCGCTCGATATGCCGGTCACTCATCATGCGCCGCGACCGACCCGAACCGGCTGCGCCGGGTTGTCCGGGCGGCGGGCGACTGGCACCGCAACGTTTCCCGCTACCACCAGTTGCCCGAGCCCCCCGAGTTCGATACACCCACGGCGCTGGATTGACATTGCGCTGCGCGCCGGCAACTTTGTGGGAGATTCTATGTTTGAGGAACAGCCCTCAAAAGCCCTCCGGGCAGCAGCTCAGAGTGCTCGCAAAGCTGCTGGTTATTCTGCCCGAAGGGCGTGGGAGCCGGCTTGCTGGCGAGGGCGTATCTGGAGACAGCAAGAGTGCGTCGTCTGTACCGGCCCCTTTGCCCGCAACCTCAATCCACAAGCGCGATCAGTTGCGGCTCGATCAATGCAGTGCCGCTCTCCAGCACGGCCAGCGTCACCGGCAATTTGAACCGCCGCCGACCGGCGCTGCCGGGGTTTAGGTACAGCCGTTCGCCACGCCATTGGATCAACGGTTTGTGGGAATGCCCGGTGATCACCAGCTTCACGCTGTCATCGAGCAGGGCCGGGACATCGGCAATGTCATGCACCAGCAGAACCGGCCAGCCGTCCAGGTCGAACAGCAAGTGATCGGCAATGTTTTCGGCCCAGGGCAGGCCCATATCGTTATTGCCGCGCACCACCTTCAGCGGCGCAATGGCCGCCAGGCGGTCGAGAATCTCCAGCTTGCCGATATCGCCGGCATGAATAATCAACCCACAACCCTGCAGCGCCGAAACTGCTTCCGGACGAAGCAGGCCGTGAGTATCGGAAATGATGCCGACTTTCAATCTGGACTCCTGATCGAGCGTGTGGAAACGCAACATTCAAGCTGGCGCCTACAGCATCGCAGGCGTGATGGTCTGTAGGAGCCAGCTTGCTGGCGAAGAGGTCAATCAGGGAATCAGCCGCTCGCGACGCAACTGGTCAAACACCTTGAAGAAGGCGTCATCGCTGGCCTCGAACGCGGTGAAGCCCAGTTTGCGGCTCTTGGACATATCGGTGACCACTTCTATCGGCCGCCCCAGGTCGGCGTCGGTGTGCCACGGCGAGATCAGACGATTGATATCGGCTTCCTTGAGCTGGTGCTCACGCGCGATCTCGGTCCAGGCTTTCTGGTCGTCGGCCATCTGCTTTTCCAGCGGCGCAGGGCTTTCAGGGAAAGCGGCCGGTTGCAGGCCGAAGTACTCGGCGATCTGCCCCCACATCCAGCTCCAGCGAAACACATCACCGTTGGTGATATTGAACGCCTGATTGGCGGCTTCAGGCGTCGTGGCCGCCCACAGTTGCTGACGGGCCAGCTGGTTGGCATCGGTCATGTCGGTCAGGCTCTCCCACTGGACACGCGAGCCCGGGAACACGAAAGGTCGGCCAGTCGCTTTGCAAATGGTGGCGTAGACGGCCAGGGTGGTCGCCATATTCATTGCGTTGCCGACGGCAACACCGGTCACCGTGTGCGGGCGATGCACGCTCCAGGTAAAGCCGTCCTTTTCGGCGGCGGCAAATACCTCGTCTTCCTGAGCGTAATAGAAGTTCTCGATATCCAGCCGTCCCTGGGTTTCTCTGAACGGCGTCTGCGGCAGCGTGCCCTTGCCATACGCCTCGAACGGCCCGAGGTAGTGTTTGAGCCCCGTGACCAGGGCTACATGCTGCACCGTTGCAGCCGGGCGAACAGCATCCAGCACATTGCGCACCATGGCTGCGTTGACGCGAATGTTCTCGGCTTCGGTGGCCTGACGCGACCAGGTGGTGATGAAGACGTGAGTGGGTTTGAGGTCTGCCAGTGCGGCGTTGAGTGACGCCGGGTCCTGAAGATCCGCGGCCACCGGAATGACGCCGGGCAGCGTTGAAGGGTTACGAGAGAGGGCGGCGACCTGCCAGCCGTTTTCCAGCAACAATTGAGTGATTGCGCTGCCAACGATACCGCTGGCGCCAACAACCAGAGCGGTCTGGGTCATGGGGCTTCTCCTGAAGAGTGGATGAATCGTCATGCTCTTTCAGAACCGTATGGCCCTGTACCGTTCAACCCAATCGCCTGCATGCCTGTCATTGCCGCTGCAACCGGCCGGTGAGTCCAGTCGCTGGAACCTCCCCAACCGGCTGAAGTCGATCAGAAAACAAGCGCCGCAGAACGCTTTCGTGACTCTGCTTCCCACTACGCACACAGGACTCGATCATGACTGGAACCGACAAAGAAACGGAGTTGATGGCCTGGCAGTTGCTGCTTGAGGACGACGCCTATCGTCTGGACAAGCCTGACGACTTTTATCAGACGCTGATCAAGCGCGCCGATGAGCTGGTACTGCGCGAGGTCATCAGCCTGCAGGAATGGCAGAAGCTCAAGGACACGGCGGACTCGGTCTACGAGCTGACGACCCGTGCGCTCGCCCAGAATCAACGTGACTGCGTAAGCCGGATCGTCATCGATCTGGAAGAAAAAAAGTAAGACGTCATGCCAGCGACTGCCGGCCTGGTGCCCAACCTCGACGGCATTTGACGACGTGGCTTTAACAGAACAACCCAGGCTCAAGTGCGCTGGCAACTTGCGGCCAGGCGTGTCCTGCTCTTTCAGACTATGTACCTGCGCCTGACAACAGACCCTTAGTACCCGAAATACACGACAGCGCACTGCTGCTTTTCAATCAGCGCGTGCTGGCCGGTCATGCTCGCAGAGGCCTTTGCCACCGCGGTTTGCAGGGAAGCAAAGCGCGGAAGAGGCGGTCCGGATTTTTTTGATTTTTTAACTGCTTTTTCGTTACAGCTCGGCGAACGGCGGCCGATAGTCTCTGTACTCAAAGCCTTGCCGGTGGCCAAACAATAAAAACCTCCAGAGGCAGCACTTAAACTAGACATTCCTGGAGAAAGTCAATGAACAGCTGGTTTGCCAACATCAGCGTCAATAAGAAGCTGGGCCTCGGTTTTGGCCTGGTACTTGTTTTTACTGCCATTCTTGCACTGACCGGCTGGAACAGCCTGGGCAACCTCATCGACCGCAGCAACTGGATGAGTGACATCACTTCGCTCAATTCCCAGCTGACCAAACTGCGCGTGACTCGTCTGCAGTACATGGTTGCCAATGGCGACGACAAGGTAGCCGAAACCGTGCAGGTTTCGCTCGATGGTTTCAAAGGCTATCAGCAGAAACTGCTGGCGACCTTCAAGGCTCCTGACAATATCAGGATGCTGGAACAGCTGGGCCGCGTCATCGCCGACTACCAGAAATCCCTGAACGACATGCGCAACGGCTACCGCGCCAGCGCTGCCGCGCGTCAGGAAATGACTGTCCACGCCGCCAAAGGCGAAGCGCTGATCGAGCAGATCCTGGCGGACGTCAAGACCAACGCAATGGATCTTGGCCGCTTCGATCAGTACGAAACCATTGTCGACGCTCGCCAAGACCTGATGCGCGTGCGCTATGAAGTTCGTGGCTACCTGGCCGACGGCACTCCCGACAGCGAGCAGAAAGCTACCAGCCAGATCACCGATGCCATCAAGGGCATGGACTCGCTGCGCACCGCTTTCAGCGACACCGAGGCCGCTCGCATCGGCGAGCTGGACAAGACGCTGAGCAGCTATCGCTCGGCCCTGGAAGCCATGAAGAGCGCCAACACGGCGATCTCCCAGGCACGCAAGGAAATGACCACCCAGGGTCAGGACATCGTCAAACTCAGCGATGACCTTTACCAGTTCCAGCTGGACCGCCGCGACCAGGAAAGCGCACAAGCCCGCACCTTGCAGATCACTTGCACACTGCTGGCTCTGATTCTGGGCGTGTTGGCGGCGGTGTTGATTACCCGCCAGATCACCCGTCCGCTGCAGGAAACCCTGGCGGTGGTCGACCGTATCGCCTCGGGTGACCTGACCCAGACTGTTGCGGTGACTCGCCGTGACGAACTGGGCGTTCTGCAACAAGGCATTCAGCGCATGGGCACAACCCTGCGCGACCTGATCACCGGCATCCGCGACGGCGTGACCCAGATCGCCAGCGCCGCCGAAGAACTGTCTGCGGTTACCGAGCAGACCAGCGCCGGCGTCAACAGCCAGAAAGTCGAAACCGACCAGGTGGCTACCGCCATGCACGAGATGTCGGCCACTGTTCAGGAAGTCGCACGTAACGCTGAACAGGCTTCGCGAGCGGCGTCGGATGCCGACACTGAAGCACGCGATGGTGACCGGGTGGTTGGCGAGGCCATCGCTCAGATCGAGCGCCTGGCCACTGAAGTGGGTCGCTCGGCAGATGCCATGACCCAGCTGGAACAGGAAAGCGACAAGATCGGCAAGGTCATGGATGTGATCAAGGCGGTAGCCGAACAGACCAACCTGCTGGCGCTCAACGCCGCCATCGAAGCTGCCCGCGCCGGTGAAGCCGGCCGTGGTTTTGCCGTCGTGGCCGATGAGGTTCGCGGTCTGGCGCAGCGTACCCAGCAGTCGACCGAAGAAATCGAAAACCTGGTGGCGGGCCTGCAGAACGGCACTCGTCAGGTGTCCAGCATCATGCTCAGCAGCCGCGACCTGACCGTCAGCAGCGTGCAGTTGAGCCGCAAGGCGGGCACGTCGCTGAGCAGCATCACGCAGACCGTGTCCAACATTCAGGCCATGAACCAGCAGATCGCCGCGGCGGCCGAACAGCAGAGCGCCGTGGCTGAAGAAATCAGCCGCAGCATCGTCAACGTGCGCGACGTTTCCGAGCAGACCGCATCGGCCAGCGAAGAAACGGCCGCCTCAAGCGTCGAGCTGGCCCGCCTGGGCGGCCAGTTGCAGATGATGGTCAGCCACTTCCGCGTCTGACCGAGCCAACCCTGAAGCCGCTCGGCTTCAGGGTCTCCAGCAGTTTCGGGGTATGCCGCAGCCTTTGTGGGAGCCACCTTGGTGGCGAGGATGGTTTGGACAACAAATGTACTGCGTGAGTACCGCCCTCTCGCCAGCAAGCTGGCTCCTACAAGGCCTGCCCTGAACGTGTGGGAGCGACCTTGGTCGCGAGGGGTAGCGCCTTTTCTATTATCAATTTCAGCAATGATCGGTACTAACCGCATTGACTTCTTAATAAATGCCAGCGGCGTAGCATTGCCTCCATACCGAGTCACCCACGACTCGCCCCCATTGGAGCAATGACCATGAAAACTTCGAACCTGATCTTCGGCCTGGCTTTCTCTGTACTGACCTCCAGCGCCTTTGCACTGCCTGCCGTCACCAGCTCTGACGTCCTGAATAGCTCAGCCATTGCAGCCGACGGTGCTGACCGTGTTGGTGCAAACCGCGTAGCTGCTGACGGCGCTGACCGCGTCGGTGCAAACCGCGTAGCTGCTGACGGCGCCGACCGCGTCGGTGCAAACCGCGTAGCTGCTGACGGCGCCGACCGCGTTGGTGCAAACCGCGTAGCCGCTGACGGCGCCGACCGCGTTGGTGCGAACCGCGTAGCCGCTGACGGCGCCGACCGCGTCGGTGCGAACCGCGTAGCTGCTGACGGCGCCGACCGCGTCGGTGCGAACCGTCTGGGATAACTCCTGCGACGCTTCTTCCCAGCCCGGCTTTCGCCGGGCTTGATTCATTACTGAAAAAAAAACTTCGCACATCTGATCTATCGACAACTGACCACTCCCTGGCACTGCGAAGATTAAACACGAGAATTAAACGTTCTTCCCACCGCACTGTTTCATCTGCTTTACACCTACAGCCGAATCCAATTAATCCGGACTTTCAACGACCAACTTTCTGCGTCAGTCGCTCGACATATTCCGTGACTGCAATCTGATCCGCCTTTCTTTTTCCCGCCGCAAGAAATGCCTGAAGTGCCTGGCTTTCAATCAATTGGTCAACGTCTTGGCGAATCCTCTTTTGTATGGAATAAGGAATTGGCACATCCGGATGATGCATTTCGTACGCGCTTTCGAGTACTTCCACCAGCTTGGCGCGAAACTTCTCCATGCCGCGACCACTGGCCACCCGCTTGTAGGTAGACAGAAAAAAGGTTTCGCCACGGCCCGGCCCCTTGCTCGCGACGTAGGCGACCGCACACAGGCCCACGCCGCTACGCTTGCGCCAGTGCGCCGTGGCGCTGTCGCTGAGTTGCAGGACATCGTCGCGCAGCCACGCATGCCCGCTATGGATCAGATGAATGATGGCCGCATCCAGCGCGCGACGCGTGCCACCAAAGCGCAGGTCGGTGAAGCGGGCCGACACTTGCACCTGTTTGTTTTTCAGGACTCGAACGATCCATACGCGGCCTCTGGCTTCTCGGGTAATACCGCGTGGAACGCTGTAGGTGACATCATCGACACTCTTGTCGTAACACCTGAGGCCTGAAATATCGATTTCAGACGGTGTATTCATGATGAGAATCGGCTTTATTCAATGAGTATGTAACGCACCGAGGTGGTTAACCTCCGGACATGGCAATGGAGCATCCTTGCGTCGTGTTTTCAAGTTGACACTGTTTCAAAACAACGGCTTTTGACACCGCTGGCATGGCTTGACACTTTTCAGTCTGGAATTCCTGATCGGGTGTACTTAACTGTAGCGCACCAGCAGTAACTGATAACCGATCTGCGACTGCAGGCCTACTCCATGACGGCAAGCCATTTCACGAGCCACGCGCTGCAGACGGCCGTGGTCATACCCTGCTTTAAAGTAAGAAAGCATATATTGGGCGTTATTGCCGACATCGGTATGGACGTCAGCCGGATCTATGTAGTGGATGACTGTTGCCCTGAAGGCTCCGGGCGAGAGGTCGAAGAGCACTGCGCCGACCAACGGGTCAGGGTGATATTCAACGCCGTCAACCTGGGCGTGGGTGGCGCCGTCATGGCGGGCTACCGCGCGGCGCTGGCCGACGGCATGGACATCGTGGTCAAAGTCGACGGCGACGGGCAGATGAATCCGGCGTTGATCCCCGCTTTCACGGCGCCGATCAAGAGCGGCGAAGCGGATTACACCAAGGGCAACCGTTTTTTCAATCTGGAAGAAATCAGGCGCATGCCGGGCATGCGTATTTTCGGTAACGCGACACTGTCGCTGCTCAACAAACTGTCCTCGGGCTACTGGGATCTGTTCGACCCGACCAACGGCTACACCGCGATTCACTGCGATGTCATCCGTAACTTGCCCATGGGAAAGATCAGCTCGCGCTATTTCTTCGAAACCGACATGTTGTTCCGGCTGGGAACATTGCGCGCCGTAGTGGCGGATATTCCCATGAGCGCGTGCTACGGCGATGAGGTCAGCAACTTGAAAATCTCCAGCATCATCGGAGAGTTCATGGGCAAACACCTGCGCAACATGTTCAAGCGGCTGTTCTACAACTATTACCTGCGCGACATGTCGCTGGCGTCGTTCGAGCTGCCAATGGGCCTGCTTCTATTGACGTTTGGCTGCCTGTTCGGCGCCTGGCACTGGATTCTTTCCATACAGACCGGCATCGCCAATTCACCCGGCACTGTCATGCTGTCCGCCCTGCCGATTCTGGTCGGCATCCAGCTCATCCTGGCGTTCATCGGTTATGACATCCACGCCGTACCCAGGCGCCCCATCCATCTACAGAAAAAATATCTGGTCAGGGAGCATTAGATGGCGGTCTATCTCGCGGCTTTCGCCTGCGTGCTCGGCATTTCCGTCGGGCAGATACTGTTCAAGATCACCGCCCAGACCTTTCAGAAAGCCGGCGATCCGCTCGATCCCGCCACGCTCACCTGGTTTTTCCTGGCGCTGGCGCTGTACGGCGTCACCACGATCGGCTGGGTCTGGGTGTTGCAGAAAGCCGACCTGGGCAAGATCTATCCCTTCATGGCTCTGGCGTTCGTCCTGGTGCCCATCGGCAGCCATTTCCTCTTTGGCGAGCGCTTCCATGTTCAATATTTCATAGGCGTGGCCACGATCATGACCGGCATCGTGATCACGGCCTGGTCGTGAACGCCCGGACAATTACAACAAGGGTATCGCATGACCAAGTTCGTTATCGTAATCGCGCTTCTGGGGCTGGCAGTCGCCTTCATCAAGACCGGCCTGCTCACCCGCCAGCTCAACAAACGGCTGGGCGTGACGCTTGGCGAACCAATGCTGTTCAGCGGTTGCGTGGTGATCGTGTTTCTGACGTTCACCGCACTGGGCCTGACCGGCTCCTCGTTGAACCTGGGGTTGCGCCAGACACCTTTCGTGGAAGCGGACATGGACCGCGTCTGGGGCCACGAGCAGCCGATACGCAGTGATGAATGGCTGGTCATCACGCCGATGGCCATCGCTCAATACACCCATGAACCACGCTTTCCGGTGGTCAACCACAACCGTGGACCGGACGGTCATAACATGCTGGTCACCGGCATGGCGGGCTTGCCGGTGGCGCACTTGTCCGCACTGGCCAAGCCGGCCACCTGGGGCTTCTTCGTCTTCGATCTGAAAAGGGCGCTGGCCTGGTACTGGTGGTTTCCGGTAATGGGCTGCTTTGTGGCTCTGGCGCATCTGCTTCATGCATTGACACCAGGGCGCTGGAGGCAGAGCTTTCTGTTTGCCCTGCTGTTTGTCGCGACGCCCTACGTGGTGGCATGGTCTTTCTGGCCGGCCTACACGGTATTTTTCCCCTGCGTCGCGCTGCTTTGCGTACTCAGAATCCTGCAGAGGCGAAGAACATGGGCGCTGTTGCCGCTGGGCATCGTGGCCGGGCTGGCGGTCGCAGGATTCGTGTTCATTCTGTATCCACCCTGGCAGGTCACGGTAGGTTACGTCTTCATCGCGCTGTTGGTCGGCGTGACGCTGCGTGACCGTCTCTATCGGGCTATCGGTCTGGATACCGTGCTGGCGCTGCTGCTGGCTGTGCTGGTAGCGGCCCTGCTGGTCGGCAGCTGGTGGCTCAGTGCGCGGGAGGCCATCGGCGCCATGATGCACACGGTTTATCCAGGCCAGAGAAGCGAAGTGGGCGGCAATATAGCCTGGCAGTTTCTGTTTGCCGGCTACACCAACCTGACGACTTTGCAGTTCGCCGAAAACCGGCCGATCAATCAAAGCGAAATCGCTTCCTTTCAATACTATTTCCTGCCGCTGGCGGCGCTGTTTCTATACAGCGCCACACGACGCACGCTCACCGCGCTGGAGCTGGCTCTGGCCGTCATGATCGGTTTTATCCTGCTCTACGTGCTGGTCGGCATCGGGCACAGGCTGTCCACCTTGTCCCTCTGGTCTTTTGTCACGGCCAAGCGGGCTGATCTGTCGCTGGGCCTGGCCTGCCTGATCCTGACCCACCTGCTGCTGAGCCAGCCCCGGGCCAGCGTTGTCGGGTCCGAGACCGAGCGCTTCATGGCGACCCTGGTCGCGCTGGTCTGGGCAGGGCTGGTGTATAGCGGCGTGCGGGCGTTCGACGGCCCTCAAATGTCCGGGGCCGGCATGCCGATCATTCTGGCGGTGACGTTCATCGCCGCTGCGTGCAGTTATGCGCTGATTACCCGGCAGACCAGGTTGTTTCTGGGGCTGAGTCTGGCCCTGACACTGGCAATGACCGCGACGTTCAACCCCCTTTACATCGCCCCGAAGCAGCTGAAAAACAGTCTGACGCAGCGTGGCGTGCCGGTTCTGATCCTGGGTTCGCAGATTCCGGCCATATTTCTGGCCGCATCGGGCCAGCCTGTCATCAACGGCATTTTCTACTATCCGCAGCTCTCGTTATGGGCTCGCCTCGATCCCGATGGTCGTCACGTACAGCTCTACAACCGCTATCAGCACCTCATGTTCTTCCTTGAGCCAGGCATCGAGGCGCTGCAGATCCAGGTGCCTCAACCTGATGTCGTCAGGGTGCTCATCAACCCCGAACGCATGGATTTCAATATCACCGGCGCACGACTGCTGCTGGCGCCGGACGGCGACCGCGACTCGTTGAGCCGCAATCGGACCCTGACATGGCTGCGCGGTGAAAAAGGCTGGAGCTGGTTTGAGGTCAAAGCGCAGCCTTGAAACGCTTCAATCCTCGCCCCGTGGTGGCCAGGCCAGGCTGAAATCCATGTGGGTCAGGCTCAGGTTGGGGTTGTAGGCGTAATCCTTTTCAATGCCGGGCCAGCGCTCCAGCATGTAGGCGACTTCGCTGCCAAACCGCTGCTGTTTTTCCGGTGAGTCTTCCATGCCACGGGTCGCCGATTCGTGATGGTAAAGCTCGGCGTACGGCGTCCAGACGTTCACATGGCCGGCTTCGCGCACGCGCAGGCAGAAGTCCACGTCGTTGAAGGCGATCTTGAGATTCACCTCATCCAGGCCGCCGACCTGTTCGAATATCGATTTGCGGATCACCAGGCAGGCGGCGGTGACGGCCGAAAATTCCTGGATCAGCACGGCTCGGCCGAAATACCCGTGTTCACCTTTGGAAAGAAACTTGTGGGCATGGTTGGCGATGCCGCCAATCCCCAGAATCACGCCGCCATGCTGCAGACGATCGTCGGGAAACCACAGCCGGGCGCCCACCGCGCCCACCGACGGTTGCAGCGCAAGAGCGACCATTTCTTCCAGCCAGTCGGGGGATATCACCTCGATGTCGTTGTTGATCAGACCAACCACCTGGCCCCGCGCCTGGCGCACGGCACGGTTGTTCAATGCCGAATAGTTGAACGGTCCGTCGTCCCTGAGCACGGTGATACCGGGCTGCCGGCCGAGATGCTCGAAATAGGCCAGTGCCTGGGCCTCATCGGAGCCGTTGTCGACCAGGATGATTTCGTAAGCCGGGTAAGTGGTCAGGCGCTGGATGCTCTCGATGCACTGGCGCACCAGCTCATGGGCGTTTCGGGTCGGAATGATCAGGCTGACCAGGGGCGGCTCCGACGGCAATTGGTAATGCACCCGGTACATGCCGATCGGTAGCAGTTCCGTCCAGCCTTTGCGTCCGGTGCGACGCAGATGGTCGTCCAGCGCCTTGACGCCGGACTGAACGGCATAGGGTTTTTCGTCCGTCGCCATGGCGGTGCTGCCGGCATGAATACGCCAGTGATACAGCACGCGAGGAATATGAATGATCTGCGAGGGCGTCAGTTTTTCAATACACCGCAGCGCCAGGTCGTAGTCCTGAGCGCCCTCGAAACCGACCCGGAACCGCCCTACCCGCTCGACCAGTTCGCGCTGGTAGATGCCCAGGTGGGAAACCATATTCTGCGAACGGAACAGGAACTGGTTCCAGCCGGATTTGAAGTAAGGCGCGGTGCGTCGGCCCTGCCGATCGATCTTGTCTTCATCGGAGTAGATCACCCCCGCATCCGGATGCTCGACAATGGTCCGCGCCGCCCAGTACAGCGCGTGCTCGGGCAACACATCGTCGTTGTCCATCAACGCGATATAGCGTCCCTCGGCAATGTCGAGGGCCGAATTGCTGGCCGCCGATATATGGCCGTTCTCGGCGCGAAAGACGACGTTGATTCGATCATGTTCCAGCTCGACCGCCTTGAGGAACTCGCGCACTGCCGGGTTTCTGGACGCATCGTCGGCAATGCACAGTTGCCAGTGGGGATACAGCTGATTGCTGACACTGTCGATGGCCTCGCGCAGCAGGTCCAGAGGCGGATCGAAGACCGGCATGATCACCGAGATCAGCGGCGGGTCCGTCCAGCCGGCGATCTGCTCGCGAATGTGCCGACGGCCTTCATCGTCGAGGGTATCGTATTGCCGGATCCAGGCGGCATAGTCGTGGCGGTCCGCCAGCGCGCCGATTTCCGGCTGCTCGATGGCCACATCGGGCGTCGCATGCTCGATACCGCTGAACCAGCGCACCCGGGCAACCAGACCTTGCAGACCTTGCTGACGCAAGACCGTCACGGCACGCCGGGTGGTTGCCTGGAACCCGCCGCCACGGCGAACCAGGCTGGGCAACAGTTTGGACACGCGCGCCAGTCGCCGGGCCGCGAACACCGAATGTCTGATCGGCGCGGCCAGCCGCCGGCTGTAAGAGTTTTCGAGTTCGCGGATGCGCAGGTTGAGATGATGGATGTGGGTGTCTTTTTCAGTCTGCAAGCCGACCAGGGCACGTTCCAGACTCTTGACCAGGGCTTCACGCTCGGCGATGAGCTGATGATGCTCATTCAACAAGCGCTCCACGGTCTGCACCGTACCTTTCTCACCCTCGACCACGTTCTTTTCGATGAGGTGGGCGACTTGATCCACCTCGTTCAGCCTTTGCGTCAGGGCCTGAATCTGCTCGGCCAGCGGTTGCACCGCGCTGCGCAGCGAACGCTCGTGCTGGTTACCCCAGTTGAGTCCCTGGCTGAGGCGCTGGGCAATCACCTCGTCGGTGTACAGCACCAGATCCACGACGACTTCCCAGTCCCGTGAACCGTTGAGCCAGGACAGGTCGAGCGGCAGTTCCAGCCACGGGTCGTCGCCCAGGCCGACGAACAGCACCGACGAGCCAGTCTGCTCGACCGCTCTGAGCCCGGATACCTCCCGCAGCCCGCCCAGCTCGCCGTCCCAGGTCCAGATGGGGACGTGGTCTCTGAGAACATGCAGATGATCCAGGGAAAACACCATGCTGCGGTCCACGGGGTCGAGCCTGAGTCGGCTGGGCCGCGAGCCGCGCACGCTCGGTTTGAAGTGCAGCCGCTGATGACCGGGCACGACTTCCAGCGTCAGCGCATCGTCCTCTTTGAAATTACCGGCCTCGTCGCTGAAATAGAGCTTGGCGTGGATTTGCGCAGCGGGGGCCGCGCCCTTCTGATTGATGACCTGGTCAGGCTCCCATTGCAGAAAATGCTCCTGTTCAAGGCCGGTGACGAATGCCTGAAAGTGCGCTTCCTTTTCGATGAAGCCGTCCAGGGCCTGCGTCGTCATGACCAGACCGGCATGGGACAGCACCTCGATAATGAATTGTCGACGGGTCAGCGGCATGACGCCTGGGCAGAACGGCGTCGCACTGGCAATCAGCAGCAATAGCGAGCGGGTCAGCAGATGACCCAGCTCCACTCCACTGGCGGTATCCCATTCGATATCGATCAGGGCCGGGTGACCGTCGCTGTCGAGCAGGATGTTGTGGGGCACTGCGTCGATGAAGGTCCCGGGCAGCCGCTCGTCCAGACTTTCAAGCGGCATCGATTCCCCTCGTTCTTCGAGCAGGGTGATGAGCACGGCGCGATAACGCGCGATGAATCCGCCGAAATCACGCAGCGTCCAGTCGGGTGTGCTGGCGATATTGAGAAATTGCTGACTCAGCGCCCGCCCGCGCCGGTAGGTGTCGACATGCGACAGAACGTGGCGATACTCGCTGTGCTCCTCCCCGTCGGTCGCCAGGGGCTCGTGCCGCACCTCGATGCCGCTTGTGGTTTGCATGAACAACGTCTGTTTGCAGTAGCCCGGCTTGCGACTGACGTTGTAATGCCCCGCCAGCATGTTCGGCACCACCACCTGGGCGAGCGAGCGTGAGGCGGCGACAAGAAAGGAGTTGGCCAGCTCCATGCCCAGCCCGTTATTGACCACCACCGGCCAGGCGCGCTCCAGATTGAACGACGTTGCGCCCGGCAACTGCGGGTCCTTTCTGACGTTCTGCCAGAACAGTGCGGCAGCGTCGAAGGCCTGCGTTTCGAACCCGCGCTGGGTCACGATCGAATTGGGCAGCTTGTAATCCGGCGCCGGAAACAGGAACTCCGAACGGCTGAAGCCGGCCTCTTCGATCAGGCCCATCAGCCGCTTGCGCCCGAATGTCTGCGGGCCGCTCTTGTGGTAGCGCCCTTCGATGCCATACATCGGCGTGCCAAGGTGATCTTCAGGAGCACCGGCGAAGTATTTGAGGCCCAGCTGGTTCTCGATGGCCAACAGCAGCACGCCGTCAGGCTTGAGCAGCTCGCGCACTCGCTTGAGCATGTTCAGCGCCGCATCGTTACCGTGGCTGAACATGCTGGCGTATTCCAGCACGCCGATCAGGGTAACGACATCGAAGCGTTGATCGGTCTCGAAATGGTCGAAACGTTCGGCGAACACCGTGACGTTGTCCAGATCCCGGGTACGGCTGGCGGCGATCCGCGCCCGGCGCACGCTGCCCTCAAGGCTCAGCACGCTGGCACCGCATTCGCCCAGATAACGAGTGATGGCGCCACAACCCGCGCCGATTTCCAGCACGCTGCCGCTGAGCAAGTGCTCGAAAGGCCGCAGGATATTCCCGCGCGCCCGGCCCAGGTGATAGAGCGAAACCCAGTCGGTGCAATGCTCGCTCAGCTCGGTGGACAGCAGGCTCAAGTCCCGCGCCTCGCGCACGATGGTGGCCAGACGCTCTTCGTTCCGGTCGCCGTCGCTGTAGGCGATGCCTTCATAACCGGGTCGCGACCAGACCCGGGTCCGTCTGTCCAGGCGGTAGTCGCTCTGCTCAAGATTGATCATTGTGCTGTACCTGATCGAAATCCATGGTCGCGGCCAGATCGACCAGCCCCAGCAGAAGCGGGGTTGGGGCGACGACGAAATGGATGGAGTCGTAACGGCGGTCATGGGGAACGACGGACTCGCCCTCTCGGGAAGCCACCCCAATGGAGATGAAGTAATCACCGGCGGCGAGCCGGTTTATGAAGGTCAGGCGCGCGCTGAGCTGCGCTCCGGGCCGATAGAGTTCCTGGCTGGCCGTGCAGTCGAGCAGATAGGAATTGGTGCCGTAAACCGTGACGCCTTCCTTGGTCTTTATCGTGAAACCCAGGATCGGATGGCTGACCATCCGGTTGAACCGGACCGCCAGGTGCAGCACCACTTCGGCGCCCGGTTCGACACTGGGAGGATATTCATGGCCTTGCGCGGCAAGATGGAAATCCAGCAGGCTGGCGGCTCCGTCACCCCAGCGATATTCGTGGGGGTTGAAGCCCGGCCGCGACCCGTAGGCCTCCTGCCGATCAAAGCTCAATGGCGGGCCCTTGCCCTTCAGGGCCGGTGCCTGCGACGCCGTTTTGTCCCCGGACACCACGGCGGTTTCGGTCTCCGGTCGCCGCTCGCGGCCGAACAGGATATCCATGTAGCGATTGATCACCGCCCGGGAGGGGCCGGTCATTTCCATACGGCCACGGTCCAGCAGGATCGCGCGATTGCAGTGGGTCACCACCTGCTCGCTGGCATGGGTGACGAGCAGGATGCTGGTGCCGTTGTCCTTGAGCTGGCGCAAGCGCTCGAAGCACTTGGCCTGAAACTTTGCATCCCCCACCGACAGCGCTTCATCGACGACCAGTATCTGGGGGTCGACCTGCGCCTGCACGGCAAACGCCAGACGCACCGCCATGCCGCTGGAATAGGTTTTGACCGGTTGGTCGATAAAGTCGCCGATGTCGGCAAAGCCTGCGATGTCGTCGAAGCGGCGGTCGACTTCTTCACGCGACAGCCCCAACACCGAGCCATTGAGGTAGACGTTCTCGCGCCCGCTGAATTCGGGGTTGAAGCCTGATCCCAGCTCCAGCAAGGCAGCCACACGTCCATGGGTCGCGACCGTGCCGCCGGACGGCGTCAGGGTGCCGCAGATGATCTGCAGCAAGGTCGATTTTCCGGAACCATTGCGCCCGACGATGCCGACGGTTTCGCCCCTGGATACCTCGAAGTCGATGTTGTTCAGCGCCCAGAATTCCTGGCCGTAAGGGCTGACAGGCAGTCTCAGACGCCTCTGCAGGCGCGGTACGACCGAGTGCAGCAGGCGGTCCACGGGCCGCGCATAGGTATAGAAACACTTGGAGAGATTGCGAACGCTGATGGCGATTTCTTCAGAGGACATCGGCAAATCCCCTGCGGGTTTTCTGGAAGAAAGCGAATCCCAAAGCCGCAATCACCAGGCCCACCAGCATGGCCACGCCCAGGCTCTGCCAGTCCGGCCAATGTCCGAACAGCAGCACATTACGGCTTTCTTCGATGATGTAGGTCAGCGGGTTGAGCTGCAGCCACGGCTGGTATACCGCCGGCAGGGCGGCAACCGGATAAAGCACCGGCGAAAGAAACAGCAGCACGGTGGTGAGCACGCCAATGACCTGCCCCACGTCGCGCAGATAGACGCCGAGCGCCGCCAGCAGCCAGCTCAAGCCGAGCGTCGCGATCAACAGCGGCAACAGCACCAGAGGAAAAAAGATCGCCGAGGCATGCAGCGTATGGGTCAGCACCCACTGGGCCAGCAGCAGCACAATCAGGCTCACGCCCGTATGAAACAACGCCGAGCCCAGCGTCACGACCGCCAGCACTTCCAGCGGGAACAGCACCTTCTTCACATAGTTGCTGTTGGTCATGATCAGTGAAGGCGCGCGGTTGGCACATTCGGCGAACAGTCCGTGCACGATCATGCCCACGAACAGCAGCACCGCGAACTGGCCTTTGCTTGCGTCCTGACCGACCCAGCGCGCCTGGAACACTTCGGAAAAAACAAAGGTGTAGACCGCCAGCATCAACAGCGGGTTGAAGAACGACCAGGCGATGCCCATCACCGAGCCGCGATAACGGCCCAGCACTTCGCGGCGGGTCATCGTGACAATCAGCTGGCGATGGCGCCACAGGCTGCCGATCAGTTCGAACGGGCCCGCGGCAGGCGCATGATGAGGGTTGAACATTGCGTCCGTCTCCGCGAATCGGGCAAGGCGACAAGGGCCGTGGATTCAGAAAACCTTGATGGCGGTGGCGAGCATCAGGCTCAGATTCCCCGGCAAGGTCTGGCGATAGAGCCCCAGGCGTTTGAGGCTCATCAGGCGTTTGGGTAAAGGCTGCGAGCGCAGCGCCTTGAAGCGCCCCAGCAGGTCGCGATTTTCCGCAGTCAGATACAGCTGTACCGCTTCAAGCGCGGCGATGTTGACGTTGTTCCAGTCCCGGAACCGCCCTTGCAGCACCATGTGCAGGCGCGCTATCCGCGCGCGCCAGCCAGCGTTGGAACCCACCAGATTGCGACCATGCTGGCGATAGCGCACATAAGGCCGGGCGTCATAGAACACTTCGCCACCCGCTCCGGTTATCAGCAGGTACGCCCACCAGTCGTGGGATACGATGTCCAGCGACAGCGACTCCAGATGTTCGGCCACTTCGCGCAACAGGGCGCGGGCGGAGTGATTGAACACCATGGTGTTGCCGCCTCCGATGTTCTGCACCAGCGCGTTGGCGAACGACGGCGGGCGACGAAACAGAGGCGAGAAGCCCAGCGGTTCGCCACGCACACCGATCAGCTCGGTACGCCCCATGTAAAGCGCGGGCCTGTCTGCCGGGACGCTTTGCAGCCAGCTCATGGCCTTGTGCAGCTTGTCCTCGTGCCAGATATCGTCCTGGTCGCACCAGGCATAGAACTCGGCCTGCAGGTTGCGATTGCAGGTGAACGACATGAAGTTTCTGGCGAAACCCCGGCGCGGCCCTTGCCACAGGCTGAGCTTGTCGGTGCCCAGAAGCGTCTGATAACGGGTGACCGTATCGAGCGTGCCATCGACCGAGCCGTCGTCGGAGATCGCGATGAACCAGGCCGGCCAGCGCTGCCGGCGTATCGACTCCAGCTGCTGCTCCAGAAAGGCCTGGCCGTTGAAGGTACACATCAGGATGGCGACTTGCGCCAGACCCGGCTCGCGGCGGACCGTTTCATCGTCTGGTTTGCCAACGGGGGTCGTCCAGGAAGGAGAACTGTCTCTGCTCATGGCTACCGCCTCTGAACCGGAGTCAGAGGCAACAGCTGAGGCAAGGGCCCCCAAGCCTTCATCTACACGCGAACTGCCATGAATACTGCACGAGGGCCCGGTCAAATGATCATTGATCATCGGCGGGCTGCCTGAGTTGGATGTGTGGGATGTTGCAGGGCTCAACTGCCAAGCAGTGTGGCAGTCAATACGCTATCAGGCCGTACCGGGCGATGGATGGTTGCAGTGTTGCAGGCCACGGCGCGCCTGTGTTTCAGGGCTGAAACACAGGCGTGCGGCCTATCGAACAAAGTGTCAGATTCTGAAACACAGGCGGCTATCGTTTCGACGCAGACAATAGCGTGCAGGCCTGATCATCAGCCAGCGTGCAGATCTGCGCGCGATGCATTCAGGCGCAAGGTGTCAAGTTCCAGAAACGTGAAGTAGCCACTGCCATCGGCTTTCCAGCCGCCCGTGTCGATGTGGAAGACATTGCCCAGCACTTCAGCGCGCGGTACCGGCGTGTGTCCGACCACCAGCGCCCGCAGATCGCTAATGCCCTCGGTGTCTTTCAACCGCAAGCGTTCGCGAGACCACTGACAGCGTTGCTGAACCTGCGCCAGCCCCGGAAACTGCCCAAGCAGGACCGAGCGCAGCAGATCCCAGCTTGAAAAAGGGCAATCGGCATGCACGAAGCCGATCAAGCCGTCCGCCGTATCGAGCTCAAGCGCGATGGGCATCTGGCTGAAGCGAGCCGCGAAGCGTTGCTGCTGCTCGGCGGGCAGCTCCAGAAACCAGGCTCCGCCACTGGCCAGGTACGCTTCATAGTCGGGTAGCGTGCCCTGCACATGGTCGATGGCCAGCGCTTCGTGATTGCCCTGCACGGCGAACAACCAGGGCTTGTCCAGCCAGTCCAGGGCCATGGGGCTCAACGGCCCGCGGTCGACCAGATCGCCGACACAGAACAGCCGGTCCCTGGCCGGATCGAAGCCCATGCGGTCAAGATCCTGCTGCAGGCGCGCGAAATGCCCATGGATGTCACCCACGGCGAAATCGCGGCCTGTCTGGTTGGCTTCGACGTGCTGAAAAGCGCTCATGCCTTCTTCCTGCCTGTGCTCTGCGGTCAGGCTTGCGGCGGCTGGCCGTTGGAGGCCGACAGACCGCCGTCCACCGGCAGATTGACCCCGGTGATGAAACGCGCATCGTCGCTGGCCAGGAAAGCGATGACATCGCCAATGTCTTCCGGCTCGGCGTGACGTCCCAGCGCGATTCGCTCTCTGAATTTGGCCATGAGCGACTCGTCGCCCAGCATGTCTTCGGTCAGCTCGCTGCGGGTCAGCGAAGGGCAGACCGCATTGACCCGCACGCCATCAGGCCCGTGGTCCAGCGCCAGGGCGCGGGTGAAATTGGTGATCGCGCCCTTGGCCGCGTTATAGAAACTCATGCCCCAATCGCCTCCCAGACCGGAGACCGACGAGACATTGATGATGCTGCCTTTATTGGCAATCAAGGCCGGCATGGCCGTGCGGGTGCAATAGAAGACGCCGTCCAGGTCGACCGACATCAGCTCCTTCCAGTCTTTGGCCTCCAGTTCGGTCACCTTGCCGGACTTGACGATGCCTGCGTTATTCACCAGCACATCCAGGCGACCGAACCGTGTCGCGACTTCGTTGAACAAGGCCTGCACATCGCTCAGGTCCGCCACGTCCGTGGCACGGGTCAAATGCCCCTCGCCTTCGAGTTGAGCAGCCACCCGCGCGAGCTTGTCTACACTGCGCCCAACCAGCACAACCTTCGCGCCCTCACGGGCAAAGCGTTTGGCGGTAGCTTCGCCGATCCCTGAACCTGCGCCGGTCACCACCACGACTTTCTGGATGAAACGATTCATCAATACGCTCCTGAAAAAAAGTTGAGGTATTGGGTGGACTGTCAGGGCGCCCGCGGCGTTCAGTCGTATTCAGCGGCTGGCAAGGCGCCGCGTTCAACGGCGTCAGACCTTAGACTAAAGCGCGTTGACAAACTTATTGGAGGGTGTAAATAATCAGCCTAGTCGTACGACAACATATAACGCCAACAACAATAAAAACAAAACCGGGGCCAATCGCATGACGACTCATGTCTCAGCTCGCACGTACCTGAAAGTCACGGCATTCCCTGCCGATCCAGGGCTTTACCTTCTCAAGCCGCCAGACCATGGCGCAAACCTCTATCGAATTTGCTGATACAGCACAGCGGTATCTGGCCGTCTGGCGGCCAAGCCACGCCTCTTAAACAGAGGTTTACAACATCCTCCTGGGTGTCGGTCGCTGCAGATGCACGACCAGAGGAGCGCAAGGTTTAGTCCAAAGGGAGCACAACAATAATGAGATCCAACACTACCCGTTCACAGATCATTCTCGGCCTTGGCGGCCTCAGCCTGGCTTTTCCGTTGCTGAGCGTGGCCGAAGGATTCGTGGACGACACCAAGGCCACGCTCAACCTGCGTAACGCTTATTTCAACCGCAATTTCACCAACCCGGCGTACCCCAGCAGTGCCGCGCCACAGGGCAAGGCCGAGGAATGGACCCAGAGTTTCATCCTCGACGCCAAATCCGGTTTCACACCGGGTCTGGTGGGCTTCGGCGTCGATGTGCTGGGTATGTACTCGGTCAAGCTTGATGGCGGACGCGGGACCGCCGGTACGCAATTGCTGCCGGTCCACAGCGACGGACGTCCGGCCGATGATTTCGGCCGCCTGGGCGTGGCGGGCAAGGCAAAGATTTCCAAGACCGAGCTCAAAGTCGGCGAGTGGATGCCGGTGCTGCCGATCCTGCGTTCGGACGATGGTCGTTCCCTGCCGCAGACCTTCCGCGGCGGCCAGATCACTTCCAAGGAATTCGACGGCCTGACCCTGTACGGCGGCCAGTTCCGCGGCAACAGCCCGCGTAACGACGCCAGCATGGAAGACATGTCGATGAACGGCCGGGGTGCCTTTACCTCCGATCGCTTCAACTTCGGCGGCGGCGAATACGTCTTCAATGACAAGCGCACCCAGATCGGCGTCTGGTACTCCGAATTGCAGGACATCTACCAGCAGCAGTTCTTCAACGTCCTGCACAGCCAGCCGGTCGGCGAATGGACCCTGGGCGCCAACCTGGGTTACTTCATCGGCAAGGAAGACGGCAACCAGCTCGCCGGCGATCTGGACAACAAGACCGCCTATGCCCTGCTTTCGGCCAAATACGGCGGCAGCACGTTCTACGTCGGCCTGCAGAAACTCAGCGGCGACACGGCCTGGATGCGGGTCAACGGCACCAGCGGCGGCACGCTGGCCAACGATAGCTACAACTCAAGCTACGACAACGCCAAGGAAAAATCCTGGCAGTTGCGTCACGATTACAACTTCGCGGCGCTTGGCGTTCCGGGCCTGACCCTGATGAACCGTTACATCAGCGGCGATAACGTCCATACCGGCACCATCACCGATGGCAAGGAATGGGGACGCGAGTCGGAACTGGCCTACACCGTTCAGAGTGGCACCTTCAAAAACCTGAACGTGAAATGGCGAAATTCCACCCTGCGTCGTGACTTCAGCGCCAACGAATTCGACGAAAACCGCATTTTCATCAGTTATCCGATTTCGCTGCTCTGATACAAACGCTGTCAGCATGCCAAAAGCCCGCCTCCAAGGCGGGCTTTTGCCGCGAAAAGGCTTGTGTAGACCGCGTTACGGCGGGGAAAACTTTATAAGTGGCACGTTGACAATCAGCTCGCGCGCTGCTGATAATCGGAACAGTCATACGACAACAGATGACAACACAATAACAATCAGGATCATCCTCATGGCAACGGTTCAAACCACCCAAAATCCCTTCAATCGCCTCCTGCTCACAGGTGCGGCAGGTGGCTTGGGCAAAGTACTACGCAAAACCCTGCGGCCTTACGCAAAGACTCTGCGACTCTCCGATATCGTTGACATGGCGCCCGCTGAAAGTGGCGAGGAAGTCCAGGTCTGCGACCTTTCCGACAAGCAGGCCGTGCACCAACTCGTTGAAGGCGTAGACGCCATCCTGCATTTCGGCGGGGTCTCGGTCGAACGACCTTTCGAGGAAATCCTCGGCGCCAACATCTGTGGCGTATTCCATATCTACGAAGCCGCGCGCCGTCATGGCGTCAAGCGCATCATCTTCGCCAGTTCCAACCACGTCATCGGTTTCTACAAGCAGGACGAAACCCTCGACGCTCATTCTCCACGCCGCCCGGACGGTTACTACGGCCTGTCCAAGTCCTACGGCGAAGACATGGCCAGTTTCTATTTCGATCGCTACGGCATCGAGACCGTCAGCATCCGTATTGGCTCCTCGTTCCCCGAGCCGCAGAACCGTCGAATGATGAGCACCTGGCTCAGCTTCGATGACCTGACCCAACTGATCGAGCGCTCCCTGTATACGCCGGGCGTCGGCCACACCGTGGTCTACGGCATGTCGGACAACAAGACCGTATGGTGGGACAACCACTTGGCCAGCCACCTGGGTTACACGCCCAAGGACAGCTCGGAAGTGTTTCGCGACAAGGTAGAAGCGCAACCGATGCCGGCCGCCGATGACCCGGCCATGGTTTACCAGGGCGGCGCGTTTGTCGCAGCCGGCCCGTTTGGCGACGAGTAACGCCCGCAAGTCCTGACAATAACAACAGAGACGCACGCTGCCATGGACGCTGAACTGATTCTCGATGCGCGTAATGCCACCGGCGAAAGCCCTGTCTGGAGCGTCCGCGACCAGGCGTTGTACTGGGTCGACATCCCCGCTGGCCGACTGCACCGCTGGAGCCCGGACGGGCAGACACAAAGCTGGCAGGCCCCGCAAATGGTTGCCTGCATCGCAGCCGACGGCCAGGGCGGCTGGATCGCCGGTATGGAAACCGGCCTGTTTCACCTGCAGCCCGGCGACGGCGAACAACTGACCGCCACACCACTGGTCGACGTGCGGCACGCACAGGCCGGGATGCGTTTCAACGACGGGCGTTGCGATCGTCAAGGCCGCTTCTGGGCAGGCACCATGTTGATGGACATGGGAGCAGGCGCGGTGGTGGGCGCGATGTATCGCTATCAGGCCGGTCAGCAGGATCTGGAGCCGCAGCTGCAAGGATTCATCGTCCCCAACGGCCTGGGATTCAGCCCCGATGGCAAGACGCTGTATCTGTCCGATTCGCACCCCAGCGTGCAGAAAATCTGGGCCTTCGACTACGACACGGACAGCGGCACACCGCACAACCGCCGCCTGTTCGTGGACATGAACGAGCATCCGGGCCGCCCGGATGGCGCGGCCGTCGATGCCGATGGCTGTTACTGGATCTGCGGCAACGACGCCGGGCTGATTCACCGTTTCACGCCTCAAGGCAAGCTGGATCGCTCACTGGCCGTGCCGGTGAAGAAACCGGCCATGTGCGCCTTTGGCGGACCTGATCTGGACACTCTGTTCGTAACCTCGATTCGCCCGGGCGGCGATCTCGCCGATCAGCCTCTGGCCGGTGGCGTGTTCGCCTTGAGACCCGGGGTAAAAGGCCTGGAGGAACCCACGTTTCGGGGCTGATTGCGCCCCGCAGTGAAATTCTTATAAGCACCGACCAAAAACAACAACATCGGAGATTTCCATGGATTTCAAACGCAAGTTACTCATCGCGGCACTCCCGTTGGCCTTTTGCTTCTCCAATGCTGCATGGGCGGACGTCAAGATCAAGTTTGCCGAGGTCCACCCCAAAGGCTATCCGCCGGTAGTGGCCGAAGAAAACCTGGGCAAGAAGCTTGAAGAGCAGAGCAAGGGCGAAATCAGCTTCAAGATGTTCGCCGGCGGCGTGCTGGGTTCGGAGAAGGAAGTCGTTGAACAGGTGCAGAGCGGCGCGGTACAGATGACCCGCGTCAGCCTGGGCATCGTTGGCCCGGTAGTACCGGACGTCAACGTGTTCAACCTGCCGTTCATCTTTCGTGACCATGCGCACATGCGCAAGATCATCGACGGCGAGATCGGTCAGGAGATCCTCGACAAGATCACCAGCTCCAACTTCAACATGGTCGCACTGGCCTGGATGGATGGCGGCACCCGTAACCTCTATACCAAGAAGCCGGTTCGTCAGATCTCCGACCTCAAGGGCATGAAGATCCGTGTGCAGGGCAACCCGCTGTTCATCGACACCATCAACGCCATGGGCGGCAACGGCATTGCCATGGCCACCGGCGAGATCTTCAGTGCCCTGCAGACTGGCGTGATCGACGGCGCGGAAAACAACCCGCCGACCATGCTGGAGCACAACCACTACCAGAACGCCAAGTTCTACACCCTGACCGAGCACTTGATCCTGCCCGAGCCTGTGGTGATGGCAAAAACCACCTGGGAAAAGCTCACCCCCGAGCAGCAGGCCCTGGTGAAAAAACTGGCAGTGGAAGCTCAGGCTGAAGAGCGCGTGCTGTGGGACAAGAAGTCGGCCGACAGCGAAGCCAAGCTGAAAGCGGGCGGCGTGGAGTTCATCCCCCTGACCGCCGAGCAGAAAAAAGCCTTCTACGATGCCACGGCTCCAGTGCGTGCCAAATACGGCGCGCCGTATGCGGACCTGATCAAGCGCATCGAAGCGGTCAATTAACCCGGAAGTTCTCATAACTGGGCGGCGGCGGGTGTTCATCCGCGCGCCGCTGCCTTGGTAGAAGTCATGAAAAACAAGCTTTTGCGCATAAACGATCTGATCTATTGGCTCTGCATTGTCATCGCCGGATTTTCGGTGTTGACCATGAGCCTGATCATCCCTTGGGGCATTTTTGCCCGTTACGTATTAGGCACGGGCTCCAGCTGGCCGGAACCTACTTCCATCCTGTTGATGGTGGTTTTTACCTTTTTCGGCGCTGCGGCCAGCTATCGGGCCGGCGCTCACATGGCCGTGACAATGGCCACCGACCGCATGCCCGCGTCGGCAAAATACATCGCTTCTATCGCCGTGCAGATTCTCATGGCCGTGGTCTGCGTGTTCATGGCGGTCAAAGGCTTCAAGCTGTGCATGACCACCTGGAACCAGTACCTGGGCGAGATGCCTTGGCTGCGGGTTGGTATTTCTTATCTGCCCATTCCTGTCGGCGGCGTCCTGACGCTGATTTTCGTACTCGAAAAACTATTTCTGGGCGATCAAAGCCACCGCCGCGTTGTGCGTTTCGATCTGGTCGAAGAAAGTGAAGGTGCTGCATAAATGGACGCATTCGTACTGTTGGGCAGCTTTATTGCATTGATCGTTATCGGCATGCCTGTGGCCTACGCGTTGGGCCTGGCCGCTTTGATCGGTGCCTGGTGGATTGATATTCCTTTCGACGCGCTGATGATTCAGGTCGCTGGCGGCGTCAACAAGTTCTCCTTGCTGGCGATTCCGTTCTTTGTTCTGGCGGGCGCCATTATGGCCGAAGGCGGTATGTCACGCCGGCTGGTGGCTTTCGCCGGCGTGCTGGTGGGTTTTGTGCGCGGCGGTCTGTCATTGGTCAACATCGTCGCCTCGACCTTCTTCGGTGCGATTTCCGGTTCCTCGGTGGCCGATACGGCTTCGGTGGGTTCGGTACTGATTCCGGAAATGGAACGCAACGGCTATCCGCGCGACTTCTCGACGGCGGTTACCGTCAGCGGCTCGGTGCAGGCATTGCTGACCCCGCCCAGCCACAACTCGGTGCTCTACTCGCTGGCGGCGGGCGGTACCGTATCGATCGCCTCGCTGTTCATCGCAGGGATCATGCCGGGTCTGTTGCTCAGCGCGGTAATGATGGGCCTGTGCATGATCTTCGCCCGCAAGCGCAACTATCCCAAGGGTGAAGTCATCCCGCTGCGCCAGGCGCTGAAAATCGCTGGCGAGGCGCTCTGGGGTCTGATGGCAATGGTCATCATTCTGGGCGGTATTCTCAGCGGCGTGTTCACCGCGACCGAGTCGGCGGCGGTCGCCGTGGTCTGGTCGTTCTTTGTCACCATGTTCATCTATCGCGACTACAAATGGCGCGACCTGCCTAAATTGATGCACCGGACTGTACGCACCATCTCCATCGTGATGATCCTGATCGGCTTTGCCGCCGCCTTCGGATACATCCTGACGTTGATGGAAATCCCGATGAAGATCACCACGGCGTTTCTGACCTTGTCGGATAACCGCTATGTGATTCTGATGTGCATCAACGTGATGTTGCTGCTGCTGGGCACTGTGATGGATATGGCACCGCTGATCCTGATCCTTACGCCGATCCTGATGCCGGTCATCACTGGTATCGGTGTCGACCCGGTGCATTTCGGCATGATCATGCTGGTCAACCTGGGTATCGGGCTGATCACACCGCCAGTGGGCGCGGTGCTGTTCGTCGGCGCAGCGGTGGGCAAGGTCACCATCGAAGCCACGGTCAAGGCGCTGCTGCCTTTCTACGTGGCACTGTTCATGGTGCTGATGCTGGTCACCTACGTTCCAGCCATTTCGCTGTGGCTGCCACGCCTGGTGTTGTAATCGTTCACGCTTTACAACATCGCCGCCCTCGTTGGCGGCGATGTTTTTTCCAGCCAAGGAGGCTGGTTGCTCATGTCTTCTCCTGCCTTGTTTCCCCGCCACATCGCGGTACTGATTCTTGCGCTGCTGGCCTGCGCTTTCGCCGGTAACCATATTGCGGCGCGCATTGCCTTCGATCACGACACCGGCTTGCTGCTGGCCATCCTCTGCCGTTCAGGCGTGACCCTGCTGGTGCTGATCGGCCTGGTGATGTGGCAAGGCGAAAAGCTGCAACTCAATGCCCGCACCTGGCGCTGGCAACTGTTGTTGGGTCTGCTGATCGCGACCCAGAGTTTCTGCATTTACTCGGCCGTGGCGCGTATTCCTGTGGCCTTGGCGCTGCTGGTGGTCAACGTCGCGCCCATTCTGCTGGCGCTGCTGACCTGGGCGCTGGGCGGCCCGGCACCCACGCGGCGTGCGGCGCTGCTGATGGGGATGATTCTGTTCGGCCTGGTTTTCGCCCTGGACGTGCCGCATCGCCTGTCCAATCCTGGCAGCAGCGAACCGCAATGGCTGGAGGGCATTGCCTTCGGGTTTACCGCTGCGGTGGTATTCGCCGTTGCCTTGTGGATCACCGACCACAAGCTGTCCGGCATGCGCGGCACGGTTCGCAGCATGCTGACCATGGCCATCGTGTTCACCGCCGCGGCAGTGGCAGGCGTCAGCGGCGTATTGCCCGGCGGCGTGGACCTGCCCGCGAGCCCGACCGGCTGGACTGCGCTGGCCACCCTGGTGCTGCTCTACGGTCTGGGATTCTGCTTGCTGTTCATCTGCATGACACGGCTGGACATGGCCCGCAACGCGCCGGTGATGAACATCGAGCCGGTCGCCAGCCTGCTGTTCGGCTGGCTGATCCTGGATCAGTTGCTCAGCAGCAGCCAGGTGATCGGCGGCCTGATCGTGGTCAGCGGCATCGTGCTGCTGGCCTTGAAGCGCAACCCGCCATCGACGCCAACATCTCCTCCCCGGAAGGCCGAACCCAATGCCCGCAAACATTCTGACGCTTGAAGATGGCCTGACCCGCCTGACCGTGGCACCCGGGATCGGCGCCAGCATCGCCAACTGGACCGTGCTCGACAGCGGCCAGCCGTTGCTGCGCCCCAACGACGACGAGGCCCTGGCCGCCGCCACGCCCAGACGGCTGGGCTGCTACCCGCTGGCACCCTGGTCGAACCGCATCGGCAACGGCGGCTTCGACACGCCGGACGGCTGGCTGGCCCTTGAACCCAACAGCGCCAACGATGCACTGCCGATCCACGGCAGCGCCTGGCAGCAGCCCTGGGATGTCATCGAGCACAGCGAAAACAGGATCTGCCTGCAGCTCGACAGCCGCGTACCTTTCGCCTATCGCGCGCAACTGCGCTACACCCTGCGCGACGGCCTGCTGAGCATCGAACTGAGCACCACTCACATGGACAGTCGCGCGGCCTGGCACGGGCTGGGTTTGCATCCCTACCTGCCACGCGCGGCCAATACCCGTTTGCAGGTAAAGGCCGCGCAGGTCTGGCTGAGCGACGAGGCCGGCTTGCCGACGCAACTGGCGCAACTGCCGCCTGAATGGGATTTCAGCGCCTCGAACACGCTGCCCAAAACCCGGCTGGACAACGGCTTCACTCAATGGGACGGCCGCTGCGTCATCAGCCAGCCGGATCTGGGCTACGAACTGCACGGCCAGGCGACCGGCAGCGAATTCTTCCTGGTGTTCTGCCCGCCGGATCTGCCGTTTTTCTGCTTCGAACCCGTCAGCCACCCGGTCAACGCCCACCACCTGCCGGGTCAGCCGGGGCTGCGCTTGTTGCGGCAAGGGGAAAGTGTGGAGCTGGGGTTCAGTTTGCAGTACAGGAAGCTTTGAACAGCGTGGTGCGACAACAGGCCTTCGGCTGATGCAACTCATCCGTCAGGGCCACGACCCTTCTTTGCGCCCAGATCCACGATCCTGGGCCGCGTCTCCGGCACCAGGCTACGTTGTATTCCACGATCCCATTCGCTCAGCATTCTGGTGCCGATCGGCTCGAACGAGGTATGGTCCCGAAGGTACTCCAGCAGTTCGCCACGGGCTTTTGTCATACCCTCTGCCACTTGCTCCATCAGATCACGGCATCGCCCCTCGCTGAGCTGACACGAGCGCCGGCCGAATTCGACCAGCAGCCTGTGCTTGGGCCAGTTCTTCGACCCGGCCAGAAACAGCGCCATGATGTCGTTCGGCTTATAGGCTGTGGTCGATACGATGTCATAGGTTGGCGCCATCCAGACCTCTGCATCTTCGCCGCAGTCGTTGTACATGACGCCGAAGTTCTTCAAATGGGCGTCGCCGTTTCGAACACCCGTGGACAACGCGACAGTGAGAAACAGCGCCTCCAGCCCTTCGCGCACCCGCTCCGGCGACAGGAAGGTCATGAGTTGCTTTGCGGCCCCTTCAGCAGAGCCGTCATACTTCTTGTGCGCGGGCCAGCCATTGAGCACGCACAAGTCTTCGAAACCCAGGTATCCCGTATCCGTTATATCGAATCGCTCGACGATCAGCAGCTTGCCATTGGCGCTGAGACTGATGTTCGGAACGGCCAGTCCGCAGTATCTCGCCGCTTGCATGCAGAAGAATTCATTCGCGGCCAACTCCGGGTAATCCTCTTCCCGCCAACTCTTGACGATATGCGTCGCGCCTCGGTGGGTGAGTCTGTGCAATTCGTTGCCCGCTTCGTCCCGCACCAGCACCTTCGGCTGCACACCGGAAATGCCGCTGTACTTCGCATACCGCTGCAGCAGATCTTCGAACAGGCCACGGGCCGAGTCGTGAATCAGCAGATCGTCGACCGACAAGTCCGGTAGTCGGGCGTCATTCAGGTGACCGACCGAGACCCGGCCCAACTGGTAAGGTCCGACGATGCCAAGCAAATCGAGGTCGTCAAAGCCCTTTTTCGTCTTGGAGAACATGTTCTGAAGCTCTGCCCTCAATATGCCTTCGGGCATATTCATCGACAGGATCGGGGTGATGCCATCTGACCAGTCGTAGGCGTCCCAGCGTACAGGCATGACAAGCGAGACTGCGTTGCCGGGGGCCACGTCTTGCAGATATCGAAAGCTGGTACCACCCTTCTGAACCTCACTACGGCCGACACTTGCGACTTGCTCTTTCGCAACCCTCACTGGCAACGGCCGGGATTTTTCGTCAGTCATGGAAGTTCTGATCCTTCAGCTGATCCAGGGTCGGGCGCCGCGACTTCGGTACAACAGTGAGCGTGTGGCCCAGCAGGTTGAGGATCGCTTCCACTTTGCGAATGCCTATCTCTGACACCGTTCCGTTCTCGATACCCGATATCGTGGCGCGGCTCATTTGCAGCCGCGACGCGACGTCGCCCTGGGTATAGCGCTTGGCCTTTCGAAGTCTGCGTATCGTTTCGCCGATATTATCCATGTTGCCTCTGAATGCATCGTATGGAATGCAAAGGCAAGCATAAACCTTGATATGCATCCTATACAGTGCATTTTCAATCAGTGCGGCACGACAGCTTTTACCAGCCAAGGCGGATGACCGTCCTTCAAGGGGGAATTGCGGTTCAGTACGCACTACAGGCCTTAAAAAGGCTTGAATAAGGCTCGACTCTGTTGCTCTGTCCTCTGAGATATGGAGCCTCATGAAGCAAAGCTCAGTCAGCTCGCCTGGAGATAAAAACTGGAATGACTGGTTTGACGGCGAGGATGCGAGTGCTGATTTTCTGACCGACCGAGAGCAGCCTCTGGAGCAGCAACCCGAATCGATCAATTGTTCCAGCGACCGCTCAAGGCAGGATGATTAAAGTCTTGAAGCTCGGTTTAGAGCAAACGTTCGGCAGCCTTGCGATAAACCTGCTCTCGCTCTCGCTTGTCGACGGCTACCACAAAGACGACGACCTCTTGCTCTATGACCTGGTAGACCAAGCGGTAACCGCTACTGCGCAATTTGAGTTTGTAGCAATTGGGCAAGGCATGTAGTCGATTGGCCTCGATATGCGGATTGTCGAGGATTGCGCCTAGCTTCTTTTTGAACTGCTGACGTACGGTATCGCCCAATTTTTTCCATTCTTTCAGTGCACGCGCATCGAATTCAAGGCTATAGGTCATCCAGAGAAACCTTGACCCGCTGTGGGTTGGCCAAGCGCTCACGCACTGTGGCGATCAATGCTTCCTCTCCCTCAGTCATTAAAACAGGGCGGAACGGCAACTGACCGCTCTCGGCCACATATTGCAAGGCCTGGCGCATCAGCTCAGATGGCGTTACGCCAAGTTTTTCCAGCTCTCGATAGGCACGAGCCTTGAGCTCGTCGTCTATGCGCACATTGATAGATGCCACGGGAACAGCCTCGTCGTCTTTACGGTTGTCTTTACATTGCAGCAGCGAACGGACGTTTGCAACCGACTTTTATCGCCACACGGCAGGCAGTTTTGAGAAGTCCTTGAACCACACTGCGCCTCAAGGCGAGATGATCAGCGTGGTCAGGCCGCTCATCTGAGTAACTCCGCTGGGCTGGCTGCAGTCGTTGTTCAGTATATTCGCCACGTCCTGCAAGACGAACGTGGTCAATGCATTCGCACCCTTGAAGCGCCCGTCCACGATTTCTCCCACACCGGTTATGGTGGTGTTCAGATTACCGGTGGAGGTTACGCTGGCGATGAACTTATACGTGCTGGTCCCCCCATCACTCCAATTGATGACCCAGGTGATTGGCGGTGTCTGCTTAAACAAGGAACCGCAGGAAAAGCTCGCCTGAAAGGTCTGCGTGGATTTGGCACTGGTCAATACGAGCGGGGGCACTGAGCACTCCCAATTGCTAGTGGTGGTCACATTGATCAGCTTTTCGGTATGGGTAACGCCAGGCGACCATTGAGCCGTGTGAGTGCCCACCACGCAGGTCGCCAGGTTGATGCCCTGCGCATCCGCCCGCCTGGGCGCGAGCGACAGGCTTGTCGAGAAGATCACCATCAGCACGATGGTCAACCTGATCAGGTTTTTGCAGGCTGAAGAACCGCTATCGAGAGCATCCATGCTCGCCTCCGTGGCTGAAATGAATTCCAGCCCTCAGCTTAATGGCTTCGTATATCCAATCCACTGTCAGAATTGACAGTGGATTAGATCCTTTCAGCCATCCTCAAACCATGATCAGGTTTTTGCGGAATATCGCAGCCATTACCGCTTCAACTTCCCACCGACCTTTTCCAGCGTCTCGATCAGCACGTCATAAGCCACCGGCTTGCCGATATGGCAGGAAAAGCCCGACTGCAAGGTTTGCTGGACGTCCTGCCCGGTGCCGTAGCCGGTCAGGGCGACGCTGGGGGTCGTGGCGCAGTTGGGCAGACGCCGCAACGCCTGCATCAGCTCATGACCATTCATGCCGGGCATGCCGATGTCGGAGATGATGATGTCGAAGGTGGCTTTTTCGGCCGCTTCCAGTGCCTTGAACGGATCGCTGAACGCCTGGATGTCGGCATCTTCCATTTCCAGCAGCATCATCAGGGTTTCCAGCACTTCGGGGGAATCGTCCACCAGCAGCACTTTCCACCCTGCCAGCCGCCCGGCCGGTTCTTCGCGCGCGCTGTCCTCGGGCAAAACCGTGGACGGGCTCAGCAAGGGCAGCCGGACCGTGAAGGTGCAGCCCCGGCCTTCCCCTTCGCTGTGGACTTCCACCTTCCCGCCATGGCCTTCCACCAGCTGGCGTACCAACGACAAGCCGATGCCCAGCCCCTCGCGCTGATGGGAGACGTGCTGTGTTTCGGCCTGGGAAAACAGGTCGAACACCTTGTCGAGCTGTTCCGGGGCGATGCCCGCGCCGCTGTCGATCACTTCCAGCTTCGCCTCGCTGGCCGATTGCGAGGCGATCAGCTGGATGCGCCCCTCTTCCGGGGTGAACTTGATGGCGTTGTTGACCAGATTCCAGATGATCTGCTCCAGACGCGTCGGGTCGGCGTCGACCATCAGCGCAGCCCCGTCGGTGGGCAGGGTCAGGCTGATCGGGCGTTTGGGGTGATGGCTGAGCAATACGACATGAATCTCGCTCAGCACTTTGCCCAGGTCGATCGGCATGCGCTTGAGCTTGAGCTTGCCGGTCCGGACCCGCGCGACGTCGAGCAGGTCATCGATGATGCGCGCCTGGCTGCTGACTGCGTCGCAGACGGTACTCACCGCCTTGACCGCCACCGACGAGGTCTTGAGGGCCGGCAAGCGGCGCAGCAGCTCTGCATTGAGCTGGATCAGATTCAGCGGATGCTTGAGCTCATGGGACATCACTGCGAAGAACTCATCCTTCAAGTGGCTGCTGTTCTCGGTCTCGGCCAGGCGCTGCGACTGTTCTTCCTGACGTAGCTTGTAGTCGGTCAGGTCCCGGGCCAGCTTCACGTAGCCTTTGAAATTCTCGCCCTTGAGCAGCGACACTTCACCGCTGCAGTAGAACTGGCTGCCGTCCTTGCGCACGTGCCAGCGCTCGTCTTCGGTACGGCCGTTGCGCCGGGTCTCGCGCAATTCCTGCTCGGGCACTCCGGCAGCCTTGTCGGCGGCGGTGAAAATGAAATCGAAGTAGCGGCCTTCGGCTTCTTCCTTGCTGAAGCCGAAGATCAGTTCGGCACCGGTGTTCCAGCCGGTCACCACACCCGCCTCGTCCTGGACGATGATGGCGTAGTCGCGGATGCTCTCGGCCACCAGACGCATGCGCTCCTCGCTCAGGCGCAGATCCTCTTCGGTGGCGCGGCGCTTGCTGATGTCGATGAAGGTCAGCACCGTACCGTCGATGAAATCTTCGTTGGAGCGATACGGCAGCAACCGCGCGATGAACCAGCGCCCGTCGGTGCTGCAGACTTCCCGTTCGATCACGTTGAGGGATTCGAACACCAGGCTGGCATCGTCGCCCAGTTCGTCGTACTCAAGACGGTGGGTGATATCCAGCAACGAACGGCCGGTATCGACCGGCAGCATGCTGAAGATTTCCGTCGCGGCGGGCGTGAACCATTTGATGCGCAGGCCGCGGTCGACAAACACCGTGGCGATGTCGGTGGAGGCGATCAGGTTGGTGAGGTAATCGTTGATCTTGCCGGTTTCGTCGACCTTGGTCTTGAGCTCGTGATTGACGGTCAGCAGCTCTTCATTGATCGATTGCAGCTCTTCCTTGCTGGTTTCCAGCTCTTCGGTGGCCGACCGGAGTTCTTCGTTGACGGCCTGCATTTCCTCGTTGGACGCCTTGAGCTCTTCGCCGGAAACCTCAGCCTGCTCGATGGTTTCCTGAAGCTGGAGTTTGGTGCGTAGCAGCTCGTTTTCCAGGTTGGTCAGGAGCTGGTTTTCAGCGGAATCCGCGGAAGTCTCATTGCGCGGTTCCTGGACCGCCTGTTCGAGGAACATCACCAGCAAGAAGTCGCCGTCGGAATCTTCGTCCCGGTAAGGTTTGACCTGCAGGCCGACCTCGTAAGCCTGATCGTCGCGGCTTATGCTCACCGGCCGGGAGCGCACCTCCTGGCCGGTCTGCTGGGCCTGGAACAGCGCGGTACGCACGTCCAGGCGCAGCACCGGGTCGATAAGCGTGACCAGGTTATGGGACATTTCACCGCCCACGTACCTGAGATACCTGGCGGCCTCTTCGCTCATATGAAGAATGTCGCCGTGGGTGTCGATAATGACGCTGGGCGGGGCGGTATAACCGATGGCCCGCAGATGAATATCGGCGAAGGTCTTTTTCTTCGGACGAGGTGTCTCGACGCTGCGCACTTCAGGCACCGAGCGCACGCTGCCGATGCGCGGCATGCTGGGCATCTTTCTGGCCAGGGCCGAGCCGGCCAGCGCGCGATAGATGCGGTTTTTCTTGTCCACCGGCGCAAACAGATCGCTGCAGGCATCGGCCGACTCAGAGGAGCCCAGGAACAAGTAGCCGCCTGGGCGTAACGCGAAATGAAACATCTGCAGGATTTCGCGTTGCACTTCGCGATCCAGGTAGATCAGCAGGTTGCGGCACACCACCAGATCGATCTGCGAGAACGGCGGGTCGGTAAGCAGGCTGTGCTGGGCGAACAGCACGCGTTCGCGGATTTCCTTGCGGATGCGGTACAGGTGATCTTCCTTGACGAAGTACTGGCGCAAACGGGTAGGCGGTACATCGGTCACGATGGCTTCGAGGTAGCAACCGGCGCGCCCGACCGCGATCGCCCGGTGATCGATGTCGGTCGCGAACACCTGCATCCGGCCCTCGCCACCTTCGATCTGCAATTGATCGTTGAGCAGCATCGCCAGGCTGTAGGCTTCCTCGCCCGTGGAACAGCCGGCCGACCAGACTCGCACCTCGCGCGCATCGGGCGCGCCGCGGCCCTTGACCAGCTGAGGCAGGATCTCCCGCTCCAGGGCTTCGAAGGCATCCCGGTCGCGAAAGAAATTGGTCACGCCAATCAGCATGTCACCCAGCAACGCTTTGGTTTCATCCGGGTTGGCTTGCAAATGCCGGTAATAGGCCGGCAGGGTCGGCTGCGCCGTGACTTGCATGCGCCGTTCGATACGCCGCAGGACCGTGGCCTGCTTGTAGTGCTTGAAATCGTGACCCGTGCCAGTACGCAGTTGCACGAGAATGTCATGCAGCGACTGCGCGGCCATGGCGGCCTCATACTCGGAGGCAGGTTCTATGGTATGGATCTGTGGGTCCCCGAGCGTCGGCAGACGGATATTCTGGGAGTTGCGCCATAGTTCCAGAAGCTTCTGCGGCATCTCGACCACGGGCAATATCAGGTCGACCATCCCGGTATTGATGGCGGCCTTGGGCATGCTGTCGTATTCGGCATCTTCGGGCAGCTGGGCGAGAGTCACGCCGCCCTGCTCCTTGATCCGGGAAAGGCCCATCGCACCATCCGACCCTGTCCCCGACAGCACCACGCAGAACGCGCGGTCCTTGTGGACTTCGGCCAGGTCGCGGAAAAAAAGATCGATTGCCACATGCCCGCCACGTCGCGGTTCGGGCGTCGACACGTGCAAATGACCGTCGTTCATGCGCAACTGCTGCGCGGGCGAGATCACATACACCTTGTTCTGTTCGATCGGCATCGACGCGGTCACCTGTACCACCGGCATTTTCGTCGAGTCCTGGATGATCTGGCCAGCGATGCTCTCATGGTTCGGCGACAGATGCAGAACGATGACGAAAGCCATTCCGTTGTTCTGCGGCATGTGCTCGAAAAAGCTCTTGAGCGCCTGAAAGCCCCCTGCCGACGCACCAATTCCCACGACCGCAAATGGTAGATCACTGATCTGAACGCCCCTTTCCTGCGGGACGTTAGGCGACGGCTGGGAGAGTGTCATTCAAATTCCTTATGGATCACTGAGCTTTTACCTGAACGTCCTGTAGGGAAAAAAACCATTGGCGTACAGGTCATACATGGCAATCGGGAAGCCAGTATCGGCGATCCGGGGCCGGCGCACAGGGCGCTATTACGAGCCGGGGGCCTGAGGTAAACAATGCGGCGGGTCCATGATAAACGCCCTGCGCCCGGTAACAAAAGATAACGGGGCATTGCGTGCAATCGCTTCAGGCACGTCGTTGTATAGGTGGCACAGTTATTTGGCGCCCCTCCAAGAGTTTTGAAAAGCCCGAAGCGAAACCAGTCCTTTTATTTACCGACTAACCGACCGGCGGTTCGCCGCATATTCGCGACATTTACCCGCTAGAACGGGTAAAGAGTGTTATGACCTGACCAAGGCCAGGGTGCCCTTCAGCGTTGCAGATTCACGCCCAGCGATGCCAGCGCGTCCCAGTAGCCGGGATAGGTCTTGCCCACGCAATCGGGATCAAGAATGCGAATGCCGGCAATCTTCAGGCCGGCCAGGGCGAAGCACATGGCGATGCGATGGTCGGCGTGGGTATCGATCAGGGCGTCGACGGTCTGCCCGGCCAGAGCGGGGTTGGCATGCACCACCAGATCGTCGCCCTCTTCCACCGCCAGACCCGGCGCGATGGCGCACAGTCCCTGGGACAGTGCCGAGATGCGATCGCATTCCTTGACCCGCAGGTTGGCGATGCCAACGAAGCGCACCGGCTGGTTGTTGAAAGCGGCCAGCACGGCCAGGGTTGGAACCGCGTCCTGCATCTGCGAGCCATCGATCTCGGCGGGCATATTCGGGAAGCTGGCGATGATCTGGCTGGCCAGTGCGTCAGGCTGGGTAAAGGCATCCGCAGCCACGCCCAGGTCGATGGCGCCGCCGGTCAAAGCCTGGGCGGCCCACAGGTAAGTCGCCGCCGAGGCATCCGGTTCGATGTGAAAATCGGTGGCGCGGTAGCCGGTGGCTTCGACACGCCAGGCCACGTCGCCCAGCGGCTCAACTACAGCCCCGAAGGCCTGCATGGTGGCCAGCGTCAGGTCCACGTAGCCGCGCGCGCCGATTTCGCTGCCGGTCAGGGCCACTTCCACCGGGCCCTGGCCGCAGGCGCCCGCCATCAACAACGCCGAGACGTACTGGCTGGACAGATTGCCATCGATTTCGATGCGCTGACCGGCCAGACCGCCCTTGCCTTTGATCGCCACCGGCGGGCAGCCGCTGGGCGCGCTGACGTCGGCGCCCATGCGTTGCAGGGCGTCGACCAGCGGGCCGATCGGACGCTTGCGCATGTACTCGTCGCCGTCGACCACGAAGTCGCCTTCGAAGTTGGCCAGCGCAGCGGTCAGAAAGCGTGTGGCGGTGCCGGCATTGCCCAGAAACAACGCCTGTTGCGGTGCCTGCCAGTGTCCGGAGCTGGTGACCACGAACGTGCTGTCGTCCGGTTCATCGACCTGCACGCCCATCAGACGCAACGCCTCGGACATCACGCGGGTATCGTCACTCTTGAGCGCACCGGTCAGGCGGCTCGTGCCTTTCGCCAGACCGGCCAGCAACAGGGCCCGGTTGGTGATTGACTTGGAGCCGGGCGGGCTGACGCGCCCGATCAGCGGGCGATCGACAGGCGTAACGGTAAGCGTGGATTGAGGTCGCATGATGTCCCTGAGCGTCAGCGGAAAAATCGCGATCCTAGCACGAGCGGGTTCAGCCCCGCAGGGTCCCGTTCACTCATGCACGGTGACCTTGTTGCGACCGGTTTTCTTGGAAACGTACATCGCCTGATCGGCCTGTTCGATCAGCTGCTTGTATTCGCTGACCGTCGAGCCAAGGTCCGCCACGCCCAGGCTGATGGTGCAGCGGATCGGCTGGCCTTCGTGGATGATCTGGTCTTCTTCCACGGCCTTGCGCAGCCGCTCGGCAAACAGCGCAGCGCCTTGCAGGTCGGTATCGGGCAGCAACACGGCAAACTCTTCGCCGCCATAACGCCCGGCGATGTCCACGGTGCGAATCAGCCCGCGCACCAGGTCTGCGATGGCACGCAGCACCTTGTCGCCGACCTGGTGACCATAGGTGTCGTTGATGTGCTTGAAATGATCGATGTCGAACATCACCAGCGACGCTTGCGAGCCGTAGCGGGCATGGCGCGCGTATTCGAGTTTGATGGCGTCTTCCCAGTGCCCGCGATTGTTCAGACCGGTCAGTCGGTCGATACTCGACAGCTGCTGCAGTTCGGCATTGGCCGCCTGCAACTGATGGCTGTTGGTGGCTACGTCGGTGACGTCGTAGATCACCAGGCAGATCTGGGCGATCTCGCCGTTGGTCGAGTGCAAAGGGAACATCGTGGTGTTCTGGTACATGAACGCTTCCTGCCCGGTAATCGGCTGGTAGCTCTTGAAGCGAACCAGATAGGGCCGCTGCTCCCAGATGGTGAAAGCCGGCGTGCCCAGGGTCACCACGTTGTCGACCTTTTTGCTGAACCACTGCCTGTTCACTTCGGGGAACAAGTCGAAGAAGGTCCGGCCGATGGCGTCGTAGGGCACCACGCCCGAACGGTTTTCCATGAAGGTGTTCCAGACCAGCACCTGATAATCCCGATCAAGGACCACAATGCCCACGTCGATGTTCTGGGTCACGGCCAACAGCCAGTGAAGCTCTTTGATGTCGATCGAGTGGTTCATGCGTCAGCTCATCATGTAGGCAAGTTTTCGCGTCAGCCGCTCCACCGAATCCTCGGTGAACAGCATCAACAGATCGAAATGGATGTCGTGGCCTTCCAGGCTGTAGCTGATTTCCACTGCCAGGGTTTTCTTCCAGTGCTGGCGGTTGCTGCGAATCAATTCATCGATGCTGCCCTGACTGCCCAGCACCTGCGGGTGGCCCTGGGAGAAGGCGATGTCGATCTGCTCGGCGATCCCGCTCAGGCAGGCGCCAATCAGGATCGAGGACAAATCCAGCAGCATTTCCATGTCTGAATAGTCAGGCGAATCGCGGTGCATCAGCTGCGCCATGTCGGCGATTTCCGAGTCATGAAACAGCAGCAGCGCCTCGCCCGCGATGCCGCCGCCGATATAGCCCTGGCAGACCGCGGTGATCTTCCCGTCGCTCTGGGCATCGGCCAGCGCCATGTGCAGTTCGCCAACTTCCAGCATGCTTACGTTGGGCACGGGCAATTGCACGAAGACCCCGAGCACCTTGGCGAGCAAGGCTGCCGAGCGTCCCATGGCGACGTTGATGGTTTCACGGAAAGCGTCCTGAAAGCTGATGGCGCTGTCCGACACTTGCCGCGCAGCGGCCGGCGGCGATGCCGACGGCGTGCCCATCAGGCCCAGGCGCGTCAGCGTGTGCCTGAGTTCATCGGGTTCGGCGGGTTTTTTCAAGAACGCCAGCGCGCCCAGCTCCAGAACACGGCGCACCGCTTCGTCCTGCACGTCACCAGACACCACGATGACCTTGGCGTCCAGCTGCTCGGCGCGAATGGCAGCCAGCGTCTGGTAGCCATCCATGACCGGCATCGTCAGGTCCAGCAGCACTACCTGGCCTAACCCCTTGCGAATCGCCTCCAGGCCTTCAAGACCATTGGTGGCCAGGGTAACCGAGACGCCCCATTCGGCGGGCAAGGCTCTCAGCATCTGTTTGCGCGCCATATTGGAGTCATCGCAAATCAGCAGTGCAATCGTGGGCATCCGGGTTCTCACGGCAGAGGAATCAACGATTTGGCATTCATCACCTTGGGCAAGGGCGATGTCAAGTTGAGACGAATAAAAAAGGCGATCCGGCGTACCGGATCGCCTTTTCAGGCACTAGCCCAGGTGTACTGCAATGGCGCAAATGCAGACAAGGTTGCTGCGTTTGCGCCATGTGACTCAGCTGTTGCGACCACCGCCGTGGCTATTCTGCCCGCCTTTCTTGCCGGCTTCGGAAGCTTTTTCGCGGTCGTTGGCAAAGTTGCCGCCTGACGCTTGTCCGCCTTTCTTGCCGGCTTCGGACGCCTTTTCGGGGTCATTGGCAAAGTTGCCACCTGATTGCTGACCGCCTTTTCTGCCAGCCTCGGCAGCGCGTTCAGGGTCGTTGGCAAAATTACCACCCGAGTTCTGCCCGCCTTTCTTGCCGGCTTCTGAAGCTTTCTCTGGATCGTTAGCGAAATTGCCAGGATTGGAATTTCCTGTATTAGCCATTTCATTCACCTCTCGGATTCAGATTGACGACATGCTCACCTGAGCATCAATGACTTTGAATAAGCACTGGCCGAGGAGTTTAAGGAAGTTGCCGCTTACAGGACGAACGGTCGATAACAGAGAGTTTCATAGATTTATACGATAAAACCTTGCCTGCAAATAAAAACAGGCAATTAATCAATCTAAACTGTTGATTATAAATAGCTTATATATCCTTATTAGTTTTCCTACGCCGATTAATTCATTTTATTTTAAATCGCATGATATCAAATTAACAGCAATCGACAGCAACTAAGCGAAGCGGCGTAAATGCGGAATTTTTCTGCTTTTACTATCCAATCGAGTAGTTTTACCGCCCCGGCTATTTTCGCAGGACATGGGTAAGTGCTTGGGCAAGTACAGACAGCGCCTACCGATGCTGGATTTCTCCGGCGGTTTTACCCGGCAACCAAAAATGGCGGCCTTGGTATCAAGGCCGCCATTGCGCAAACGCCCTGCTTGCGCAGGGCCAGTCAGTTATTTCTGTTGCAGGAACGTCAGCAGGTCCTGATTGAGGCGATCCTTGTGCGTGTCAGCCAGACCGTGCGGTGCGCCAGGGTAAACGATCAGTTTTGCGTTCTTGACCAGCTTGGCCGCCGCGTGAGCCGAAGCTTGTATAGGCACGATCTGGTCATCATCCCCATGCACGATCAGTGTAGGAACATCGAACCTGGCCAGATCCGCGCGGAAGTCAGTGGCCGAGAAGGCAGCAATCGAGTCATAGGTATTCTTGTGGCCGGCTTGCATGCCCTGCGCCCAGAACGAATCGATCAACCCCTGAGAGGGTTTCGCCCCTTCGCGATTGAAGCCGAAGAACGGGCCGGAAGCGATGTCGCGATACAGCTGCGAGCGGTTTTCCAGCGATGCCTTGCGAAGGCCGTCGAAGACTTCGATCGGCAGGCCGCCCGGGTAGTCCGGCGTTTTGAGCATCATCGGCGGCACGGCACTGATCAGCGCTGCCTTTTTCACCCGGTCGGTACCATGGCGGCCGATGTAGCGGGCAACCTCTCCGCCACCGGTCGAAAAGCCGACCAGCGTGACGTCCTTCAGATCGAGCGTCTTGATCACCGTGGCCAGGTCATCGGCGTAGTGATCCATGTCATTGCCTTCCCATGGCTGGCTGGAACGACCATGGCCGCGGCGGTCGTGGGCGATGACCCGGTAGCCTTTGTCCGCAAGGAAAAGCATCTGGGATTCCCAGCTGTCGGAGTTCAGCGGCCAGCCATGGCTGAACGTCACGACCTGTCCGTTTTTCGGGCCCCAGTCCTTGTAGTAGAGCTGCACGCCATCCTGGGTCGTAATGTAGCTGTGAGCATGGCTGGGCGGCGCTTCCGCAAGGCTGATATCTGAAGCCAGGGTGGCGAAGGCTGCGCTGGCGGCCAACAGGGCATTGGTGATTCTGCTCATCTAGGGTTCCTCGGTTTTGTGTGATCGGAATGATCGTTTTTGGGAAATTGCTCAGGATGCAGCGACGGTGTTACGTGTGGACGGTCGTGGCGCCTGGCGGCGCTTGCTGGCCAGGGCCAGCTTGCCGACCAGACGAATCGCCACGGCCGCACAGATCAGGCCGAAAGGCAGCACGTACCAGGCGCTCATGGGGATGCGTTTGAAGTTGGAAAAGGCGAAGACGGCGACGATGACCCACATGCCGGTGACATGCAGTGCCTTCCAGGCCTTTGGACCAAGCAGGCGTGCCGGCGCTTTGAATGAGGTCAGCGTCATCAGCAGGATGAGCAGATAGCCGGTGCTGCCAGGAATATTGTCGACAACGCTTCGAGCCGGCCAGAACTCGGTATTGAGCTGCCCGTAGGCGTAGATCAGCGCGGCATGCACAAAATGGGAAAAGGCAAAGGCCAGGCCGATGAAGCGCCGCTCACGCACCAGCGCTTTGGACAATGGCGAAGGCACCAGCACGGCGAAGGCGGACGCGGTGAAGGCGGTCAGAAACAGCACGAAAGAGGTGCGGGCGGTGGCGCGGATGGCGCTGCGCAGCCCGTCGATGAGCTCGGGTTGCAGGGCGACCGCCAGCGCGCTCATCACCACAATCAGCATCGAGATCAGGCTGAACAGCTGCCAGCCACGCAGGCTGCTGGATTGAATATTCATGGCAAAACTCCTGTAGGAACGGCCTTTGCCGTTTCGGGTATCCGATGGCGAGCCGACGAAGAGAAGTTTTGCAGCTGTGTGTATATCGGCCGTGTCTGAAACAGGCCGTTATGTATCTTTATGAGTACATTCAGTGCGCTGGATACACTGGCTTACAAACCGGGACCGCGACCGGCTGCCCGCACAGCCTCAGGGTGCGGGCGGCAGAGAGAGCGTTGCGCACAGGCCGCCGCCGTCGCGGTTACTCAGGCTCAGCGATCCACCAATGGCCTGCGCTAATTGCTGCGCAATGGCCAGGCCCAGACCTGTGCCCCCGGTGTCGCGGTTGCGGGAGTTTTCCAGGCGATAGAACGGTTTGAACACGTCGCCCAAGGCATCCACGGAAATTCCCGGACCACGATCCAGCACGCAGATCGAAACCCCAGTGTCGACGCTGCCGGTGGCGACCACTTCGGCGGTACCGGCGTATTTCAATGCGTTATCCACCAGATTGACCAGAATCCGCCTCAAGGCATGGGGCCGGGTGTCGATGAGCGCACCGTTCTTGCCATACAGGCTGACAGCCTGGCCGGTGTCCTGATAGTCGAGCACCAGGCTGTCGAGAAAGGCGTCCAGGTTGATACGGCAACTGGTTTCGCTCGCGCCATGAATACTGCGTGCATAGGCAACGCCTTCGCGCACCAGATGCTCGATCTCTTCAAGGTCATGGGCAAGCTTGTCCTTTTCAGCAGAGTCGTCCATGAACTCGGCACGCAGTTTCATGCGAGTAATGGGTGTCTGCAGGTCGTGGGAAATGGCCGCCAGCAGCTGCATGCGCTCCTTCAGGTATTCGGCGATACGCGCCTGCATGGTGTTGAAGGCGCGGGCGGCATAGGCCACTTCTCGGGGGCCGTCTTCATCCAGCTGCACGGGATGTGCGTTGGGGTCGAGGTTCTCCACGGCTTCAGCCAGGCGGCTGAGAGGTTGCAAGGCGATTCGTACCGCAAGCCAGGTGCAACCGAGCATGAGCACCAGCTGGCCGAGCAGGACAAAGGGCAGCCAAGGCGAAAGCGGTTTGACCTGAGGTCGCACATCGATGGTGACCGGACTGCCATCGGCCAGTTGCAGCTGAACCTGGAAATGCCGCCGCGGGCCACCGGGCAGCTCGCTGAAGGTCAGCGCGTAGTCGCGGCCCAGCGCTGTTTCCAGCGAGCGGACCCCAAGCGGCACGTCATTCGGATCGAGCGCAACGCCAGGATCGCGTTCGCGCAGCAGATAGCCATAGTTGCGGCGTTGTAGGCGCTTGAGCCAGTCCGGACGTTCAGCGGCGGGCACGCGATTGAGGATGGCGATGGCCGTCGAGGCGTCATTTTCCAGATTGCCGAGCATCGCAGTCTTGGTGCTCTCGTAACGCTCGTAGTATTGCGCGGCGAACGACAGGGCCTGAGCCAGAATCAGGCCGATCAGAAAAATCAGCGACAGCCGCGAGGCCAGCGTGCGTGGCCAATGCAGCGCGGCCCTCATGCCTGCTCCTTGAGCATTTCCACCGGGAAGCTAAAGACATAGCCTTCGCTGCGCACTGTCTTTATATAGGCCGGCTCACGCGCATCATCCAGCAAGCGCTGGCGCAGGCGGCTGACCAGCAGGTCGATGGAGCGGTCGAACAGATCGGCATCACGGCCTTGAGTCAGGTTGAGCAGCTGATCGCGGCTGAGCACGCGTTGCGGGTGGTCGAGGAACACACGCAGCAGCCGGTATTCCGCGCCGCTCAGGGCAACCAGTGTGTCGTCTTCATCCAGCAGATGGCGGGCGGTGGTGTCCAGACGCCAACGGCCGAATCTGAGCAGCCGGCCGCTTTCGGTGACGACCATATTGGGCGGCAGCATGCGTGTGCGGCGAAGCACGGCATTGATACGCGCAAGCAGCTCGCGAGCGGCGAAGGGTTTGGCCAGATAGTCATCGGCGCCCATTTCCAGGCCGATGATGCGGTCGGTCTCGTCGGTGCGTGCCGTGAGCATCAGCACGGGCGTAGCCTTGTGCTTGCCGGCGCGCAATTCGCGGCACAGCAACAGACCATCGTCGCCCGGCATCATGATGTCGAGCACAATCAGGTCGACCTGATTGGCATCAAGGAAGGCCCGCATCTGACGGCCATCTGCGACCACAGTGGTGCGCAGCCCGTTTTTCTTGAGGTAGTTACCGACCAGCTCCCTGATCTCGCGATCATCATCCACGATCAATACATGATCGACATGTTCCATTTCCCGGTCTCCGAAGTGCGCGCATGGGTTACGCGGCGCGGCATTTGTTTTTATAGGCGCGCCGAGAATACAGCGGCACGCAGGCAGCGGCGAAATGTATCGCTCTGTATCTCGACCGGTCTCAGATACTTGACGAGTTCAACGGGCAGGTTTCCCGACACAGTAGAGATACCTCGCAGGCATTAAATGAGCTCCATCGAGGCAAGACGACTTGCCCCGATCAACCAAGACCATCATTCAATGACTGCGAGGAAACAACCATGAACTTCAAGACTCTCTCTGCTGCATGCCTGCTCACCGTTCTGAGCGCCGGCGCACTGCCCGCCATGGCCCAGACCACCGCAAAAGCCGAAACCTACGCCTACGGCACTCAGCTGGACATCAACAAGGTGATCTCGCTGACCGAGGAAGGCAGCGGCCAGGACTGCGGCGTGGTAAACGCTCACATGACCTATCTGGATTCCCACGGTGCCGAACGGGTCCTGGCCTACAGCACTCTGGCCGCGAACTGCAGCGGCGACAATTGAGGCGCGGCACACGCCACGCCAGCATGCCGATCAATCGAGCCGATCCGGCCCGCCGACAAAAGGCGGGCCTGATCCGTGAATCTCAGAGGTAGCGCTATGTTTCTCATCGCCTTTCTGGGTGGGGTGCTCACGGTTCTAAGCCCTTGCATCCTTCCCGTCGTGCCGTTTCTTTTTGCCGGCGTGAGCCGTTCGCGGGGCTCTATCCTGCTGGTGCTGGGCGGCATGGCCTTGACCTTTGCCGTGGTCTCAAGCCTGGCGGTGGTCAGCAGCCAATGGGTGGCGCATGCCAACATCGCCGGCCGCCAGCTGGCGTTGGTAATTCTGACGCTGTTTGCCCTGTCGCTGATTTCGGCCAGGGTGGGTACATGGTTGGCCAAGCCCTTTGTTGTACTGGCGAACCGTCTCAACCCGCCTGACACCAGCGGCCGCCTGGGATCGCTGATGATCGGCGTAGCCACCGGCCTGCTCTGGGCGCCCTGTGCAGGTCCGATTCTGGGAGCGATTCTTTCCAGTGCCATGCTGCAAGGCGCAAATACTCAGACCAGCCTTCTTTTGCTTGCCTATGGCGTTGGCAGTGCCAGTGCTCTGGGGGTGCTGATAATGGCCGGGCGAGGGCTGGTAACACGCTTGAAACCCATGCTTCCCGTCACCTCCTGGCTACGGCGCGGTACCGGTATCGCGGCCTTGCTGGCGGCAGCGCTGATCGCCACCGGCACGGACCGAGCGCTTTATGAGCAGGCGTCGTCCGAGCGCGGGAACGCAGCCGAGCGCAGTGTTCTGGATAACGTGCCCAAGGTCATCGATTACGTCGTGAGCAAGGCCAGCGCCCTTACCCTGACGGAGCAGGAAAGCAATAAACCCATACCCTCGCTCGACGGTGCGACCGAGTGGCTGAATTCCGCACCTTTAACGGCCCAGGCACTGCGCGGCAAAGTCGTGCTGGTGGACTTCTGGACCTACGACTGCATCAACTGTCAGCGCAGCATCCCCTACGTAAACCAGTGGGCGAAGAAATACGAGAAGGACGGTCTGGTCGTCATCGGCGTCCATACGCCCGAGTACGCCTATGAAAAACTGATCGGCAGTGTGCGGCGTGCGGTGAAGGGGCTGGACATTTCCTACCCGATCGCCATCGATAACGACTATGCGATCTGGCGAGCTTTCAACAATCAATACTGGCCGGCCCATTACTTCATTGATGCCAAGGGCCAGGTACGCTTCAGCCATTTCGGCGAAGGACGCTATGAAGATCAGGAGCAGGTCATTCGCCAGTTGCTGGAGGAAGCCCGTTCAGCCACTTCCTCTTGACCAGAAAAATGGCGGCCTTGGGATACCAAGGTCCGCCATTTCCGTACACATGAACGTTTACTCACCGCCAGCTAACAGCGAAATAGCCAACGGTTACGCTGAATGCTCAGCTCTTGCGATTTCCGCCGCCGCTGCTCTGGCCGCCTTTTTTGCCGGCTTCAGATGCTTTCTGCGGATCGTTGGCGAAATTGCCACCTGAGCCTTTTCCACTGCCGCCCGAGCCTCGCCCGCTGGACTGTCCGCCTTTCTTGCCGGCTTCGGATGCTTTTGCTGGATCGTTAGCGAAATTGCCAGGGTTTGAATTTCCTGTCTTAGCCATTTCATTCACCTTTTCCATAATGGACGACATGCTCATGTGAGCGTCATAGGGTATGAATGAACTGGACTCAGGTAGTTTAGGAAAAATATCCGGCACAGGACGAACGGTCATAACAGCAGGATTCATAGACAACATGAATTGATCGCGCCCACGCAAGAACGAGAAATAATTAAAAAGCGAAAATTTCGAATTAAATCAACGACTAAGTGCTGTACCGCTTCGCTTGTCAATACGTGGAGGATGGTCTGCCCCACACACTTTAAACTCTTTTACTATCAAAGACTTACGGCTTCATATATCGACAGAATTGCTCTAATGCCTTTATAACCAATTATCGATGCCTGTCAAAAAAACTGAAAACATTCGGCAACTGTAATTCTCTGACTTACTAGGCTGATTGAATCTGCGATCACCATAACCCGGTCTTCGTAGCTACGGTCAGGCTCCATCAGAAGATGGTCGGTGGTGACAGCAGAAGAACCACAGGCTGCTGTCGACGTGCATCAGTTCGGAGGCGTTCCCATGACAACTCACCTTATCAATTTCACAGCGTCCATCAATTCATCCACCTGCGCGCAACTCATCGAGAAGTGTTCCAACGCGGTCCAGCAGAACGCGTCGGAGTTGATCATCAACATCGCCACCATGGGCGGCGAATGCTGTTACGGCTTCACGATGTACAACTTTCTGCTGACGCTGCCCGTTGCCGTGCATACCCATAACCTCGGAACAGTCGAATCGATGGGCAACATCGTGTTCCTCGCCGGCCAGCGCCGGACGGCAAGCCCGCTCAGCAAATTCCTCTTCCACCCGTTCCACTGGCATCTGAACGGTTCGGTCGATCATGCGCGCATGGCCGAATACGCCATGAGTCTGGATTACGACCTGCAGCTCTATGCGCGCGTCGTTGCCGAGCGAACTCTCGATGCCAAAGAAATGCTGGAAACCGAGAAATACCTGATTGCCGCGCCGCGCATCCTTGATCCGCTACAGGCACTGGCGGCCGGGATGATTCATGCCATCGAGCCGCCGAAGATGGATAGCAGCTTCGTCTGCAGCAGCATCCATTCCTGAGCCGGGCCAAAGCTTGCAAGGCTATGGGGTACAGGGGCCAGACAGATTCAGCAAACTATTCGCCGTCTCGATGTCGAATGCGGTAATTGCCCAGACCGCTGTTTATCCCGACCCGGCAGGTAGCCATGAACGAGCAGCAAGAGTTCGTCAGTCGAACAGACCCCATACAGGAAGACATGGATTTACAGTGCAAGGCCTGGCGCTTCGAGCGCATAGGCTGGCTGGCGCTTATTGTCCTGATCCTGCTGACGCTTGCCGGTCTGTTTTCCAAGGGCCCGTTGAGCACGGTCCAGCTGCAGACGCCCGACGGACGCTTGAAGGTCGAATATGAGCGCTTCAGCAGAAATGGCGCTCAGGATGACCTGATCGTGTCCTCGTCTGGCGCGCCCGGCGAAATGCGCTATCTGGTGCTGGGCGCCGAATGGCTGCAAGGCATGTCCATCGAAAGCCTCAATCCGCAGCCGGCCAACCTGACCAGCGAGGGCCGCGACCTGGTCATTCCGATGCAGGCCGACGCCAAAGGCGTGGCAACCCTTTACCTGAGCATGCGCAGTAATGGCGTCGGTCTTTACAAAGGCCACTTGCGGTTGCGAGGCGGGCCCGAGCTGGCCACCCCGAAATTCATTTACCCCTGACAGGAAGCCTTGAACGATGGACTCCGTACTCCGCGCGGCCGTGATGTACCTGATGCTGATGATCCTGTTCAAGATCGCCGGACGGCGTTCGATGGCCGACCTGAACACCTTCGACTTCATTCTGCTGCTCATCATCGGCGAAGCGACACAGCAAGCGCTGCTGGGCGATGACTTCTCGATTACCAACTCGGTGCTGATCATCGCCACGCTGATTGCCATTGATATCGGGGTCTCGAAGATCAAGCAGCGTTCCAAACGCCTGGCGCTGATCGTGGACGGCGGCCCCACGGTGATTGTCGAAAATGGTCAACCCCTGCACCGGCGCATGGAAAAAGCCCGAATCACCGAAGCGGACATCATGGAAGCCGCGCGTTCCAACCAGGGTATCGCCCGCATGAGCGACATCCGCTACGCGATCATCGAGCGCAACGGGACGATTTCGATCATTCCAGGAACGGATTGAACAGAGAACGCGAACTCCACGCACCTGCCGCACCAGGCTTGAGCCTGAGGCCGGGGGCAGGCCCGCAGGCTCGATCGATTCTCTAACAACTCAGCTACGTGGAACACACAACACCTACTAGGCCTGTATGGATGCGAAAAATCCGAACTGCGCGAAAAGTACGGCGATCACCCGGTCTATCACTGAGAAGAATCAGCTCACCAGTAGCTTGGTTTATCGATTGGTTTTTTGCGGGTGGGTATACGAAGCGGGAATTGATGCTCGGCCAGCTCGACGTTCGTCACCAAGTGCCGCATCCAGTTCGCATACTGCTTCAATGATCCTGGAACCGTTCGCTGAATGCCTTCCCGATGAGGCAGGATCACCCCGAGGTGGAGCTCAGGGAAATCTTCATGGAGCGCTCGCAAAGCCGGGGTCATGTCGGTATCACCAGACACCAGGACAAGCTGCTGTATACGCTGGTCAGGTTGCAACGCCGCTTGGCGAGCCGCAAGGCGGTACATGCTGATCGCGATGTGGACGTCCGTCTCTTTTTCTTCAAGCTTCCAGATCTCGACCTGGTCAGCCCTGGATGCCGGCGTGTTCTTATCGATAAAGCGCGGAGCCTTACCTGATTCGAGCTGGTGACGCCCGTAAAAAACGGTCACGCCGCGTGCGATCAACGCACGAATGTACGTGTCCTGGGCTTCTTTTGAAGCAATGCCACGGCTGGCCAGGGAGGGTTTTTACACCGGAAGTGAAAAAACTGACGGCTTCGAGCGTGTTGTCGGGATGCTCGACACGGATGACGTGAGCCAGCAGGGCCGGGAGATCAAGCCACTTATACTGGGTACCCGCCAAAAGGCCATAGAACAGGTTGTAGCCATCGACAAAGCACGCTGTACGCAAGGTTTCCCATCCCTAGAAACGAAAAAACCGGCTCATGGCCGGTTTCTTCACCCCAACTGCCAGCGAACTGAATCACTGCGTACGGGGCTGAGTAGTGAGTTGATTGTGCAAGTAACCACAAGGGAATACAAGCCGCATTGTTCAAGTGACATGCGCCCAATCCAAATACCTCAGGCAAATATGGACGGATTCCGTGTTCTCCGTCGAAGCCATGCAGCAGGCTACGCAGGACGTCGAGCTTTTCCTTCAATACCGAATAGGCTTCATGAGCGTCTACGGTAGGTCGGCCCTTGCCCTTGCTACCGGTGTACTCCTTGGCGCGATGGCATTGTGCCGCTGATCTGCAAGAAAACTGCCTGCGATACGCCCACCCATCAATTGCAGGGAACTCACAGCGTCACACTCCGTCATCCCTTTAGGTGTGTTTTTTCAAACATGCACTTGGGCAATCCATGCGGTGCGCCCAGCGGTTTTCCAAACGAAGGAGTGAATGGCAATGACGAACGACCCAGCCCAAGGCACCTCGAAAGCAGGAGCGTCCGGCGCTACCCAGGAAAATTTGCGCAACCTGAGCGAACAAGCGGGTGCCGCGCTGAATGACGCAAAGGAACAAGGGGCCGAGCAGTACGAGCATTATCGTGACCTGGCTGCAGAGCAACTGGACTCGTTGGTGGAAGGCGCGCAGTCAGCAGCGTCGGCTTTGGAAGGCAAGGATTCGTTGGGGATTTCCCAGTACCTTTCGCAACTGGCCAGCGGTCTGGGATCGTTTGCCGACCAGGTGCGCGACAAGAGTGCCGAAGACCTGCTGCACAGCGGCGCGCGACTGGCCCGTGAAAATCCAGCGCTGTTTCTGGCCGGCAGTGTCGCCATCGGCGTAGGCCTGTCGCGTTTCCTGCGTGCCAGTGCCCAGGATCACACCGATACCTCCACCCCGCCACCGGCCTATGGTGCTCAGACGCCACATCAGACTTCAGTTACCCCGCTTGCAGACGACCTGTCGGTGCCGGGCTCCGCACAGCGTTCAGGCGGCGTCGTCGATCCTCTGGGAGAGGCGGCTATCTATCCCGCCGGTGACAAGGCGTATTCCCACGGTAGTAGTGTTTCCCCAGGCAGCTTGAAAGGAGACTTGTAATGAACGATCCGTTTGATACCCAGAAGCCGGGCGAACCCGGCGTTCAGGACAACGCTTCCATCGGCGGCCTGCTGCGTCAGCTGACCCGCGAAGTGCCCGAACTGTTCACCAAGGAACTGGCACTGGCCAAGGCCGAACTGCAAGCCAGCCTCGCCACCCTCAAGGCCGGTACCGCAGCCGTCGCCGGTGGCGCAATCGTGCTGCTCGCCGGCCTGATCATTCTGCTGATGGCCGCCGTCTATGGCCTGGGCACCATGATGGAGTTGTGGCTGGCAGCGCTGATCGTCGCCGTGATCACCCTGATCATCGGCTTCATCATGCTGCAGTCGGGCAAGAAGCAGTTCGAACCTTCGCACTTCACTCCAGATCGCACGCTGCATGCCATGCAGCAAGACAAGGACACGCTGAAGAGGAAAATGTCATGAGCACCTCGTTCGAAGCAGAATCCCATAAAAGCCCTGAAACGCTGGAACAGGAAATCGACGCCAAGCGTGCCAGCATCAGCAATATCGTCGACTCGCTGGAAAGCCGCTTCACGCCCGGACAATTGTTCGATCAGGCATTGGCCTATACCAAAGGCGGCGGTGGCGAGTTCTTTCAGAATCTAGGCACCACGCTCAAGAACAACCCGGTTCCTACCGTACTGACCGGCATCGGCCTGACCTGGCTGGCGCTGAACCAGAACAAACCGTTCCCGGGCTACACCGTCAGTTCCGGCAGTACCGGGCCAGGTCTTGGCGACAAGCTCAGCGCCATGGCCGGCCAGGTCGCTGGTGCGTTCGGACAGGTCAGCGACCGCGTCCACAGCGCTACAGCCGCGGTGTCTGACAAAGCACATGCTCTGACAGACAAGGCGCACGCGCTGACCGACAAGGCCTATGCCTTGAAGGACAAGGCCAGCGGCCTGCATCACAGCGCCAGTGATTCGCTGGGCTCCTCGGCCGGTCAGGCCAGGCAGATGGCGTATGACGCCAATGCCCAGCTGCATAACCAGACCGCCCAGCTCAAAGGGCAATTCGACACCTTGCTCAAAGAGCAGCCGCTGGTACTGGCAGCCATTGGCATTGCACTGGGCGCGGCGCTCGGCGCGGCCCTTCCTTCGACACGCAAGGAAGATGAACTGTTGGGCAGCACCCGCGACAAGCTGACCACGACGCTCAAAAGCAAAGGCCAGGAAGCTTATGCCGGCGTGAAGGAAACCGTGAAGCAGACGGCCGAAGCCGCGAAGTCAACCTCGGCGACGGGTAGCGACAAAGAGAAGACCGGTACAGACATTTCCCCTGGCAGGACCTCGGATTCGGGGATCGGCATCGGAATCGGCAGCACCGAGACTTCCACCAGTTCGCTGTCAGGCACGGGTACCGGCTCCAGTTCGGGCACGACTGCGGGTTCTACTACCGGCTCTACTACCGGTTCTGGCACCGGCTCGGGCCTGCCTCCCAAGCCACTGGTATAAATGACCTGTCCAGGCGCGCATTCAGCATGCGCGCCTTTTTTTCGCCTGCTGTTCAGCAGCGGTTCTGCCAAATGCCAGCAGCAAGCGGCCAACAGTCATGCCGCGCTATCCTTGAAGGTCAATCGCGATTAGTATCAGTTGATATATGTTTTAAATATCAATCGATACACGGAGTGGGTCATGTCTCTGGCGATTCGCGACTATCATCCAGCCCCCGTTCAGGCTGAAGATTTCTGGCAGCACCTGGGCATTCCGCCGCGTGGCGCGCGTTTGTATACCGCCCTGCGCAACGGGCTGCCTTATGAAGTGTTCGAGCGTCTGGCGCATTACACCGACTTGAACCGTTCCGCACTGGCCGAGCACCTCGGCATCGCTCCGGCCACGCTGCAACGGCGGCTCAAGGTTCGTCAGTTCAATGCCGAAGAAAGCGACCGTCTGTTTCGCCTCGCGGCGGTCTACAAGTCAGCGCTGGATCTGTTCGAAGACGATGCCGCCGCCACTCGCCGCTGGCTGGCCAATCCGGTTCACGGGCTGGGCAATCGCCGGCCGCTGGAAATGCTCACCACTTCCGCCGAAGCCCAGGCGGTGCTCGACCTGATCGGTCGTCTTGAGCATGGTGTGGTGGCGTGATCCCTGTCTATCGCCTGGTCAAACGCAAATGGCTGGCTCAGGCGTTCGATGGCGAAGGCGCAAAACTTTACGGCGGGCGCTGGAACAGCAAGGGCAACGCGTGCGTGTATTGCGCGGGCAGCGAATCGCTGGCGTTGCTCGAAGTGCTGGTCCATTTGAGTGATGCCAGTGTGGCCCGGCACTACGCGATGCTTGAGCTACAGATTCCCGAACAGCACATCCTCAATACACGCGCCGACACCCTGCCAGCCGATTGGCGTGAAGAACCGGCGCCGCCCGCCACCGCCTCGTTCGGCGATGCGTGGCTGGAGTCCGGGCAAAGCCTGGCGCTGGCGGTCCCCAGCGTAATCATCCCGCGAGAATCCAATTACCTGCTGAACGTGCTGCACCCGGCATTCCCTGCCGTTGTGGCGTTGGCCAGGGAGCTGGATTTCTCGATAGATCCCCGGCTTGCCTGAGACGGCTAGATATATAGATAGCTATATATCTAGCCAGGCAGTTCAATCAGGTTTGATTACATCGACATAGGGCGTCTGCAAATCGCGCTCGGGAATCTCCCAGATCAGCAGTTTGGGCGGCGTTTGCTTGAAGGCCGGGTTATCGAAGTACGCCGTGCCGGCGCCTGAAAACTCGCCGCCGTCCTTGGCGAAGTTGCCAATCGGCGCACCCAGCGCACGTTGCAGAAAGCCGACGAAATTGGAGTTGCGCGAGAACGAGGTGCCAATCAGCGCCACGTTGGGCAGATTGCTGTCGCCGAACAGATCGTCAAGGTTGTCTGCGTCAGCCGAGGCCGTGTCGCCCTGTTCGATGACCTGCTCGACGATCTGGGTGGCGGCAACGTATTGCGCGGGCGGCTGTAAGGAAAGCGGCAGCCACTCAAGCCCGGCAAGCCGCACCAGATCGCCAGGACGCACCGCCTGCGGACTGCTCTGCGTGTCGAACGAGCGCGCTGGTGTCGCGGTGATGCCCATGTTTTTTACATGCAGTGCGACCGTTCTGGCCGCCGCGTCCGCCCCGGTCTCGCTCCAGTGCGTGTCGGTGCGCAGATACGCGTCCGCACCCAGAGGCTGCAAAGACGCAGTCAGGTCCACGGCTTTGATACCCGCAGCATGCAGCGTCGAGGTCCAGGCCGTGACCCGGTTTTGCAACACCGCCGGACGATACAGCGAACACAGCGCAGAAGCCGCAATCCGGCTCTTGTCCGGAACGATTGCCACCAGCAGTTCGATACCGCGCTTGCTCAGGGTGCGTTGCAGCTCGATGACCGCCTGCGCCTTGGTGTCGGCATTGGCTTGGGCATTGCGGTTGAGCTTGAATTCGTCGGCCAGAAACAGCCAGCCCGGGCAGCCCTGGCGTACACGTGGGCCGGTGTCATGCAGCAGCAGCCAGCTCGCGCCGCGCTCCAGATCGGCCATCCGTTGGGCCAGAAAGGTGCCGGACAACTGTTTGGCAAAGGCATGGGTCACGTTGCCGTGCAGCATTGTATCGGTCGTGGTATCGGGCGGCAGCCATTGGACCTTGCCGCTGACCATCAGCATGCCGGTGGCCGCCAGTCCGACAGCCATCAGGCCCGCCAGCGTCACACCAGCCAGCGCGCTGGCGCGGACGGCCAGCTCAGTCGGTGGTGGCGGAAAATCCGAGGAAGAAGTCATCGGGCGTCGTCCTCAGAACTGGAAGTACAGGAAGGGAACCGTCTCGCGGCTGGCGATCAGCGCGAAGGACAGCAGGAAACCGGCCACCGGCCACAGCGCCGCGCCCAGCACGAACAGCGGCCGGGTGCCGAAGCGCTGTTCGCAACGGCTTTGCAGCAGCGGCGCCAGCACACAGGCGACGCCCAGCAATGCCGCGATGCCATGCGCCGGACGCAGGGTGACCGCCAGCGCGTCGCCAAGAGCCAGGCCGTGCAGGCCGAACTGTCCGGCATACATGGCCATCGCGGTGTGGAAATCCGGAGCGCGAAACAGCGTCCAGGCCAGGCACACAAACAGCAGCGTCAGCGCATGCGCCAACGGCTTGGGTATCGAAGGCAGACTGGAGCGCGACCAGGCGCGGTCGACACACAACGCCACGCCGTGGGCCGAACCCCACAACAGATAGTTCCAGCTGTCGCCGCCATGCCACAGGCCGGCGATGGCCATGGTCAGGAACAGGTTGCGATAGGTGTTCCACACCCCGCGACGGTTCCCGCCCAGCGCGATGTACAGGTAATCGCGCAGCCAGCTGGACAGCGACAGGTGCCAGCGCCGCCAGAAATCCTGAATGCTGCTGGCCAGGTACGGCCGGTTGAAGTTTTCCGGGAAGTGAAAGCCCAGCATCAGGCCCAGACCGATGGCCATGGCGCTGTAGCCGGCGAAGTCGAAGAACAGTTGCAGCGAGTACGCCAGGCAACCGATCCAGGCGTCGACCAGCGACGGGTTTTGCAGATGGAACGCGACATCCACCAGCGGCGACAGAGTGTCGGCCACCAGCACCTTCATGCTCATGCCGACCATGAAACGCCGCGCGCCCAGCGCAAAGTTCTGCCGGTTGAAATGGCGCTGGACCAGTTCGCGACGCACCCAGTCATAGCGAATGATGGGGCCTGCAATCGAGTGGCCGAACATCGAAATGTAGGTCGCGTAATTGATGAAACTGCGCTCGACCGGCACGGTGTGCCGGTGCACGTCCACCAGGTACGAAATGGCCTGCAGCACGATGAACGAGAGCCCGGCAGGCAATGCCACGCGTTGCCATTCCAGCGGCATGGCGCCGTACCAGGTGATCAGCTCGTTCCAGGTACCGGCCACGATATTGGCGTACTTGTACCAGCAGAGCACGGCGGTGTTGAACACGATCAGCGCGACCAGCAACCGTACCCGCCCGCTTGAGCCTTCCCGCGCCCGGTCCACCAGCAGACCGCCCACCCACGCAACGATGGTCAGCAGGATATGCAGCGCCAGGAACAGCGGGCTCAGCCAGCCGTAGAACAACCAGCTGCCGATCAGCAGGATGACGTTGCGCCAGTTCGGCCGCGCCAGCGCGTACACCGCCAGGAACGCCGGCAGGAACAACATCAGAAACTCAAGGGACGCAAATACCATAACGACGACTACGCCATCCGATCAGTGAGACAACGTATCCGTCGCCGACAACAGGTGAGGTCCGCCGGCGGACGGCACCAGCAACACGCTGTAGCGCTCGCCGGCCTTGAGCTCGCCCAGATCCACGGGCGATCCGACATTGGCGCCCGCGCACACCAGCTGCACCGAGAGGCTGACCGGATTGATCGAGCGACGCTGCAGGGTGCCGGTCGGCACGGCCTTGAACAGGTCCGCGTTACGTCCGGCCGGACGCAGCGAAGCATCGGCACAGCTGGCGTCGACGCTGTAGAACGCCAGCGAAGCTTTCAAACCGTTGAAGTCGTCCGGCTGTTCGCGCACGGTGACCTGCTTGAGTGCGCCGTCGGCCTGGGGCAGCGCGACCACTGTGGTGAACTCGCCGGGCTCGACGCCCACGTCCACCGCCAGCTTGTGCTCGCCGCTGACCAGCATGCCTTTGATCGAAGGGCTGGCCTGCACCGGGAAGTACAGCGACGCCGGTTGTTTTGCATCCAGACGCAGCGGCTGGCCCTGGGCGGCACTCACCTCCAGCGGCGCGGCGGTGGCATTGATGAAGCGAATGAACGCCGAATCCTGAGCGGGGCCGGTGGAGTACAGCGCAAAATCGGCGGCCTGCACCTGCAGACTCGCCAGCAGTGCCACGCAGCTGCCGACAGCCAGACGCCAGGCCATCATTGCTTGGCCCCTTTGGCGCTGACGCTGCTAACCGGCAACTTGCCCAGCGCATCGCCAATGGCCGTTCCCCAGGATTTGTACCCGGCCACGGTGAAGTGCTGGCCGTCGGTGGTGACCCACTGGCCCGGTTTGGAGAAGCTCAACGAATCGATGTACGTGCATGGCGCAACGTTGCTGGCCAGAAACTGCGACATCAATTGAGTGCGGGTGTCGTTCTTCTGGTACATGCCGCCGGCCTTGCCCCACGCCGGACCGACCCAGGCGCATTTGGTGCCGGTGGCCGCGATAGCCTTGGTCAGGCCGGTCACGCTCTGCCAGGCCCAGGCTTTGGGAAAGGCAGGCTTGTCGTAGGAGGCCATGGTGTCGCCGATGACGATCACCACCAGGTCCGGCTTGTCGGCGGCGATCAGTTCAGCGATCGGCGTGGTGGTCGCATCGCGACCTTTGATGACGATCTTGCCCTTGCCCTGCTGTTCCGCACCGCAGTCGACCTTCTTGGTGATCAGCCAGTCGCCGGCGCTGGCACCGCAGGCGCCGATCGAATGCACGATGGCACCCTGCTTCGTCAGGTTGTCGTGCAGCGGTTCCATCAGGTGGTCGGCCAGACTCATGTGGCTTTCTCCCAGGACCAGAAGGGTCATACCGGCAAGAACGGAAGGCATCGGATTCTCCAGAAATCAGTTGGAATAAGGTGAACGGTAAGGGCTGACCGGAAGCTCCATCGGGCCGGTCATGTCCTCGAACATGTAGCGCAGGTAAAGCGCGCCGCTGAACTGGCGATAATCGCGCGCGTTGTCCATGCCCAGATTGGCGCCCAGGAACATGCTGGAACCGAGCTTGTATTCGCCCGCCGCGCTCAGGTTGTAGCCCACGCCGGTTTTGCTTTGCCCGGCGTGACGCTGCCCGGAGGCAGCCTGCAGATTCTTGTCATTGGGGAAGTAATCGGCGCCGTCCTGGCTGAAGTGCTGGACGCCGACCGAAGACTTGACCTGATAGCTGAAGCGCTCGGTGCGCTGCGACCACATGACCGGCACGCCAATGGCGTAGAAGTCCTGCGGGCTGAAGTAGCCGCCGTGGCCGTAGGTGAAGTAGCTCTGATCGTTGTCGTAGCTCATGCCCATCAGGCTCAGCCCGGCCGTCAGCTTGCTGTCCTCGGCATTCTTCAGATACCAGTAGATGCCGCCGCCCACTTCGCCCCGGGTGTTGGACTTGACGTTGTTGCCCACCAGCTTGTGCCAGGAGCCGTAGCCATAGCCGCCGATGGTCTGGTCGTCGTAGCTGATCTGCCCGCGGCCGCCGTTGGCGGTGACGCCGCCCCAGGACTGACCGGTGCGGTCGTCGGTGGAGCCGGCGAACGAGGTCACGCTGTCAGTCACCGGGCGTCGCGAAACGTTCAGGCCGTAGCGCAGGTTGGGGTTCTCGCCCAGCGGCCGGTCAACACTCGCGCCACCGGCAACGGTGCTGTATTTGAAACCCATCGGCGTGGTACCGATGTCAGCCTTGAGGCCCTCTTCTGGGCGCTCGAACGCCAGCGCCAGCCCGACACCCTGCTCGCGTTGCGAACCGGCCGCGCCGCTGCCGCCACCGCCAAAACGCGCGCCGGCTTCGGATTTCACGCTGCCCGCGTTCAACGACACCGGAGTGACCTGCACCGCGACGCGGTTGTCGCCGGCCGGCAGGTTGATTTGCAACGGGGCTTCGACGACGGTCAGTTTGCCCAGGCCCGACTCGCTGTTGTTGCTGCGCACAGTCAGGCCCTGGCTCACATAGCCGCTGCGCTGTTCGAGAATGCGATTCAAGGCGCGCTGCGCGTTGCTCTGCTGCTGCGTGGCGGACGCGGCCGCGAACGGGTTGCCTCGCACCGTCTGCGCACGCCCGGACGACAACGGTTGCTGCGCCAGTGCCTGACCTGGATAAGCATTGCTGGCCAGAGCACCTGCCGAATCGAAGGACTCACCGCCGCTGAGCAGTACCTGCGCCGGTGCCGGAACCGCTTGCGCCGTATTGGCCGCCAGACTGCGAGGCCCGCTGGCCGCGAACGGGTTGGACGAAGTGGTCGTCGGGCCCGCCTGGGCGGCCATGAAACGCTGCTTCTCGCTCTGCTCGATGGCCACCGCCTTGCGCAGCAGTTCGGTGGCCGCTCCGGTCTTGCCCATGCTCTGGTAGATGCGTGCCGCTTCGGTCAGAGACTGCGGCTCATAACGTTCCAGCGCGAGGAACTGCCCCAGCGCCTTTTCCGCGAACGCATGATCGTGCGCCTTGACCGCTGCGTCGGCAGCGCCGAGTAGCACTTGCGGATCATTCGGCTGACGTTGCAGCAACGGTTTGTAAAGCTCGAATGCCTTGGCGCTGTCGCCATTGGCGGTGTACATGCGGGCAAACGCCGAAACGCCCTGCACGTCGCCGGGACGCTGAGCCAGCGCGGGCGCGAGCGTGTCATAGGCTCCGGCCAGATCGCCGCCTTCACGCAGCAGATCGGCCTGGCGAATGCGGTATTGATAAAGCAGGTCGTCGAAGCGCTTGCGGGTCTGAGCGCCCATTGGCTGGCCCTGCACGCTGCGCAGGATCGAACTGACCTGCACGTCGTCACCCGCCGCAAGCAGCAGACCTGCGTATTGCAGGGTCAGATCCACCGAAGGCGCGGCGGTCTGCGCCATCGCGCTACGGGCCAGCGCCTGCCCGCGTTCGGCATCGCCGGCGTCGATATAGGCGCTGGCCAGGGTGAGTTGCCGTTCCGGGCTGCCGCTGGCCACCGGCTGCAGCCGGTCGAGCAGTACCAGCGCTTCCTGACGCTGACCGCGTAACGCCATTTTCGACGCCAGATTGATCTGCACCGTCATGGTGACTTCGTCGGCAAGGGCTTTCATGTCCGGGGTGCGCTGATCGACCGGAATGCGCGCAAAGGTGGCCTGCGCATCCTGCCACTGGCCCATTTCCACCGAGAGCAGCGCACTGGTGTAGAGCGCGTCGATGTCGTTGGGGTGAGCCTTGACCAGTTCATCGATCAATTCGCGCGCCTTCGGCGCTTCGTCGGTCTTGAGGTACAGACGAGCCAGATCGAAGCGCGTCCAGACATTGTCCGGATCGTTCTTCACCGCATCCTTCAAGGCGTTCTGGGCCGCGCGGACATCGCCACGCTGCTCGGCCAGACGCGCAACCTGGGTCGCGCGCAACGCCTTGAAACGGGCGCCGTCACCCAGCCTGGCCTGTTCAGTGGCCGGGAGCGTATCGAGCAGACGCAGCGCTTCATCGGCCTGGCCGCTCTGGGCCAGCACATTGACCAGCCCGCGAAGCGCCTGGGGATTGTTGCGCTGGGTCGCCAGCACCTGACGGTAACCGGCCTGAGCGGCATCCAGCTGTCCGGCCTGGGCCTGGAGGTCGGCGCGCGTCAGGCGCACGTCGACGTTCGACGGGCTGCGCCGCTCGGCCTGAGCCAGCAGCTCCTGAGCCTTGGCGGTCTGCCCTTTGCCCTGCAGATCACGAGCCTGTTGCAACAGGCCCCAGAGCTGCACGTTGTCCAACGCGCTTTTCCAGCGCGAGCCGCCGTTCTGACGAGTCGCGCGAGTCAGCAGCTGTTCGGCATCGGCGAGCCGGTTCTGCTGCTGACGCACGACACCCAGGCCACCCAGCGCGTCGGCGTCGTCGGCCTTGATTTTCAAGCGCGCGGTGAACGCCTGTTCGGCTTCCACCTGATCGCCCTTGTCCAGCGCCTTGAGCCCGCGAGCCACCAGCGGATCCTGCTGCCAGCCCGTCGCGGCGCCGCCGGCCTGCTGTTGCCGGCCCTTGTTCAGCTGGTCGCGAATTTCCTGGTCGTCCGGATGGACCTTGAGAAACTCTTCGAACAGCGGCACTTGCGCGGCATTCGGCGGGCCGAGCCAGACCAGCGCCATGCGCCAGCTCTGATCGGCGTCACCGGCGATGTCGACGCGCGCGGTCAGTCGGGCCAGCGCGCGAATGCCTTCGACACGGCTGTCTTCCCGACGAGCCAGGTGCTTGGCGAAAAACAGCGCGAGGATCGAGTCATCCGGGTTCTGGCGTATCAGCCGCTCGAAACCCTGGCGCGCCTCGGGCCAGTCCGCGTTGTTGAAACCCAGATTGGTGTAGTACTCGCGACCGATGCTGCCTTCCGGCGAGCGGCCATTGAAGAATTTGCGGAACGCCACGGTGGCCTGGTCACGCTCGCCGGCATCGGCCAGACGTCTGGCCTCATCCAGCAGCGCCTGGTTCTGCGGCTGACTCAGCGCAATATCCTGTTCCAGCTGCACCGCCAGCCAGGGCACCGGCGACAATGCCTGCAACCGCGCCAGATAAGCCTGCGCCTGCTGTGGTTTGTTCTGTTTCACGCCGATCAGGCCCATGCCGTACAGCGCATCGACCTGATCGGGGTCGATCTGCAACACTTTCTGCCAGATTTCGGCAGCCCGCGTCGCGTTCGAGCGAGCCTGCCAGTACTGGCCCTGCTCGATCAACTGGGTCTCTACAGCAGTGCTTTGAGCCTGGGCAACGCTGGCTGTGATCGCCGCCGCAAGAAGCCCGATGACTAACGTGTTACGGCGCGCGGGCATGACGTCTCCCAGGACAATTTGAGGGTTCCGTCATCGCGGAACTGATAACGTTTTTCGACCCAGCCCATCGCGAACAGGCTGAGCATGAGGTTGTAGTAAGCAGGTTCGCTGCGGTCTTTCGGGTCGCGGGCCAGCGCCTTGCCGACGCCCTGCTCGACCTTGCGTTGCTGCTGTTCGGCCAGCCAGGACTGACCCTTGGCCTGAAAATAAGGCAGCAGCGCCGCCGAGTAGCCGAACGGCGCCTGACCTTCGCTGGCGCCGCTGATGACCTGAACCTTTTCCGGCGGCGTGCCGCTGGAAGCGGTGCTGGTCGACATGCCGTCAAGCCGCGCCAGTAAAGGCCCGGCCAGCGGATCGGACGCAGGTGTCATGCCGGCCCACAGATAAACGCGAATCGCGTCATAGCTGCCCAGTTCGCCCTTGACCGGGTCGACGACGAACAGACCGGTCGCAGGCGCGGTACCGCGATAGCCGACCCAGTCGGCAACGAAACCCTTGGGGCTCGATGCCTCGATCAAACGCCGGGTGTTGTTGGCAATCTGCGCCCAGGGGCCGGCCGGTGCTTCTTTGGCCAGACGGCGCAGCAACGGCACGGGCAGGTAACTGGGGTTCAGACGCCACAGATGATCGGGCTGCGCGAAGCCTTCAGGCCCGGGCAATACCATCTTGCCGAGGCCGGGAAGATCGACCACCAGCCGGGATTCGAGGGTCTTGAGCAGCGCCAGCGCATCATTGCGATAAGCCGGGTGCTGCCAGATCCGCGCGGCTTCGAGCAGCGCGTAGACGATCCACAGATCCGCGTCGGACGCCGAATTGGCGTCCTGCAGTTTCCAGACACCGTCCTCGCCCTGGCCCCACAACCAGCCGGGCAGTCGGGTCTTGAGGTCCGAGCCCATCATGTTGGCGGCGGTCCACGACCACAGTTTGTCGAAACGCTCGCGGTCGTTGGCGACCAGCGCGAACACCATGCCGTAAGACTGGCCTTCGGACGTGCTGTGATTGGGCAGCATGCTCGATTCCAGCATGCGCCCGTCGTCCTGCAGATAACGCTCGGCGTAGTTCTGCCAGAGCGGCCACGTCGAGCGGTCACAGGCGCCTGCGGCCATGGCCGGAGCCAGCGTCGTCGACGCCAGCAAACCGGCCGCCCAGCAGGCGGCACGCCGCAGGTTCATCGCGAAGGCCGCCATGGCTTACTCGCTCTCCAGACGGCGGCGGGCAATCGAACGCAGCGTCACGTAGGCAACGCCGGTCACCAGCGCCACGGTCAAGGCCACGATCACCAGCAGCCACAGCACATTGCGCGACATCAGCCACTGCACGTACTTGATCGGGTTCAGCTCGCCCACGTAATACTGCTGATCGGCGACCAGCGTCTCGACCGACTTGCCGCGCACCACGACCAGGCTGCCCTGAACCTTGTCGCTGGTGTTCAGCGCCTGGGTCACATCGGCCAGCCCGTCAGGCTGGCCGCTGGAGATCAGCACCACGCTGCGACCACTTTTGAGCGGCGACTCGAAGCCGGTCAGGAACGTGCTGCGCTTGTCGCTGGAGAACGCCATGGCGACGCGTGCCCGGCGCTGGTTTTCTTCCGGGTCCGGGCTCATCCATTCACGCAGGCGGAACGACAGGTCGGAAAACTCGAAGCCCTGCTGCTGACCGTTGCCGGCGACCGGCAGGCGATCGGCCCATTGGCCGAGCAATGGCTGATTGCTGCCCGATCCCAGGACCAGAATGTCCTTGTCCGCGGCGCTGGCGATCTGCGCCGCCTGGATGACCGACACGCCGGTCGCCGGGTAGCCGGTCGACTCACCGAAACGGCCCAGCACGCTCAGATAAGCGCTGACTTCGTCGGCTGAAGCGTTGTCCGGCAGCACCACGGCGGTCTGCGACAGATCCGCCATGCGGGTGAACGGGAAGCCCGAATCCTTGAACACGCCCAGGTTCGGCATGGCCATGAAATGGTCGTAGCCGCTGAAGTCCAGGGTCGACTCCGGGTCGATGCTGCCGCGCATGTTGTCGATGATGATGTCGCCGCATTCGCCCTGCTTGAGGTAATCGAACATGTAGCGAAGTTGCAGGCGCGACTGCAGAGCCACCGAATTGAGCGGCAGGTACATGTGCGCTTCGCGGCTGATGGTGTCGTTGCCGCCGGTCAGGCGGGCCACCAGACCACTGCTGAGGTTTGCAACGGAGGGCAGCGGCTCGGCTTTGATCAGGATGTCGTTGAGGCTGACCATGATCGACGAGTTGTTGGAGCGCTCCTGCGGCGTGTAGCGATACAGCAGGTTCAACGGCACGCCGTCTTCGCGCCAGCTGAACAGGTCAGGCGGCAGGTTCAAGGGCACGGTGATGTCGCCCGGATCGTAGCCGGCCACATTCAGCTTTTTGGCGTCGATGAGTTCGCCGAGTTTGACCGGGCGATCACTGGGCAACCAGTTCGGCGCGTCGTAAGGCTTGCGCGGCTTGAGCGTCTCGATCCGGTCGATCAGCACGCTGCTGCCGACCAGGCTCTGCCCGCCCATCACCAGCGCATTGACCGCCTGCTTGAGCTCGGCCGAATCACGGCCGCTGACGACCAGCAATTTGCCGGTCGGGTCATTGGGGTGCGTGACCATGGTCAGGGTCGGGCCCTTGGCGGCCGGCAGCGTCAGGGCGCCGAGCTGCAACGGACCGTCGCCCTTGAGCAGCACCAGCGCATTGCCACGCGCCGGCAGATCGTTGAAGTGCGCCGGGAACGAGGCCGTGCGCGAGCGGGTCTTGGCCGCGCCGATCCAGGAAGCCAGCGCACCGGCCGCTTCCAGCGTGGCGTTGTCTGGCGAAGTGCCCAGAACCACGGGCAGATTCAGGTCGCGGTCGTCACGACGGTCAAAGAATGGCAGCGGCAGAATGGCCAGGTCGTTGGGCAGCACGAACGGCGCGACCCGCAGGTCCAGACGCGTATCGTTGTTGATGCGGGCCCAGAGACTGGAGTGCTTGGGGTCTTCACAGCTCATCGTGTAGTGGCCGATGAACTGCAGACTGAGCCGGTTGAACTCGGTGATCATCTGCGGCGCAATCTCGATCACCTGAGTCTGCGGCTTGCCCGCGCCTTCTTTGGGCAGAGGCAGAGTGGCTGCGACTTCATCGTTGATCATGACGTTGATCTGCGACAGCTCGGCCAGCAACGACGGCGAGTAGCTGTAGCTGAGCGTCAGGCTTGCGCCGGTCACTACCTGATCGGCCCGCACGTTGAAATTGACGCTGTCGGTAGCCTCGACCCCACGCAGGTTCATCGGATAATTGCGACCCAACTGCTGGAGCGTCACGCTGTAACTGTCGTTTGCACCCACCGCTTCAGCGGCTGTCGCAGCGCCTGCGCCGGCGAACATCGACAGCGCACAGGCCAGCACAGCCCATGAACGCCGAACGGCAAACCGCTCGGCGCCGAGAAAATACCGTTTAGTCATTACTACTTATCCATCAGTTTGCGGAAGGGGGTGTGGGCCGGGTGCGCCAGGGCAGTAACCGGATGAAATCCTTGCGGGTGGCCCTGAGCAGTTCGAGGATCCCGCGCAGGCCGATCCGGCACACCTCGCGCAGTGCGATCAACGGCGTATCCGGCCGGCGCTGGCCCCAGCTGGAGGCCCAGTTATCGGCGCGGGCGAAGGTCAGACGTACCAGCTCGCTCTGCTGACGCAGGGACAGGCCTTCGAAACGGGTGCCCAGATAGCCGTCGCGGCTGAACATCACCCGAGCCGGAAAATCACAGACCTGAGCACCGCGGTACAGCGAAATCACAATGCTGTCGCCCGCCTCGATGCCCGCGCCCAGCGGCATCAGCAGACCCAGGCCGGTCTGCGAGAAGTCCTGGGTCGTGCCGTCGATCAGCACGCCATCGCTGCGCGTCACGCGGACCGGCAACTGCGCCTGAACCCTGGGTTCGGCGCGTACCTGACGGATCTCGCTGGCCACCGCGATCGCGGCGCTGGTGATGATGATGTTGTAGGTCGTCCAGGCCATGTTGATCAGGATGGTCAGGGTGATCGCATCGTTGTTCCAGCCCAGCTCATAGAGGCTGACGGCACCGATCCCGAAGACCACGATGTTCAGCGTCAGCAACACGATGTAAGGCCGTGCCAGCGACCAATCGAAGAATTTCTCCTCGATCACGCCGCCCTTGTCGGTGACGTTGAAACCGCCGAATTTGGGGTTGATCATCGCCATCAGCACCGGGCCCATGATGTACCAGGCCAGTACCGCTTCGTAGACTTCGTTCCAGAACGAATGCCGGAACCGGCCCTGAATCGCCGAGTTGGTCAGGCTGGCATGCAGGATATGCGGGATCACATAAGCGGTAATCATCAGGGCCGAGGCGTGCATGATCTCGGCGCCGAACAGCAGGTAGGCCAGCGGCGCGGTGAGGAACACCAGGCGCGGCAGCCCGTAGAAGAAGTGCAGCATGGCGTTGGCGTAGCAGAGCCGCTGGCCGATAGACAGACCTTTGCCCAGCAACGGGTTGTCGGTGCGGAAGATCTGCGCCATGCCTCGTGCCCAGCGGATCCGCTGGGCGACATGGCGCGACAGGCTTTCGGTGGCCAGGCCCGCGGCCTGGGGAATCGCCAGGTACGCGGTGTTGTAGCCGGCGCGGTTCAGTTTGAGCGCGGTGTGCGCGTCTTCGGTCACGGTTTCCGTTGCAACGCCGCCGATCTCCAGCAGCGAGGAACGACGCAGCACCGCGCATGAACCGCAGAAAAACGTCGCGTTCCACAAGTCGTTGCCGTCCTGCAGCAGGCCGTAGAACAGCTCGCCTTCGTTGGGCACCGAACGGAACGTATCAAGGTTCTTTTCGAACGGGTCGGGGGAAAAGAAGAAGTGCGGCGTCTGCAGCATCGCCAGCTTCGGGTCCTTGAGGAACCAGCCCATGGCCACTTGCAGGAAAGAACGGGTCGGCACGTGGTCAGCGTCGAACATAGCGATGTATTCGCCGTCGGTGACCTTGAGCGCTTCGTTCAGGTTGCCGGCCTTGGCGTGACGATTGTTGTTGCGCGTCACGTAGCCGACGCCGATCTGCTCGCAGAACTCGCGGAAGTCTTCGCGACGCCCGTCATCGAGCACGTAGACGCGCAGTTTGTCCGCCGGCCAGTCGATGGCCTGGGCCGCGAAAATGCTCAGTTTGACGATGCTCAGGGCTTCGTTGTACGACGGGATGAACACGTCCACGGTCGGCCAGGCGCTGGTATCGCGGGGCATCATCACCGGCTTGCGATGCAGCGGCCAGGCGGTCTGCACATAGCCCAGTACAATCACGACCAGGGTATAGAACTCGGCCACGACCAGGCCGTAACCCAACAGACTGTCCAGCCAGTTGTCGAAGTCCAGGGTCGAGGTCAGACGCCAGTACATGTAACGCAGCGAAGCCAGCAAGGACAACGCCACCAGCGCCAGCACCGGTACGCGTCCCGGAATCCTGCGAATCACCAGCATGGCCGCAAAGCACGCCAGGGCAAAACCGCACTGCGCGTAAAGGTCCAGCGGCACACTGATGACCAGCGCCATCAGCAGCAGACCGACCACGGCGGCGCTGCCTTTGACGACCCGGCGTACAGCCACCGGCAAGCGACCGAAGCTGTTCTGCAAAGCGTTCAGCCACAGCGGTGAGCGTGTCCGGGCGTTGGACACGTCGAGAGACAGGTTGGTCATGGGAGTTGGGACTCTTGGGCGCCTTGATTCGTGAGGCGGGCCATCAGCGCATCGCTGAGAGCCAGCAGATCTTGCACACCCTGAGCGGCACCTGGCGCCTGCAGCGGGTTATGACCGTAGGCCAGCGCTTCGCCAAGGGCATGGTCCTTGTGGATCACGCCCAACAGCCGCTCGCCAAGACGACGCGCCGTGACTTCGGCCATGTCCCGGCTGAACGCGCGCGAGGCTTCGAACTGGTTGAGCACAAAACCGCATGCCGGTGGCTGCTCACTGGAGAGGGTCGGCGCCAACAAGCCTTCGAGCCGGTCGAGCGTCAGGTAGCAGGCTGCGTCTGCGGTGACGACCACCAGGATCTGGGTCGCCGCACTCAATGCCTGTTCCAGCATGCGCGCATCGCCGCAGGGCACATCGAGAACCACGACGTCCCGGCTGCCCAAGCCCATGCGGGCAATCTGGCGCACCAGCCAACGGGGATCGTTTTCCAGAAACAGCTCCAGCGTGCGGCGCTCGTCCTGCTCAAGCGAGCCGTAGGGCAGCACGCAGGTGTCGGCGGAGCCGGGCAGCAGCAGCGAGTTCCAGCTTTCGCCGGTCAGGCTTGCGCTGCCCATGCCGGCGGTGTCCGGGCTGACAGACAAGTGATGGCGCAGCGCATTCTGCGGGTCCAGATCGATGGCGACAGTCCGGCCGCCCGGCAATCTGAGGGTGCTGGCCAGCGCCGCGCTCAGCGTGGTCTTGCCCACGCCTCCCTTGGCCGAAATCACAGCGATGACCTGCGCTTCGATCAGAGCAGGCGGTTCCTTGCTCATCGCCTGCGCCAGGACTTCGGTGGTGCGCGCCGCCGCTTCGGCCTGACGCGCAAGGGCCACTTCGGCCAGCAGGTGGCCCAACGGACCGGAAACAGGAGGGGTGGATACGCTTGCCGGCTCCGGCTGCACAGGCAATTGCGGCTGCGGCGGCGCTACCATTTGCGATGCGGGCGTCGGGGCCGGTGCGGGGGTTTTGACCATCACAGGCTGCGCGGCGGCGACCGCTGGCTCGCGGTACTCGAAACTGTTTTCTATTTCGAGGTAACCGTCGGAGCTTGCACCGAAACGCTGAAACAAACTGGCAACATCATCGGCACGACTCATCCAGACCACCTTGAAAGGGGCTGGTTATAGCCCGACAAAATTCATTGTGGGCTAATGTGTAATATCAAAGTGCTAGTGTCAATTAATTGATAAATTTTGCCTGATTTTTACCGATGAGCGGTCTAGACCGCGCTTTAGACGTATTTCTGGCGCTGTAAAATCTTATGTTGTGCATGAAGATATATAGCTATATATCCAGGCGTACTGGGTCACGGACAAGCGGATCTCCAACCGGCCCGCGCCAGCCGAACAGCTGTCAATGTGGACATCGCCAGTGCAGACACCGCCAGCCGCGACGTTGGTGCAGGCCGAGTGGAGGTGTCGCGGAGCCGGGGAGCGAGGCAGGACGCCGAGCCAGCGCCGCTGGGCCAGGGACGGCCCATCGGTGCGGCCCGGTGGAGCGCTAAAAGAGGGAACCCCGCCTGCAGGCGGGGTCAACCCGGAGCAGTGGCTTTGGTTACTTTGGCCGAAACCAAAGTGACGCGCCGTAAAGGCGCAAAGCGATCTCAAGCCGGGCGCGCGAGTCAGTAATGACGCGGCTCAATCAGCATGCATATCCTGATGCTAGGTTGCTGCCACCACCGGTTTCGCCTTTACGGCGACCCCCTTTTTGTTGCGGCAAAAAGGGGGGAAAAACCATTGCTCCTGGTTTCGGCCCTTCGGGTTCCCTCCCTCCGGCGTCGCTCCGGGGGCCGCACCGATGGGCCGTCCCTGGCCCTACGGCGCTAACTCGCCATCCATGGCTCGTTTCCCCCTGCGCAACGCCTCCGCTCGGCCTGCACAAGTCGCGTTTTGCGCCGCCTGCGAGATAGCGTAGGAGCAGCCGCGCGGTCGTCCTTCGGACGGCGATCCGTCGACTGCGCACACTCATCAGCGAATGATGAAAGACCGTCGGCTCCTACATGAAACACAGCGCGCGGTTACTTGCCCTGTTCGGGCGTCACTTGGGGCAGCGGCATGTTCTTGGGCCACAGCAGCCAGATATTGCCCTTCTGCTTCATATCGCCAGCCAGCTTGCCGGCTTCATCACCGGTGCCCCAGAACAGATCGGCGCGCACTTCACCGGCAATGGCGCCGCCGGTGTCCTGCGCGGCCACCGGACGCACCACGCTGCTGCCGTCGGGACGAGTGGTCGACAGCCACAGCAGGCTGCCCAGCGGAATCACCTTGCGGTCGATCGCCACGCTATAACCCGCCGTCAGAGGTACGTTGAGCGAGCCGCGCGGGCCTTCGTTGCTGTCGGGATTACGAGCGAAAAACACGTAACTCGGGTTGCTGCCCAACAGTTCGCCAACGCGTTGCGGATGCGCCTTGGCCCAGGCCGCGATGGTGCCCATGGTGACGTCTTCTTTTTTCAACTCGCCCTGCTCCACCAGCCAGCGGCCGATGGCCTTGTACGGACGTCCGTTCTGATCGGCATAACCCAGACGCAGCTGGGAATCATCCTTGAGTCTGACTCGCCCCGAACCCTGAATCTGCAGGAACTGCAGATCCATCGGGTCGGTCAGCCAGGCAATGACCGGCGCATCAAGCCCCTGGGCACTGATGGTGGCGGCATCGTCATAAGGTTTGAGCACGCGGCCTTCGAGACGACCGCGCAGGCGTTTGCCTTTGAGCTCAGGGTAAACGCTGTCCAGGTTGACCACGATCAGGTCGTTGGGAACCCCATATACCGGCACATTGGCCGTGGCAGTGCGCGTCAGGCTGCCGGGGTAGACCGGCTCGTAATAACCGGTGATCAACCCGTCGGCGCTGCCGCCATCGGCGCGCAGGCTGTAAACCTGCAACTGGCCGTGCAGGAATGTGCGGATATCCGCCGCGCTCGGGACCGGCGCCAGACTGGCGGCGGCCGCGCAGGTCGCGCCCCAGACTGCATCGGCTTTGAGGCGCACGCAGGCGCTGCGCCATGCAGCGAAACCGGCTTGCATGTCGCTGTCGGACACTGCGGGCAGCGCGTCCCAACCGGCCTGGGTGTAGGTGGTGTGCGGCGGTGTCGGCGGCGTCGCCGGTTTGTCCGAAACGTCGCACGCGGTGAGCAGCATGGCCAGTGGCAAGGCCAAAGCAAGGCTTCGAGACCAGGTTGTGAAAGTGAACATCATTGGCGCGAATCCTTTTACAGCCAAAGCAGGCTTGAGGGAAAAAGCGCCATTGTGGCCCAAGCGCCCACATGGATAAACGGTAAACCGTTACCACTTATGGACGGCTGACGCCTCGCAGAACCAAACCAGTCAATACATGTCATTATGCTATCATCGAGCCGATACTCGATGACGGGAAGCCGCTCTAAAACGGACTTCTCGGTCATATAGGCCCCTTTCCAGGTTAGCTCCGCCATGTCCCTGACTGAAAATTCCGATCTGATGTACCGGCTGCTGGTACAGCGTGTAACCGACTACGCCATCTACATGCTGGACCCGCAGGGTCATGTCGTGAATTGGAACGCGGGCGCCGAACGCGTCAAGGGCTATACGGCCGGTGAAATCGTCGGGCAGCACTTTTCGATGTTCTACACGGCTCGGGACCGCGCCGCGGGGCTGCCGGACAAGGGCCTGGAAACCGCGCGACGCGATGGACGTTTTCAGGCCGAAGGGCAACGGCTGCGCAAGGACGGATCGCTGTTCTGGACCAAGGTGGTGATCGATGCCATCTACGACGAGCATGACGGTCAGCTGCTGGGTTTCGCCAAGGTCACCCGCGACATCACCGAGCGCCGCCAGTACGAACTCAAACTGGTCAGTGCCAAGGAGCTGGCCGAGCAATACAGCCAGGAGATGGCTTCGCTGTCGGGCTTTCTCGATTCGGTCATCGCCAATATCCCGGCCAGCGTCGTCGTCCAGGACGTTGCCTCGGAGCAGATTCTGCTCGCCAACCAGCAGGCTGAACGTCTCTTCGGTGGACAGCAGGCAAGCATGGTCGGCCATACGCTGACTGAATGTCTGCCCGCAGCCACGGCAGATTATCTGGAGCAGCAACTGACAAGCGTCACTGCCGGTTCCGGGGTAAGGGTCGCCGAGACGCTGGTCGATACGGCCATCGGCATGCGCACGCTGCGCAGTCGTGCGCTGCTCAGCCAGAGCACCGACAGCCAGCCCAGTTACGTGCTGTTCGTGGCCGAAGACGTTACCGAGGAGCTGGCGGCGCATGCGCAGATCCATCACATGGCTCACCACGACACCCTGACCGGCCTGCCCAATCGTGTCCTGCTGCGCGAGCGACTGACCCAGTCCCTGAAACAGGACCGCGAGCAGCGGCGAATGACCGCCACGCTGTGCCTGGATCTGGATAACTTCAAAAACATCAATGACGCGCTGGGCCACGCATTCGGCGACAAACTGCTGCGCGCGCTGGGCAAGCGCCTGCGCCGTCAGTTACGGGACGAGGACACCCTCGCCCGCCTGGGTGGCGACGAATTCGCGATCATCCTGCCAGGTCTGGAAAGACCTGAAGGCGCGTTGTCCACCGCGCAACGCCTGATCGATGCGATTACCAGGCCGTTCATGCTTGAGGGCCACAGTTTTTCCGTCGGCGTCAGCATCGGTATTGCGATAGCCCCGCATGACCACGACACCGCAGAGCATCTGCTGAGCTATGCCGACATGGCCCTCTACGAAGCGAAGCGCAACGGGCGCAACCGGTATGAATGCTTCCGCTACGAATTGAACGAGGCGGCCCGCAAGCGGCGCATCATCGAGACCGATCTGCGCACAGCCCTGCACCTGGGCCAGCTCCAGCTGCATTACCAGCCGATCATCGAAACCGCAAACCAGCAGATCTCCGGATACGAAGCCCTGATGCGCTGGGAACACCCCGGCAAGGGCACGATCATGCCGATGGACTTCATCCCCATTGCCGAAGACACCGGGCTTATCCACGAAGTCGGCAGCCGGGCGATCAACCTGGCCTGTCAGGAAGCGGCCACCTGGCTGACCGATCAATCCGTGGCGGTCAACCTGTCACCGGTGCAGTTCAAGAAAGGCGGACTGGTCGATACGGTGCGTCTGGCGCTCGAAGACTCCGGGCTTGCGCCGCACCGCCTGGAGCTGGAAATCACCGAGTCGGTGCTGCTCGACAACAGCGAGGACAATATCCGCACGCTGCGGGCCCTGAAGGAGCTGGGCGTCGGCATATCCCTCGATGATTTCGGCACCGGCTATTCATCGCTGGGCTATCTGCGCTCGTTCCCTTTCGACCGGATCAAGATCGACAAGTCCTTCGTGCGCGACATGGGCGAAAGCCGCGAGGCGTTGTCGATCATCAAAGCCATTACCGGCATGAGCAACAGCCTGTTGATCAAAACCACCGCCGAAGGTGTCGAGACAAAAGAACAGCAGGAACAATTGACCGCCGAAGGCTGTTCGCATTTTCAGGGTTATCTATTCGGTCACCCGGTTGCTGCGGATGACCGACTCAGAATCATCAATGAACGAGCGCAATAAAAAACGCGAATTATTGTCCGACAATATTCTGAAAGTTATGGACGACACTTATAGAGTGTGAACACTTCTCTATAGGGAAGAAAAACTGACGCCAAAAAAACATGGATTTTAGCGCAGTATCCAATGCCGACAGAAAGGCCAAGGAAGAACAGAAACCTGGCTGTCGGAAAAGTTCAAAATGTTTTTCGTTAAATCCATAAGCCGTTGAATACCAAGCAAATAAATTAACCTCAATATCTATCCCGTTATGGCGACAATAAAGGGCGATAACCAGTCATTGACCGCCCTCGTATTTGAAAGTTTCAACAAATTTATACACCTGAAAATATAGCAAAATAACTTTGCACGATCGTTTTTCCTTTGCTAATAATCCCCTCCGCTCGGGTGCCAGATACCTGTTTTCTGTGTCGCCATGGTTCAGAGCATCCGGTTAATACCCCAGCTGTATAAGCCTGACCCACTATCAATTTATCAGTGACTTGAGTCTTTATTGACTTGAGGGACGCTGCTGCGGCGCATGTAAATGCGCGGGAGAGATCAATGGCTCAAGTTCGCCCCCGGCTCAAAGTGCTTTCGATTTTCGGCACGCGCCCGGAAGGGATCAAGATGGCACCGCTGGTCAAGGCGCTGGCGGCGGAGCCAGGTATCGACTCGCGGATCTGCGTGACCGGCCAGCATCAGAGCATGCTGCAGCAGGTGCTGGACCTGTTTGAACTCAAGGCCGATTACACGCTGAATGTCATGACGCCGGGGCAGACGCTCAATACGCTGACGGCCGCCCTGTACTCGGCCATCGACCCGATCCTTGAGCAGATGCAGCCCGACCGGGTGCTGGTCCATGGCGATACCACCTCGGCGATGGTCGCGGCCATGTCGGCGTTTCACCGGCGTATCCCGGTGGGCCACGTGGAAGCAGGGCTGCGCACCGGCGATATCTACCAGCCATGGCCGGAAGAAATGAACCGCCGCAGCATCGACCTGATCGCCGATCAACTGTTCGCGCCTACGGAAGGATCGCGGCGCAATGTTCTGGCCGAACGCCTTCAGGGCACCTCGTTCGTGACCGGCAATACGGTGATCGATGCCTTGCAGATGACCGCGCAACGCATCGAGCACAATGCCCGCCTGCGCCACGCGCTGGACCGGCAGTTCAGTTTTCTGTTGCCGGGACGCAAGGTATTGCTGGTGACCGGTCACCGCCGTGAGAACTTCGGCGATGGTTTCCTCAATATCTGCAAGGCGCTGCGTCTGCTGGCGCACCGTGAAGACCTGCAGATCGTCTATCCCGTGCATCTGAACCCCAACGTCAAGGAACCCGTCACCCGCCTGCTGGGCGATCTGCCCAATGTCCATCTGATCGAGCCGCTGGACTACCTGTCGTTCGTGCGCCTGATGCAGCTGGCTCACGTGGTCCTGACCGATTCGGGCGGCGTGCAGGAAGAAGCCCCTTCGCTGGGCAAGCCGGTGCTAGTGATGCGTGAGGTCACCGAGCGTCCCGAGGCGGTGGCCGCCGGCACCGTGCGCCTGGTCGGCACCGATCCCAACGGCATCGTGCAAGGCGTATGCGCCCTGTTCGACGACGAGTATCTGTGGCGCCGCGCGTCGAAGGCAGCCAACCCTTATGGCGACGGCCGTGCCTGCGAACGCATCGTCGATGCCCTGATGGGTCGCGAGGTAGATGAGTTCGTCGTTGATCTTGCGCATACACGCAGCGAGCTGCATGCCGTGCCGAGAGCGACCCGACTGCATTGACCGACACCTGTGCGCCATCGCATGGATCGGCGCCGAACGCTTCATCACCCAGACATCCGTATTGACCGAGAATTACCTGAAATGACGTCTTCCGTTACCGTAAACACGGCCGCGCTGAGAGCCCTTGCCTGCGTACTGAGCCTGTCGAGCCTGATGCCCCTGAGCGCGTTCGCCGAAACCCCGTTGAGCCAGGCGATCAGCCGGCTCAATGCCGATACCCGCCAGCAGCGCGTGGTCGCGCTTGAGGATCTGGGCATCGATCGCTCGATCGTCCTCGACGCCAGCGATGCGCGCCGCGAGCTGTACCTGCCGGTTCCGGCAGACGTCCCGCTGACAGACGCGACCTTGAATTTCGACGCCAGCTATCTGAACGCCGAAGCCGGTCGCAATACCCTGCTGCTGTCGCTCGATGGTTATCCGGTCCGTGCTCTGGGGCTCAATGAGCCTCAAGGCAACGCCAATGTCGAAGTCGGCGTCGACAAGGCAGCGCGCAGCAGCGGCTCGCTGCGGCTGGGCGTGGCCTGGTCTTCGGTGGTGCCTCGGGTACTTTGCGAAGAGCAGCGCGCGATCGGCAATGTTCTGCGTATCGACCCGCGCACCCGCCTGAGCTACAGCTACGACGCCCGCGATCTGCATAACGTGGGCGCAGCGTGGAATGCCCTGCCGGGCAAACCAGGCATTCTGGTCGCGCCCGGCGCGCTGTCCAGCGCCAGTTACGACGCCGCCTGGCGTCTGGGCGTGGCGCTGGAGCGCATCGGCAAGCAGGCGCGGATCCTGCCCTTCCCTTCGCTGCAGACCAGCGTCGATCTGAGCGGCCTGCGCATTCCCGCCGAACTCAAGCAGATTCCGGCCTTTGCCCGTCTGGATGGCCAGGGTTCGCACACCTTGAGCGACCCGGCCGAAATCGGCGCGTTGCTGGTACTGGGCCAGATTCCGGCATTCAATGCCGATCTGGCGATCCGCGATCCTGAACTGGTCAAGGCGATCAACGAGTCGCTCGACGCCTTGCAGAACCAGGTTCAGCAGTTGGATGCGCAGGCGGCCACAGCCCTGGGCCAATGGCGTGAAAGCCGTATCAACGCGGCACTCGATGGCAACGCTGCCGAGAACGTGCGCCTGACCCTGCTTGGCGCGCACCCGCTGCTGGTGGTCAATCACGACGCGGTCGGCAAGGCCATCGGCCTGTTCGGTTCGGCGTGGAATACCCTGGCGCGCGAGCGTCAGCTGACCTTGGGTGAAGAAGCCAACATGCCGTTGAGCGAGGACGGGCGAATCGCCTTGTCTCGCCTGGGCGGCAAGCCTGGCAATCTCGACGTCCTGGCAAAAAGCGACTGGAGCACGTCGTTCCCGCTGGGCAGCCTCGCCTACGACGGTCGAGTGCCGGTCAGTGCGGTGATCGACGTCGCCGCGGCGCCCGGCGCGTCCAGCACCCTGCCGGTGGCCACGGTGTTTTTCAACGATTACCTGATCGGCGCCACGCAGCTCAATGCCGATGGCAAGAAGGAGCGTATCGAAGCGCGCATCCCGCGCTACGCTCTGGCCGCGCAGAACACCCTGCGCGTGTCGTTCCAGCGTCAGCCAGTGAGCAACGAATGCCTGGAAACCCCGCAACCTTTCCCGGTTTCGGTCCTGCCTACCAGCCACATCACGCTGGACAAGGTGGCTGTCGGCGACGACTTCTCCGGCATGGCCGCGCGCTACGCGGTGAGCACTCAGGTGTTGGTCCCGCAGAGCTACCTGGAACACCCGGCCGCCAGCCTGCCGCAGGTGATCCGTGTCGCCAGCGCCAGCGGTGTATCGCCGTTGCGCGCCAAGCTGACGGTCAGCGCCGATGCCAATGCCGCGGTCACGCCCGAGCAGTCCTTTCTGGCCTTCGAACTGCCGGTCAAGGACAGCGCCGAATCCGTGCGGGTCAGCAACGACGGCCATCTGTTGATTCATCACAAGGACCAGTCGCTGCTGGATCTCAAGAGCCTGAACCACATGGCTTCGCTGCAGATGATCGAGTCCGGCAGTCAGCACGGCGTGGTGTATCGCACGCTGGGCGGTCAGCCACCGGTGTTCAGCCAGCCGCTGCTGCTTGAGCGCGGCAACGTGAGCATTCTGGGCAATGAAGGCGCACTGACCACCTTCGACGCCAAGGACCCGACCGGCAGCCTGATGATCGACAGCGAAGAGCCCAAGGGCCTGGACGCCTGGCGCACCCCGTCGTGGCTGTGGCTGATCCCCGCCGGCGTCATCGTGTTTCTTCTGCTTCTGCTGGCCGGCCGCAACGCCCGCCGCAACCGCCAGTAACGGGAACCTTCGATGACTTCGCTTTATTGGCCTTACTGGCTGGCCCATTACTACAGCGTGCTGGAAGTCGCGACCATCGTGGTGGG